>CACJEG010000023.1 GCA_902592375.1 uncultured Pelagibacteraceae bacterium | reverse complement strand
CGGTAATAACTGGACCTCTGTAAACGTTAAAATAAAAGCAAAGAAAAAATCAATCCATCCAAATATTATGCAAAACATTCCTGCTACAATTAAACCAGGTATTGAATTTGGTAAGACCACTTTTAAAAATGCTTGATAAGGGTTACAACCATCAATTAGAGCTGTCTCGTCAATTTCTCTAGGAACTTTATTAAAAAAGTCGACCATAATCCAAACCGCTATTGGCATTAATAAAACAATATAAACAACAATTAGCCCGGTCAGACTATCTAATAAATTTATTGAACTTAAAAATAAAAAAAATGGAATTGACAAAACAATCGGTGGCATAATTCTTTGTGAGATAAAGAAAAAAGTAATGTCATTATTTTTTACAAACCCTGCCTTAAATGTATATCTTGATAATGCATAAGCAGACAATGTTCCAAGAATAATACTAATTAAACTTGCAGTACAAGTTACAAACAAACTATTAAAATATGGTTCAATTATATCTACTCCACCTTTAGCTGGAGATTTAATTAAAACCTTCCAACCTTCTAAGTTTGGCTCAAAATCAACCCATGGAATATATGTTACTCCTCCATTAACAGACTGGAAGTCTTTAAAAGATGTGGTTAAGGCCCAAAGAAAAGGAGCAACTACAAATACTGTCCAAACGACAATAAAAAAATATTTCAAAAAAATATATAGTTTATTCATTATTTATTCTTTTAATAAAACTTTAGTTAATACTTTTGCTATAATAGTTAGACTTATGATCATGATGATTAAGTAAGTAAATGACATCGACGCTGCATAACCCATCTGAAATTCTCTCAATCCTTTAATAAAAATATAAAAACTTGAAGTTTCGGTAGAAGTGCCTGGACCACCTGAGGTCAATACATAAACTGTATCCATAATCTTTGATGCCTCAATTAACCTTATAATTATTGCTCCAATTGAGATGGGAGCCATCAATGGAAATGTTACATAAATGAATTTTCTAACTGGACTAGCACCATCAATCGCAGCAGCCAAAAATGGTTCTTTAGGTAATGACAACAACCCTGCTAATAAAAGTAAAAACATAAATGGTGTCCATTGCCATACCTCAACTATAATTACTGTAAATTTTGCAATAACTGGATCTGTCAACCACTTGGGAGCTACACCAAAAACTGATAACAAATCATTTACCGGTCCTAAAGATTCATGAAAAAAAGTTCTCCAAATAACTGTCATGATCACCGGAGTTGTCATCATTGGAACTAAAAAAAGAACTCTAAAAAATCTTTTAAATTTAATATCTTTCCAAACCATATGTGCCAATGCAAAACCAATCACATATTGTAAAATAACTGTTGTGACTGATAAAAAACTTAATCTAAAAAATGATTCCCAGAATCTAGGGTCATCAGTAAATAATCTTATGTAATTTTCTAAACCTATGTAATCTAAACCAGGATTATAACTATTCCATCCTGACAAACTTAATCTAACTACGAAAATTATTGGAAAAATTAATATTCCTATCAACACAAATAAACCTGGAAACAGAAAGAAATATTTATGCTTAAAATTCATTTATATAAAAAGGATTATATTATTTTTGTAATATGTGGCCATTTAAATTAATGGCCACATAAAGTATTTTTAAATTATAGCTTGTTGTCTTCCATTTTGACACCAACAGCATAGGCATCTTGAACTGCTTTTTTACCTACTCTGCTTACAATTGCTTCCCACTCTTTAGCAACTTCGTCTAAAGCTTCTTGAGGAGATAATTGTCCTGCTAAAGCTTTTGAAGTTCCTGTAGCAACAGCACTTGTAAATTCAAATACACCTGGAACTCTTAGAGGGAAAACTCTGTTATTACTCTTTTCCATATCTAAAAGTGTTTGAGTGTAACTGTTAGCAATTTCAGGATCCCAACCCATACTATTGATATAGATGTTGGGGTCAAAGTCTGAGTTTTTAAATGGGTTAACACCAAATCTACCAATAGCTAAATCAGCTTGGTGGTTTGCACCATTAGAAAAGAAGCAAAGATAATCAAATGCCATGTCTTTTACCTTACTTTTCTTCGCAACACCTACAGCCCAACCCCAAACAATGTAAGGAGCTTGGTTGTATTGATTTTCCCAGCTATTTGTAACTCTGTTCCAAACTCTATCAGCGCCTGGAAGTGGAGCTGCACCAACTTTATTTTTAATTGGGCTATCATCTTGCATTGCTGCAATAAATGCATCGTCCCAAGAGAAACTAAATAAAGTTTGTCCACCACCAAATGATCCGATTTCATCACCTAGACCAAAGTTAGTTCCTCCTGGAGGAACATATTTAGTAGCTTCAACCCAATCAGTTAATGCTTCAACAAAACCTGGGTTATTGATGTTTGGTTTCATAGTTTCTAAATCAAAAAAGAAACCACCTGGAGTTCTAGGGTTT
>CACJEG010000022.1 GCA_902592375.1 uncultured Pelagibacteraceae bacterium | reverse complement strand
GATCCAATGCAAGCAAAAATATTTATGTTCTTCCCTTTATTTTTAACAGTAATTCTTGCACCATTCCCAAGTGGTCTAGTAATTTATTGGACAGTTAATAACATTTTAACAATGGCTCAGCAGGTTGTAATAATGAAACGTACAACAGTTAAAACTGTAACCTAATTTAAAAATAATAAATGGACCTTGAAAAGATATTACCTAAAGATGGGCCACCAATTAATGAAGTAACTAAATATATTGAAAAATACAAAAATGATTTAATAGTAATTAAATATGGTGGAAACGTTTTAATTGATAGAAACGTATTTAATAATTTTATAACTGATCTTAATGTTTTAAATAAATTAGGGCTTGCAACTGTGGTAATTCATGGTGGTGGACCTAGAATTAAAAGAGAACTAGAAAAATCAAATATTCAATCAAAATTTATAAGAGGACTTAGAGTAACAGATAAACATATAATTGATATTGTTGAATCTGTTTTGATTGATTTTAATGATGACATTGTTAATTCTTTAAAAGACAAAGGGACAGAGGCAATCTCTATTCACACGAAAAATAATAATGTTATAAAAACTATACCAGAAGCAGAAGAGCTAGGATTTGTAGGTATACCAAATGAGATTAATAATGAACAAATATTAAATATAATTAATCAAAATAAAATTCCAATAATTTCACCATTAGGATTAGGTAAAGAAAATCAAACATATAATATTAATGGAGATACTGCCGCAACGGCCATAGCAAAATCTTTAAAATCTAGAAGACTTTTGTTGATGACGAATGTGGATGGTGTTCTAGATAAAAATAAGAAATTAATAGAAGAAATTTCTTCATCTGAGATTATGGAAATGATCAAAGATGAAACTATTACAGAGGGTATGATACCTAAAATAAATGCTTGTTTAGATGCAGTGAACAATGGTGTCACAGCAGTTGGTATAATTAACGGTACAAAACCACATTCATGTTTATGGGAAATATTCTCTGACAAGGGCTCTGGGACTCTAATAAGACAATGAAAGAGTTAAAAAATATCAAAAACATATTATTTGATTGTGATGGAGTGCTCTACAGTGATCTTGAGGGAGTATTTGGTCAAGTAAGTAAAAAAATGACTCAATACATTTCAAATAAATTAAATGTAGATTTAAAAGAAGCAAAAGAATTACAAACAAATTATTTTCATAAATATAATACCAGTCTTAATGGTTTAATGATTCATCACGATATACCTCCAAGAGAATTTTTAGACTACGTACATGATATTGATTTAGATTTTCTAGAAAAAGATACTGTTTTGAGGAATGAGCTTGAAAATATTAATCTAAACAAATTTGTGTTTACAAATGGTAGCAAAGAACATGTTAAAAATATCACTACTCACTTAGGAATTGATGATCAATTTGACGGTGTATTTGATATTGTTGATGCCGAATACAGTCCAAAACCTGAGGCAAAAGCTTTTGATCTTATGATTAAAAAATTTCAAATCGATCCAACTGAGACACTTTACATTGAAGATATTGCAAAAAACTTATCAATTGGAAAAGAAAGAGGAGCAAAAACGGTTTGGTTAATCAATGATGAATACTGGGGAAAAAAAGAGTCTAATAAAGAATATATTGATTACAAAATAGAAAATCTTTCTTTATTTTTAAAAGAAATAAGGTTATTAAAAAACTCATAAAATTATGAGTATTGAAAAAATTATAAATGAAGCTTGGGAGAATAAAGACCAAGTAAGCCAAAATTCAGATAAATCTTTAAAGGATGCTGTTAATCAAATTATTGATGATTTAGACAGCGGAAAAGCAAGAGTAGCTGAAAAGATCAATGGCGAATGGGTTACTCATCAGCATCTAAAAAAAGCTATCATGTTAAGCTTTAGAATGTATCCAATGGAAAATTTGAATGGTCCATACAGTAGCTGGTATGACAAAGCTCATTTACTTAAAGGAAAAACAGCTGGATGGACAAAAGAAGATCATGAAAAAGCTGGTTTTAGAATGGTGCCTAATTCACCAGTAAGAAAAGGATCATTTGTAGGAAAGAATGCAGTTTTGATGCCGTGTTATGTAAATATCGGAGCATATATTGATGAAGGGACGATGATGGACACGTTTAGTCGTGCTGGAAGCTGTTGTCAGATTGGAAAAAATTGTCATATCTCAGCTGGCACTGGAGTTGGAGGTGTATTAGAACCTGCTCAAGCATTACCAACAATTATTGAAGATAATGTTTTCTTAGGAGCAATGTCTGAAGTAGTAGAAGGCGTAATAGTTGGGGAAGGCTCTGTTCTTAGTATGGGAATGTATATTGGACAATCAACAAAAATTGTTAACAGAAAAACTGGTGAAATAACTTATGGAAAAATTCCACCTTATTCAGTGGTAGTTCCAGGATCCTTACCAGATAAAAACAATCCACAAGCTCCATCTTTGTATTGTGCAGTAATAATTAAACAAGTTGATGAAAAAACGAGATCTAAAACATCAGTTAACGATCTTCTAAGAGATTAAAATGCCAACAATAAATGAATTACAATTAGCTAAAGAGCTAATTAGGTTTCCATCTGTTACAAAAACTGATGCCGGTGTTATTAAATTTTTAGAAAAAAAATTAAAAAAAATCGGCTTTAAAACTAAAATTCTCGAGTTTAAAGATAAAAATAGTTATCCTGTAAAAAATCTTTACGCAAGACTTGGTACCGCAAGTCCAAATTTTTGTTATGCAGGTCATTTAGATGTAGTACCACCCGGTAATTTGAATGATTGGACTGTTAATCCATTCAAACCTGCTGTTAAGAAAGGATACCTAATTGGCAGAGGTGCAAATGATATGAAAAGCTCAATAGCTGCATTTGTTACTGCGGTAAGTAATTTTTCTAAAATAAATAAAAAATTTGGTGGCTCCATCAGCCTTCTAATTACTGG
>CACJEG010000021.1 GCA_902592375.1 uncultured Pelagibacteraceae bacterium | reverse complement strand
TTCTAATAAATTGTCTCATCAATTAGAAAAAGTTTTAGAAAAATATCAAATTAAAATTAGTAAATATATAAGTGGGAATTATGTAGAAAATTATTTTCAAGGGAACAGCAACGAATTTCCCGTTATGGTTTATGAAATAATTAATGGAATAAATGAAAATGAGGTTAAGTTAGTACCAAAAAATACAATAAATAAGGGATTTTTTGAAAAGTTTTTTCAATTATTTAGCTAAAACTGTCTTTTCTTGTAACATTTGTTGTTTTCTTAATATTCCTTGACCAATTTATAAGTTTTGAGTGTCTTACTTAACTCAAAAAACAATAAAAAATCCAATTTCATTTGGAGGCATAGGTCTTCACACAGGTTTAAGAGTTAACGTTTGCATAAAACCAGCAAGACCAGATACAGGTATAGTTTTTAAAAGAGTAGATTTAAAAACAAATAATTTAGTTTATCCAAATTTTATGAACGTAAGTAATACCTCACTCAATACAACTATTACAAATGAATTTGGAGTAAAAATTTCCACAATAGAACATTTGATGGGAGCTTTATTTGGCTTAGGTATAGATAACGCAATTATCGAATTAAATAATGAAGAGGTTCCAATCCTTGATGGATCTGCGAAAGAATTTATTGAAAAAATAATTCCAGGAGGTTTTGAAGTCAGTGAAGCTCCAATAAAAATAATTAAAATAAATAAAAAAGTTGAATTTAAAGATCAAGAAAGAACTATATCAATTCAGCCTTCAAAATTAAGTTTGGATATAGATTTTGAACTAAATTACAATAATCCAGTAATTGGAAATCAAAGAAATAAAATTAATGTATATGAAGATAATTTAGAGGATATATTTAATTCAAGAACATTTTGTTTATTTGAGGACATTGAAGCAATTAAAAAAATTGGACTAGCTAAAGGTGGAAGTTTGGAAAATGCCGTTGTTGTTAAGGGTGATAAAATACTAAATGACAATGGTTTGAGAAATGAAAAAGAATTTGTAAATCATAAAATCTTGGATTGTATTGGAGACTTATTTACCTCTGGTTATAGAATTGTTGGTAGTGTTTATTGTTCTAAAGGAGGACATTTCCTAACAAATGAGTTGTTAAGAAAAGTATTTAAAAATAGTGAAAACTTTTCAATAATTGAAATTAAAGAACGTAATTTACCTCATAATTTAATCAATAGAAATTTATTGAGATCAATTGCTTAAGCCTAAAGACACCATTTAAATCTTAAGTAAAGTAAGTATAATTCTCAAATGAAATTATTTAGATTAATTTTTTTCTTCTGCAATATTTTGATATTGTTAACCTCCTGTTCAAAAGAAGAGGTTAAAAAATCAATAATAAAAGAAAAAAGTTTAGATCTTCAAGTTCTTGAAGTTTACAAAGAAGGAATGGAGTCATTAGAAGCTGGTGATATATTTTTTGCTGCAAAAAAATTTAATGAAGCAGAAACTTTATTTCCCCAGTCTGAGTGGGCACCTAAATCGTCTTTAATGGCAGCTTATTCCTATTACACTCAAGATTACTATTTTGATACAATTTCAGAATTAGAAAGATTTTTAAGAGTTTATCCCAAACATAAAAATCTTGATTATGCGTATTATTTATTAGCTCTTTCATATTACGAACAAATAGTAGACGAAAAAAAAGATCTACAATCTATTATTAAAGCGAAAAAATATTTTAGTATTGTAACAAAAAACTTTCCAAATACGGAGTACGCAATAGACTCTGAATTTAAAATAGATTTAATAAATGATATCTTGGCAGCAAAAGAAATGTATATCGGAAGATATTATTTTCAGAAGAAAAAATGGATACCAGCTATAAATAGATTTCGAACAATAATAGATGATTATGAAACTACAATTTATACTGAGGAAGCACTTCACAGGTTAGTGGAAGTTTATTATACTTTAGGAATAACAGAGGAGGCAAAAAAATATGCAAAACTTTTAGGTTATAATTATCAATCTTCCCAATGGTATGAAAAATCATATAGTGTATTTGATAAAACTTATGAGAAAAATAAAAGGGCAAATCTTAAAAAAAGTAAAAAAAATAAATCATTTATTAAAAAATTCAAATCTCTTTTAGACTGAGATGAATAAAAAATTAATTCAAAAAGAATACAAGAACAAAATTAATTTATTAAACAAATGTAATAAATACTATTATAATGATAGCAAACCTTTAATTTCGGATAGTGAATATGATAAATTAAAAAATGAAATATTATTATTAGAAAAAAAATACATTTTCCTTACCTCAAATCAATCACCCTCAAATATAGTAGGCCACAAACCGTCTAAAAATTTTAAAAAATTTCAACATAGAGTTTCTATGCTTTCGCTTTCAAATGCATTCTCAGAGGAGGATTTAAAAAATTTTGAAAAAAGAATTTTAAATTTTTTATCTGAAAATGATAAATTTAAAATTTTTTATAGTGCCGAACCAAAAATAGATGGAATTTCTGCCTCATTAACATATAAAAATGGAAATTTTGAAAGAGGTTTGTCTAGAGGTGATGGTAGAGAAGGTGAAGATATAACTGCTAATTTAGCGACAATCAAAGATATTCCAAAAAAAATTTTACATAAAGATTTTCCTAAAGATATTGATATTAGAGGAGAGGTATTTATAAAGAATAGTGATTTTGAGAATTTAAAAGAAAAATTTGCCAATCCTAGAAATGCTGCTTCAGGATCTTTGCGCCAAAAAAATCCGGAAGATACAAAAAAAGTCCCTTTAAATTTTATTGCGTATACTTTTGGTTTTGAGCAGGGCTTAAAACAAAAAAAACAATCTGATTATTTAAAAAAATTAGATGATTGGGGTTTTAAAACTAACCCACTAAACAAGACTATTTACGGTACAAAAAATTTAATTCAAAATTATAATGATGTTGAGCACAAAAGATCAAATTTAGATTTTGATATAGATGGAATAGTATATAAGGTTAATGATTTTGAGTTACAAAAAAGATTAGGAAATATCTCAAACGCTCCAAGATGGGCAATAGCACATAAATTTTCATCAAATAAAGCAACCTCAAAAATATTAGATATTGAAATCCAAGTAGGTAGAACCGGAGCTTTAACACCGGTAGCAAAAATAAAACCAATTAATATTGGTGGTGTTATAGTTTCAAACGCAACATTACACAATGAAGATGAAATAACTCGAAAAGATATTAGGATAGGTGATATGGCTGTTATAGAAAGAGCAGGTGATGTGATACCGCATATACTTTCTATAGATAAACAAAAAAGATTAAAAAACTCAAAAAAATTTATTTTTCCAAAAAATTGTCCATCATGTGGATCTGAAACAATTAAAGAATTTAATAAGGTTACAAAAA
>CACJEG010000020.1 GCA_902592375.1 uncultured Pelagibacteraceae bacterium | reverse complement strand
TTTAGAAGATAAAATCGACGGGTTTCATTTAATAAAAAGTTTTAAATTTGATAACTTTTTAAAAAGTCAAGAATTTGTAAATAAAGTTGGAGAAATTGCAGAGACCGAAGGTCATCATCCTGATCTGTGGTTTGGATGGGGTTATGCGAGAATTAAAATATTCACACATGCGATTAAAGGTCTAGCCGAGAGCGATTTTATTCTTGCGGCAAAAATAGATCAGATATCTAATGTCTAAAGTGTCTAGTCTTTGAAAAAAGAAGCACAGTATCTGTTTCATTCGCAAAATTAATTATTTCTTTATCTCTTATTGATCCGGATGGCTGAACTACTGCTCTAACACCGGATTGAACTAATTTTTCAATACCATCTACAAAAGGAAAAAATGCATCAGAGGCAGCTACCAAATTATCATTCATAAAATTAAATTTTTTCATTTTGTTAATTGCTATTTGACAACTATCCAGTCTACTTGGTTGACCAGAACCGATACCAACAGTAGTTTCGTTTGATGCTAGCACTATTGCGTTTGACTTGACATATCTGCATACGTTGAAAGCAAAAATAAGATCTTTAAGTTGTTTTATTGTTGGTTTTCGTTTTGATACAATTTTAAAATTTTTCTTAGAAAACAAACTTAAGTCCTCTGATTGCATCATTATATTTTGGTTAAATGATATAAATTTAATAAGTTCTTCTGATGTATAATTTGTTCCATCAATTAATCTTAAGTTTTTTTTAGCTTTTAAAATTTTGATTGCATTGCTCTCAAAACCATTAGCAATTATTACTTCTAAAAATAATTTATTTAATTCTAGAGCTAAATTTTTATTAATTTTAAAATTACAAGAAACTATTCCGCCAAAAGCGCTCACGGGATCACAAGAAAGAGCAGACTTATAACTCTCTAAATGATCATTTTTAGTAGAAACTCCACATGGATTTGCGTGCTTAACTATGACTGTTCCTTTGCCCTTAGGTAAAGATCTTGAAATAGTTAGAGCACTAAATATGTCATTGTAATTGTTATAACTAAGCTGTTTTCCATGAATTTGTTTTAAATTTGTATTTGAATTAATTGAATAAATTGCACTTAATTGATGAGGATTTTCACCGTATCTAAGTTGCTCTATTAGATTTCCGTGAAAAATTTTTTTCCTAGGGAAAATCGTATTTGTCTTTTTGTTAAAATAATTTGAAATTACAGATTCATAATAAGCCGTTTCAGTAAATGCTATTCTTGATAGTTTTTCTCTAAAATTTAAAGAAGTAGATCCCTTGAATTTCTTAAGTTCTTGAATTAATTCCTCATATTGATTTGAAGACGTTATTACGGCAACATCATTATAGTTTTTTGCCGCAGATCTAACCATTGCAGGACCACCTATATCTATATTTTCTAAAATTTTTTTATGGTTTTTTGATTTTTTAAGAGTGTCCTCAAATGGATAAAAATTAACAATTACTAAATCAATATTTTCAAAACCATTATTTTTTAGATCTTTTATGTGAGATTTTTTTTCTCTTTTATTTAGAATACCGGCATGAATTTTAGGATGAAGAGTTTTTACTCTGCCTTCTAAAATCTCAGGAGAATTAGTAAATTTAGAAACCTCTAAACATTTAAATTTTAATCTTATAATTTCTTTATAGGTTCCACCTGAGCTGATTATTTTTATTTTGTTTTTTTTTAAAATACTTAATAAAGGTTTTAAGTTTTTTTTGTCGGATACAGAAATTAGGGCTGTTTTGATTTTCCTATTCATTATAATTTACTGATCTCCCATTTTATAACTTGCTCTTTTTCATTGTTCATGCCCGAGATAAAAATATTTTGGTTTTCTTTATATGAATTTTTATTACCGAAATATAAACCATTATCAATATTAATATCAAATTTATCACAGCTAAATTTCCAACCTTCCTCTTCTATTTCAATTAAGATAGATTTGTTGTCTTGTGTTTTCATGACTTTTGAGCTTGGATTAAGATGAAATCTAATTTCAAATTTAAATTCTTTATTAGGTGTTTTTCTAAATAATTTATCATAACCAATAAATTTCATTTGTTCTGGATAAAACTCAACCTCTCTCTCATAATATGTTCCAAATTTAATTAAATATCCATCATGTGTACCTGATATTTTCCAATAATTATTTTCAAAAACTACATTTTTTTTTGATACTCTCAGTCCTCTATCAATAATTAAACCTTTATGATGTTTAGCAAAATTACAAGAGGAATAATCCTCAATGGTTAAAGCACAATGAAGAGAGGTGCTTCTTGATAATTTATTAAATTTATTATTTCTATCTGAGTAATAACCAGCATTTGATATTATTTTTTTTTCATTTGAAAATATTTCAAACGATAAAGCACCTGCTTGGTAGTCGTTCGAAAAAATTTTGTTAGGACTAGAACCTATATCTGCAGCGAGAATTATTTTTTTATTTTTAAGAATTGCATATCCACCAAGTTCGTTAATTTGGTTTTTGAAAGTATAACCAAACCTTTTTAAATATTGATCAAATTCTTTATTTTCAGAAGAAAAATTACCATTAAAAAAAATATCTTGCTGTATATTTTGCCAAATGAAAGCATAACTTGATCCTAAATAATAAATGGTCTCATCAATATATTCAGGAATTAAACTCTGAGATTCTTTAAACCACTCTCTAATAATTATAAAATATTTTAAATAAAATATCAGTTGTCGAATATTTCTTGATTTCGGAAAGCCTTGATTATCAATTGAGGATTTAATGATATTTTTTAATAAATTTAATCCATTTACAAGATATTGCTTTTCATTTTTATAAGCTAATCCAGTTAAAATGATTGCAGCACATCCAATCATTTTATTTTCCACTTCTTTTGAGTTTTTGATTTCATTTAACAAATGATTTGTTTGTTTTTGAATCATATGATTAAAAGTAGATCTGTATTCTTGGTCACTATCTTCGTAAGTGAGTTGATGATTCGATAACCATGAAATAATTCTTTTTGCTGTTAAATCAAATTCCCAGCTTTTTTTTTGAAATTTATTGTTATTTGAAATCCAATTTTTAATGACTGCTTGCGTGGTTTTTTTTGAAGACTTTAAATCCAAGCTAAAAAACCAAAAAAAATTATTTAATTTTTCATAATCTTTTGAACTTAAATTGTTTTGCCAAATAGACTCAATAGCAAAGTCTTCAATTTTATATTTTTTGTTTTGGTATTTAATTATAGAAGAAAGCAAATGTGGACTTGGTTTATATTCAAAACTACTGTCAAAAGTTTTTGATATTCTTTTTTCGTAAAAATTTGAATTTTGATATATTGATTTAAAACCATCTCTTATATTAAAATAGAATTGACCTAAAATACCTAAGGAATTTGTATTAATCATTAACTTATTTTAATTTTAATAAATTAATATTTTTCTTTATATCTCCATCATTACTTTTGAACACTGTAGTACCGGAAACAAGAATATTTGCACCAGCATCAATTGCACTTTTGCAGTTATCAAAATTGATTCCACCATCAATTTCT
>CACJEG010000019.1 GCA_902592375.1 uncultured Pelagibacteraceae bacterium | reverse complement strand
TCCAAGAATTAAAGCAAGATTAAGAAAAAATAGACAATTTTTAAGTAAAAATATTGACAATTTTTTTGGTTGGGTTAAAGGCGCAAAACTTGTCGAGCTTAAAGAATGCAATACAGATGAAGATCCTGTCAGACCAGAGTTAGATAACAAGTTTAGAACAGGATATGGAAGAAAAATTTTTGGTGTTGAATATCAAGGAGAAATTCATGCTGTGATGTGTTTTGCTTATACAAATGAAATTCCAAAAAGTGTTGAAGAGTTAGAAAAACTTAGCACTGATGCATTTCTACAAACTGCTATGCGAGATCAGTCAGGTGGTCAAATAGCAATTGCTTACACTGTATGGTCTAAAAAAAAGGGTGGAGGAAAATTAATAGTAAAAGAGGTATTCAAAAAAATTAAAAAATCTAATCATTTAAATAGATTAGTAACCCTTTCACCTTTAACAGAAATGGCAACTAATTTTCATGAGAGAAATGGCGCTAAATTAATTCAAATTAATGAAACTACACAAAATTTTGAATATAGAGTTATGTAACAATGAAAATTATTAAACTTTATCTTATAGTATTTTGTACTTTATTTATTTTACCTTATTCTGCAGTTATGGCTTACGAAGAAGCAAATTATGAAGTTATCTCTAAAACTGAGGTTTATGAGATTAGAAAATATTCTGATCGTTTAGCGGTGGAAACAATGACATCTGGAATAGATAGTAATTTTAGAAAATTGTTTAATTACATTTCAGGCAGAAACGATACTCAAGAGAAAATTAAAATGACTACCCCAGTTACCCAAGTTGAGAAAAATGGAAATATGAGTATGCAATTTTATTTACCCTCTAAATTTAACTCAGAAAATGTACCAAATCCAAGTAGGGAAGATGTTAAAATAGTTAACATTGAAGGAGGATACTACGCAGTGCTGAGATATTCTGGGCGAGCATCAGATGGAAATTTCATAAAACATAAAGAAATTTTAGAAAAAGAGTTACAAAAAAAAAATATATCAATTATAAGCCCACCAATTAGAGCAACCTATGATAGCCCATTTACTCTTCCAATGAATAGAAGAAATGAAGCTATGTTTAAAGTTGAATTAAATTGATGAAATCAAAATTTAAAGCAATGGTGTTATCTTGTATGGATCCAAGATTTCAACATTTAGTTCACAATCATTTAAAAAAAAAAAAATTAACAGGAAAATACAGTGCTTTTACAATTGCAGGTGCAGCGGTTGGGGTTACACATAATAAATTCAAAAAATGGCATAAAACGTTTTATGATAATTTAGAAACCTCTATTCAATTACATAAAATAGAAAAATTAATTGTCATTAATCATAAAGATTGTGGTGCAGCTAAAATTGCAAATGGAAATAAAGAATTTAGTCCGGTAAATGAAAAAAAAATTCATAAAGACTCTTTCTCTAAAATTAAA
This sequence comes from uncultured Pelagibacteraceae bacterium, assembly GCA_902592375.1. Classification (GTDB taxonomy): domain Bacteria; phylum Pseudomonadota; class Alphaproteobacteria; order Pelagibacterales; family Pelagibacteraceae; genus Pelagibacter. The sequence continues at coordinate 4,217 of CACJEG010000019.1, read as the reverse complement.
AAACAAATTAAAAAAAGATTTCCAAAATTGAGAGTAGAATTAAATCTTATTTCTTTAGATAGTAAAATTATTAAATTTTAATTATTGATTTCTTATTAGAGGATAAACTTTAGGATTTAGATATTTCAAGTTTGTTAGCAATATTAAAATTAAAGTAACAAAGCCGATTGAAAATCCTAAATAAATTAAAACTTTAAAGTCAAACATCCACACTAGCTCAAAAATATTTTCCATAATCAATTTTGAACCAATTACTGCAAAGAATATCGCAATTAAAATTACAGATTTAAAAATAATAATGAATTCAATTAATGATGAAAAAACAATTTGTTTTTTTGAAAAACCTAAAATTTTAAATACTAAATTTTGATATTCTTTTACTTTTCCTTGAACCATAATTGCGCTCGAAATCACAATTAAACCAATGACAATAGTAACTGCTGAAATTAAAGTAACTGCAATAAATACTTTATTCAAAACAGCTGTAACTTTAGATAAATAATCTGCAATTTTTATCATTGATAAACTTGGCATGATTTCAAGCATTTCAGTTTCATCAAATTTATTTGAATTAAATTTTGCAGTAGCTAAATATTCATGAGGTATGTTTTTTGCAAATTGAGGATTAAATAACATTGCAAAATTGATGCTTAAATCTCGATAATCCACCTCTCTAAAATTAATGACCTCTCCATCAATTTCACGCCCATAAACATTTAAAGTAAAAATATCACCTAACTGGATATTTAAATCTTTAGCAACTTTTGCATCAAGAGATATTTGAAGTTGATTAGGGTTTGTTAAATCCCACCATTCACCTTCTAAAATTGGATTATCTTCAGGAATATTTTCTACCCATGAAGATCTTCGTTCGCTACCAATTACCCAGTAACTATCATTATCTGGTTTAATATAAGTGTTAGGATCTATACCATTAATTTTTACAATTCCAGAAGACACCATTGGCACAATTTCAATAGATGCATTTGGATCCATATTTAAAATACCTTGCTCAAATTTTTCTCTTTCTCCTTTTTGAATACCGACGAAGAAATAATCAGGTGCAATATCAGGAATAGATTTAGCAATTTCTCTTTGAAAATTTGTACCAACTAAAGCCAATGTTAATAATAAAGTAACCCCTAAGCCAAGAGACATGACTGTAATGGGAGTTATACTTTTTGTTTGGGTAATATTTTTAATTGAAACTTTTAAAGAAATTATTGAACTAGATTTGAATTTTTTTAGGAAAAAAATGATTAATTTTGAAAGTAAGAAAAATACAATTAAACACACAAAAAAAGCAGCAAAGTAGCCCAAGCTATAAGAAGGCTGTTCAGATCCAACTGTGAATAATAAAATTAAGATAGATAATAAAATAAAGCTTAGAACAACTGATCTTTTAGAATAATAAAATTGAAGATTTTGAAATACGTTTCTAAATAAATTAGACGCTTTTACTTGATCAATAGAACTGATTGTTGGGATAGAAAAAATTACTAGAACCAATAATCCCACTAAAAATATTTTTGAAAAATTTAGTAAAGAAAACACTGGGTAAACGTTTAATCCTAATCCATCGGATAAATATTTATCTGCTATTGGTACAATTAAAAAACTCGACCCATAAGCAACAACAGTGATAATAAATAAAAGTATAAATAACTGCAGATAATATAGAAATTTAATATTACCTGAATAAAAGCCAACTGCTTTTCGTACAGCTATCGACATATTGTTTTGATTAATAAAAGAAAGCAAAGTATTTGCTATTCCAATACCTGCTATCAACATTGCACTGATAGATACGAGAGATAAAAATTGAGAAAAATTATTAATAATTCTCTTTATACCACTTGCAGAATTTTCAGGATATCTAAGTTTAACTTTTTGATCTTCTTTAAATATTTTTTCAATTCGTTTCTCAATTTCTTCAGGCTTTTCATTGTCATTAAATTTTACTTTATATTCATAGTTTAAAAAACTTCCAATACCGTTAAGTTTTAAAATTTCTAAAGTTTGTTTTCCTGCTAAAGCCCAATCGCCAAATGCAACAAATCCACTTACATCTGGTACTGATTTAATAATTCCAATTACTTTAAAATTTTGATCTTGAACTTTTACGATTTCATTAATTTTAATATTTAGTGTTTTTGATAAACTTTCATTGATCAGGATAGTGTTAGGTTCTTTTTGCATTCTTTCATAAGCACCAATTGGCTCATACACAACATTTCCATATAAAGGATATTTTTCATCTACAGTTTTAATTCTAGTAAATAATGATTTATTTTTTTCTCTGCCAGTAGTTGAAAGCATAGTACTGAACTCAATCATTTGAGAAACAGTTGCAAACTCTTTTACTTTGTTAACTAGATCTAAATTTCCCTGATTACGATTGTAATCAATTTCTAAATCTCCACCTAATAGAGCTTTAGCATTATCATTAAGTTCTTTTTTAAGACTATCTTCAATTGTGAAAATAGCACTTAAAATAAAAAGACTTATAAATAGCGTAACAATGATACTAGAAATTTTATGATAATTTCTGCTTAAGTCTTTTAAAGCGTATTTAAATATCAAGCTAAATTCTGAGGGATTATTTAATTTTTCCATCTTTAATTTTTATTTTTCTTTTAGCTTTGTCGGCAAGTTTAGGATCATGAGTTACCATGATTAAAGACGAACCTTCTTCTTTGACATACTTAAATAAAATATTTGCAATCATAATAGAATTTTCTGTATCTAGGTTTCCTGTTGGTTCATCTGCTAAGATTAGTTCTGGTTTCATCGCAATTGCTCTAGCGATAGCAACCCTTTGTTGTTCACCACCTGACAATTGACTTGGTAAATTATTAAAACGATGTTTCAAACCAAAACGATCTAATAAAATTTTTGCTTCTTTTTCTGGATTTTTAAAATTATTTAGTTCAAGCGTTAAAGCAACATTTTCAACTGCTGTGTAATTAGGAATTAAATAAAACGACTGAAATATTATTCCAATATTTTTCTTTCTTATTTCCGACACTTCATCTTCACTAAGGATTGTTATTTCTTGATCATTAAAAATTATTTTACCAGAGGTTGGTTTTTCTAAGCCTCCAATTAACATTATTAAACTTGTTTTACCTGAGCCACTTTCCCCAACTACTGAAACAGTTTCTTTTTTCTTAATATTTAAATCAATATTCTTTAAAACACTGATACTATCTTTACCAGTTTGGTATTTGAGATTTATTTTTTTTAATTTAAGAAGAACACTCATGAATAAAACTATATTTATTAAAATTTTGATATTCTTTCTAGTGCACATAAATGCAAGTGCAATAGAAAAGGTGGTTTTATTTGGTGATAGTTTGATGGCCGGTTATGGATTACCTAAAGATCATCATTTGTCAATAGTTTTAGAAAATAATCTTAAGCAAGCTGGATTAAACATTAAAGTCATTAATGGAAGTGTTTCAGGAAGTACCTCGTCAGGTGGATTGAATAGAGCTGATTGGAGTTTATCTGAATCAGGAATAGATTTAATTATTTTAGGTTTAGGGGCCAATGATATGCTTAGAGGAATTCAACCAGAGGAAACAGAAAGAAATTTAGAACAAATAATAAAAGTTGCTCAGAATAAAAAAATTAAAATTATTTTAGCTGGAATGGTAGCTCCAGATACTCATGGGAAACAATATAAAAAAGAGTTTGATGCTATTTATCCAAAGTTATCAAAAAAATATAATTTAGCACTAATCCCATTTCTTCTTGAAGGTGTGGCACTTAATCCAAGTTTAAATCAACAAGACGGCATACACCCAAATAAAAATGGAACAATTAAAATAAGTGAAACAATAAAAAAAAGTATTATTAATATAATTAATTAAATGAAAATCCTTCTATCAATATTTATCTTATTATGTTGCCTTAGTTTTGCTCAGGCTAAAAATACAAATATTACACTCAATTCTGATTTGAACTTAAATTGTAAATTTGAAAAAGTAATTTTAAAAAATCCAGATCATAACTTTGTATCTTTCACAAAAGATCAAATTAAAAGAAAAGATATAAATAAGTTAATAATCCAGTCTAAAACACCAGATGTTTTAATTGTTAAAAATTTATCAAAATTTATTAATAATATAAAATTAGAAGTTAAGATTGCAAACGAGGAAATTGTACTTATTCAAGCGTTTGATAAAAATAGAAATTATTCAGAATCTGCAGTT
>CACJEG010000018.1 GCA_902592375.1 uncultured Pelagibacteraceae bacterium | reverse complement strand
TGGGTTTTTTTTGATTATTGCAAATAGTTTAACTGCAAAAAAATTAAGGAAAAATTACAGTGAGAAATACTTCTTCAAAATAAACTTAGAAAAAGATCCAGTGAAAACAATATACAGTGAATAATTAAATTATGAATATATGAGAATATTGGTTACTGGAAGTTCAAGTTTTATTGGTTACAATCTTGTAAAACATTTGTGCAAAAATCATGAGGTGTTTTGGACTACCTCAAAAAATATAAATAAATATAAAGGAATTAGAAAATTAAGAATAGAAAAATTAAATAAAAATAAAAATATTACTTTAAATTTAAATAAAAATCCCAATCTTGAAAAAATCTTTTCAAAATATAGGTTTGATTATATTTTTTTACATCATGCTTACACAAAAGATGCAAACAACAATAAAATTTTTAATTTAAAGAAAGCTATATCAATTAATTTAAAATGTCTTGAAGAAATTTTTTTCTTATCAAAAAAATATGGTACAAAAAAAATTATTCATACAGGAACTAATCAAGAATATGGAAATTATGATATAAAAATTAGTGAAAATTTTAATAAACAACCAAATACACTTTATGGATTATCAAAATTAGTACAATCTAATCATTGTAAACATCTAGCAAATTATTTTAAGGTACCGTGTATTTCGTTAAAAGTTTTTAATGTATTTGGAAAACTAGACAACCCAAAAAAAGTAACATCTGTAGTACTGAAAAATATTATTAATAATAAGACAACTAAACTTTCAAGCTGTTCTCAAATAAAAGATTTTATTTATATTGATGATCTATGTAAATGTTTTGAAAGTATTATGTCGATTAAAAATAAATTATTTTATGAAGAGTTTAATGTTTGTAGCTCAAAAAATATAACTCTTAAAAATTTTTTGCTTAAAATATGTAAATTAACAAAAAAAAATACAAAATTATTAAATTTTGGAAAATTAAAAATTAGAAAAGGTGAAAACCAACTTAATCTTGGATCAAATTCAAAATTAAAGAAAATAATAAATTTTAAATTTAATTTAAACAAATCAATCAAAAACTACGTTAATTCTGACTAATATAAATAAAAATTTAACTGTTTTTATTCCAACATTTAATGAAGAAAGGAATATTTATAAAACACTTTTAAAATTAAAAAAGTTTAAGAACATAATTTTATTAGATAGCTTTAGCACAGATAAAACATTAAAAATCGCTAGAAAATTCAAAAATGTCAAAGTCAAAAGTTTTAAATTTGATGGTTATGTAAATAAACTAAATTTATGCATTAAATTATGTAAATCAAAATGGATTATGATTATTGATGCGGATTATTTAATTTCTAAAAATTTATCTTTAGAAATACTTACTTTAAATTCAAAATCGCAATTTAGTGGTTTTAACTTAGATATATTTCATTATGTAAATAAAAATATTATTTTTGAAAAAATATACCCTTCAAAAGTTGTAATTTTTAAAAAAAATTTAGCCTTTTATAAAAAAGTTGGTCATAAAGAAGTTTTATCCATTAGAGGTAAAACTAGAAAATTAAAAAATTTTATATTACATGAAGATAAGAAAGTTTTTGGCAGATGGATTAAAAGTCAAATAAATATTGCAAATGAAGAGGTTAAATTTATTTTTTCTTCTAGTAAAAATAAAAAAATAAAAGATAAAATAAGAGCAGTCCCTATATTACCAATTATTTTGATAATATTTTATTATATTTTTAAACTTAATATACTTAAGTATAAATCGGGAGGTTTGGTTTTTTTTACACAGAGGTTAACATTTGAAACTATACTCAATCTCAAAGTTATAATACATTATTTAAAATTTAAATTTTAAAAAAATTTCTAATTTTATTTTTTAATTTTCATTATTTTATAGGCAAAATGGGAGTATTGATTTTCATCTAAATATTCTTGAACTTTTAGATTTTCTTGGCTTATTTTTTTATCTATAAAAAAACTTAATAATTCAGATGTCATTTTGAATTGTTTTTCACTCGAAAGTTCTGAATTTAAATCAAAATTAATTTTTTCTAAATATTTTTTTTCTTGATCTGACAAATATTCTGTTGAACTTCTATTTTGATTTAAAAACAATACGTTAATTTCATTGTTATTAAATTCATTTTTTCTTTTTTTAATACATTTCTTAATTGTATTGTTGCAAATTTTTAAGTTTAAAATCCAAACCCACAGTTCTGGCATGTTTATATTTGGGGTTGGAACAAAAACATCAACTTTTTTATCGTCTACAATTTTTTTTATTTGTAACATTTCATTTAAATTTTTTTTATGCTTATAAACTTCTAAATCAATAATCCTGATTTTACCTGAATAAATTAAAGAAAAAAAAGACACCGAAACGACCAAAGATAAAATAGTTAAAATTTCAAAATATTTTTTAAAAATTTTTTTAAAAAAACAATAAAAAATAAAAATATTTAAAAACGATACAGGTAAATAATAGCTCCCTTCATTCATAGGTAAGAAAAAAATAAAAATTGATGAAAATAAATAATATGTTGAGATAATATATTTAAACTGATTATAAATTTTTAATTTTAATAGGGAATAAACGAATAGTAACAGAAAAGTGAGGTTTACTAATAACAAAATATTTTGATTTTTAAAAATTTTTACTAATGGTAATGGGGAGCTAAATGTAGATAAGAAAATATTTGCTCTTTCTATTGAGAAATATTTACTAGGATTAATAGTATCATTGAATGATATTATGTCTGATTTAATATTTTGGCTATGAAATTCTAGAGGATTATTATCAATAATAAAAAAAGTAAAAATCTTTTTTATAATTAAAAATGGCCCCTTAATGTTACCAAAATAATAAAAACAAAATAAGAATAAACATTTTAAAAATATTAATAATATTAAATGTTTATAAAGTTTTTTATTCGTAAAAAATAATAATGAAAAAATAAATGTCCCAAATAAAATTATATTATGTAATCGAAATATTGTTCCAATTATTAAAAACAAAAACAAAAATAAAAATTTAATTTTGTTTTTTGAATAAAAATTTAAATTTTTAAAATTACCAAAAAAATAAAATATGAAATAAATTAATAATGGATAGTAAACAGCCTCATTAGAAAAAGCTGCAGTTTGATTTAGGTTATAAGGCTGAATATATATTATAAATGTTAATAATAAATAATTAATCCCTAAATCACTATTTTTATCAGAAAAATTTTTTATCTCTTGTAAAGCGAGGAACCAAAAAATACCATGAAATAAATAGAAAACTAAATACCAATAATTTGAACTGATCAGTTTCGAAATATAAATTACTATTGATACTCCTATCTGAGGTGTAACTATATCAATATCTGAAGGAAACAACTTTACACTAGGTAAAAATCCTTGATTGTTTAAAAGACTTTCAGCAATATAATAATAGTATGGTCCATGATGAACTGCAAATATATGAAATTTTGTTGAGAATAAATATAAAATAATTCCACTTAAAAAAAATGTTGTAAAAAAAAAATATTCTTTTTTGATTTTAATTGAAAACATTTAATTTAAATTTAGCCTTAAAGTATTCGAATTTTAACATAATTATATAATTCAGGCTATTATAATTAAATAATTTTGATTGAGTTTTGTTTATTTTTTTTAATTTTAATTAATTCAAAAAAAATAAATAAGCTCATTGATAAAAACATTACTGAGATTGAAATTGGAAACGATAGTATGCCTATTTTGTCAATTAAGGATATTATGCAGAATAATTGGACAAAAAAAGCAGTTAAAAAGTAGTAAGTTTGTTTTAAATAATTATTGCTATTAAGGAATATAAGTTCACTTACTCCAAAAATTGAATATATCAGATAACTGATAGACATAATTAAAAGATAAAATAGCACTGTATGATCAATAAAACTCAAATATATCTTAAGTATAAATAAAACAAGTAAAGAGCATACAATCAAAGAAATGGTGATTAAAAAAGATAAGCCAGCAATCTTCTTAAAATTATCTAAGTAAGTAATGAAATTATTATTTATAATATATTTCCCATACTTAGATGAAAAATAATTTCTAAATACAATTGTGAAGGTCAGCATACCTTCAATGAAAACTAGTGAAATTAAATAAACTGAAATATTTTTTAATTCAAATTTAATCATCGAGAAAAAAATATCTATTTTCAAAATAATTTCTGCAAAAATATAATCTCCAAATAATTTTAAACTACTTTTAATACTTGTTAGATTATTTTTTTTATCAAAATTAATTTTAAAAAAATTTATTTTTTTTAGTTTATTAAGACTTATGAATAAAACAAACATTTCAGCTAAAGTAAAACTTACAGTAATAAATATTTCAAACGATAAGTCTGATTTAAAAATAAAAAATATTACAGATAAAAATAATATTAGAGGCCTCAGTATTATAATGGAGTAACATTTTTTATAAAATTTAAATCCAAGAAAACAAAAATAAATTATTTTATTTAAGGCCAATAAAGTAGAACCCAAAAATAGAGGCCATAAAGATAAATTGAAATTTTTTCTATATGGAGCTATAATTAAATCTAATACAGATAAAACAATTACTATTATTAAACTTATAATAATTACTTTTAATACAAAAAAATTATTGTTCTGAATAAAATTTAATTTGAATTTGTAATTTTTTAATTGGGTTAAACCGTTAAATAAATACAAATTTGATCCAAATGTTAATATCGCACCTAATATAAGATGAATACTATAAGTAAACATAAGTTTTGCTAAATTTTCCTCGGATGTAAAAACTACTGCCAAATATAAAAAAAAACCTAAAACTAAAGAAATTGTGTTTGAAATTATAAAAAGAAAAGCTTTTTTATCTAAATTAATCATAAAATTAATTTAGAGTTAAAACTTTATCTAAAGTTTTATTGGCATCTATTTTTATTAAATCAAAAAAATATTGTAACATATCTTTTTTAGGCAAATTGTGTTTTAAAACTCTTTCTAAAGCTTTTTCTCTTAAAAGCTCTTTGTTTCTCACAGCAAGTGATAGTTGATCATCTATCTCGGTAAACCCACATAAGGTAGCGTAAAGAAGATTATTAAAAGATGATTGACCATCTCCCATTCTCCAAATTTCATCCCCATATTTTTCATCACTCTTTAATCCAAGTTCATTTTTAAGGAAACTGTTTTTTTCCTCATCTTTTATATTTAAATATTTAAATAGACTTATATAATTATAATTTTCAAAAAAACTGTAGTAATATGCTAAAGCACTATTTAATAGAGATTTATTTATTAATTTTGGATTTTTTAGAAAATTAACTCCATAAAAAAATAAAATTTTTAATTTTGTTTCGAACTTCATTGAAGACATAACGCCATTATCAAGTGAACCATCTAAAGATGCTCCAGCAAATAAATAATAGAAAGGTCTATTTTCAGAAGCTGAGCCAGTACCAAAAAAGGAATAATTAATATTTAATTCTTTCTTTAATTTTCTTTCAAAATATAGAAATTTTTTGTCACCTGCCATAAAAAGTGGGATCAATCCGGGGTGAGGATTTTCAAACCATGCATTTATGTTTGCCGTAATAAAATTTCTTTTTTGAGACATATTGTCTGTTCTAATTATGTGTTCAACTTTTAATTTTTGGCATGTTATTGACTGATTTATTCTTGCCATATCCGTGGTCAATCCCCAATCATACGTAAAAGCAATTGGATCAAGCTTTAAAACTTCTTTTACATAATAAAGTGTATAGCAACTATCAAATCCTCCAGATAGACCTACTAAACATTTTTTTGGCTTATTAGATATTATTTTGTATAAATCTTCTAACTGATTTGGGGTGTGTTTTATTCTAGAATTATTTTCGCAAAATGTGCAGATACCCAATTCATTAAATTCTAATTTAGGATAAGTAATTGGTATTAAACAATTTTTACATCTTTTTATATTGCATATCTTCTTTTTTATTTTTTCTTTTACTTCCTCGAATAAGCTATTATCTATTTTATTGTTTTTAATTATTTTATTATTTACTTTTTTTAAATTTCTCTCATTTTCAACTTTTAAATTTGGATCTACAGAAACATCAAAAAGTATATTATTTTTAACCTTATCAACTTGAGGTTGGTCTTTTTTTAAAAAAAAACTTTTCTCTGAAAGTATTATAGTTTTTTCGCCTTTGTTCATAACGAATAGACTGCCACAATTTGTATAATAATATAACTTATTATTTTTTGTTGAAAAAAAAATTAAATTTATTTCGCCTTCAAGAGAATTTAAAAAAAATTCGATTTTAGATTTATCATTTTGACCATTTAAAATTTTTTCAATTTTATTGAATAATATTTTTGTATCACTGTCACCTTGCTCATCAAGCTCAATGCTATTTGACTGTAAATTTGAAAAATTCACAACTATACCATTGTGAGAAAGTGATAAATGATTACTTGTTAGAGGTTGACTATTTTTTATGTTTGAGCCATTTGTTATTAATCTTGCATTTGCAATAATGAGATTTTTCTCATTGTTGTGAAAATTTAAACATTCTTTAAAATTTATATTTTCATATGAGTAGTAAAAACTTTTTGGATTAGTATCATTTATAAAATTTATTCCAAAAACATCTTTACCTCTTTGGGTAATTTTATTTAAATAATATGAAAGTTCTTTTTTTGATACAGAACCAAATGAAGTATAAATTCCACACATTTATATTTATTTTTAA
>CACJEG010000017.1 GCA_902592375.1 uncultured Pelagibacteraceae bacterium | reverse complement strand
GGTTAGACCCACATGTAAAACAATTCTTGGTTTGTGGAACTACAGGGGATGGGTGGAATTTAACTGATGAATTAATAGTCAATTGGTTAGATATATTAAATGATAACTCTTTAATTAAAAAAGATAACAAAATATTATTTGGAGCATTTGGAAAAACAACAGAAGATGTTCTAAGACGAACAGATATAATTGAAAGATATATAATTAAAAATGGAACTTCTGCAGGATTTTTTGGATTAACTTTATGTGCTCCTGTTGATGAAAACATCAAACAAGAAGAAATTATTTCACATTTTAAACGTATTATTGAAAATACGAATTTGCCAATTTCTATCTATCAACTGCCTCAAGTAGTAAAATGTAATATTGAGCCTGAAACATTAAAAATATTAAAAGATAATTTTCACGATAGAATTCAATTATTTAAAGATACTAGTGGAAAAGATAATGTTGTTAATTCTGGAATTAATTTTAATGATTTGATATTTTTAAGAGGAGCAGAGGAAAATTATTTTGATCATTTACAACCACACGGAAAATATGATGGATTTTTATTAAGCTCAGCAAATTGTTTTGGAAAAATTTTAAGAGAAATTTGTAATAATGTTGAACAGGGTAATCTTAGAGATGCAGAAAAGATGTCTCAAGAGCTAAGTGAAATAATTAGAGTTTCATTTTCAGAAGGTCAAAAACTAGATTTTGGAAACCCTTTCTCTAATGTAAATAAAGCCTTTGCTCATGTCTTGATTAATAAAGATAATCTTAGCTGCAAAACATGTTTTGATAGAAATATACCTGGTGAATTTCTCAATGATATGTTTTTATTATTAACTAAACACAATTTAACTAAATCTCTAAACGTATAAATCAAAAGATCTTAATTTTAGTATTTTCAGCCAATCAAAATTTGATGCATGACACGTCCAGGCATAAGTGTGAAAAAGCCTGTTAGGATTAAAGCAAAAAAATATAAAGCGATCATTACTTGTTTGTGACGTTTAATATTACCAACTCTTACAAAGTAAATTCCAAGACCAAGAGAGAAAATTGTCCACAAACTCAATAAATGTATAGGGCTATAAGCACCCCATAATTTTATCTCATGTATAAATAAAGAAGATATCGCTACAATCAGCATTAAGCCTACCCATATACGACCTAACAATTTATGAATTGCCCCACCTTTTTTCATAGAAAGTTGAATACCACCTAAAATTATAGCAATAATTGCCATTATAGCGTGAAGTGGGATGGGGTGAGTTTCACTGAATAACAAAGTCACTTCTTTAATTTCCTAATCTCTTTGAAACACCTTGTTCTTGTTGTTTGTTAAACTCATCATCGTTTAAGTTATACAACTCCTCTATTCTTAGGTTTTTAGTTGTGATTGTTGGAACATTATTATTTTTCATTCCTAAATGTCTTGCATAGACAGCTTGTTTTTTACTTGTTTGATGAGGTTGAAAATCTTTAATGTCTTCAATGGTTACTTTATCTCCTTTAACAAGATAACCACCTTCAACAGCTTCATTAAAAACTTTAATTCCTTTTTTAGTTCGCATCACTGCTGCATTAAACCCTTCATCTTCTCCTTTAGGTGAGCCCCCTCTCCAAGTATCAAGTGCTGCAATATCAGAACTTTCTCCTATTGCATCGGGGCATATTTTACATCTAAATGGAACTTTCCAATTACTTTCATCACCCCAAAAAGAATTATAATCTTTATCAAACTCTCTTTGATCTTTTGTTTTGATATACATTCTTCCAGGGTTACCAAATCCTCTATATCTAAATTCTTCTAACTCTTCTTCTTTAACATTAAAGCTATCAATAAATTCTTGTGATTTTGTAAGTTCTTGAAAGCCCCCACAAACAAGCGTGAATATATATTTGCAATACTGATCAACTCTTTCATCTGATTTAGCTAGCAATCTAATAGCTCCTGCATCACAAGGTTTTCCAACAAAAGCGAAGTTTTGTTTTTTATCTAAGGCTTTATGAAATTCACTTAAAGGTGAGGATGGACCGTATCTTGATCTACTTTCACAGTTAGTTAAGTCCTCTTTATTATAGCTATATTTTACAATGTTTCGCATAGGGTTATCTTTGTCCCCTGCTGTATGCATAATAAAATCCACTTTCTTTTGTTCTAATAAATATAAAGACAATCCATTTAACAAACCTCCTGTAGAACTTTGAAATCTTATCTTTGGATCAGTAGACCATGAATAATATAAATCAAAATAATTTCCCCAAACCAAATCTTTGTTAGCTCCTTCATTTTCTTTATGATCTTCGGGTCCTTCAGCAATAACTCCAGGACAAACTTTATTAATTTCCTCTAAAGTTTCATTAGTGATTGGTGTTAATTCTTTAGGTTCTAAATTACCTTTGTCACTCATCTCCATTTGAAGAGAATTTCCTGCAATACTTTTACAAAGTCCGCAGCCAATACAAAGGCCGTTCTTTACAATATCGTCTAAAGAATTAATTTTTGTCATTACTCTTTATATGATGGGTCTTTTGCATCACATCTTCTAAGTAATGCTGGCCACTCATTTAATCCTGGTGAAAATAAATCATATTGTTTTTGAGATAATTTCCACATCTCCTCTGTTGCTCTTTCAAGAGGAAGTCCTGAACCTGTTGCTTGTACTGCAACTTCACACATTCTAATTGCATAATACATGTTCATAAAAGCTTCTCCTGCTGTTGCACCAACAGTAAGTAAACCATGGTTTTTCATGATCAAAACCTTGTTGTCTCCCATGTTTTCAGCAATTCGAACTCTCTCATCTTTATTAATCGATAAGCCTTCCCACTCATGGTAACCAACTTTTCCATAAAGCATTGAACTATCTTGAACTAAATGAGGAATACCATCTTTCAATGCAGTTGCAGCCAAAGCTGAAGGAGGATGTGCGTGAAAGACAAATTTAGCATCAGGATGATTTAGATGAATAGCACTATGAATAATAAAACCTGCAGTATTAGCTTTTTCAGGTCCTTCTAAAACTTTACCATGTTCATCTACTTTAATTAGGTTTGATGCTTTTACTTCTTCATATAACAACCCCATCTCATGCATAAAAAAAGTATGATCTGTTCCTGGTGCTCTTGCAGTTATATGGTTCCAAACCGTATCATCCCAACCCATCATATTGGTTAATCTAAACATGGCAGCAAGATCTACTCTTACTTTCCAATCTGCTTCGCTTATATTGTTTTTCATCTTCCCTCCTTTGAAAAAGTTAATTTATTATTTTGTTCTAAAAGTTTAATCACTTTTAAGTGATTAGAATTTGGTCCATATTGTTTAATTGCTTTGTTATAAATTTTTGAAGTTAAGTTCATTATTGGTAGTTTTAATTTTTGAATTTTAATAATTTCATTAGCAAGATTTAAATCTTTCATCGATAAACCTAAAAAGAAAGATGGATCATAATCACCATTAATCATGTTAGGTCCGTATCTTGTTGAAGTGTAGCCTCCACTTGCACTTTTATCGATAATCTCTAACATTGTTTTTGGTTTAATCCCTGACTTTACCCCAAGCATCAACGACTCTGATAATGATAAATAATTTAAATAACAAAGGCTAACTTGTGCAATTTTAGCAGCATAACCAGCACCTGGTTTATTTAGATAATAGATGTTTTTACCCAGTATATTAAAGACAAACTTAAGCTTATTAACTGTCTTTTTATTACCTCCAATAAATATTGATAAGTCTCCTGACTGAGCCTTTAAATTTCCACCTGATATCGTTGCATCAACAAATTGATTTATTTTTTTACTTAACTTTTGTTTTAAAAGATTAAAGCAAGTTAAAGAATTGGTAGAACAATCAATCCAAATTTTATTTTTAACTAATTGATCAATGATTTTACCTTTACCAATTGATAATAATTTAATTTGTTTTGGTCCAGGAACGCAGGTAACAATTACATCAGAAAACTTGATTAATTCATCTAATGAGCTTGTTGCTTTTCCTTTTTTAGATTTAAATTCTTTTAAAGATTTAGGACTTACGTCATAACCCAATAAATCTATTCTTTTAGATTTATGTAAGTTTAATGCCATCGGCATACCCATATTTCCTAAACCAATAAAACCTATATTCATATCAATCCATTAACCCATCTACCTCAACATTATTTCTCTCATAATGAATTGGAAGTGCTTTACCGTAAACTTGTTTAGAATGTTCAGGTTTATTTACTCTGTAACTATCTTTTACATATGTTGGTAATGCAATGTAACGAGAAGTATTCCCTTCTATTTTTGTTACTCTGTGCATAGAAAATCTTCCTTTAAATATTTGAAGATCACCTGGCTGAAGGTCTAATGATTTAACTTTGTCTCTTGAACCTCGAAGAACTTTAGTAACCTCATCAAAGTTTTCATTTTCAACACTTCTTAGATCTGGGGAGTATTCAAACAATCCGCCCTTTTCTGCTTTTTGAACCAAGATACTTAAAGTAAATTCATTTCCATCAAAGTGCCAAGGAAAGTAATGATCTTTATGCATGACACTGTATGGATTTTTACCTAAAGGATCTGACCATCTATAAAGAGGATAAACCCCTAAACTATCTGAAATAAATTTTAACATTTCTTCAGACTCGTAAATTTTATTTAAATCAGAGTGTTCCTCTAAATCATCTGAATTTATGTATCCGCTTTCTCTAAATGAAAATACTCTCTTTGGATGATCTTTTGATAAATTTTCATCATCTTTTGAAAAATAAGGATTGTGATGATCTTTGGTCCAATGAGTTTTGGGAAGATTTCTTTCAACTTCTTCCTTCATTCTTTTCAAAGACTCGCTAAGTACAAAGTTTGGAAGTACACAGCATCCATCCTTATCAAGTAGATCTCTATTTTTAGTAATTAAATCTTGATATTCTTTTGATCCTGTTTGATCAATTGGGTAATCTTTTAAGTTAACAATGTTTTTTATTTCCATAATTCTCCTTTAATTAAAATTAATTTTTTAAATAAAGAAGTGATTACAATTTCGTGGGCGTTGAAGAATTTATATGATTTTTACAGTCTATTTTTTGAAGTAATAAATTAAATAGATTAGATGATAACTTCGTACTCAAGCCAACTCTAGCTAGTCTATGACAATGAGTAAAAAGGTTAAGATTCATAATCAAACGGTATTATATTTTCTACTCCAGGTAAACAAATTTTAGTTATAAAATAATCGAAAATTACATTATTATAATTATAGAGAGAAATAATGCCGTCATTTGATGTAATAAGCAAAATTAATTATCAAGAATTTGATAATGCTTTAGCTAATTGTTTAAGAGAAATCAGTAACCGTTATGATTTTAAAGGACTTCATATTTCAATTGAACGAAAAGATAAAACGGTGACTACCAATGCCCCTGATGAATTAAAATTAAAGCAAGTAAATGAATTATTACAAACCCATTTAGTTAGAAGAAAAGTGGATCCAAGAGTTTTAGAAGTTAAAAGTTCTGAAGGAGCGTCAGGAGGATCTATTAGACAAGTAAGTGAATTAAAAGAGGGAATTAGCCAAGAAAATGCTAAAAAAGTTGTTGCTGATATCAAAAAACTAAAACTTAAAATTCAAATTAAAATCCAAGGCGATGAATTAAGAGTAGATGGCAAAAAAAAAGATGATCTTCAAGAAGCTATCGCTGCAATCAAAGCAATTGATATTGGACTTCCAATTGATTTTGTTAATTTTAGAGACTAATTAAACTTTTTGAATTAAGGATGCGCTATTATTTGTAGGCTTATTAACATCTTTTGAAACTTCATGAAAAATTAAATTAGGAATTTTACGTTCCTTTAAAAATGTAGAACCTTGTAATTCTAAATTTAAATAACGATTAATATCAGCTTGATTTAAAATAACAGGTTGTCTGTGGTGAATTTCATTTATGTTTTCTTTTGCTTCCTCTGTAATCAAACAGAACTGATCATTTTCAAAGATGCCAGCAAAATAAATAGGATTGGTATCTTCACGAGTAAAATAATGAGGAGTTTTTTCTTTTTCTTCTCTTTTCCATTCATAAAAACCATCTGCAACCGCAACGCATCTGTTATTTTTAATCAATTTTTTAAAAGAAACTTTTTCATCAATGGTCTCTAGTCTTGCATTAATTAAAGCTTTAAAATCTTTATCTTTAGCCCATCCTGGAACTAAACCCCATTGTAGATTTTCTAAAGTATTTCCATTTTTGTATTTTTTTATTACAGGCAGTTTTTGATATGGATGAGCATTATAGTTTTCAGTATCCTCAACCTGAATTGCAGATTTAACTAATTTATTTGTTTTTGTTACAGGGTTTTTTACTACGTATCTTCCGCACATTATATTGTTTGCTGCTTCATTAATTCTTCTATTTGCTTGATCATTATTTTAGGTGATTTCATAGCAGGGTAAATTTCTTGAGCTTGCTCATAACTTCTTATTGCCTTTTCATAATTCTTTAGCTGAATATTTACTAAACCCTGCCCTGCTAAAGCACCAAAGTGTCTTTGTTCTAAGGCTAACACTTGGTCTATATCATCTTGAGATTTTTGGAACTCTCCTAGCATATAAAGTACGGTTGCCCTTTTATTCCAAGCCTCAGCCCAATTTTGATCAAGATTAATCACTTCAGTAAAAATATCTTTTGCTTTGATATAGTTTTGATCTCTCACAAATTGAGAACCCTCTTCTAATCTCGCAGTAAGTTTTTCATCTGTTGGATGAGTGCTCCATAAAGCCCAAATTTCTTGTTCAATTATAAAAGCTACTTTCGATTTATTTGCTTTTAACTCATTAAACAATTGGTTGAGTCTAGTATCCCTTTCATTCGCAAATGAGATAACCTGCGAAAATAAATAAAATAAAATTACTAATAACGACTTCTTCATAATTAGATATTATCAAATATTAAAATTTAGTCTTGGGTCTTATGTGTCTTAGTTGTTATTTTTACAACTATAAAAAGAAAAATTTTAATTTATTCTAAAAATTTGATTAATTAAATTGATAATTCAATTAAATGGATATAACTAAAAAAGATGCATATATTTATTACAGGTGTTGCAGGATTTTTAGGTTCGCATTTAGCTAATCATTATTTAAATAAAAACTATATTGTTAGTGGTAATGATAATCTAATAGGTGGGTATAAAGATAACGTCGATAGTAGAGTAAACTTTTATAACTTTGACTGTGAAGATTTTAAAAAAATGGACCATTCATTAAAAGATGTTGATTTTGTAATTCATGCCGCAGCATTTGCTCATGAAGGTTTGTCTGTATTTTCACCTCACTTAATTTGTAAAAATATTGTTTCTGGATCTACATCAGTATTTAGTGCTGCAGCCAACAATAATGTAAAAAGAATTGTTTTTTGCTCGTCAATGGCAAGATACGGTAGTTTAAATCCACCATTTAAAGAGACTGATCGTCCAAATCCAATAGACCCCTATGGTATATCTAAACTTGCAGCAGAAAAAATTCTGATAAATATCTGTGAGGTCCATAACATTGAATATAATATTGCTGTACCTCATAATATTATTGGTGACAAACAGAGATATGATGATCCGTACAGAAATGTAGCATCAATAATGATTAATTTAATGCTTCAAAACAAACAACCAATTATTTATGGGGATGGAGAACAAAAAAGATCTTTTTCAGATATATCAGATTGTATTTATTGTATTGATAAGCTTGTAACCGACACAAATATAAAATCTGAAATAGTAAATATTGGTCCAGATGATAATTATATTTCGATAAATGAACTGTATAGAAAAATTTCTAATAAGTTAAAATTTAATAAGGAACCACGATATTTTCCTGATAGAACTAATGAAGTTAAATATGCAAATTG
>CACJEG010000016.1 GCA_902592375.1 uncultured Pelagibacteraceae bacterium | reverse complement strand
ATCAAAGATGTCAAAAAAATAATTGATGAAAACGCTCTTGGAGTGCTGTTGTCTTGTGTTTCTCCCGAAAATTTTGAGAAAAACTTAAAAGAATTAAAAAATTTAAATATACCATTTGGTTTCAAATTAAATGGTTTTGTTACCACTAAACTAAGAGAAAGTTACACATCAGTTTTTTTAGGAAAAAAATCTAATCCAAATGAAATTTTGGGAAAAAGACAAGATTTAACACCAATCAAAATTCAAGAAATTGCTAAAAAATTTAAAGACGCTGGGGCAACTATTCTTGGGGGATGCTGTGAAACAAGTCCTTCACACATAAAAGCAATCGCAAACCTTAAGTAACGTTTTTATAATCTGCTTTTCTTGCTAAATATATTCCAATAAATACCGCAATTAATGCAACTATAATTTTTGAGGTAATTATTTCATTGAGAAATATGTATCCTAAAATAATTCCAAATATTGGAATGATATATGAAACTTGTGAATGAAATATGAGGCCATTTGTTTTTAAAATTCTGAATCTCAACAACCATGCTATCCCAGTAGGAAAAATTCCTAAATATATTACTGATATAATAGAGTCTGTTGAAGGATTTAACATCCAAGGTTTTTCAAAGATTAAAGTGAATGGAAGAAGTATAATTGTCGACCAAATTAAAATTGAACCTGTAACATTTTCATTTTTTTTATTGCTTATTTTTAAGGTTATTACTCCTCCGATTACATAACAGGTAGATCCAAGCAAAATTAAAAGTGCAGCAACAAAGTTATTTTCATTAATTAAAAAGTTATCTGAAAACAAAAATACTATTCCTGAAAATCCTATTAATAATCCGATTGTTTTTAATAAGTTAAATTTTTCTCCTTTTAAAAAGAAATGAGCTAGAACCGTTGAGCTTAATGGTGTTGTGGACATCAAGATAGCTGCTAAGTTACTTTGAACAAAATTCACTCCATAAGATATAAGTATAAATGGAATAACTAAATTTACCAATCCAATGATTGCAAACCACTTCCAGTCTTTTGAGAATGCTTCAATTTTTATATTTTTATAAAAACATAAAATTAAAACTGGTATAGATCCTAAAAAAGATCTTAAAAAACCTATTGTAATAGGTCCAAATGAGTATGTGGCAATCTTTATATTAAAAAAAGCAGACGCCCATATTAAAGACAACAATGTCAACAACAAATAATCAACTAATTTTGGTTTTCTCATTCTGTTATTTCGTTTATCTCACCAGAGGTTAAAGCAATTAAATTTTCAAAATTTATTTCAAAAACTGCATTAGGATGACCTGCGGCTGCAAAAATAGAAGAAAATCTATTTAAAGTTTCATCAATAAAAATTTTTATTTTTATTAAATGTCCTGTTGGAGATACTCCACCAATTGTATATCCAGTAATTTTTTTAACATCTTCTGGGTTTGCCATTGAAACATCTTTTTGATCCAAAATTTTTTTTAATTTATTTAATGAACACCTTTTATCTCCAGAAACTAAACATAAAACATAACTTTCCCCTGCTTTAAAAAGTAAGCTTTTGACAATGGCTCCTACTTTGCAACCTAAAGCTGTAGCTGCATCTTTAGCTGTTCTGGCAGTTTGCTCTAAAACAATAACTTTAAGATCTGGATTAAATTGTTTTAGGGATTTTTCTGCTCTTAAAACTGGCTCTTTATTTAGTATTGATTTCATAGGTTTAATATATTTATTATTTTAGTGACTAATTACACTACTTATGTGAAAATTGCATAGGTGTTATTTATTAAATAAGCAATATTTTTAAGTATTTTTTTGCTAATTAGGCCAAACAAAATTACATAGGAGACAAAATGAGTGCAGCAAACGTATTAAAATTTATCAAAGAAAAAGAAGCAGAATTTGTGGATCTAAGATTCACTGATCCAAGAGGAAAACTTCAACACTTAACAATGGATGCTTCAGTAGTTGATGAAGGTATGTTAAATGAGGGAGTCTTCTTTGATGGTTCTTCTATTGCTGGATGGAAAGCAATTAACGAGTCTGACATGATTTTAAAACCTGATACTGCAAGAATGTTCATGGATCCTTTTACGTCTCATAATACTGTGGTTTTGTTTTGTGACATTCTAGATGCAATTAAAAAAGACCCTTATGAAAGAGATCCAAGAGGTGTTGCTAAAAAAGCTGAAGAATATTTAAAAGCTTCAGGTATTGGTGATAAAGCATTTTTTGGACCTGAGCCAGAATTTTTTGTGTTTGATGATGTAAAAATCAAAAATGATATGAATGAGTGTGGATTTAAATTAGACAGTAAAGAAGGTCCTTACAATTCAGGAAAAGAATATGAAAATGGAAACATGGGACACAGACCTCAAATCAAAGGAGGATATTTCCCAGTGCCACCGGTTGATAGTGAACAAGACATGCGTAGTGAATATCTTAAAAATTTAAAAGAAGTTGGTATTAAAGTTGAAAAACATCACCATGAAGTTGCTCCTAGTCAGCACGAGCTTGGAATGTATTTTGGAACTTTAGTAAACCAAGCTGATAACGTGCAATTATATAAATATGTTGTTCAAATGGTTACACATTCATTTGGAAAAACTGCGACTTTTATGCCAAAGCCAGTTGCTGGTGACAATGGTTCAGGTATGCACATCCACCAATCTATTTGGAAAGGCGATACACCGGTATTTTCAGGTGATGCTTATTCTGGATTAAGTGAAACAGCATTACATTATATTGGTGGAATTCTAAAACACGCTAAAGCAATTAATGCTTTTGCTAACTCTACAACAAATAGTTACAAAAGATTAATTCCAGGCTTTGAAGCTCCAGTTCTTCTTGCATATTCAGCAAGAAACAGATCTGCTTCTTGTAGAATACCGATCACATTAAGCAAAAAAGGTGCAAGATGTGAGATTAGATTCCCGGATGCTGCAGGAAACCCATATTTAACTTTCGCAGCTATGTTAATGGCTGGAATTGATGGAATTAAAAATAAAATTCATCCAGGTGAGTCTTTTGATAAAGATTTATATGAATTGCCACCTGAAGAAGTTAAAGCTATACCAACAGTTTGTGGTTCTTTAAGAGAAGCAATGGAAAGTTTAGATAAAGACAGAGAGTTTTTAACTCAAGGTGGTGTCTTTACTGACGATCAGATTGATGCTTACATTGCTCTTAAGTTTGATGAGATACACAAATTTGAACATGCACCTCATCCTGTAGAGTTTGAGATGTATTACAGTAGCTAATAAACTTTATTACTGTCTAGTTGTTGCAATTGTATCTTTGTTAATACCTTTTTTGACAACGTAATCCTGTGTGCCGTTCGCACCGGTTTCAACTTCTTTACGTAGTTCTTTAAAGAATGTTTTTTCCTTTAAAGAGTCTTTCAAGTTTTTAACAAGATTTTTAAACTCAAATTTGTTCATAAAGAATCTATATACTAGATATGCATATAATGCAATACAGATATGCGATAAATGGGATAATACAACTTATGATATTTTGAAAGACTCTCCGCAGCCGCAACGCTCAGTTTCATTAGGATTATTGAACACAAATGATGAGGACAATTCCTCCTTTTTATAATCCATTTCAGTTCCAAGAAGGTAAATAATTGCTGCAGAATCAACGAACACTTTTACACCTTTGTCTTCAATAACTTCATCGCTGGGATTTAACTCTTTTGTGTACTCCATCACGTATGACATCCCTGCACAACCACCAGATTTCACTGATACTCTAACTCCGATAGAATCTTTTTCAGCATTAGACATTATCTCTTTTATTCGTAATGCTGCGTTATCACTCAATTTAATTATAGGGTTCATTATAAATTTAATTCCAATTTTGCTGCTTCTGACATCATATCTTTATTCCACGGTGGATCCCAAACTAACTCAAGATCAACATCCTCTATACCTTCAACTTGCATTGCACCATCTTTTACTTCTTTAGGTAAACTTTCAGCTACTGGGCAATTTGGTGTAGTCAAAGTCATTTTAATTTTAGCAAACTTATCGTCCTCAATCTTAATATCATATATCAAACCTAATTCGTAGATATTTACAGGTAACTCAGGGTCATAAATTTTTCTTATTTCTTCAATTATCTGTTCTTTTTTTGACATAATTTAATTTTCCGTTTTTACTTCCTCCGTTTTTTCATCAAAAGCAGAAACCATTGTATGCCAAGATAAAGTTGCACACTTAACTCTCATTGGATATTGCTTAACACCAGACAGACACATTAGTTTAGTTTTTTCATCCTCGCTCAAATATTTAGATTGTAATTCAGGATTTTCCTTAATCATGCCTAAAAAATCCTCAACTATCTCTTTAGCCTCATGCTCATTTTTTCCTTTAATTAAATCTGTCATTATAGAAGCTGATGCCATTGAAATCGCACAACCACTTCCTTCAAAGGATGCATCTTCTACAATTTTTTGCCCATTTAGTTTTAGGTAAACATGAACATTATCACCACAAAGGGGATTATTACCTTTAGCGTCTTTATTAAAACCTTCTGTCTTTCTAAGATTTCTAGGATTCTTACCGTGTTCTAATATAATTTCTTGATATAGTTCTTTTAAATTCATTATAAATTAAATATTTTCTTACAGTTGTTTATTGACTGGTTTAGCTGATCTAAATCTTCTTTTGTATTATAAATACCAACTGATGCTCTAGCACTAGCTGGGATATTTAATTTGTCATGTAGAATTTGACAACAATGATGTCCTGCTCTTATTGCAACCCCGTCTTCATCCAAGATAGTTGCAATATCATGAGGGTGAACTCCTTCTATAGTGAATGATAAAACCCCTCCTTTATTTTTTGGATTTCCGATAAGTTTAACTGAGTTATTTTTTTGTAATAGTTCTTGCCCATACTCAACTAAATCAGCTTCATGTTTCATAACATTTTCGATGCCAATGCTTTCTAAAAATTTTATTGATTGGTCAAAAGCAATTACTTGTGCTGTAGCCATAGTACCAGCCTCGTATTTATTAGGTAGTTCGCCATAGGAAATTCTATCTTTTTTAACTTCATTTATCATTCCTCCACCACCTTGGTATGGAGGTAATTCTTCTAACCATTTTTTTTTGCCATATAGAACTCCCAAACCTGTAGGTCCATACATTTTGTGACATGAAATTGCATAGAAATCACAATCTAAATCTTGCATATCTAGTTTTAAATGTGGTGCTCCCTGACATCCATCGACTACAACAATTATTCCTTTTGAATGTGCAAGCTGGGTAATTTCTTTTACGGGTAAAATTGCACCTGTTACATTCGACAGATGAGTAATAGAAATTAATTTTGTTTTTGGAGTTATTTTCTTTTCTATTTCTTCAAGTGTAATTTCACCTTCTTCATTTATTTCAGCAAAATTAATTTTTATATTTTTTGATTTTCTTAAGAAATGCCATGGCACATAGTTTGAATGATGCTCAAGTTCCGTAATTAATACTTCATCACCCTCCTGTAGGTAACTTTGGCCTAATGTATTAGCAACTAAATTTAATGCTTCTGTAGCACCTTTTGTAAAAACAATTTCATTTTTATCTTTCGCGTTGATATATTTTTGAACTGATGATCTTGTGTTTTCGTATAAATTTGTTGCTGCTACAGCAAGATAATGAACACTTCTTCCAACGTTAGAAAATTGTTTGGTATAAAATTCATTAATTCTATCTACAACTATTTTTGGTTTTTGTGAAGAATTTGCACTATCTAAATAAACTAGATCATTATTTTGAATTTTTTCATCAAAAATTGGAAATTCTTTTTTTATCTGATCAATATTCATTCTTTAATTCCAAGCATATTTTTTATTAAGTTTTTTATTTCTGAGTCAGTAATTTTTTCCACAACGTCAAGCAGAAAACCATTAATCAATAGCTCCCTTGACTGCTGATAACTTAAACCTCTAGACATTAAATAAAATATAGAGTCTTCATTTAAACTGCCTGATGCTGAACCATGCGAACACTTAACGTCATCAGCATAAATTTCTAGTTCTGGCTTGGCATTAAACTCCGATTCTTTATTTAACAATATTGCTTTGCTCAATTGGTATCCATCAGTTTTCTGAGCATCTGAATTTACAAATATTTTGCCTTGATACACTGCTTTAGAGCTTTGTTCTAAGACACTTTTAATTAATTGATAACTTTTTGTATTTTCAGTTAAGTGATTTATTATTGATCTAATTTCGTGATGTTTATCATTATTCAATGAAAAAACACCATTAACAAAAGCTGATGCATAAACTCCGTTTAAATTACAGTTTATCTCATTTTTAGAAAAATTTGATCCAGAAGATAAAATAAATGTTTCGGAAACACTGTTTTTATCTTGATCAATATTATTAAAAGAATACTTAATATTTTTATTCTCAAATTTATCTACTTTATAGTTTTTTAAAACAGCATTTTCCTTTAATTCAAAGTTATAAAATATATTTAAAAAATTCTTTTCAGATGCATCATTAAACAAATCAATTAACCTTAACGAGCTATCTTTATCTAGTTCAAAATTAAGTCGTAAATTAATGTTTTTAGACCAAATTTTTGAGTTTGTTGTATGATAGATAATAAGAGGTTTTGCTAACTGATAACCTTTTTTTACCAATATTTTAAAACATTTATTAGTAAAGGCATTATTTAAGTCAGATAATGAATTGCTATTTTCAAATTCATTTATAGTTTCTGATTGATCAATTATTTCTATTTGATCTTTTTTTTCATATTCAAAATCAATTTTTTCAATTCTACCATTTATAAAAACTATTTTATTGTGCTCTAATCCATCTACAAACACAGAGGTATCAACTTTATTAGTAGAAGCTTGATCATTATAAAAACTAAGTTCTCCAATATTATTTTTTATTATTTGATTAAGATCTGAAAATTTCCAATCTTCTTCTTTTTTATTTGGAAAACCTTTGTCTATAAAATTATCTAAACAAAATTTTTTAATCTCAATATCTTTTTGAGATAAACTTAAATTTTTTATATTATTATAAAAATCTTTTTGTAATTGTTCTTTCATTTAATTAAAATTTTCGTATCCTTTTTTCTCTAATTCTAAAGCTAAATCTGGACCACCAGATTTTATAATTTTTCCATTCATCAAAACATGAACAAAGTCAGGTTTTATATAATCAAGTAATCTTTGGTAGTGTGTAATAATTAAAAATGAATTATTTTTATCTCTTAATGTGTTAACTCCATCTGCAACAATCTTTAAAGCATCAATATCTAAACCAGAATCTGTCTCATCTAAAATTGAAAGTTTTGGAGCTAGCAACGACATCTGTAAAATTTCATTTTTCTTTTTTTCACCTCCAGAAAAACCAACGTTTAATTGTCTGTTTAGTTTTTCCTCATCAAATTTTAGTTCTTTAGATTTTTCTTTTACCAACTTTAGAAATTCAATAGCATCAAGCTCTTTCTCACCCCTAGCTTTTCTCACGGCATTTAAAGAAGTTTTTAAAAATATATTAGTATTTACACCTGGAATTTCTAAAGGATATTGGAAAGCTAAAAATATACCCTTATGTGCTCTTTCCTCTGTTTCAAGTTCAAATAAATCTTTTTCTTCAAAAAGAACTTCTCCCGAAACTTCATAGCCTTTTTTTCCTGATAAAATGTTGGACAAAGTACTTTTTCCAGATCCATTAGGACCCATAATTGCATGAACCTCACCGGGATTTATATCTAAGGATAGTCCATTTAAAATTGATTTATTATCTATTGTTGCATTTAAATTATTTATTTTAAGCATTAGCCTACACTTCCTTCCAAACTGATACCTACAAGTTTTTGAGCTTCTACAGCAAATTCCATAGGCAGTTGTTGCAACACTTCCTTACAAAAACCGTTAACAATTAAGCCGACAGCTTCCTCTGGATTTAACCCTCTTTGTTGGCAATAATGTAGCTGCTCCTCACTTATCTTGGATGTGGTTGCCTCGTGAGCAATATTGGACTCAGAATTTTTATTTTTTATATAAGGCACAGTGTGAGCTCCGCATTTATTTCCCATCAATAAAGAGTCACACTGAGTATAATTAGTTGAATTTTTTGCTTTTGATGAAATATCAACTAAACCTCTATATGTCATATCTGAGCTACCAGCTGATATTCCTTTCGAAATTATTTTACTTTTAGTATTTTTGCCTAGGTGGATCATTTTGGTACCTGTATCTGCTTTTTGGTGGTTGTTAGTAATAGCTATTGAATAAAACTCACCAACAGAATTATCTCCTTTTAGAATACAACTAGGATACTTCCAGGTAATTGCGGAACCTGTTTCAACTTGTGTCCAGGAAATTTTAGAATTTTTTCCTTTGCACAAACCTCTTTTTGTTACAAAATTATAAATTCCACCTTTTCCATCTTTATCCCCTGGATACCAATTTTGTACGGTTGAATATTTTATTTCCGCATCATCAAGTGCAATTAATTCTACATTAGCAGCATGTAATTGATTTTCATCTCTCATAGGAGCTGTGCATCCTTCTAAGTAACTTACATAACTTCCTTTGTCTGCAATAATTAAAGTTCTTTCAAATTGACCTGTATTAGATGCATTAATTCTAAAATAAGTTGATAGTTCCATTGGACATCTAACACCTTCTGGAATGTATACAAAAGAGCCATCTGTAAAAACTGCTGAATTTAATGTTGCAAAAAAGTGATCACTTGTTGGAATTACAGATCCTAAATATTTTTTAACTAATTCAGGGTGATTTTGAATTGCCTCTGATATAGGGCAAAATATTATTCCTTGTTTAGTTAATTCATCTTTAAAGGTAGTGGCTACAGAAACTGAGTCAAATACAGCATCAACAGCTATTCCATTTAATCTCGCTTGCTCTTGTAAAGGAATTCCAAGTTTTTTATAAGTTTCTAAAAGTTTAGGATCTAGTTCATCTAAGCTTTTTGGTTTATCTTTCATACTTTTAGGAGCAGAGTAATAATATAAATCTTGATAATCTATTTTTGGAAATTTAGGTTTCTGCCAATCCGGTTCTTTTAATACCTTAAATCTTTCAAAAGCTTTTAGTCTAAACTCAAGCATCCATGCTGGTTCTTTTTTTATATTTGAAATAAATTTAATAACATCTTCATTTAAGCCTTTTGGAGCTTGAATATTTTCTATATCCGTAGAAAAACCATATTTGTAGTCTTTTAAATTATTTATTTCTTTTTGTCTGTTATCCATTCTAAACTCTTGTTTCTTTGTTGTTGTTTAATAAATCTTTTAGGCTTTTATTTTCAAAGAATGTATTTATGTGTATTTCTAATTCGTCCCATAAATTATGAGTAATGCACTTTGTAGCTTTGCCGTTGCATCCTTTTTTAGATTCTTTTTTACATTGAACAGTTTTTACTTTTTCATCAACTGCATGAAAGATATTTGTTAATTTAATGTCGTTTGGGTTTTTATTAAGAACATATCCTCCCTGAGTTCCTCTAATACTTTTAACAATTTCGTTTTTTTTTAATTTAGAAAAAATTTGTTCTAAGTAATCTAAAGATATACCTTGTCTCAATGATATATCTCTTAGTGATACTGGGTTGATGTTATCAAACCTAGCTAAATCAACTAATGCCATTACAGCATATCTTCCTTTTGATGTAAGTTTCATTTTTTACCTTTAAATTGAGGGTTTTTATACATACCTGACTAAAATGGTCAAGATTAGTGTATAAAAAAAAACTAACATATTGTCGCTGACTTGTGATAAACGTACATTTTTTTTGAGAATAATAATCAATATCGCTTATGGATAATAAAATTTTAGAAATATTTATACCTGGTCCTGCTGGAAGACTTGAGGCTAAATATTATAAAAGTAAAAAAAACACATCCCCAATTGCTTTGGTATTACAGCCACATCCTCAATATGGAGGAACTATGAATAATAAAGTGGTGGTGGATACCTTCCATACATTTATGGATAACGATTTTTCCGTTTGCAGAGTAAATTTTAGAGGTGTTGGAAAAAGTGATGGAGAATTTGATAATGGTCAAGGCGAACTTGCTGATGCAGCAGCAGCTTTAGATTGGTTAGAAAGAGAAAATTTTGACAATTCACAATGTTGGGTTTCAGGATTTTCATTTGGATCTTTAATTGCCATGCAGTTATTAATGAGAAGACCAGAAATTAACAGATTTATAGCTATTTCACCTCAACCAAACGTTTATGATTTTTCCTTTTTGTCCCCATGTCCAACTTCAGGCTTAGTTGTTTTTGGTAAAAAAGACGAATTAGTACCATTAGAATACATTACAGAATTAGATAAAAGATTAAGTGCTCAAAAAGGAATTAAAGTAGAATTTAATGCAATATCAGAAGCTAATCATTTTTTTTCAAAAACAAGTGATGCTTTAATTAAATATCTTGATAAATATATAAAAAAAGAAACAGCACTTTATTAAAAATTTTCTACCAGTTTTCCACCAACTGTAAATTCTTTACATCCAGTTGTTGTGCTAAAAGAAATTGGTAAATTCAATAAAGACCTTATAGCTAAAAATCCAAATGCCTGAGATTCAATATAATCACCATTTAAATTATAATTATCTATACTTTCCAAATTAATATAATTTTCATTTGATATGTAATTTTTTATACGATTAATTAAATTAATATTTTTTCTACCACCACCACAGAGTAAAAATGTAATACTGTTTTCTTGACTTATATATTTTAACCCTTCTGCAATTAAATACGCTGTAAAGTCTGTTATAGTAGCACAACCATCTTCTAAAGATAATCCTCTTGCAAATGATACATCAAAATTTTTAATATCCAATGATTGGGAGTAAGAATTTATTTTAAAATTATCTATTGCTTGATTTAAAATTAATTGATCAACTTTCCCTACCTTAGATAGTTTACCATTCTTATCAAATTTTTTATTGGAATTATTTCTTACCCATTCATCAATTAAACAATTACCAGGCCCTATATCAAAAGCTGAAAGATTATTTTGAAAATTATCTGAATCATTAATAACTTTTGTAACATTTGCGATACCACCAATATTTAAGAAACCTATTGGAAATTTAATATTAAAATTTTGATTTATTTTTTTTGATAAAATATGATGAAAAATTGGTGTTAAAGGTGCGCCTTGGCCATTATTTTGAATATCCGCTTGTCTAAAATCATATATAACTTTTTTTTTGATCATTTGAGATAACAATTTCCCATCTCCTAATTGATTAGTAATTTTCTCATTTGGGTTATGAAAAATTGTTTGACCATGAAAACCTATCAGATCAATTGGATCTCTATACTTTTTTAATGATTGGTTTACTGCATCTACATGAAAAAGAGTTAAATTACGCTCTAATTCTCTTAATTTTTCTGAATTTTGTAAAAGATCTTTCTTTGTTAAAACTAAATCTCTTAATCGAACTAACTGATCCTGAAGATTTTTATCATACTCATAATAATCATCTAAAATGTTTGAAAATTCATCGTATCCATCTGAACTAATTATGGATAAATCAATACCATCCATAGATGTTCCACTCATTAGTCCAATTGCAGTATATAATTTTTTTTTCATTGATATGTCTTTTAAAAAAAATTTTTATATTGTAACTATAAACTTATGAATAAATTTTTAAAAGAATTTAAAGATAGAGGTTTTTTCTATCAATGCACAAGTGAAGATGAACTATCTAAACAATTAGAAAAAGGAAAGATAAAAGGTTACATAGGTTTTGATTGTACAGCTGAAAGCTTACATGTGGGTAGCTTACTGCAAATAATGTGTTTAAGATTACTTCAAAAAAATGGACATCGACCAATAGTTTTACTTGGTGGAGGAACTACAAGGATTGGAGACCCATCTGGTAAAGACAAAACTAGAAAAATATTAAGTGAAGATGAGATCGAAAAAAATATTAAAAATATCAAAAATATTTTAAAAAAATTTTTAGATAATGATGATCCGAATACAAAGCCAATATTTGTAAACAATTATACTTGGCTTAAAGATTTAAATTATATTTCGTTTTTGAGAGATATCGGAAAACATTTCACGATAAATAGAATGCTAACATTTGATAGTGTAAAACTCAGATTAGAAAGAGAACAATCTCTAAGCTATATGGAGTTTAATTATATGATTTTACAAGCATATGATTTTCTTGAATTAAATAAGAAAGAAAATTGTATCTTACAAATCGGAGGTTCGGATCAATGGGGAAACATTGTTAATGGTGTTGAGTTAATTAAAAGATATTCTAATAACCAAACCTTTGGTTTAACAACTCCATTAATTACACTAGCAACTGGTGCTAAAATGGGAAAAACTGAAAGTGGGGCTATTTGGTTAGATGAAAAATACTTATCAGCTTATGATTATTGGCAATTTTGGAGAAATATAGATGATAGAGATGTTATTAAATTTTTAAAAATGTTTACTGAAATTGAAATTAAGGAAATAGAATCAATTAAAGATAAAGATATAAATGAATTAAAAATACTACTTGCAAATAAAACCACAGAAATGTTACACGGTAAGGAAGCAGCAAAAAATTCTGAGCAAGCAGCAAAAGAAGCTTTCTCCGGAAACACTCTGGGTTCGAACTTACCTAAAGTTAATATTCAATCAAACAAAATAGAAGAAAAAAATAAATATAATAGACCTTGTTTTATTATCTAAACTAGAAAACTCGAAAAGCGAAATTAGAAGACTTATAAAAGGTAATGCTGTAAAAATTAACGACGATGTTATTTCAGATGAAAAATTCGAAATCAATAAAAATTTATTTAAAGATAATTATCTTAAACTTTCCCTTGGAAAAAAAAGACATATTAAAATAGAATTAAATTAATTTTTTTTAATTTTCTCTAAAGTTCTAGTAATAAACCTGGGTGTTAAAGTTTTTATAGGATTTACAGTAGTTTCTAACTCTTTAGGGGGGCCTTTAATTTTAAAGCTGACACCAAAAACACCATCACCCACTTTCTTTCCTATCAATAGATCTCCAAGTAAAGGTATTGAAGCAATAGATCTATTAATTGTTGTCGCTGGAACCAATGTTCCTCTTAAGCTAATTAATTTATCCTCCTCAATGTATCCTTCTAATAAAATAGATATTGCTGGCCCAATTGCGTATATCTCTTGAATTTTCATAAGTTTATCCTGATTGGTAAAATTCATTTCAAAATCTGTAAACCTAATCCCTTCTCCTGCAAGTAAGTCTGCTATTCCTTGAAGAGATGCTAGAGCCAACAATTTGGCTAGCACTGGAATTTCTTTAACTTTAAAATTATCAATTACTAATTTAGAAGTTGAAACTCCATCTTTCTTCAAAGA
>CACJEG010000015.1 GCA_902592375.1 uncultured Pelagibacteraceae bacterium | reverse complement strand
CTGGAAAGACAACTCTATTAAAAACAATAGCTGGTCTTTTAACACCAGATAGTGGTGAAATTGAATTTGATGGTAAAAACTTTTTAAAAATTCCTGTCTGGGAAAGAAATGTGGCAATGGTTTATCAGCAATTCATAAACTATCCTCATTTAAATGTTTTTGAAAACATAGCCTTTCCTTTGAAACAAAGAAAAATAGATCAAAGTATTATCAAAGAAAAAGTAATGGACGCTTTAAAATCTGTAGGCTTGTTAGGTTATGAAAATAGAAAGATCCAAGAGCTTTCTGGAGGGCAACAACAAAGGGTTTCGCTTGCAAGATCTTTAGTCAAAAACGCTAAAATACTGTTGCTAGATGAGCCATTAGTAAATTTAGACTATAAATTGAGAGAGCAACTTAGAGAAGAGTTTAAGAACCTATTTTCTAAAGGTTTAGCAGATGAAACAATATTAATTTATTCGACCACGGATCCAAGAGAAACTATGGAATTAAATGGTGAAGTTATAGTTCTAGATGAAGGCAAGGTCTTACAAGTTGGTCCGGCAAAAGAAATATTTGAAAATCCAAACTCATTGAAAGTTGCAGAAATTTCTAATGACCCGCCAATGAATATTATCGAAGCTAAAATTTCAGATAATCAGATTAGATTTGAAGGCATAGATGTAGAGGCTCCACAACATTTATCTAAATTAACCGAAGATGGTTTAAAAATCGGATTAAGATCTTCTGATATTGAATTAAACGAAAACGGACACGAATTTGAAGTTGAGCTTGCAGAAATTAGTGGTTCAGAAACATTGCTACATTTAAAAAGAGGAGATACAAAAATTATAGTTTCAATAGAAGAAGTTCTTAACTTTAAAATACACGATAAAGTAAAAATTAATTTTAAAATTGATAGAGCTTATGCGTTTCATGCTGATGGAAAATTAGCATCTTCACCTTTTGGGGGTTTGAATGGCTAAAATCGATTTAAGCAACATATCTCACTCATACAATCCAAATGATCCAAATCCTGTTTATGCTTTGAATCCTTTCTCAATGACATGGGAAAATGGAAATAGATATGCAATTTTAGGTCCTTCTGGATGTGGAAAAACTACAATGCTAAATATTGTATCTGGCTTAGTAAGACCTTCTGCTGGAAGAATATTATTTGATGATAAAGATGTTACAGATTTAAAAACAGAAGATAGAAATATTGCTCAAGTTTTTCAATTTCCAGTTATTTATAATACAATGACTGTTTATGAAAATTTAGCTTT
Source organism: uncultured Pelagibacteraceae bacterium (assembly GCA_902592375.1). Lineage (GTDB taxonomy): Bacteria > Pseudomonadota > Alphaproteobacteria > Pelagibacterales > Pelagibacteraceae > Pelagibacter. The sequence goes on along the minus strand of CACJEG010000015.1, from coordinate 16,747 downwards.
CCCACTTAAATGTAGAGATTTTTCTAAAAGTAAAACGGATGAAAGAGTTAATTCAGTTGCTGAAACTTTAAATTTAAAATCTTTTTTAAATTCCCCTGCAAGAAAATTAACAGCAGACCAAAAGCAATTAATATCTTTAGGAAGAGGTCTTGTAAGAGAAGACGTTGCTGCAGTTCTAATGGACGAGCCTTTAACTGTTATTGATCCAGATTTAAAATTTAGATTAAGAAGAAATCTTAAAGAAATTAACGAGCAATACAAAACAACCTTAGTTTATGTAACACACGACCAAAACGAGGCGATGACTTTTGCAGATAATATAATAGTTATGAGTGAAGGAGAGGTAGTTCAAACCGGTTCTCCGAAAGAACTTTTTGAAAGACCTAATACAACATTTGTCGGATACTTTATTGGATCGCCAGCTATGAACTTATTCGAAAGCGAACCTTCCTCAAACGATAGTGTAAAAATTAATAATACTTTAATTAAAACAAATACAAATTTGTCTAAATTAAAAACAAAGAAAATTAAATTAGGGATTAGATCAGAATTTATTAAGATCGCGCAAAATCAAAATGAAAATTTAGTAGATGTTAATGTTGAAAAGGTTGAGGATCTTGGAAACTATAAATTAATCACAGCTAAAATGGGAAGCTTTACAATTAAATCAAAAGTTACTAGAGAGACCGAAATACCAAATCAGAACGTTAAACTTCATATACCTGCTGAGAAATGTTGTGTGTATGAGGATAACAAATTAATTTAAACTCAACCTAAAATTGTAAAAATTTTAAATTTTAATAAAATAGTGACAATCTGTGCCTCTTTTTAGAAAGACTCTAATCTGAATCTGTGTTTTACTTCCTGTCAGTTAATTAACTAGAGGAGAAGAAATGATTAAAAATAAAAAATCATTGAAGGGTTCTAAAACTCCTTCAAGAAGAAAGTTCTTCAAAGCCGCAGCAGCAACTGGTGCAGCAGCAGCAACAGCTGTAGCAATGCCAAATGTTGCTTTTGGTGCTCCGCAAACATTAAAGATGCAAGCAGCATGGCCATCAGGTGCTAACATCTTTTTTGAAATGGCTGGAGACTACGCCAAAATGGTTGGAGACATGTCAGGTGGAAGTTTAAAAATTGATCTTCAACCTGTTGGAGCAGTTGTAAAAACTGGAGAAATTGGACAAGCTGTAAGTGACGGTGTTCTTGATATGGGACACTGGGTTACTGCTTATTGGTATGGAAAAAATCCTGCCGCGTCTCTTTTTGGAACTGGCCCATCTTACGGTCTATCATCTCAAGAAGTAATGGCTTGGATGGAAGAAGGTGGTGGAAGAGCATTGTATGAAGAAACATTAGCAAAAGTTGGATACGACTATGTTGGTGTTTTTGCGATGCCTATGCCAGCTCAGCCTTTTGGTTGGTTCAAAAAGAACGTAACTAAAGTAAGCGACGTTAAAGGAATGAAGTATAGAACAGTTGGTCTTGCAACTAACGTTCTTACTGCAATGGGTATGGTAGTTAGACAATTACCTGGTGGTGAAATTCAGCCAGCTATGAAAACTGGTTTGATTGAAGCTGCAGAGTTTAACAACCCTACTTCAGACTCTCAATTTGGTATGCAAGATGTTTCTAAGCATTATCACTTAGGATCTTTCCACCAATCACAAGAGATGTTTGAAATACCTATTAACAAAAAAACATTTAATAGCTTATCTCCTGCAAACCAAGCAATATTAAAAAATGCTTCGTATGCAGCAAATACCGCTAACTACTTTAAAGCTTTGGTAAGATACTCAGCTGATTTATCTAAATTGATGAATGAGCATAAAGTAAACGTTTACCAAACTTCAGATGCAATTTTAGCAGAGCAGTTAAAAGGTTGGGATAAAGTTGTAGGTGATTTCTCTTCTAAAGATCCATTCTTTAAGAAGATTGTTGATTCTCAAAAAGCTTACGCGAAAAGAGTAATGAAATACTTACTAATGAATCAACCTAACTACAGACTTGCTTACGAAAACGAGTTTGGTCCGTTAGCGAAAGTTAAAATCTAAGGTTAAAATATATAAAAAATTAAGGGGGCTTTTTAGCCCCCTTTTTTTTAATTGAATTTATTAAGAAAATTAAGATAAGCTAGTTAAATATGTACTCTTATATAAAATTTGCAGACACTCTTAGCTCATCAATGGGTAAAGCCTTTTCATGGTGCATAGTAATTTTAATGGGTGGAACATGTTATGAGGTCGTCATGGCTTACGCATTTAATGCTCCTACTTTATGGAATTTTGATTTTAGTTTACAAATGTACGGAGCGATATTTATGATGGCTGGAGCTTACACTTTAGCAACAGAGGCTCACGTTAGAGGGGATGTTATTTACAGGTTGTTCCCAACTAAAGCTCAAGGATGGATTGATTTAATATTATATTTCATCTTCTTTTTTCCAGGGGTGATTGCACTTGCATTTTATGGATATGAATATGCAGCTAAGGCATGGATGGTGAAAGAAACAAGCTGGAATAGTCCAGCACAAATTCAAATTTATATGGCAAAATCATTAATACCTTTATCAGGGATACTTCTTACTCTCCAAGGAATTAGTGAAGTTTTTAGAGCAATTATTTGCATTAGAACAGGACATTGGCCAGAGAGAGATGCTGGTGCAGAAGAAACAGAGAAAATTTTAATGAGAAAATCTAAAGAGGAAGAAAAAATAGATGTTGTTTAGTCTAACAAATCCAGAAATTGCAATTTTAATGATGGTAATATTTCTGTTTGCTGTATTACTAGGATTTCCTATTGCATTTACTTTAATGGCAATGGGTCTAGGGTTTGGTTATTACGCATATTTTGATCCGTCAAGAATGGATCATCTATTAGATAATAGGATATTTAATTTATTTGTTTCAAATACCTATTCTGTCATGGATAACCATGTCCTCACCGCCGTGCCTTTATTTTTATTTATGGGCTATTTAGTTGAAAGAGCAGGTATAGTTGCAAGATTGTTTTATGCAATAAGACTTGCATCTCATTCGCTACCAGCTTCGATGGCTGTCGCTGCCCTTGTTACTTGTACTTTATTTTCTACAGCAACGGGTATAATAGGAGCAGTAGTGACTTTAATGGGTTTGCTTGCTTGGCCTGCAATGGTGAAGGCTGGTTATGATAAAAAATTTGCATCAGGAGTAATATGTGCTGGAGGCTGTTTAGGAATTTTAATCCCCCCTAGTATTATGCTTATTGTTTATGCAGTAATTGCTCAGTTATCCCCATTAAGATTATTTGCTGCAGCAATATTTCCTGGTTTGATGTTAGCGGGTTTATATATTTTATATGCAATTATTTTGGCTTATTTTAATCCATCAGTTGCACCTAAGCCTCCTAAAGAAGAAATCCCTCCAAGATCAGCGATCTTAAAAGAAGTTTTGGTTTCATTCTTACCATTATTTTCATTAATTATTTTAGTATTAGGAAGTATTCTTGCTGGTTTGGCTACTCCTGCGGAAGCAGCAGGTGTTGGAGCTTTTGGAGCATTAGTTTTATCTTTCTTTTATAAATCTCTAAAATGGAAAAATTTTAAAGAGTCTGTCTTTCTTACTGCAAAAACTACTGCAATGATTATGTGGTTGTTTATTGGATCTTGGACGTTTGCGTCAGTATTTTCATATTTAGGAGGACATGAAGTATTTGAGCATTTTTTTAAATCAATGGATATAAAGCCTTGGCAATTTTTAGTAATTACACAAATTATAATTTTCTTATTAGGCTGGCCATTAGAGTGGACTGAAATATTAATTATCTTTGTTCCAATATTTTTACCTTTAGTAGAATTTTTTGGGGTTAACCCTTATTTTTTTGCTATGTTAATTGCGTTAAATTTACAAACATCATTTTTAACGCCCCCCATGGCCATGTCGGCTTATTATTTAAAAGGTGTACAATCTAAAAATGTTGAATTAATTGAGGTATTCAAAGGCATCATGCCATTCTTGGCGATAGTTATTTTTGGAATGGTTTTGATGTATTTATTTCCAGGTATAGCTCTGTGGTTACCTGATCAATTATTTGCAAACTAATTTAATGAATGAAATTGTAAATTATTCTGTTGAAGAATTAATAAATAAAATTTCAAATTCTCAAATTACTTCAGTCGAAATATGTGAAGCTTATATTGAGAGAGTTAATAAGTTTGAAAAAGATATAAATGCTTGGGCTTTTTTTGACAAAGAATTGTTATTGGAAAAAGCCAAAGAGTCAGATGCTTACAAAAAATCTGGAAAACCAACTGGACCGTTACATGGTATTCCTGTAGCTGTTAAGGATATTGTTGGTACTTTAGATATGCCAACAGAATGTGGAACGCCAATAAGAAAAGGAAAATCTTATTCACAAAATGCGGAAATAATTGATTTATTAACATCTTCAGGGGCTATTGTTATGGGTAAAACAGTTACTACAGAATTAGCATATTTAAATCCCTCTAAAACAAAAAACCCACATGATTATTCACGAACACCAGGAGGATCATCAAGTGGATCTGCTGCAGTAATTGCATCTTATATGGCTCCACTTTCAATTGGATCACAAACAGGTGGCTCAATAATCAGACCAGCATCTTATTGCGGCGTTGTTGGATACAAACCTTCATTTGGTCTAATCTCTAGAAATGGAGTATTAAAGACCTCTGAAAAACTTGATCATTTAGGAGTTTTTGGAAAAACAGTCGAGGACATAGCTTATTTAGTTAAAGAGTTAATTAAAAAAGATTCCCATGACCCTGCCACTGTTTATTATTCTTCGAATAATATGGTTGATGCTGTAAAAAAAGGTCCTTTATATGAACCTAAGTTCATATTTTATAAAACTGAATTTTGGAAATCAATTGACAAAAAATCTAAGGAGGCTTTTGAATATTTTATAAAGTCGTTTAAAAAAAATATAGAAGTTCATGATACTCCTTCTTATTTTAAAGATATCCATAAATATCATCAAATAATTTATGAAAGTGATCTAGCTAATAATTTTAGTGATTATTATAAAAATTATAAATCAAAACTTTCAAAAATTATGCAAAATGCAATTGCAAATGGAAGAAAACATTCTGCAAAAGAATATGCTGAAGCAATAGATTTTATGAAAAGAAGCTACGATTCTTATAAAGAAGTATTTGAGGACTATCACGGGGTTTTATCCCCATCCAGTCCAGGTGTTGCTCTAAAGGGTCTTAAGAGCACTGGATCAGCTGATTTCAATAAAGTTTGGTCTTATTTAGGAACTCCTTGTATTTCACTTCCTTTACTTCAGGGTGAAAATAATTTACCATTAGGAATTCAAGTTATTGGAGAGAGATATGACGATAATCGTTTCTTAGGAGTTTCCAGTTGGCTTGAAAAGGAAAGTGAAAAATTTAATGAATAAACTTGTAACACTAATAGGACTTTCTTTTGCAATCTTTTTTCTTGTTGGTTTAGCAACAACACTTACAAAATCTATGATGATAGGTTTCTTTGATGTATTACCAGTTTACATATTGATGATACTTGCGATATCGATGATGTTATACGAAGCCTTTTTTGACAAAAAATAATTTTATTTAATTCAAAATTTACTACCTCAGATTGTAATACAATACTTTAAAGCTATTTTAATCTAGACTTAAACGCACATTTGTAATTTACTCTGTACAGTTAATTAACAAAGAAGAGGAGATACTAATGATTAAAGAAAAAAAATCATTGAAGGTTTCTAGATCACCTTCAAGACGTAAGTTCTTTAAAACTGCAGCTGCAACTGGTGTTGCTGCTGTTGCTTTATCTGCTCCAGCCGTTGCCAAAGAAAGAGTTGAAGCTTCTATGGTAGCTACTTGGCCTAGAGATTTTCCAGGCCTAGGAACTGGTGCACAAAGACTTGCTCAAAGATTAAGCGACATGAGTGACGGTAGAATTCAAGTTACTTATTATGCTGCTAACGAAAGGGTAAAAGCATTTGACTCATTTGACGAAGTTGCATCAGGTAACTCTCAAATGTATCACGGTGCTGATTACTACTGGGTTAAAAAACACCCTGCTTTTGGATATTTTACTGCGGTTCCATTTGGTTTCACATATGCTGAAATGAATGCGTGGTTAAAATTTGCTGGTGGACAAGAATTGTGGGATGAATTGACTGATGATTTTGGAACACAAAGTTTTGCAGCTGGTAATACTGGAGTGCAAATGGGTGGTTGGTTTAATAAGAAAATTAGATCAGCGAATGACTTTAAAGGTTTAAAAATGCGTATGCCTGGTTTAGGTGGACAAGTTCTTGGAAAACTTGGTGGTTCTCCAATTTCACTTCCTGGTGGACAAATTTATGAAAACCTTGTGTCTGGAGCAATTGATGCAACTGAATGGGTAGGACCTTGGAATGATGAAGCTATGAAGTTCCAGGAAGCTGCTAAGTATTATTACTATCCAGGAATGCATGAACCAGGATCTACACTAGCTTGTGGAGTTAACAAATCTTGGTTTACTAGTTTGTCAAAATCAGATCAGTTAATTATTAAAACTGCATGTGATTGGGCTGACACAACTACAATGGCTGAATACAATGCTAAAAACGGAGCTGCACTAGCGCGATTAGTTAACGAAAGTGGAGTTAAACTAGAGAAGTTTAACGATAAAGTTTACGATGCTTTCGCTAAAGGTGCTGCTGAAGTTTTCGATGAAGTTCAACAACATAGCGCTCTTGCTAAGAAAGTACATGCTGCCTTTGTTAAAGGTCGTAAGGAAATTGGTGCTTGGACTAACTTGTCTGACGGGCCATATGTTGCTCAAAGAAATAGAGCATTAGGAGTATAATTTAATTCTAATTATTACTAGAGGGCCCTTAAATGGGCCCTCTTTTTATATATCAATAAAAGATTTAATATGATGGCGAAAAATAACTTATCTATTTTAATAAGAATATTTAGTTATTCTATCTTAGCTTTAACTTTTGTTTTTTTAGTCAATAATGTTTTAACAGTTTGGTTTGATTGGCCAGGAGTTAAAAAACTTTTTGCTCATTATGAATTATTTGGATTTAAAAAATTAAATAAGCCTTTAGAGGGGCTTGCAATAAATTTATCGTATATTCAATTACTATTTTATTTTGTATCTTTAGTAGGAGTTATATTTTTTGTTTTAAAATCTATAAAACAAACATTACAAACAGATTCTGAGATCTTATCGAAAATTACAGCTTACGTAGTAAGGTCCTCTTTCTGGGCTGTACTAATTGTTGGAGTAGCAGACTTTTTAATCTCATTCATGGTAGTAGAAAAACTAGTTGAGCCAATTTTTGGGGAACAACTTAAAATTAATTTAGTAATACCTGCTTTCAGAATCACATATATACACTTTCCTTTAATATTAGCTTCTTTTGTAATTGGTTATTTTACAAGATCTGTAGGCTTTATTTGGTTAGCAGTTTTAGTTGTTGGAAGTGAATTTTTGATAGTTCTCTCAAGGTTCATATTTCAGTATGAACAGGCATTCCAAGGTGACTTAGTTCGTTTTTGGTATGCAGCCCTTTATTTATTTGCAAGCGCTTATGCGTTAATTCACGAGGGCCACGTTAGAGTTGATGTTCTTTATACTGGTTTTAGCGAACGTAAAAAAGCATGGACTAATGCAATTGGGTCATTAATTCTAGGAATTCCTTTATGTTTGATTGTAATATTTTTAGGCATGGGGGGTAAAGCTAGTATCATCAATGGTCCTGTAATTTCATTTGAAATTACGCAGCAAGGTTCAAACGGATTATATTTACTTTATTTAATGGCAGTATATTTAGCTGTGTTTGCAGTAAGTATGTTAACTCAATTCACTAGCTACTTTATGAGTAGCAGTCATAAACTTTTAAAGAATTAAATAATGGAACATTTATTTTTAGCTTTACTTGTAATTATAATGATTGGAGCATTAGCTTCTGGTTTTCCAGTAGCTTTTGCATTACCTGGATCAGCAATAATTTCAATCGGGCTTGCTGCTTTTTTTGGTTACTTATTTGCAGGAGATAGTAGTGCTTATTTTGCTGTTGATGGCCCCAAAGAATGGTTAACCGCCGGTATTACAAACTTTAGGAGTAACTACTGGGATGTAGAAACTGATACTTTAATTGCAATTCCTTTATTTATTTTCATGGGGATCATGCTGCAAAAATCAAAAATTGCGGAAGATCTTTTGGTTACGATGGGGCAGTTGTTTGGACCTATCCCTGGAGGCTTAGGAATATCAGTAATTTTTGTTGGAGCGTTACTTGCAGCTACCACGGGTATCGTTGGCGCAACAGTAATAGCAATGGGATTAATATCATTACCCACAATGCTTAACAATAAATATGATAAAAGTTTAGCAAGTGGAATTGTTTGTTCATCAGGAACACTTGGGCAAATTATACCTCCATCAATTGTATTAATTATTATAGCCGATCAATTAGCTAGCGCAGCAGACGTTGCAAATACTATGCGTCAGACTGATTACAAAATTTTAACTGGTGAATTTAATATGCCTGGAGAATTTAGAGTGGGATCTACTTCTGCAGGAGATATGTTTTTGGGGGCATTATTACCTGGTTTAGTTTTGGTTGGTTTGTATATGATTTATGTATTTGTATACGCAAGACTAAATCCCAAGGCAGCTCCTCCCGTTCCATTTAAAGGAAATTTTGATTCAAAATTTTGGATTAAGGTTTTAATAGTAATTATTCCTCCCCTTGCTTTAATTTTTGCCGTTTTAGGATCTATACTTTTAGGTATTGCAACCGTTAATCAAGCTGGATCAATTGGAGCAATAGGTGCAACCATGATGGCTGGTTATCGTTTACATAAAGGAAAAAAAGATGCTTACTATCCAATTATAATTGCAATTTTATCTGTCATTCCAATTTATATTTTATCTAAGAATTACAATTTAAATATTAAGGCTGTAGAAACTAGAGATCTTACAGCAATTTTTATCACAGGATTTTTTACAATTACTTTTTTAATTGGAATTGTTTGGAGTTTTTGGAGAGCATACAAAATTGAGAATGTTTTAAGAGAGGTTGTTACAGAAACATGTGTAACGACTTCAATGGTTTTTATAATTTTATTAGGTGCTGCAATGTTAACCTCTGGATTTAGAGCATTTGGAGGTGAAGAGCTAGTAAGAGATTTTCTTCAAGATTTGCCAGGGGGATTTTGGACACAGTTTATTGTTGTAATGGCAGTGATTTTTTTACTAGGTTTCTTTCTTGATTTTATAGAAATAGCCGTTGTTGTTGTTCCTATCATTGCTCCGATATTATTAGCTGAACCAGGAGCTAATGTAAGTGCAATTTGGCTTGGTGTAATGATTGGAGTAAATTTACAAACCTCATTTTTAACACCACCATTTGGTTTTGCATTATTTTACTTAAAAGGTGTAGCTTCAAAACTTGTTACTACTTTAAATATTTGGAAAGGTGTGGTTCCATTCATTATTTTACAATTAATAGGCCTTGGAATTGTCGGTTTCTATCCATCATTAGTAAACTATCTACCAGCAAGAACATATTTAACATCGAACGTTGCTCCACCACCGATGAATCCAAAGTTACAATATTGCTTACAAGAGTACAAATTTGCGATTTACAACACTGAAGAACAAAGAATTACTAATGCAATAAAAGAAATGCAGAAATTAACTCCCGCAAATCTTCCAATGGATAAATTAGATATTTTTGAAGAGCATTTTGATAATGCGCTTGGAACTTTTGCTATTGTTAAAAAACTTCAAAAAACGGAGGAAGAATACGAATTATTTACAAAAGACTATAGAGACTTGCATTTCAATGTAAGAAAAATTGAGAAAAAAATTAGAAAAATAGACCAGAAAATTAAAAAAACAAAAGCTGAAATTAGAAATTTAGATGATGATAACTTATCAGGTAAAAATAAATTAGAATTAAAGATCGAGAATTACGAGCTAGAAATTAAAGAACTTCAAAATAAAGTTCCTGAAAGCTGGAAAGCTAAAAATGGAGAGTTTGAAATATTGCACAAAGCAAAAAACACAAGAACTAAAAGATATAGAAAAAACGTTGATGAAGCTTATGAAACTCTGGATCAAATAGTGATGTTTATAAATGACAATGAAAAATTAAAAGAACTTTCACCAGAAATAAAAGAATTAAAATATAATATTAATAATAGAAATTACGAAAACGCAATATCAATAATTGATAATCTTTTTGAAAAACTAGGAGAAATTTCTGGAACCGAAGAATTTGCAAATAAATTAGATGACCTAATATCTGTTATAGATAATGATGAGGTCGATGAGCAAAAATTGTCTGAAGTAAGTTCAGAGACCTTTGATCTTTTCAATTTAGAAGTTTCATGGAGAGATGATGCTAATAAGAATTTGATGCCTGAATTAATTAAATATAATGATGTTATCAAACATAATATTGGTCTTAGACTTCAAAACAGATTAACTAAAGAACAAGCTAAATTTGTTGCTAGGTGTAACTCAGTTCATAGAGATATATCTTTAAACTTTTAATAAATGGAAAATTATATTTTACCAAAAAAACAGGCTATTATTGTTTTTTTTGTATTTGCATTTGGTTATTTTTTATCATGTTTGTTACGTGCAATTACTGCAACACTTTCACCAGTATTAACCTCAGAATTTAATTTATTAGCAGCTGATTTGGGATTATTAGCTGGAGGTTATTTTTTAGGTTTTGCTTGTATGCAAATACCGCTTGGATATTTGTTAGATAAATATGGACCAAAAAAAATTGTCTCTTCTTTTTTATTAATCGCATTGGTTGGAACAGGATCATTTGCTTTAGCTGAAAGCTTTTCTGGATTGTTAGTTTCACGAATTCTAATCGGTATAGGTGTAAGTGCTTGTTTGATGGCTCCGTTAACGGGTTACAGAATATGGTATGCAGAAAATCAGCAACAAAGAGCAAACTCATGGATGTTAATGATTGCATCATTAGGTTTTTTGTCATCCACATTGCCTGTACAACTTTTATTGCCTAGTTTCGGATGGAGATGGATATTTGGAGGTATCGCTATCTTAATTTTAATTAGTATTTTTTTAATGTTATTTTTCATTCCAAAATGGAATTTAACTAAAAATAAAGAGTTAGAAGAGCCAAGTAATACTGGAACTTTATCAGAAGTTTGGAAAAATAGATTTTTTATAAGTGTAATTCCAATGGGTTTATTTAATTATGGGGGCTTAATGGCTATTCAGACTTTATGGGCAGGCCCATGGATGACTAGAGTTGCTGGTTATACACCACTTCAGAGCGCTACAGGATTATTTTGGATCAATGTAACTATGTTGGTATCCTTTTTTTTGTGGGGTTATTTTTTACCAAAAATTTCAGTAATAGGGTTTAGCGCTAAAAGAATACTTAAATTAGGTTTGCCAATTAGTTTTTCTGTAATGTTAGTGATAATTTTATTAGGTCCTAAAGCCGGAGCTTTTTACATAACTTTATTTATTTTAAGTTCAATTTTTTTATCAGTTACACAGCCAGCTGTGGGCCTTTCTTTTTCAGGTTATTCTGCTGGTAAAGCACTAACTTCATTTAATTTATTAATATTTGCAGGAACATTCATAATGCAATGGCTAATGGGGTTAGTGATAGATATTGTTAAAGGGATGGGTCAAACAGAAATAATTGCTTTTAAATCAGCTTTTTCAGTTTTCTTAATCTTAAGTATTATTTCTTATATATTTTTTTTAATATTAAATAGAAAAAAATATGAAAATAAAACGTAGGAATTTTTTTTTGGAATTATTTATTGGTATTGTTGCTATTTACTTAATTGTTTTAATTTTCTTATTCTTTTTTCAAAGAAATTTAATGTATCATCCTGATGAGAATAATTATTCTGGAGATAATTTAGAAGTTAACATTGAAAAAGTTAATGTTAAAACAACAGATAATATTAATCTTTTAGGCTGGTTTCATAATAAAAATTTAAAAAGTTATAAAACAATAGTTTATTTTCATGGAAATGCAGGGACACTTGAAAACAGAATCCATAAGTTAAATCATTTTAAAGACATGGATGTTAATTTTTTAATTATTGCATGGAGAGGGTTTAGCGGCAATAAAGGAAAACCAAGTGAGGAGGGTCTTTATACAGATGGTGCTAGTGCAATAAACTGGCTTAAAGAAAAAGGTCTAAAAGAGGAAGATATAATTATTTATGGAGAGTCATTAGGAACTGGCATTGCTACTGAAATTACTCAGAACAAAAATTTTGCAGGATTAATCTTAGAAACGCCCTTCACATCAATGATTGAGGCTGCAAAAAATTTTTATCCATATATTCCAGTAGGTTTAATTTTAAAAGATAAGTATGAAAATAATGAAAAAATTAAAAATATTAATATTCCAGTATTAGTAATGCATGGTGAGGCTGACCAAATAGTTCCATTTTGGATGGGTAAAAAAATTTTTAATTTAGCAAGTGAACCTAAATATTCATATTTTACAAAATATGACGATCATATGATGGAATATGATGATAAACTTGTATTAGCTCTCAAATCGTTTGTTGATAGTTTAAATTAAGCCATAATCTAAACAAAGATAATTCAAATTTTTTTTTTAAGTTAACTTATGAAAAATTTTTTCTTATTTTTTATTGTTCTTTTTTCTTTAAATAATTTATCAAATGCCAAAGAAAATTTAGCATCTGTAGACAGCCTTTTTCATATTGATCAAATGAATTCACACGATGAAAATTTTGCATTATATTTTAAAACCCGTGAAAAAGCTGTCTTGGCTCGAGGAGAAAATTCAAATTATATAAATGATTTTCCAAAAGATCTTTATATTTATAACTACAAAACAAAAGAGTCTTTGCCATTAATTTCTTATGAATGGTTTCCCAGAACGGCAAAACATTTTTTGCAAGAGTATGATTTCCCAGTTTTTCCAGATGATTTTGCATATTATCTTTTAAAAGATAACAAAACTCTGGTGATGATTAGTGCTGTAAAAAGTTTAAAATCTAATTTTAAATTTGATATTGTTGAAAAAAAGTTAGAGCTTTATCCTGTAAATGGAAAATTTGATTTTATTATTTCTTCGATAGCCAAAAATTGTGGACATTATGAATTTAAAGAACACTACAAATGTAGTTTTTATAAACCTTTAATTTCAAGTACCTTAATTAATTAATTTGAGTAAATGCTTCGGCGAATTTTTCAGCCTCAAAAATTTGTAAATCATCTTCTTTTTCACCTAATCCAAGCGCAATAATTGGTAGTTTATATTTTTTAGCAACAGCTAAAAGAATACCTCCTTTTGCTGTGCCATCTAATTTTGTCATAATAAGACCAGTTATTGGAATAATTTTGTTAAATTCTTCAACTTGATTAATTACATTTTGGCCAGAAGTTGCATCCAAAACTAAAATAACATCATGTGGAGCATCAGGATCAATTTTTTTAGTAACGTTTGCAATTTTTTTATATTCTTCCATCAAATTTTTTTTATTTTGTAGTCTTCCAGCTGTATCAATTAAAACTTGGTTAAAATTATTGTTTAATGCTTCTTCAATAGCCTTATAAGCTACTGATGCAGGATCAGAACCTTGAGATGATTTTGTAATTTGAACATCAACTTTGTTTGCCCAATTTTCTAGTTGTTCTATAGCTGCTGCTCTAAAAGTATCTGATGCAGCTAGCATTATCTTGTTTCCATTACCCTTTAATATTTTGCTTATTTTTCCAATAGTAGTTGTCTTTCCAACACCATTGACACCTGAAATTAATGTTGCATTTAATTTTTCTTTTTTTTTGAAGAATTCAATATTTTCTAAAGGTTTCATAATTGAAATAATATAATTTTTTAAAATATTATTTATTTCGTCGGTTAAATCTTTATTGGGATCAATTTTTGTTTGAGAAATTATTTCTCTTATTTCTGAAGCAGAAACAATACCAACATCGGATTGAATTAAGTAATCTTCAATCTTGTCTAATGTTTTGTCATCAATCTCTTTTTTTACAACTATATCCCTTAAACCCGTTGTAAAAGCTGAGGCACTTTTTTTAAAACCTGATTTAAATTTTTCAAAAATTCCCATTAAATTTTAAAATTTATCTCCTCAATATCTGAAACTGGTCCTTTCATATGAATACTATTGTTTTCATCAATTGAAATTGTCAATCTACCTGTAGAAAATTCAATATCAACTTTATCATTTACCAGTCCGTTTTGTTTTGCGGCAAAAGCTGTTGCGCAAGCTGCAGTTCCACAAGCCTTGGTAAGCCCAGCTCCTCTTTCCCACACTCTAACTTTTATCAATTCTTTGTTAACAACAGTTGCTAACGTAACATTACATTTTTCTGGAAATAGTGAGTGGGTTTCAATTTTTGGTCCAATTTTTTCAATTTCAAAATTTTCGTTATTATCAACAAAAAAAACTACATGTGGATTTCCAACATTTACAGCAGTTCCGCCAGAAAATTCTTTATTATTTTTGTCATTAATTTTAATTCCTAAATTATTCGTGTTTAATTCTTTAGACAATGGAATCTCATCCCATTTTGTTTTTGCAACACCTATTTCTGTTGAAATCATTTTTTCTCCAATAATATTTGATTTTAATTTGCCAGATAAAGTTGTTAAGACAATTTCTTTTTTGTTATTTTCTTTGCCTAATAAATCAGCAATACATCGCGTACCATTTCCACACGCACCAGACATTCCTCCATCTGAATTATAAAATTCTAGTGAAGCATCTGAAATATCATTTTTTTTAATCAATATTAGTTGGTCACAACCAATAAATTTTCTGTCACAAATCTTTATTATTTGCTCTTTCGTCAAATTTGTAATTGTTTGCCTATTATCTATGATGACAAAATCATTACCTAAACCGTCCATTTTAAAAGCTTTAATATCCATATATAGATATTTAACTTATTTATTGACTTTTTGAACCTCTATTATAGGTTGTTGCCGTTTCCGCAAAAACATTAACTTTGCGGTGTCTTTGGAAACAAAGAGATCGACACTAGTCAGCGAGGGTTCGCCCACTAGTGCGTTACTGCTATGCGTAATAAATATGTTTGAAAATTTAACAAATAAATTTGAAGAAATTTTTTCTTCTCTAAAAAAGGCACCTTCACTTGATGAAGCTCAAGTAGATGAGGGTTTAAAAGGTATTAGGCAAGCCTTACTTGAAGCAGATGTCTCTTTGGATGTTGCAAAAGATTTTATTGAAAAAGTTAAGCCAAAAGCATTAGGCCAAGAGATAATAAGGTCTACCTCTCCTGGGGATATGGTTGTTAAAATTGTTTATGATGAGCTTGTAGACTTATTAGGTGCAACAAATAATGAGATAAACTTAAATGCAGTACCGCCTGTGCCAATGATGTTAGTTGGGTTACAAGGTTCTGGAAAAACAACAACAACAGCAAAATTAGCAAAATTTTTAGAAACTAATAAAAAGAAAAAAGTAATGATGGTCAGTCTAGATATTTACAGACCAGCTGCACAAGAACAACTTAGATCTTTAGGAGAACAAAATAATATTTTAACTTTACCTATTATAGAAGGTCAGCAACCTGCTGATATTTGTAGAAGAGCAATAAGTGCCGCTAATTTAAATGGAGCTGAAATAATTTTATTTGATACTGCTGGTAGAACTCAAATCGACTTACAAATGATGAGTGAGATTAAGCAAATTGAAGGTGTCATTAATCCAACAGAAACCTTCTTAGTTGCAGATTCTTTAACAGGTCAAGTTGCAGCCTCAGTGGCAAAAGAATTTAAAAATACAGTTAATTTATCTGGAATTATTTTAACTAGGGCTGATGGTGATGCAAGAGGTGGAGCCGCAGTGAGTATGAAATATGTTTCAAACGTTCCAATTAAATTTTTAGGGATAGGAGAAAAAATAGATAATCTTGAGGTATTCCATTCAGACAGAATTGCAAACAGAATACTTGGTATGGGGGATATTGTATCCCTTGTAGAAAAGGCGGCTCAAGATTTAGGAGAAGAAAATCTTAAAAAAGCAGAGGAAAATTTAAAAAAAGGTCAATTCTCTATGGAAGATTATTTATCTCAATTAAGACAAATGAAAAAAATGGGTGGTATTGAGGGAATTATGTCTTTTATGCCAGGAGTTTCTAAAATTAAATCCCAAATGGAATCAGCGGGAATTGATGAAAGTATAATTACTAAAAATGAAGCTGTTATTTTATCAATGACAAAAAAAGAAAGAGAGAACCCAAAAATAATAGATGGTTCTAGAAAAAAAAGAATTGCTAATGGCTCTGGCACAGATCCGGCCACTATCAATAAATTGCTTAAGCAATTTAAAATGATGTCTGAAATGATGAAAAAGATGTCAAAGGGAAATCTGAAAGGTATGTCTGATAAAGGTATACCGCCAGAGCTATTTAACCAATTAAAGTAAAAAAGGAGAAGAAATGTTAAAATTAAGATTATCAAGAGGTGGAACAAAAAAACGTCCTGTTTATAAGGTTGTTGTTGCCGACAGTCGTTTTGCAAGAGATGGAAGATTTATAGAAAAGGTTGGTTTCTTTAATCCTCTATTACCAAAAGAGAAAAAAGAAAGAGTAGGCTTAGAAGCTGAGAGAATTAAATATTGGCTTGGTCAAGGAGCTCAACCAACAACTAGAGTAGCAAGAATTTTAGGTGAGAACGAACTAATGCCTATGCCTGCAAATGGAAATAATCCAAATAA
>CACJEG010000014.1 GCA_902592375.1 uncultured Pelagibacteraceae bacterium | reverse complement strand
AGAGGCATGGGTTTTTGTCTTTTAATGACATTCAATCAGATTATTATCAGATACCAAAAGCTGATTTAGAAAGAATTAAAGAACAGGAAGAAAAAGCTAGAGAAGAACTTTCAAGAGAGGTTGAGGCTAAAGAAGAGGAAAATATTGCTGAAGGAAAACTAGAAATTGATGATCCTATAGAAAAGATATCAGAAGAACAAACAGAAGAAGATTTAAGTAACAAAGAAAATACTTCTGAAAAAGAAAATTTAGATGATGGAAAAGAAAAAAAGAAAGAGCATAGATTTAAATTTAAAAGATATAAAATTCAGGAAGTAATTAAACCTAACCAGGTAATTCTTGTACAAGTAATAAAAGACGAGAGAGGTCAAAAAGGTGCAGCTTTAAGCACTTTCATTTCTATTGCTGGTAAATACATAGTATTAATGCCAAACACACCTAAAGGAGGAGGTATATCAAGAAAAATATTTAATCCTGCTGATAGAAAAAAAATAAGAACAATTTTAAATGAAATTGTAATACCTAAGGAGATGGGATTAATTGTAAGAACTGCTGGAAGCAATAAAACAAAAAATGAAATAAATAGTGATTTAGAAACTTTGATTAATTCTTGGAGTCAAATAAAGGAAAATGCAATAAACTCTATTGCTCCCTCTTTAATTCATCAAGAAAGCGAAATAATTAAAAGAACTTTAAGAGATATGTTTGACGAAAATACCCAAAATATAATTGTAGAAGGTAATGAGGGTTATAAAAAAGCTCAATCATTCATGAAAACAATGATGCCATCAAATGTAAAAAAGATAAAAAAATATAGAGGAAAAATTCCACTATTTATTCAAGAAAATATCGAACAAAAGTTAAATCAGATTTTTGATTCTGAAATTAAACTAAAGTCAGGAGGATATTTAGTTATTAATCCAACAGAGGCTCTAGTTTCTATCGATATAAATTCTGGAAGTTCAATAAAAGGAAAAAATGTTGAAAGCACTGCTTTAGATACGAATATTGAAGCTGCAGAAGAAATTGCAAGACAAATAAAAATAAGAGATTTGTCCGGTTTAATCATTATAGATTTTATTGATATGCTCAGTTATGGAAATAGAAGGTTAGTAGAAAGAAAACTTAAAGAGAAATGCAGGTCAGATAGAGCAAGAATTCAAATTGGAAGAATAAGTAATTTTGGTCTATTGGAGATGTCACGACAAAGACTTAGAGAAAGCGCAATTAAATGGAAAGTTACATTAACAGACGAGTCTTTTGCTCAAAAACTCTTAAAAATTGTTGAGTTAAAAGCTGTAATTAAAAAAGCTAAATTTGTTGAATTAAAAGTTTGTGAAAAAATTTCAGATTTCCTTAAAGAAAATTTTGTTAATGACTTAACTTATTTTGAAAAAAAAAAATAAAATGAAAATTGATATTATTAGTGACAATTCTTTAGTTATACCTGAGTACATTATAGATATTAAAAATAAATCAAAGAAAACAATTGAATTAGTAGAATATTACGAAAAATTAAAAAATTTAGAAATTCAAAATAAAGAAGGTAAATTTTTAGAAAAAAAAGAAAATAATAAAATTAATAAAAAAAAATATAATAAAAAAAGATATTATAAAAAAACTAAATAATTCCTTTTGATGGTGAGGATGGATTACCCATTAAAATTTTATCTATTCTTCCAGATTTGTAAGATTGTCTTCCAGCAATAACAGCATTTTTAAAAGCTAAAGCCATTTCAAATGGTTTTTTTGCTTTTGCTATAGCGGTGTTAACAAGCACTCCGTCACATCCTAATTCCATTGCAATTGTAGCGTCTGAAGCTTGACCCAAACCAGCATCAATAATTAATGGAAGTTTGGTTTGTTTTCTAATTATTTGAATATTAATTTTGTTTTGTATCCCTAGTCCTGATCCAATTGGAGCAGCTAAAGGCATTATTGCGTCAGCACCTGAATTCTCTAGACGCTTAGCCATTAAAGGATCGTCATTGCAATAAACCATTACCTTAAAACCCTCTTTAGCTAAAACTTCTGTTGATTTTAAAGTTTCTATCATGTCAGGAAATAAATTTTTTTTATCTCCTAAAACTTCTAATTTAACTAACTTCCAACCACCTATTTCCCTTGCTAATCTCAAAGTTCTCAAAGCCTCTTTTGAATTAAAACATCCGGCAGTATTGGGTAAATATGTAATTTTTTTTGGATCAATATAATCCATAAGCAAAGGCTTATTTTTATCTGAAATATTAACCCTTCTTACGGCAACTGTTACAATTTCTGCTCCAGAAAGCTTAATTGCTTTTGCGCACTCTGACATGCTTTTATATTTTCCTGTTCCAACAATTAACCTGGAATTAAATTTTTTATTCGCAATAATTAGACTATCTTTTTTCAATTTAACCGCCTCCAATAAAATGAACTATTTCGATTTTGTCATTTTTATTTAATTTTATTTTATTAATTTTTTTTTTATCTATTATTTCCTCATTAAGCTCAATTGCTACTTTATTTAATGGTATTTTTAGATTTTTTAACACCATAGATAGATTAGAATCTTCAATTATAGATTTGATTTTACCATTTATTTTGATTTTTATTTTTTTTATTTTTTTCATCGTATATAAGTGCTGAATGAATAATAAAATAATTATTATTAACGGTCCAAATCTTAATCTATTAGGAGAAAGAGAACAATCACAATATGGATCAACCACTTTTGACCAACTTAAAGAGAATTGTTCTAAAAAAGCAAAAGAAATTGGTCTTGATGTTGAATTTGCTCAATCTAATGTTGAAGGAGAGCTTGTTAATATTATTCAAGATGCTAGGAAAAAATTTGATGGTATGATTATAAATGCTGCTGCATTTACTCATACCTCTGTAGCCATTAGAGATGCTCTAGATTTATTTAAAAAACCAATAATCGAGCTACATTTATCTAATATTTATAAAAGAGAAGAATTTAGACATAAATCACTTATAAGTGGTGTAGTAACTGGAGGAATTTTTGGATTAGGTGCTGAAGGATACATTTTGGCCATAATTTCATTACAAAAGACTTTGCATAATGAAAATAGATAAAAAAATAATTAAAGAATTAAGTGATTATTTAAAAGAATTTAATCTTACTGAAATAGAGATAACTGAAAAGGATACAAAAATTAAAGTATCAAAAAATAATGTTTCAATTAGTAATCAACCACAAGTTATTTCGCCCTCGTCACCTGCAACTAGTTCAGCATCTACGCAAACGCAAAATATTAAATCAGGAACTGAAATTACTTCACCTATAATTGGAACTGCATATCATGCTCCAGAACCAGGTGCTAAAAAATTTGTTGAGATTGGAAAAAAAATTAAAAAAGGTGATACAATAATGATTGTTGAAGCAATGAAAACCATGAATCATGTTCCTTCAACAGCAGATGGTGTAGTAAAAGAAATTTGTGTTGAAGATGGCCAACCTGTAGAATTTGGTCAAACTATTATTATCCTAGAATAAATAATGTTTAAAAAAATTTTAATTGCAAACCGTGGGGAAATTGCAGTTAGAATTATTAGAGCATGTAAAGAATGGGGAATACCTACAGTCGCTGTTCATTCCGATGTAGATAGAGAAAGCATGCATGTGAGAATGGCAGATGAAAGTGTTTGTATAGGTTCTCATCAACCCGCAAATAGTTATTTAAATATACCAGCATTAATGTCAGCAATAGAACTTACAAATGCTGATGCTGTTCATCCTGGATATGGTTTTCTTTCTGAAAATGCAAATTTTGCAAGAATTTTAGAAGAGAACAAAATTAATTTTATTGGAGCATCATCAAAACATATAGAAATGATGGGTGATAAAATTCAAGCAAAAAGAATAGCTAAAGAAAATGGGTTGCCCGTTATTGAGGGATCTGAAGGAGGAGTAAAAGATGTATCTGAAGCAAAAGAACTTTGTAAAAAAATTGGTTTTCCTGTTTTAATCAAAGCCTCAGGTGGAGGTGGAGGTAAAGGTATGAAAATAGTTTTTAAGGAAGAAGAATTTGAAACGCTGTTTTCAACTGCAAAATCAGAAGCGCAAAAATACTTTGGTAATGATGAAGTTTATATTGAAAAATTTTTTCAAAATCCAAGACATATAGAGGTTCAAATATTAGCTGGAAAAAATAGAGCAGTTCACCTACATGAGAGAGATTGTTCAGTTCAAAGAAGGCATCAAAAACTTATAGAAGAAACACCAAGTCCAGTTTTAAATGATGAAATAAGAAAAGATTTATTTGAAAGAACAGTAAAAATGGTGGCTAAAATAGGTTATATGGGAGCTGGTACTGTTGAGTTTATATATGAAGATGGAAAATTCTATTTCCTTGAAATGAATACAAGAGTTCAAGTTGAACATCCTGTAACTGAGATGGTCACTGGCGTCGATATAATTAAAGAGCAAATTTGGATTGCTTTTTCAGGAGAAACAGCTTTGAAACAAAGCGACATAAATCCTAGAGGACATGCAATTGAATGTAGAATAAATGCAGAGGATGCTAGTAAAAACTTTCAGCCTTCGCCTGGGGTTATTACTATGTGTCATCAACCATCTGGTTTTAGAACAAGAGTAGATGGTGCAATATTTCAAGGATATAAAGTAACGCCCTATTACGATAGTATGGTTTGTAAGTTAATTTGTCATGGAAGAAACAGAACAGAAGCAATTCAAAGAATGAATAGATCTTTGGATGAATTTGTTATTGAAGGTATAACTACAACAATACCTCTACATAAAAAATTACTAAATCACAAAAAATTTATCAATTCAGATTTTAATGTCAGTTGGCTAGATAAAGATTCAATTGTTTAATAACATTTCGCAAGCCAAACATCGTAAACAGGATGATCAAAAGGTGCAATTGATGGACTTGATGAAAACATCCAGCCATTAAAAACAAAAACTTCATCATTATTTTTATTAGTCAAATCTCGAACTTGTATATAGGCAGTTATTTCTGGATTATCATCAAATTCTGAATTTTTACATTTCAGACTTTTAATAGATAAATCTTTAAATTTTATTAATTCTCCATTTTTAATTTTAAGTAAAGTGTTTTTAGAACTTATCTTATCCAAAATTTTTATGTCAGTAAAAGTTCCCTCTAAATTACTTTTTGCGTTTGAGTTTAAAACCAAACAAAAATAAAATAGAAAAACTAAATAGATTAATTTAATATTATTCTTTCCAACTTGAGTATTTCTTTTTGATACCATCTTGATTTTTATTTGGATAATATGCTGCGTCTGTCCCAGTTAAATTTTCTTGATGTGGTTTTTGCCATTCATATTTTTCTAAGTCATGTTTTTTTTCAATTTTATTTGGTGTAAAATGTATCCAAGAATACCATTCAACAGGAATTTTTGATGCGTCAATGGTGCTTGAATAGATAACCCATCTTTTTCCGTTTTTACTCTCATAGTATTTATTTCCTAGCTCATCAGTACCAACTAGTTTTCCAAAGAAAATAGTTTTGAGTCTTGTTCCAAAAGTATCCTGATTCCACCATGTGAAAATTTTTCTTAAGAGTGTCAACATAATATTTTTTTATTTATTCAATTAAAAATTGTAAAATTTAAATTAGACTAAAATATGAATATGTATATAAATTAATTGATTCATTATTCAAATTAAAATTTAAATTGAGGTCAAATGGCAAAGTATTTAGTTGAAACTTATTATACCTGTACCTTTAAAGTAAATCATTATTTAGATGATATTAACGAGGCAGAGTTAAAAAATTTAGAAAAAAGAGATGATGGTAAATTTGAGGTTTTAGACGTAAAACTTGATAACAGAAAAACAAAAAGTCTAGACCCTAAAAACAATAAAGTCCTTGAAAACAATAAAGTAGAAATAATTGCCGAAACAGACAAAAAAAGCCCAATAATTAAAGAAAGTGTAATAACAAGTATAAAAGCATCTAACGAGAAATCAGGTAAAAGATTTAGCATGCCTGATAGAAGAAAAGGATATATTCAAAAAGCTACTATTGGTGACCACAAAGTTTACCTACATACTGGAGAATATGAAGATGGAAAAATTGGAGAAATATTTATTGACACCAGTAAAGAGGGTGAACTTGTTAAAGCCTTAATGAATAATTTTGCAATTGCTGTTTCTTTAGGTCTTCAATATGGTGTTCCGTTAGATGAGTTTATTAGTGCGTTTGTTGGTACAAAATTTGAACCATCAGGAAAAGTACATGGTAATGATAGAATTTTAAGTGCTACATCAATTTTGGATTATATTTTCAGAGAACTAGCTATTTCATATCAAAATAGAGAGGATCTAGCACATACCCCAGCTATTGGAGGAAATGATGCAATCAATGCAGAAGATCACAGCTCAGAGGATCAAAATCAATTATTGAAAATTGTAAAAGATATTACTAGTAAAGGTTTCGTTAGAAATAATTATAAAAAAAATCTAGTTGATCTTTCGGATGTAAAAATAAGTTTAAAAGGTAAAAAATAAGTTATTTTCTAGTTTTTAAAGCCAAATTCAATTCTTTCAACTGATCTGGATTTACCTCAGATGGTGCATTCATCATCAAATCTTGTGCGTTTTGGTTCATTGGAAACATTGTAACTTCCCTAATATTTTTCTCATTAGCTAGTAACATTACGATTCTATCAATTCCAGGTGCTATTCCTCCATGCGGTGGTGCGCCATAACTAAGTGCATTAATCATACCACTAAATTTTTCATCTACTTGATTTTTGTCATATCCTGCAATCGAGAAAAGTTTATACATAAGTTCTGGTTTGTGATTTCTAATTGCTCCTGAAGATAATTCTATACCATTGCAAACTATGTCGTATTGATAAGCAAGTATATCTAATGGGTTTTCAAAATCTTTTTCACTTAAATCACCTTGAGGCATTGAAAATGGATTGTGACTAAATTCAATCTTGTTTGTTGATTCATCTTTTTCAAACATTGGATAGTCTACAATCCAGCAAAATGCGAAAACATTTTCATCAATTAAATCTAGATCTTTTGCAATTTTATCTCTTGCTAGTGCAGTAATTTTTTCTAATTCGTCCTGTTTTCCACAAGCCATAAAAACACTATCCCCTGTCTCACAGTTTGTTTTTTTCATGATTTCGGCCAATGCATCTTGAGAAAAGAATTTTCCTATAGGACCTTTTGCTGAAATATCTTTATCTTTTTCAAAAGTAAAATAAGCCAAACCAGAAGCACCTTCTTCTTTTGCCCATTTATCAATATTATCAAAAAAACTTCTTGGCTTATCTTTCGTATTTTTTGTAATAATACATCTTACTTTAGATCCAGATTTTACTAATTTTTTAAATATTTCAAATGAAACATCTTCTCTTGTAAAAATTTCAGTTATATCATTTATAATGAGTGGGTTTCTTAAATCTGGTTTATCGGTACCATATTTAAGCATTGCTTCCTTGTATGAAATCTTCGGAAATTTATCAAACATCAGTTTTTTAGTTGAAAAATTTTTAAACGTATTAACCATTAATTTCTCAACTACATTAAATACATCTTCCTGCTCAACAAATGACATTTCTAAATCTAATTGATAAAATTCTCCAGGACTTCTATCTGCTCTCGCATCTTCATCTCTAAAACAAGGTGCAATTTGAAAATATCTGTCAAAACCTGATACCATTATTAATTGTTTAAATTGTTGAGGAGCTTGAGGTAATGCATAAAATTTTCCGGGATTTAAACGACTAGGCACTAAAAAATCTCTAGCGCCCTCTGGACTAGATGAGGTTAAAATTGGTGTTTGAAATTCTAAAAAACCTAATTTAGTCATTTCATTTCTGATGTATGAAATAACTTTAGATCTTAAAATAATATTTTCATGAATTTTTTTTCTTCTTAAATCTAAAAATCTATATTTCAATCTTATTTCTTCAGCATATTCTTGATCACTAAAGATTGGCATAGGTAATTCTTTACAAGTCCCTAAAACTTCATGCTTCTCAATAACAATCTCTATTTCACCTGTATCTATTTCAGAATTAATTGTTTCTTTAGATCTATTAACTACTTTTCCATCTACTTTAATTACAGTCTCTAATTGCATTTTTTCTAAATCAGAAAAATATTTATTATCTTTATCAATTATACATTGTGTAATTCCATAATTATCTCTCAAATCAATAAATAATAAATTCCCATGGTCTCTTTTTTTATTTATCCAGCCTGAAAGAGAAATTTTTTTATCTACATCCTCTTTTGTTAGTTCATTACAATTGTGTGTTCTGTATTTATTCAATTAAACCTCTAATGCTTCTTTTATAATTTTAAAATCGATTGGTTTCTTTCTTTTTAAACTAATTTCGTCGATTTTATATATGAAATCGGAAATTTTGCCATAAGTTCTATCAATTCGCTTAATTATAAATTCAATAAGTTTTTGGTCTATTGATATTTGACGATCAGAAAGATTTTTTAATATTAGTGCATAAATTAAATCGTCACCAGGTTTTTCAATTTGAGATAAAATAAAATTAGTCGATCTTGAATTAAGATCATTTAATTTAAAATTAAAGTCAACTATTGGTATTTTTGAAGTTACTATTAAGTACTTATTATCCTGTTCTATTATATTTATAAGTGTAAATAATAAGTTTTCATTTATTTTTTCAGTTAAATCCTCAACAATAATATTTTCATATATTTTAATTTGTTGAAGAAAGTCATTATTAATATCTTCTGCATTAATTTTAATTCCTCTATGCTTTTCTAAAAATATATTTATTAAATGACTTTTTCCTGAAAACTTTTCACCTATTAAATTTATAAAATTTTTTTCCCATTTTGGCCAACTATTTAAAAGGCTAAATGAGTGTTCATTACTGTTTGAAACATAAAAATCTTGATCTTTAAAATTTTGATCATAATCAAATTTAAGTATTTGCTGATTAAGATTTGTCATTTAAAACCCAAATTTTATTTTTTATTTCAAAATCATAATTTTGATCACTCATAACTTCTAAAAACTTATCAGGTGTTCCATTAAAAATAACTTTATAAAAATTATTTCGATTATCGAACTTATAAATTGAAAAATTATATATCAAATCCATATCAGATAAAATTTTTTCAAATTTGTTAATTTTTATATTATTAGAATTATCAATAGAAATATTTAATGATAACTTTACTGAAGTATTGATTTGATTTTGTGATTTCCAAAAATCTTCGTAGACTAATTTTAAATTATCAATAAATTCAAATAACTCTTCTTCATCATCAAAATTAACCTCAGTATAATTTAAATTTTTTAAATTGTTATTTTGATTAAAAAAAATTTTGTTAAATACTCTTATTTTATTATTATCCTTATACACAATCATAATAATGTGGTCATTTATATTGTATTTATTTATAATTTCTTTGAAATCATAAGTTTCTAAAATATTAATATTTTGTTTAATCAGTCTAAAATCATCTAAATCTTCAGTAGGTAAAATATAATTTAAAAGACTGTATTTTTTATTATTTAGATTCCAAGTGGAAAATAACTTATTCTCGGAGAACATTAAAACTTGATTTTTATATTGATCAACAATTACAGGGATGAATAAAAAATCTTTTTTCATAGGTAAAGATGGAAAAATATTTTTCGTTTCTAATAAATCAAATATATTTTTTTTATTAAATGAAACATTCATGACAAGATAATAAATTTCATCAATAAACTTTTCTTCCTTAATTGAGAAAGTTTCTATCATTCCTTTTATTTGATTAATTGATGTATTTTTTAACTTTACCTGATCTTTACTTTGGACAATTGACAAAATAAGTTCATTAAATGCCTTTACAAATCCTTCATCGATAATTTCATTTTTATTAAAATTTATTTCAAAAGGCGTTGATATTTCAATATCATTTATAGAAAATGTCTTTGCATGACTTTTTCCTGTGGAAAAGAAAATATTTATTAAAGCAAGAAATAAAAAAAAATTATATAAAAGCTTTAAATTGCTAAGTAGAGAAATAAATTTCATAAAACATATTAATGAATAAAAAAAATTTTACCTATAAAAAAAGTGGAGTTAATATCAAAGCTGCAGACAAGTTTGTTGATTTCATTTCTACAGTTTCAGCAAAAAAAAGAGGCAAAAAAAAGTTTTCAAATATAGGTGGTTTTGGGTCAATAACAAATATACCAGGTAATATTAAACAACCTAAAATCGTAGCTTGCACAGATGGTGTGGGAACCAAAATAGAAATTGCTAATACGTTAAATAAATTTGATACCATAGGAATTGACTTGGTTGCTATGAGTGTAAATGATTTAATCGTACAGGGAGCTAAGCCTTTACTTTTTTTAGATTATATATCAATAAATAAAATTGATCTTAAAAAACTTAAAGCAATAATAAAAGGGATTAACAAAGGCTGTAATCAATCAGAATGTGAGCTCGTCGGAGGAGAGACTGCTGAAATGCCAGGCACATATGAAAAAGGTAAATTTGATATTGCAGGTTTTGCTGTAGGAGTTGTAGGAAAGAATAGAATTTTAAATAAAAATAAAATAAAAAAAAATAATCTTATAGTTGCAATTCCATCCAGTGGTTTACATTCTAATGGGTATTCACTTGTAAGATATTTGTTAAAACAAAAAAAAATAAATATTAAGAAAAATAAATTTTTAAAATCTGAGCTTCTGAAACCAACTAAAATATATGTTAAAGAAATAATGAATTTAATAAACAACAACTTAATCAATGGGTGTGCAAATATAACTGGTGGAGGTTTGTCTGATAATATTAAAAGAATTATACCAGATAAGCTCTCTGCACATATAAATTTAGATAAAATTGAAACTTCTAAAATATTTAATTGGCTTAAAAATAATGGAATTTCTGATAAAGAAATGCTTAAGACATTTAATTGTGGAGTTGGTTTTTGTCTTGTTGTTGAAAGTAAAAATTTAAAAAGAATAAGTAAATTTTTTTCAAAAGAATACAAACCATATGTTATTGGAAAAATTTTTAATGGTAAAAATAAAGTTAAGTTAAATGGTTCTATCAACTGGCATCAATAGAATTAGAACAGCTGTATTTATTTCAGGGACAGGCAGTAATTTAAATTCTTTAGCTAAATTTTCTAAAACTAAAATATCTCCTATATCAATTAACTTTATTGTTTCAAATAACTCTAAGGCAAAGGGTTTAAATTATGCCAAAAAATTTAAAATTAAAAAAAAAGTTTTAAATTTTAAAAGTGAAAAATTAAGTGAAAATAAGCTACTTTCCATCTTAAAAAAAAATAATATTGAAATGATTTGTCTAGCTGGATTTATGAGAATTTTGTCAAAAAATTTTATAAAAAAATTCAAAGGAAAAATTTTAAATATACACCCCTCTTTACTGCCTAAATATAAAGGGTTAAATACTCACCAAAGAGTATTAAAAAACAAGGAAAAATACTCAGGATGCACAGTTCATTTTGTAAATGCTAGATTAGATTCTGGAAAGATTATTCTACAAAAGAAAGTCAAAATTTCAAAAAACGAAACTGAGGCTACACTTGCTAAAAAAATTTTAGTACAAGAACATAAGCTTTATCCTAAAGCTATATTAAAAGTTTTTAATCTTTGAAGAAAAAATCTATTTCAATTTTGGCATTTTCAGCACTATCTGATCCATGAACAGAATTTTTGTCTATTGAAATTCCATATTTTTTTCTGATAGTACCCTCTTCTGCATCTTTTGGATTTGTAGCACCCATTAATTCTCTATTTCCTAAAACTGCATTATCTTTTTCAAGAACCATTACAACAATCGGACCTGATGATAAATAGGCACATAAATCATTATAAAATGGTTTGGTTTCATGAACTTTGTAAAACTTTTCAGCCTCTGATTTTTCAATTTGGATTTTTTTTTCTTTTAAAATTGTAAAACCATTAGATCTAAACATTTCTTTAATTTCATTTTCTAGATTTCTCTCCACTGCATCTGGTTTTATAATTGATAATGTTTGTTCTAAATTACTCATAATAATCCTCTATTAGTTTGTTTAATAATCTCACTCCATAACCTGTTGCACCACCAGAATTCAACGCTCCACCATATTTTGAAAAAGCCATTCCGGCTATATCTAGATGTGCCCAAGGTGTATTTTTTATAATGAATCTCTGTAAAAATTGTGCGGCTGTTGTAGATCCTGCTCCACCAACATAATTTATATTCTGCATATCTGCATTTTTTGAATCAATTAACTTATCAAAATTTTTATTTAGAGGCATTCTCCAGACTTTTTCTTCTACTTTCTCCCCAGCATTAATTAATTGTTTCGATAAATTATCATCATTTGAAAATAAACCTGCATATTCAGAACCTAATGAAACAATTATAGCTCCTGTTAAAGTAGCTAAATCTACTATTAATTTTGGCTTAAATTTTTCTTCTGTGTAAGTTAATGCATCAGCTAGAACAAGTCTTCCCTCAGCATCAGTATTTAATATCTCAACTGTCTTACCACTATAAGATTTAACAATATCTCCTGGTCTTTGTGCATTACCGCCAGGCATATTTTCAACAAGTCCAACTACACCAACCGCATTAACCTTTGCTTTTCGTAAAGCTAAACTTTTCATTAACCCTACTACTACAGCTGAGCCTGCCATATCATAAGTCATGTCTTCCATAAATTTTGCAGGTTTTAATGATATGCCCCCAGTATCAAAACAAACTCCTTTTCCAACAAACGCAAGAGGTTTTGATTTTTTTTTAGATCCATTCCATTCCATTGTCACCAAGTAAGATTCTCTAATACTACCCTGACCAACACCAAGCAAAGTATTCATACCTAATTTTTTTAATTTTTTTTCATCATACAAATTAATTTTTAATCCTAATTTTTTTAATGAATTAATTCTTTTGGCATATTCTTTTGGGTAAAGTATATTCCCTGGTTCAGACACTAAATCTCTTGCATAAAAAGTTCCATCCTCAATAGCTTTAAATTTATTTTGATCAAAAATTGATGGTTTGTTTTTTCCTACTACGTCTACCAATAAATCTTTTCTATCTTTTTTTGTTTTATATTTATCAAATTTATAGGATTTTAATTTTAATCCATGTAGGAAATGCCCTATCAAATTTTTAGTTTTAAAACTTAAAGTATCAGAGTTTATAGTAAAATAATTCTGCTTATTATTTTTAAAAGTCTCATAAAATTTTGCTCCCAAATTTTCAATTTCTGATGGCTTTGTATTTTCTTTGTATGATACGAGTATGATCTTTCTTTTTGAACTTAATTCAAAGGTAAGAATTTTTTTTTTAATATCCTTTGTTTTAATTAAGTCATTAATAAACAAGTATTCAGATTTTTTGATATACTTATTTAAAGCTGAAATTTTGAAATTTTCCTCTACAAATAAAACAAGATTAGATTGTTTTTTATTTTTTGAACTATTTTTGTAATTTATTGATGTCGGCATAAATTTTAAATACACTCTCTGCTAGAAGA
Organism: uncultured Pelagibacteraceae bacterium; assembly: GCA_902592375.1. Classification (GTDB taxonomy): domain Bacteria; phylum Pseudomonadota; class Alphaproteobacteria; order Pelagibacterales; family Pelagibacteraceae; genus Pelagibacter. Next base: position 5,937 of record CACJEG010000014.1, on the reverse strand, counting down.
TGTTATATATGAGTAAAAATATCATATTTCAATGAAAAAAATATTATTTCGAAAATTATTAAGAGATTATTTAAGCTTTTTTTTAATCGCATTATTAAGTTCGAGTGTAATAATCTGGGTATTTCAAGCGGTAAATTTTTTAGATATCATGATTGAGGATGGACGTGATTACATAGTTTATGTTAATTATTCATTACTTAACTTTCCTAAAATAATAAGCAGATTGTTTCCCTTCGTTCTATTTTTTAGTTTGTTTTATGTAACTATAAAATATGAAAATAACAATGAACTTATAATTTTTTGGAACTTTGGTGTTCATAAAATTGAACTAACCAACTTTATCATAAAAATTTCAATATTTTTAATGATAATTCAGATTTTATTAGCTTCAATTATTGTCCCAAAAGCTCAAGATAAAGCAAGAAATTTTTTAAGAACTTCAAATATAAATTTTTTTGAGAATTTTATTAAACCACAAAAGTTTAACGACACTATAAAAGGAGTGACTATTTATAGTGAAAGGAAAGATGCTGATGGTAAGATGTATAATTTATACTTAAAAAAACAAAATAAAGATGGATTTCAGATTACTTATGCGAAAGAGGGAATGTTTAAAGAATTTAACAAAATTCCAGTTTTAATTTTATTTGATGGAGAAACAATAACTGGAGGACCTTCTGGTATTACAAATTTTAGTTTTTCAAAATCAGATTTTCCTTTGAATAATTTTAAAACAAATTCTACAACGTATATAAAAACACAAGAAATATCATCTTTACATCTTTATAAATGTTTAAGTTCAATTTATTTTTCAAATCAAAAAAATCCAGATGCTAAAATTGAAAATTGTACACTGAAAAATATAAAAAATATTTTTAAAGAGGTTTACAAAAGATTTATTATTCCATTTTACATTCCATTGCTCTCACTCATTGTCTTAATTTTAATTTTATCATCAAAAGAGAATCCGGAATATTATAAATATAAAATATTTACTTTTGTATTTGGATTATTTTTCATAATTTTTTCTGAAACAACTATAAGGTTAATATCTGAAGATTTATCTAAAAATATTTTAATTGTCATACTTCCATATATAAGTTTTTTAATTTTGTACTTATTTATTTTTAAAAATTTAAAATTAAAATATTTGTAAAATGAAAGTTTATATAAAATTTTTAACATATAATTTTTTAAAATCTTTCTTTTATGTAATCGGAATAATGTTTAGTTTGGTATTTATTTTAAATATTTTAAATGAACTAGAATTTTTTAAAGAAATTGATGTAAATATCAATTTTACTTTGGCTCTAGCTATTCTAAATTCTCCTGTAATGATATTTGAAATGTTTCCATTTATATTTCTTATTACAACTCAATTATTTTTTATAAGATTATTTAACAACAATGAATTAGAGATTTTTAAATACTCTGGTTTTAAAAACACTGAGATGTTATCAATATTGTGTTTACTAGCTCTAATTAGTGGAATATTGGTTACAACACTATTTTATAATTTATCATCAAATTTTAAAAATATATATTTAGAAATAAAAACTAAATATACAACAGATGGCAAATATTTAGCTGTTATTAATAAAAATGGTCTTTGGATTAAGGATAAAATAGATCAAAGAACATATATTATCAACGCTTCAGGAATTGAAGGAACTTTTCTAAATAATAGCTTTATAACTATTTTTGACGAAAACTATGATGTTATAAAAAATATAAAAAGTAAAAAAATAGACCTAACTAATAAAGAATGGATAATATATGAAGCGAAAATATATGAAAAAAATAATTATAAAAATCAAAATATTTTAAAATTCAAAACAAATTTTGACTACAAAAGAATTCAAACACTGTATTCAAATTTATCATCATTCAATATTTTTCAATTATATCAATTAAGAGAAAATTATAAAAAAATGAATTATTCACTTGTTGAAATAGATTTGCAATTACTCAAACTAATATCTTATCCATTATACTTAGTCTTAATGACAATTTTTTCAGCTTTAATTATGTTTAAAGTTAAGCGGCTAGATAATACTACAATTAAAATTTCACTAGGGTTGTTTTTTTCAGTAATTATTTACTATATAAATAATTTTTTTTTTGTTATGGGAAGTACTGAAAAAATTTCTACATTCCCATCAATTTTTGTACCATTGATAATGTTGGTTGTAGTAAATAGTTTAATGTTAAAAAATATAAATGAAAAATAAAATCTGCTCAATTATAATTGGTTTATTACTGGGTATAATTTTTACACATAATGTTTTTGGTTATGAACAATTTAATTTTGATATTACAGAAGTAGAAATTTTGGATGAAGGCAATATTATTAAGGGACTTAAAAAAGGAACTGTCACAACTGATGATGGCATAATAATAAATTCAAATAAATTTTATTATAATAAAATTAAAAATTTATTAATTACTGAGGGCAATGTTGAGATAATTGATACAATTAAAGAAACCAAAATTTATTCAGATAAACTTACCTATGATAAAAATAATGAAATAATCACAACAGAAGGAAATGTTGAGTTTGTAGACATAAAACAAAATATAACCATCTTGTCTGACAGTGCAATTTACAAAAAAAAAGAAGAAATTATTTCAACAAATATAAATTCAAAAGCTATATATGAAAAAAATAAGATAATAACCGCAACTAAGTTTAATTATTCTAAAAATGAAAATATATTAATTGCATCTGGGAATGTTAAAGTAGAAGATAAAATTAAAGATCATATTATTGAAACAAAAACATTAACTTATTTTAAAAATGAAGAAAAAATAACTACTGAAGGGCAAACAGTATTTTTTATTCAATCAAAATATGAAATAGAATCCGCTGATGTGATATATTTAGTAAACCAAAATCATTTAAGTTCAGATAAAAAAACTAAAATAATAAATAACAATTCACAAATTTATAATTTAGATCGATTTGATTATTCAATAAATAATGAAATTATAAAAGGAGAAAATATTTTAATAATTACAAATTATAATAAACCTAAAAGTGATAAATTTTATTTTTCAAATGCTATAATTAATTTAAAAGATAAAAAATTTATTGGAAAAGATACTCAAGTTGTAATTCATAAAAATGTTTTTGATAATCCAGAAAATGATCCTAGACTAAGTGGTGTATCTGCAACAGCAGATAATAACATAACCATTGTTAATAAGGGTATATTTACTAGTTGTAAAAAAAAAGATGGGTGTCCTCCCTGGACAATCAAAGCTAGTAAAATTACTCACGATAAAAATAAAAAACAGTTAATGTATGAAAATGCCTCGCTAAACATTTACGATATTCCAGTTCTTTATTTTCCAAAATTTTTTCATCCAGATCCAACCGTCAATCGTCAATCAGGTTTATTAAAACCTGAGTTAAATAACTCAAATATACTTGGTGACTCAATAACAATTCCATATTTTAAAGCAATTTCTAAAAGCAAAGATTTAACTTTTACTCCAACTATTTTTACTAATGAGTCTTTAATGTCTCAAATAGAATACAGGGCAGTAAATAAAAATTCTAGTATGATTGGTGACATAGGTTATGTGAGCAATTATAAATCTTCTACAGACAATCAAAAGAAAAACTTATCTCATTTATTTGCAAAATATAATCATGATCTAAATTTAAAAAATTTTATTTCTAGTGATTTTTCATTGTCTTTGGAAAGAGTCTCGAATGACTCTTATTTAAAAATATTTTCTCCACATATTACAGAGTCGACTTTAAGACCAAATTTTGATAAACTCGAAAATAGCTTCCAATTATACTTAAATCATGAAACATACAATTTTAATGCTGGTTTTAAATCCTTTGAAACACTAAACGTATCACCTAGTGACCGTTATCAATTTATTTTACCATATTACAAGCTAGATTGGTTTTTGGATCAAAACTTTATACCTGGTTCTTTTGATTTTAGTTCGGATGGAGCAAATGATCTGAATAATACTAATAAATTGGAGACTAGCGTGATTAATGATCTTAAATATAATAGTTTAGATTTTTTTTCCAAAAATGGGTTTAAAACAAAATTTAATATAAACCTAAAAAATTTAAATTCTATTGGAAAAAGTAGTTCAAAATATAAATCTAGCCCACAAATAGAAATAGTGAGCTTGTTCAATACTGAAGTAAGTTTGCCATTAATTAAAAGTACAAAGGGTTATACTAATTTACTAACTCCCAAATTTTCATTTAGATTTAACCCAAGTGATATGAAAGACTACTCTTCATCAGATAATAAAGTAAATGTTGATAGTATTTTTGCTAATAACAGACTTGGTTTGTCTGATACATTTGAAGCTGGAAGATCTATTGCATTGGGATTAGATTTTAAACAAAATAAAAATAATTCTTTAAATGACATAAATAATTATTTTGAATTAAAATTAGGAGCAGTTTTTAGAGACAAAAAAGAGGAATTTATTCCAAGAAAAAGCTCTCTTAACGAAAAACATTCTAATATATTTGGATCTATAAACAAGGGAATTTCAGAAAATTTGAAACTTGGATATAATTTCTCTGTTGACAATGATTATACAACTTTTGAGTATAATGATTTTAATGCAACATTATCTTTAAATAACATCGTAACAACTTTTCAATTCATAGAAGAAAATAACGAGGTAGGAGATACAAATGTATTAACAAATACGATTAGTTATGCACATGATGATCAAAATTTTTTCACATTTAAAACAAGAAGGAATAGAAAAATAAACTTAACAGAGTATTATGATTTAGTTTATGAATATAAAAACGATTGTCTAATAGCTGGAATTAAATACAATAAAACCTACTATTCTGATGGTGATTTAAAACCCTCTGAAAATTTAATGTTTACTTTAACTTTGGTACCACTAACTAGTTACGAGTATAAAGCAAATGAAATTTTAAATAATTAATAATAAATAAATGAAAAGAATATTATATATAACTTTAATTTATATTATTTTTTTCAATTATAATCTAGAGAGCAAAGCGAAAGAGAATAAAATACTTTATAAAATAAATAATCAAATATTAACATCTATAGATATTCTAGATGAAATTAATTATTTAGGAATAATTAATGAAGAATATAAAAAATTAGATAAAAAAAATGCTATAGAAATTGCAAAAAAATCTTTAATACGTGAAAAAATAAAAGAAATAGAGTTATCGAAAATATATAAAGAAATTAAAATAGATAATGAATATTTAAATCAGTTTTCAATTAATTATTTCAAAAAATACGGTGTTAAAAATATATCTGATTTTGAAAATTTTTTTTTACAACGCAACATTAATCCTAATAAAATAAGAAAAAAAATAACAATAGAAATTCTTTGGAATCAGTTTATTTACAAGAAGTACAATAAAAATATCAAAATAAATGAAGATTCTATTAAAAAGGAATTATTAAAAAATAGAAAACAAAAAGAATTTCTTCTTTCGGAAATTTTATTTATCCTTTCTGATGATGAAGAACTTTCTAAAAAATTTAATATAATTAATGAAGAAATCAAAAATAAAAGCTTCTCAAGCGCAGCTCTGAAATATAGTGTTTCAAACTCAAGGAATGAGGGGGGAAAATTAAGCTGGGTAAAAGAGTCTGTTTTAAGCAAGAATATAAAAGAAAATCTAAATAAATTAAAAATAGGTGATTATACAAATCCTATTGTTATACCAGGTGGTTTTCTAATTTTGAAAATGGAAGATAGACGAGAAATACAAAAAGAGATTAATTTACAAAATGAGATGAAATTTATAATAAATGAAAAAAAAAATGAACAGTTAAATCAATTATCAAATATATATTTTAGTAAAGTAAAAAAAAATATAATTATAAATGAATTATAGTCCAATTTTAATTGTTTCGGGTGAGCCAAATAGTATTTTTTTAGAAATTTTTT
>CACJEG010000013.1 GCA_902592375.1 uncultured Pelagibacteraceae bacterium | reverse complement strand
GATAGTTCGGCTTCAAACTTGGACCAAAACTCAGAGGATGTTTTAACTAGACATTTATTAAAATTATCTGAAGTAGAGGATCAGTTTAGAGAACTCACTAACAAATTTGAAGAAATAAATTTTAAGCTGGATAAATTATCAACCCGTGTTTCAAAAATTCAAGCAGATAACCAAATAAGATTTCAGGATATAGAGACAAACATTAGCTCTGGAAATATAAGTAGCGTAGAAAATCAATTAAGCTCAAAACCTAAGACTGATGAACAAAAAGTTTTACCTGGTAGTTCACAGCCCCAAGATTTAGGAACAATTTCATATAAAGATACAGAGACAAAAGAAACTTCACAACAAATTCAATCTGTTGATAGTACAGCTTCAATTGTAACAGAAACTTTTCAGTCTGAAGAAAAAATACTTCCTCAAGATTTAAATCCAGTGGAGCAGTATGAATTTGCAACAAGTTTTTTAAAAGTTGGAGACTACAGTACAGCGGAAAGAGCTTTTAGAGAATTTGTTCTATCTAACCCTGATCATGAGTTAGCGGGTAGTGCACAATACTGGTATGCAGAAACATTCAGAATTAGACAATTATACACAGATGCAGCTTCTGCTTATTTAGAGGGTTACCAAAAATATCCTAAAGGAAAAAAAGCTCCAATTAATCTATTAAAACTTGGAGTATCAATGGTTCAAATTGGTGAAAAAGACCAAGGATGCAAAATGATAAATGGTGTAGAATTACAATATCCTAATGCAAATCAGTCTGTAATACAAAAAGCAAAATATGAGTCCAAAAAATTTGAATGCATCAAACAAGACTCATAAGTTTTTATTAAATCAATTAAAAGATAAACAAACTTCTAAAATTTATAAAAAATTTGAAAAAAATCTTAAATTAAAAGAGGATTTTATAGTTGCGGTTTCTGGTGGACCAGACAGTCTAGCTTTATGTTTTTTGTCAAAAATTTATTCGATTAAAAACCATCTCAAAGTAAAATATTTGCATGTTGATCATAAACTTAGAAATAATTCAACAAAAGAGGCAAAATTTGTAAAATTGCTTCTAAAAAAATTGTCTACTAATCTTGAGATTTTAACCTGGGTTGGAAAAAAACCAAAAAGCAACATCCAATCTATTGCAAGAGATAAAAGATATGCACTGATGATAAACAAGGCAAAAAAATTAAAAATAAATAATATTTTATTAGGTCATCATAAGGATGATTTAATGGAGAATTTTTTTATTAGAATTTTAAGAGGCAGTGGTTTAAATGGTATGGTGTCATTTGATCAAAGAAGAAACCTATCAAATATTAATTTGATAAGGCCTTTGTTAAAATTTTCTAAAAAAAATTTAGAACATATTACTAAAAAAGTTTTTAAAAATTATGTTGAAGATCCCTCGAATAAAAATGATGAATTTAAAAGAGTAAAAATTAGAAATTTTATAAAAAACTTGGAATTAGAGGGATTGGATAATGATAAATTTAATCTAACGATTAAAAATTTAAAATTCGCTAACGAGTCTATCAAATACTTTGTAGAAAAAAATTTAAAAAACAATTCAACAATTAGAAATATTAATAAGTTTGTTATTTTGAATAAAAATTTTTTTCTTCAACCAGAAGAAGTAGTCTTCAGGTCTCTAACAGAAGTTTTAAAAGCTGTTGGTAAAAAATATTACCCAGTACGAGGAAAAAAAATTGATAACTTAATTTATCGAATTAAAAATGATAACTCATTTATGACCACTTTAGGAAACTGTGTAATAAAGAAGGTAAATAACTCAGTTTTAGTATCAAAAGAGCGTTAAAGTTGATGAAATAACTGATATTTTGTCACTTGTTAATTTAATAATAATTCTTATTTTAAACTCATGAATTTAAAAAATCTGGCAATGTGGGGAATTATAGTTTTTTTAACTATAGGTCTTTATAACATGTTTAAAAATCCTCAGTCTAATATCAGAGGTGGAAATCAAATAATATTTTCAGATTTTTTAAATTCAGTTGAAAATGGTGAGGTTCTAAAAGTTGAGATCCAAGGAAATAACATTAAAGGTGTTTATTCAAATGGAAATTCTTTTTCAACCTATGCTCCTAATGATCCAAATCTAATAGAAAAATTATCAGAGAAAGGTGTAAGTATTTCAGCAGCACCTCTAGAGGAAAAAATGCCTTCGTTGTTCGGTGTGCTCTTATCATGGTTTCCTATGTTACTGCTTATTGCTGTATGGATTTTCTTTATGAGACAAATGCAAGGTGGAAAAGGTGGAGCGATGGGTTTTGGGAAATCAAAAGCAAAAATGATGAACGAACTAAAAGGCAAAGTTACGTTTAACGATGTTGCTGGTGTAGAGGAAGCTAAAGAAGAAGTAGAAGAAATAGTAGAATTTTTAAAAGATCCAAAAAAATTTAGTAGGTTAGGTGGAAAAATTCCAAGAGGTGCTTTACTTGTTGGTCCTCCAGGAACTGGTAAGACCTTATTGGCTAGAGCAATTGCAGGTGAAGCGGGTGTTCCTTTTTTCACAATTTCAGGTTCCGATTTTGTAGAGATGTTCGTTGGAGTAGGGGCATCTAGAGTTAGAGATATGTTTGAACAGGGTAAAAAAAATTCACCTTGTATAATTTTTATTGATGAAATTGATGCTGTTGGAAGAAGTAGAGGAGCTGGTTTAGGTGGTGGAAATGATGAAAGAGAACAAACATTAAATCAGTTATTAGTTGAAATGGATGGTTTTGACACTAACGAAGGTGTTATTATTATTGCTGCTACAAACAGACCAGATGTGCTTGATCCAGCTTTGTTGCGACCAGGAAGATTTGATAGACAGGTGGTAGTTTCAAACCCAGATATTATTGGAAGAGAAAAAATTTTAAAAGTTCATGTGAAAAAAATAAAAATGTCACCAGATGTCAATTTAAGAACAATAGCAAGGGGTACACCAGGTTTTTCAGGTGCTGATCTTGCAAATCTGGTTAATGAAGCAGCTTTATTAGCGGCAAGAAAAAATAAAAGAATTGTAACATTATTAGAATTTGAAGAAGCCAAAGATAAAGTAATGATGGGTGCTGAAAGACGTTCAATGGTTATGACCGAAGACGAGAAAAAACTTACAGCATACCATGAAGGAGGTCATGCTTTAGTATCGTTCAATATGCCAAGCTACGATCCAATACATAAAGCAACTATTATACCAAGAGGAAGAGCTCTTGGAATGGTAATGAATTTACCAGAAAGGGACAAACATGGTTACTCAATAAAATATTTAAAAGCAAGATTGGCAGTTTGTTTTGGAGGTAGAGTTGCTGAGGAATTAATTTTTGGAAAAGACAACATATCTACAGGCGCAGGTGGTGGAAGCGGTTCAGATATTAATCAAGCTACTCAACTTGCAAGAGCCATGGTGACAAAATATGGTATGAGTGAGGAAATGGGCCCAGTAGAATATGGAGAAAATCAAGAAGAAGTATTTTTAGGAAGATCGGTTACTCAAACTCAATCTGTTTCAGAGGAAGTTGCTCAAAAAATAGATAAAGAAATAAGAAAACTTGTTGATGAAGGATATAACCAAGCTAAGAAAATTTTGACAGAAAAAATAGATGACTTGCATAAAATTGCCAAAGCTCTAATAACATATGAAACATTAACTGGTGAAGAAATAGAGAATATAATTAATAAAAATTTATACCCTAAAGATAAAATTTTAGATAATCCAGAAACAAAAGATGATCAAGACTCAGCTTTGGGTGCTATGGGTTTGAAACCTAAAATTGTTCATTAATAAATAATGCCAAGATATTACACAAGAGCGTGTAATTTCTACTTTGGTAATCAATCTAAAATTTTAGTAAATAAAAAAAAATCTATTCCGTTACATCAGATTAAAGAAATATCTTTTGACCATGTTGAGATTATTACAAGAAAAAAGATAAGAAGAATTTCTATAAATCAAGTCAAGAAATTACCAAATAATTTAAAAAAAAAAATAAATGCTGATATTAAAAAAATAAATTCAAAAAAAAAAAATTTTTCTAATTTTAATTTTAAAAAAATTCCAAATATTTTAGGAGTATTAAATCTTACACCCGACAGTTTTTCGGATGGAGGAAAATTTAATAAAAAAAATAAGGGTATCACTCATGCTATTAGTTTATACAAAAGCGGTGCATCTATAGTAGATGTTGGTGGAGAATCTACAAGACCAGGATCGAAGCCTGTAAATGAAAAGCAAGAATGGAATAGAATTAATAAGATATTAAAATTAATTGTAAAAAAAATACCAATATCTTTAGACACAAGAAAGTCTAGGATTATGGAAAATGGTATCAGGATGGGAGTTAAACTGATTAATGATGTTTCAGGGTTAAGTTATGATCCCAAAACGATAAATATTTTAAAAAAGTATAAAATTCCATTTGTAATACAGCATTCAGTTGGGACACCAGAAAATATGCAAAAGAAAGCGAAATATAAAAATGAATTATTAGATATATATGATTATTTTGAAGATAAGATTAAGTTAATAAGGTCCAAGGGTATTAAACACAATAATATAATTTTAGATCCTGGAATTGGATTTGGAAAAAATTTGAAACATAATATGAATCTTATAAGAGGTGTTTCTATTTTTCATTCATTAGGTTTTCCTATACTAGTAGGTAATTCAAGAAAAAGATTTATTAAAGATATATCAAAAAAAAATGATAGCAAAACAAGGATTGGTGGAACTATGGCCTCTTCAATATATCTTTTAATGCAAGGAATTCAGATTTTAAGAATTCATGATGTTAATGAAGTTAAGCAAGGTATTAAAGTTTTTAACGAGATAGTCAAAAATTAATGACAAAAAAATATTTTGGAACTGACGGAATAAGAGGAGCGGTTAATAGTGAATATATAAATGGAGATATGTTCTTTAAATTTGGACTTGCTAGCGGTACATATTTTAAATCTCAAAAAAAAAGAAAACAAACAGCAATAATTGCAAAAGATACTAGATTGTCAGGATATACACTTGAGCCAGCTCTTGTTTCAGGTTTGGCTTCAGCTGGTATGCATGTTTATACTCTAGGACCCTTACCAACTAATGGGTTGGCTATGCTAACAAAAGAAATGAAGGCCAATATGGGTATAATGATCACTGCCTCTCACAATCCACATTTTGACAATGGTTTAAAATTGTTTGGTCCTGATGGAATGAAATTATCAGATAAAATAGAAAAAAAAATTGAGGGACTTATAGATAAGAAAATTTCAAAAAACCTTTCGCATTCTGAGAAATTAGGAAGAGTTAAAAGATTAGAAACAGGTACCAAAAAATATATTAAAATATTAAAAAAAAATTTCACTAAAGAGTTCAATTTAAGAGGACTAAGAATAGTAATCGATTGTGCAAATGGTGCTGGTTATAAGGCAGGTCCTGAATTATTAAAATCATTAGGAGCTAAAGTCATAGCAATAGGAATTAAACCAAATGGTTTAAACATTAATAAAAAATGTGGATCAACTTTTCCAAGAAAAATCAGATCTGCTGTGAAAAAATATAAAGCACATATTGGAATATCTTTAGATGGGGATGCTGATAGAATTATAATGTGTGATGAAAAAAGCAATATAATAGATGGAGATCAAATTATAGCTGCTTTGGCAACAAGATGGAAAAACAAAAAAATGTTAAAAGGGGGAGTTGTTGGAACATTAATGTCAAATTATGGTTTAGAAAAATATTTTAAATCAAAAGGAATAAAATTTCTAAGGGCAAATGTTGGAGATAGATATGTTAAAGAAAAAATGCAGAAATATAATTTTAATTTAGGTGGTGAACAATCAGGACATATTATTTTAGGTAAATTTGCAACTACAGGAGATGGTTTGCTAGTAGCTTTAGAAGCTCTTTTTGCTTTAAGAAAAGGAAAAAAGGCAAGTGAATTTTTTGAACAATTTAAGAAAACACCTCAGCTCTTAGAAAATATCGAAGTAAAAGATAAAAGTATAATTAACAAACCAGAGATAAAAAAAATAATAAAAAATGCAGATAAACTAATTAGAGGTAAAGGAAGAATTTTAGTAAGAAAATCAGGAACAGAATCTAAAATAAGAGTAATGGGAGAAAGTGAAAACAAAGCTCTTTTATATAAATGCGTGAACATGATTACGAAAAAAATTAAATAAATTGAAACCAAAGTCCAAAATTTTAATTATTGCAGGATCTGATTCATCTGGTGGAGCAGGTATTCAAGCTGATATAAAAACTGTTACTGCTCTAGGTTCTTATGCAATGACAGCAATAACAGCGGTTACTTCTCAAAATACCACAGGTGTAAAATCAATTGTTGGAATTAATCCAAAAGAAATTTTTAATCAAATTATTTATAGTTGCAAAGATATAAGACCTGATGCAGTAAAAATTGGTATGCTACATTCTTCAGAGGTTATTAGAATGGTACTGAAAGCTCTGGATGTAATTAAAGTTAAAAAAATCGTATTAGATCCAGTGATGGTTGCTAAAGGAGGGGCTAAACTTATAGATACTAAAGCTATTCAATTATTAAAATTAAAATTAATTAAAAAAGTATCGCTTATTACCCCCAATATCCCAGAGGCAGAGATTTTGACTAAAACAACAATTATAACAAAAGAGGATATGATTTTTGCTGCTAATAAACTTATAGGATTAGGAGTTAAAAATGTACTTATAAAAGGTGGTCATTTAAAACATAAAAATGTAATAGATATTTTAATAAACAAAAAAGACATAAAGATCTTCAAAAGCGAGCGTCACAAATCAAAGAATACTCATGGTACAGGTTGTACATTATCTAGCTCAGTTACAACTTTTTTATCATGTGGAAAAACAGTAAAGAAATCTTGTGAGCTTGGAATTAAGTATGTAAATTCTGCAATTAAATCAAACCCGAAATATGGAAAAGGTCATGGCCCAATTAACCATCTCACTTCCTTAAAAGTAAACAGAAAATTTAAATAATGAAAAATATAGTTGTTGTTGGATCTCAATGGGGTGACGAAGGTAAAGGAAAAATTGTTGATTGGTTATCTGAACAGGCTGATGTAGTAATAAGGTTTCAAGGAGGTCATAATGCTGGCCATACTTTAGTGATTGATGGTGTTACTTATAAATTGAGATTATTACCATCTGGAATAGTTAGAAAAGGCAAAATATCAATTATTGGCAACGGTGTTGTCGTAGATCCATGGGCTTTATTAGAGGAAATAGAAGAAATAAAATCTAAAGGTGTAGAAGTAAATGTAAATAATTTTATTATTTCTGAGTCCGCAAATTTAATTTTGCCTTTTCATAGAGAAATGGATGAGATTAGGGAGGATGCAGCAGGAAAAAGCAAAATAGGAACTACAAGACGTGGAATTGGACCAGCATATGAGGATAAAGTTGGAAGAAGATCTATAAGAGTTATGGATCTAAGATCTGAAAAAAATTTAGATCAAAGACTCGACTCTGTACTGGTTCATCATAATGCAATTAGAAAAGGCCTAGGAAAAAAAATTTTTGAAAAAGATCAGCTTAAATCTGATTTGCTTAAAATAGCACCTAAAATATTAGAATTTTCTCAGCCAGTTTGGCTAAAGATTGATCAATTTAAAAAACAAAAAAAGAAAATTTTATTCGAGGGGGCCCAAGGTATTTTACTTGATGTTGATCATGGAACTTATCCTTTTGTAACTTCATCTAATACTGTTGCCTCAAGCGCAGCTACAGGAACTGGTTGTGGCCCTAATTCAATTAATTATGTTCTTGGAATTACAAAAGCTTATACAACAAGAGTTGGGGAAGGTCCTTTTCCTACAGAGTTAACAGATGATGTTGGTGAACTTTTAGGAACACGTGGAAAAGAATTTGGAACTGTTACAAGTAGAAAAAGAAGATGCGGATGGTTTGATGGTGTTTTGGTAAGGCAAACTATTAAAGTTTCAGGGATTGATGGTATCGCTTTAACGAAATTAGATGTACTCGATGAGTTAGATGAAATTAAAATGTGCGTTGCTTATGAGCTTGATGGTAAAAGATTAGATTATTTACCTGCTGCTGTAGAAGATCAAATAAAAATAAAACCAATTTATGAAACTTTTCCAGGTTGGAAAGTTTCTACAAGTGGAGTTAAAAATATGGACTCGTTACCTGAAAATGCAAAAAAATATATTTTTGCTGTTGAAGATTTTATTGGTGCAAAAGTATCAAGTATCTCAACTAGTCCAGAAAGAGATGATACTATTTTAATTGAAAACCCTTTTGAAGTTTAGTTTGCAGGTAAAAGATTTTTTGATTTAGCTAATAGAAGCATGTGTTTTTGGAGTTTTTCAAATGCTTTATTTTCTATTTGTCTAACTCTTTCTCTGCTAATTTTATATTTTTTACTTAAATCTTCTAGTGTAGTTGGGTCATCATTTAGTCTTCTTGAGTATAAAATTTCTCTTTCTCTATCGTTAAGAACTTTAATAGAGTCTTTTAATAAATCTTTTCTTTGTTCCATTTCCTCGTGGTGAGCAAATTTTAAGTCATGATCAAGTTCTTTATCAACCAACCAGTCTTGCCATTCATCGCCATCTTCTCCAACTTGTGCATTTAGCGAGAACTCCTTCCCAGAAAGTCTTCTATTCATTGAAACGACTTCTTCTTTACTTACATCGAGCTTATTAGCTATATGATCAACGTGTTCATCTCTTAAGTCACCTTCAGTTTCTGGAGAAATTTGATTTTTAATTTTCTTCAGATTAAAAAATAATTTTTTTTGAGCAGTAGTAGTTCCAATTTTGACAAGACTCCAAGATCTTAAAATATATTCTTGGATAGAAGCTTTAATCCACCACATTGCATAAGTTGCCAATCTAAATCCTTTTTCTGGTTCAAATTTCTTAACTGCTTGCATAAGACCTACATTTCCTTCCGAAATCATTTCATTAATAGGCAAACCATATCCTTTGTAGCCCATAGCAATCTTTGCAACTAATCTCAAATGACTAGTGACTAGTTTTTCTGCAGCTTTAATATTACCAGTCGTTCTCCAATTTTTTGCTAGCATATATTCTTCTTCTGCAGCTAACATCGGAAATTTTTTAATCTGCTCTAAATATGCAGATAGCCCACCTTCATTAGAAAGTGTTGGCAGATTATTGCTCATTGTTGTACTCATAGAAGTGTTTATTTAATTAATTATAGTTAATTTTCAATAATTTATTCTACAGTATTTCTAAGCATTTTTAGAATATTATTTAGATCTTGTGGCAAAAGTGAGGAAAAAATCATCTCTTTCTTAGTACGTGGATGTATAAATCCTAAAGTTTTTGCATGCAGGAATTGTCTATTTAATTTAGTAATTGAATTTTGGATAGCAAAATCAATATTTTTTAATTTTTTATATTTTTTTTTATATTTGTCATCCCCAACTAGACTATTACCTTTAAAGTTCATATGAACTCTTATCTGATGTGTTCTTCCTGTTTCTAATTTACATTCAACTAAACTTAATGTTGGTGTTTTTTGATTTTCAAAAATTTCAAGTGTTTTATAATTTGTTATAGCTTTCTTACCTTTAGAACTACTAACTTCCATTAGTTGTCTATTTTTTGAACTTCGAGTTATAAATGTTTCAATCCTTCCTGACGAGGGTCTTAATTTTCCCCATATTAAAAGTTGGTACTCTCTTATAATTGTATGATCACTAAATTGTTTTGATAAATTTTCATGAGTTTCATTGTTTTTTGCAATTACAACTAAACCAGATGTGTTTTTATCAATTCTATGAACAATACCAGGTCTTAACTCGTCACCTATATTTGATAAAGAATCCTTTTCATAATGCATCAATGCATTAACAATTGTTTTATCATAATTTCCAGCTCCTGGATGCATGATTATTCCGGCAGGTTTATTAATTACTAATAGATCATCATCTTCGTATACTATTTCTAATTTAAACTCGTAAGGTTTAAGGGATGCTATTTCGGGCTCTGGAATCTTAAGATTTATAGTATCACCAATTGAGACTTTTTTTGACGGACTTTTAATTATTTCATTATTTAGTGTTAACTTTTCTTTTAAAATTAAATTTTTAATTCTAGTTCTACTAATTAATTCCTCTCTTTTGTTAATTAAAATATCAACCCTTAAATTCTTTTCATCTTCTTTAACTATAAAATTAATGTTTTTTTCCATAAAATATAATATTAATACTATATGCGCTTGTAGCTCAACTGGATAGAGCGCCTGACTTCGGATCAGGAGGTTCTGGGTTCGACTCCTAGCAGGCGCACCAGTTTATTCACCTATATTTATTAAAGTTCCTTTATCTCTTGCTTTGTCAAATGAGTAATAAAATACTAATATTGACAAAATTAAATAAAACCCATTCAGATAGATTGCATTAATAATATTTTCATAATTTACCATTCCATTGACCAAGATATTTCTGGTCTCCTCAAAAATATAAACTAAAGGAAGTGCGAAAGCGATTGATTGGAAGATTCCGGGCAGTGTTTCAACTGGATAGTAAATACAGCCAAAAGGTGCTAATAAAAACATAGTAGACCACGCAATATTCTCAAAAGATGGTCCAAATCTTAACAATCCTGCTGAAACAAATAGACCAAGTGTTATTCCGAATAAGTACAGACTCAAGAAAAGAAATGCCAAAGGAAGACCAAGTTTTAGCAAAGATATACCAAACAATGGAGAAGTTAATAGTATAGCTGGGATTAAACCAATTAATGCTCTTATTAAAGCAGTAAAAACTAGAGAGACAATTATTTCACTAATTTTCATCGGTGCAATAAATAAGTTTGTAAAATTTCTGCTCCAAATTTCCTCCAAAAATAACATATTAAAGCCAATACTGGTTCTAAATAAAAAATCATAAAGAATCGCACATGAAAGAATAACTCCTACTGCACCACTGTAATAAGAGCTATGAGCTGCAAAAAAATTAGAAATAAATCCCCAAAGAGTAATTTGGATTGAAGGCCAATAAATTAAATCTAATATTCTTGGAAATGATCTAGTTATTAAATAAAAGTGTCTTAAAAAAAGACCATATATTCTAATTAAATTCATTTTTATTTTCTCGCAATTTCTAAAAATACTTCTTCTAAATTTCTTCTTCCATACTTTTTTATTAACTCTTCAGGTGTTCCTCTATCCACTATTAAACCATCTTTCATCATTAAAACAGAACTACATAATCTTTTTACTTCTTCCATATTATGAGAGGCAAGCAAAACTGATATTTTTTTTTCCTTTTTGTATTCTTCTAAAAACGATCTTACAAAATCACCAGTTTCAGGATCTAATGAAGCAGTGGGTTCATCCAACAAAAGTACCGTTGGATCATTTATTAAAGCTTTAGCAAGACTTACCCTGTTTTTTTGTCCAGAAGAAAGTTCTCCCGTAATTTTGTTTAAAAGGTTTTTTAATCTAAGTTTATTTGCAAGATGATCTATTCGATCATTTAAATTTTGAATATTATATAATTTTCCATAAACAATTAAATTTTGTTTAACTTTAAGTTTTTTAGGTAATTCAATATATGGTGAAATAAAATTCATTTTGTGAAGAAGTGAGATTTTGTTTTTTTCAATATTTTCTCCGTTGATTAAAACCTCACCACAACTTGGTTTTAATAATCCTAAAATCATTCCAATAGTTGTAGTTTTTCCACATCCATTAGGTCCCAATAAACCAACCATTTCATTTTCATTAATTTTAAAATTTATATTAGTTACTGCTACTTTATCTTTATATTTTTTTGATAGATTTATTACTTCAATAGAATTTGTCATCAATATTTAGAGGCTCTCTTTAATCTATCATTAATTGTTTTGCCAAGACCTTTGTTTGGTATCTTTTCGACTGCAATCTTTTTAAAACCATCGTTTTTAATTTTTCTTAAAGTTGAATATAAATTCTTTGCAGCTTCATCTATATTTTTCATTTTGGATAAATAATAATAGTTTTTTAATTTTGATTTTCTTTTTTTAATTAATAAATAAGCCTCATCTTTTTTTGGTTTTTTAACATTGACTCTTAAAGGTATCCCGGGTGAGTAATGCAACGGAAATAAACCAGGTGATAATTTTTTTTTTGAATTTGTATTAATTAATAATTTTTTTTTTAAAACATTTTCGATTTTTTTAGTATCTAGGCCTCCATATCTTAAAAGTGAAGGCTTTTCTAAAAGGTTTAGTATTGTAGACTCAACTCCAATTTTACTTTTTCCTCCATTTAAAATATATTTTATTTTTGAACCAAATTCTTCTTTTACATCAGATGGTTTAACTGAACTTAATCTTGAGGATATATTTGCACTAGGTGCCGCTACCGGATAATCTAAATTTTTTAATAAATTTCTTAACAATTTATGTTTAGGGAAACGTACGGCAATACTTTTTTTATTATTAGTGACAAATTTTGATATTTTTGAGTTATTTTTTAATTTCAGAACATAAGTTATCGGACCTGGAGAAAATTTTTTGTAAAGTTTAACTAAATTATCATTTATATCACAGTCTTCTTTTAGTCTTTGAATATCGTAATAATGGACAATTAGAGGATTATTTAATGGTCTTTTTTTAAGACTAAATATTTTCTTAACTGCACTATTCGAGTAAGCGTTTGCAGCCAATCCATAAACAGTTTCTGTTGGTACCGCAACACAATGATTATTATCTAAATATTTTTTTGCTTTTTTGATATTTGATTGAATAGATTTCATGTATTAATAATTATTATTATATGAAAGATAAAATATTACCACTTGATTATGATCAGTATTCAGTTGAGGAGCTTACAGAAAAAGCAAATAAGATTATAGAGTCTCTAGAGAAGGAAAATGATTTAAACAATTCAGTTGATAGTTATCAAGAACTTCTAAAATTAAATAATATTATTGAAAAGAAATTTCATAAAAATTTTAAATCTATTGGAGAAGAGACAAATAAAAAGATTAAAGAGATAACTAAAAAAAATGAAAAAACAGCTTAATAAAATAGCTAAGGATACAAATATTTTCCTTAAAAAATATATTAATTCACAGAAATATTCTCAGCTAAAGTCACCCATGAAGTATGGTTTGTTTCCAGGTGGAAAAAAGATAAGATCTAAAATCTTAATGGACTTAGGGTCATTATTTTCAATAGATTATAAAACATTGATAATAGTTGGGTCGGCTGTTGAATGTATTCATGCTTATTCTCTTATTCATGATGATCTACCATGCATGGATGATGATGATATAAGAAGAGGAAAGCCTTCAGCTCACATTAAATTTGGTGAGTCTACAGCAGTTCTGGCAGGAAATTCATTACTGACTTTAGCTTTTGAAATTTTATCAAGTCCTAAATTGAAATTAAATGAAAAGATAAAGATCAATCTAATCAAAAAATTATCAGAATGTTCAGGACATCTAGGAATAGCTGGTGGGCAATATTTAGATTTAAGTTATGAGAGAAAGAAAATATCAAGGAATAAAATATTAGAAATGGAAATAAAAAAAACTGGAATGTTATTTAGTTTTTGTTGTGCAGCTCCAGCAATAATTAAGAAAAAAACAATCCAAGAAATTAAATTTTTTGAAAATATTGGATCAAAAATTGGTTTATTATTCCAAATAGCTGATGATTTAATTGATCTGAAAAGTAATTCTAAGGAAGCTGGGAAAAAAACAGGAAAAGATCAAAAAAAAGGTAAGGCAACACTTATAAATTTAATAGGCTATGATGACTCGCTTAAGTATTGTGATAAGATAATAAAAGATATTAATAAGAATTTAAGAAAATATGGTTCAAGATCTGAAAAAATAAATGAAACATTAGGCTATATACTGAATAGAAAAAAATGAAAAAAAATTATCAATTTTTAAATAATATCAATTTTCCATCTGATTTAAGAAAAGTTTCTGAAAATAATTTACAAAAAGTAGCAGATGAGGTGAGGGAGGAAATGATAAGTGCTGTTTCAGAAACAGGAGGTCACCTTGGTGCTGGTTTGGGAGTTGTTGAATTGACAGTTGCACTTCATTATGTTTTTGATACCCCAAATGATAAATTAATATGGGATGTTGGCCATCAATCTTACCCACATAAAATTTTAACTGGAAGAAAAGATAAAATTAGAACTTTACGACAGGGCGATGGTTTATCAGGTTTTACAAAAAGATCTGAAAGTGAGTATGACCCATTTGGAGCAGCACATAGTTCAACATCTATTTCATCTGCATTAGGAATTGCAGAGGCAAATAAATTAGAAAATAAGTCTTCTAATGTAATAGCTGTAATAGGTGATGGAGCAATTAGCGCAGGTATGGCTTATGAAGCCATGAATAATGCTGGAGCATCTAAGACAAAAATGATTGTTATTTTAAATGATAACGACATGTCAATTGCAAAACCAGTTGGAGCAATGAGAACTTACTTGGCAAAATTATTTACTGGTAAAATATATTTTAGTCTTAGAGAAACCTTAAAATTAATTACATCTGCATTTTCAAAAAGATTTAGTGCTAAAGCAGGAAAAGCAGAGGATTTTTTCCGTTCAGCAGTTACCGGAGGTACATTGTTTAGTTCACTTGGTTTTTATTATGCAGGTCCTATAGATGGTCATGATTTATCAAGCCTAGTTCCAATTTTAAAAAATGCAAAAGAATCAAGACATGAGGGTCCTATAATGATTCATATCAAAACTCAAAAAGGAAAAGGTTATTCTTATGCTGAAAAAGCAAATGATCATTATCATGGAGTGTCAAAATTTAATGTTGATACCGGCGAACAAGTAAAGAGCAAATCAAATCTTCCAGCTTATACAAAAGTATTTGCAAACACGTTAGTTAAACATGCTAAAAAAGATAGCAAAATAGTAGGAATAACAGCAGCGATGCCAGGAGGGACTGGTATGGATATTTTTGGCAAGGAGTTTCCAAATAGAATGTTTGATGTTGGAATAGCGGAACAACATGCTGTAACTTTTGCAGCCGGTATAGCAACCGAAGGATACAAACCATATGCTGCAATTTATTCTACATTTTTACAGAGAGCATATGATCAAGTTGTCCACGATGTTGCCATCCAAAGTTTACCGGTTAGATTTGCGATAGATAGAGCAGGATTAGTTGGTGCTGATGGCTCAACACATGCTGGTTCATTTGATATAACTTACTTATCAACTTTGCCCAACTTTATAGTAATGGCAGCAAGTGATGAAGCTGAACTAGTTAAAATGATTAATACTTCAGTAGATATAAATGATAGACCTTCTGCAATTAGATATCCAAGAGGAACTGGAGTAGGTGTTGATCTCCCATCAATAGACGAAAAAATTGAAATTGGTAAAGGGAGAGTTGTTCAACAAGGGACACAAGTTTGTATTTTAAACCTCGGTACTCGACTTGAAGAGTGCAAGTTAGCTGCGGAGGAATTAAAAGCAAAAGGAGTTTCAACAACTTTAATAGACGCCAGATTTGCTAAGCCTTTAGATGAAGAACTTATACTAAAATCTGCTAAGGAACATGAGCTTATGATAACTGTTGAGGAGGGTTCAATAGGTGGTTTCGGTTCTCATGTTAAAAATTTATTAGCCGAAAGAGGAGTATTTGACAAAGGTTTAAAATTTAGATCAATGACTTTACCAGATGAATTTATTGAACAAGATGATCCAAAAAAAATGTACGATAAAGCTGGATTAAACAGTTCTCAAATTTCTAAGAAAATTGCTAATATTTTGTTTCAAAAAGATACAATAAGAGTTGTAAAAAATTAATTTAAGCTAACTACACTGGGCTTTATTCATTAAGTAGTGGTCAAGCAAAACACAGTTCATCATAGCTTCACCAATTGGTACAGCTCTAATTCCTACACAAGGATCGTGTCTACCTTTAACAGATATTGAAGTGTTTTTCCCAAATTTATTTATAGTTTTTCTACTAGTTAAAATTGACGATGTTGGTTTGACAGCAAAAGATGCAACAATTTCTTGGCCCGTAGAAATTCCACCAAGAATTCCACCTGCTTTATTTGAATTGAATTTTAATTTATTTCCTTTTGAAGAAATTTCATCTGAATTTTGTTCTCCACTTAATTGTGCTGAGTTCATTCCTGCACCAATATTTACGCCTTTAACTGCATTAATACTCATTAGACCTGAAGCTATGTCGGTATCCAATTTTGAATAAATTGGAGCACCTAAACCAACTGGGATACCTCTTGCTCTTATTTCAATCACTGCTCCGCATGAGGATCCTGATTTTCTTACACCAAGCAAATATTTTTCCCATAACTTAATCATTGATTTATCTGGACAAAAAAATGGATTTTTTGAAATTACTTTATCGTTCCATTGATTTGTATCACATCCAAGAATTCCTAGCTGAGTTACTGCACCAATTACTTTAAATTTTTTACCTAATTTTTTTTGAAGTACAACTTTTGCTATTGCACCGGCTGCAACTCTTGCTGCAGTTTCTCTAGCAGAAGATCTACCACCACCTCTATAGTCTCTAATTCCATATTTTTTAAAATAAGTAAAATCCGCATGACCTGGCCTGAACTTATCTTTAATATTACTATAATCTTTGGATCTCATATCTTTATTGTAGATTATAAGTGAAATGGGTGTTCCTGTAGTTTTTCCCTCAAATACTCCTGACAATATTTGAACTTTGTCATCCTCTTTTCGCTGAGTTGTAAATTTAGATTGTCCTGGTTTTCTTTTGTCTAATTCTATTTGAATATCTTGCTCTTTAAGATTTATGTTTGGAGGGCAACCATCAACAATACAACCAATCGCAGGCCCATGAGACTCTCCCCAAGTTGTGAAACGAAATAGCTTTCCAAAAGTATTAAATGACATTATTTATATTATATAGATTATTTTGTTTAAATTATGAATCAAAAAAACTCTTTAGGTCTTAATAGTTGCTTTCTTGATATAGATGATCCAATTCAATTATTTCATGAATGGATGGAGGAAGCAAAGAAAACTGAGCCAAATGATCCAAACGCTGTTGCTTTGGCCACGTCAAATGAAAAAAATATTCCTTCAGTTAGAATGGTTTTACTTAAAGATTTCAACAAGGATGGATTTGTATTTTATACAAATTTAAATAGTCAAAAAGGAAATGAATTAAAAGAAAATCCATATGCTGCGATGTGTTTCCATTGGAAAAGTCTCCTAAGACAAATAAGAATTAATGGAAAGGTGTCATTAGTTTCTGATCAGGTTGCAGATGAATATTATTCATCTAGAGCGTATGAAAGCCGGATAGGAGCATGGGCTTCTAAGCAAAGTGAAGAATTAAATTCGCGAGAACAATTGTTAAAATCTATACAAGATTACAAAAAAAAATATAGCAACAAATCAGATGTACCAAGACCAAGTCACTGGTCTGGATGGATTTTATCTCCAGATAGTATTGAATTTTGGCTAGATGGTGAGAACAGAATCCACGAAAGATTAAAATACAATAAAGATAACTCTGGGAAGTGGATAAAGTCTTTATTAAGTCCTTAAAAATTTCTTGATAAACTAAATGATGTTAATCTTTTAAGAATATTTTTTTCTTCAGAGTCTTTAAATACACTTAGAGAGTTTGAGGCTAAGTTTATATAGTGCTGAGCTTTTTGATAACATTCTTGAATTATTTTATACTTATTTATAAGAGCAATAATTTCATTAAAGTCATCTTTAGTTCTTAACTCTTTTTTAAACATATTTGATAAAATTTTTTTTTCATCATTTCCTAATTTTTGAAAAAGTAAAATTATTGGTAAGGTAATTTTTCCTTCAAAAAAATCTTGACCAACTTTTTTGCCAAATAGTTTGAGCTCAGCATTATAGTCTAGTGTGTCGTCTGCTATTTGAAAAGTTAATCCCAAGTTTCTTCCATAAAATTCTAAAGCATCTTTTTCTTTATTTTCTGCATCAGATAAAATAGCACCAACTTTAGTTGCTGCTGCAAATAACTCAGCAGTTTTAGCTGAGATTATTTTTAAATATGTTTCTTCCAGCATATCAACTTCACCTTTGTGTTGAAGTTGTAGAACTTCTCCTTGAGCAATCTTAGATGAAGTGGACGATAATAATTTTAAAACTTCTAGGTTTCCGTCTTCCACCATCATTTCAAAACATCTACTCAATAGATAATCTCCAATTAAAACTGACGAATGATTATCCCAAACTTTGTTTAAAGTTTCTTTTCCTCTTCTAACAGTGCCTTCATCAATTACATCATCATGCATCAATGTTGCGCTGTGAATTAATTCAACACACGCAGCTAAATTTATATCTCTAGAGCCTTTAGAGTAACCGCATAATTTTGCACTACCTAAAGTTAGTAAAGCTCTTAATCTTTTTCCTCCAGTTTCTATATGATAATCTGTCATTTTTTGAACCAGCTGTACATCACTAGATAATTTTGATTTTATTTTTTCTTCGGTTAAAACCAGTTTTTCTTCAACCGAGTCTTTAAGTTGAAAATATGAATCATTTATTTGATTTTTAAGCTGTACAACTGTTCCCATAACATTTTTAAATTAGTATAATTTGTTTATATATATTACTTATCAATTGACGCACCAGTTTCTTCAATTATAAGTAGTCTTTATATTCAATAAATAATTCTATAAGACTTACCTATGTTCTCTTTTTTTAAAAAGAAAAAAATTGTTGCTCACTTAAAATTAAGTGGGGTTATTGGTAATGCAGGAAAATTTAAACAAGGTATTGATTTTGCTGGTCAAGAAGAACTAATTAAAAAGGCTTTTTCTTTAAAAAAAGCAGTATGTGTTGCTATATCAATCAATTCTCCAGGAGGATCACCAGTTCAATCTCATTTAATATACAGTTTTATTAGACAACAAGCAAAAAAACACAAAAAAAAAGTTATTGTATTCGCTGAAGACGTAGCAGCTTCAGGAGGTTATTTGATTTCTTGTGCTGGGGACGAAATTTATGCAAATTCAAGTTCAATCATAGGATCAATAGGAGTGATATATTCTTCTTTTGGATTTACTGAGTTGATAAAAAAAATTGGTGTTGAAAGAAGAGTTCATACTGCAGGCAAAAATAAAAGCACACTTGATCCATTTTTAGAAGAAAAAAACGAGGATATTGAAAGATTAAAAAATATTCAATTGGATCTTCATAAAGACTTTATAGATGTTGTTGAAAAAAGTAGAGGATCAAAATTAAACAAATCTGATGTAGAACTTTTTTCAGGTGAGTTTTGGTCAGGCAGTAAAGCAAAAAATTTAGGATTGATTGATGGAATAGGTGACGCACATGAAATATTAAAAGATAAATTTGGTGAGGATGTAATTATTAAAAAATTTGAAAAATCAAAAGGATGGTTAAGTCAAAAACTTTCTTCATCTAGCAATCAAGTAGATCAAATAGCAAGTATTTTAGATGAAAGATCAATTTGGCAAAGATATGGTTTCTAAAGCAAAAAAAGAAAAAAAAGAAATTCAAACATTCCAAGATACAATTTTAAATCTTCAGAAATTTTGGAGTAAAAAGGGATGCATTATTCTTCAGCCTTACGATATGGAGGTTGGTGCAGGAACTTTTCATCCAGCTACCACCCTAAGATCACTAGGAACTAAACCATGGAAAGCAGCTTACGTACAACCATCAAGAAGACCCACAGATGGAAGATATGGAGATAATCCAAACAGGTTGCAACACTATTATCAATTTCAAGTTTTAATCAAACCTTCTCCTGAAAATATAAAAAAACTTTATTTAAATAGTTTGTCTACTATAGGAATAGATCATAATGATCATGATATAAGGTTTGTTGAAGATGATTGGGAAAGTCCAACATTAGGTGCCGCAGGATTGGGATGGGAAGTATGGTGTGATGGAATGGAAATTACTCAATTCACCTATTTTCAACAAATGGCTGGATTTGATTGTAAACCTGTATCAGTTGAAATCACTTATGGCTTAGAAAGAATTTGTATGTTTACCCAAAAAGAAAAAAATGTTTATGATTTATTGTGGAATGATGAAGGTGTAAAATATAACGAAGTTTTTCACCAAGCCGAAAAAGAATTTTCAGCATACAATTTTGAACATGCGAATGTAGAAACACTTTTGAAAATGTTTGAAATGCATGAGTCTGAGGCAAAAGATTTGGTAGAAAAAAAAATTTCATTACCAGCATATGATCAATGTTTAAAAGCCAGTCATGTGTTTAATATTCTAGATGCAAGAGGTGCAATCAGTGTCGCACAAAGAGCTGGTTATATTGCTAGAATAAGAGATATTACAAAATCTGTAGCTGGCGTTTGGTTAGATAGTCAAAAATAATGTCAGAGTTTTTTTTAGAATTATTTAGTGAAGAAATACCTTCAAATCTTCAACAAAATTTAAGGGAAGACTTGCTTAAAAGTTTTAATGATTTATTTTTAGAAAAATCAATTTTATTTAAAAAAAGCTCGTCATATTCAACACCAAACAGATTAGTGGTATTATTTGAAGGTGTTCAAAAAAATGTTGTACTAAAATCTGAGGAGATTAAAGGACCAAATATTAAGTCGCCAGAGGCAGCACTTGAGGGGTTTGTTAGGTCAAATAAAATTTTAAAAAAAGATCTGTACCAAAAAAAAATAGACAAAGGAGAATTTTATTTTTTTAAGACAAAATCAAAAAAATTGGACACACATGAATTATTAGAGGAATTTATCCCAATATTATTAAATAAAATTCAATGGAAAAAATCAATGTATTGGGGAACTTTTGACCTAAATTGGGGTAGACCTTTAAAGTCAATTCTAGCTGTGTTTGATAAAAAAAAGTTAAATTTTAATTTTCATCACCTAACATCTTCCAACTCAACTTTTATTGATAAAGAATTTGAGGAAAATAAAAAGTCTTTCTTTGAATTTAAACATTATAAAAGTTTTTTTAAAAAAATGGACATTATCGTTGATCACAATGAAAGAAAAAAGTTAATAGAAAAAAAATTTAATAATATATTAAAAAATAAAAATATTAAGATTCAACACAATCCTAGATTACTTAATGAGGTTGTAGATTTAACAGATCAACCAAATATCCTTCTTTGTGAATTTGATAAGAAATTTTTAAATATTCCAAAAGAAATATTAATTATTACCATGCAATACCATCAAAAATATTTCCCTATATTTGATAATAAAGAAAATATTACCAATGAGTTTTTAGTTGTTGCAAACAAAAAAGATAAAAAGGGATTAATTAAATTAGGAAATGAAAGAGTAGTTGAAGCAAGATTAAGTGACGCAGAATTTTTTTGGAAAAAAGATAAATCTCAAAATATGGTCAAAAAAGTTACTGAATTAAAATCAATGAATTATTTTAGAGGATTAGGAAGTTATTTTGATAAAGCTCAAAGAATGAGAAAATTAGGTGGAATGATATCTGATGAACTTTTAATCAGTAAAGAGAAAGTTGAATTATCAGCATCAATTTGTAAAGTTGATTTATTATCAGAGCTAGTGGGTGAATTCCCAGAACTACAAGGTGTGATGGGAGGTTATTTTGCTATTGCACAAGGTTTTGATAAAGATTTGGCTTTGGCCATAAGTGAGCAATATTTTCCCACAGGATCAGGTTCAAGAGTCCCAAAAAAACCATTTAGCATAGCTCTTTCTTTAGCTGATAAGATAGACACTTTAGTTGGTTTTTTTGGTTTAAATCAAAAGCCAACAAGTTCTAAAGATCCATATGCTCTAAGAAGATTAGCATTAGGAGTAATAAGAATAATAGTTGAAAATAAAAAAGATTTTAAAATAAAAGATTTAATTAATTATTCCTTAAGCCTATATTTAGATCAAGGTTTTGAAATTGATAATAAATCTTTACAAAATGAGTTATCAGATTTTTTAATGGATAGATTAAAATATCACATGAAGGAAGAAAATATTAGAAATGATATAGTTCAAGCATCAACCAGTTCTTTTAACTTAGATCAATCTGTTATTATTTATAATAAAGCTAAACATTTAAATAAAATTATTAACAAACCAAATGGTTTAGATATTATTGCAAGCTATAAAAGAGCCTCAAACATTTTAGACGGTGAATTAAAAAAAGATAAAATAGAATTATCAAATACAACTGACCCTGGAATTTTTAAAACTGAGTTAGAAAAAAACCTATATAAAAAAATTAGTGAATTAAAAAAATATTTTTCAGGTATTAATAAAGATGAAAATTATGTTCAAACACTGGACAATTTAGCTAGTGTCAAAAGAGAGGTTTTTGACTTTTTTGATAATGTAATTGTGAATGAAGATGATCTGGTCATAAAGAAGAATAGGCTGGAACTAATCCAAATGATGTGTAAAACGTTCAACAATTATGTTAATTTTGCTTTAATCGACTCCCGTTAATGAAAAAACTTATTTTAAACTTTAATTCTAAGGATAGTAAAAAAATCAAAAATCCTAAAAACTTTTTAGGAGGAAAAGGTGCTAATCTTTCTGAAATGGGAAGAATGGGTCTTCCAGTGCCTCCTGGTTTTACAATATCTACAAAAGTTTGTGAAATTTTTTATAAGGATAAAAAAAAATTAAATAAAAATTTAATTTCTGAAATTAAAAAAGAATTAAAATTAATTGAAAAAGATGTTTCTAAAAAATTTGGGGACTTAAAAAACCCACTTTTGTTGTCTGTGCGGTCTGGTGCAAGAGTATCAATGCCAGGTATGATGGATACTATTCTAAACCTGGGTCTGAACGATAAAACAGTCAAAGCTTTAGCAATTAAGACTTCAAATGGAAGATTTGCCAAAGACAGTTATAGAAGATTCATTCAAATGTACGGTAATGTTGTAATGGGTGTAGAAGGTTATCATTTTGAGGAATTAATTGAAAATTATAAACTTACGAAAGGTGTTTTGTTGGATACAGATTTAGATGAAAGTGATTGGGATGGATTAATTGAAGATTTTAAAAGAACAGTAAGAGAAAAAGCAAAAAAAGATTTTCCCCAAGATGTTCATGAACAATTGCTGGGAGCAATAAGTGCAGTATTTTTATCGTGGGAAAGTAATAGAGCAAAAGTTTATAGAAAATTAAATCAAATTCCAGCTGAGTGGGGAACTGCTGTAAATGTTCAGTCAATGGTTTTTGGAAATATGGGTGATGATTGTGCAACAGGAGTTGTGTTTACAAGAAATCCATCAGACGGATCAAATGAGATATATGGTGAATATTTGATTAACGCGCAAGGCGAAGATGTTGTGGCGGGTACAAGAACTCCTCAATACATAACTAAAAAAGCCAGGAGAGATGCTAAAGTAAAAGAATTATCAATGGAAGAATCTATGCCTAAAGTTTTTAAAGAACTTCAAAAAATTTTGAAAAAATTAGAGATGCATTACAAAGATATGCAAGACGTAGAATTTACAGTTGAAAATAGTAAACTATGGATGCTTCAAACAAGATCGGGAAAAAGAACAGCAAAATCAGCAGTAAAGATTGCAGTTGATATGGTTAAAGAAAAATTAATTTCAAAAAAGGAAGCTGTATTAAGAGTTGACCCAAACTCTTTACATACACTTTTGCACCCTACTTTGGATGAAAAAAGTTCAATTAATGTAATTGCAAATGGATTGCCAGCATCACCAGGTGCGGCCAGTGGTAAAGTTGTATTTACATCAGAAGAGGCTGAAAGATTAACCGCAATGATGCAGGATACAATTCTGGTCAGAGTAGAAACCTCTCCAGAGGATATACAAGGAATGCATGCCGCTAAGGGAATTTTAACTGCAAGAGGAGGAATGACAAGTCATGCAGCTGTTGTTGCAAGAGGCATGGGTAGACCATGTGTATCAGGATCAAGTGAAATTGATATAAACTATGAAAATAAATCTTTTAAAACTTCTTCAGCGGAGATTAAAGAAGGAGACGTAATCACTATTGATGGTTCAACTGGACGAATTATTGCTGGAAGTGTTTCAACTGTGAAGCCCGAAATATCTGGTGATTTTTCCAAGTTAATGTCTTGGGCAGATAGCTTTAGGAAATTAAAAGTAAGAACAAATTCTGAGACTCCAAAAGATACGAAAACAGCAAAAGATTTTGGTGCAGAGGGTATAGGATTGTGCAGAACTGAACATATGTTTTTTGATGAAGAAAGAATTTTGTCTGTAAGAGAAATGATATTATCTAAAACAAAAGAAGACAGAGCGATAGCATTACAAAAATTGTTACCGCATCAACGAAAAGATTTTATAGATATTTTTAAAATCATGAGTGGATTACCAGTCACAGTTAGATTGTTGGATCCGCCATTACATGAATTTTTGCCACGCACAGCAAAGGAAATTAATGAGGTTGCTAAAATAGTTAATCTCCCAATTAAAGAAGTTGAGTCAAGAATTGATGAACTTCATGAACAAAACCCTATGTTAGGTCATAGAGGATGTCGTCTGGGAATATCTTTTCCTGAAATATATGAAATGCAGTGTAAAGCAATATTTGAAGCCTTAGCGGATCTCAAAAAAAGCAAAATTAAATCTGCATTTCCTGAAATAATGATACCATTGGTATCCACAGAGGCTGAGATAAAAATAATGAAAGACTTAGTAATTAGAACTGCCAGTAAAGTTCAACAAGAACGTAAATTGAAAATAGAATTTTTAGTAGGCACTATGATTGAATTACCCAGAGCTGCAATAAAAGCAAAAGAGATTGCTAATCATGCAGAATTCTTTAGTTTTGGAACAAATGATTTAACTCAAACTACTTTAGGGATTAGTAGAGATGATAGTGGTAAATTTTTAAACGATTATTTAGAAAACAAAATATTTTCTATTGATCCTTTTGTTTCGATAGATGAAGGAGTTTCAGATTTAGTTGAAATAGCTGTAGAAAAAGGAAGAGATCAAAACAAAAATCTTAAATTAGGTATTTGTGGAGAGCATGGGGGAGACCCATATAGTATCTCTTTTTGCTCTAAAGTAGGATTAGATTATGTATCCTGTTCACCTTATAGAGTTCCTGTTGCCAGGTTAGCTGCTGCTCAAGCTGAAATAAAAAAAAATTAAATTTATGTGTTAGACATTTCAAATGAGTTTAAAAAAATATTACAATATAGCTAAAATAAAACTTTTTCCCATAACAAGAAGTTTAACTGGTAATGGAGTAAAAAAAACATTAAATATTATACAAAAAGAATTTCCAAAACTTAAAATTAAAAAATTTAAATCAGGGACAAAAGTATTTGATTGGAATATTCCAGAAGAATGGAATGTAACAGATGCTTATGTAGTTGATAAATACAATAATAAAATTATTGATTTTAAGAAAAATAATCTACACTTAGTTGGATACTCAATTCCTATTAAAAAAAATATTACAAAAAAGGAATTATTTAAAAATTTATATTTTTTAAAAAATCAACCTAAAGCAATACCATACATAACTTCTTATTATAAAAGAATATGGGGGTTTTGTATTTCTTATAATGATTATAAAATTTTTGATAAGCAATATTCTTCAAGTGATAAATTTGAGGTTGTTATTAATTCAAGTTTGAATAGAAGAGGTAATTTAAATTATGGTGAATTAATTTTAAAAGGTAAGTCAAAAAAAGAAATTTTAATTTCCACATTTATTTGCCATCCCTCAATGGCAAACAATGAGTTATCCGGACCTATAGTATCCATGGGATTGATGAATTATTTTATGAATAAAAAATTAAATAAAACTCTAAGATTTATTTTTATTCCAGAAACGATTGGTTCAATTTCTTATATAAATAAAAATATTAAACATTTAAAAGAGAATGTTATTGGGGGATATAACATTTCTTGTATTGGTGACGAGAGGCAACATTCTTGTATGTTTTCTAAATATCAAAATTCACCCTCAGACGAAGCAGTTATTGAAGCATATAAATTACTAAACATAAAAAATTATAAAGTTTATCCATTTTTAAAAAGAGGTTCAGATGAAAGACAATATAATTCTCCTGGTATTGATTTAAAAATTTCGTCAATTTTTAGAACAAAATATAGTGAATACCCTGAATACCACACTTCATTGGATAATTTTAATCTTGTTAGTTTGAAAGGTTGTGTTGGAGGATTTAATGTTGTCAGAAAATCAATAGAAATATTATTAAAAAGAATTTATCCAAATTGTAAAATAATGTGTGAACCACAAATGAGTAAAAGAGGTCTCTATCCAACATTATCTTTAAAAAATAAAAAAAAATCAATCAGAGGTTATATGGATTTTCTCCAATATGCTGATGGAACGAATTCTTTAGAGAAGATTTCAAGTTTAATTAAATTAGATTTAAAACTTGTTAAAAAAATTAATGGTACTCTAGATAAAAATAAATTACTCAAATAAATATGATTTTTAATTATTATATTGTTAAAAGGTAATATGATTATTTTTTTAACTGGTCATAGAAAGTCAGGAACAACGCTTTTGCTAAGATTGTTTGATAATCATCCAGATGTTGATGTTTATCCTACAGACCTAACCTTATTTTATAATTACTTTCCTTATTACACAAGTAATTATGATAACAAAAAACTTTTGATTGAAAAAATTTTGTCAGTAATTAATCAAACACTCAATAAGTTTTTCTTATCACAAAACTTAGTTCATGATAAAAAGATTAAATCTTTAAATATTCAATTAAAAAAAAATTTAAAAGATGTAAATTTAAAATCAAAAAAAGAAGTATTTCAAAAAATTTTAGATCATTGGGAAAATTTAAAAGGAAGAAAACTAAAGAAAATTATTGTAATAAAAGAAACTAGTCAATCAATCTATTTTGACGAATATCTAAAAATTTTTAAAAATATGAAAATGGTCAATATTGTCCGTGATCCTAGAGATAATTACGCCTCAATTAAGTCAGGACAAAAAAAATATTATAGTAAACTCAATATTGATTATTTGCAAAATTTAGCAAGTACACTTTTTAGATCAAGACAAGATCTGCTTTCAACTTTTTATAATAGAAATCATAAAAAATTTACATTTATAACTTATGAAGATTTGGTTACAAATAAAAGAAAAGTTATGAAACAATTATGCTGTTTCTTGGGTATAAAATTTTACAATACTTTATTGATTCCCTCCTTAGGAAAATATAAATATTATGGGAACAATTTTAATCATAAAATTAACGGTATAAGTAATAAAAATAAAAATAATTGGAAAAAAAGAATAACTAATGAAGAAAAAAACATAATAGAGTTTTATCTCTCTGATGTTATGAAGATATTTAATTATAAATCTTCAAAAAATTTTATAAAAATAAAAAAAGATTATTCAAAATTTAATGATGAAATTAATTCTCGTTATTTTTTTAGAGATAGTTTTAAATAACAAAATTATTTACTATATGCTCACTACTTAGGTTTTAATTAAGTTTTTTTATTACGCCAAATCTTAATCATATTTCTTCATCTTTAGCCATAAACATGTATATTTTTGAGTATTTAGCCTTTTAATAAAATCTAATTGTAAAAAAATTCAGACCACGATCTTTTTTTTAAAAAATAAGTATGGATAACGGAATCCTTTAATGAGGGGCGTTCTGTTGCCAGGTGCCCTTAACCATGTCTCATGAATAGCTAAAACATAGCATTATCAAAGAGCATATATTGTCCAGGATTCTAGGTCAAGGTGTTCGAACAATCTACGTACAAGACGAGTCAAAAACGAGTCAAAATCGACTCGTCATAGCTACTATGTCGGTCGGTCTGTTGACCTCCCTCTATGATCCCCAAAGGGATCCTATGAAAACCCCAAACTACGTTATGACGTTAGGGTCCCTACACCATTTTCAAAATTAGACTTTAGATAATATGACTATGCGATATGATTAAAAATATGCAGTATTGTTAATAAATATGAATAATAAATATAGATCAAA
>CACJEG010000012.1 GCA_902592375.1 uncultured Pelagibacteraceae bacterium | reverse complement strand
TCTTTCATATCCAGTCGTTGGAACTCTTAATGGTTGGCATAACTTAACAGCTCTCAAAGCACTTTCTGCTAATACCTTATAAAATCCTTGGCCTGGTTTATTCATTCTTGCATGGTCCAAAATTTCTGTTTTTGATACTGTTCCATCAGGTTTTAATTTTAACTTTATTCTTACCAATAAATTTTCATTGTATGGTAATCCTAATGGAATACTCCAACACCCAAATATTTGTGCTTTAAGAGCATCCTCTTCGCTTAGTGTTAGACCTGTATTTTCTACATTTCTTTCTTGATCTTGAGTAATGTCGTCATTTGTTTTTAAAACTTCTGCGCTCTCTTCTTTTGATTTATCAATTAAAGCAGCGATATTATTTGGATCAAATAAATCTTTTTTTTCAAATTCTGATACCTGTTTAACTTCATCATCTACTTTCTCAGGATTTTGTTTTTTTTCCTCTTTTGTTTCAACCTTTTTTAAAGTTTTATCTGGAAGTGGAATTGCCTCAGGAGTTTCATTCTCTATTTTTTTATTATTTTGATCAGGAGCCAGAACAGTTTTTGTTTTCGATTTTTCTACTTTTTTTGGTGGAGCTTGTTCTGAAACAAGTTTTTTTTCTTTCTCTTTAACTTTTTCAATTATCTTTTTAGCTTTAGGTGCAAATGGAATATTAGTTTTTTCTGCTATTTGAATTAACTCAACCGATACGATTGGAGGAATATCAAGCGGTTTCTTTGCCAAAAAAGGTAAACTCATAGCTGTAATAAAAATTAACAAAGCATGTAAAACAGAAGAAATAATTAAACTTCTATTCACTATAATTACCTTTGTTTATACGGTTCTGAAATCAATGCTACTTTGGTAAAACCAGATCCTGATAGTAATCCCATTATTTCTAAAACTCTCCCATAATTTATAGTTTTATCACCTCTAACATAAATTCTGGTATCAGTTCTATTTTTTGAAACCGCTAAAACTTTTGCAATAATATTATCGTATTCAACTTTTGCTTCTTGAATAAAAATTTCACCTTTTGCGTTAATTGACAGTGTTAAAGGTTCTGTTTCTTCAGGTAAAGAGTCAGCCGAACTTTCTGGCAAATCAACTTGAACACCTACCGTTAACAATGGTGCTGTTACCATAAATATAATTAATAATACCAACATAACATCAACGAATGGAGTAACATTTATTTCACTCATAGGTTCTTTTGATGAGCGATTCAATTTAAAAGCCATTTTTTAGATTATAGTTAAAAATCTTTTAGAGAAGTTTTCTAATTTTTCAGAATATTTTTTAGAGTCATTATTAAATTTGTTGTAAGCAACTACTGCTGGTATTGCAGCCAACAGACCTAGTGCAGTTGCAAATAAAGCTTCAGCTATCCCCGGCGCAACTATCGCAAGACTTGTGTTTCTTGAAATAGCTATAGATTGAAAAGAGTTCATAATTCCCCAAACAGTTCCAAACAATCCAATAAATGGTGCTGTTGAACCTACTGTTGCCAAAAAAGTAAAACCTTTTTCAATTTTTGTCATTTGTTTTTCAATTCCAGCTTCTAGAGAAGCGCTCATTCTTTCACTAATGTTAGTTCTTGTTTTTTTTTTAAGTAATCCTTCCATTGCATCTTTAAACACAAGTGACATTGGATCCTCAAGTTTACTTGGTAAACTATTGTAAAAAGTTTCAGCAGATTTAGAATTCCAGAATTTTTCTTCAAATTCCTCTGAAGATTTAGTTATTTTTTTAAATAAACGAAACTTTTCAATAATTACAGCCCAAGAATATATTGAGCACAATATTAATATTATCATTACAGACTTAACAATTATGTCTGCTCTAAAAAATAAACTGAATAATGAAAAATCAGTATTTGTTCCTAATTCAACTGCTTTTGCTGCTATATCTGCTTCCATACTTACTCATCACACGTAAATGTGTCATGATTTTGTCTATTAAATTAAATTGATTATTCCTCTTTTTGATAAGTTTCGTAGAAAAAACTAGCAATTAGAATAGCATCTGCCTTGTTATTATCTTTCTTTTTTGACAATTGTGATGAAAAATATGGAAAAATTTCAATAGCCCTTGTTCTGCTTGCATCTTTTTCTGAATTAATAAGATTAAAATATTTTTTCCACTTAGCAGGTCTAACATAATAAACAGGTAAATGCATTGCACTGCATATCCCTTTCAAAATACCAAAAGATTGACCAAAATTAAACATACTAGTAACGCCTTGGCCAGGCATTGCAGAAACTTGTTCAATTACAACCTTTATATTTTTTTTATCAAATTTGTTTATCCTTTCACTAATTTCGTTAAATATTTGAGCACCATTTACTTGTCGCTTATTCTTCTTTCCATCTGTCATGGTTGGCATTTCAATTACGTCTTTTATTATACCGTCCTGAAAAAAACAGATTGAACCTGAGATGCCTGGATCAATTCCAATAATCATCATTAAATACCACCTAAATTAACGTTTGAATAAACGTTCTGAACATCGTCATCTTCCTCAAGAGTTTCTAAAAAATCTACAACACTATCTTTATTTTCTTTATTTACCTCAACACTATTTAACGGGACCCATTCAATTTCTGTAGAAATAAAATTCACTATAATTTTCTCAAGATTTTTTTTTACATTATATATTTCGCTCATTTGACACTGGACCTCGTGATAATCCTCATAAGACAAGCATTCATCAGCTCCAGACTCTATCGCTAAATCTAAAATTTTTTCATCAGATATCTCTTTTTTATCAATTTTGATTATACCCAATTGTTGAAAATTATGAGAAGCAGAACCTTGGGTTCCTAAGCTTCCTCCGCTCTTTTGAAAAATAGTTCTAATATTTGATGCGGTCCTATTTTTGTTGTCTGTTAAAGTTTCAACTATAACAGCAATCTTTTCTGGTCCAAATCCCTCGTATCTTAAATTTTCAAAATTTGCTCCTGTAGCTGCAGAAGATTTATCTATTGCTCTTTCAATATTATCTTTAGGCATATTTGCAGATCTAGCAGCCTGTACTGCAGATCTTAGTCTAGGGTTCATTGCTGGATCTTTGTCACCAAGTTTTGCCGCAACGGTAATCTCTTTAGATAATTTTGAAAATATCTTTGATCTTTGCTTATCAGCCTTACCTTTTTTATGTTTTATTCCTGCCCAATGTGAATGTCCTGCCATGATCTTTAAATATTTTTTAGTTGATCTCCGTATACATAGCTTTTGATGTCTATTGCTAAACCTGTTTTTATATCACAATCTACTATAACACCACACAAAGTAGCATCTCCAGTAGCGGGAAAGTGTTTCACTGAATTCTTTTTTAAAAATCTACTCAAGGAATTTTCTTTATTCATTCCAATCACAGAATCATAATCCCCACACATACCTGCATCGGTTTGATACCCAGTGCCATTATTAAGTATTCTGGCATCATTGGTTGGAATATGAGTATGGGTTCCAACCACGAGAGTTGCCTTTCCATCAAATAAATGTCCTATAGCATTTTTTTCGCTAGTAATTTCGCCATGGAAATCAACTACAAGTAAATCAAAATCCTTTTTCATTTCATTTTCTTTTAAAAATTTTTGAGAAGCTTCAAAAACATCTTCACACTTTTTCATAAAAACATTGCCCATCAGATTAAGAACTCCAATTTTTATATCATTCTTTGTTTTATAAATCTGAAAACCTTTTCCTGGTGCAGGTTCAAATAAATTTTTAGGTCTTAATAATCTTTCTTCTTTATCAATAAATTCCATAATTTCTTTTTGATCCCAAACATGATTGCCAGTTGTAATAACATCAACTCCACAATTAAAAAAATCCTTACATATTTCTTTAGTTAGCCCTACACCTTGAGCTGCTGCATTTTCACCGTTTACTATTACAAAATCGATTTTGTTTTTATCAATTTCATTTAATAAATTACTTGTTAATTTTGAACATCCTGAAATTCCAACCACATCTCCTAAAAATAAAATTCTCATTGTATAATTTTTTTCTCGGTTATTATTAAATCAAGTTTTTTATCATACTTATTGATAGGTATTTTTTTTATCTCCTGGTATGAAAATCCTAATCCAATTTTAAATATTTTTTTAATTTTAGATACTTTTTCTAGATAACGATCATAAAATCCTCCACCATAGCCCAGTCTATTCAAATCATCATCATAAGCTACTAAAGGAACAAATATTATATCTGGGTAAATTTTCTTTCCTAAAATTGGCTCAGCAATTCCATACTTATTAATTTTTAAAGGATCTTTATTTGTCCATTCAAAAAAATC
This sequence comes from uncultured Pelagibacteraceae bacterium, assembly GCA_902592375.1. Lineage (GTDB taxonomy): Bacteria > Pseudomonadota > Alphaproteobacteria > Pelagibacterales > Pelagibacteraceae > Pelagibacter. Next base: position 24,674 of record CACJEG010000012.1, on the reverse strand, counting down.
CATTTGGTTATTTTCTCTAATTATTGGTAAGGAAATATTTGTCTTTTTGTTTCTTAAAAAATAAAGCGCATCCAAGTCATCAATCTCATAATTACAAGGGTAATACCCTCCTACATTTTTGAAATAAATTTTATTTTTTTTTAAAAATCGATAAATTCTGTCAGGATTGAGACTAAGTTTTTTATTCAAATTTTTTTTTCTAAGATTTAAAATTTTACTTCTTAGCTTAGATTTATTCACAGACCTACTTTGAAATGTTTTCTAATTTTGCTTTTTTTACAAAATTTGATATTTGATCAGCAGCTTCATCAATTAAATTTTCATATTTTTTTTGATTATCGTCAATTTCTTGTTTTAAATTTTCATGATCAAGATTTAGTTTTTCAATTTCAGATTCTTTTGTGTCCCTATAATCGTAAATTAGAGATTTTAGTTCTTTAAATTTTTTTGATAGATCGTTTAATTCTTCTTTTTTTTGATCTACTTTTTTCTTAGTTTCGTAGTATTCATCCATTATTTTTACAGCTGTAATTAATAATAATTTATTTTCACCTAGATTTCCCAAATCATTTTTTAAATTATTAAACTTTTTGTTAATCTGAATTAACAATTCTTCTAGGTGCTCCTCTTGTCCATCTTCACAGGCAAGCAAAAACTCTTTGTTGTTAAATTTTATACTTACATTTGCCATTTATCTATTTCATCCAATAGTGTGTCAGTTTCTTGATTAAGTTCGTCAATTTTTTCAGAAAATTCAATTTGTTTTCTTTCTTCCAACTTTTCTTTGTTTTTTAAATCCTCAAGTTTTTTTGATAGATTTTCATGTTCCTCGAGTAACGTTTTATATTTTTCCTCAATCTGTGTTTTTTCAATTTCTAATTGATTTTGTTTTGTGCTTAAATTTTCGATATTTTTTTGTAATTCAGGATTTGTTAGATCTAAATTTTTTAATTCCTTCAATGCAATATTTAATTTTTTTTCTTTTTCGTTTATAGAATTCATATATATATGTTTATATTATTAAATAGATTCTTCTTAGTCTAGTCAGGATAATTTTGAGCAAACTACACAATGATTTAGCTAATTGCATCAGATTTTTATCAATTGATGCTGTTCAAAAAGCAAATTCAGGTCACCCGGGAATGCCAATGGGCATGGCAGATGTTGCAACAGTGTTATTCAAAAATTTTTTAAGATTTAATCCAAAGAATCCAGATTGGTTGAATAGAGATAGATTTGTTTTGTCTGCTGGTCATGGTTCTATGCTTTTATATTCTTTGCTTTACCTAACTGGATATAAAAGCATATCAATTAATAATATTAAAAAATTTAGGCAGCTTAATTCTATTTGTGCTGGGCATCCTGAATATCACCCGAAAACAGGTATTGAAACTACAACAGGTCCTCTTGGACAAGGTATATCTAATGCAGTTGGTTTTGCAATAGCTGAAGAAATTTTAAAAAATAAATTAGGTAAAGATTTAATTAATCACAAAACTTATGTTTTAGCTGGAGATGGATGCTTAATGGAAGGAATTAGTCATGAAGCGATGAGTTTAGCGGGACATTTAAAACTTAAAAATTTAGTTATGCTATTTGATAACAATTCAATTTCAATCGACGGTCCAACAAATCTTGCGGTTTCAGATAATTTTAAAAAAAGATTTGAAGGATATGGTTGGGATTATATTTCTATCAACGGTCATAATGAAAAAGAAATTTTTAAAGCACTAAAAAAAGTTCAAAAAGCTAAAAAACCTACTGTGATTTCTTGTAAAACAAAGATTGGATATGGTTCACCGAATAAATCAGGAAAAGCATCGTCCCATGGAAGTCCATTAGGAGTAGATGAAATCAAGCTTGTGAGAAAAGCCTTAAATTGGAAGACCAAACCTTTTGATATCCCAAATAAAATTTTAAATGAATGGAGAAAAATTGGCCAAAGAGGTGAAATTTTAGAAAAAAAATGGGACAAAGCATTAAAAAGAAAAAGAATAAAATTTAATCAAATTTTAAAAAATAACTTTACTACGGTGCTTAAGAAAGAAAAAGAGAATGCAATAAAGGAAGCAAAAAATTTAGCTACTAGAAAATGTTCAGAAATGACATTGAATGCATTAACAAAACAAAAAAATAATTTAATTGGTGGCTCTGCTGATTTAGCTGGATCAAATAATACAAAAACTAAAAACCATAAAATAATTAAACCTGGAGATTTTACTGGTGACTACATTCACTATGGAGTGAGAGAACACGCAATGAGTGGGGTTATGAATGGTATCGCACTTCACAGTAATCTAATTCCTTATGGAGGTACTTTTTTAATATTTTCTGATTATTGCAAACCTTCGATCAGATTGTCTGCCTTAATGAAAAAAAGAGTCATTTATGTAATGACACATGACTCTATTGGGCTCGGAGAAGATGGCCCTACCCATCAACCTATAGAACAGCTTTCGGGCTTACGTGCTATACCAAACCTAAATGTATTCAGACCTGCAGATAGAATTGAAACTATCGAGTGTTGGGAACATGCATTAAAAAGCTCAAAAACACCTAGCGTGCTATCTTTAACAAGACAAAATTTAAATCCAGTAAGAAAAACATACCCAAATAAAAACTTATGCTCATTAGGTGCTTATGAGGTTTTAAGAACGAATAAAAAAATTAATCTAACAATCTTAGCGAGTGGATCTGAAGTTAATCTAGCGTTAGAGGTTAGCCATAAATTAGCCAAAGATAAAATATATTCCAAAGTAATATCAATGCCTTGTATGGAACTTTTTGAATTACAGTCAAAATCTTATAAAAACAAAATTTTAGAAGAAACAAAATTTAAAATATCTATTGAAGCTGGATCAAGCGATTGTTGGAAAAAATATGTAGGTGATAACGGTATTGCTTTTGGAATTGATGAATTCGGAAAAAGTGCACCCTATAAAGATATTTATAAATATTTTGGACTAGAGAGTTCAAACATTAAAAATGTCACTAAAAAATTATTAAATAAATAAAATGACAATTAAAATAGGGATTAATGGAATGGGACGGATTGGTCGTATGGTTTTTAGATCAATTGTCGAAAGTAAAAATAAAAATTTAAAGATTAATCATATAAACAACAGATCAAATTCAGAAACTACATCTAAACTAATCAAATATGATTCTATACATGGAAAATTAAATGCTGATTTAGATTATGATCCAAATCATTTAATAATTAATAAAAATAAAATTACATTTTCTCAAGAAACAAAAATTGAAGACATAAATTGGAAAAAACACGATGTTGATTATGTTTTCGAATGTACTGGAAAATTTAATTCAAAAGAAAAACTTCTTGCTCATATAGAAAATGGTGCAAAAAAAGTGATCGTTTCTGCTCCATGTAAAAATGCTGATAAAACAATAGTATTTGGTGTTAATGAAAACATAATTACAAAAGAGGATAAAATAATATCTGCAGCGTCGTGCACCACCAATTGTCTAGCACCAGTAGCAAGAGTTCTTGATGAAAAATTTGAAATTGAAAAAGGTTTTATGACTACAATTCATGCATTTACCAGCGATCAGAGAATTTTAGATAATTCACACAAAGATCCAAGAAGAGCAAGATCAGCAAGTCAATCAATAGTTCCTACCTCCACAGGAGCTTCGAAGGCAATAGGAGAAATAATACCAAACCTCAAAGGGAAACTAGAGGGTGTTGCGATGAGGGTGCCCACTCCTAATGTTTCTCTTGTTGAATTAGTTTTTTGTACAAAAAAAGATATCAATAAAAAAATAATTAATGATGCCTTTGAACAAGCATCAAAAAATAAATTAAAAAACATCTTAGAAGTTACTCATGAAAAATTAGTATCTATAGATTTTAATCATCATCCTGCTTCCGCAATAATAGATGCTTCTTTAACAAATGTAGTTGGAAGTAATATGGGTAAAATATCAGCCTGGTATGATAATGAGTGGGGCTTTTCTAATAGAATGTGTGATATCGCAAAAACTTTGCATAAAATCTCTTAATGAGAAGCATTATAAACGAAAAAAATCTAAACAATAAAAAAATATTATTAAGACTAGATTTGAATGTCCCTTTGGAAAGAGACAAGATAACAGACACAACAAGGATTGATAAAATTCTTCCTACATTAAATTTTTTGATTAAACAAAAAGCTAAAATTATAATTTTATCTCATGTTGGAAGACCAAAAGGTAAAATTGTTAAAGAGCTCTCCCTAAAACCAATTTGTGAAGAATTACAAAATAAATTAAAAAAAAAAGTAAAACTTATTAAAGAAAATATTAAAGATATAAAAAGTAAAAATTTCTTCAGTGACTATAATGAAGATATTTTTGTTCTAGAAAATATTAGATTTTATTCAGAAGAAGAACAAAATGACAATAAGTTTGCAGAACATCTATCGAGTCTTGGAGATCTATATGTCAATGATGCTTTTTCTTGTTCGCATAGAACTCATGCCTCAATTAGTGAAATTCCAAAATTCTTACCCTCGTTTTCTGGGTTGCAGCTAGACTTAGAAGTCAATGCACTTAATAAGATAACTTCTAAAATTACCAGACCGATTACTTGTATTATTGGTGGGTCTAAAATTTCAACTAAGATTAATGTTATTAAAAATTTAATTCCTAAATTTGATAATATTATAATTGTTGGGGGTATGGCTAATAATTTCATAGAATATTTTGGAAATAGTGTTGGAAAATCTATTAAAGAAAAAAATTGCGAAAAAATAGTAGAAGAAATCATCTCTCTTTCAAAAAAAGAAAAATGTAAAATAATCTATCCAGACGATGTTATTGTATCTAAAGATTTAAATGGATCTCCTCAAAATAAAGAATTGGGTAAAATATTATCTGATGAAATGATATTAGATATAGGTCCAAAAACTATAGAAAAAATAACAAATATTATTGATGATAGTAAAACTATACTTTGGAATGGACCCGCAGGATATTTTGAAAATCCAAACTTTGCTTACGCAAGTATTCAAATAGCAAAAAAAATAATTGAAAATAATAAAGCAAACAAAATTTTTTCAGTTGCTGGTGGTGGAGACACAGTTTCTTTATTAAATAATTTAAAAGCTGTTAATGAATTTAATTTTGTTTCAACTGCAGGTGGAGCTTTTTTAGAATATCTTGAAGGTAAAAACCTTCCTGGTATAACCGCATTAAATTAAAATGTCTGAATTAAATAAAATTGCACTTAAAATAATTTCCAACGGCAAAGGTATACTTGCGGCTGATGAAAGCAATGGAACTATGACTAAAAGACTTGAAGCAGTAAATGTCAAATCAACACCAGAAAATAGGCTTTTCTTTAGAGAAATTCTTTTTTCATCAGATGGTATGAAGGATTGTATAGGTGGTGTTATTCTTTACGATGAAACCATTAATCAAATTTCAAGTACAGGAAAATCAATACCAAATTTAATATCTAGTTCAGGTGCAGTTCCTGGAATAAAAGTTGATACTGGGGCAAAAGATTTAGCAAATTCTCCTAAAGAAAAAGTTACAGAAGGATTAGATGGCCTTAGAGATAGATTAAAAAAATATTATGATCTTGGAGCAAGATTTACAAAATGGAGAGGCGTATACTCTATTAGTGAAAATTATCCAAGCAAACTGGCAATAAGCAGTAATGCTCATGCTCTTGCAAGGTACTCAGCACTAGTTCAAGAAAGTGGAATGGTTCCAATAGTGGAACCTGAGGTGTTAATGGATGGAAACCACTCAGCTGAAGATTGTTTGATCAAAACATCAGAGGTAATTAAAAAATGTTTTGAGGAATTAATTTTGCATAAAGTTGATCTTTCTGGAATTATATTAAAACCAAATATGATTTTGCCTGGGAGTCTATCAGAAGATAAAATTTCTAATGAAGAAGTTTCTATCAAAACAATAGAATGCCTTAAAAATTCTGTGCCAAATGAGGTTCCTGGAATAGCTTTTTTATCTGGAGGACAATCCGAAATAGAGGCTACAGAAAATTTAAATTTAATCAATAAAAACAATAATACAAATTTTATAATGACCTATTCATATGGAAGAGCTCTTCAACAAAGTGCTTTACAAGTTTGGTCTAAAGATACTGAAAATACAGAAGTAACTCAAAATACTTTTAATCATAGAGCTAAAATGTGTACTTTAGCTGCTCAAGGTAAATGGACGAGAGAACTTGAAAATAAATAAAAAAAAATTTATTTATCTTATTTCTCCAAATATAATACCCAATAATTTTTACAACAATCTCAAATTAGTTCTGAAAACTGGAAAAGTAAGTTTTTTTCAGCTTAGGCTTAAAAATTATTCACAGAAAAAAAAAATTATTATTGGGAAAAAAATTAAAAATATTTGTAAAAAAAATAAGGTAAAATTTATAGTTAATGATGATCCTTTACTTAGCTTAAAATTAAAAGCTGATGGGTGCCATTTAGGTCAAAAAGATATGGATATTAATTTAGCAAAAAAAATACTAGGAAGAAAAATTATAGGAGTTACATGTCATAATTCCATGAATTTGGTAAAAAAAGCAATTAAATCCAAAGCTAATTACATCGCCTTGGGCGCTTTTTATCAAACCAAAACAAAAAAAACTAAATATAAAGCCACACTCAAAATTTTAAATAAGGTAAAAAAAATTACAGAAACTCCAATAGTAGTAATTGGCGGAATTAATGCTCTTAATTATAAAAATCTATTATTGAACAAAGCCAATTTTTTAGCTATTTCAGGCTACATTTGGAAAAATAAAAAATATAAACCATTACAAGCTATAGAAAGATTAAAATGAAGATTAATGCTGGAGAAATTAGAGTAGGAATGCTCTTAGAATATAAAGATGACTTATGGCAAGTTTTAAAAACCCAACATGTAAAACCAGGAAAAGGTGGTGCATTTGCTCAAGTTGAAATGAAAAGCTTAAACAAAAATACAAAGTTAAATGAAAGGTTTAGATCTAGTGAAACTGTAGAAAAAGCGTCATTAGAGGAAAGGACTTTTAATTATCTTTATAGTGATGAATTTAATTATTTTTTTATAGATCCAAAAACATTTGAACAAATAGAAATAAAAAAAGAAATTATTGGCGACAAAGGAAAACTTTTAACAGAAAATCTTAAAGTTTCTGCTAACTTTTATAATGAAAAACCAATGTCTATTGAATTGCCAAATCAAGTACAATGTAAAATTGAGACCACTGATGTGGCCCTTAAAGGACAAACTGTTTCATCTTCTTACAAACCAGCTACACTTGATAATGGTTTAAATATACAAGTTCCTCCATTTATTGAAGTGGGTGATAAAGTAATAGTTGATACAAGAAATTTAGAATACGTAAAAAAAATATAAATGATCTCTATATCTTCAAATTTAAATATTATGATTAAAGCGGCTGAAAAAGCCTCTAAGTCAGTAATAAGAGATTTTGGAGAAATAGAAAAATTACAAGTTTCTAAAAAAGGTCCTCGTGATTTTGTTACCAAAACGGACAAACACGTAGAAAAAATTTTAATTGAAGAATTATCAAAAACAAAAAGTAATTATTCTTTTTTATCAGAGGAAATTGGAAAAATAGAAAATAAAGATAAAGAAAATATTTGGATTATTGATCCTATTGATGGAACAACAAATTTTCTACACGGAATACCTCACTTTGCAATTTGTATAGCTCTAGAGAAAAAAAAAGAGATAATTAGTGGTTTGATTTACGATCCCATAAAAGATGAAATGTTTTATGCAGAAAAAAACAAAGGTGCTTATCTAAATAATCAAAGATTACGGGTATCAAATAAAAACTTAATAGATGAATGTTTATTTTCCAGTAATCATGAAGGTGTCAAATTCAGCAATCTGAATATGAGATATAGTGGATGTGCGGCTTTAGACTTGGCTTATGTAGCTTCAGGTAGATTGGATGGATTTTTTCATAACAGAATTAACATTTGGGACGTAGCAGCAGGAGCTTTGTTAGTTGAGGAAGCGGGTGGAATAATAAACGATTTAAATAAATTTAATCAAAATAGCATTAATATTAGAGCATCAAGTAGCGCAATTAATGATAAAATGCATGAAAATTTGAAGAACTTTTAATTGTGTTCTAAATTTCTTTTGCTATAAGTCTCGATATGAAAAAAGACATACACCCAAACTATCACAATATAAAAGTTGAAATGACTGATGGCACTCAATTTGAAACTAAATCAACTTGGGGCGCTGAGGGAGATTTATTGAAGTTAGAGATTGACCCGAAATCTCACGCAGCTTGGACAGGTGGAAAACAAAAATTAATGGATAAAGGTAGAATTAGTAAATTTAATAAAAAATTCCAAAATTTTAAATCTGAAAAGAAAAATTAAATGTCAAATGCACCTTTAATGCCAATGGCTACTGCTGTTTGGTTAGTTGAAAACACAACTTTAACATTTAAGCAAATTGCACAATTTTGCAAATTACATGAGGTAGAAATTCAGGGAATTGCTGATGGAGAAGTTGCTAAAGGAATCAAAGCTTATAATCCAATTATATCAGGTCAACTTTCAAGGGAAGAAATTGAATTATCATCTAAAGATGAAGATAGACCACTTCAAATTAAAAGTAACGATATTGAGATCTCAAATAGTGAAAAAAAAATAAAAAAATATATTCCACTTTCAAAAAGACAGGATAAGCCTGACTCTGCATTATGGCTTATCAAACAGCACAATATATTAAAAGACTCTCAAATAGCAAAATTAGTAGGAATTACTAAAAACTCAGTAACCTCAATAAGAAATAAAAGCTATTGGAATTATAATAATCTCAGTGCAAAAGATCCTGTTGCTTTAAATTTATTTTCACAAAAAGATTTAGTTGAGGCTATTGAAAAAGCTGAAAGAAGAATAAAAAGAGAAAAAAAAATAAAAGAAAAACAAAATAAAGCGAATGTTGCTGTATAATGAATAAAATTAATAGACATAAATTTATAAAAGTGTTACTTAACCACTTTTTTGGAGGTTGTTATTAAAATAGAAGTTAAAGATAATAATGTTGAACAAGCTTTGAGAGTTTTGAAAAGAAAACTCCAAAGAGATGGTTTTTTTAAAATTATTAAATTAAAAAATACTTATGAAAAACCATCAGAAAAGAAAAAAAGAATTCTTCAAGAAAATATTAAAAGAGTAAAGAAATTCAATAAACTCAAGAACAGAATATAAATATAACGCGGGGTGGAGCAGTCTGGTAGCTCGTCAGGCTCATAACCTGAAGGTCGGCGGTTCAAATCCGTCCCCCGCAACCAATTTAATTATATTTTAAAATTTGATTTTTTGCTATCATCAAGAAAAGCTTTGACTGTTTCTATAGTTAACTGATTGAATGATTTTCCAAATTTTTCTATTTTCTCAATAACTGCTGGGGGAATAGTAATTATATGGCAGCCTAATTGTTTAGCTTGTAAATAATTGTATGGTTCTCTAACACTTGCCCATAAAATTTCTACATTTTTAAATTTCTTTGCTAATTTTATACTTTTGGTAAATTCTGGAATTGGATCTTTGCCAGTATCTCCTGCTCTTCCAGCAAAAATTGAAATTATTACTTTTGTTTTTTTGTTGATAAACCTAAGAATTTTTTCAGTTTGCTTGGCTGTGTATACTGCTGTGATATTCAGCTTTATATTTTTACTATTTAGGGCTTTTATTACATTTCCTGAGAATTTATTTTTTGAATTAACCACTGGAACTTTTACATATACATTTCTACCCCAACTATTTATTTTTCTTCCTTGCTCAATCATAGAGTTTTGATCATCAGCAAATACTTCAAAAGAAATAGGCTTATTTCTACATACTTTAAGTATTTGTTTAGAATAAGATTTGTAATCTTTTGCACCAGCTTTTCTCATTAAGCTTGGGTTAGTAGTAAATCCTTTTACAATTGATTTATTATTAAATTTTTTTATTGAGGTTATGTCTGCAATGTCACAAAAAATCTTTGTATTCATGTAATCTACAAATTTTTAGTAATATCTTCTGTCATTTTTTTTGCATCTGCAAACAACATTAAGGTGTTTTCTTTATAGAACAAATCGTTATCTATTCCTGCATATCCAGGTGACAAGCTTCTTTTTACAAACAATACTGACTTACATTTTTCTACATCTAAAACTGGCATCCCATAAATTGGACTTTGTGGATCTGTTTTTGCAACTGGATTAGTAACATCATTTGCACCAATTACAAAAGCAACATCTGCATTTGCAAAATCGTTGTTTATTTCCTCTAACTCAAAAACTTCATCATATGGTACATTAGCTTCTGCTAATAAAACATTCATATGACCTGGCATTCGTCCAGCAACTGGATGAATAGCGTAAGATACTTTGATATCATTCTTCTTAAGTGTATCTACCATTTCTCTTAAAGCATGCTGTGCTTGTGCCACTGCCATTCCATACCCTGGAACAATAATTACTGAAGATGCATTTTTCATTAAAAAAGCTGCATCATCTGCATTACCACTTTTTACTGGTCTTTGTTCCTTGTTTTGACTTCCGGAAGTTTGATCTGTAGCACCAAAACCACCCAAGATAACATTAAAGAATGATCTATTCATTCCTTTACACATTATATACGAAAGTATTGCACCAGATGATCCAACCAATGCACCTGTAATTATTAGGGCTGTGTTTTCTAAAGTAAATCCAATTCCAGCTGCAGCCCAGCCTGAATAAGAATTCAACATTGAAATTACAACTGGCATATCTGCACCACCAATAGGAATAATAATTAAAAATCCAATTAAAAAAGAAACTGCTATTAAAATCCAAAATAAATTAGATGATTGAGTTGAACAAAGGTAAATTGTTAATATTACAATTGATATTAACAATAAAGCATTTAATAAGTGCTGACCTTTAAAAGTTATAGGTGCACCTGACATTATTCCTTGTAATTTTAAAAAAGCTATAACAGAACCAGAAAAAGTAATTGCACCAACAGCTGCTCCTATCGCCATTTCAATTAAACTTGCAAGCTTAATATCTCCTGGTACGCCAAGATTAAAGGCTGCGGGGTTTATAAATGCAGAGATAGCAACAAATACTGCTGCTAGACCAACTAAGCTATGAAAACCTGCAACTAATTCTGGCATTGCAGTCATTGGGATACGATATGCTATAAATGCTCCAATGCTACCACCAATAGCCAAAAATATCAGAACATAAATAAACCCAGAGCTAAAATTACCAACAGAAAGAAATGTAACTGTTACAGCAATAACCATTCCAATTATTCCAAATAAATTTCCTTGTCTTGAAGTTTCAGGTGATGATAGGCCTCTTAAAGCTAAAATAAATAATACACCAGACACCAAATATAAAATTGCAGATAAATTTGCAGACATTAATTATTTATCCTTTTTCTTTTTTTTATACATTGCTAACATTCTTTGTGTGACTAAAAATCCACCAAAAATATTAACAGCAGCTAAAATAATTGCTAAAAATCCATAAACACTAGATGATGAAAAAACTACTCCATCACTTCCGGACAAAGCTGCAATTATTGCACCTACAATGATTACTGATGAAATTGCATTAGTAACTGACATCAGGGGAGTGTGTAAGGAAGGTGTTACACTCCAAACAACATAGTAGCCAACAAATATTGACAATATAAATATGCTTAATCTAAATATAAAAGGGTCTATTTCCATAATACTACTTAATAAGTGTTTTCTCTATTATTTCATCTTCTAAATTAATATTTAATTTCTTATTTTCTTTATCTTGTAAATTAGAAATAAAATTAAATACATTTTTAGCATATAAATTAGAAGCTGATACGGGTAATTTATTTAATATATTTGCCTCACCCAAAATTTTAACACCGTCTTTTTCGACAATTTTATCAACTTCAGTATATACAGTATTTCCTCCTTGAACTGCTGCTAGATCATAAATAACTGAACCTGGTTGTAAATTTTTAAACATTTCCTCTTTAATTATCTTTGGAGCTTCTCTGCCTGGGATTAAAGCTGTACAAATTATTATATCAATTTTTTTTAATGTTTCTGAAAGTAATTCTTCTTGTTTCTTTTTAAATTCATTAGATGCTTCTTTTGCATAACCACCTTCAGTTTCTAAATTTTCAGATCCCTCAACAGTAAGAAATTTTCCACCTAAACTCTCAACTTGTTCTTTTGAGGCCATCCTTACATCTGTTGCAAATACTACAGCTCCCATTCTTTTAGCTGTTGCAATAGCTTGTAATCCAGCAACTCCGGCTCCAACCACCAATACTTTTGCTGCAGGAATTGTTCCAGCTGCAGTCATCATCATCGGGATTGCCCTTTCATAAACTTGAAAAGCTTCTACTACAGCTTTATAACCAGCTAGGTTAGCTTGTGATGATAAAATATCCATTGATTGCGCTCTTGTAATTCTTGGTAGCAACTCTAGAGAAAAACAATTTATTTTTTTCGATTTTAAATTCTCTAATTTTTCTTTATTTACAAAAGCATTTAATGAACCAATTAAAGTTTGATTTTCTTTAAACAATGATAATTTTTCATCAACAGGTAATCCTAATTGAATAATAATTTCAGAATTTTTAATTATTTCTTCTTCATTATCTAAAAAATTAACTCCTAGATTTTTATAATCTTCATCATTAAAGCCTAAGTGAGTTCCATAATTATTTGGTAGTGTTAAATTAAATCCTAAACTGATATATTTTTTTGCAATTTCTGGGGTTATTGCTATTCGCTTTTCAATGTCTCGATTTTCTGAAACTGAGGCTAAATTCATAATAAAAATAAATTACAATTTTATAAAAGAAATATTGCCATTAAAACTAAAACTAAGATTACTGCGACAGTTCCCCACAAAACAAATTTTGTAAAATTATTCCAAGTCTTTTTATGGTTTTCATTATCCATAAAAACTACTTCTGTCTTGCTTTAAATTTTGGGTTAGTTTTGTTAATAACGTAAACTCGACCTCTTCTTCTCACTAATTTAGAATTTAAGTCTCTTTTTTTTATTGATTTTAAAGAACTTTTAATTTTCATAATTTTATTTTCTAAATTAGATAGCCTGGCAACGTCCTACTCTTCCATGCCTTAAGACAAAGTACCATCGGCGCTAAAGGGCTTAACTTCCGAGTTCGGAATGGGATCGGGTGTTACACCTTTGCAATAATTACCAGGCAGACGGATATATACACAATTGTATTTTTATGTAAAGCCAATTAAATCAGTATTTTTTAGAGAATTTTTGAGTATTTGAACCATCTGTCATTTGTTTATATATCCAATCATATGTTAACTTTAAACCACTTTTTAAGTTAACTGATGGTTTCCAATTTATCTCTTCTAATACTTTTGTATTATCACTAGATCTTCCTCTAACTCCCTTAGGTTTATCTAGTAGATACTTTTTTTCAAGTTTCAAATCAGCTATATCCTCAATTATATTTATCATTTGATTTATTGATACTTGCTCCGCACTACCAACATTATAAATATTCTGACTATTAGAGTTAAATACCTTCTCTGTTCCCTCAATACAGTCAGTTATATATAAAAAACTTCTAGTTTGTTCTCCATCTCCCCAAACTTCAATTGTTTTTTTTTTATTTATTTTTGCTTCTATCACTTTTCTACATAGAGCTGCCGGGGCCTTCTCTCTCCCACCATCATAAGTTCCAACTGGGCCGTAAACATTATGATATCTTACAACTCTTGTATCTAAACCAAAATCTTCACTGAAATGTCTACACATTCTTTCGCTAAATAATTTTTCCCATCCATAGCCATCTTCAGGTTCGGCTGGATAAGCATCAATTTCTTTTAAACCTGGAATGAATGTCTCAACTTGTTTTTGCCCGTTATAAACACATGCACTAGAAGAAAAGAAATATTTTTCAATTTTATTTTTTAAACAAGCTCTTAATAAATTTGTATTTATTAAAACCGACAGCATACATTCTGCTTTGTTGTTCTCAATAAATCCCATACCTCCCATGTTACAAGCCATATTGTAAACAAAATTTACTCCTTTTGAAACTTTTAAACAATTTTCGTATTCTTTTAAATCAAGTGAAAAATTTTCATTTTTATCAAAGAGTTGAAACCAAAATTCTTTAGGTTTTACATCAGCACAAACTACTTCATGTCCTTGCATCATTAAATGATTTACAAGGTGGCCTCCAATGAATCCTCCTGCTCCACATACTAAATATTTTTTTTTCATAAGTTAACATCTATAAACTAGTATTTCTAATAAACAAACAATTTTGTTTAAATATAAAGCTACTTAAAAATGAATTGATTATTGAAAAAACTAATTAATTAATTTTATAAAAAAAAATTTAATTAAATCTTTAATCGAAGGATAAGAGTTATAAGTTTTCTTAGTAGAATCATTTTTTATTTTATTAAATTTTTTTTTTATAACTAGTTCACCAAACAAATGAGGAACTCTTTTAAACACATCTTCATACAATCTAGTTAAAGAATTTGTGTACAATCTATATTTCTTTTTAATGACAATAGTACCATTATCAATTTTTTGATCTATTTCATGTATTGCAATGTAAAAAAATTTATCTCTATTTATAATTGAAAAAAAAAGGGGAAATAATCCTCTACTTTTTGGAAGATTTGAACAATGTAAATTGTATGATTTATCAAAATAATCTATAATATTTTTTTTTAGTATTTCATCACAAGAAATTATAAATAATTTTTTAGCTTTTGTTTTTTTAATAAATTTCAATGTTTTTTTATTGCTAATGAAATTCGTAAATAAAAATTTTTTTTTTTTGTGATATTCAAACTTATCTTTAAAATATTTTTTTTTCTGATTTATTCTAAAAAATTCATTTATTAAGAATAATTTATCATTAATTAAAATATGATAGATTATTTTTTTAAGAGAAAAGAAATTTTTTTTAATTATAACGCCAGATATTTTTTTACTTAGTAACTTGTTGTCTAGAATTCTAAACAGAGCAGGATAACAATATATATAATCTTCTGGTACAATAATAAGATACATTATATTAATTATTTACAATTAAAATATTCACAAATTAAATTATTAATTTTATGATTTTCAATATTTTTGTAGTTTTTAAAACATTTGCTATGATACAGACTTCCTTCATTATTATGAACACTTGTGGATTTTATTAAAGAAAGATATTTTAATAAAAAATTAAAATCATTAATCAACTCTTTTTTGAGAGTAATTCCCTCGATTTCAATTTTGTTATAATTTTCAACATCTACTTTTTTTAAATGATTGTGCAAAACTGCATTAAATCTAAAATATAATTTATTTTGTTTCTTAAGATGCTTTAAAAAAAATATCTTTTGATTTCTAAAACTAAACTTGGATAAAAAGTTTATACATCTATTCTTTTCTATTTTATTATTAAAAAATATTGTACCTCCAGTTGTCATATTTGGTTCAATGTTTTTAAACTTTAAATTATTTTCTCTTAAAAATTTCTCTGGATTGCTTATTTTACAAATATAAATTGGTCTTATTTTTATTTGAGATAAGCCATTTGCAATTATAAAATTGTCGTATTTTTTTTTGATATTTTCTATTTTAATAAACATCTTATTTATATAGAAGAAAAAAAGTTTATATGTAGATTCATCATCCCAATAATTATGCTGAAAATGTGCTACCGAATTAATAAAAATTATCGAAAATTTATCATTATTTTTATTACGAGTAGATTTAATTATAATATCAAGCAAAATTAAATCCAAAAGAAGATAAAAAGTAAGGGTTGGTTTATTAAATTTTAAAACATTAAATATAAAATTAGGTAATTCTCTTAAAAAATTAAAAAATAATTTATACACAATTAAAAATTTAAAGAATTTTAAACTCAAGAATAAAATTGTGTAAATACTAAAGGATTTGTAATTTTGAGCAAAATATTTTGGAAGCGCCAAAAAACCATCTAAATAATATGGATAACTTTTCTGAGAAAAATTCCAAGGGTCAGGTAAAAAAAAGTTTATATATTTTTTAGATCTAAGATTTGAGTTCATTGAGCACCATATTGATGAATTAAGCTTATTTTTGGACAATTTATCCCAAATCTGTAAGTGCCTCCTGTTTAGCTTTTGACCAAGATTATAAACTTTGTGAAATGTGGATTTTACTCCAGTATTAATTGAGACCCACTGTACCCAGGGGTCTAAATTATATCCTTCTTTGTTATCTTCAGTTTTAGTTGTTATTTTCTTTGTATTATTTAATAAACTAAACTTGTAACCGTATCTTCTAGCCTTATTAATTATAAAGTTAAAATCAACTTCATTAAATTGAAAAAAAACAAGGGATTTCATAGATAGATAATAAAGTTTTAAACTATATTGTCAATTTATCAAAACCTATTATAAAGAATACTTAGTTATCAATGAACCACGAATGTAAAATACAATACAGTACAAAAATTAACATAATTAATTTAAAGAAAAAAAAATTCTATAACAATTTTTTAAAAGAAAAATTTATAAATCAGGTTAATAATCAAAATATTGAGAAAATTACCTTTTATCGTAAAAATAATTTATTTAATCAAATACTTATTAACGACAATTATTATTTAGAATGTAATTTCAATTTAATTAAAAGTTTAGCTAAAAAAAAAAAAAAATTTAAAATTTTTTACAAAGGAAAGGTGGTGGCTGTTTATATAAAAAAGAGAATTAAATTAAATCAAGTATCAAATTTATTTAAATCAAAAGGTACAATAAATTTATCAAGTAAGTTTCAACTTAATTGTATAGATCTTTCTAAATATAAAACAAAAAATATAATTAGGAAAAAATTAATTAAAAAAAAAGCACTATTTATAGATAGAGACGGCACTATAAATAAAGATAAAGGATACACGTATAAGTTTTATATAGATGATATTATACCAAAAACTCTAAATTATATGAAAGAATACTCATTAAGAAATGATTTAATAATTATTATTACTAATCAATCTGGTATAGCAAAAAAAAAATTTAATTTAAAAGATTTTAAGATCTATATAAAAAAATTAAAAGAATATTTATTAAAAAATAATATAGTTATAAATAAAGTTTATTTTTGTCCTCACCATATTGAAGGGTATGGATTATATAAAAAAAATTGTGAATATAGAAAACCCAAGATAGGCATGATTAAAAAAGGTATTAAACATTTTAATCTTGATAAAAAGAATTGTGAATATATTGGAAACACAGATATAGATAAATTATGTGCATATAATGCAAAAGTAATATACAAAGATATTCATGAAATTTAAAAATAATATTAATGATCAATTTAGTATTTATTGTGACCAAATAAATTTACACTCAAAAAATTTTTCAAATAATAATTTAAAAAAATCTATAGAACTAATTAAAAAAGTTAAAAAAAAAAAATCTAAAATAATTTTATTTGGTAATGGGGGCAGTAGTTCTATTGCAAATCATGTAGCTATAGATTTTTGCAAAGTTGCAAATATTAAAGCTATTACTTTTAATGAAAGTAATTTAATTACTTGCTTCAGTAATGATTATGGATATGAAAATTGGATGAAAAAAAGTTTAGAATTTCATTTAAACTCTGATGATCTTGTAATTTTTATTAGTAGCAGTGGTAGATCTAAAAATCATGTAATTGCAGCAAATTTTTGTAGAAAAAAGAGGGTTAAATTCATTACATTAACTGGTTTTTCTAAATCCAATCCTTTAAAAAAACTGGGTGACGTGAATTTTTGGGTAAATAGTAAAAATTATAACCATATTGAAATGGCACATCATATCATACTTGTTTTTTTAGCCGATCACTTTGGCTTAAATTAATTTTTTTTGAAATTTTTTTTATATCAAAGTATGAAATTCCAACATGAGTTGGCAATGTAATTAGTTTTTTCTCTAAAAACTGACAGTTAGGATATTTTTTCTTTAAAGAATTATTTAGATACCAGGTATGTCGTAAATCAAAACCTTTTTTTAAAAATTCTCTACATAATTCATATTTATTATTTACTAGGATTGGATACTCTAAAAATGCGTTTGAGTGAAAATTTTTATATTTAGATATAATAAAATTTTTTTTTAGATTTTTTTGATAATATTTTACCTTAGAAATTTTGTTTTTTAATTCATGATTGATTTTACCAAGATTTGTGAGTGCAGCATAAGAAAATGGTTCAAAAAAATTATATCTATAATGACTGGGAAGTGTTTTTTTTTTTTTATAATTAAGACCTGGGTAAATTATTTTTTCATGAAACTTAATATTAAATTTTTGAAATAAGAGTAATATGTAATATGTGAAAAAATTAAAAAAATATTTATTGTAAAAAATATCAATACATAATGCTAAAAAAAATTTTTTGAAAGCTAAAATATAACTATAACTTTTGTTGTTTATTAATTCTAATTTAATCTTTTTAAAATCATTTTTATTTTTACAGAATAAAATTCCACCGTTGAAAGCCATAAAATTTTTCATAGTACCTAAACTAAAAAAACCATAGTCTGCCAAAGTGCCAAGTTTACAGAATTTATTTATTCTTGCTCCAAAGTTAATAGCTGTATCCTCAATAATTTTTACTTTTCCAGAAAAATTTTTAATAAATTTTGTAATTTGATTTGAGTCGGAATATAAATGAGTAATTAAAATAGCCGCAGTTCTTTTATTTATACTCTTTTTTACATCGCGTAATTTAGGTAAACCTGTCAATATGTCAATATCAACGAAAATTGGTTTTCCACCCGCATACTCTATTGCAAAAATTATTTCTTTAAGTGTATATGGTGAAAGTATTATTTCATTCTTGTTCTTATTTATTAAAAATTTAAATATATTATATGCAGCAACCCTTCCCATGCCAGTGAATAAAATATTTTTAGTGTGAAGGAATTTAGAAATTTTTTTATGTAAATTTAACGTATTTTTTTTTGCTAAACTAGGAATCAAAATACTTATCAAAGTAAACAAATAAATAATAAAGTTTGTTTCAATCCTTACTCTTGATTTATTCATATATTAAAAATTCTATCTAATGTTTGGTCAATATTCATTAGTATAAATGCTGTTGGAAAATTTAAATTTGGTGGAATTATTGATCCGTCTATAAAATATACATTTGGAAATTCTTTTAATTCATATTTATCATTAAAGAAACTATTCATATTATATAACGTACTCGTATAATGAGAGTCTGATCCTATTTCCATAAGTTGCATATTCTGAAAAGGTAATGGTAAGTAATTCATTTCTTTAAAAAAAGTATTTAATTTTTTTTTTGTTTTTTTTTTATATTCAGAAAAATTTGGCGAAAGTTTTGATTCAATATCAATTTTTTTATTCAAAAAACTTATCTGAGTCGTAATTAGCTCAGAGGGTAAAAATAAATTACCTGCTAAAAAAAATTTTTTGAAATAATTAAAAATTTTATTCGAATTATTTAAACCAAATATTTTGTTTTCAACATCTTTTAAAAAAATAATGGAACCTTTATCAATACTATCATCTGAATTTTTTATATTTATGTTTAATAAAGGATAATTAAAATTATTACTTATATTAGAATTATTAATCTTAAAATATATTAATTTTAACATAGGATGATGATATAATTTGGATTTAAAATTATTTAATCTTAAAATATTATTAAATAAAATTGTTGAACCTATAGTCCCAGCACAAATAAAAATTTTATCAAAGTCAAGCAACTTTTCTGTTTCTTGGTCAGTTATTTTTTTTGTTATTAAATTATATTTTTTATTATTTTTTTCTATATTAGTTAAAAAGTTCGAATTTTTTAAGTTAAATTTTTTTTTTGTAAGAAGCATATTAAGAATATCTTTGTATTCAAATATACTCTGATCGTTAAGCACATCTCCTGTATAATTTTTTTTAAATGCTAATTTTAAATGAGAAAAATAAATATTTAACTTATTATAGTAAAATAAATTTTTTATAATCTTATCTTTGTAATAATCATTAACTAAATCTAGTTTATTCTGATCCATAAGAAACATTGAATTTAAAAATTTAAATCCCTTATTTTTATCAAAATTATAATTTAAATTTTTTAAGTAATTATCCTCTGGAAACTCCAGACCGGCACCCCAAAAATTTGATAAACCTCCATCTGCAAGAACACTTGATAAAAAAAAATTATTTAATTCAATATTATTAATTTTTTTAAAAATTTCATTTGCGTGAATAAAGCTTGGATCCTCATATTTGAATGACCTATTCTTTAGTTTTGAAATAGTTCCAAAATTGTTTTTTTTTTCAAAATTTTTGAAATCACAACTTATCAATGTGACATCAAAATTTTTTTCTAATAATAGCTTTGATGTCACTAGACCTGAGAGACCGCTTCCAATTACTGCTATTTTCATTATTGCTTTTTAATTTTAGTATTAAAATAATCAATAAAATAAAAAACCGGAAACATAAATAAACCAATTTTCAGGATTTGATAGTCTATTATTTTATTTGTATCGAAAAAATTTAGCACAACATCATAACTAAATTTTGAAACAATAAATAATAAGAATAATACAATAAAGCTATTAAAATTGATTTTATTTAAATCCAAATAAGTTCTGCTTAATCGCTGAAAAAAATAGCCAAACATTTTTATTGAAAAATTAAATAACTCGGTAAGAGGATTAAAACTACTTAATATATCATTTCTATAAGTCACAAAGTTTGAAAAATGTTTTACAGGAATTTTATTTTCAGCAATCTTAAATAATAAATTTGTCTCAAAAAAATAATCATCTGCAATATTATTAAAATTTATTTTTTTTAGTAATTTTTTATTAAATGCTATATATCCATTTAACGGATCTTCTATATCCCATCTATTACTTAATAACTTAAATATTATTGATATTATTTTGTTTCCTAAGTTCCTGTGAAGTGGCATTTGAAAAACTTTCTTGGGGTTTAAAAATCTATTACCTTTTACAAATTCAAAATCTTTAATTAAAAAATTTTTAATATTTTTAATATCCTCAAACTTTGTTTGACAATCTCCATCTATTTTTACAATAATATCAATGTTTAATTTTAATGCGTAATCAATACCTCTTTTAACTGAGCCACCAACACCTATATTTTTTTTATTAAATATTACTTTGATTTTTTTTTTATTTTTAAATTCTTTTGATATTTTTTTTCCTATTTTATTGGGACAACAATCATCTACAACAATAAAATTATCTAAATCTTTATAATTTTTTTTTAATTCAAAAATTATTTTATCACTTACATTATAACACGGTATCACAGCGCAAATTTTCATGATTTAAACTTTTTTAAAGTAACTAAGTAGGTAATTGCCAATAAAACAGTCACAGTAAATATCTGAAATTTTAAAATTTCACAGAGAAAAAATATTGTACCCATAACAAAAATATATATTGATAATGTCTTATATTGACCAATTTTAACAAACAATAAATGGTGCAAATGATTAACATCTTTTTTGGTTGGGCTTATTTTATTTGAAATTCTCTCTATAACTAATCTTATTAAATCTAAACCAGGAAATAATAAATATAAAAAAACTTTTTCTTGTGATAATTCAGAATTTTCCTGAGTGTAAATTGTTATTATATTAATCGCAGTAATAAATGATATTATATTTACTCCAGCATCTCCAAGAAAAAGTTTATTATTTAAATTCATAATCAAACTAAAAAATAATATGTTTAAAATAAAGACAATCTGTAAAGAAAAAAATTGGTCTTGATTATAATAAAGTAATATTAAATTTATGCACAGCGCAATTATAATTGCTACTCCATTAATACCATCAGTAAAGTTGATTGTATTTTGAAATATATAAAAGCAAAATAAAGTAAAAATGAAAGTTTCTACTATTAAAAAATCATATTTAAAAAAATAAATATCTATCCCATTTATTTGGAACTTTTGATTGAAAGAGATAAAAAAACTAAATGCTATTAATGAAAATATTGTTTTAAATATAGGTTTTAAGTCAATATTATCGTCAATAATTCCAAAAATTAAAATCAATTTTAATGTAATTAGCAAAACTATATTTTCTTTAAAAAATTCTAGAGATATAAAACTAAAAAAAACAATATATATTATTATTGGAATAGTAATAAAATAACCTCCAAATAGATGCACATCCTTATTAGACAGAAATTTTTTTTTCTTAATAACTTTTAGATTTTTTCCAAGAAATATAGTTGAAGCATTAAAAATTAAATAATAAATAAAACAAATTGATAGAATAATTGAAAAATAATCATATGTTATTCCTTCATTAATTAAATTCATTTTTGTATCCTTTAAATCTTGTTAAAAAAATAACAATTGACGAAATAAGCCAAAGTTTATTTGAGAAACTAGACGAGAAAATTGAACCAGATGTAGTAATCGGGTTAAAAATTATTAATAAAATCATAGTAATTAATAATTTATCTAAAGTCCTTAAACTTTTATTTCTAAAAACTGACACAAAAAGAGAATATATCAAAATTAAAAAGCTTAAATAACCTATAAGTCCAGTAGATTGAAGTATTTCTAAATGAAAATTATGAGGATGAATGGAGCATTTATGACTATCGTATATATGATTAATTTTATCAAGCTTAATGCATTCATTATAAAATGATTTAAAACCAGATCCTAGTAAAATATTTTTTTCAAATATTTTCCAAGCTGCAATAAAATGAGCAGACCATCCTGTGCTATTAAAGAAATGTGTGTTTACTTTTGTAGTAGAAATTATCTGAATATAAGCATTCTTATTTTGTAAACTCTCAGTGTCTATTGTGAAAGTTGTATCTTTTAAAAAAGTAGGAACAAAATTTAAGTTATTTATAGAGCTATTTGTTAAATTTTTTTTAATTTCATTTGAGCTATAATATCCATATTTTTGATTTGGCATTATTTTAAATTCTTTATCTAAAAAACTTTTATTAATTTGAAAATAATCTATATCTTCAATTTTATTTTCTGAAATATTCATTTGAAAATAATCCTTATTATATATTAAATCTAAACCTTTTGAATAACGGATTGAGGTATTTTGAGTTACCAGAAATATAATTGCTAAAAAAAATATAGAAAATATAGAAAGTATTTTAAAAAAATTTAATTCAATTTTTTTTAAAATAACTATATAAACAAAAAATATTGCTAAAATTTGTATATTAAAACCCAAAGCCATCCTTTCCCCAGTAAAAAAAATTGAAATTAAACTAAAAATTAAAGTGGGAATTAAAAGTAAATAATTTTTTTCAATTAATGAATAATAAAGAGAGACAATTACTACCACCCTAGATATAAATGAACCAGCCACATATTCATCATCAAAAAAGCTTGAAACCCTACAATTTTCAATTATTTTGTCATCAAAATAACAACCCCGAGTCTCATATCCAATAATATTATAACCAAAAAATTTTTGGACTAATATGTCGGTATACAAAACAAACAAAGTCAAAGTTATAAATTTAAAGACTTTTTTTATTAATGAAAAATGATTTTTTTTAAATTTTATTTTTAAACAAAATAATAAAATAGATAAATATATTAAATATTTTATAGATTTAACTAAATCATTATTGCTTCCTGTTTTTAAGTTATAAAAAAATAAAATTAAAAAAAAAGATGCTAAAAAAAAATCTTTAAAATTTAAAAAATTTTTATTTT
Organism: uncultured Pelagibacteraceae bacterium; assembly: GCA_902592375.1. Classification (GTDB taxonomy): domain Bacteria; phylum Pseudomonadota; class Alphaproteobacteria; order Pelagibacterales; family Pelagibacteraceae; genus Pelagibacter. The sequence goes on along the minus strand of CACJEG010000012.1, from coordinate 947 downwards.
TTAATAGATAAAAAAAAGAGACAAATCCTAATAACAATATATTTAAATTTTCAAAAAAAGGTCCAACTAATGAAAAAACAGGATAAAAAGAAATTAACAACAAAAATAAACCAGGGGTAGATCCTTTGTAGAAACTGGATAAATCTGAAATCATTTTAATATTATACTACAAATCGGTTTATCTAATTAGGGTTGATTTATATTTTTTTATCTATAAATAACAAGTTTTATAACTACTTAACTTTATCAGAATTTATATGAAAATTTTAATTACCGGCAGCAAAGGTTTTATTGGTTCAGCTTTATGTAACTATCTTAGTTCTAAGGGTTATGATATTGTGGGGATGGATAATGGTTTTTTTAAAAAGTGTAAATTACCAAATTATTATAAAATTCAAAAAAAAAATAATTATTTAGATTTAGAGAAAGATATAAGAAAAATAAAAGTATCGGATCTAAAAAATTTTGATGCAATTATTCATCTGGCGGCTTTAAGTAATGATCCAATTGGAAATTATAATAAAAAATGGACAGAGGATATAAACCTTAAAGCATCTATTAAATTAGCTAAAAATGCAAAAAAAGCAAAAGTACAAAGGTTTTTGTTCTCTTCGTCTTGTATCATGTATGGTGTCTCAAAATCGAAAAAATCAGTTACTGAAAAAACCCCGACAGATCCTCAAACAATTTATGCTAAATCAAAAGTTGCTGCCGAGAAATCAATATCTAAATTAGCAGATAAAAATTTTGCTCCAGTCTTTATAAGAAATGGAACGATCTATGGAATATCTGAATTCATGAGATTTGATACTGTGTTAAATAATTTCGTGTTAAATGCCTATTTGGATAAAGAAATAATTATAAAAAGCTCTGGTTTACAATGGAGACCTGTTTCACATATATTTGATGTTTGTAGATACTTCGAATTATTTTTAGAAAGTGATTTA
>CACJEG010000011.1 GCA_902592375.1 uncultured Pelagibacteraceae bacterium | reverse complement strand
GCAAAAGCCTCTGGAAGTAATTTGTCTAAAGATTTTCCGCTATTTATCTGATTTTTAAATTCACCAGTTTTTTTTGGGAAGTCAGCGTCATTTAAATTTTTAAAATCTTCCTCATGTAAGTTTATTTTTTCAACAATTTTACCAATTCTATCTAGCTCTTTTTGATTACTAGATTTGATAAATTTTGTTATTAAATTTAATGGGTTAAACATGACTATTTGATTTATTCTTTACTTATATTGTTTAATATATGTATTAAATAAAGAATTTAAACAATATGGGAATTAATTTTACAAATTTTTTAACATCTCAATCAAAAAATACTAAAATGATTGATTTTCAAGACCTTGATCATTTAGACGGTCTTTCAATTTCAGTTGTTTCAGCAAATTTATACAATGATATTAGAGATGATTTATCAATGTTCTATTTCAGAGAAGGTGCTAATTACGCTTCTGTTTATACCCAATCAAAAATAATATCTGAAAATATAAAATGGAACATTAACCAAAGACCAAAAAAAATATACTCTCTTATTGTAAACACAAGAAACGCTAATGCTTTCACTGGAAAGCAAGGTTATGAGAGTTTAAAAAAAATAGCAGATTTAACCTCAAAATTATTAAATAAAAAACAAGAAGAAGACGAGGATAATCCTAAAAAAATTTCTACAAAAAATATAATTTTTGGTTGCACAGGTACCATTGGGGAAAAGTTTCCATATGAAAAAATTTTTAATAATATTCCAAATTTATTAAATAAAATTCGTTACACCCAAAATAAATTCATTTGGATGAAGGCAGCCCTTGCAATTATGACTACGGATACTAAGCCAAAATTAGCTATGGAGGAATGTTATATTGGAAGTGAAAAAGTAAAAATATATGGAATAGCCAAAGGATCAGGAATGATATATCCAAACATGGCAACAACACTTGTTTATATATTTACTGATGCAACTTTATCTAATGATGTTTTAGGAAAGTTATTAAAAAAAAATATTACCAATACATTTAACGCTATTTCTTGTGATGGGGATACCAGTACCAATGATATGGCAACTATTTTTGCAACTAATAAAGTAAAAAATTACCAAGTAAAAAATGTAAATGAAAATAAAATTAAAAATTTTGATAAAGCTCTAAATAATGTTCTTTTAAATTTAGCAAAAAGAGTTGTTGCAGATGGTGAAGGAGCATCAAAGTTCATAACAATCAATGTTAGTAAGTGTAAAAATGAGATAGATGCAAAAAAAATTGCTTTCTCAGTTGCAAATTCCTCACTAGTAAAAACCGCAATTGCTGGAGAAGATCCAAATTGGGGACGAGTTATAATGGCAATCGGCAAAGCTGGGCCTAAAATTAACTTAAATAAATTATTAATTAAGTTTGGAAATATAATAATTGTAGAAGGTGGAAAATTAAATCAAAGTTACGATGAAAAGCAAACAGCAAATTATATGAAAGGAGAAAATATAGAGATAAATATTGAAACTTTTACAGGAAAGAAGAACTTTACAGCTTATACAATGGATTTAACAAAAAAATATATTGAAATTAATGCAGACTATAGAAGTTAATTTATTGAAAAATTAAAAAGTATAATTAATTAAGAGTTATGATTAAATACAAACTTGTATGTAAAGACTGTGATTTAAAATTCGACAGTTGGTTTGCATCTTCAAATGAGTATGAAAGATTAAAAAAGAAAAAACTTTTGAATTGTCATAATTGTAATTCAGTAAAAGTTGAAAAAACAATTATGGCACCACAGCTAATAAGTCATAGGCCAAAAACTGATGAAAAAGTAAATTTAGAAAAATTTAATAATGTGAAAAAAACTATAAAAAATTATCAAAAATTTATTAAAAATAATTTTAATTATGTTGGTGATAATTTTGCTTATGAGGCGAGATCAATTCATTACAATGGTAAAAAAAAAACAAAGGGTATTTACGGCAGTGCATCAAAGGAAGATTTAATAGAATTAAAAGAAGAAGGCATAGACGCCCAAATGATCCCTTGGATAGATGAAAAGGAAAATTAGTTTTTTATAAACTTTGCTATATAGTTTACAGATAAATCTCTAGAAATACTCCATTCATCCTTAATAATATTAAAATTCATACCGTCTAATTTATTGAGAGATAAATCATATTTCATTAAAATTTTTTTAAGATCCTCAGGTTTAACAAATTTTTCCCATTCGTGTGTTCCAATTGGAAGCCATCTCAAAACATATTCTGCTCCAACAATCGCAAAAAGATAAGATTTCAGAGTTTTATTTATTGTTGCAACAAACATTAGTCCATTTTTTTTTAAAAGTTTTGAGCAAGACTTTAAAAAAAAATCTATATCTTCCACGTGTTCAACAATTTCCATATTTAAAATAACATCAAATTTCTTTGAAATTTTAAGTTTTTCAGGTGAAGAACATAAATAATTAATTTTTAGTTTACTTTTTTTTGAATGAAGTTTTGCAATTTCTATATTTTTGTCAGATGCGTCAATTCCAGTAACATTTGCTCCCATTCTTGACATTGGTTCAGATAGTAACCCTCCACCACATCCAATATCTAAAATATTTATTCCTGATAAAGATTTAGTTTTATTTTTTAATTTGAAATTATTAATAATATTTTCTTTTATATATTTTATTCTTGTTGGATTAAATTTATGAAGTGGTTTGAATTTACCCTCTGGATCCCACCATTCATTGGCCATTTTAGAAAATTTATCTATTTCTTTTTTATTTACACTAGTCATTGTGATAAATAGTTGACATAATTATTTAGATGTATTTTATCCATTATTTATTAAATATTAATAATTAAAGCTAGCATGAAAACTATCGTATTAAAATTTGGCGGAACGTCTGTAGGAACTATAGAAAGAATTAAAAAGGTATGCAAAATTATTGCTTTTTACAAAAAGAAAAAAAATAAGGTAGTAGTTGTTTCATCAGCAATGAGTGGTGTGACAAATGAGTTAGTTAATAAATCTAAACTGATAAGTAACAATTTTGATAGAGCAGAATATGATGCATTAGTTTCGACTGGAGAACAAGTATCATGTGCACTTATTGCTGGTCGATTAAAACATAATGGGTTTAAATCAAGATCTTGGACATCGTGGCAATTACCTATTTTAACAGATGGTCCTCACTCAAATGCAAGAATTAGTTCAGTAGGTATTAAAGAACTAAATAAATATATAAATTCAGGTGGAATACCTATAATTACTGGTTTTCAAGGTGTAAGCAATGATTTTAGAATTACGACTATAGGAAGAAGTGGATCTGATGCAACAGCAATTATGCTTGCAAAATTTATTAAAGCTGATGAGTGTATAATTTATACTGACGTAGATGGAGTTTATACTACCGATCCAAGACAGTATAAAAAAGCAAAAAAAATCAGAAAAATTTTTTATGACGAGATGTTAGAAATGGCATCGCTTGGGTCAAAAGTAATGCAGCCTACTTCAGTTCAGGATGCAAAGTTAAATAAAATTGATATAAAAGTTCAATCCTCTTTTGTTTCAAAAAGTGGAACTTTAATAACAGGTTCAAAAAAAACTTTTAGTAATCAAATTATAACAGGAATTTCTTCTACAAAAAATGATGCTAAAATCACAATTGTAGGTGTTAAAGACAGACCTGGAGTAGCAGCATCAATTTTTAGACCATTATCAAAGAATTTAATTAATGTTGATATGGTTGTTCAAAATATCTCTCAAAATGGAAAAGAAACAGATTTAACATTCACAATTAAGTCTGAGGATTTGAAAAAAACTGAAAGATTAATAAAAAAAAATAAGTCAATATCATATAAAAAATTATCATTTGATAAAGATCTATCAAAAGTTTCTATTATTGGAGTAGGAATGATAACTACTCCTGGAATAACTTATAGGATGTTCCAAGCATTGGCTTCAAAAAAAATTAATATTCTTGTTATATCCACATCAGAAATAAAAATTTCTGTACTTATTTCCTCTAAGAGTGTTAAAAAAGCTGTAGCGGTCTTACACAAAGAATTTAAATTAGATTAATTTTATGAGCCTTAGGCCTTTTAGAAATATTGATAGAAAAAAAACTAAAGTAATTAATGTAGGCGATGTAAAGGTTGGAGGAGATAATCCAATTTCAGTTCAATCTATGACTAACACATTGACGACTAACGTGTCAGCAACAATAAAACAAATTCAAGAAATTCATGAAGAAGGTGCTGATATTGTAAGAGTGTCTTGCCCAGATGAAGACTCATCAAAAGCTTTAAAAGAAATTACAAAAAATATTCAAATTCCTGTAATTGCTGATATTCATTTTCATTATAAAAGAGCTATTGAAGCTGCAGAAAATGGTGCAAAGTGTTTAAGAATTAATCCAGGAAACATTGGAGATAAAAAAAAAATTCATGATGTTTTAAAAGCTGCAAAAGACAACGATTGTTCAATTAGAATAGGCGTTAATGCTGGTTCTTTAGAAAAAGATATACTAGAAAAATATAAAGAGCCTTGCCCAGAAGCATTGGTAGAGAGTGCTATAAGAAATATAAAAATTTTAGAGGATGAAGATTTTTTTAATTTTAAAGTAAGTGTTAAATCCTCCGATGTATTTTTATCAATTGCAGCTTACAGACAACTTTCTAAGGCCATGAATTACCCTCTACACTTAGGAATAACAGAAGCAGGAGGTTTTGTTGCAGGTAGTGTTAAGTCTGCTATAGGTCTTGGATCACTTCTTTTGGATGGTATTGGCGACACTATTAGGGTATCTTTGTCCGATGATCCTGTAAAAGAAGTTAAAATTGGAAATGAAATTTTAAAATCTTTGGGATTAAGAAATAGAGGAGTAAAAATCATATCTTGTCCATCATGTGCAAGGCAAGCTTTCCAAGTAATTGATACAGTAAAAATACTAGAGGAAAAATTATCTCATATAAAAACCCCAATAACACTGTCTATTATAGGCTGTGTTGTGAATGGCCCAGGCGAAGCTGCCATGACTGATATTGGAATAACTGGCGGTGGAAAAGGAAATAATATGCTTTATTTGTCAGGTGTTCAAAGTGCAAAAGTTTTAACAAGTGAAATAATAAATAAAGTAATTTCTGAAGTTGAAAAAAAGGCAGCTGAAATAGAAAATAAATAAAAAAAATGATCCCATCAAAAACAATTGAAGAGTTAATTGAAAAACATTCAGCTCTAGAAAAAGAACTTTCTTCAGGGGAAATAGATAAAAAATTATTTGCAGAAAAATCTAAAGAGTATTCGGATATTAATGAAATTATAGATGTTGCAAAAAAACATCTCTCTTTTGAGAACGACAAACAGGAATTAGAGAAAATTTTAAATGACCAAACATCAGATAATGAACTAAAAAAAATGGCTGAAATAGAATTAACTGACTTAAATTTGCAATATGAAATTGATCAAAAGAAATTAAAATTTTTTTTATTACCAAAAGATGAAGCAGACAAAAAAAATGCGATTATTGAAATCAGAGCAGGAACTGGTGGTTTAGAGGCAAGTTTATTTGCTTCTGATTTATTTAAAATGTATGAAAAAGTTAGTCATAAAAAAAAATGGACTTTGGAATTAATATCAATTTCAAGAAGTGATGCTGGAGGCTTAAAAGAGGTTATAGCTTCTATTAAAGGAAGAAATATTTATTCTACATTAAAATATGAAAGTGGAGTACATAGAGTTCAAAGAGTTCCAGATACAGAAACCCAAGGAAGAGTTCATACATCGGCAGCAACAGTAGCCGTGTTACCTGAAGCCGAGGAAGTTGACTTAAAGATCAACGATTCTGATTTAAGAATTGATGTTTTTAGAGCAGGAGGCCCAGGTGGACAATCGGTTAATACAACAGATAGTGCAGTTAGAATTACTCATATACCATCAGGTTTATCTGTATCTCAACAAGATGAAAAATCACAACATAAAAATAAAGCTAAAGGTATGAAAATTTTAAGGGCACGTTTATATGAATTGGAAAGGTCAAGAATAGACCAAGAAAGATCTCAAGATCGTAAGACAAAAATTGGGACAGGAGACAGATCAGAAAGAATAAGAACTTATAACTTTCCTCAAGGAAGAGTTACAGACCATAGAATAAATTTAACTCTTCATAAATTAGATGAATTTTTAGAGGGAGAAGCATTTGATGAAATGATTGAATCTTTGACCTTACAAGCGCAAGAGGAAAGTCTTAGCAATTTAAAATAATTTATGAATATTAATTTAGCTATTAATGAAGGTTCAAAAATTTTAAAAAGTAAACTTATACCTAACCCAATATTGGATTCTGAAATTTTAATGGCAGAAACAATTAATAAAGATAGAAATTATATTTTACTTAATTCCAATGATTTTATAAATAAAAATGACTTAAATAATTTTTATAAGTTAATTCATCAGAGATCTTTAGGAAATCCAGTAGCATATTTAACTAAAAAAAAGTCTTTTTGGAATTCAGAGTTTTTTATTGCAAAAGGTATTTTGATACCAAGGCCAGATACAGAGTTGATTGTTGAAAATATATTGAGGTTAACAAAACAAAAAAGTAAATTAAATATTTTAGATATAGGTGTTGGTTCAGGCTGTATTGTAATTTCAATTTTAAAGGAGAGAGAAAATTTTCGTGGAAGTGGTATAGATTTGAGTAAAAAATGTTTATATATAAGTAAAAAAAATGCAATAGCTCATAAAGTTAGTTCTAGATTAAAATTATATAAATCAGATGTTGACAAATTCAATTTAGGAAAATATGATTTAATTGTTTCTAATCCTCCTTATATTAAAACATGTAAATTAAAATATTTGGAAAAAGATGTTGCTGAGTATGAGCCAAGACTAGCGTTAGACGGTGGATTGGATGGATTATCAGAAATCAGAAAAGTAATTAAAAAATCTTCTGAACTGATAAAAAAAAAAGGTAAATTTATTTTAGAGATCGGATTTGATCAAAAAAATAAAGTTATTAATTTATTAAATAAAGAAGGTTTTTATATAGAAAGCACTCATAAAGATATTGCAAATAATGATAGGTGTATTGTTAGTACAAAAATATAACTAAAAAAATATGGTAACATTCAGAAATAATAACAATAATAATAGAAGAGGTGGCTTTAGAAGAAATACTAGAAATTTCAAATCTAATGGTGATACCACCAAATTCAATTCTAACTTTTCAAATAATGATAGTTTCAAGAGGAAAGCTCCTGGAAGAAATAATCATAATGCACCAAAACTAATTGAAAAATATAATGATTTAGCAAGAGAAGCTCTATCAAATGGAGATAAAATTTTATCTGAAAATTATTTACAGCATGCTGATCACTTCACAAGAATACTTAACGAAAGAGAAAGTTTTAAAAGAGAAAAGTTTATAGAAAGTAGGTCTGAAAATAATTCTCAACTTACTGATGATATTGATGAAAATTTAGACCAAAACTCTGAAGATAAAACATTAGATTCATCTAGTGATGAAACTGAAATTCAAAAAACTGCAAAAACACAACTTGAAGTAAATTAGTTTATTCCTAATATTTTTTCTGATTTAAGAACATCCAATTTAATTTTTTTAGTTTCAAACAGCTTTCGTTCTTTACCTTTTAATATTTTACCAGATGGTAGTTTAAGTTTTTGTGAGTTTACTTTCTTTCCATTTACAATTACTTCATAATGTAAATGAGGTCCGGTAGATTTACCAGTAGATCCAACATATCCAATAGTTTGTCCTTGTTTTACTCTTACCCCAGGTTTTATACCGCGAGCGAATTTTGACATGTGTGCATAAACTGTTTGATAAGTTGAATTATGTTTAATCTTTACGCAGTTTCCTCCTCCTCCACACCATCCAGCTTTTTTTATAACCCCATCACCTGATGCCATTATAGGAGTTCCCATTGGTGCAGCAAAGTCAGTACCTCTATGCATCTTATTATAACCATCTATAGGATGTTTTCTCATTCCAAATGGTGATGAAAGTCTTGCACCATTAATTGGTGTTTTCATCAAAGCTTTTTTTACACTTTTTCCATTTTTATCGTAATGACCTTCATTTTTTTTGTCATCAAAATAATAAAGACTATTATCTTGACCACTAAGTTTAAGATTTGCATAAAGAATTTCACCAGTTTCAATAATTTCTTTTTTTTCATTTAGAAAAATTTCATACATTATTTGAAATTTATCTTGTTTTCTAATGTCTCTTTGAAAATCTACTTGGAACCCATAAATTCTTGCAAATTCAATTATAATATTTGCTGGTATCTTTTGTTCATCGGCTGCTTTGTAGAGGCTTTGAATAATTATATTTTCTTTATAAACTATATTTTTATCCAATTGAATTGATAAAATTTTTTCATTAAAATTATCTTCTTCCACACTTCTTTTTAAATATATTTTTTTTGTATTAGATATCTGATAACTAAATTCAACAATTTTATTATTAGTTTTATCTAAACTAAATTGAATTACCTGTTTTGTATTAAGCTTATTTAGGTTTATTTTTTTTTCTAAAGATTTTTTTATTTTATTTATTTCTGATTTATTAATTGAGTAATTCTCTAGAATTTTATCAAAAGTTTCTCCAGATTTTATTTTATGTTTAATTTTATTATATTTTGGCTCAAGATTGGTGACTATATAGTTTAAAGTTTTTTTGAAATAAACATTATCAATAAAGCTATCGTATCTTTCATGATCAATTTTTTTTTTATAATTAAAATAAGTTGTAGAAATAGCTGTAACTAAAGTGAGTAAAATTAGTCCAAAAATTCCAATATTTTTTTTTATTTTATTTTCTAAATTTTTAATCATTTAAAATGAATATCCTTCAATTATTAGTTTAGAGGAATTTAAAAATCAAAAAAAACCCTTTAAAAACCTTGATTTTTATTAATATTTTTAAATGTTATATGCTTGATTTCCTTTAATTTTAGCCTATAAGCACTGAACTTTCTCAATAAAATTATTGTTAATACAATAAATTAGTGAGTATTATTGAGCTTTTTTGGCTCAATTAGCTATTTAAAAAGTAAAAATTTAAGAAGAGAAGTGTGGACGGTTAAGGTTACCAAAATTTGTCGTACACACTTCAACATCATATAAATTTTATTCTTAGAATTTATATGGAAGCTAGTGTGCGCCGTTTTTAAACTTGAGAGTTTGATCATGGCTCAGAACGTACGCTGGCGGCACGCCTAACACATGCAAGTCGAACGAGTAGCAATACTAGTGGCAGACGGGTGAGTAACATGTAGGTATCTGCCCTTTGGCCTGGAATAACACGAGGAAACTTGTGCTAATACCGGATAAGTCTTTACGGAGAAAGCTTTATGCACCATTGGATGAGCCTGCACTTGATTAGTTTGTTGGTGGGGTAATGGCCTACCAAGACTGTGATCAATAGCTGATTTGAGAGGATGATCAGCCACATTGGGACTGAGACACGGCCCAAACTCCTACGGGAGGCAGCAGTGGGGAATCTTGCACAATGGAGGAAACTCTGATGCAGCGATGCCGCGTGAGTGAAGAAGGCCTTTGGGTTGTAAAGCTCTTTCGTCGGGGAAGAAAATGACTGTACCCGAATAAGAAGGTCCGGCTAACTTCGTGCCAGCAGCCGCGGTAATACGAAGGGACCTAGCGTAGTTCGGAATTACTGGGCTTAAAGAGTTCGTAGGTGGTTGAAAAAGTTGGTGGTGAAATCCCAGAGCTTAACTCTGGAACTGCCATCAAAACTTTTCAGCTAGAGTATGATAGAGGAAAGCAGAATTTCTAGTGTAGAGGTGAAATTCGTAGATATTAGAAAGAATACCAATTGCGAAGGCAGCTTTCTGGATCATTACTGACACTGAGGAACGAAAGCATGGGTAGCGAAGAGGATTAGATACCCTCGTAGTCCATGCCGTAAACGATGTGTGTTAGACGTTGGAAATTTATTTTCAGTGTCGCAGCGAAAGCGATAAACACACCGCCTGGGGAGTACGACCGCAAGGTTAAAACTCAAATGAATTGACGGGGACCCGCACAAGTAGTGGAGCATGTGGTTTAATTCGAAGATACGCGCAGAACCTTACCAACACTTGACATGTTCGTCGCGACTTTAAGAGATTAAAGTTTTCGGTTCGGCCGGACGAAACACAGGTGCTGCATGGCTGTCGTCAGCTCGTGTCGTGAGATGTTGGGTTAAGTCCCGCAACGAGCGCAACCCTCACTTTTAGTTGCCATCATTTAGTTGGGCACTCTGAAAGAACTGCCAGTGATAAGCTGGAGGAAGGTGGGGATGACGTCAAGTCCTCATGGCCCTTACGTGTTGGGCTACACACGTGCTACAATGGTATCTACAACAGGAAGCAAGACGGCGACGTTAAGCAAATCCTTAAAAGATACCTCAGTTCGGATTGCACTCTGCAACTCGAGTGCATGAAGCTGGAATTACTAGTAATCGTGGATCAGCGTGCCACGGTGAATGCGTTCCCGGGTCTTGTACACACCGCCCGTCACACCATGGGAGTTGGTTCTACCTTAAGGCAAGGTTTCAAACCCTTGACCACGGTATAGTCAGCGACTGGGGTGAAGTCGTAACAAGGTAGCCGTAGGGGAACCTGCGGCTGGATTACCTCCTTTCTAAGGATGAATGAAAGTAAAATTTCATTCTAAATAATATACAGGATAATGTTGACCGTCCTCATTTCTCTTCTTAAAGTAGTGTTTCTCTTGCATGGGGGCCGGTAGCTCAGTTGGTTAGAGCACACCCTTGATAAGGGTGGGGTCGAAAGTTCGAGTCTTTCTCGGCCCACCAAATATAAGATCATGGGGGATTAGCTCAGCTGGGAGAGCGCCTGATTTGCATTCAGGAGGTCAGCGGTTCGATCCCGCTATCCTCCACCAAACACTTAGTTATAAAAAATCGTAAAGAATTAATAATTAATATCAATATCTATATCCGAACATTAGCAATGTTATTAGCTAATGTTCAAAATAAAAATTTGATTCAACACAGAATTTTTTTCTGTGCATAAATCAAGCGTTTAAGGGCGTGTAGTGGATGCCTTGGCACTGAAAGCCGATGAAGGACGTGATATACTGCGATAAGTTTCGGGGAGCTGTATGTAAGTTTTGATCCGAAAATTTCCGAATGGGGAAACCCACCACTTTATGTGGTACTTTAAACTGAATACATAGGTTTAAAGAGACAACCTGGAGAACTGAAACATCTAAGTAACCAGAGGAAAAGAAATCAATTGAGATTCCGTTAGTAGTGGCGAGCGAACGCGGACTAGGCCAGTAGTTTTGTTAAAAAAATTTGAATAGTTTGGAAATGCTAACCATAGAGGGTGATAGTCCCGTATGAGTAATGTTTAACAAAATTCTTGAGTAAAGCGGGACACGTGAAATCCTGCTCGAATATAGGGGGACCACCCTCTAAGCCTAAATACTCTTCAGTGACCGATAGTGAACTAGTACCGTGAGGGAAAGGTGAAAAGAACCCCTATTAGGGGAGTGAAATAGAACCTGAAACCGCATGCCTACAATCAGTCGAAGCTCTTTTTAGAGTGACGGCGTACCTTTTGTATAATGGGTCAGTGACTTAATTTATTAAGCAAGCTTAAGCCATCTAGGTGTAGGCGTAGCGAAAGCAAGTCTTAATAGGGCGATTAGTTTAATGAATTAGACCCGAAAACGAATGAGCTTACCATGAGCAGGTTGAAAGTAAGGTAACACTTACCGGAGGACCGAACCAGTTGACGTTGAAAAGTCTTTGGATGACTTGTGGTAAGGGGTGAAAGGCCAACCAAATTCGTAGATAGCTGGTTTTCCGCGAAAACTATTTAGGTAGTGCGTTGAATAAATAGACATTTAGAGGTAGAGCACTAAATGGGCTAGGGGGAAGAGATTCTTACCAAACCTAATAAAACTCCGAATGCTAAATGTTGTTCTTCAGCAGACAGACTGTGGGTGCTAAGGTCCATGGTCGAGAGGGAAAGAGCCCAGACCACCAGATAAGGTCCCCAAATTATGATTAAGTGTGAAAGGATGTGGAAATTCCTTAACAGCCGGGAGGTTGGCTTAGAAGCAGCCATCCTTTAAAGATAGCGTAACAGCTCACCGGTCTAATAGAGTTTCTGCGCCGAAGATGTAACGGGGCTAAAATCATATACCGAATCTGTGGATTTGTAATTTTTTCGAAAATTGCAACTGGTAGCGGAACGTTCTGTAAGCCTGTGAAGGGATACCCGTGAGGGATCTTGGAGGTATCAGAAGTGCGAATGCTGACATAAGTAACGATAAAAGAAGTGAAAAACTTCTTCGCCGAAAATCCAAGGGTTTCTGCGCAAGGTTAATCCGCGCAGAGTTAGTCGGCACCTAAGGCGAGGGCGAAAGCCGTAGTCGATGGAAATAAGGTTAATATTCCTTAACCAGATGGTAGTGACGGATCTTGTAAGTTGTGAGTTCTTAATGGATTGAGCTTGCCGCGAAAAGGTTCCAAGAAATAGCTCCATCATTAGACCGTACCCTAAACCGACACAGGTGGATTAATAGAGTATATTTAGGCGCTTGAGAGAATGATGTTGAAGGAACTCGGCAAAATACTTCCGTAACTTCGGGATAAGGAAGACCTTTTTGTAGGCAACTATAAGAGGGTGGCACAAGCCAGGGAGAAGCGACTGTTTATCAAAAACACAGGGCTCTGCTAACACGTAAGTGGATGTATAGGGTCTGACGCCTGCCCGGTGCTGGAAGGTTAATGCGGTTGGTGCAAGCTAACTTCTGAAGCCCCAGTAAACGGCGGCCGTAACTATAACGGTCCTAAGGTAGCGAAATTCCTTGTCGGGTAAGTTCCGACCTGCATGAATGGCGTAACGATTTCTCCGCTGTCTCCAACATCAACTCAGTGAAATTGAATTCTCCGTGAAGATGCGGAGTTCGCGTAGTTAGACGGAAAGACCCCGTGCACCTTTACTGCAACTTTACATTGGTATTAGGAAAAACATATTTAGCATAGGAGGGAGACATTGAAGCAAGGGCGTCAGCTTTTGTGGAGTCACCAGTGAAATACCTCTTTTGTTTTTCTTGGTATCTAACTGATTGCCGTTATCCGGCATCAAGACATTGTATGGTGGGTAGTTTGACTGGGGCGGTCGCCTCCCAAATAGTAACGGAGGCGTGCGAAGGTAGGCTCAGAACGGTCAGAAATCGTTCGTAGAGTGCAATGGCATAAGCCTGCCTGACTGTGAGACTGACAAGTCGAGCAGAGACGAAAGTCGGTCATAGTGATCCGGTGGTTCTGAGTGGAAGGGCCATCGCTCAACGGATAAAAGGTACGCCGGGGATAACAGGCTGATACTGCCCAAGAGCTCATATCGACGGCAGTGTTTGGCACCTCGATGTCGGCTCATCACATCCTGGGGCTGGAGCAGGTCCCAAGGGTTTGGCTGTTCGCCAATTAAAGTGGTACGTGAGCTGGGTTCAGAACGTCGTGAGACAGTTCGGTCCCTATCTGCTATGCGTGTAGAAGAATTGAGAGGAGTTGACCCTAGTACGAGAGGACCGGGTTGAACATACCACTGGTGGACCGGTTGTAGCGCCAGCTGCAGTGCCGGGTAGCTAAGTATGGACGAGATAACTGCTGAAAGCATCTAAGCGGGAAACTCACCTCAAAACTAGTTCTTCCTATAGAGCCGTGGTAGACCACCACGTTGATAGGCTGGATGTGGAAGCGCAGTAATGCGTGCAGCTGACCAGTACTAATAGCTCAATTGGCTTGATTTATGCACTGAAAAAAATTTTAAATTTTATAGTGAAAAAAACTATTTTGAAAAGAAATATTGAAAGTTTAAATTACACCAATAAGTTTTTATACACCTATATTTATAGCTTTTTTTTTATTTAATGACTTAACACAAGCGTTTATGACATTTTGTGTGTGAATAATTTTGTTTATATGTACTGGTGATTTTTCATAATTTCTTTTCTTTATGATTGAAAGCAGATGTTTCATTTGTTTCTCGTAAATATCATCATTGTTTAGTTTAAATTTATAATATTTATTTTTATAATAGACTTTATTTTCAAAAAAATTCCAATTTACATAAGCATTATTAAATTCAATTTTAAATTTTCTTGTATTTTTTTTCGAAGCAAAACTAAGATCAAGTTTGCTTGAGAGATTTTTTTTATGACTAAGTTTTATCTTTATATTATCTTCAACATCTATCTTAAGCTTATTTTTATTTTTTTTTGCAAAAACTTTTTTTACTTCTCCCAAAAGATTTATTGCAGTATCAATTTCGTGACTCATAGTGTATATAGCTCCTCCTCCTAAAACTTTTCTTGAAGCATAACTTTTTTTGTAGTCTTCATACTTGTGCCAATAAGGCAAAAAACTTTTCCAGATAAAATTTGCTTTTTTTATTTTTTCAGTTGAAATTTTTTTTTTAATAAATTTAATCCTTGGATCAAACCTCATTTGATAAAGTATAAATAATTTTTTGTAATTTGTAATATTTTTGTCAATCTTTGTTTGAGTTACGAATGGTTTTTCAACAAAAATAGGTTTATTAAATTTGATTATTTTTTCTATCGTCTGCAAATGAAATGAAGATGGGTTAGCAATAATAAAAAAATTTATCTTTTGTAAATTGTCATAATTAAAAGAAATTTCATTTTTTTTTGCTTTTTCTGGTTTTCTTCTAAGAAATAAAACCTTAACATTCAAAGCTCTTAATATATTCGAATGTCTTTTGCCTATTGACCCTTTACCTATAATGCAACAAATCATATATAAATTTAAATCATTATTTTAATTTTTTTTATACTTTTTTACTTTGGAATTTATTAATTTTAACATTTTTTTTTGGTTTTTTTTTAAATAGATATAATTATCAACTGGTCTTAAGCCTTGAAATTTAAATTCCAACTCTTTCATTAAAATTAAATCTTTAATCGTATCTAGAGTTAAAGATTTTGTGTGATTTAAATTTAAAAAATTTTTAGGATACTTCAAAATTTTAATTTTTTTATCTTTTCTAAAATCCCAAGTCACATGTTCTTTAGCCATTTTTGAAATTTTATCTTGTTTCATAAAAAGTTTTCTCGAGACAACCTCTCCTGAGTAATGTGATAATGGATCAATAAAAGCGTAATCTATCTTTTTATTAAAAGCATCATTGATCATTTTTTTTACAATATTGGGTTGAACGAGGTAATTATCTGCAGTAATTCTATAAATATATTTATATTCTCTACCAAATTTAGAATTTAAAAAGTCTTTAAATCTTTGGAATACATTAATTTCATTACCAAAATAAATTCCAATCTTATTTTTATTAGATAAGTTGAATAAAATTTTATTTTTTTCTTTGTCACCAGAGATTATAAATACATTTCTTTTATTAATACTTTTTTTTGCAATCTTAATTATTCTTTCAATTATCGTATCTTCAAAGAATTTAAATAAAATTTTAGCAGGCAGTCTAGATGAATTTAGCCTTGCTTGAATTAGAATTGCACATTTTTTACTACCAGGCAGTCCAACCTCCGTCCACCACAAGATTAGAACCTGTTACATATCTTGAGGCGCTTGAAATAAGGTATAAAACAGTTTCATTAAACTCATTAACATTTGCCATTCTTTTCATAGGTGTTCTTTTATTGTACTCTCTTTTAAAATATTTTGATTGATTCACATTATCAATACCACCAGGACTTAAAACATTAGCACGAATGTTTTTATCAGCATAATGTGTAGCTATATACTTTGTAAAATTTATTATTGCGGCCTTCGTTGTTGCATAACCTATTGGGTTATTGATACCAGATTTACCATAAATACTTTTAATTGGTGAATTAATACCGTAAGTAGAGGATGTGTTTAAAATTATACCACTTTTATTTTTAAGCATATTTTTTAAAACATTTTGGCAAACTATGAAAAGTCCATTTAAATTTACATCTATTGTTTTTTTCCACGTTTTTAATGGATAATTATGAAATTCGTTAAAAAAATTATCGAATGGTTTTAGTTTTCTATGACCTTTAAAATGAAAAACATTTATCAATACATCTATTTTTTTATATTTTCTATTTATTTTATTCAGAACTTTTAATACATTTTTCTCTTTTGCAACGTCAACTTTAAAGAACTGATAATTAGGATGATTTATTTTTAAATTAAATATATCTAAATTAATTATGTTTGAGCGTTTTTCCAGTAGAAAATTGATTAACGAACTGCCTAATTGGCCCGAGCCACCACAAATAATAATATTTTTATTTTCGATATTAAAATTATCTTTACTCATTTATTAGTTCATCATACTCGTAATTTCTTTTTGCTTTTTTTCCAATAAATTTAAAATATTTATTTGCAGGTATACCGTTTCCAGGTCTTTTACATATTAAATTTTTAAAAGTAAATTTTTCTCCTTTAATAATCTTTCCATTGGATACCAAACTTCTTCTCGCATTTTTTTTTGCAAGTAATTCACAATTTAATGGTACTTTTTTTTCTTCACCTAAAGCAAGATTTGCAAACTTTGCATCTTTAACGATTTTTGTGAGTTCTTTTTCATCTACTGATAGCCAATGATCTGCACTTTTCTTAAGTTTTTTATTAATTGTAAAATGCTTTTCAATTGCTAATGCACCCATCGAAACTGCTAAAACTGGAGTTAAAGTTTCTAAAGTGTGATCGCTCAACCCTATACTATATTTTGGAAATTTCTTTTTAAGATAATTTATGGATTTTAAATTTGCGTCTAAAACTTTAGTAGGATAGCACAATGTACAATGCATAATTACGATTTTTTTATGATACTTATTAATTATTTTTATTGCATCTTTTATTTCACTAACATTTGCAGCACCAGTTGATAAAAAAATTGGTTTTCGAGTTTTTGCGACCTCAGTTATTAATTGATGATTTGTAATGTCACAGCTTGCAATTTTGTAAGTTTTTACTTTTAATTTTTCGAGTAACTTAACAGAGTCTACGTCAAAAGGAGTTGACTGAAATTCAATTTTTTTTTTTTTACAGTAATCAGCAAGATATTTATATTCTTTAAGTCCAAAACTATCTAACACCGAATAACTATCGTGTTGGGTACCTTTCTTTTTTCTTTCACCTTCCCACGACCAAAATCTCTTTGCATTTTTGGTAGTCAATTTGTTGCTTTTATATGTTTGAAATTTAATACAGTCTGCTCCAGCTCTTTTAGCAGCATCGATAAGTTTTCTACCAATTGATTTGAAACCATTATGATTCACACCGGCTTCAGCTATAATAACAGGTTTTTTAATAAGAATTTTAGTGTATATATTTTCCTTCATTAGTAAAAAATATACTATTAAAAAAATTATTCATTAAAAAAATGATACTTCTAAAAAAATTAATTAAAAATTTTCATTTGTCAGAAAAATTGATGCTGAATGAAGACTCTCCCAACAAATCTGCTCATTGGTTAGAATTTAGTAAATCTAAATTTGTAAATGAAAAAAATGTTATAAACTTCAGAAAGAGTGGTCTCTCTTACGGTTTGGATGATCAAGATCAAACAACTTTTGGATTTTTAAATAAAATTAAAAATATTGTAGGAGATGATTTTCTCCATAAAAATATTTTAAAAAAAAATATTGGAAATTCAGAAAAAGTTTTTAAATTTAGTAATTCTTATATTGATTTCAATCAATTAGTTTTTATATATTGGTTCAATGTTATAAAAAAGTATATTTCAAAAAAAAAAATAAAAGTTATTTGTGAGATTGGAGGTGGTTTTGGTCAATTTTCAGAACTAATTTTAAATAATGTAAATTCGAAATTAATTTCTATAGACATACCCATGTCTAATCTTTTAACTTCATATTATTTAAAAAAAAACTTTCCAAAAAAAAAATTTTATTTGTTTGAAAATTACAACAAAAAAAAAATTGTCACAAAAAAAGATCTCAAAAAATATGATATTTTTATATTACCACCTAACTGTAATTTTGAAAAAAATATAAAGATAGATTTCTTTATTAATATGAGATCGATGATGGAAATGAATAAACTTACAATTAAATCATATTTTAATTTTATACAGACACATGCTTCGAAAAATAGTTATTTTTTTTGTTTAAATAGATTTCATAAAAAAATTGGAACGGAGATAATATCTTTTGAAAATTACAATTATGATAAGAACTGGGACGTTATTAGTTCAGGTAAATCTTTTAATCAAAAGTGGATTTATTATGTTTTAGCTCAGAGGAAATTTAAAAATTTTAAAAAAAATATAAAAACTGAACAAGAAAAAATAAAAGAACTTGGAAAGGAATTTAAAGTAGAAACAAATTTTTTTATACTTAAGTTTAAATTTTTAATTAGATTATTAGCAATTGTTTTTATAAAGTTTTTAGTAATAATTTTTGGAATCGGTCTTGTAAAAAAAGCCAGTAATAAATTACATTCTATTATAAAATAATCATTTTAAATATAATTTGAATATTTTTTCTTTATTTTATTAAAATAATATTTCCTATTACTAGAGTTGCTTAAATGTTTGGAATTTTGCTTATAATACTTGTAATATGGTACTGGCAAGTAAAAACCTTTTCCAAATTTTTTTTCTATTCTTAAAATTAAATCAAAATCTTCACAGTTTTTTATTTTTTTATCATAACCATTTATGCTTTTTAAATATTTTGTCCTGAACATAATTCCTGCGCCATGCTCTAAAAGAAGATTTCTTTTGTTTCTTGATATTTTTTTAATATCAAAATTTCTATTTATTTGAAGTATATCTCCATAAACAAACGGAATTTTTTTATTTTCATTTAATATTGAACTCAATATTAAACATGATTTCATACTAATATAATCATCAGCATCTACTCTCATATAATAATCAGAGCCCATACTATATAGTGCTTTATTTGATGCATAAGATACACCCTTATTTTTTTTATAATCTATAATTTTTATATTTGGAAACTCTTTTAATAAATTTTTTTTGTTAAATTTTGCACTTCCATCATTTACAACTATAGTTTTAATTTCTAAACCATTTGGTATTTGAGTGTCACATGAACGTATTGCTCTATCTAAAAATTTTTCTTTTTTATAATTAGTAATACAAAGAATTATTTTTTTAAGTTTCATTTCAATTAATTACTATCATTTTTTATGTAATTTGTGTTATTAATATTTTTTTATAAATTTAAATTTTTTTTAATAACTTATTGACAAATTATGACACCAAAACAAAAAGTGATAGCAATAATTCCTGCTAGATCTGGATCTAAAGGTTTAAAAAACAAAAATTTAAAAATATTTAATAAAAAACCTTTAATTTTTTATCCTATAAATGCAGCAATAAAAAGCGGTGTAATAGATACTGTTTTAGTTACCACTGACTCAAAAAAAATTGCAAGCATCGCAAAAAAATATGGTGCTGAGGTTCCTTTTTTAAGATCTAAAAAACTTTCAGGAGATCTTGCATCAACTGAAAATACTTTAAAGGATGCACTTTTAAAATATGAAAAATTTAAAAATGTAAAATATGATATTTGTGTTTTTTTAACAGCAACAGACGTATTTCGAAAAATTAAATGGATTAAGGATTGTGTAAAAATATTAAAATTAAATAAGAAATATGAAAGCGTATTTTCTGGTCATAAAACCCACAAAAATTTTTGGATTTTTGAAAAAAAAAAATGGTCGAGATTAAAACCATTTATGAAAATATATAGCTCAAGACAAGTTAAAAAAAGTATTTTAAGAGAGGATACGGGTTTATCTAGTGCAAGCAGGGCTTATCTTTGGAGAAAAGGAAGGAGAATAGGCGATAAAGTAAAAATATTGACTAATAATGATAGTTTTACATCACTAGATATTCATAATTTAGAGGATTTTAAAATTGCAGAATATGCATATAAATTAAGAAACCGTAACATCAGATGAAAAAAAACCCATTAGTATCAATTATTATTAGAACTAAAAATGAAGAAAGGTGGCTTCAGCAGTGCTTAGAAAAAATTTCTCAACAAAGTTATAGAAATTTTGAAATCATTATTGTTGATAATGAATCAAAAGATAAAACTACAAAAGTAGCAAAAGAGCATAAACTTAAAATTGTTAAAATAAAAAAATTTCTACCAGGTAAAGCTATAAATTTAGGAATTTCCAAATCAAAAGGGGATATTATTATTTGCTTATCAGCACATTGTATACCTTTAGATAATTTTTGGATAAAAAATTTGATTAAAGATTTATCAAAAAAGAATGTTGCAGCTATTTATGGAAGGCAAGTTCCCCTTCCCTACTCAACACCATTTGACAAGAGAGATCTACTAAATACATTTGGATTAGATAAAAAAATACAAAAAAAAGACTCCTTTTTTCATAATGCAAATAGTGCTTTTAAAAGAAAATTGTGGAATAAAATTAAATTTGATGAAAGAGCAATTAATATTGAGGATAGAATTTGGGCACACAATATTCTTAAATTAGGTTATCATATTGTGTATGAACCAAATGCTTCAGTTTATCATTATCATGGTATTCATCAAAATTTAGATGAGAAAAGATGTCTTGGTGTTGTAAATATTCTTGAAAAACTTGATAATAAGTTTGTAGATAAAAATTTTGAAAATCCATCAAATTTAAAAATTAATGCTATATTGTTACAAAAAGGAAAATTAGCTTCCTATAAAAATCAATATTTAATTAATCACACTATTTCAAATCTAAAAAAATCGAAGTATATAAAAAAAATTGTTTTTACGTCTGACTCAGATTTTGCAGTAAAAACTGTTAGTAAACATGTTGATCTGTCAATTTTTAGAAAAAAGGAGTTAATTTCCTCTAATACAGATATTTTAACAATATGTAAGAAAACACTTGAACATATGGAAAAGAAAAAAATATTTTCTGATATTTTGGTAATAACCACAGATAATTATCCTGATAGGCAAAAAAAATTTTATGATAGACTAATAAATAAAATGATTAAAAATAATCTAGATTTAGTTCTTGCCAGGTTTGAACAGCACGGAACTTTGTGGAAAAATGAAAATGGAAAAATCGAATGTTTAAACAATACACTTACACCCAAGAGTATTAGAAAAACAAAATATTTTACAACACCATTTTCTTATGGTTTTGCTGTAAGACCATTTAGTATAAGAAAAACTAACATAGATTATTATAATGCTGGTTTTGTGAATGTTAAAGATCCCAATAGATGATTTAAGCATGAAAGTTTTAATTTTAGGTGCTGGCAGAGTATTTAAGCATTATTTATATATTTTAAAAAAATATAATATTAAAAGTTTTGAGATAGTAGCAATTGTTGATAAAAAAAATATTGATAAGTCTCTTTTAAAATACCAAAAAATATATTTTAAAAATTTAGATGATGCTTTAAAAAAAACCAAACCTAATTTGGCAATAATTTTAACTCCATCAGGATTACACTATTTGCATTCAAAACATCTTTTAAAAAAAGGAATTAATGTTTTGTGTGAGAAACCTTTAACATTGTTGCCCAATCAAATTAATGAACTAGGCAAATTAGCGAAAAAAAAAAAATTACTTTACGATGTTGTCTTTCAAAATAGATTTAACCGTTCTTTAACTTATGCAAAAAAACTATTGATTAAAAAAAAACTTGGAAAAATTATCACTTTTTCTGTAAGAGTATTTTGGTGTAGATATTCAAGTTATTATAAGGATGGTTGGCATGGAACTTGGAGGTTAGACGGTGGGGTATTAAGTCAGCAAGCTATTCATCATCTAGATGCAATAAACTGGCTGATAGGCCCTATTGACAAAACATTTTCCCTTAAAAAAACAATGTTAAATAAGTTAGAGGCTGAAGATACAATAGCTTGTCTTTTAGAAACAAAAAATGGTGTCATTGGAACTTTTCAGGCAACTACAGCCGCACGTCCAACTGATAAAGTAGCTGAAATTACTTTAATTGGTGAAAAAGGACATTTAAGTATTGGAGGGGTTGCTTTAAATTTAATTGAAGAGATAGTAATCAAAGGAATATCAAAAAATAAAATTTCTAATATTAGATTGAAAAATAGTCAAAAAGTAAAAAATGGCTATGGATTTAGTCATGCAATTGTCTTAGATAAGACTCTTAAAAATCTTATCCAAAAAAAAAATACTCCCTTAGTTGGATATAAAAGTGCCTGTTACACACAGCAAATAATCCAAACTATTTATAAAAGTACAGAAAATAAAAAGTTTAATAAAGTTCAATTGAAAAATAAATCAAAGTTAGGTAGAAAATAGATCTTTATTTAAGAAATATATTATGGACAATAAATTTCCAGGCAAAGATATTAGCGACTCGGATCTAAAAGATAAATTTCCACTTGCAGCAAAAAAATTTACAAATCATTATTCAAAATTTAAAGTTTGTGGAATTGAATTTGGAGGAAAAAAAATACCAGTTATGGCAGGACCAAACATGGTCGAAAATCTTTCCATGATTAGAAAAACCGCTACTTCAGTAAAAAAAAGTGGAGCCTCTTTTTTAAGAGGTGGAGCCTATAAACCACTTACATTCCCATACAGAAGTAAAAAATATTTTGAAACAAGAGAAGAAGGTGTTCATTGGCTCTCGATTGTCAAAAAGGAAATTAAAATTCCTGTAATTACTGAAATACTTGATGTTCGAGATATTGATCATGTATGCAAGGTCACTGATATTATTCAAATCGGTTCCAGAAATATGCAAAATTATCCACTTCTTACTGAATGTGCAAAAACGATGAAACCAATAATGATTAAAAGACATTACGGAGCCTCATTAAGAGACTGGTTGGGCGCAGCAGAATATGTGCTGTTTGAAGGTAATAAAAAGGTAATGTTGTGCGAAAGAGGTGTTTCGGTTACTCATACTCATCGATCAACTTCTAGATTTTTACTAGATTTACAAGTAGTTCCCGCAATTAAGGAAATTTCACATTTACCTGTTATTGTAGATCCGTCACACGCAACTTTTTGGAGACCATGGGTGAAAGATATGACTTTAGCCAGCATTGCCTCTGGTGCAGATGGAATTATGCTTGAGGTTCATCCAGATCCAGAAAATTCTGCTGTAGACCCACTTCAACCTATTTCATTTAGAAGTTTTTCAAAACTAATGAACCAAATGAAAAAAGTTGCAAAATCAATTGGAAGAAAAATTTGAAATATTTAGCAAATAATCAAAATAAATATTTTGCAATTTTAGGAAAAAATCCATCACAAGGTGCTAGATCTCCAAAACTTTGGAATAGAGTTTTAAAAAAATTAAAAAGAAAAGAAAGAATGATACCTATCGATATTAAAAAAAATGAACTATTAAAAACACTTAAAAAACTAAACTCAGATAAGAATTTTTTGGGTGGGTGCATAGCAGTACCATACAAGGAGTCAATTTGTAAAATATTAAAAAAAAATATACCTAAAAATATTTTAAAACATCAATCTATAAATTGTCTTTTTAGAGATAAATTTGGAAATCTTACAGGATGTAATACTGACGGTTTAGGAGCAATCTTTTCATTAAAAAAAAATATAAATTTAAAGAAAAAAAAAATATTAGTAATGGGATTAGGTGGAACTGGAAAAGCGATATCTGCATCGCTTAAAGATATTGGATGCAAAAATGTATTCTTAACAAATAGAAGTTCAAAGAAAAAAGTTTTTTCAAATGTAGTCAATTTCAAATTTCTAGAATGGGAAATTGCATCATGTAATCTAAACAATTTTGATATTATAATTAATGCAACAAGTGTTGGATTTTTAAATAAGAATAAGGCCCCAATATCAGAAAAAAAATTAAAATTAGTTAAGAATAAATTTTTTTTTGATGTTATTT
Organism: uncultured Pelagibacteraceae bacterium; assembly: GCA_902592375.1. GTDB lineage: Bacteria > Pseudomonadota > Alphaproteobacteria > Pelagibacterales > Pelagibacteraceae > Pelagibacter. The sequence goes on along the minus strand of CACJEG010000011.1, from coordinate 8,334 downwards.
ATCAGCCCAGAATTACAAGGTTATTAAAAATCACAAAGAAAAATAATAAAGTTATAAACGGAGAATTTATGAATTTGATGCAAGCTGTATTTGCTTTTTCAATTGTGACAAGAGTAAGAGATAAAACAAAAATTTTAAAATTAATGTCAAAATGAACAAAAAAATTCTTATTACTGGTTCAGCTGGTTTTATTGGTTTTCATACTTGTGATTTACTACTTCGTAAAGGATATATTGTTTTCGGAATTGATAATTATTCTAAATATTACGACTTAGCGCTTAAAAAAAAAAGAACGAAACTACTAAAAAAACAAAAAAAATTTAAATTTTGCAAATTTGATTTATTTAATAAGAAAAAGTTAAATCTATTTTTTAAAAAAAATAAATTTGATATAATAATTCATTTAGCAGGGCAGCCTGGTGTTAGATTATCTTTTTTAGATCGAACAACTTACTTTAGAAATAATCTAGAAGTTTTTTTTAATATGATGGAAATATGTTTAAAAAAAAAAATTAAACATTTTATTTATGCTTCATCGAGCTCAGTTTACGGAGATACAAAAAAATTTCCCAATAAAGAGAAAGATAATACAGATAATCAAGTTTCATTTTATGCAGCAACAAAGAAATGTAATGAAATAATCGCTTCTTCTTACAGCAAGATGTGTGAGACAAAATTTACAGCGCTTAGATTTTTTACGGTATATGGACCTTTGGGAAGACCCGATATGGCTTTGTTTAAGTTTGCTAAAAATATTCATCTCAAAAAAAAAATTAATCTTTTTAATAAAGGAAACCATTCTAGAGATTTTACTTATATTGAAGATGTAACAAATCTACTTCATGGTCTTGTGAAAAAGAATTACAATTCATTAAATAATCATGATATCTTTAATTTATGCCACGGAAAAAGTGTGAATTTAAAAACTTACATTAGCTTGATTGAAAAAAACTTGGGAGTTAAAGCAAATAAAAATTATATTTCTAAGCAAAAAGGCGATGTATTAAAAACTTATGGAAATAATAAAAAAATATTAAGATTATTAAACTATAAAATTCGTTACAGAGTTGAAGAAGGTGTTAGGATTTTTATTGAATGGTTTAAAAAATACGCAGACGTTTGACAGATCTTATTTACATTTGAATTTTTTATTAAATAATATTATTTGAATTATTTTGATAACAAGTATTCATTTTTATTTTCTAAATTTTTTATTTTAAAATTTAATTTAGTTGAAATAAAATTTATAGTCTCTTTTTGTAAAAAAAAAGGATGTTGCGCGCCACCACTAATACTATGAAATTTAATATATATATTTTTAACTCTTGAGCTAATTTTTGAAAGAGTTGCATAGGGATTCTCAATATGATCTAAAGTATTATTCATATAAAGAAGGTCTATATTTTTCTGAAATGGATCAAATTCATCTAAATTAGATGAATTAATCCAGTTGAATTCTTTTAAAATATTTTTACAGTTACAGCCAAAATGATTACATCTCTCTCCCCAGCCTTTACTGGATTTATCTTTTAAAAATATATTTTCATTCGGTATTTTGATCTTTTTTAAATCTTTATAAACATCTTCACTAAATTTTTTTTTTTTTATTAATTTCAAAAAAAAAAGCCTCAAACGATGTATCTTTGAGCTAAATAATTTTTCATTGTTATTTTTTGGTTGTTTGATTAAACAAAACAAAGGATACATCCCCATAAATGGACATCTAATTTCTAAATAACTATCAATTTTATTAATTTGTTGAGTTAGTTTTATAAAGGTTTCAATGTCTTTTTTTATACTTTCAGAATCGTTTCTATAAATTGTATTTAAAAATCTATTCCAGCCCATTCTATGTTTTGCAAATTTGTAAATATTTTCATACACCGCATTAGAAAACCATTTACTAAATGTTAAAGATTGACAATTATTACATTTTTTTAACAATAAATTTGAATTAATATCTTCAATACTTAGACCGTTTTTTTTTCTAATTTCTAAAGTATACGGATTATCTTTGTATTTATATAAAATTGAATCGCCAAGATTACTGGAATTACAAAAGAAACATTTATAATAATCAGAAAAAATATTTTTACTCAAATTCATGATATATTTTTATCTATATCACCTTTCAACACATAAGTTTATAAATATTTTAAAATTAATTATCTAAGATTGCTTTAGTCAAACTTGAAATATTTAAATTATCAAAATTATTTTTTAAATTAAATTTAAAATTTTTACTATCAAAATTTTTAATAAATTCCTCAAAAGACTCAAAGTCTCTATAACTTTCAAACCCCATCTGACTATAAGCTGTAACATTTGATTTAATTAAATCACTTGTCTCGTTTTTTCCTATAAATAATTCTACAGCAGGAATATTTAGACAATAAGCTATAAAAATTGCAGATGTTAAGTTACAAATTACCAGTCTTGAATTAACAATTTCTTTAATAGGGTTTCCAGTTTTAATAACAATATTATTTAAATTCTTATTTTTTATAGTTTTGTTAAAAAAATTTGACCTTTCTTTTAGATGTAAATGAATAGTAAATTTATTAAGAGGAAAATATTTTTCAGTTATTCTTTTTATCTCAATTAAATATTTTTCAGCATCTTTTTCACTTAACTTTGGCCCAATAGCTCTTGGTAAAAATAAAATATTTAAATTTTCACTTCTTTTATATTTTTTTTGTAAATTATAAAAGTATGCGCTTTTAAGGGGATAACCTAACGGGATTGCAGTGTCATAACCTGCTTGAATTAACTCACTAATCTCTTTTTTACTATTTGATATTGCTAAATGATTTATTTTAAATCTCCTTTTTACTTTTGAAAATTTATTGGAATTTTTAGTCACAACAAATGGACTTAATCCCTGCTTATAAACAAATATTTCTCTCTTAAAAATTAAATTATTAATTATAAATAAAAATCTTCCAAATGAGGTTCGAAAACTAGACTCTATAAAATAAAAATCTGAACTTATTAATGATTTAAAAATAATATTAAAATTAACAAGTATATTTAAAAATTTACTGATAATTCTTAAAGGTTTAAAAAAATTTTTTTCATTAAATAAAAATTTTAATGTTGAAATTCTAGACCTAATGATCGGGTCTAAATCATGTAAATATTTTTCATTAAAGTTTTTATAAATAATTTCGTTTGTAAAAACAATTTTTATTTCTATATTTTTTTTTTTTATTAAATCGTATACTATTGGAAAGATAAAATATATCTCGCCAATATTATCTGCGATAAAAAATGTAATATTTTTATTCATTTGTTGCTTCAATAATTATCGACTTTGATAAAGGATAAAATCTGCCTGAGTAAATAACTTTTGAAACCTTAAAACCATTATTTTTCATAATTTTTAATAGAGTTTTTTTTGAAAAAAATTTGATATGTCCATGTAGCCACAAGGGGTTGAAATGATGATCAAACTTATTCATTAAAGAAATTACCAAATTTTTAAAATAGCCGTGAAAGGGTGTTGAAATTATAATTTTACTATCTTTTTTCATTTTAGATTTAATCAATTTTAAAAACTTTTCTGGATCATAAACGTGCTCAATTACCTCTATAAGTGTCACTACATCGTAAGACGCCTCTTTTATGTTTTCTAAATTTAAATTGGTTTGGAAAAATTTTGTATTTTGATTTGAATTTTTTTTTGCAATTTCAATACCGCTTTGAGAAACGTCAAATCCATGTGTTTCTTTAAAATATTTTGAGATCTTGTTGGTTAAGAAACCATTACCACATCCTAAATCTAAGTGCATTAAAGACTGATTTCTATTATTATCAATAAGTTGTTTTAATGAATTAAAAATATAAGGAAATGAATTTTCTCCTTCACTATGGTGCCATTGATAACTTTCATTATTCATAAAAATTATTTAAAATAGAAATATAATGGTTTAATTATTGCTTTCATTAGAGAAATGGCATCACCCACGTTAACGAAAGAGTTTTTTAAACTTTCAAGAACTATTTTTCTTAATATTAATTGATCAATTCTTGAGTTGAGGCCAAGTTCCGAGTCTACTAATTTTTTTTGATCCAAACTAGGCTTATCAATTATTTTATTAAATAAAGGAGATATTTCTTTTGCATATTTGAAATCACTAACTCGATATTTATATGGAACATTTTTATCTCCTCCAAAATTAGTAAATTTTGGTGCCTCATCTAATAAATAAAAAGGAATATCTAAATTTACACAATAAAGTGTGTACGACCCTAATTGATTAGATACTGCATGAGAGTATCTTGAAATCATATTATAAAATATTTTTGGATAATCATTACTGAATACTTTTCCTACTGTAATTACATTGTAACCTAATTTCTCCATGGCTTTAAAATTTTTATAATCAAAATAGTGACAGCAAATGTCAATTGGTTTTAAGTTGTGGGGTAACTTTTTTAGTAAATTATCTATAGTTTCAATTGTTGTGTCACTTTTTATCAAAGGTGTAGAATGGGCAACAAAAAAAATCGTATTTTTTTCTATTTTCTTTTTTACATTTTCTTTTTCTTTATAAAATAAAAAAGGAGATCCAGTTATAAAAACTTTTTTATTTATTTTGTTTTTAGAAAATTTATCTTTCATTCTTTTATTCCAAGAAAAATGATATGAAGAGTTACTATATTTGTAAGAATCACCAAGATGATCTGTTAAATTCCAACCATGTTCATAATATGGAATTAAAGGTAATAGATTAGGAAGTCCAGCCCTTTCTAAATAAAGATTATCTTGACCATAGCCTGACAACATTATTTTAACATTATATTAAATATATTTAAAATCAAAATAAAATTTTAAATTTGATTGATAAAATTTTTTGTATTAAAGATTTATATAAATTTATTTATATTTTTTTTATTTATAAATATTAGATTTAATTTATAACGATTTTCAAAAATATGATAATAAGATTTTTATGTTCTACTTACTTAGCTTAACAAAGTTATTTAATATCCAAAATTCTAAATTAATATTTCTTCTTTTTTTATTGATTATTTATGCATTTTTGGAAATAATTGGAATTGGTTTTTTAATTTCTATAGTAATAAATATTTTAAACTTTCAGTCTCAATGTGTTTTTAAAAATCAATTTGTAGATCTTAATTTTCTCTGCAATTTAGATTCAAGTGAATTGTTATTTTTAACTTTGAGTTTTTTTGTATTTAAATTAGTTTATCAAGTTTTGGTTTATTATTATCGTATTAGCATTCTTGTGAATGGAATGAACTTTTTTCTCAAAAATAATTTGACGAAATTTATTTTTTTAAAACCGGATATGGTTGAAGGTTTTAATTTTTTTGAATCTAATACGGTTTTATTAAAAGAAATAGAAAATGTTTTTAAGTCATATGCGGATAAAGTTTTAGACTTTATTTCTGAATTTTTTGTTTTTGTTGTATTGTCATTAACCTTTATTATAATTTTAATTAATCTTAATTTAATACCGGCAATTTTACTTATAGTATTTTTTCTTGCTTTCGTTTTATTTTTATCAAAAACAACAAAAAATATAGGGGAAAAACGTACACAATCTTTAATTGAATTAAATAAAAATTTTTATGAAATTTATAAAAATTTAGACATTCTAAATGTTTTTAATAAAAATCAACAATTTGGAAATCTTGTTCAAACAAGAATAAATAATTATCGAGAAGGAATTAAATATTCAAACTTAATAAGTAAATTGCCGAAATTTTTTTTTGAATTTATTATTATTTGTTCCTTACTTTTTTTCGCTTTATTCTCAATGAAAAATACCAATCTCAATATTGTTTCTTTAACTACTATATCTCTTATTTTTTTAAGACTTTACCCAACAATAACAAGAATGAAAACAAGTTATGATAATGCACTATTTAATAAATATTCAGCAATAAAAACGATTAATTTATTAGAAGAAATTTCTTCAATTAAGAATAACAGAACAAATCAGAAAATTATAAATTTAAATGATCAAATAAAACTTCAAAAGATTTTAGTAAAAAAAAATAATCAGAAAATAATTAACGAAATAGATTTTTCTTTAAATAGAAATGATAAGATTTTGTTAAAGGGCGAAACAGGTTCTGGGAAATCAACTTTCCTTAAATTTTTAAGTGGCATCCAATCAGGAAATTTTCAAATTTTAAAAAATCAAGTGCAAACAGAAAATTTTACTTCTACATATTTAAAATTTAACATGGTTTCATATATTCCTCAAAATCCCATCCTGTTTAATTTTTCTATTGCACAAAATATTTCTTTGGAATTAAATAATGAAAATATTGATTATGACAAAATTTCAAACTTATTTAAAGAATTAAGACTAAATAAATTTTGTGATTTCTTAGACCAAAAATTATCTTTAGATGGATCTTCAATATCAGGAGGTGAAAGACAAAGAATGTCAATTGCAAGGGGTCTGTATCACAATCCAGAAATTGTAATTATGGATGAGCCATTTTCCTCAGTGGACGATGAAACTAGAGATATAATTACAAATTTTTTAGAAAAAATTTCATTAGAGAAAACTTTAATAATCTCATCACATAATAATGAAAACGTAAATTTCTATAATAAAATTTATACAGTTAAAAATGGCAAAATAAATGAAAATTAATATTTCTACTGCTGTAATTTTTTGTGGCGGAAGAGGAAAAAGATTAAAACCGATTACTAACAATATACCAAAACCTTTAGCACCAGTGTGTGGAAGACCTTTTATATTTTATATAATTGAACAATTGATTTCTTTTAAAATTAAAAAAGTTATATTTCTTACAGGTTATAAAAGTAATCTTTTCAAAAAAAAAATAAATACTTTAACCTTTTTGAAAAAAAAAATTAAATTCGTATTTAAAAAAACCCCTGTAAATTGGGAAACTGGTAAAAGATTAAACAATCTTAAAAATATAAATGATAAATTCTTTTTGTTACTTTATTCTGATAATTTAATATATTTTGATTATTTTAAATATATTAATACTATTAACCCTAACAAAATAATAAACATGATTATTCAAAAAAAAGCACTTGCAGGCGAACTTGGGAATGTAAAAAAAATAAATCAGCATTTTACTTATTCTCATAAAAGAAAAAAAAATTTTACTTATGTTGAATTAGGTTACAGTATTGTTTCTAAAAAAATTTTTAAAATATTAAATAATTCAAATTCAAATTTTTCTTTGGTTCTTGAAAATTTATCAAAAAATAAAAATTTAGGTTGTCATAAGATATTAAATAAATACCATAGTATCACAGATTTAAAGGCACTCAAAAAATCAAGTAAGACAATATTGAAATTTAGAAAAAAAAACCTGAAATACTTAATTTGACTTTAACTGTAATATCATTGCTGAAGAATTATGATAGATCCTGTGTTAAATCTTATGAAAGCTTATATTCACAATCATCAAAAAAATTTGAGCACGTTGTAATATATAAAAGTTTGCAAAAAAAATATTTATATTTTTTAAAAAAAAAATTTATACGATCAAAATTTATTAAAGAAAATAAAAATAAGTTAAAGAATAAGTTTTTCGGATTGAATCAAGCAATTAATATCTCAACTGGAAAATACATTATGCTTTTGCATAGTGATGATGTTATCGTTAATAAAAATTTAATTATGAAAATCAATAAACTATCCAAAATTGATTTAGATTTTATAACAACTGGAGTTAAAATAGTTAATAATGAGGATAAAATTTTAAGGAAATGGATATTTACTCAAAATAATGATAATTTTGGCTTTTCAGATATACCGCCTCATACAGGTTTTATTTATAAAAAAAAACTTCATAAAATTTATGGTTTATATTCATTAAATTACCCAATATGTGCTGATTTTGATTTTATGTTAAAATTTTTTTCAAACAAAAATAAAAAGATTAAGTTTAAAATAATTGATGGTTATTCTATAAGCATGTCTTTTGGTGGTGACTCAACTAAATTAAAAAATCTTCTTAGAGTATTTAACGAAGATAGATTAATTTTCAAATTTCAAAGAAAAAACTTTCCTACTTTAAGATCGATATACAAAAAAATAAGAAAAATAAATCAATTTCTGTGATCACCGTTTTTGCAAATATTAAAAATAAAGATTATATCAATATTATTTTGATATCTTTGATGCTGATATCATATTCAATAAATTACAAAATTCTATTTTTTTTACGAGCTCTAGATTTTTTTCTTTTAACTTTTATTTTAATTAATTTTAACAGATTGAAATATGATCATTTGAAAATTATTGTTTTAATAATCCTTGCAATTTTAATTTCATCATTGGTTGGTATAAAGTACAATCCAATATC
>CACJEG010000010.1 GCA_902592375.1 uncultured Pelagibacteraceae bacterium | reverse complement strand
AAAAAAAAGCTAAACGTTTAGCTAAAGAAGGCCCAAAAAAAGAAGAGGAAAAAGCACCTGCACTAGATCCCAATAAACCAATTTCTTTAGATTTCCTGACCAACCCAAACAAAGAATGAGTTCAAAAGAAAAAAATGAGCGTTTAAGCTTGGCGCTTAGAAAAAATTTGAAGAAAAGAAAAATTTTCCAAAAAAAAAATAAAAAGAAAAATAAATAATGTCAATTCAACCTGATTCTTGGATAAAAAAAATGTGCAAAGAGCACAATATGATAGAGCCATTTTTGGATCATCAAGTTTCCGAAGGTAAAATTTCTTACGGATTAAGTAGTATGGGATATGATGTAAGAATCTCTGATGAATATAGAATATTTACTAATGTAAATAGTTCTTTAGTTGATCCAAAGAATTTTTCTGATGATAACTTTATAGAACGAAAAGGACCACATTGTATTATCCCACCAAATTCATTCGTTTTAGCTAAAACAGTAGAATATTTTAGAATACCAAAAGATGTTTTATGTATTTGTGTTGGAAAAAGTACTTATGCAAGGACAGGAATTATTTGTAATGTTACTCCAATTGAAAATGAATTTGAGGGCAATATTGTAATTGAGCTAAGTAATACAACACCAAATCCTGCAAAAATTTATTCAAATGAGGGAATAGCACAATTTTTATTTTTCAAATCAGATACTCAGCCGGAAACAACTTATAAATCAAAGAACGGTAAATATCAGGGTCAAACCACAATTCAAGTTGCTAAGATTAAAAAGTAATTTATGGATAAATTTCTGATTAATGGCCCTTGTAAAATTAAGGGTAATGTTTCAATTTCAGGTTCGAAAAATGCATCTCTCCCAATATTAGCTGCAACATTATTATTTGATAAACCTGTGGTTATCAAAAATTTACCAAGAGTTAGAGACATTAATACAATGTTAAATTTATTAAAGTCTCTTGGTTCTAAAATAATTTTATCAAGAGATAAAAAAACAGCAAAAATTATAAATAAAAAAAATATGAAAACTTTTGCTAGTTATTCTTTAGTCAAAACAATGCGTGGTTCTATTTTAGTTTTAGGTCCACTTATTTCAAAATACAATAAATCTAAAATCTCCTTACCCGGCGGATGTTTAATTGGTGCTAGACCAGTTAATTATCATCTAGCTGCATTAAAAAAACTTGGTATGAAATATGAATTAAAAGATGGATATATTCTCGCAAAATCAAAAGGAAAAATTAGTGGAACAACTATAAATTTTCCAAAGATAAGTGTTGGGGCAACTGAAAATTCTATAATAGCAGCATGTTTAGCAAAAGGAAAAACGGTTTTAAAAAATTGTGCAATAGAACCTGAGATTAAAGATCTTACAAATTTTTTAAATAAAGCTGGAGCGAAAATAAAATGGAAAGGAAGAGTTTGTAAAATCATAGGTGTAAATTCTTTAAAAGAAACTGAATATTCTGTAATGGCTGATAGAATAGAAGCAGGCACATTTTGTGTAGCTGCAACACTAGCAAAAGGTAATTTACAAATAAATAATTTAAATCCTAAAATTATTGGTACAGAAATAAAATTACTAAAAAAAGTTGGTGCTAAAATTAAAACTAGTGAAAATAAAATCTTAATTAAAGGACCTGAAAAAATAAAATCAATAAAAAGTATTAAAACTAAAGAGTTTCCAGGAATTCCTACAGACCTTCAAGCACAATTGATGGTTTTGATGTGCAAAGCAGTTGGCAAAAGTTCAATAACTGAAAGTATTTTTGAAAATAGATTTATGCATGTTGCAGAATTGCAAAGATTAGGAGCAAAAATAAATATTAAAAATAATACTGCTACAATAGAAGGAAATACTAAATTCATTGGTGCCGAATTAATGTCTAGTGATTTAAGAGCTTCTGTTGCTTTGGTTCTTGCAGCTGTAGTTTCTACTGGTAAATCATATATTAACAGAATTTATCACTTAGATAGAGGTTATGAAAAAATAGAAAATAAATTAAAAAAAATAGGTGTTAAAATTAAAAGATTAAAATAGTGAATAAATATTTAGCAAAAATAATAGCAAGCGACCAAGAAGGTTTACAAATGATTTCAGCTTGTAGTTCAGGTGCTAAGGTTAAAATTGCAGATATAAAATATCTCGCATCCAATAAAGTTTTTTTATTATCAATTGAAAGAACCAAGGTTGAAAGCGATCAGGAAGATAAAAAAATCAATAGCATTTGTAGGTTTGATTTTGTTGATAAAGTAAGATCAAAGAACATTGATCAATCAAATCAAGAAACAGTTTTAGAACTAATAGGTATAGATTATTTGAAAAATAATGATGTTTATGAAATAAATCTTATTTTTAATAACAATGCGCATATTTCTTTAACTACAGAAACTATTGAAGCAAGATTAGAGGATCAAAGTGAGATTAAATAATTATGAAGATATTAAATAGTAAAAGTAAAAATTTTGATAAACTATTAGATAATTTGCTTTTACAAAGAAAAAAAAAAATTCAATCAGATTCTGTTTCTGTAACAAATATAATTAAAGATGTTAAAAAAAATGGAGATAAAGCATTATTAAAATACGAGAAAAGATTTAATCAAAACAACACAATTATTCCAAGCTCAAAACAAATAAAAAAATCTATAAATTCACTTGATAAAAAAGTAAAGAAAGCAATCGATACGGCTTATAATAGAATTTATAAATTTCATTCACTTCAAAAATTTAAAAATATTTCTTATACAGATAAATTAAAAAATAAACTCGAATATAAATATGTGCCTTTAGAGTCTGTTGCAATTTATGTTCCTGGTTCTACTGCTTCATACCCATCAAGTGTATTGATGAACGCTATTCCAGCAATTGTTGCAGGAGTTAAGAGAATAGTTATGATTAATCCAGGCCATAAAGGAAAACAAAATCCAGCCGTATTATACGCTGCAAAAAAATGCAAAATAAAAGAAATATATTCCATTGGGGGCCCTTCTGCTATTGCAGCAGTATCCTATGGGACTAAAAAAATTAAAAAAGTTCATAAAATAGTTGGTCCAGGAAACGCATATGTTGCGGCTGCAAAAAAAGAAGTTTTTGGTGTTGTTGGAATTGAAGGTATGACCGCAGGTCCTTCAGAAGTGACTGTCGTTTGTGATAAATTCTCAAATCCTGAGTGGGTTGCAAGTGATTTAATTGGACAAGCTGAACATGATATTCTTGCACAATGTATTTTGATTTCAAAAGATAAAGATTTGCTAGATAAAGTAAAAATTGAAATTACTAAACAATTAAAAGAAATTCCAAGAGCCTCTGTTGCAAGAAGAAGCTTAATTAATAATGGAATTCTTATGTATATTTCTTCAGACGCAAAAATAATAAGTGTTATAAATAAAATTGCACCAGAACATTTAGAATTAAATATTAAAAATTATAAATCGTTAGTTCCAAAAATAAAAAATTCAGGATCAATATGTTTAGGAAAATATGCAGTTATGGCAATGACTGATTATAATGTTGGATCAAACCATGTGTTGCCAACTAATGGTTCTGCCAAATACTCAAGCGGTATAAGTGTAAATGAATTTTATAAAAGAATTTCATACATAAACTTATCAAAAAAGGGTATTGAAAGTCTTGGACCATCAGTTATAACACTTGCAAATTACGAAGGGTTGGTTGGACACGCTCAATCTGTAGTAAAACGAATAAGGAGAAAATAAATTTGTCAAAACAAGACTTACTGGAATTTAAAGGTACAGTGATAGACCTACTTCCGAACGCTATGTTTAGAGTAAAATTAGAAAATGGACATACCGTTACTGCCCATACAGCTGGTAAGTTAAGAAAAAACAGAATTAGAGTTCTCCAAGGTGATAATGTGACAGTTGAAATGACACCTTACGATCTTACTAAAGGAAGAATTATCTTTAGGGGATAAATAAGGCTGAGTAGCTCAGGAGTAGAGCAGAGCCCTGAAAAGGCTTGTGTCGGAGGTGCGAATCCTTCCTCAGCCACCACCAAAAAGTTTCATCTTGAAATAATCGTAAAAGAAATTACTTTTAAGAGATAATAAATAACAAAAGGACTAAGAAATAAGATGAGTACACTACAAGGAAAAATTAAATGGTATAATGGTAAAAAGGGATATGGCTTCATTGAAAGAGATGATAAAGAAAAAGATGCCTTTGTTCACGCTTCAGCAGTAAAAGCTGCTGGTATGAGATATCTCAATGAAGGTGATAAACTTGAATTCACATTAGAAGATGGTCCCAAAGGTCCTTCTGCAGTTAATTTAAAAAAAATAGACTAATTTAGAAATTATTTAAAAGGGCGTTTTATCTATCAAATAGATAAACGTCCTTTTTCTATTTAGACCTTGAATATTAATTTTTTTTGTCTAAAAGACTGCTCATGAATATAAATATTACATACAGAAAGACTTTTAGAAGTACTCACAGAAACTGTTTCCATAGCCAGTAGGCTATTTATTTATATTATAATTTTAAATCCACATAAAATAAGATAAAAACAAAGAGGATAAGCCCGGGTGGTGTAATGGTTAGCACGGAAGTTTGTGGAACTTTAAGTTTGAGTTCGACTCTCAGCCCGGGTACCAAAAAATGAATAAAGAAAAAAAATTAATTCCTGGATTACCTTCAGGATTTGAAGATCGTTGGGATAAAAAACTTCTTCTCAAAAAAAAGCTTTTAAAAGCTATTGAGAATAATTTTATTAAATTTGGAGCAGAGGCTCTGGAAACCCCTTCGTTTGAGATAAGTGAAAATATTGGATCTTTTTTGGCAGAAGATGAAGCTAATCCTATGTCTGATGTATTCTCATTTGAGGATGGAGAAAAGAGCATTACTCTTAGGTATGATCTTTCAAGCCCACTAGCTAGATTTGTTGCTCAAAATAATCAAGAGCTTCCATCAATTTTTAAAAGGTATGCCATACAAAATGTCTTTAGAAATGAAAAGGCTGGTAATGGAAGATATAGAGAATTTATGCAAGCAGATTTTGATATCGTTGGAAATGTTAATCCTGCGCAAGCAAATGCGGAGCTTTGCAATTTAATATCAAGTACTTTGTTAGATTGTGGTCTAAAAAAAGATCAATTTACAATCAACATTAGTAACAGAAAAATAGTTCAAGGATTGATTGATGATTTAAAAATATCAGAAGAAAAGCAAGTAAAAGTAATTAGGGCAATTGATAAATTAGATAAACCAGGTTTTGGTTTAAAAGGTGTTGGAGATCTGCTTAAAAAAGAGAGAAAAGATATAAGTGGTGCAATCACTAAGGGTGCAGATTTAAACGATGAACAAGCTTCTGAAATACTTAATTTTCTAAAAATTAAAGATTTAAAAGAATTAAAAGAAACATTAAAAAATCCATTGTCTCAAGAAGGTATAAAGGAATTAGAACAAGTATTTGAAGTATTGGGTTACAGCTCAAATTTAAATCAAGTCAAAACAAATTTTACAATTGTTAGGGGATTAGCTTATTATTCAGATTTCATTGTTGAAACAAATCTAAATTTTAAGGTTACAAATAACAAAGGTAAAGAGGTCGATATAGGCAGTATTTGTTCTGGAGGAGCCTATGCAAAATTAATCTCTAGATTTAAAGGCGTGGATATTCCAGGCACCGGAATTAGTTTTGGAGTTGATCGATTGTTATTTGCTTTAATGCAATTAGATCAAATAAAAGTAGATAGTCAAAAACCAGTTTTAGTTTGCGTAATGGATGAAAAATATCTTAAAAATTATTATGAAATTTTAGATCTATTAAGAAATAATAACATCAATGCTGAAATTTTTTTAGATACAAAGAAAAATTTGGGTAAGCAACTGACCTTAGCAAATAAACGTAAATTAGATGTTGCAATTATATGTGGTGAAAATGAATTTAATGAAAATACAGTCACGATAAAAAGTCTTAAAGGTGTTAAGGGTGAAAATAATAAAACATTTCCAAAAGAAAATTTAATTGATGAAGTCAAAAAACTTATCTGAAAGTATCCTTAGATCGGTAAAATCTAAGGGTTTTAAATATATTGATTTACCCTCAGTAATTGAGGCTAATCACATTGTTCAAAGATCAGGAGAAAACTTTAGAAAATTTATCTTTTCTTTTACGGATCAGAATGGAAGCGAGTTATGTTTAAGACCAGATCTAACGATTGCATCTTGTTTAAGATATTTAGAAAATAATTTAAAAGGTAAGGAAAAAATTTTTTACAGTGGTCAAGCCTATCGAAAATCACAAAACAAAAAAGACTCAATCATTAGAAATCAAATTGGATTTGAAATTTTAGGATCTAAGGATGAGAAAAATGATGATAAAGAAATTATAAATACATCCCTTAAATCCCTTCGAAATATCAAATATTCTTCAGGAACGCTTACTATTGGAAATGTTGAAATATTTAATTTATTAATTTCAAAATTGGACATTCCAAAGAGATGGAAGCTAAGATTAGCCAGACACTTCTGGAGAGAAGAATATTTTAATGATTTATTAAAAAGATTAGAAACTAATTCAGATGTTGATCCAACAATTGTAGAAATAGATAAAAAGCGTTACGTGAAAATGCTTAAAGAAGATTTATCAAATATTGTGGCAGGAAGAACAATTAATGAAATCTTAAAAAGATTTGATCAGAAAATAAAAGATCCAAGAAGAGCCAGCAAAGGAAAAAATATTTCGAAAATAATAAAAGATTTTTTAAGAATAAAATGTCCGATAAATAAAGCAGCAATTGAGTTAAATAAATTTTTTAAAAAAAACAGAATAAATTTAGCTGTAGATCAAAAATATTTTCCAATTTCTAATAACAAGGTTTCAAAATTAAATGTAGTATTTTCAGCATCCTTTGGAAGACAATTAGAATATTACACCGGAATGGTTTTTAAAATTGATATTAAATCTAAAAATTCATTAAAAAATATTATTAATGGTGGTCGTTATGATGGTCTAATTTCGGACTTAGGATCAAAAAAACAAACTCCAGCAGTAGGTGCTGCTTTAAATTTAAATTACTAATGACAAAAAATATTTTAAATATTGGAATTCCAAGCAAAGGTAGACTTAGAAAAGATGTTTTAAATATTTTTAAAAAAAATAAATTAAATCTCGTTTCTGAAAGAGGAGAAAGAGATCTTTTAGGGTCAATAAAGCAATATAAAAATATTAAGATTTTATATCTTCATGCAAGAGAGATCATAGAAAGACTGGGAGACGGATCTTTGGATATAGGTTTTTCTGGCTTTGATTTATTGAAAGAGAGTGAAATAAATACTCAAAAAAAAATTAATGTTATTAAAAAGTATGATTTTGGTAAAGCTACATTGGTGGTCGCAATCCCAGATCCTTGGATAGATGTACAAACAGTTGCAGATTTAGAAGAAATTGCATTTGAATTTAAAGATAAGAAAAAAAAAAGATTAAGAGTGGCAACAAAATATCCAAATTTAACAAGGGAATTTTTGTTTTCAAAGGGTGTTACTCAATTTAAATTAATTGATAGCTTGGGTGCAACTGAAGCTTATCCTTTTACAGGCTCATCGGAAATAATTACAGATATCACTTCTACTGGAGAAACGTTAAAAGCAAACAATCTACGTATTTTAAAGGATGGAGAGATACTTAGATCAGAGGCTTGTATGATGATTTCTAAGTCATCAAATAACAAAAAAGGCCTAAGAAAAATATTAAAATTACTTTCTAAAAATTAAGTCTTTCCAATAAATTAGTATAATTTTGATAATATCTAGATTTCTAATAATTGCATAAAGTGCAACAATAACACAAATAATAAAGAATATTTTTAATACTAAAATTAGTTCCATAAAGTATTTTTAAATATTTAAATACATTAATCAAATATTTACGATAAAATAAAAAATTAGAATCATGGATAATATATTGTTAATTTTACTAGTTTTGTTATTAGGTGGCGTTTTAGCTATTCTTTATCTAAATTTAAAAACTAAACCAAAAGATGAAAATGAAAACAAAGAAGTTGAGGAAATAGCTAATTTAAAATCAGAAATATCAAGTTTAAAAGATACCTTAAACACTACAATCAATAGCTCACTTGGTGCAATGTCGACTTCATTTAATAACCTATCAACTGGGGTTACTAAAGATATGACTGAAACTTTAACTAAGGTAGAGGAAAAGGTTGGTAATTTTAATCAACAAGTTCAACTATTAAATCAAAGCCAAGAGGGGATAACTAAAATTTTAGCTGGAGTTAAGAAATATGGAACTCTTGCAGAATTTAGCTTAGATGCTCTAATTAAAGATTTGCTACCAGCCTCTCAATTTATGACGAATGTTAAAATGAAAGAGGACACCAGTGAAAATGTTGAATTTGCAATAAAGCTTCAAGGAGATGTTTTAGTTCCTGTTGATAGTCATTTTCCAGTAGAAAAATTCAAAGCAATTACCGATGGTCATGACGCGGAAGACAAAAGGGCTGTAGCAGATGCTAGAGCAAAATTAGCGTCAGCGTTTAAAGCAAAAGCTAAAAGTGTTAATGAAAAATATATTGTCCCACCAAAAACTACTGATTTTGCAATCGTATATGCTCCTACAGAAAGTTTATACAAAGAGTTAACTGAATACCAAGATCCAAGTACAAAAGAATTATTAACTCAAGAGTTAATGAAAAAATATAAAGTTGTAATATGTGGACCTAATACTCTTTCTGCTTACTTACAGTCTTTACATATGGGATTTCAATCATTGAAGGTACAAAAAGGTGCAACAGAAATTTATAATCATTTAAAAACAATCAGTACAAGATTTTCTAAACATTTTGACAACATTATAGTTCTTAGAAAAAAATTAGAAGATGCTATGGGAGTTGTTGATAAATTTGGAACGGATGCAAGATCAATTTCAAGAACCTTAGAAAATATTAAAGATCCCGAGCAGGTTGAGAAAGCTGTACAAACTGAAAACGTGGAAAAATTTGTTGAACGAAATAGGCAGCTTAAAAATTAATTTCTTTTTTTCTATAATAACGTCTATAAGAAATCTCATGCAGTGGAATCAAAAATATGATTATCCAAAGTCCTCTAGAGCAACAGTTGATGGCATTAGAAGATACTTATTAGGTGAAACAAAATTACCAAGTGTTACTTCAATTTTAGATGCAACTCGATCTGAAGAAGATAAGGCAGCTCTTGCTAATTGGAGAGAAAGAACTGGACAAAAAGAAGCTGAAGCAATTACAAAAGCAGCAAGTAGTAGAGGTTCTCAAATGCACAACTATTTAGAGTCTTATTTACTTGGAAGAGAAAATTTAAGCTTTTTTAAAGATGACGAACAATACAAATTAATGGCTAAAGAAATTATAGAAAAAGGTTTGAAAAATAGATTGGATGAAATTTGGGGTGTTGAATGCACTCTTTATTACCCAGAGAAGTATGCAGGTACTGCTGATTGTGTTGGAGTTTATGAAGGAAAAGAAACAATAATTGATTTTAAACAAAGTAATAAACCTAAAAAGGCTGAATATATAGATTCATGGCTTCTTCAAACAAGTGCATATTCATTAGCACATAACATTGTGTATAACTCCAATATCACTTCTTGTGTAATTTTGGTTTGCACAGTAGATAAATTATTCCAAGAGTTTAAAATTCAAGGGCATGATTTAATTGTTTATCAAAATTTGTTTTTGGGAAGATTAAAAAAATTTAATGAGCTATCAGATTTAACTTAGGATTTTATGGATAAAATAGTAATTTACGATACAGAAACAACAAATAGTACAATTTGGGGCTCAATAATTGAAGTAGGTGCTGTAGTTGTTGATAAAAACTTAAAAGAAATTGGTAAGCTAAATATTCGTGGCAGAATGCCCGAGGGTGAGGTTCCAAGTGCAAAGGCCTTATTAGTCAATTCAACAAGTATTGATTTACTTACTAAAGGCAATTACTCACATTACGATTTTTTAGGCGCAGTAGAAAATTTTTTCTCTAAAGCTGGTCCAGCATTGTTTATGGGTTGGAGTAACTTAAATTTTGATAGACGAATGTTTCATTTTAATTTTTTTAAAGGGAATAGATATCCTTACATTACACATTCATCGCCCAATAAAGAACATGACGGTTTAAATGTTGCAAGAGTAGCACAAACCTTGAATCCTGAAACATTAAAGACCGAATTAACAGAAGCTGGAAATGAAAGTCTAGCTTTAGAAGGTTTAGCTAGACAACAAGGATTTGATACATCTCAACAACACACTGCTTATCATGATGCATTCACAAGCTTAAAAATTCTAAGAATTATAAAAGACAAACATAAAGACAATTGGGAAAATTTTTTAAGTACATCTACAAAAAATAGCGTTGAAACTATCTTAAAAAGTGAAGGGATTTATTCAATTTTCGAAAATGTTAAGGGAAAAAATATGATGTATCTTGTCTCTACATTACATCCAGATCATTGTTTTCATCCATCATATGCATCTTGGGGATATTTATTTGATTTAAGAAGAGATCCTGAACCTTTGTTAAATTTATCAATAAATGATCTTAAAGTTTATTTAAAAAAGTTTAGTCCAAAAGCACTTAGAGTAATAAAAACCAACAAAGCTCCTGTAGTTTTAGATAAAAAGTTTGCATTAAAAGAGAAGGCATATGCTGACTTAGATTTAGAAACAATCCAGAAAAGAGCCAAAATGGTTAGAAATAGTGAAAATTTTTGTAAAAATATTCAAATCATTAATAGAGAGGCCGCTGAAGAAAAAGCTCAAACTCAAACCCAGGAAGATCTGTTACCTGAGGAAACATTATATGAAAAATTCATTCCCAATAAAGACACCCAATTATTTAAAACTTGGCATAGTTCTTCTTGGGAAGATAAATTAAGAATGTTGGATAAGTTTCAAGATAAAAGATGTAGTTGGTTTGGGCAAAAAATTATTTATCAAGAAGCACCGCATATTTTGCCACCAGATTTATATAAAAATATAAAAAGTGAAATTGCTAGACGAATTTTAAGCAAAAATAGAGAAAAGTGGCAAACTATAGGAATGGCCTATCAAGAAATTGATACCTTAAGAGATCAAGCATCAAATCGAGATGATGAAGAGGAACTAAAAAAATTAGATGAAATAAATGAATTTATTATGTCTATAGAAAAAAAATATGAAATTGCCTAGTTGACTTTAAGGCTCTAATTAATAGAAAGGAAATATGCTTACAAATTTTAAAGACGAAGATTTTGATACTAAAATTAAAAATGAAGATGTTTCAGTCATCCAGTTTTCAGCTGAGTGGTGTGGTCCATGTAAGGCACTTAAACCAGTAATGGATAAGTTATCTGATGAATATAAAGATAAGGCTGGTTTTTATTATGCTGATGTTGAAGATGGTGGAATAAACACTGGAAGTGCAGCAGGGATCAGAGGTGTTCCAACAGTTATTATCTATAAAAAAGGTGTTGAAGTAGATAGAAAAGTTGGTGGAGTTCCAGAAAGTCACATGAAGGAATTTTTAGATAAAAATATCTAATTTAAATTTAAAACTTCACCCGCAAGATATAACGATCCAGTAATTAGTATTATATCGTTTTCTTTTACTGGGATTGACTTTATGGCGCCCTCTATACTTTCTTTATAATTTATATTTGAAAAGCTATTTAGCTTATCTTTAAGCTCTTTTCCTTTAATTGAATTAGGTTGATTAGGTATATCTATTGTAGTCAATGTAGCAATATCCTTAAAGAAACTCATATATTCATTATGATCTTTATTAGCCATCATTCCAAGAATGATATGTTTATTGCAATCTAAACTTTCCAAGTATTCATTCAAAACTTTTGCTCCCAAAGGGTTATGAGATCCATCAACATAAAGTTTGTGATCTTTTACAAGCTCTTTAAGTTTTCCAGATTTAATTTCTTGTAATCTTGCAATACAATTTATTTTTAAAATACCTTTTTTAATGTGGTCATCTTTAATTTTTAAATCTTTCAAAATTCTTAGGGTCGCAATTGCTGTTGAGACATTTTCTAATTGAAATTGACCTTTAACATTTGGCATAGGTAATTTTATTCCCCCAAATTGATCTTCATAATAAAAGAAGTCATTTTCTTGCATTGTAAAACTATAATTTTCATTATGGAAAAACTTATTTGATCTGTTATTTGAAATTGTTTTTTTAATATTTTCTTTAATTTTATTAGTACTTTGTTTTGCAACTATAATATTTGAGTTTAATAAGCTTGATGTTTTTTCAAAAATAATTCTTTCAACAGTTTGTTCATTTTCAGGTAGCCAATCTAAATGATCAAGGCCAATAGATGTTACGACGCTAGCAAGGTTATTTTTTAAGATATTAGTAGCGTCAAATCTAAAGAATAATCCACTTTCAATTAAATTTATATTATCTGGGTACCTAGATGCTTTTAAAAAATAAGCCGCAGTCAGTATTTCAAAAAAAGTAATTGGTTCACCATTGTTAGCTTCCTCAACTTCTTCAAGTAAATTTGCCAAATCTTCATCGTTCAATTCTTCATTATTAAAAACAAACCTTTCATTGATACTTTTGATATGAGGACTAGTGTAGATATTACAATTGAAATTTGCTTCCTTTAAAATAGAAAACATTACTTGGATAGTTGAGTACTTTCCATTAGTACCAACAATTGAAATTGCTTTGATTTTATTTTGAGGGTTGCCTAATTTTTTGCAGAGACTTTGAATACGATCTAGACTTAAATCTATTTCTTTAGGATGCAGCTCTTGTAAGCGACTGACTATCTTCTGAAGTTTCATTTTGTTCAGCACTTATATCAGAATTTTTCTTTAACAATATTTCTAATAAAGTTCCAATTTTAGATGCGAGATCTTTACGTTCAACGATTAAATCTACAAAACCTGTTTTTTCAACATATTCACTTTTTTGGAAACCTTCTGGAAGTTCTTCTTTAACTGTTCCTTGAATTACTCTTGCACCTGCAAATGCAATCAAAGCTCCTGGTTCTGCAATATGAATATCACCTAACATAGCGTATGATGCAGTAATACCCCCTGCTGTTGGATCAGTGATACAAACTAAATATGGAAGTCCATTTTTCTTTAATTCATTTATCGCAAGAGTTGTTCTTGTCATTTGAGATAATGAAATTAAACTTTCCATCATTCTCATTCCCCCTCCTGCACTAATACATAAAAAAGGTGTTTGATTTTCTATAGCATGTTGTATTCCATATAAAAAAGCCTCACCTTCTGCTGCTGCCATTGAAGCTCCTAAAAAATCAAAATCAGAAGCTACAGCTGTAATTTTAATATTATTTATAGTTCCAGAAGCAACCATCATTCCACATTCTAATCCTGTTTTTTTTCGGGCACTTTTCAATCTTTCTTTGTAAGGCTTAGAATCGGTCCAGTTAAGTGGATCGTCTTTAGGTATTGGAGTTTTGAAAATCTCATAATTATTTTTTCCAAACAAAATATCAAACCTTTGATGTGGTTTTATTCTATGATGACGTTTACAATCCGGACATACCCATAAGTTTTCCTCTAAATCTTTTTTTAAAATTGGACCCTTGCAACACGATGTCCAATCACTTTTTGCAATATCTTCTTTTGTAGCCCTTTCACGTATAGCAGTTTTAATTTTTTCACCTGCTTTAATAATCTTTGTTATCCAGTTCATAGAATTTTATTTTTTAATCTCTTTACGATATTAGTAACATTTGTGACAGCATTTTGTCTCTTTTCAATGGATTTAGAGATTTCTTTACAAATTGCGCTACCAACCACCAAACCATCGGCTTTTTTAAGAGATTGGATGGTTTTTTCTGTAATTCCAAAACCAATAACAACATTTTTTGATTTATTTTGTTTTTTTATTTTGTTGTATTTTTCTAATATTTTTTTTGGAGATACCTTAAGCTTTCCACCTGTTGTTGATAACATACTTATATAATAAATCATATCGTGTGAATCTTTTATGATTTTTTTTAATCTTATCTGTGAAGTAGTTGGTGAAACTAATTGAATAAAATTAATTCCTTTTCTTTTGCATTTTGATGCAAAATTTTTATTTTCTGGATATGGTAGATCAACAACTATTAAACCATCAACTTTTGATTTTTTACATTTTTCTAAAAATTTATTCTCATTATATTGATATATCATGTTGTAATAGCCCATCAGTATAATTGGTTTATTTTTTTTTATTTTTTTAAAGTTTTTTACAATAGAAAATACATCATTAATTTTAATACCATTTTTAATTGCTCGGTAAGCACTTGTTTGTATTTGTCCTCCATCAGCTATAGGTGTGTTGTGAGGAAAACCTAATTCACAAATATCTGCATAATTTGAAATTGATTTTAATATTTCTAAAGATTTTTTTTTAGTATTATCTCCAGCGACAGTATATGTAAGTAAAGCTGGTCTATTCTCTTCTCGTGCAGCTGAGAAAGCTTTGCTGATTAATGAATTCATTAATTTTTACCCAACCTCTCTCTTAAGATATCTCTATCTTTTTTAGCATCACCACAAGAGTTAACTATTATAATTGTGTCTTTGCTTAATTTTGGGGCAATTTTTATTGCTTCTGCAAACGCATGACTAGGTTCTAAACTTGGATTAAGTTTTTCAAATTTAGTTACCATTATATGTGCTTTAAGTGCCTCTTCATCAGTTGCATAAGTGTATCTTGCTCGTTTTGTATCTTTTAAAAAACAGTGTATTGGACTTACCCCTGGGTAATCCAATCCAGCACTAATTGATTCAGTGTCATTAATTTGACCTTCATTATTTTGACAAACATAAGAAGCTGCACCATGTAAAATTCCAATTTTAGCGTTTCTACTTAAAGGTGCAGCATGGAGTTTTGATTTTTTTGGACCTCCAGCCTCCACACCAACCAACTCTATTTGCGATTTATTAAAATCTATAAATTCACTCCAAAATCCATATGCTGAACTTCCACCACCCACGCAATTAATTAATTTAATTTTTTTTGGAATTTTTTTGAATTCTTTTTTAATTTGTATTTTTAATTCTCTTGAAATTTGTGCTGTACTCCATCCACAAATTTTTACAAATATATTTGGACCAACTGTACTTCCAACACACATATGTGTAGTATCACAATTTGATACCCAATATCTCATACACTCACTAACTGCATCGACTAAGGTTTGACTACCTGAATATACAGGAACTATTTCGGCACCATTTTTTCTCATAGCATCACAATTTGGTTTTTGTCTTTTGATGTCCTTTGCACCCATAAAAATTTTGCATTTGAGACCAAATTTCTTTGCAGCCATACTTAACATTTTACCTGCATAACCAGCACCAGTGTCACCAACTATATATTTTTTTCCCATAGCCTTACAAATTAAGGCATGAACAGTTGCATTGTATATTTTGTGAGCACCACCATTAGCCTCTGATACAACTTTGGCCCATATTTGAGCACCACCCAAATGATTAGATAAATTTTTTAATTTTACAAATGATGTGGGTGATCCTATATAATTTTTAAAGTAATAATCTCTCTTTTTTAAAAATCTCTTATTATTTCTTAATTTTAAAAACTCCTGAGTTAGATCTTCTACAGGTTTTTTTAAAGTTTCAGGAATAAAACTTCCTCCAAATTTACCACCCCAAAAACCGTAACGATCATGCTGGTCAATTAGGGGAATTTTTTTTTTAAGTTTCATTTTTTAATTTATTTAAATTGTTTAAAAAAATATCTATTTTGGATGTATCTTTTAATCCAGAAGTTTCCAAGCCTCCAGATAAATCTAAGTAATTAGTAATTTTCTCATAATTTTTTAGGTTATCATCGAATTTTATATTACCAGCTAGCATTAATTCCTTGTTTAATTTAATATTTTTAATCAATTTGTGATCAAAGCTATGGCTTTTTTCATAACCTTTACCATCAAATAAATATAAATCTGTTACGTCAACATATGATTTATACTTAAGAACATCAGATTCATCGTTTATTGTAAAAGCTGTAATAATTTTTTTTTGATATTTTTGTTTTATAATTTTAATTTCATCTGGAGTACAGTCATACAATTGATAATAATCAAAAGATAAACTTTTTATTTCCTCTAAAATTTTATTGTTAGGTTTTACTAAGACAGCAACAAATTCACTTTTGTTTTTTTTTACATTTAATAATTTTTTTAGAAGTTTAGGCTCAACGTATCTTGAGCTTTTTGGGTAATTACAAATGAAACCAATAAATTTTGGGGGGTGAGTGTGATTTATTATATAATTTAAAGTATCAGAATCTTTTACACCACAAATCTTGCAACCTTTAATCATTTTTTTAAATGATCAACAAGTTTTTTGATATTATTTTTTATGTTACCTTTTGTAAGAGATCTTCCGATAACAATACCAGAAACTTTATTTTTAAAAGCTTGTCTAGGTGTCATAATTCTAATCTGATCATTTGAACTATCACCAGGCAATCTTATTCCTGGAGTTATTATTAATAAATTTTTACATCTTTTACGAACTATCATAGCCTCTTGAGCAGAACAAACTATACCATCACATCCTGATTTTTTAATTAATTCTGCTTGTCTCAAAACTAACTCTTTTACATTTTTTGTATGACCTATCTCTTTAAGAGATTTGTTATTAAGACTTGTTAAAATTGTAACTCCTAAAACTTTTAAATTTTTATTTATTTTCTTTGTTTTTTTTTTTATTGATTTAAGCATTTCAAAACCACCGTTAACATGAACTGTTATATATTTACATTTTTTTAAATCTTTCAGGCTATCGATTGCAGATAATGCAGTTTGGGGGATATCATTTATCTTTAAATCTAACCAAAAATCTTTTTGAAATTTTTCTAAAAATTTTCGTCCATTTTTCGAATAAAAGAACTGCAGGCCAAATTTAGGAATAATTTTTAATTTATTTGAATTAGTTTGATTAATTATCTTTTTTATTTCATTTAAATTTGAAGTATCACAGGCAACAAATATAGTTTTATTCATAATTATTCAGCTTTTTAAACAAGTCTTTTGACATTTTAAAGTGAATAGTTTTCTTTTCGGGAGTGTTTACTTTTTGTCCTGTTCTTGGATTTCTAGAAATTCTTGATTTTTGGATATTAGAGGAAAAAACACCAAATCCTCTAAGTTCAACTCTATCTCCTCTTTTAAGTGATCTTTTAATTTCGCTTAAAATAATGTTAGTAAATTTTTCTAAGTCTTTTTTTAAAAAATTTGGATAATTTGCTGAAAGTTGTTTTAAAAGCTTTGATTTTACAACAGCCAATTTAAATCTTTTTATTATTAATTTTCTTCTTCTTTTTTCTTTAGATCGTCAGATAATGATGAAAAGGGCAGATTTTTACCAGATCCCTCAGATCCATATTTTTCTAAAGCTTCTTTTTTTTCTATTTCTTCTAAAAGTTTAATACTTAATGTTACTTTTCTTTTTGAAATATCTAAATCTGCAATAGCACAGTCTAATTTTTCTCCACCTGTCCACCTACTAGAACGAGCATCGGCAGAATTAATAGCTATTGCCGATTTTTTTATTTGAAAATCCATTTCACATCCCTCTGGCCTTACAATTAATCCTTTATTGTCGGTAGATATAACTTTTACTGTTATAGTCTGATTTTTAGATTTATCTTTAAACCAGTCAAAAGGATCTTTTTGTGTTTGTCGCAAACCTACTCTAATCTTTTGGTCAGAAGCTTTTATTTCTAAAACTTTTACTTTTATTTTATCGCCTTTTTTATATTTAGCTAATTCCTCCTCACCATTGTTTAGATAAGTTAAATCATTACAATGTAAAAAAGCGTCAATATCTAAATCAGCAATTTTAACAAATAAAGAATATTCATTTTTATTCACAATTTCACCGTCTACAATACTATCAACAGGATATTTTTTTTCAAAAACTTCAAATGGGTTTTCTTTAGTAAGTCTATGAGAGATAGCAACTCTTCTTTTATCTTTATCAATTTCAGTTATTACACAATCTATTTCGTCTCCAACTTTAAACATTTTTTTTGTAGAAATATTTTTTTTAGTCCAACTTAGTTCACTCGAATGAAGAAGTGTAGTTAAGCCAGGTTCAAGTTCACAAAAAGCACCAAAGTCCATCAACTTAACCACTTTAACTTTATAAATTTTATTTAGTTCATAATTTTCAATATGTTCAAAAGGATCAGGAGATAGTTGTTTCACTGAGCATCCAACTTGTAATTTTTCTTTATCAACACTTATTACTTTAAGGTCATGTTTTTCACCTATATTAAAAACTTCATCAGGATGATTGACTCTAGAATATGAAATTTCTTGCAAATGAACTAAAACATCTAATTCTCCATTAACATTAAAGAAGCATCCAAATGAACTATAACCTTTTACTTCTGCATTCTTTATAATGTCACCTACCTTGTAACGTTCTATAATTTTAGCTTTATCCTCTTTTTTGAATGAAGAAATTATTTCTCTTCTTGAAACACAAGCGTTGCCTCTAATTTTGTCTAATTTAATTAATGCAAATTTTTGAGGTTCGTTCATTAAGTGACTTATGTCCTTCAAAGGCTTATCACTTATTTGTGATCCAGGGAGAAACATTAATGAACCCGTCTCAATATGTTCAACTATACATCCCCCTTTACACTTTGAGGTGATTTTTCCCATAATGGGTTCATTTTTCTCATAAGCTTCTACTAATTTATCCCATCCTTTGATTTTTTGAGCTTTGCTTGCAGATACTAATACCTCTCCATGTTTGTCCTCAATTTTTTCCAATAAAACAGGTATACTTTCACCTATTTTAATTTTTTCTGACAATCCCATACTTTTTAATTCGTTTATGTCTAGCACAGGTTCAGATTTTAAACCTTCCACAAAAAGAAAAACAAATTTTTCAGTAATTTTATTGATCTTACCTTCTATAATTTTTCCTTCTTCAATTTGAATTTTTGAAAGTTGGCTATTAAGTAGTTTCTCGAATTCTTGAGATGCTGGATTTGTTAGATCTTTATAAATTTCCATTAAATATTTAATTTTTTGTCTATTATTTTTTTTATTTTTAAAAAACATGCTCTTTTAGTAAGGTTTGTCGTATTAATCAATAGTGAATCTTTTGTTTTCTTCAGTGGTGAATTTTTTCTATTAAGGTCACTTTTATCGCGTTTTTTGATGCTTTTTAGAATATCACCATACAAGATATTTTTGTTAATTTTTTTAAGTTCCTTATACCTTCTTAAGGCACGCGTTTTTAGATTTGCAGTAATATAAAATTTAAAATCAGCATCTGGAACAATTTTATAGGTAATATCTCTACCATCCAAACATGAACCGTTATATTTTCTGGGTGGATTATAAGCTAAATTAATCTGTAAAGAATGAACTGCTTTTCTAATATAATTTAATTTTGAAATTTTTGATGCTTTATTGCTTATTCTATCGCTTAACAATCTTTTATCACTAAGATCTTTTATATTTAAATTATTAACTTCGGATTTTATAAATTTTTTATTAAATTTTTCTGGATATTCTAGACTTAAAAAAGCAATATATCTATAAATTTTTCCTGTATCTAGATAAAATAGATTGTAATGCTTAGAAATAGATTTTGCTAGAGTTCCAGCCCCTGCAGCAGCCGGTGAGTCAATTGCTATTTTTAAAATATTTTTTCTTTTTATCATGACTTTAACTTGCTGATAATTTTTAAAAAATCTGGAAACGAGGATTTTATTGAATCTTTATCATGGATTTTCCATTGGCCTCCAAACGATAGAGCGGCAATTACACTTGTCATAAAAACTCTGTGATCTTTTAAATAGTTTTTTATAACAATTTTTTTATTAAGATCTAATTTAGGATTACCAAATATTTTAATTGAGTCTTTATTAACAATTGTTTTGATTCCCATTTTTTTTAAAATTTTACTCCCCCATTCTAATCTTGGACTTTCTTTTTGGTTAAGCTCACCAATATTTTTAAAATAGGAAACTCCCCTAGCTTTTGCTGCTACTAAAAAAATAACTAAAAATTCATCTATTGCACCACTATTTAAATTTGTGGGACAATTAATTGCTTTTAAAATTTTAGGACCTTTTATTTTAATATCAGCGTTCTTTTCTCCCTTATAAACTCTAAGATTACTCAAAGTAATTTTTACTCCCATTTTTTTTAGAATAGTAATTATTCCTGTGCGAGATGGATTCACATTTACATTTCTTATAACTAGTTTAGAGTTGTTATTTAAAGCTGTAAGAACCATAAAAAATGCACTGGAGCTTATGTCTGAAGGGATATTATAATTAAGTGGTTTAATTTTATTTACTTTTTTAACTTTTATTTCATCATATTTTTTATTATTTTTTACAGAAATGGGTAAATTTAGATATTTACATAAAAGCTCAGTATGATTTCTTGATTTTTTTGAAACTATTACTGTTGTACCTGATGATTTCATACCCGCAAAAATTACAGAAGTTTTGCATTGAGCTGAGCCTTTTTTTTCAAAATATTTTATAGGTTTTAGATTTGAAGATCCCGTAATTTTAAGAGGTAAAGTTTTATTATTTTTCAAAATAAATTTTGCACCAAATTTACTTAATGGTTCAGCAATTCTTTTGAAATCTCTTTTGGAGAGACTCCTGTCACCCACCAGTTTAATTGTTTCTGGTGCATCAACTAAAATACCAAGAATTAGCCTCCCAAGAGTACCTGAATTTTTAGCATTTATGATAAGGTTTTTTTTAAATTGATATCCACTTGGACCTTTTCCATAAATTGTGCATAATTTTTTAGAGAAGATTACTTTAATACCTAGTTTTTTTATTGTTTCGATTGAAGCTAAAACATCCTCGGATTTTAATAAATTACTAGCTTTAGAAACACCGTTTGCTAATGATGCAAACAAAACCCATCTTATACTAATACTTTTATCACCACTCACTTTAATTGTTTTATTGAATTGAGCTATTTTATTTTTAATTAATACTGATTTTGACATTAAATATTTAAATATTAATTAAATTTAAAACTTTCACCAAAGTAAGCATTTTTTGCATTAATATCTTTGACTAAATTTGAGGGTGAATTTTGAGCAACCACTTTTCCATTACTTAATATCATAGCCATATCCACACAAGCTAAAAGATCTCTAGCCTGATGATCACAAATACAAATAGTAATGTTATTTTCTTGTTGTAACTTTACTATAGTTTCTTGCAACATCTTAATAGTCAAGACATCAAGTGCAGCAAAACATTCATCTAATAAAAGAACCTTTGGTTCACTTAAGAGAGATAAAGCAATTACCAATTTCTTTTTTTGCCCACCTGACAAAAATTTTCCTTTGATATCTTTTAAATTATCTAATTCAAATTTAGACAATAAATAACTTATTCTCTCATTTCTAAGGTTTTTATTTGTTATAACAATTTCACTTATAGCTTTTAGATTTTCATGAAGAGTTAGGTCACTAAAATACCCACCGTATTGAGGAACATATCCAACTTGGAATTTTTTTGTTCTTAAATATATTGGATAATCAGTAACTTCTTCTCCCTGAATTTTTATTTTTCCATTTTTTGGTTTCACAAGTCCAGTAATTAAATTAAATATTGTTGATTTTCCAACACCATTAGGACCTAACATACCAAAAATTTGTCCCTGATTTATTTTAAAATTAATATTGTCTAAAATTAAACGTCCACCATAGTTTAATGAAACATTTTCAAACTCGATTACAGGATTAAGATTTTTAAATGATTTAATTCTAAATTTTTTAATTATTGCCATTTTTGTTTATACTTTTTATATTTACTTTATCTTTACTATTATATCTGTAAATTTTAGTGTCTTTTGTTTCTATATTAATTTCAATAACATCACCTTTTAAAATATTTGCTAAATTTGTATAGACAACATTTTTAGAAATAATCATAGAGTTTCTTTCAAAAGAAAAATCCAGATATTCACTATTAATTTCATTATCCAAATACTTTACTATTACATTTTTGGAAAAAATTGTATCGAAATTATTTATATTATATTTACCAAAATTAGATTTTATTGTTATTTCGTTTGAATCGGTTAGTTTAATTATTGCTTTTACATCAGTCAGATATACTATGTTTGTATTTGTGTAGTCAATCTCGCCAGTTAATGCCGTAATTTTGTAGGAATTTCCATCTGCATCGTTTGATGAATAATTTACGTTGTCAATTATATTTGAGGTATAAATATCTTTTTCTGTTTTAATATCTGTCTCTTCCTTTGTTACAGTTACTTTTGACTCTGGTTCGTAAAATATTAAAGTTAAAATAAGTATAAAGGAAAGAATAATTGAAAAAATTATTATTTTTCTCTTTTTCATCAAGTAATATTTGATTGTAAAATATGGTGTATGTGAAGTATTCCGACTGTTTTCGTTTTATTCTTTTTATTAAAAACACATAGTGAGGTAATTTTTTTACTATTCATAAGAGCTAAAGCTTTTGCCGCGAGTGCGTTTTTATCAATTCCAATAGGTTTTTTAGTCATTATATCTATCACTTTTGAAGATAATAAATTAATTTTTTTTCGATTATATCTTCTTATTTGACCATCAGTAATTATTCCAACAGTATTATTTTTTTTGTTTTGTACCAAAACTATACCTAGTTTTTTATTATCTAAAATTTTTAACGCATCTTTCATTTTTGTATTTTCTCTAACAAAAGGAATTTTGTCTCCACTTACCATTATGTCTTCAACTGTTTTTAATTGAGCACCTAAACTTCCAGCTGGGTGGATTTTTTTAAAATCCGATTTACCAAATTTTTTATAATGCATTGATGCTATTGCTAGTGCATCACCTATAGCAAGTTGAACTGTTGTGCTAGATGTGGGAACTATACCCTTGGCCTCTTCAACTGAGGGAGTTAAAATTTTTATATCTGATGCTTTGTATAATATTGAGTTTTTTTTAGAAACTATACCTATTAACAAGATTTTATTTCTGTTTGCATATTGAATTATATTTTTCAATTCGCTTGTTTGGCCAGAATTACTAATAAGAATTAAAACATCTTTTTTTGATATACTACCCAAATCTCCATGAGAAGAGTCTCCTGCAGACAAGCTAAATGCAGGTGTACCGACAGAAGATAAGGTTGCAGCTATTTTTGATGCAATTAATCCACTTTTACCTACGCCACACAGAATTACTTTCGAAGGACATTTTGAAATATACATTACCGCTTCTTTAAATGAGTTATTTATATTTTTTTTTAGTTCTTGTAATGCTTTGATCTCTAAATTTATTACTTCTTTAGCAATTGATAAATATTTTTTATTTTTCATTAGTGAGACCAGATATCATCTTTAAATAAGGCCAAATCGAGTTCAACTCTTGTATTTAAATATTTTAAACAGTTTTTATATAATTGAAGTCTTCCTTCTCTTTCTAATATTCTTGTAAGTTCTTCATGTATTTTGTGTAAATAAATTACATCATTAGCACAATACTTAAGTTGAGCTTGTGTTAATTCTCCACCAAAATCTGAACTTTGATAGTGTTTGCTTACATCTATATTAATAAATTCTTTTATAAGTGCTTTTAAAGAATGATTATCAGTATACGATCTTGCAATCTTTGATGCAATCTTAGTATCCAAAATATTATTTGTGTTTGAATTTAAATAATATTTAATATGTGCAATGTCGGCTCTGCCATAATGAAATATTTTGGTGGTTTTTTCGTCTTCGAACAATTTTTTTAAATTTGGAGCATCGTATTTTTTTCTGTCAAATTGCACTATATGAGCATCTAATTCTCCTGTAGATATTTGGATTAGGCAAAGAGGGTCTCGCATGACATTAAGACCCATAAATTCTCCATCAACCGCTATTATATTGCCTAACTGCAAATCATCTGGTAAATCGTTTTTATGAAGTTGAATATTTTTACTCATCTTTACATATATATATGAAAGCAAAAAATTGTCTAATTTTTGGTGGCAGTGGTCAGATTGGAAGAAACCTAATAAGAAAACTTACGAAGAATAACTATAAAGTAACAGTTGTAACAAGAAATATTCATCAAAAAAGTTATATTATAAAAACTCAGGCTAATGCTGGTTATATTGATATCGTTGAAGCAAAAATATTTGATGAAAAAAAATTAAGAGATTTATTTAAGAAATCGGATATTTGTATCAATCTAATTGGAATATTGTTTGAGGAAAAAAGAGGAAATACATTTAAAAATATTCATTCAGTTTTTCCCTCTTTGTTAGCTAAACTATGTAAAGAATATAAATTAAAAAATTTTATTCATATTTCTGCTTTAGGTATCAACGATGCTAAAGATTCCAAATATGCTTCTAGTAAATTAGAAGGTGAAACTCAAATATTTAAATATTTCCCTCTTGCTACTGTGTTAAGACCTTCAATTGTTTATTCAATAGATGATAATTTTACAACAAATTTTATGACTTTATTGAGTAGAATTCCTGTCTTTCCAATTTTTTTCAAAGGAAAAACAAAGTTTTCTCCAATTCATTGCTCAGATCTGACAGATATAATTTATTACGTAATCTCAAAAAACATATATTCAAAAATAGTTGAGTGTGTAGGACCAGAAATATTAACATTTAAACAAATATTAGAAAAGTTGTTAGTTTTGATTGATAAAAAAAGAATTTTACTACCATTACCCTTACCATTGGCACAGATACAAGCCAGATTATTTGAATTTATGCCAAAACCTATTTTAACAAGGGATCAATTGAAGCTTTTAAAATATGACAACATAGCATCCGGAAAATATAAAACTAACTTTGATATAGGTATACCAAGTAAGAGTATTTTTGATACAGAAGTAAAAAAATATTGCTTTATGTGGAAAGAAGGAGGTCAGTTCTCAACTGAAAAATATAATTCAGAGATGAAACAAGATAAAAATGCTTATTAGATTAAGCTGATTGAATTTTCTTTTCTATATAATCTGGAGCTTCTTCTTTATCATTGCCCTCTTCTTTTTTACCTTTAGGTTGATAAGCATATAAAAGATGCAATTTACAATATGAAAAATCTTTCAAAGATGATCTTCCACAAAAATAAAATGATTTTTCATCTGGGTGGCCAATTGGCCATTTGCAAGAATTTTCATCTAATTCTTCTAACTGTTTAGGATTTTCTGGCTCAAAGTCTTTTTCGATGATTAAGGATTTGAATTTACTTCTTCTCCCTCTTTTAACATTTAGATTTTTTTCTTTTAATGAATTTTCAAAATTTTGATTTGTAGGAGCTGATCTTGTTTTTATTTTTGCTGATAAATTCAATCTGTGAGCTTTTCCAATAACAGCGTTTCTACTTATACCGCCAATTATTTCAGCTATTTGGCTTGCGGTATTTCCCTTACCCCAAAGTTCTTTTAATTTTGCTACTTTTTCCTCAGTCCAACTCATTATCTATATATTGTACCTTTTTAATCTTAAACAACAATATACTGATATAAAATTAAATTAAACAATGAAAAAATAAGAGTTATCAACATTAAATCCTCTAATTAAGTATATATATACTTTCAATCCTAACTTGTATTAATGATTAAAGTTTATAAAACAAACTATAATTTATGAGCTATTTAGCAAAAAACTATAATAGAAAAAAAATTTCCTTTAAGTTTGGTAAAGGAAGCTATCTATATTCCTCTAATAAAAAAAAATATTTAGATTTTGTACAGGGAATAGCGGTCAATTCTTTAGGTCATGCACATCCTCAATTAGCTAAAACTTTAAAAGATCAATCAAAAAAATTATGGCATGTATCTAATGCATTTCAAATTCCAGAGGGAGAAAAGTTGGCTAAAAAGATATGTAAAAAAACTTTTGCTGATTATGTAATGTTTCAAAATAGTGGGGCTGAAGCTACTGAAGCAGCAATTAAAGTTGCTAGAAGATATTTTTACTCAATTGGTAAACCAAATAAAAATAGAATTTTATGTATTAAAAACTCCTTCCATGGAAGAACTTTAGCAGCAATTTTTGCTAGTGGATCAAAGAAAATGACAGAGGGATTTGGTCCAAAAGTTACAGGTTTTGATCATTTTAGCTTTGGAGATCATAATTCTCTTAAAAAGAAAATTAATAAAAACACAGCTGCAATCATGGTTGAAACAATTATGGGCGAAGGTGGTATAAAAGTGATTCCAGATTGGTGTTTAAAAGAATTAAGAACATTATGTACCAAAAAAAAAATATTATTAATTCTTGATGAAGTTCAGTGCGGAATAGGAAGATCTGGTGATTTTTTTGCATTTGAAAAATCTAAAGTAAAACCTGATATTGTACCAATTGCAAAAGGAATAGGTGGAGGATTTCCTATTGGAGCAGTGTTAATGAATAAAAAAGTTGCATTGGGTATGACGCCAGGTACTCACGGATCAACATTTGGAGGAAATCCTTTGGCGATGGCCGTTGGAAACACCGTAATGGATATAGTATCAAATAAGAAATTTTTAAATAATGTAAAAAGTCTATCAAAATATTTTTTATTAAAACTAAATAAAATTAAAGAAAAGTATCCAAATATTATTAAGCAAATAAGAGGAAGAGGTTTTTTGATTGGGATACAATTATATAAAGATCAAAATGAATTTATTAAAAAATTAATGAATAATCAGCTACTCACTATTCGAGCAGCAGAAAATGTTGTTCGTATTTTACCTCCATTAAATGTTAAAAAAAATGAAATAGATCTAGCAATAAAAATTATTGAAAAGGTTTGTTCGCAGATAAAATAATATGAAACATTTCATTAATTTAAAAGATATATCTGCAAAAGATCTGAGAAAGATTATTAGTGATGCTAAGAAAAGAAAAAGTTTAAGAAAAAAACTAAGTACCCTTGAAGTTGACAAAGGTGCACCTTTAAAGGGTAAGATTTTAATCCAAATGTTTGAGAAAGCAAGTTCGAGAACAAGAATTAGTTTTTATTTAGCAATAAAACAGCTAGGAGGTGGTACTTTAACCTTACGTTCTAATGAACTCCATTTAGGTCAAGGTGGGGAAAGCATTGCTGATACTGCTAAAATTCTTTCTACTTATGGTGATGGTTTTATGATGAGAACTGATAGCGATAAAAAGATAGAAGACTTCAAAAAACATTTATCAGTACCAATTATTAATGGTCTAAGCCCGTCGTCACATCCTACTCAGGTTTTATCTGATATTTTTACAGTTGAAGAAATAATGAAAAAACCTATTTCAAAATTAAATATTTGTTGGATTGGTGATTCAAATAATGTTTTGAATAGTTTAATAGCTGCATCGGTAAAATTTTCTTTTAAACTAAATATTGGTTGTCCAAAAAAATTTGAACCAGGAAAAGAAGTTAGAGCTTGGGTCAAAAAAAATAATAAGCAAATCTATATTTATAATGATGCGAAAAAAGCAGTTTCTAATGCAGACGTAATTTTTTCTGATAAAGTTATTTCTTTAAATGACAAAGTTAATAAGAAGAAAAAAATAAAAGCGTTTAAAAATTTTAAAATTGATAAAAAATTAATGAGTTATGCAAAAAAAAGTTGTATATTTTTACATTGTTTACCCAGAGGTGATGAGGTAAGTGATGATGTTTTTTTAGGTAAAAAATCTCATGTGTGGCAACAAGCACTCAATAGAGTTCATGTTCAAAAAAGTATTTTGTTATATTGTTTTGGAAAATTAAGGTAGTGGTAAAGGGCTGTCTGAATTTTCATTTAGATATTTTATTACAGAGGCTCTATCTTTTTCTTTTCGTAAACCTGCGTAAGCCATCTTTGTTCCCTTTATCCATTTTGCAGGTTTAATTAAAAATCCATTTAGTTCTTCAAAAGTCCATTCTTTATCATACGCTGCTAAAGCTTTAGAATATTTATAATCTTCAACCGCTCCAACTTTTCTTCCCACAACATTATATAGTGCTGGACCAATAGCATTCTTACCTCCTTTAACAATTGAATGACAAGCTGCACATTTTTTAAAAACTTTTTCACCATGCGCAATATCTCCCATTGCCATTAAGGCTGATATATCAATTTTGTCTGATGTTGTGCTTGAGCTACTTGTGGATATGGTGGTTGCAGTTTCTACTTCGACTGAATAACCAGGTGTCTCAGGTTTTTCTACGTGAAATATAACATCAGATAACTTCCCAATACCGATAATAAGAAGGGCAACCATTAAAACAGCAGCAACTATTTTGTTTATTTCAAAAGAATCCATTTTTTCTAATTTTTGTAGTGAACGTATAACACGATAAATTAAAAAAAAGCTAAAATTTAATGTATAAATTTGCCTCTATAGTTGTTTAATGAGTATAATAATTTGAAAATATAATGAAAACTTTAGTAATTATACCCTCTAGAATGTCTGCAACTAGGCTTCCAGGTAAACCATTATTAAAAATAAATGGTTTATCAATTATATCACATGTGTCTAAAAAAGCGGAAGAAGCCAATATTGGAGACGTGATTGTAGCTACAGAGGATCAAGAAATTATTGATGATGTTAAAAGTAATGGTTTCAATGCTATTTTAACAAGCAATAAACACAAGACAGGAACAGATAGAATTTACGAAGCACTTAAAAAATCAAATGTTAGAGATGTTGATTTTATTATGAATTTACAAGGTGATGAACCAGCAATCGACACTGATGATATCAAAAGTTTAAATGACAAAATGGTAAAAAACAATTCTAATTTAGGAACTCTGGCCGCAAAATTAAAAGATAATAAAAACCTCAAGAATGAAAATATTGTTAAGGTTATCACTGAAAATAGCTTAGAAAGTGATCATTTTCCAAAGGCGGTATCTTTTTCAAGAAAATCTGAGCAGGTAGAAAATATTTATCACCATATTGGAATTTATTGTTATTCAATAGATTGTCTTAAAAAATTTGTCCACTTGGATCAATCCAAAAATGAAATAGAAAATCGACTAGAGCAGTTGAGAGCATTAGATAATGATATTGATATCAATGTTTCATTTGCTATGTCATCTCCAATAGGAGTGGATACAGAAGAAGATTATCTAGCCTTAAAAAAAATAATGGAATATAAGAATTGATGAGTAAAATTTATTTTCAAGGAACCTTTGGTGCATATTCTCATTTAGCGGCGCTTTCTATTGATCCTAAAGCTGAGATTTTGCCATGTAAAACTTTTGATGAGTGTTTTAACAAAGCATCCGAAGAGCCAGATAGCAGAATTATAATTCCAGAATCAAATAGAATTACTGGTAATATTGGAATTGAATATTTAATATTTAAACATAGGCTAAATATTTATAAAGAGCATTTCCAAAAAATTGAACACAACTTATTAGGGCAACCTGGAGCTAAATTAAAAGATATTAAAGAAGTATACTCACATGCTCAAGGATTATCTCAATGTTCAAAATTTATAAAAGAAAATAATTTAGCAGAACATATTAGAGCAGATACTGCTGGATCTGCTGAAATGATTTCAAAAACAAAAGATATCAAACAATCTGCGATAGCATCTTCCTTAAGTGCTGACATTTATGGCTTAGAAGTAATTAAAAAAAATATAGAAAATGAAAGTGGAAATTTGACAAGATTTTTGGTTATGGGAAAAAATATTTCTCAACCAGAATTTAAAGACAAAACTTACATAACCTCTTTTTTATTTAAATTGAAAAGTAAGCCAGCTGCCCTTTATCAATCACTAGGAGGTTTTGCTATTAATGGTGTAAATTTAACTAAACTACAAAGTTATCCAGAAAAAAATAGTTTCGATTCTTATTTTTTCTTATGTGATTTAGATGGACATATTGAAGACTCAAAAGTTCAAAAATCTCTTGAAGAGCTGGGTCTACATTGTGAGGATTTTCACGTTCTAGGTGTTTTTGAAGCTGATAGTTTGAGACAAAATAAATAAGAATCTTTTCTTGTAGATTAGAAATTTTAACTGCTATAATAGATTTGGAGGCTAGAGGTGGATGCTGCTTGAACCCGACCAGATCTTAACGGAAGCAGTCGTAGAGACAGTTATTCAGGTTCTAGTCTCCTTATAGATATATGAATAATAACTCAAAAGTATTAGCATTAAAATATAGACCTCAAACTTTTGATGATCTTATTGGTCAAGAAGTCGTTGCAGAAACAATTACCAATTCTATTAAAGCTGACAAAATACCTAATGCATATTTGTTCACTGGAATAAGGGGAATAGGAAAAACCACAACAGCACGAATTGTTGCAAAAGCACTTAATTGTTCAAATGGTATTGATAATTTATGTAAAGAAAACTTTTGTGAAAACTGTAAATCTATAAGTGAGTCCAGTCATATAGATGTGCTTGAAATGGATGCGGCAAGCAAAACAGGTATAGATGATGTCAGAGATTTAATCGAATTTTCAAGATATGGGCCGACTTCAGCTAAATATAAAATCTTCATTATTGATGAAGTTCATATGTTAAGCAAACAAGCATTTAATGCTTTATTAAAAACTTTAGAAGAACCACCTGCATATCTAAAATTTATTTTTGCAACTACAGAAATTAAAAAAATTCCAATTACAGTAGTATCTAGATGTCAAAGATTTGATCTATCTAGAATTAAATCATCAGAATTATTGGAGTTTATTAAAAAAATAAAGGACAAGGAAAATGGAAAAATAAGCGACGATGCTTTAAGGCTTATAGTTAAAATTTCAGAAGGTTCTGTTAGGGATGCTTTATCACTGCTGGATAGAGCATTATTAAGTTTAGATGAAGGAAAAGAATTAGACTTAAATTCAGCTCAGAAAATTTTTGGGTATTTTGATAAATCTCAATTAATCGATTTGTTTGAGCTAATTTTAAAAGGCGAAGAAACAAAAGTAATAAATATTTATAGAAAAATTTATGACCAAGGTGTTGAACCAAAGGTTTTTATTAATGATTTCTTAGAGTTGCTTTATTACTTTAAAAATATTAATTCATTGACTTTGGAAAGTACAAACTTTTCATTAAATGACGAAGAATTTTCTAAAATTAAAAATTTATCAAATCAAACAGATTCAAAGGTATTAATATTATTTTGGCAATTTGCCATCTCTTGTCTCGATGAGATAGACATAGTTTCTAATCAACACCTCTCTATTGAGATGTTTTTAATAAGACTAATGCATTTAAATTCTGTAAAATCTGAAAATAAAATTGAAAATGTTGAGGCTGAGTTGAAGAGTGAAAATTTTATAAAGAATACAGAAACTGAATTAACCTCTAAAACAATAAGTCAAATTAAGAATGTTGCACAGGAAGAAAAAACCAAACCAGAGATTCAAACAGAAATCAAAGCAGAAAATAAAATTATTATAAATGATTTTGAGGATTTAATTGAAATTTGTTCAAAAAAAAAAGAGATCAAACTCAAATACGAATTAGAAAAAAATGTTAATCTTGTAAAATTTGAAAAAAATAGAATTGAAATAGCTTTTAATGAAAGTTTAGATAAAAATTTTGTAAAAGATTTATCATCAAAGCTTTTTGAATGGACTGATGAAAGATGGATTATTACGTTTAGTAAATTAAAAGGGCAAATGTCAGTAAAAGATAAAGAAAAAAATGTAAAAAAACAGTTAATTGATGAAATGAAAATTTCGGAAATATATAAAAGTGTGATGGATAAATTTCCTGATGCAGAATTAATAGATGTAAATTCAAACAAAGATGGAGTTGATAATGACTGATTTTACTAAAATTTTAGATAAAGCAAAAGAACTTGAGGCAAAAATGAAAGAAAGCCAACAAAAGATTAAGGAAATTAGAGTTGAAGGAGTTTCGGGTTCAAATTCTGTAAAGATAACTTTGGATGGAGAGGGAGAGATGCAAACAATAAAGTTATCTGATGAAATTATGAAAGAGGAGAAAACCATAATTGAAGATTTAATTGTTGCAGCACATAATAGTGCTAAATCTCAACTTAAATCAAAAACAACTGAGGAAATTTCAAAAGCAACTGGAGGTTTTGGAATTCCTGGTTTTAAATGGCCTTTAAAATAGATGCAAAACATCAGTGAGATAGAAGAATTAATTAAATTAATTTCAAAACTTCCAGGTTTAGGTCCCAAATCAGCAAAAAGAATTGTTTTAAAATTAATTAATAATCGTGATGAACTTGTAAAACCTATGGCAAATACATTGGCGCAAGTTTATAAAAATGTAGTTAGATGCAATTCATGTGGTGCATTAAAATCAAATTCAAATGGCTGTCTAAATTGTGAGAACACAAAAGAAAAATTTAATAAAATTTGTGTAGTAGAGGATATTGCAGACCAATGGTCGATTGAAAATTCAAATATCTTTCAGGGCTATTTTCATATTTTAGGAGGAACAATCTCTTCAGTTGGCCAAAGAAAAGAAGATTTATTAATTAATTCATTAGTTGAAAGAGTTAATAGAGATAAAATCGAAGAGGTAATTCTTGCAACTAGTGCAACTGTTGAAGGTCAAACAACTGCATACTATATTCAAGATAGTCTAAAAAATTTAGATGTTAAAATTACTAAATTAGCACAAGGTTTGCCAGTCGGAGGAGAGATTGAAAGTCTAGATGATGGGACTTTATTTTCTGCTTTTAAAAATCGATCTAATTTGGTTTCGAACTCAGATTAGATTTTTTTTTTAACCTATTTAAATGAAGTAGTGGTTCGGTATAGCCTGAAGGTTGTTCTTTACCTTTAAACACTAAATCACACGCAGTTTGAAATGCTATAGAGTTTTCATAATCACCACTCATTTTAACATATAGCGGATCATCTTTGTTCTGATCATCTACTATTTTGGCCATCTCTTTCATTATTTCAGTTACTTGTATTTTTGTCGTAATTCCATGATGAATCCAGTTGGCAATATGTTGTGAAGAAATTCTTAGAGTTGCTCTATCTTCCATCAAACCTATGTTGTTAATATCGGGTACTTTAGAACAACCTACACCTTGATCGACCCACCTTACAACATACCCCAATAAAGTTTGTGCAGAGTTTGAAATTTCTTTATTTATATCCTCTACAGACCAATTAGGTCTATCTGCTATTGGAATTGTTAAAAGATCATCAAGCTTAGCTGGTTCTCTATCAGTTAATTTTTTTTGTTCATCGAAAATATTTATTTCATGATAATGTAGAGCATGTAAAGCAGCTGCTGTTGGCGATGGGACCCACGCACAGTTTGCACCTGCTTTTAAGTGTCCTGTTTTTTGCTCCATCATATCTTTCATTTTATCTGGCATTGCCCACATGCCTTTTCCAATTTGAGCTTTACCAGAAAACCCACAACTTAAACCAATATCAACATTGTTATTTTCGTAAGCAGTAATCCATTTAGATGATTTCATATCACCTTTTTTAATCATAGGACCGGCTTCCATTGATGTATGCATTTCATCACCTGTTCTATCTAAGAAACCAGTATTGATAAAAAAAACTCTATTTTTAAGACTTCTGATACATTCTTTTAAATTTGCTGATGTTCTTCGCTCTTCATCCATAATACCAATCTTACATGTATACTTAGGTAAATTTAGAACTTCCTCAACTTTAGAAAAAATTAAATCTGTAAATGCCGTCTCATCTGGACCATGCATTTTTGGTTTTACAATATAAACTGATCCAGTTCTTGAATTATTTTTATTTTTAATATCATGAAGCGCGGCTGCTGTAGTTATAAATGCATCCATAATACCCTCAGGTATTTCACTTCCATCACTTAATAAAATTGAAGGGTTTGTCATAAGATGACCAACGTTTCTTACAAGCAAAAGGCTTCTGCCATGCAACTTTAAACCTTTACCATCTTTTGAGATATAACTTCTATGTGGATTTAATTTTCTCTCAAATAATTTCCCTTCTTTTTCAAATTTTGACTTAAGATCTCCTTTCATTAGACCTAGCCAATTTCGATAACAAATAATCTTATCTTCCGAGTCAACTGCTGCTACACTATCTTCATTATCACAAATTGTTGACACTGCTGATTCTAATATAATATCACTTATACCAGCATGATCTTGTTGGGCAGCAAAAGCTCTTGAGTCTTTTAGAATTTCAATATGTAAATTATTATTTTTTAAAATAATTGCAGAAGGATTATCACTTTCGCCTCTGTGCCCAACAAATTTATTTTCGTCCTCTAAATCAAAAATATCAGCACCTTTCAAAACTTTTAATTTTCCATATTTTACAGCAAAACTTGTAATTTTATTCCAGCTTAGCCCAGCTAATGGAAAGTACTTATCTAAAAAATCCCTTCCATATTTTATAACCATTTCACCTCTTAAAGGGTCATACCGTTCAGATACGCTATCTTCAGATTGTTCAATTACATCTGTACCATAAAGACTATCATATAAACTCATCCATCTTGCATTCGCGGCATTTAATGCATATCTTGCATTCATGACAGGCACAACTAACTGAGGCCCAGCTATACTTGAAATTTCTTCATCAACATTTTCAGTTTCTATTTTAAAATCAGGTCCTTCATTTTTTAAATAACCAATTTCTAATAAAAATTTTTTGTACTCATCTAAATTAAATTCTTTACCTTTATTT
Organism: uncultured Pelagibacteraceae bacterium; assembly: GCA_902592375.1. Classification (GTDB taxonomy): domain Bacteria; phylum Pseudomonadota; class Alphaproteobacteria; order Pelagibacterales; family Pelagibacteraceae; genus Pelagibacter. The sequence continues at coordinate 3,766 of CACJEG010000010.1, read as the reverse complement.
TTGATATACCAATCATCTATTTTCTTCTGTAAATCTTCCCTAAATTTAATTAATTCTTTATTTTTTGGCGCAAGCTCATCTAGTGTTTTTTCTAGACCTGACCAAAAATTTTCTGAAGATACATTTGTATTTTTTAATAATTCATCATTTACAAAGTTTGATAGCTTTTCAGATACTTGAAGATTATTAATTTTAATATATTTTTCTTGCATAGCACTTGAGTTCGTACCCCATCTGTATTTTTGCCTGAGAGCTTTACTCCTTCGGCGGAAATCAATCTCTTTCCAGAGTGTTATGCTTTAATCGGTCCTTTTGCCTGAGAGTTTCCGGGGTGGTTGCTCCTTCGGCGCTATAAATAGTCTCTCCCGATAATGGATTTGTATCTGTTAAATGATTTAAGTCAATTAATAAGAATTACACCTAATTTAATATCATTTTATTGCCTTTTTTGTATTTTAACCATCCGCTATAAATAAAACATGAAAAATTATCTAAATTTTGAAACAGAAATTAAAGATCTAGAAAATGAACTAGAAAAATTAAAAGATCCCTATAATCAAGAGGGATTGTCTGAAGTTGATACACAAAAAATTTCAAGTACTCAAAATGAAATAGATGAAAAATTAAAAAGTATTTACTCTAACTTAGATCCTTGGCAGACTACTATGGTTGCTCGTCATGAAGATAGGCCAAAAGCAAAATTTTTTATTGATAATTTATTTGATGACTTCATCTCACTCTCTGGAGATAGATATTACGGTGAGGATAAATCAGTTTTAACTGGATTTGCAAAATTTAATGGAAAATCTGTATTAGTGATAGGTCAAGAAAAAGGAGAAGATTTAGATAGCAGAATTGAGAGAAATTTTGGAATGATGAGGCCTGAGGGATATAGAAAAACGATAAGATTAATGAATTTAGCAAATAAATTTAATATTCCGATAATTTCTTTTATTGATACCCCAGGAGCATATCCAGGTGTAGGGGCTGAAGAACGAGGACAAGCAGAGGCGATTGCAAAATCTATTGAATGCTGCATGGAACTTAAGGTTCCAACAATTGCAATAATTATAGGTGAGGGTGGTTCTGGTGGAGCAATTGCATTAGCTTCATCAAATAAAGTCCTTATGCTAGAAAATGCAATTTATTCAGTAATATCCCCTGAGGGATGTGCGACTATTCTATGGAGAGATCCAAAAAAAATGCTTGATGCTGCGAAAGCTATGAAACTTTCAGCTAAAGATTTATTAAAATTAAAAGTTATTGATGAAATAATTGAAGAACCTTTAGGTGGTGCGCATAGAGATAGAGATATTATATTAAATAACGTGAGAGAAACTTTAACAAAAAATTTAAATTATTTTGACGAATTATCTTCTGAAGAAATAATGAATGAGAGAAAAAATAAATTTCTTAAAATCGGAAGAAACGATGGTTTTATGACTAGTACTGAGGATCTAAGCACATTAACTGTTAAGAAAAATAATTTTGAAAAAATTTTAAAATCAAAAAAAGTATTATCAGCTATTGCTGGTGGATTCATTTTAATTTCTTTAATTCTGTTATTTATTTAAATTTATAAAGCACCATGACAATGCTTGAATTTTTTTCCAGATCCACAAAAACATGGTTCATTTCTTCCCATTTTTTTATTGTTTGAAATTTGTTTAGAAATATCGTTTTGTTTGTTTTCATTTTCCTGGTTTGACTCAAGAACAACTTTTAAGTTCATTAAAATAGTTACATAATCTAATTTTAATTTTTCTAATAGATTTGAAAATAATTCAAATGCTTCTTTTTTATATTCAACTAATGGATCTCTTTGTCCATAAGATCTTAGACCTATGACTTGTCTTAATTGCTCCAAATATTGAATGTGCGATTTCCAATTTAAATCAATTGATTGAAGAAAAATTCTTTTTTCAATTTCTTTTGCATGATCTTCACCCAGAAGTTTAATCCGTTCTTTTCTAGTTTCTTGAAATTTATTAGAAATTTTTTCTTTGAAATCTTTATCATTTGACTCAATGAAATCCTTAAATTCAGTTTCTTCAAAGCTTTTACCAACTATTTGCTTAGTTTTATTATTAAATTCATTACTTTTAGGATTTGATAAATTTGAGATTTTTAACTTAATTAAATCATCAGATATTTCTTTTAAAAATTGATCTGAATAATCAAAGATATTTTTACTATTCATCGCATTTTTTCTTTGTGAAAACACAACATGCCTTTGATCATTAAGAACATTATCAAATTTGATGAGTGTTTTTCTTATATCAAAATTTCTAGCTTCTACTTTCTGTTGGGCTCTCTCTAATGCCTTGTTAATCCAGGGATGATCAATACTTTCACCGTCTTTAAGTCCAAGTTTTTCTAGCATAGTATTCATAGATTCTGATCCAAAAATTCTCATTAGATCATCCTCCAGACTAACATAAAATACAGAACTACCTTCATCTCCTTGTCTTCCGGATCTTCCTCGAGCCTGGTTATCGACTCTTCTAGACTCCATTCTTTCTGTGCCAATTACAAATAAACCCCCTAAGGATTTAATTTTATCTTTATTTATTTTAAGTTGTTCTTCATGAATAGAACCTTTTTTACCACCAAGTTGAATATCGACTCCTCTTCCAGAAATACTTGTTGTAATAATTAATGAATTTTCCTTTCCTGCATTTGCGATTATTTCAGCTTCATTCTCATGATTTTTTGCATTCAAAACTACATGTTTAATATTTTTTTGATCTAATAAATTTGAATAAACTTCAGATTTATTAATGCTAGAGGTAAATACCAAAATAGGTTGACCCAATTTATTTCTTTCAATTATTTTTTCTATAATTGCGTCATTTTTTTCTTTTTCTGTTCTAAAAATTAAATCATTAAAATCTTTTCGTATCATTTCTTTATTTGTTGGAATAACTACAACGGGCAGATTATAAATTTCAAAAAACTCTTCAGACTCTGTAGCAGCTGTACCAGTACAACCAGATAATTTTTTATAAAGTTTAAAATAATTTTGATAAGTTATTGAAGCTAACGTTTGATTTTCAGCCTGTACTTGAATTTTTTCTTTTGCTTCTAATGCTTGATGCAAACCATCTCCAAAACGTCGGCCTTCTAAAATTCTTCCAGTAAGTTCGTCTATAATTTTAAGACTTCCATCTTTAACAATATAGTCTCTACCTTTTTCAAATAAATGATTTGCTCGTAAAGCTTGATTGACATGGTGAACTAAATGTAAATTTTCTGGGTCATAAAAATTATTATTTTTTAAAATACCGGCGTTAGAAAAAAGTTTTTCAACATTATTAATTCCATCATTTGTCAATAAAATACTCTTTTCTTTCTCATCTATTTCGAAGTCTTTATTATTCAAGATTCTGATTAGTTTATCAATTGCTAGATATTGGGCAGTTTTATCTTCAGCTGCTCCAGAAATTATTAAAGGTGTTCTTGCTTCATCAATCAAACATGAGTCTATCTCATCTACTATTGAAAAATTATGATCTCTCTGAACCATTTCTTTTACAGAAAATTTCATATTATCTCTCAAGTAGTCAAAACCTAATTCACTGTTAGTTGCATAAGTGATATCACAATTATAATTTTTCTTACGTTCAGCATCATCTTGATAGTTATTAATAAAACCTGATGAGAGACCTAAAAAATTATAAATTTGTCCCATTTCAAGCGAGTCTCTTTTTGCAAGATAATCATTCACAGTTACTATATGAACGCCTTTGCCACTCAATGCATTTAA
>CACJEG010000009.1 GCA_902592375.1 uncultured Pelagibacteraceae bacterium | reverse complement strand
TCCATCAATAAGAGCGGCAAACATAATTGCTATAATTGCAAATTCAAATTTTCCATCCAATGCGAATCTGATTGACGACAAACCTATACAAACCCCAATAAGAGTTAGCATGTTAGGTAAAATCACCCTTGCGTTTGTTTTTTTATCTGTAACAATTTTTAAATTGTTTTTTGGCTGTTCCATAAATTAATTTTTAGCCAGCAGTGTTTCTCCTGAAATTGCTGTTTGACCAACTTTAACTAGTGGTTCGTAATTTTCATAATAAACGTCTGCTCTACTACCAAATCTAATCATCCCAATTCTATCACCTTGATTTAATTCCTGATTTTTATTTGTTTCACAAACTATTCTTCTTGCAACTAATCCTGCAATTTGAACGACCACAATATCATTTCCTTGTTTGTCTTTTATTTTATAATAATTTCTCTCGTTGTCTTCGCTTGCTTTATCTAAAGATGCATTTAAAAACTTTCCTGGTTTATATAAAATATCTTCAACAATACCTGAGCATGGTGTTCTGTTAACATGACAATCAAAGACATTCATAAAAATACTAATTTTTTTAAATTTTTTATTTTCTAGTCCAAGTTCTTTTGGACCATCTACCTCCTCGACTTTAATCACTTCTCCATCAGCAGGACTTACTAGGTAACTATCATCTCCTATAATTGTTCTCTCTGGATCTCTAAAAAAATAATAAACCCAAACACTTAGTAAAATTCCTATTAATCCTAAAAAATTATTAATAATTAGAAAAATGATAGTTATGAATACAGCTATGACTATAAACTTGTATCCTTCTGTGTGAATCTTTGGAAATATCTTACTAAACATATTCTTCTATTTGCTAATTTTCGATTAATATGTATATAAAACGGTCAAATTCAATTAATAAGATAATTTTTATTTAATGAGCAAAATCAAGGTAAAAAACCCAGTTGTAGAGCTGGATGGCGATGAAATGACTCGTATTATATGGGAGTTTATTAAAAACAAACTAATCCTCCCATATTTAGATCTTGGTATTGAATATTACGATTTAGGCATGAAAAGCAGAGATAATACTGATGATCAGATCACAATAGACTCTGCGAATGCAATCAAAAAAATTGGTGTTGGAATTAAGTGTGCAACGATTACACCTGATGAAGCGAGAGTAGAGGAATTTGATTTAAAAAAAATGTGGAGATCTCCAAACGGAACCATAAGAAATATAATTGGAGGAACAGTGTTTAGAGAACCAATTATTTGTAAAAATATTCCAAAACTTGTTCCCTCTTGGACTGACCCAGTGATTATTGGAAGACATGCTTTTGGTGATCAATATAGAGCAACAGATTTTAAAGTTCCTGGAAAAGGAAAAATGGAAGTGAAGTGGACATCTGAAGATGGAAAAGATGAAATTAAATATGAAGTATTTAATTTTACAGGTCCTGGTGTGGCTTTATCAATGTACAATTTAGATAAATCAATTGAAGACTTTGCAAGATCTTGTTTCAGTTATGGGTTAATTAAAAAATGGCCTGTTTACATGTCTACTAAAAATACGATTTTAAAACAATACGATGGAAGGTTTAAAGATATTTTCCAAGAAATTTTCGACAAAGAATATAAGAGTGAATTTGAAAAAAATAATTTAACTTACGAACACAGATTAATTGATGACATGGTTGCATGTGCAATGAAGTGGAGTGGAAAATATATTTGGGCTTGTAAAAATTATGATGGAGATGTGCAATCAGATACTATGGCACAAGGTTATGGGTCTTTAGGATTGATGACGAGTACATTGTTAACTCCAGATGGAAAAGTAATGGAAGCAGAAGCTGCACACGGAACAGTAACTAGACATTATAGAATGCATCAACAAGGAAAAGAAACTTCAACCAACCCAATCGCATCAATTTTTGCTTGGACAAGAGGATTAGCTCACAGAGGTAAATTGGATGGTAATGAAGAACTTATTAAGTTTGCACAAACTTTAGAAAAAGTTTGTATTGAATGTGTAGAAAGTGGATCAATGACAAAAGATTTAGCAATTCTTGTTGGTCCAAATAGTAAATTCTTAACTACAAATCAATTTTTAGATGAAATTGATGGTAATTTAAAAAAGAAATTAAACTAAACCCTTAAGCTTTTCAAAAGCTTCTTCTATTTTCGATTGATCCTGTCCACCTGCTTGAGCAAAGTCTTTTCTTCCTCCACCACCTTTACCACCAATTATTTCAGATCCAACTTTAACAAATTGAACTGCATCATACTTGCTAGTTAAATTATCAGTTACTCCAACAGCTAATCCAACCTTGTCATCTTTATTTGCAAACACAACCACAATACCTTCGCCTAAATTTTTTTTACCTTTATCTACAAGTTTTCTTAATTCTTTTGGAGGTAATCCATCTATTTTTTGGAGTCTTAACTTAACTCCATTTATTTCTTCGTCTTTAATAATATTTTTAGATTTATCCTCTAAAATTGCATTTACAGAGATAGTCTCTAATTGTTTAGTTAAATTTTTTATTAAAGTTTTCTGGTCGGTTTCTTCTAAACTTGGTTTTCCTCCTAATTTAATAATTTGCTGACTTAAATCTTTAATTGTTTCCTCGTCTTTTTCTGCAGATAAGTTTGATAATTTCTCTTTATTTTTTAAATAATCCTCTAATTGTTTATCTCTTAAAGCCTCAATTCTTCTAACTCCTGCAGCAATTGAGGACTGACTGACAATCTTAAATTTACCAATATCACCTGTGTTTTTAACATGTGTTCCACCGCATAATTCAGTCGAAAAATACTTACCGTCCTCGTCTCCCATCGAAAGAACTCTTACTTCATCTCCATATTTTTCACCAAATAATGCTAAAGCGCCATTTTCAACTGCCTCATCAGGTGTCATTAATCTAGTTTTAACCTCAGATTTTTTAGAAACCATGTTGTTTACAAATTCTTCTATTTTATCAATTTCTTCATTCAAAATTGGCTTCATGTGACTGAAATCAAATCTTAATCTACTTGGCTCTACTAATGAACCTTTTTGAGTTACATGAGTACCTAGAACTCTTCGTAAAGATTCATGTAGCAGATGGGTTGCTGAGTGATAAGCACGAATATTATCTCTTCTTTCCACATCAATTTTTAACTCTACACTTTCTTGTAGTTTTATAGATCCACTCTTAACCTTTCCATAATGGACAAATAAATCTCCTAGTTTTTTTTGGACATCAGTTACTTCAAATTTAAAATTATTTGATACTATTTCACCAGTATCACCGACCTGACCTCCAGATTCACCATAGAAAGGAGTTTGATTTACTATAATCATTCCCTCATCATTTTCTTTTAACTGATCTACTTCTTTGTTGTCTTTTAAAAGAGACAACACGACACCTTCAGCTTGATTGGTTTCGTAACCTAAAAATTCAGTTGCTGCTAATTTATCTTTTATTCCAAACCAGATATCTTCAACTGCAGCATCTCCAGAACCTTTCCAATTTTTCTTAGCAAGTTCTCTGCTTTCCTTCATTAAAGATTGAAACTTTTCAGTGTCAATTGACATTGATTTGTTTCTTAAAATATCTTCGGTAAGATCTAATGGAAAACCATAGGTGTCGTATAATTTAAAAGCTACCTCGCCCGGCAACACTTTATCTATTTTAGATATTTCATCATTTAAAATTTTTATTCCTCTATCTAATAAAATTAAAAACTTTTCTTCTTCCATTTTTAAAGTTTCTTTAATCAAAGACTCTGCTCTAACTAATTCTGGATAATTTCCTGACATTTCATTTTTTAAAGTATCGAACAAATTATAAAAAACTGGTTCCTTAGATCCAAGTAAATGAGAATGTCTCATCCCTCTTCTCATAATTCTTCTAAGAACATAACCTCTTCCTTCATTAGAAGGTAAAACTCCTTCAGCAATTAAAAATGAGCTTGCTCTTAAGTGATCAGCGATAACTCTGAAACTTGAAAGATTAGATTTTTCTGATTTAACTTTTACAATTTCAGATGCAGAGTTAATTATTTTTTTAAAATGATCTGTTTCATAATTATCATGAGTACCTTGAAGTAAAGCTGCAATTCTCTCAAGTCCCATTCCAGTATCAACAGATGGTTTTGGAAGATTTATTCTTTTATCTTTTGTAACTTGTTCAAATTGCATAAAGACCAAGTTCCAAATTTCTATAAATCTATCTCCATCTTCATCTTTAGAGCCTGGTAATCCTCCAGGTAAATGATCACCATGATCAAAGAATATTTCTGAGCACGGTCCACAAGGGCCTGTCTCTCCCATTGACCAAAAATTATCTGATGTAGCAATTCTAATTATTCTTTCATCGCTAAAACCCGCTATTTTCTTCCAAAAATTAAAGGCCTCATCATCTTCATGAAATACAGTTACATAAAGTCTGTTTTTATCTATTCCAAAATCTTTTGTAATTAAGTTCCAAGCATAATGAATTGCTTGCTCTTTAAAATAATCACCAAAAGAAAAGTTTCCTAACATCTCAAAAAATGTATGGTGCCTTGGTGTGTAACCAACATTCTCTAAATCATTATGTTTACCACCTGCCCTTACACATTTTTGTGATGTTGTAGCTCTTACGTAATCTCTTTTTTCTAAACCTGTGAAAACATTCTTAAACTGGACCATTCCAGAATTGGCAAACATCAATGTAGGATCATTATTGGGAACCAAATTACTTGATTCCACAATCCTGTGATCATTCTTTTCAAAATACTTTAAGAATGTATTTCTAATTTCATTTAAGGTTTTTTCAGCCATATTTGATTTATATAGCTTTTTTATTTTAAGTAAATTAGTGATTAATTTTTACGTTACCTTGAGTTTCGTTCGCACTTGTTGTTTCAATCCACACCCATTCACCATCATGATCTCTACAAGCTGTATTGTCATACATATTATATTCGGCTCTTCTAATTAGCACCTCAAGATAAGTTCTACAAAAATATCCTTCTAAATTAATAAAAGTAGTTTTTGGAATGATGTAGCCTTTATATGATCCACTTTTCCATACGTGTTTTTCTCCATCTGGCTTAGTCTCTAGTGCAAGCATTAAATTCTCTGTTGCTCTCTGAACATTAAAATTTGTCATTTTACTATACAATCTCTCTTCCAAACCTTCATGTTTAGCAAAAGACTGTCCATTAAAAATTGTAAATAAAATTAATACAAAAAGCCCCAACTTAAATTGGGGCTTTCCAAATGTGTTTATGAATAATTTAAGCATTGATATCTGCTTCATTAACAACACCATCATTATTTATATCTAGATTTACTGTTTCCCAGCCGCTATCAACACCGACACCTGGTTTAACATTTTCAATTGTTGAAGTTAACTCTGCTTCAGTAGTTGTAATGTTATTTGTAGCGTTAACTATATCAGTTTCAAGATTAGCTATTTCATTTGTTGAATTTGCTATCTCTGTTTCTAAAGTAGTTATCTCACCTTGAACAGTATTTAATTGAGTCTCAGTTGTAGCTATTTGAGCATTTAACTCTGTAGCATTAGTATTAAGAGTATCAATTTGTTCTTGAATACCAGCAACTTCTTCCTCAGTTAATTCAGTATTATTTAACTGAGTATTAAGATCAGTTATTTGATTATTTAAATCTGTTAACTGATTATTTAAAGTTGTTGTTTCGGTCTGTAGAGCAGTTATTGTTGCAAGTTTTCCATCAATAGTTTGGTTATTTAAGGTAATTTGATTATTCAAAGTTCCAATTAGCTCATTATTTTGAATAATTTGATTATTCAAATCAGTTATCTGGTTTTGTAAATCAACTATTCCTGTTTCATATGGATTACCAAAGTTTGCTTGTAAGGCACCAACATATGCGGGTAAACCTTGAGCTTTAGCTATTTCAACATAAGTTGAAACTCTTTGTCCATGATTTACAAAATCTTTTGAATAAACCTTATCACTAACCCATCCGCTGTCGACTAAAGATACGCTTTCATTCTTAATCAACTGTTTTGATACTTTGTTTAAATCCTCAGTAAATTTATCATCAGCATTAGATATTCTATTTGCTAACTTATCTTCTGCTTGCTGAATTTTTTTATCAGGATTTTTAGCATCAACTATTTTTTCAGCAGCTTTTTGATATTTCTCTTGTGCTTTAGAAATTTCTTTTGCATATTTTTCAAAAGCCTTACCAATTTTTTTATCTATTTTTTTGGTAAACTTAATTTGTTTCTCTGCTGCCTTTTCTGCTGATTTACTAGCTTTCTTTGCAGCTCTTTCTGCTTCCTTACTAGCTCTCTCAGCTGCTCTTTCTGCTTCCTTACTAGCTATCTCAGCTGCTCTTTCTGCTTCCTTACTAGCTCTCTCAGCTGCTCTTTCTGCTTCTTTACTAGCTTTCTCTGCTTCCTTAGATGCTTCACTTGATGCTTTTGAAGAAGAAGAATTATTATTTCCCTGATTTCCATTGCCACCAGAATTTCCCTTACCTTTACCTTGATTAGCAAAAGCTACAGATTCAAATTCAGAAATATCAGTCAGTTTAAAAATAATAGGACTGTTAATAAGTGAAAATGAAAAAATTGTAGCAATCACTAATTTTAAAGACCTATCAAAAAGTCTGTTATATTGCTTATTTTTCATGTTTTTTCTCCTTTATTAACATAGACGAATAAAGTCTTTTATTATTCGATCGAATAAATATTTTATTTATTCGTCTAATATTACGTTAGACTAATATAATTAATTAGTTCTATGAATGAAAAAAACAGAAAAGAACTGATGATATTAATGCCTAAATTAAGGAGATATTGTTACGCTCTTACTAACGATAAAGAGAGCGGAGATGATTTATTGCATGACTCTATTGTAAAAATTTTAGCTAAATTTGATTTTCTCAAAATTGATAACTTTCAAGCATACATTTACAGATTAATTTCAAACACTTGGAAAGACAATTTAAGAAAAAAATACACTAGAAATGAAATTTCAATAACAGCTAAAAATATAGAAAATGATCCAGCATTATCAATTAAAAACGAGGACAATTTGGATTATATCTCAACTAAAGATAGTGTATTTGAAAAAATAAATAATTTATCTGAAAAATTAAAAGAGACTTTAATATTAGTTACAGTTCAAAAAAAAAGCTACAAAGAAACCGCAGATATTTTAAAAGTGCCAATAGGAACAATTATGAGCAGAATACATGAAGCAAGAAGAATTTTAACCGAAGCAAATAATGAATTCAACAAAGAGAAGAGATTATGAATATTGATGATATTAAATTACAATTATATGTGGATGGAGAATTAGATACCAAAGATATTAGTGATGTTGAAAAATTTATTCAAGAAAATCCCTCTGCTAAAAAAAAGGTTGATGAATATAGACAAATTAATAATTTATTATTTGAAAAATACAAATCTATAGAACAGGAAAATATTCCACAAAAAACTATAGACCTTTTAATTAAAGAAAAAAAATCTATTTTTCAAAAATTTTTTGATTATGAAATTAAATTAGTAAATGCTTTAGCTGCAGCTTGTGTGGTATTAATTGTTTTTACTGTCACAAATTATAATTTTGATAATAAAAATTTAGATAATCTTAATGTGAAAAGTAAAACATCCATTATTAATGAATTAAGTAATATTATTGGAGAAGAAAATATATCTACTCTAACTTCTAATATTAATCAGCTAAATATAAAATATAAGACTAAGAGAGAATTTAAAAATAATGTAAACGAAAATTGTAAAGAAATTCAATTTTTTGATTTTAAATTAAACGATATTAATATTGATGAAGCAATATTTTGTGAAGATAAATTAATCAAACTTAAATTCTATAAAGGTGATTTAAAACCTATTTAAATTATAGGGAAAAAAGGCGCTTAAATTAAGCGCCTTTTATTAATAAAGATGACCTATTAATTCTTTTTAGATGGAGGAGTAACTTCTGCTTTTTCAGCTTCTTCTTTTTCAGCTACTTTCTTTTCTTTCTCTAATTTTTCAGGATCAATTGGATTTCCTTCTATTTTCTTAGAAATCACACCTGCTTTTTCTCTAATTGCCATTTCGATTTCTGCAGCAACTTTAGGATTTTGAGCTAAATAAGTCTTAGCATTCTCTCTACCTTGACCAATCTTCTCTCCTTTATAAGCATACCATGCACCTGATTTTTCAATTATATCTGCTTTAGAACCAAGATCGACTAGTTCACCCATCTTGCTAATTCCTCTTCCATACATCAAGTCAAACTCAACTACTTTAAATGGAGGTGCTACTTTATTCTTAACTACCTTCACTCTTGTAGAGTTACCAATAATTTCGTCTTTATCTTTGATGGCACCAATTCTTCTAATATCCATTCTTACAGATGAGTAAAACTTAAGTGCGTTACCACCCGATGTTGTCTCTGGACTTCCAAACATAACTCCAATTTTCATTCTGATTTGGTTAATGAAAATCATCATTGTGTTTGTATTTGAAATTGAGCTTGTTAATTTTCTTAAAGCCTGACTCATTAATCTTGATTGAAGACCAACATGATGATCTCCCATTTCACCGTCAATTTCAGCTTTTGGCGTTAAAGCTGCAACAGAGTCGATAACGATTACTGAAATAGAGCCTGATTTTACTAGTGTATCAGCGATTTCTAATGCTTGTTCACCTGTATCTGGCTGTGAAATTAAAAGTTCTTCAGTATTTACACCTAATTTTTTTGCATAAACTGGATCTAATGCGTGTTCTGCATCAACGAATGCACAAATTCCACCAGATTTTTGAGCTTCAGCAACAACTTGTAATGCTAATGTTGTTTTTCCAGATGACTCTGGTCCGTAAACTTCAATAATTCTTCCTTTTGGTAATCCACCTATACCTAAAGCTAAATCAAGACTTAAAGAACCTGTTGAAACAGACTCGATATCCATCGCTCTTTTTTCACCAAGCTTCATTACAGAGCCTTTTCCAAAATTATCTGTAATTTGAGCTATTGCAGCGTCTAGCGCTTTGTTCTTTTCTTTAACGTCCATTTCTTGATCTTTAGTAGATTTAACTACTTTTAGGTTATTTTTCGTCATTTTTTGCCTCTTTTTTTAATTTTTTTAACACTCGAATCATGAAATAAATGTACACATTTTGTTCTCATTAGCAATATATTTATTTTTTAGGCTTAAAAATCAAATAATTACTTAAGTTTTAGATATTGGCTGTTTAGCAAGCCTACTGCCTTAAGCAAATTGTATTGAGCCATTAGATAGTTTCTCTCAGAGCTTGCTAAAGAAATTTGAGCTGAAAGTAATAGTGCATTTGATTGGATAACATCTAAAGTAGTTCTGGAACCTCTTTCATATTCTGCAGCAATTCCTTCATTAGCAATTTGGGAAGCTCTTACTTGAACTTTAACAGAGTTTAAAAAACTTTCTGAAGATTCTAGACTAGACCATGCACTTGCTACATTTGTTTCATTTGTTCTTACAGCATCATCTAACAATAATCTTTTTCTTGTAGTCAAATTTGAATTTTTTGAGATAGTTGATTTTTTTTTTCCACCTGAGTAGAAAGGCCAACTAACAGTTGCTTTTAATACATCCTTTTCTCTCTCATCATAAGTTGAGCTCAGATCATCTGTATAAGATCTTTCTAATGATACAGATGCAGTTGGTTTCAAGTCTGACTCTGAAATTGCTAATTCTTTTTCAGCTTTAGCTAAATCTAATTTAGCTATTTGAATATCAGGATTATTTTGTTTTGAAATACTGATTGCTTCATTTAAAGATTTTGGAATACTAACTACTGCATTTGAATTTTTCTGAAGTTGGTTTGGATCGCTTATTTTACCAATAATATTTTCATAATTAAGTTTACTAATTAATAAATCACTTTTAGCTTTTGCAAGCTGAGCTTGTGCACCTGCAAGAGAAGACTCGGATTGTGCTAAGTCAGTATTTGTTATTTGACCTCTATCTCTTCTAATTTTATCGTTTTCAACTTGTCTAATTAATAAATTTAAATTTTTTCTATTAATATCTAAAGTTTCTCTAGATAAAATTAAGCTTGTAAATGCATTAATTGCATTATGTAAAATATCTTGTTCTTTTTTAATTAACTGTGCTTTAGCTAAATCTAATGCTGTAATATTTTTCTGAAGTGTTAAATCTCTTCCAAAATCTAACAAAGTTTGTTCTAATTTAATCGAGGTAGTGAATGGATCAACATCGGTTACACTCGCATCACCTCCACTTTGATTAGTAAGTTTATTCGTATCTTCAATACTTTTTGTTCCACTTAATGTTAAAGATGGTTTGTAATCAGCTTTTGCAATATTTACATCTTCTTCTGATGCTTTAATATTTTCTCTTTCAGCATTTAATTGAATATTGTTTTTGTAAGTTTGATTTAATGCATCAAGAAGGGTAACTGCAAAAGCATTACTAAAATGTAATATTGATGCGATAACTATGATAAATATTTTTTTCATTTCGATTTATATACAGCAGTTTTAATTTGATGGTTACTGTTTAAATTTAAAATTATAGAGGCGTATTTGGGCATGTTTTTAAACATGTTTTGAGTTATTCTTTGGTAAGTTTGCATAAAATTTATTACGTCCCCTTTACTCATTATTTTATGACCACCTTTTTTCTTTGTTTTTAACCATAGTTTATGTTCCTGCTTTAATCTCCACTTTTGAAGTAAACTAAAGTTTTTTGCTTTTAAGTAAATCATACAATTTAGCTGAGAATATAACTTTTTATACTTAGTTTTTAATTGCTGATTAACATATTTTCTCCAAACAAGTTTGTGATCATTAGCTTTTTCCATAGAATTAATAGATTTTTTTAATGTCTTATTAGTTTCTGCTCTTGCTCCAACACACCATCCTTCAAAAATAATTACATCTGGTCTTTTATTAATTGTGTTCCATTTGTTTTTAGGGAATCTGTCATCAATTGCCTTATTAAAATTTGGCAACTTCATGCTTTTAAATTTTTTTGCTTTAGATTTTTTAAAGAAATCTAGCATCATACTTATATCATGAGTTCCAGGAACTCCTCTAGTTAGTAACATTGGGTGTACTTTTTTTGATAAAACTATTCTTTCTTTTCTAGTTTTGTAAAAATCATCAATAGAAATCTTGAATACTTTCAATTTAAAATACTTTTCTAATATTATCTTTATTATGGAGCTAATAGTTGTTTTGCCTGTTCCTTGACCTCCAGCTAATCCAACAAAGTAAGGTTTTTTGTTATCTGTTTTTTTTGCAATCCAAAAACATATTGGGATTAAATAATTTTTGATCATCCCCTCTTTATTACCAAACTTTTCGTTTGAAGTTTCTTGTGATTTAATAAATTTAAAACAATCTTTTTTAACTTTCTTAAAACACTCTTCCGCTAATTTCATTGAACTTTTATTTTTCTTGATCCATTGGATGATTGAGACCATCAAATTGAGCTATCTCTTTTATATCCTCAACTTTAACTTCATCGACACAACCTAAGTTAAAACCAGTCATAGCAGGTGCACTTCTAGGATTGTGATGAGTGTAAATTCCGCACTCAATACAAAAGTAATGGTTGGCAACTTTAGTATGATACTGATAAAGTTTTAATTTATCTTGTCCTTTAGTAACTTTAAAATCTTCATTTTTAACCATCCCCATTGTTGCATTTTTTCTTTTACAAATAGAACAGTTACATCTAACAATTTTTGCTAATTCGTTAACTGTAGCATTAATTTCTGCTTCAACAGCTCCACAATGACAATTTAATTTCATATATCTCCTTTTTTATTTTAAAATACTTTTAGCTGCAATCTTATTTCCATCTAAATCACGAATATATCCATAATAATTTCCATCTTTTCTAACTCCAGGTGCTCCCTCGTCTTTTGCTCCTTTAGAAATTGCAATTTCATAAAATTTTTCAACAGCTTCTTTGTTATCTGCTAATAAAGTTATTTGGGTTCCATTACCAAACGTTGCATCTTTTCCATTTACAGGATGTGTTACATAAAATTGAACTTTCTCTGGATCACTTGAATGAGCGTAACCAAGATATTTTTGTGTTTTCAAAACTCTTTTTAATTTCAAAGGTTCAAATACAGCATCATAAAAATCACCTGATTTTTCATGATCATCAGAACCAACCATCACAAAATCTAAAATATTCATGATTTATTTATTATATACCTCGTAAACTTTTTCTCTTTCACTTTTGTTCATTCCCTTGGTTTCTTCTATAAACTTATTTCTTAATTCTCTTGTTTTTAATATGAAAAAACAAACAGTATCTTTGCTATGGTAAACTGCTTTTAATTCATCATCTATTTCGTTTAACTCTTCTGGAATATCGGCTTTAATACAAATCATAATTTTCCTTTATAGATCACTTTAAGACTACTTATTGTAAAACTTATCCACATGTCCACCAAATGTTGTTTTGGATGTTCACGTTTTGATTCACTTTTGATTCAATTACGGACTCAAAATACAACCTCTTGAGTGTATTGTATAAATCGTCTATAAAGTAGAACAAAACAAGAACATGAAACTAACAATCCCTTATTATCTACATAAAGCAGGCGCTGGTTTTCCTTCCCCTGCAACCGATTACATCGAAGAAGATATTGATCTGAACATGCATTTAATAAGAAATGTTCCAGCAACTTTCATCATCAGAGTTCAAGGAAAATCCATGGTCGATGTTGGAATTAATGATGGTGACTTATTGGTGGTTGATAAAAGTTTAAAACCAAAAAACTTTTCAACAGTGATTGCTAATGTTCATGACGAACTTGTGGTTAAAACTTTAGTTCAAGAACGAGATAAAAAATTTTTAACTTCTGGATCTAAAGAGTTTTCTGACAGAATTTTAATTAACGAAGAACAAGATATTTTTATTTGGGGAGTTGTTACTTATGTCATCCATTCAACATACTAAAAAAATAGCATTAATTGACTGTAATTCTTTTTATGTTTCTTGTGAAAGATTGTTTAATCCAAAAATAAGAAGAAAACCTGTTGTGGTTTTATCTAATAACGATGGCTGTATCATTTCAAGATCAAATGAAGCAAAAGCTTTGGGTATTAAAATGGGGGAACCTTATTTTAAAGCAAAAGATATTATTCTTAAAAATAAAGTTGAAGTTTTCTCATCTAATTATTCTTTATACGGAGATTTATCGAGGAGAGTAATGCGAACTCTTAAAAGATTTAATTCAGAAATAGAAGTTTACTCTATTGATGAAGCATTTTTAGATTTATCAAACTTTCCTGATAGTGAAGTAGAAAAAGTTGGAAAAGAAATTAGAGAAACAGTTTTACAATGGACAGGTATTCCAACTAGTATTGGAATAGCCAACACAAAAACTTTAAGTAAAGTTGCAAATCATATTGCAAAGAAAAAACAATCAGGGGTTACTAGTTTAATTGGGATTGATAACTTGGATCCTATTTTAGAAAAAGTTGAAATTAATGATGTCTGGGGAGTTGGAAGACAATTAACTAAATTTTATCAAAAGCATGGAATTTATAATGCTAAACAATTAAAAAATAAATCTAATACATGGATCAAAAAATCATCAAACGTTCTAAGTTCAAGAACCGCTATGGAGCTTAGGGGAATTTCTTGTATTGGATTAGAAACAACCACAACTAAAAGAAAGAGCTGTGTTGTTTCAAGATCATTTGGAAAAAGAATTGAAACATTTCAGGAATTAAAAGAAGCAGTTGCAAATTATTGTTTAAATGCCTCTGAAAAAATTAGATCAGAGTCTTTAGTTGCAAAAGCAATTACAGTATTTGTTAGAACCAGCCCTTTTCAAAGAAACTTTGGTTATTATTCAAATGCAAAGACTATTGATTTTCCAATTGCAACAAACAATAGTATTGAAACAGTTAAAACAGCAGTTTCAATATTAGAAAGTATTTTCAAAAATGGTTATCGTTATCAAAAAGCAGGTGTGATGCTTACAGGATTATCGAATGCTAGTGATAAAACAAATTTATTTACATCTGAAAAAGATGAAAAGATAAATAGCTTAATGAGATCAATTGATAATACTAATCATCGATATGGGAGATCTACTTTGAGTGTTGCAAGTGCTGGTGTTCATAAAAAATGGAATATGCGAAGACAGTATTCTTCTAAAATAGATACAGCTGATTTCTATTGTTTGCCAACAATAAGAGCATAATAAAAAACTCTATAGCCCACCTGATGAAAATAAGAATTTAGCAACATCTTCAACACCAATTTGCTTTTTCATCTGGCAAAAAACATAAGGTAAGCCATTTCGGGCCTTTTTTACGTCTTCTTTCATGGTTTCAAGATTAACTTCTACATGAGGAGCTAAATCAGTCTTATTGATAATTAACAAGTCTGATTTTTGAATAGCAGGACCACCTTTTCTAGGGATATCCCCACCCATTCCAACATCAATAACATAAATAGATAGATCGACTAGTTCTGGGCTAAAAGTTGCTGCTAAATTATCTCCACCAGATTCGATTAAAATCAAATCAAGATCAGGGAATTTTTTTTTCATATTTTCTACAGCAAGCATGTTGATTGAAGCGTCTTCACGAATTGCTGTATGTGGACATCCTCCTGTTTCAACTCCTTTAATTCTCTCTAAAGGTAAGGCTTGGACTTTCATCAAAAATTCTGCATCTTCTTTTGTGTAAATATCGTTTGATATTACAGCCATAGAAATTTTCTTTGATAAAAATTTACATAATTCAGCTGTTAAACTTGTCTTCCCTGCACCAACGGGTCCACCTATTCCAACTTTTAATGGTCCATTTATATTTTTCATGTTTTATAAATTCGTGTTTTCAAATTTTCATGCTTAATACTGTAGATATCACTATTAAAACAAATTCCACCTAAGTCTTCTAAATTTAAATTTTCACTTTCTTTTTCTATTTCTCTAATTAAATCGTAAGTCTGAATTATACAGTCTTGACCAATTTTTTGTCCAATTGGTATATGTTTAATACAAACATTTATTAAGTTTGATACAAATGATTGTAGATAAGATACTATCGTTAAGTTTAAAGGTATACCAAAGTGTTTAGCAGCTTTAGCAACTGCAATTGGATATGCAGTATTTTCCTGAATTTTAAAATCCCAACTATCAGCTAAAACTTTTCTAAATGCATTACCCATTTCAATAGACTCAATTTTTCTTTCTTTGCTTGGACAAAGTGATAGAGCAAGTTCATTTAATTCTTCCCCTTGATAGGTATATTTAATTAAAATTATATCATTTTTACCAGTACCATATTTTAGAATACATTTTAAATAATCCAACATATCTTCTTTTGACTTAACTAAATTATCATTAATCATAGCTTCTAAACCATGAGAATACGAAAAACTTCCAACAGGAAATGAAGGTGAAAACCAAGTTTGAAGAATTTGTAAAGCTTCTTTTAAATCTTTTTTACTTTTTATTTTAGTGTTTATGGCTATGGGTTCTACCAATTCCATATGCTCCTCCCTCTGGTTTAAAAGGTCTTAAAACTTTCTTAACCTTTCCACCTAATTTTAATATCATTTTTTTTATTACTTCATCATACTGAATAAAAATTTTATCTTTTTCGATTTGGCATGGCATATGCCTATTTCCAATATGCCAAACTAATTGCATTAAATTTTTTCCTTTTATTTCAAGCAAACTTTCTTTTTTGTTTTTGATTAAAATAAAATTTCCACTTTGAAGCCTAAACGCTTGATTTTCTGACAGTGATTTTGTCTCTGGTAAATTGACTAAAAATTCAAAACCATTATCTGAAACAAGTTTTTTTCTTCTTAAAAATCTCTCATCATAAGATAAAGATATGTGATCTTTTGCTTTATTTTTGGCAATTTTATTAACTATTAAAAAACAATTATCCATAAGCTAAAACATAAAATATCTTTGTGCTAAAGGGAGTTTTTTAGCTGGTTCACAGGTAATTATCTCTCCATCAGCTTTTACCTCGTATGTCTCGGGATTAACCTCAATTTTTGGACACTTGTTATTTAAAATCATGTCTTTTTTAGAAATGGCTCTAGTGTTTTCTACAGGCAATAAGTCTTTTCTAATACTTGCATCTTTTAATGAATTCTTTTCAAGAGCTAGTTTGCTTGTGAAAATTACTGAGGATTTCTCTAACGACGTCCCAAATGATGAAAACATCGGTCTAGTGTATACTGGTTGTGGAGTTGGAATTGATGCATTTGGGTCTCCCATTTGTGCACAGGCTATACTTCCCCCTATTAACATCATTTCTGGCTTTGCACCAAAGAATGCTGGGTCCCATAAAACTAAATCTGCACGTTTATTTTTTTCAATACTTCCAATATGTTTTGAAATCCCATGAGCAATTGCAGGATTAATTGTATATTTTGCTAAATATCTTTTTACTCTAAAGTTATCATTATCCCCTTTTTCCTCCGGTAAACTTCCTCTTTGAACTTTCATTTTATGTGCAGTTTGCCAAGTTCTAATTATAACTTCTCCAACTCTACCCATAGCCTGACTGTCTGATGCAATAATTGAAAAGGCTCCCATGTCATGAAGAATATCTTCTGCCGCAATTGTTTCTCTTCTTATTCTACTTTCAGCAAATGCTACATCCTCTGGAATAGATTTATCGAGATGATGACAAACCATTAGCATATCTAAATGTTCTTCTATTGTATTAACTGTGTATGGTCTGGTTGGATTTGTGGAAGAAGGAATAACATATTCTTCTCCACAAACTTTAATTATGTCTGGTGCGTGTCCACCACCAGCACCCTCTGTATGAAAAGCATGTATAGTTCTTTTGTTTATTGCTTTTATTGTATTTTCTACAAACCCACTTTCATTTAAAGTGTCAGTATGAATCATTACTTGCACATCATTTTTGTCAGCGATATTTAAACAATTATCAATTGCTCCAGGAGTGGTTCCCCAATCCTCATGTAATTTTAAAGCTGAAGCTCCCGCTAGAATTTGTTCCTCAAGACCATCTGGCAATGAAGAATTTCCTTTACCAGCAAAAGCTAAATTCATAGAAAAACCATCTGCAGATTGAATCATTCTTTGTATGTGCCATGGTCCAGGTGTACACGTTGTTGCAAGTGTGCCATGAGCAGGTCCAGTACCTCCTCCGAGCATAGTCGTGATACCTGAATGTAAAGCATCATCAATTTGTTGGGGGCATATATAATGAATATGACTATCAAAACCCCCTGCTGTTAAAATTTTTCCTTCACCTGCAATTATCTCTGTTCCTGGACCAATAATAATATTTATTTTAGATTGAGTATCTGGGTTACCTGCTTTACCAATTTCAAATATTTTTCCATCTTTTAAGCCAACATCGGCTTTATAAATTCCATTTACATCAACTATTAAAGCATTTGTAATAACTGTATCAGCAGCTCCTTTTTTCCTGCTAATTTGTGATTGACCCATCCCGTCTCTTATTACTTTTCCACCGCCAAACTTTACTTCTTCACCATAGGTGGTTAGATCATTTTCAACCTCAATGAACAAATCGGTATCTCCGAGCCTTACTTTGTCTCCTGTTGTAGGCCCATACATATCTGCATAAGCTGCTCTAGAAATTTTAGTCATTATAAATTACCCATAACTTTCTTATTGAACCCGTATATTTTTTTTAATCCATTAATTTCTATAAGCTCAACATCTTTAGATTGACCTGGCTCAAATCTTACAGCGGTTCCTGAAGGTATATTTAATCTCTTTCCGTATGCTAATTCTCGATCAAAAACTAAATACTCATTTGTCTCAAAAAAATGATAGTGGCTTCCTACTTGCACAGGTCTATCTCCAGAATTAGAAATTTTAACTTTAGTAACTTTGGAGTCTTTATTTAGATCTATTTCCTCTTTTTTTGTAATTACTTCACCTGGCTTCATAATATTTTCATCTAATAGGTTTATGGACTGTTACCAATTTAGTTCCATCAGGAAAAGTAGCTTCTACTTGAACTTCCTTGACCATATCTGGAATGCCTTCCATACAATCCTTTTTTTTAATAACATGAGCTCCTGCCTCCATCAATTCTGCAACAGTTTTACCCTCTCTAGCTCCCTCTACTACAAAATCTGTTATTAAAGCTACAGCTTCTGGATAATTTAATTTTATACCTTTTGATAATCTATTTTTAGCAACAATCGCTGCAAGGCTTATTAAAAGTTTATCTTTTTCTCTAGGAGTTAGTTTCATTTATATATTCCATATTTTTGGTATTTTTGAACCTTCAAAAAAATAAGATAAAGTTTTATCAATTGCAAATTTAAGATTATAACTATCTTTAGATAAGAATCTTAGGATCAATTTATTATCCCAATTAGAATAATTTGAAGTTGTATTTTCATTATTAGTTAAACTTTTAGATAAATTATCAACTTTATTTAAAAATTTTTCTCCTACAATTACAATTGTCGCAACTGCTGAATTATTGTTTAATGTCGAAAAACTATTCAAATATTTTTTTTCAAATAAACCTGTATTTATTGCTTCAGAATGAATTAATTTATCATCTATTTTAATATTCCAAAAATCTAAAAAATATCCCTTTTCAAACTCCTCCTTCATAGAAGTTCGTCCAAAAATAATATTTTCACATAGAAGTAGATTTGAATCTTTTGATAAATTAAAATTAATTTTTCTTTTTAAATTACAGTTATTAAATAAAATTAACTCTTTAGGTAGCCAAAATAAATTTGAATTGTTGAACAAATTTACATTAATTTCTAAATTGGCAGGATTACCAAAACCACTATAAATTTTTTCTGCTGCTTGAGTTGAAATACAAATTTTTGAACTATCAATTTCAAATTTGTAGTCGTATTCATCCCCAGAAGTAATTCCACCAGCAGTATTAATAAGCATTAATTGTTTTAAATTTTCATGAAAATCTGGCATCAAAGCTTTTGAAGATCCTTGTTGGTAAAGTTTTTGTAAATTTTGATCTTTAATTTTTATTTCTAATCTGCCCCTAGATTTTTCAAGTTTTTTTTGACTTATATTCATGACTTTATCCTAACACAAAATAACCTTTTTATAATTTGCCAATTTTTACAGCTTGAATTATTTGCCTTTTTAAATAAAAAGAGAGGATGCAAAACCAAGAAATAGTCAAAATAATTGAAAACCTTAAAGGGCGAAGAAATTATGAGGAAAAAAGAGCCTATAAATTGGGATTTGCTTCTCTTTATGATTACTTTGAAGATAAGATTTTAAAGAAACAAAAAGCTCTTGAGGAAGAACAAAAAGAATTAGAAGCTGCAAAAACTGATGATCAACCAAAAGCTGCTAAAAAAAGCTGCGGTTGTTGCTAATATTTTTCAATCCCCAAATAAGCAAACTCTGAGTCTGTAGAAGGTATTGTAATAAATAATCTATAATAATTGTTATTGTTTTTAAAAAAACTAGAAGCTCGTTCACAACCATATAAGCCAAAATTTTCTTGATTAAATGATTTAGATGCTTGTTCAAAAGATTTATTGTCTTGATTAAAATACATTGCACTTACTTGTTTTTTGCAATCTATCCACGGATTAAACCAATCCTCTTTAAAACCATAAAGGTCATCGGTTCCATCTTTATTTATGTCAGCAGTTTCAATTCTAAATGAACCATTTAGAGAAACTGGTATTACCTGATGTTTTTCAAATGACTTGTCATCATTGTTTTTAAAAACATATAAAAACTCTTCTGTCTTACAATCTTTTCCACGATCAAATGGTTTTAAATTATCTTTACGTTTACAAACCACATCTTTGGCAACTCCAATACTGTCTGTATTACCGTCTTTATTAAAATCTATAGCAGTAGAAATCCATGCTCGATCAGCCATTTTAAAAACTTTTTTATCTGATCCTTCTACCCAATAACCAGGTTTATCGTTTATATCTCCTGTCCATATTAGGAAGTTTGCTTTATCAGTTGGTTTTTCTTTAAATTGATAGCTATCAAGTTTTTCAAATTTTAATTTATTTTTTTTATTAGTTATCTTAGACCAACAAAAAGTTGTGTTTCCTAAACCTGGACAACTTCCAAAAATAATTGCTCCTTTTTTTGTTGGAAGAATATGATTAAATCCAATGTCTATAAAATTATTTGCTTTTTTAGCTGTACGACATTTATTGGTTTTCATATCACAAACTTCAATAGCACCTGGTTTTTGATCACCATAAAAATAGTCTATAATTTCGTAGTATCCATCTTGATTAAAATCAAAATACATCAGGTCATGAGAAAAATGAGGTGATCCAAAACTTTTTAATTCATTTGAATTTAAATCGAAAATATAATTAACATCTTTCCAGCTGCTATTTCTATTTCTTCCATCTTCACGATTGCCTAGATAAACTATTTCTTTATTTCCATCGCTATCAATATCTAAAACATTCATTCTTCTAGCGGTCAAAGGTAATGTTAAATGACTAGCTTTTAATTCTAAATTATTTGTTTTAAATAAATTATCTAAATTTTCTAAACTTATACTTACAAGATGCGAAAATGGTTGTTTGTCTGATTTTTTTCCCCACTCGACTACATTATTCCAAGTATGAGCAATAATTTTATTTCCATCTTTATTATTAATATATTTTAATAATTGAGGAGAGCTCCAAGTATTAATTGAATGTTCATGTGATTTAACTTCATAAGAATTTTCTAACTTTTGTAATATCAAACACTGGTTATCAGATTTAGTTCTTAAAAATTCTGATTTTAATTGCTCACATTTAAAAGTCTTAAATGTAACATTTTCATTAATAATTTTTTCGCCACCGTAAGCATTAAAACTAAACAGAAATAGACCAAAAAAAGCTAATAAATTTTTTTTCATATTTTACTGATTTTTTTCAGCAACAAACCAATTCCACTCGCTTGTGTCTGATCCATTAGGTTTCCATGGAGGTTGTTGGTCTTCATATTTATGATTAATTGATTTAAAATGATTGTTATTAATTAATAATTCTCTAGCATCAGCAATACCCATAACTGGTAACGAGTTTGCCTCATCAGTGTCAGGAAAATCTGCACTATATTTTGTATTAAAAACTTTATCGTAAATTAAAACATAAGCTAAAGTATTCCATGGTTTTGGATCTTCTATGAACTCTAAACTATGATTGAAGGCATCTTGTAATTTTGGATTTTTTCTGAAGTATTTGCTCTTAGTTGGATTTTCTACAAGCTTACTTGTAAACTTAACCATCTTATCAATTTTAGGATACTCTTTTTTAATATCATAACCTTGATTGTGTAATATTATGGCCATATTAACTATTGTTTGAATAACATAATTTCCTGTATTAATTCCAAAATTTCCTCCTTTTCCTGTTCTGTGTTCTGTTTTTAGGCTGCCATTTTTTCTAACAATTGAATATGCATCCTTAAATCCATTCACTCCTGCGGTAAAATACTCTTTATTTTGATCTGCTATTCCCCATAACAAATATATTAATCTTTTTTTAACTGTTTCATGATCTAAAGGATCTTGAGCAGGTTTCCATTTCCAATTTTTTGCAATCGTACCATCCATCACTCCATGCTCTATACCCCAAACTCTTTTCTGTAACCATCCATGAACTAAATCAAACTCTTCTTCATTATAAATATTTTCTCTTTGTAAAATTATATGAGCTTCAATAATTGGAAGAATAACTCTTTGAAATTTTTGAAGTGTATTTGAAAAACCAGGATAATCTAAATGACCTTTACCTTGTGTATAGAAAAAATTTGCTGGTTTCATTGTAGTTAAATAGTTTCCTTTTGCACCTTCAACCAATGCATCCTTTAACTTTACTAAAGCTGTATTCGATCCAGCTAAACCATATTGAATAGCATGGGCAATTTTGATCGTATGACGATGCGTTGCAACTTCGCCACCATCATAAATTTTCTCATCGTTTTTTGGTATAGTTCCACCATCATCACCATCTGTAGGCACCACTAAACGATCTAATTCCTCTGTCCATGTGATGCTTGTGTTTCTCATTTTAATACCTGATTTAGTTTTAAATGGAGTGCTATTGTGTTCGTCAATTCCAGGAAAACCAAATGATTGCCAATCTTCACCAATGT
This sequence comes from uncultured Pelagibacteraceae bacterium, assembly GCA_902592375.1. Classification (GTDB taxonomy): domain Bacteria; phylum Pseudomonadota; class Alphaproteobacteria; order Pelagibacterales; family Pelagibacteraceae; genus Pelagibacter. The sequence continues at coordinate 20,898 of CACJEG010000009.1, read as the reverse complement.
AACCAACCATTTTGTTTGGAATATATTCTCCATCATATGCAATATTTTCTGGTTCTTTTGGATCAAAATATGATTTTCCAATCCACAATAACGGTTGTTTTTCTAATTCATTAAAATGAACATCACATTCATCAGTACTTGCACATAACTCGGCTTCCTCGAGCGAGTCGATCCAATATTTCTCACTAGAATTTTTATACTTTTCTCCTGCATGTAAATTATAATTTATGCCTAGAGTTAAAATAAATATTAAAAAAATTTTTTTCACAGATATGTTTTATTAAAATTCTAAAATTTTTGAAGACCCATCTTTGTATGTGAACTCTACTTTTTTTTCTGAAATACTTTTTATTGATGCAAAACCATCATATTCAGCGATAAACTCATTTAGTTTTTTTCTATTTTTTTTACTCAATTTTGCACCTGGAGCATTTACACCTACATCAATAATTATTTCTGCTCCATTTAAAAATGCATTTACCCAAGCCTTTACTGGAGGACCACAAGTCATTGCTTCTGTTAACCAAATAGGTTTATCAACATCTACACTTATTAGTAATTCAGCAAACTCATCTACCCAAAGCTCTTTATCACATTTTCCATCTGGGCCACTGATGTGATGGATGTTTGCTATATCAAAATGATCTTTTATTTCTGGCAAAACTGATTTCCAATATTTTTTATTTTCAGGAAACATTCCTGCAGCTCCAGCCATAACAATAACTGCATCTGGTTGCTTTTCTTTAATTACTTTTGATGAAAAGTTAAAGATTTCAATAAAGTCTTCCTTACTACCTTTAAAGAACATTTTAAATTCTGGCTCATTCATTACATCCCAATATTTAATTGGTTTAGTTAATCCAGGCATATCATTGGAACCATCACCATCATAACGATCCACTAATTTTGTAAGAAAATTTTTATAATCATCCATCGAACAAGGTTTGCTTAAATATTTTGTAAAACGTTTACCAAAAGGACTTTTTGCCTTTTTTCTTTTGCAAGATTTTTGGTCCCAATTGGTATGAGGCCAAATCGTTGCTAATATTGTTTGATTATGCTCTTGTGCATAGACAACATATTGATCAACATCTTCCCAAAAGAATTTTCCTTTTTCACTTTCAATATGGTTCCAAATAAAAGGTCCTGGATGTGGTCTTACCCATTGACCATCTTTACCTCGCATTTTTTCATCACGCATTTCAGTTAATTCACCAAATCTAGATTCAGAATTTGCAAAGTTAGTTAACAATAAAAATGAGAACAAAATTATTAATAATTCTTTCATTTACCTTTTTTGATAACTGAGTGAGCTATTTTCATCCAATTAAAATCTCTGTGAATAGCCATTGTTGTAACAATTCTTCCTGTATCAAAATCAATCATTAATGTTTGACCGCCATAACCATCCATAACAAATATATGTCTTTTCTTCATTCCAGATGGTTCTAAATGAAAAAAACCACCATATGATTTGGTATTTGTAAATGCATGTTTTTTATTGCTGTAGTCATATTTTTTTTTAACTTTTCTCTCAAAAATAGATTTTAAATACTTACCTTCACAAGTATCATTTTGCCAATCTTGCAACATGGCTCTTGCAACCCTCAAATAGTCATATCTAGTTGTTAAAAAGGTACTAGTTGTTGATTTATTATTATTAGTTGACTCTTCACTCATTACTAAAACGGTTTCATGCTCAATACCAACTTTTTTTCTAAAAACATCATCTAATAAATTTTGAAAATCATTCTCTCCAGCTTTGAAAATTAAATAATTCAAAATTAAATGTGGTAGTAAATTATTATAAGCCCATTTTTTTTTTGATTTATTTGAGTCTTTTAATTCTTTATTCATTGCACTTGAAATTGTTCGATTTGTTACAGAATATCTTGAGGATGAGTTAGCAAATATATTGCTTTTATCTTCTGGAGAAAAATACTTTTCATCTCCAGCTTGCATATTTATCAAATCGATAATTTTTTGATTATGATAAAGAGTATTTTCTAATATAGGCCAATCATTCAATTGTGCATCAATACTATCAACGTATCCTTTGCAAATAGCATGTCCTAAAATATACGAAGCAAAGCTTTTTCCGACTGATTGAGAGTGATATTTAGTTTCATTTGTAAATACTTTACCAAATTTGTCTTTGGGACTTATTTCATCTACAACAATTTTCCCATCTTCATAAAGTAAATAACTTAACAAAGCAGTTTCCTGCATTTGTTTCTTAATTATTTCATCATCTCTTAAATCAAATTTAAATTGATGCGGTTTATCTGAGGGTTTAATTTCACTATACTTTGGATTGTTGGTCCAATTACCATTGGTGTACTCCCAAAAATAATAAAGTAATGTTTCGTAGTTTGGTTTTTTTCCTCTTTCAGGAATTTCAGATCTACCATTGTAGGTATTAATTTCATAGTTAGCTACAGTATCTTTGCTTTCATCGCATTTATTGTAATACCAGTGATTACTATATTTAACTAAAGACTTGCATTTTCCCTCACCTTGTCCCTGCACAAATTTAACAAATTGATTAAATTCATGTTTTGCTAACCATTTATCAAATTGTTTTAAATGGTTTTCATTTGCTTTAGCTGAAAAGCTTAAAAGTAGAGATAGAAAAATAATTATGATTTTTTTCATGGACTAAGCTTTGAAAAGCTTATCAGATAAATTTTGTAATTGATCTCCAAAGAAAACATCTTTTTGAATTCTGTTAAAATCTAAATCAAATACTGTAGACATAGCAGAAGCATAAACAGATCGTGCATCAATCGTAGCATTTAAATCTCTTCCTTGATAAAGCTCTTTTCTTTTTAATCCCGGCCAATCAGAATACACTTGGCTTTTCTTTAATAAACCACCGGCCATAAATAGAGCAGTACCGTACCCATGTTCTGTTCCATTTCCTCCATTTTGAGCGATTGTTCTTCCAAACTCTGTAACTGTTAATATCAAAGTATCTTTATAAGCTTCTTTTAAATAAACCTTAAGATTTTCAATTATCTCATCCATTTCAAGTAAGCATTTGGTATGAGTACCGTTAATTCCACCTTGAGCAGCATGAGTATCAAATCCATTTACTTCAAATACTGCAACTCTTGGGCCATCAGGTTTTTTTAAATACTCAGCAGCTTTCATTGCTAAGTTGCCATTTTTTCTTTTTCCGTAACTCGACGTCATACCCATCATTTGCTCATTTTTTCTTTTCTTAACAAAATTCATCATATCTAACAGTTCCTCTTCAGAACTATCTGCATAAATTGATCTTAATAATTCAAGCGTCTCTTCTCTTGGAAGACGTCCATCAGAAGGATAATAATTATTGTTTTTAGGTACCCCTCTCAATAACAACGGCATAGGTAAAGATAAAGCTAAACCCTCTCCTTTATGGTTAGCTATTTTCATTGCTCTTCCAAGCCAACCTGTTTTTTCTTGGTAAGGAACTCTTCCTCCTGACTCCATTAAATTTTGACCTTCAAAATGTGATCGAGCTGTGTATGGAATGCTAGTTGCATGAACAATAGCACCAGTGTTTTCTTTCCAACATTTATGGAAGGCATTTAACTTTGGATGAAGAGCAAAATCTGTGTCTAATTTAATAGGATTATCAATTAAAATTTTTTTTCTTCTTTTTAATAGATTTTTGTCTCCAATTACAGGAACAGCTGTAATCCCATCCATTCCTCCCCTTAACATTATAACTACTAAGTTTTTCTTTTTGGAAGTTGAAGCTAAAACTGGGAAATTAAATCCAGCTAAAAACAAAGAAGTTGCAGTTCCTTTTAAAAAATCTCTTCTTGATATCTTCATGCCTTTAATACCTCCGGTAAGTTAAATAATAATATATGTTTTTCCTCGTTAGTCTTTGCTTTTGATACAATTTTTAGAATTTTATCTGGATTATCAAAGTTATTACGAATTATTTTTTCATGAATATTGTCATCTAACATATCTTGTGTGTTGAATTTATGGAAAGCAGTTTTAGCAAACATTATTCTTCTTATAATTAATTCTGTTGAAAGCCAGTCTTTTTCAAGATCTGAAAATCCATTAGGTTGTTTTTGTCTATAAGGATGACAACCCAAATCTTCTAAAAACCATGCTTGTTCACTAATGTCTCCAAAAGGTTTAATGCCCAATGGATGACTATCAATTAATTTTTCTTTAACAGGATATGAGTAAGTTGATCCCGACATATTTATTGTTGTAAGCCACCAGTTTTCAGGATTTTGAAATTTTCTATATTTATCATTGTATTCAAATGCGACTTTGATCGCAGCTTTATGAACTTCCGGCAAAAAACCATCTGATTGTTCCCACGCTTTTATAACTGGTGCAATCATTTGAGGTGTTGGTTCATCTGTAATTAAATATCTACAAAGCTTGGTTGCAATAAACTCTCTACAAGATGGATGGTTAACCAAATCTTTAATTGCTTGTTTTATAGCTTTTCTTCCTTTTTTATATTCTTTCCCTAATACTCTCTTTTTTCCTGGCTCGTGTTTATCTGGTTCAAAACCAACATCACTTCCATGGTCTTTTCTTTTGCTCCAATCAGGTCGCCATCCAGTCATAATTTTTGCTAACTCTATAACATCTTCTTGTGTATAACCTGCCTCTGGAGAAATAGTATGAAGCTCCATTAATTCTCTTGCGTGATTTTCATTTAGTGTTGCCGGTCTTTTTTCTCTTCTTCTCCATTCTTGTTTAGCACTTTCAGATTTAGGTCCAATATTGTCTTTATTATCAAGATGCATAATCATTGGCCATGCAAGCGTTGCTTCAGTTGCCATTGTCTCAAAATTTTTATCCATATTAGCTCTTAAAAATTCTCTCTGATAAGCTCCAGTAGAATATGAGCCTAATGTTTGTGTGTCACTTATTGTGAAATGATTTCCCCAAAAATACCAAAGCTTAGCTAAAACTGGATGATCACCCCTTAAACCTTCAGCATGTCTAATGCATAGTTCGTTAGCTGGCCAAAGATGTTTTCCTGTATCGGCTTCTAATTTACGTTCAGCTCTCCTTAAGCCTTCTGGATCATTTTTATATTTTTTTCTTAATGTAGTATTTTCTTCAACTCTTTGAGTGATCCAATACTTTCTCATTTCTTTTTCAGAATAGATATGTTTGCCTTTCCAGTTAAATTCTGGAATTGACTCAACTTGTTGTTGAGCCCAAACTAACGGATCAGAGGGTGCTTTTTCATCTGGTTTTAAGCCAAAGGCAACTTTTCTAAAAAAATTCTTCATATTTTAATTTGTTGTCCCTTGTTTTACAAGTCAGCACAACCAGACTTGCTCCATAAAAATAATGATAAAGAATAAAAATTTTTATGTCAATAACAAATAAGTTTATTTTATTTTATCAATTTCATGAATGTTTGTTAAAGAATTCTTAAACTCATCAATATTTTCTCTTAAAGCTAAACTTGAAATTGAATAAATCATTATCAATAACAAAACTAAAGGTAATGAAGTAATTATAGAAGCATTACTTTTGATTAGTAAAATATAAAAAATTATAAATAAAGCTGATCGAATTAAAACAGTTTTTCTAAAAACACTTATTATTGAAAGTGAGTGTTTTAATAAATTAAAAAAACTCATCTGAGACGGACCAAAATACCTTTTACCTCTAATTGAGGGCATGCTTATTAAATCTTTCTCTATTTTTTTTAAAGATCCAGAAAAACTATTCCACGTAGCTTTTTCATCTAGTAGTTTCTTTACAGTTGATTTGGATAGACATGTAAAGTTACCAAATTTAATTGATTGTCCCGTAAATGCTAAAGTCAAAAATTTATGAAACTGATAGCAAGCTTTAAAAATTATCCCTTCAGATCTTTTAACTCTTTCACCGATAATAGATTTTTCGTCTGATTGTTCTGAAAGTTGAATGAAATTTTTAATTTCTTCAGGTCTATCTTCACCATCTCCATCCATAGGAATAACAAAATCAAATTCTTTTTTTTCAAAGATATATTTTAAGCCAGACGCAATACATCTTGCATGACCTCTATTTTCCTTCATATTGATGATTTCGAGAGACTGAATGTTTTCAATATTTGGATAATTATCTATTATCTGTTGTGATGAAGCATCATTCATTACAACTAAAGATATTTCATGATCTAAATCTTTTATTTCAATGTTAATATTATCAATCAGTATTTTTAAAGACTCTCTGTCGTTATAAATTGGAATTAAAATTACGTATTTCATCTATCTTGATCCTACACAAACATTATCAAGACACATATAATCTTTCAATTGATCAAGTTTTTCTCTTTCAACAAAGCCTTCCCAAACCGGTCTAGATTTTAAATGGTATGAAAGATTTCCAGCATTCCATTCATCTCCTAAAACTACATTAATTTCTGAATTAAATTGTTGATCCCAAGCATATTGGGTTTTGATTGCAATTTCTTTACCTGGATAATCAGTTCTCTTATCATCTTTTGAAATTGAAACATAAGCGTAAAGTCCTGGTGATAAAAAGAAAAAGAAAATAAATCCAATCATAAATGCTTTTAGTTTTCTTAAATTAATTTGTGCTTGGAATAAATATACGAATAGTGATCCAAAAAATAAATAAAATGGTGTCATCCACATGGTTCTAATTTTTGATCCAGTAATTAACGATGTTAAAAGCATTAAAATAATTGGCAAAATATTAATGGCTATCAAAAAAAGTAAATTTTTATCTTTAAAGTTAATTTTAAAGTTAATTTTTTTTACTAGTAACCAAATTAAAATAAAAAATGGTATTAATATTCCTATTTGTTTTAGCAAAAAGATTAATGGATATTTAATATGATCAAATAAAATAGATTGTTCTAAGCCAGTTCTGTCCAATCCGTATGTAATAGTTATAAAATTATTATTATATAGCCATATAAAATGTGGAACTAAAACTACTAAGAAAACTTCGATACTGATGAGATATTTAAAATCAAACTTTCTCTCCTTTTTGAAAAAAATTAAATAAATAAATAAAAGATCAATGGACGCTAACAAATAAACAAATAAATATTTTGACAAAAACCCAAAAGCAGCAAACAGACCTACTAAAAAACAATCTGCAAACTTTATTTCTTTGCCACTATATATTTTCCAAGAATAATAAACTGTTAAAGACCAAAAAGGTAATTGGCAAACATTTACATTAAATTCTGGTGTAGTGAAATTATAAAAGTAAATTGCTTCAATTAATAATACAGAGATTAAACTTAATAATTTATTTTTAAATATTTCTTTTGAAAATTTGAAAACATAATAAAAAGAAATAATTACAAAAATTTGACTTAACAAATAATATATCCAATCTTGTGATCCAAAAATTTGAAAAAACATTTCTGGAACAAAAGCACTCATCGGTGGATGTTTATTGAAACCCCAATCTAAATTACTTCCCCAAGCTAAAGCTTCGATTGTATCCAGTGGTAAATTGTGATTTGTAAGTGATGGAATCAACGTCCAAAAAATTAGATGAGCTGTAACAAAAATATAAAAAACATTATTAATATTTTTGTTATTAATGGTCATTTATAAATATTTATATCAATTAAGCTTGCTTGACACCCCTAATTTGCTGAATATACTGCGAGCGATTAAAATTACGCTATGCCAAAGACTGCTAAAGCAAAGAAAAAAGTATCTAAACCAAAAACTAAAGTTGTTAGCAAAGCAAAACCAACTACAGCTAAAGTTGCGCCCAAAAGTCCTGTAAAAATTTCAAAAACTTATGTTCCAAAGGACACTGAAAAATATATGTGTGAAAAACATAAAGTATATTTCAGAATGAGATTAACTGAATGGAAAAAAGAATTAATTAAAGCAAATAACGAAGCTCTTTATAATGGTGGAATGGATGATAATAATATTTCTGCTGATATTGTTGATCAAGCAAACTCCTATATTGATAGCAACGTAGAAATGAAAGCAATCAATAGACAAATTAAATTAATTTCAGAGATTGATAAAGCTTTGAGAAGAATTAGAGAAGATACTTATGGTTATTGTTTAGATACAGCAGAGCCAATTGGATTAAAAAGATTAATGGCAAGACCTGTTGCTAAATACACTATTGCAGCACAAGAAAAGCATGAAAAAGAAGAAAAAGTTCATGCAGATGACTAGAAATGAAAAAGAAATTATCTAAGCAAAATTCAATCTCATTCTTATTTGCTAAGAAATATATTTATTTTTACTATCCTTTTTTCTGGATTGTCTTGTTGATATATTTATTTTTGAAATGAATAAAAAACTAATTTTAATAATTATTGTTATTGTAGCTATTGAATTTTCAGGTTATGGAATTCTTAGCACTCTTTATAGGTTATTTGGATAAATCTTTAAGGTTTAGGAATTTTGGATTCCTTATCCATAAATGCATAACCTTTAATAACAGCTTTTCTGTCAGCTATTTCTAAATACCATCTAGATAAATTTTTATAATTTTTCAAACCAATATCATGCCATTCATGTCTTGCCATCCATGGCCACGTTGCAATATCAGCGATTGTGTAATCAGGTCCTGCAAGAAATTTTGACACCTTTAATCTTGCATCTAATTCTCCATAAATTCTTTTAGTAATTTTAAAATATCTTTCCTCACCAAACTCACTTTTACCTGGATTGTAGTGATGAAACTGATGATGTTGACCAATCATAGGTCCTACTGTTCCCATTTGAGCCATCAACCATTGATTAATAACAAGTCTATCTTTTTCATTATAAAGTTTTCCACTTTTATCACCTAAATACATTAAAATTGCACCAGACTCGAAGAGGCTTTTATTGTTTTCATGATCAATGATGACAGGAATTTTTCCAAAAGGACTTAGCTTTATGAATTCTGGTTTTAACTGTTCATCTTTACCAAGATCAACTTTGACTACCTTATAGTCATAACCAATTTCTTCAAGCATGATACTTATTTTCCATCCATTAGGAGTGTTGGCAGAAAAAAGCTCTATCATTTTTTAATTCCAAGTCTTTCTTGTGCAGCCTTGGATGTTGTTGTGAATTCAAATCTTAATTTTTCATCTGGTTTAGCGTATTTAAAGCATCCTCTTGCAGCAAGTGCACCTTCATGAAACCCTGAAAGAATTAATTTTAATTTGCCTGGGTAAGAACAAATATCACCAATTGCAAATATTCCACTAACATTGGTTTCAAAATTTTCAGTATTAACTTCAACAGTTTTTTTATTAATATTTAATCCCCAATCTAAAATAGGGCCTAGTTGCATGATTAATCCAAAAAAACCTAGCACATAATCAGATTTAATTTCCTTAATTTCTCCTTCATCATGTTTTATTTTAACAGTTTCGATTTGTTTATCTCCACTTACAGAATCCATTTGATATTTTGTAAATAAATTTAATTTTCCTTGATCATTAAGATCTTTTACTTTTTGAACACTTGCTTCTGCACCACTAAAACCATCTCTCCTATGAACTAAATTTACTTTAGAGGAGTTTGATAATTCAATAGCCCAATCTAAAGCTGAGTCGCCTCCACCAAAAATTGAAATGGTTTTGTCCTTAAAAATTGATTTATCTTTTATCGAATAAAATAAAGAACTACCCTCAAATTTTTCGCACTCCTTTACTGAAAATTTTCTAGGCTCAAAAGAACCAACACCACCAGCTATTACAATTGCTGCAACATCAAACTCTACTCCGCCAGAAGTTTTAACGTGCCATCTATTTTGATTTTTTTTTAATTCTTCTACTCTTTCATTTAAATGAAATTTAACATTGAAAGGTTTAATTTGTTTTAAAAGATTATTGGTTAGCTCTGCTCCAGTACATTCAGGTACAGCTGGGATATCATATATAGGTTTGTCAGGATAAAGCTCAATACATTGGCCTCCTGCTTTATCCAAATTGTCGACTATCTCACAACTCAATCCTATAATTCCAAGTTGATGAGCGCAAAATAATCCTGTTGGTCCGGCTCCAATAATTAATACGTCTGTTTTATTCATCTAACCTTGCTTTGATGGAATATTAACTTCTAAACCATCCAACTCATCTGAAACTATTAACTGACAACTCAATCTACTATTATTTTTTGGTTCAAAAGCCATATCAAGCATATCTTCCTCACCATCTTCTTTTGCTGGAAGTTTATCTAACCATTGTTCTTTGACATAAACATGGCAGGTAGCACATGCCATTCCACCTCCACAATCTGCATCAATACCTGGAATATCATTTTGGACAGCCCCTTCCATTACAGTAAAACCGTTTTGAACATCGATTGTGTGTGTTTTATTATCGTCGGTATGATATGTAATTTTTGCCATGCGTTATATATAGTTCCTTATCTAAATTGAACAAGTAAGTAAAATCATGCTTAGTATATTTTTAAATATTTTGAGGTTCGGGCAGCTCTTTTTTTATAAAAAAGCTTGTATCTTCTTTTTGTTTCATTAGTGCTGGAATAATTTCTTTATAAGCATCAATTAATCCATCATTTGGTTTTGGTAATTGATCTTTAATATGGTGATGTAATTTATCTAAATTATAAGATGGAACTGTGGGAAACATATGATGAGTTAAATGATATTCCATTTTCCAATATAAGAAGCTTAATATTGGATTTAAATACATTTCCCGTGATGTAGCTCTATGATCTTTGATGTTCCTTGCAAGTCCTGCATGTTGAGTAAAAGCAACAAGTTTATGTAAAGTTTTCCCGTAAAATTGTGGTAACACAAAATATAATAAAGGCATCCAAGAGGAAACCAATATAGACCATAAAATAATTGAAAGCCAAATAGCAACATAAATTCTTGAAATAAAAATTGCTTTTGATTGTGCATTTTCTGGGATGCTATCTTGCATAACTTTTGTTTTAATTCCTAAAGCATGCTGAATAATTTCAAATGAAATATGTTTTTTAAAAAATATTAAATCTAAAAACGGTATTATATTTATAATTAATCTTTTAGGTGTTTCCTTTAAATCATTTCCATATTCAATTTCATGATCAAATGGATCTTCGGTTGAATAAGTATTTCCATGATGAACAAAGTGTGTGTATCTCCATCTTGTTGGCTCAAAATTAGCCATGTATGAAGAGATATAATAAAAAAGCTCGTTTAAATATTTTGATTGAAATGCAGTTTTGTGACCCGTCTCATGCCATAATGGATTAGAGAAAGAATAAATATTTCCATAAACTAAAAACCAAAATACTGACCACCATGTGCCCCAAGTTTGATAAGCTAAAATTCCAGTTACCAACAATAGTCCAAAAAAAACTGAAACGTGTTGTAATCCTTTAATATCTGATTTCTTAGAAAGCTCTTTAAGAACCTCTTTATCAACTTGGCATTTGTGCCATTTTTCTAATTTAACATCCATAGATAAAATTATGTATAGTTATTATACATAATTTTAATAAAGGTAAAAAAAAAGGGCAAGTACAAAAATTGTACCTGCCCTTAATTTAAATTTTAGCTAATTACTTAGCTCTTCTGCCCGCAGAACTAGTTGCAGCAGCCCAAATTACTAGACCGAATGCAATTTTGTTAATGAAGTCAGCTAAGTTATAAACGACGTTAAGTGAGTTAGCGTCTACTCCACCAGTTAAGTAACCAAATACATAACCTAATGGGTAAATTGCCCAACCTACTGTAACGATCATTCTCATTGCACCAAAAGCAGTTACAAGAGCCTTGTTACCACTTTTCGCTGCAGCTTTACCAGCTTCACCTGAGAATACTTCATATAGAATGTATACCCAACCTGCCATACCGATAATGAAACCTAGTGTAGCATTAATATATCCTGCTTCACCTAAGTATCCACCGATTAGCATTACTAGTGAACCAATCAACAATCTCCAGAACATTCCAGAGTTTGCTTTGTTAATAGCTGCTAGAATTAAATAGAATTCTACCATCTGTAATGGCACAGTGATTAACCAGTCAATGTATCTGTAAACAGTTGGCGAGTCTCCAGTAGCAACCCATACTTCTCTCATGTACATGTAGTGTATGAATGCAATACCAGTTACTAGACCAGCAACAATAACTGATGTTCTCCAGCCTGATGCGACATTGCCTGCTTCCATGAAAAAGAAAGCAGTAGCTGCTAACATTCCCATAGAGATAACCCAGAATGAAATTCCTACGAAGTCATCTTGCATCAACATCGTTGCGTCTGCTGCAATAGCTATACCTGAAAATCCAATCAGAGCCATAGCTGCTAAAGCAAACAGTTTAAGTTTTTTCATAAAAAACTCCCTCTTCGTTAGTTTTTATTTTAGTTTATATAAACTAGACTTAAGTTGCCTTAAGCCAATTTGGTGGTTAAATAGCAAATTAAAATAGTTTTATGAAGACTTAATTGTCACTAATAAGCATTGATTTTACTTAATTTTTAAAATTAAATACAATTTATAAGTTAAAAATCAAAAAAAATAGGTAATTCGAATCAAATTTTTATGCCTTCAAAGTTTAATGAAATTTACGAAAATTCTATAAAAAATCCTGAAAAATTTTGGCAAGAAGCTTCGGAAGATATCTTCTGGTTCAAAAAACCTACAAAAATTTTAAATAAATCTAACCCTCCTTTCTATAAATGGTTCGAAGATGGTGTCACGAACACCTGTTATAACGCTTTAGACATCCATATTGACCAAGGTAGAGGTAAAAAAAAAGCTTTAATCTACGATAGTCCAATTACAGGCAGTAAAAGCCAGTTCACTTATGAGGAATTAAGGTCAAAGGTCTCTAAGTTTGCAGGTGCATTGAAGTCTCAAGGAGCAAACAAAGGTGATCGGGTAATCATTTACATGCCAATGATCCCTGAAGCAGTGGTTGCTATGCTTGCTTGTGCAAGAATTGGGGCAATTCACTCAGTAGTTTTTGGTGGGTTTGCATCAAATGAGCTTGCAAGCAGAATAGATGATAGTAAAGCTAAAATATTAGTGACCGCTTCATGTGGTTTTGAGCCAGGAAGAACTGTTGAGTACAAACCACTTGTTGATGAAGCTATTAAAATAGCCAATCACAAAATTGAAAAGATGATTTTATTTCAAAGACATGGTCATGAGGTTAAATTAAATGCTCCAACAGAGGTCAGTTGGGAAGAAGTGGTTTCTAATGCTAAGGATGCAGACTGTGTTGAGATGAACTCAAATGAGTTTGCTTATATTTTATATACATCAGGAACAACCGGAACCCCTAAGGGTATAGTAAGAGACATTGGAGGTCACATTGTTGCTCTCAAATGGACTATGAAAAATATCTATAACATTGATACAGATGATATTTGGTGGTCAGCAAGCGACATTGGTTGGATTGTGGGGCACTCTTATATTGTTTACGCACCATTGTTCAAAGGATGTACTACAGTACTGTTTGAAGGTAAGCCTGTTGGAACACCAGACGCTGGGGCTTTCTGGAAAATCATTTCTGATTATAAAGTAAAATCTCTTTTTACAGCTCCGACAGCTTTTAGGGCTATCAAGAAAGAGGATCCTGAAGGTAAATTTTTCTCAAAATATGATTTGAGTAGTTTTGAAAGCTTATTTCTTGCTGGAGAGAGAGCTGATCCAGATACTATAAAGTGGGCTGAAAATTTACTTAAAGTTCCTGTGATAGATCATTGGTGGCAAACAGAGACTAGCTGGGCAATTAGTTCAAATTGTACTGGTATTGAAATGATGGAAACAAAATATGGCTCAGCCTGCAAAGCTGTTCCTGGGTATGATGTAAAAATAATAAAGCCGGACCAGTCTTTAGCAAAACCAAATGAGATGGGAGACATAGTTGTGAAACTCCCTTTGCCCCCAGGAACATTTCCAACTCTTTGGAATGCAGACCAAAGATACAAAGAAAACTATATGTCTAATTACGAAGGGTATTATCAAACATATGATGCAGGCCATATAGATGACGATGGCTATATTTGGATCATGTCTAGAACGGACGATATTATAAATGTAGCAGGTCATAGATTATCAACCGGAGCGATTGAAGAAGTTTTGTCAGAACATCAATCAGTTGCTGAGTGTGCTGTACTTGGAATAGCAGATAAATTAAAAGGTCAATTACCTATTGGTTTAGTAGTTTTAAAATCTGGTGTTGATAAAGATAACGACACTATATCTAAAGAATGTGTACAAATGGTTAGAGATAAAATAGGGCCAGTTGCTGCATTTAAAGTTGTAATTGTTATTAAAAGATTACCAAAAACAAGATCAGGAAAAATTTTAAGAGGAACTATAAGAAAAATTGCAGATGGTGTTGATTATAAAGTGCCACCAACAATTGACGATCCTGCAATTTTAACAGAAATAAAAGAAGATTTAATTAATCACAAAATCTTAAACAATGGTTAAAACTTATATTTTTTTAATCGCTGCAATATTTTGCGAAGTTGCTGGAACAATGCTGCTTCCTGTATCTCAAAACTTTACAAAACTGATTCCAACAGTTGCTCTATCTGCTTTTTATCTTACTGCATTTTATCTATTAACTTTTGTAGTTAACAAGCTTCCAATAGCAATTGTATACGCAACATGGAGTGGTTTGGGAATATTCACAATCGCAATCCTTGGATATATTTTCTTTAAACAAACTTTAGCTTGGCAAGCAATTGTAGGTTTATTCTTAATTGTAATTGGTGTGATTTTGGTAAATAGTTTTACTGGAAAGCTTAGCTAAACTGTAAAGGGGTTCCATCAGGATCACCTAAAATTTTTCCATCCTGCATTTTAATTTTTCCAGCAATTATTGTGTGTGTGGGTGTTCCTTTAAATTTAAATCCATTAAATGGAGACCATTTACATTTGCTTTCTATATTTTCATTTTTAATTTCGATTGTCTTGTTCATATCAACAATTGTAAAGTCTGCATCATAGCCCTCTTTAATAAATCCTTTGTTTTTAATTCCAAAAATCTTAACTGGATTTTCACAAACAAAATTCATCAATTGGTTTAGAGATAATTTTCCATCATTGATATGATTTAACATTACAGGCATTAAAGTTTGAACTCCTGGCATTCCTGAAGGTGTGTTAGGATATACCTTGTCTTTATTTTCTTTTAAATGAGGAGCATGATCTGATCCAATCGTATCATTGAAATTATTTCTTACCCCATACCACAATCTATCATAATGAGATTTATCTCTTAATGGTGGGTTCATTTGAGCGTAAGTCCCAAGCTTGTCATAGCAATCTGGAGCATAAAGAGTTAAATGCTGAGGAGTAATCTCAAATGTAATGCTTCCCTTATGTTGGGATAGAAAATCTATTTCTTCTTTTGTTGTAATATGAAGTACATGAGCTTTTTTATTATGCTTTTCAGCAATTCGTACAATTCTTCTAGTAGATGCTATTGCACATTCTGCGCTCCTCCATACTGGATGGGTATGTACATCGCCATCTTTAATCAATTTCTTATTAACATTTAAAATTGCCTCATCTTCAGAATGAACCGCTACAACTTTTGAAGCGTTTTGAAAAACCTTATCTATATCATCCTCTTCAGCAACTAACAAATTTCCAGTTGAGGATCCTGCAAAAAGCTTAATTCCACAGCACCCTTCTAAACCTTCTAAACTTGCTAGATCATCCGCATTGTCTGCTGTCGCTCCAAAATAAAAAGCATAATTGCAATACATTCTATTTTTAGCAAGATCCAATTTTCTTTGAAATTCCTTCATGTTAGAAGTTGGCGGATTAGTATTAGGCATTTCAAAAACACTTGTAATACCCCCTGCTATTGCTGCTCTACTACCAGAATGAAGATCCTCTGTATCCGTTGACCCTGGTTCTCTAAAATGTGTTTGGGTATCTATGCAACCAGGTAATACTGTGTGGCCTTCTGCATTAATTGTCTCTTTTGCTTCTTCTGAAATATCTCCAATCTGTTGAATTTTTCCATCTTTAATAGCAACATCAACATCTTTTAATTCACCATCGATGTAACATTGTCCGTTTTTAATTATAAGGTCTAACATTTTTAAAAATTGTTACTATATTACATTCTATAATTAATCAATTATGAATATTAAAAACGTTTACATTTTAGATGACAGAGCAATTCTTTATATTAACGGAGAAGATGCAAAAGAGTTTCTTCAAAATCTTATCAGTAACGACATAAATAAAGTAACTAACGTAAATAGTTGTTTTAGTTCATTACTTACACCCCAAGGTAAATTTTTATATGAATTTATAATTGTAAAACATAAGTCTGGATATCTTTTGGATTGTGAAAAACCTCAGGCAGAGGAGTTATTCAAACAATTATCCCTATATAAATTAAGATCAAAAGTTGAAATTCTAAATTTAAGTAATGAATTTGTTGTAGCAGCATTTTCTCATAAAAAATTTTTAACTTTTGATACAGCAAAAGATCAACCTGGATACACAATAAAATATAGAGAAGATCCAATATTTTTAGATCCAAGAAATAAAGAGTTGGGTGCTAGATTAATTATAAATTTGGAGAAACTTTATTTATCCTTGAAAAAACTAGATCTTCATGATGCAAACCTGAAAGAATATTATTCATTAAGTCATAATCTTGGAATTGTTCCAAAAGATTTAAATAAATTGAAAGACAAATTGTTTGGTATTGAATGTAATTTTGAAGAATTAAATGGAATTGATTTCAAAAAAGGCTGTTATGTTGGCCAAGAAAATACAGCAAGAATTAAATTAAAGAACAAGCTTTCAAAAAGATTATTTCCAATAAATGTAATTAATGGAAAACTGCACGAAGGTGAAAGTATTTATAATAATGAAATTGAAATAGGCAAGGTTTTAATTGATAGCGACTACCCTTTTGCTTTAATTAAATACTTAAACGATAACTTTGATGAAAAAGCGAATTTTAAAACTAAAGAAGCTTCAATAAAAATCAATAAACCTGATTGGATAAAAAACTAATTTTCTTATTAAAATAAATAAACAACCATTAAAATTATAAAAACTACAATAATCCAAATGCTGAGGTTTTTAAGAAATTGCTTTAATTGAGAATTTGATTGTAAAAAACTTGGTAGAACTAAAAGTAAAACCCCAATCATAAATATTACTGAAAGCAATTTATCCATCAAAAAATCCTACATAAAATTCACTTTGGTGCGGTCGGAGAGACTCGAACTCTCATGGACTAGGTCCACACGGCCCTCAACCGTGCCTGTCTACCAATTTCAGCACGACCGCGATATGTCCCATAATAAATGAATGACAATCATGATTCAAATTGGTAAAAATCCTCATGGAATTTACACAAGAAGTACGTAAAGCAACAGATCCTATTTATCAGAAAATTTCTAAGGTTATGCCTGAAATTGAATGGTCAGTGCATGCTCCGTATATTCATAAAATAAATAAATTAAAAAAAAAAAAGAATGCCGTAATTCTTGCTCACAACTATCAAACACCAGAAATTTATCATGGTGTAGCAGATTTTTCTGCAGACTCTCTTGCATTAGCAATTGAAGCATCAAAAACTTCAGCTGATATTATTTTAATGGCTGGAGTACATTTTATGGCTGAGACTGCAAAATTAATGAGCCCGGATAAAAAAGTTATTCTTCCTGATATGGATGCTGGCTGTTCTTTATCATCATCAATTACTGGTAAAGATGTGAGATTATTAAAAGAGAAATACCCAGGGGTACCTGTTGTATCTTATGTAAATACCTCTGCTGAAGTAAAAGCTGAAACAGATGTTTGTTGCACATCAGCAAATGCAGTCAAAATTGTTAAATCGCTTGGTGTAAAAAAAGTCATATTTTTACCTGATGATTATCTTGCAAAATATGTTGCATCTCAGACCGATGTAGAAATTATATCTTGGAAGGGAATTTGTATTGTCCATGATCAATTTAATAAAAAAGAAATAGAGGATATAAGAAAAAATAATCCAGGAATTAAAATTATTGCGCATCCAGAATGTCCTCCTGATGTAATTGAAGCAAGTGATTTTGCAGGATCAACATCTGGAATGATCAAATATGTAAAAGATAATCAACCAAAAAAAGTAATGATGGTTACTGAGTGCTCAATGAGTGACAATATCCAAATAGAAAATCCAAATGTAGACTTTGTTAAACCATGTAATATGTGCCCTCACATGAAAAAAATTACACTTCCAAAAATATTAGATTGTTTAGAAAATGAAACTGGTGAAATTATCATGGACAAAGAAACGATTGATAAAGCCAGAATATCTGTAGAAAGAATGGCAGCCATTGGCAGATAAATAAGTGTCAAAAATAAAACTAAGCAAAGAATTTATCAAAAGCACAGTTAAGCTAGCATTGAATGAAGATCTTTATCCTTCGGGAGACATCACTTCAGGTTTAATTAATAATGATAAAGTCTTAACAGTTAAATTAATTTCAAATCAAAGTGCAATTATTGGAGGGTTATTATTTGCTAAACAAACTTTTTCATTAATTGATGATAAAATAAAATTTATTATTAAGAAAAAAGATGGTTCTAGAGTTAAAAAAGGGAACTTAGTAGCTTTAATTAAAGGCAATGCAAAAAATATACTAATCGCTGAAAGAGTGGCTTTAAATTTTTTGTCTCATATTTCTGGTATAGCAACTAGAACAAATAAATTTGTAAAATTAGCAGGAAAAAAAACTAAAATTTGTTGCACAAGAAAAACTATCCCAAATTTAAGAGTAATCCAAAAGTATGCTGTAAAATTAGGTGGTGGTACAAATCATAGATTTAATTTAAGTGATGAATATCTGATTAAAGATAACCACATAGCTAGTTCAGATTTAAAAACTTTAGTCTTAAAGGCAATAAAAAATAAAAAAGGAAAAAAAATTACGGTTGAGGTTGATAAAATAAAACAACTTAAATCAATATTAGGTCTAAAATTTAATACTGTTCTTCTTGATAATATGAGTATTAAAAATTTAAGACATGGTGTTAAAATTGCTAAAAATCATTATGAGACTGAAGCCTCAGGCAATGTTACTTTAAAAACTGTAAAAAGAATTGCTTCTACTGGTGTAAATAGAATTTCTGTTGGCAGTATTACACACAGCGCTGCTGCAATTGACTTTAAGTTAGAAATTTAATTCACAAACTTTGATAGATCTGGCTTAAAATAGTTAGGACCTTTCATGACTTTTCCAGACTCATTGTAAATTGGTTTTCCATTTTCATCTAACTTACTCATATTAGAATTTTGGACCTCATCAAAACATTTATCCAAATCAATTCCAAAAGCGTGCCCTGCTCCATAAGTTACGTATAATATGTCTGTTAATGCATCAGCTACTTCCAATAAGTCCTTATTATTCATAGCTTCTGTAAGTTCCTCTAATTCCTCTTTTATTAGATCTATCCTTAATTTATTTATTTTATCAGTGCTAAATGATGGTTTTGTTTTTACTTCCTGACCAAAAGTTTTCATGAAAGTACCTACTTTACTAAAATTCGACATAATGCTCCTGTATGTTTTTAAAAATTTATTGTATGTTAATAATTATTTGTAACTTAAAATTTATCAATGAAATTAAGAAAAGAATTTGACAGTATTGGAAGCATAAATGTCCCAAATGATAAATATTGGGGGGCATCTACTCAGAGATCCAATAAATTTTTTAATATTGGAAAAATTTTAGTAAATATTTCAATCATTAAATCGATAGCAATTATCAAAAGAGCAGCTGCAATTGTACATGCTAAAGATAAATTAATTGATAGTAGAATTTCTAAGTCAATAATCAAAGCATCAGATGAAGTAATCAAGGGTAAATTAGATGAAAATTTTCCTTTAAAGGTTTGGCAAACTGGTTCTGGAACACAAACAAACATGAATGTTAATGAGGTTATTGCTAATAGAGCTATAGAAATTTTAGGTGGTAAAAAAGGTACTAAAAAACCTGTCCATCCAAATGACCACGTAAATAAATCACAATCTACAAATGATGTTTTTCCAACTGCAATGCATATCTCTGTAGCTAAAGAGACTATTTCTAAAATGCTACCAAGCTTAAAAATTTTAGAAAAGGAGTTAAAAAGAAAATCTAAAGAATTTAAAAACATAGTTAAAATCGGAAGAACTCATTTGCAAGATGCTACTCCGTTATCTCTCGGACAGGAGTTTTCAGGATATCATTTTCAAATTAAAAAAAGTATTGAAAGAATAGAATATGCACTAAAAGAAATATTTTTTCTTGCGCAAGGTGGTACTGCTGTTGGTACTGGAATAAATTCTAAGAAAAATTTTGATAAAAAAATTATAAAAGAAATTGCTAAATTCACTAAAATCAAATTTAAACCGGCTCCAAATAAATTTGCAGAACTTGCTGCTCATGATGCAATTGTTAATTTTTCTGGTGCTCTTAATACATGTGCGGTAGCTTTAATGAAAATATCTAATGATATTCGTTTTTTAGGGTCTGGCCCAAGAGCTGGATACGGAGAATTAATCTTACCTGAAAATGAACCGGGCTCATCTATAATGCCAGGGAAAGTAAATCCAACACAATGTGAGGCTGTTACTATGGTATGTGTTAAAGTTATTGGCAACCATAATGGAATAACCATGGCAGGATCTCACGGCCATTTTGAACTTAATGTTTTTAAACCTTTAATTGCTCATAACATCTTACAATCAATCGATTTGATTGCTGACAGCACAAAAAATTTTGCTCTATATTGCGTCAAAGGAATAAAAGCTAATAAAAAAAAAATACAGGAGCATCTTGATAATTCATTAATGCTTGTTACTGCACTAGCTCCACATATTGGATATGATAATGCTGCAAAAATTGCAAAAACTGCACTTAAAAATAATACAACTTTAAAGCATGAAACTTTAAAGACAGGACTAATAACCGAAAATGACTACAATAAAATTGTTAAC
>CACJEG010000008.1 GCA_902592375.1 uncultured Pelagibacteraceae bacterium | reverse complement strand
TTTTATTTTTTTAATTGAATTTTCTAAATTATCAGTTGCCTCGGGGTGGATGGTAATTATATCTGCTCCAGCTTCAGCATAAGCATCTATATATTTATGAACTGGTGATATCATTAAATGAACATCAAATTTTAATGAACAATTTTTTCGAAGGGCTTTGATTACTGGCGGTCCTATCGTCAAATTAGGAACAAAATGACCATCCATAACATCCACATGAATCATATCTGCCCCACCTTCTTCAAGTCTCTTAATTTCTGCTCCTAACTGACTAAAATCAGCTGATAAAATCGATGGTGAAATTTGTATATTTTTCATTGAGTGCCAGGTTAACTAGTATCAATTTTAAAAATTAAAATGAATTAAAAAATTGATAAATTTGTCTAGAAATTTCACTCTCCAAAGGAAATGACAACATCCCCATCACCGAATAGCCTAAGATCCAAGGCATTAGATAAAATCTAATCATGTAGAAAAACCAAGCAACATACAAGGGCACTAATGGTCCAATGATAAATGAGGGTGTTATTGGTTTAAATAGTTTTATTAAAGGATTGGTGTATTTAACAAATACTCGCATAAAAAAGAATTGTGAGTCTTCTCTTTGAAAAATATTCATCGCTACTCTTCCAATAAGAGTCCACATGATGATCCCAAGCAAATAATCAATAAAATATATTAAAGGATGAAAATTTGCTGACATTCAAAATTTATATTGGAAAATTTATTGAAATAAAAGGGGCGAAATTAATCGCCCCTTTAAAAGATTATTTAGTGTGATTTACCAAGAATTGATTTACCACTCGGTACACGCACGTCATCAACCATTTTTTGAGTAGCTTTATCTGGTTCTGCAGTCATTAAACTAACAATTACCATTAAAACTAAACTAACAGCTGATCCGAAGATACCAAATGTTAACTGTGTAATTCCTAGGAATCCACTTCCACCAGTTCGTACCCAAACTAAGTACCACGCACCGGCGATTAGACCACCTAGCATACCAGCAATCGCACCTTGTCTATTAGCTCTCTTCCACCATACACCAAGTACAAGTGGGAAGAACAATCCAGACATCGCAAAATCAAAAGCCCAGATAACCGAACCTAAGATTCCTTGAATCTCCATTGCTGCAATAGTTGCTCCAGCAAAACCAATTATTACAAGTAATACCCTTGCAACAAGTAGTCGTTTTGCAGTTTCCGCTTTTGGATCAATGATCTTATAGTAAACATCATGTGATATAGCGTTTGCAATCGCTAGAATCAAACCATCGGCAGTAGACATGGCAGCTGCCATACCTCCTGCAGCAACTAGACCTGAAATTACATAAGGTAATCCAGCTATCTCTGGCGTTGCCAATACAACGGCTTTACCACCCATGAAGAACTCATTTAATTCAAGAGTTCCATTTCCGTTAAAGTCGCTGATAAACATTAGGTTTGCTTGGTTCCAGTTTTGGTACCAATCTATCGCTTCCACTTCTGCAAATGTCTTACCGATAATACCAGTTGGTAAATTCGGGTCGATCAATGATAATTTAGATAATGTAGCTAACATTGGAGCAGAAGAATAAAGTAGGAAGATAAAGAATAATGACCAACCTACTGATTTTCTAGCTGCTTTTACACTTGGAGTAGTAAAGTATCTCATCATCACGTGCGGTAATGAAGCTGTTCCCATCATCATCGCTAATGCTAATGAAATAAATGCCCAAGGTGTAGCGTTAACTGCAGAGTGAGCTTTAGTTATTCCTGCTAAGCCTTTAGGTACTGTTTTTAGATCAGCAGCTGCGTTTTTAACAAAACCGAACTGTTGTTCTAATTCACCAATTCTAGCAACCTCATCAGCTAACATAAAGTGAGGGAAGAAACCCGCACCCATTTTGTTACTGATCCAGAATACTGGAAGTAGGTATGCTATAATTAGAACGATATATTGTGCAACCTGTGTCCAAGTTACCCCTCTCATACCACCTAACATTGAACATAATAAAATACTTATTAGTCCAACATAAACTGCGTATTGGAATGGGATATCAAGTGCAACAGATGCAATAGTGCCTGTAGCGTTAATTTGTGCAGTCACATAAGTAAATGAAGCAACAGTTAAAACTACAACTGCGCTAAATCTAGCTAAATTACCACCGTATCTAGTACCTATAAAATCTGGAACTGTATAACAGCCAAATTTTCTTAAGTATGGTGCTAATAAAGATGCAACAAGCACGTATCCACCAGTCCAACCAACAAGTAGAGCCATATAACCGTAACCTTTAAAGTAAATACCACCCGCCATAGCAACGAATGATGCACCAGACATCCAGTCTGCTGCTGTCGCCATTCCGTTGAAAACTGTTGGTACTTGCCTTCCAGCTACATAATATGCATCTGCTTGGGCTGTTCTTGATAGATAACCGATTAATGCATAGATGAATACAGTGAATGCAACGAAAGCGATACCAATCGTTTTAGCTGTCATACCCATCTGTTCAGCAATTGCCATAATGATTATGAAACCTATAAATCCTCCTGTATAGATCCCGTAAATCTTAGGCAAATTATCTATGAAATTACCTTTCATTATTCGTCCTCTCTTTCGCTAAAGCCGAACTCTTCATCGATTTTTTCTTGTCTATTCGCAAACCAGAAAATTAGGATTACAAATGCACCAAGAGATCCCTGACATGTAAACCAGTATGTCCATGGATAACCGAAAGGTCCCGTGACCTCGTTCATTTCAGCTCCAAAGAGAAAGATGCCAATTGAGAAAACAAACCAGATTGCAAGTGTTATAAATAACAATCCCCTGGTTTTTTCCCAGTGTTTTTGTTGATTTGACATTTATACCTCTCTATTTAGTTATAACTGGTTGAAACCATAACCATTATGAAGGTTTTGAAAAGACCTAAAATTCACCATATTAGGTACTTATTTACTTACTTTTTTAAGATATAATTGGCGCACTTACAAATTTACATGGGAAAATACAAATTAACTTGGAGAGATATAAAACTTGAGGATTTTAAAACATATTTATTCGCCATGTTTAAGGCGTTTATTCCAAAGAAAAAAATAAAAACTTTAGATGAATTAGAACAATTTATTCAAACCAAATCTGCCTGGGCTACTCAAGTTACTTTATATAATTATTTAAAAACTAGAATGGGAACAAGATACGTTCTTCATTTTGATAATGATGAATTTATGTCATCAGTAAATCTTGCTAAATGGAATATTTATTCGGTTGCATTACAAGATTTAACTTTTTTTACTTTTTCATATTTAAAAGTTAATTTTAATTATAAGGATATTCATAAAGCAAACGAAATTTTTAATAAAATTTTAGATGATGAAATTTCTAACAAAATGCCATTAGATATCATCGACGAAGCTAGGAAAAGTTTTGACGAACGATTAGAGAAAATAAATTGGGACGGGTATTATCAAGACTTACCTTTTAATCCTAGTGCTCTTTCTTTATATAAGTGGGCTCCAATTGCAGACGAATTAAAAACTTTAGATCGAAAGATTGTTTTAAATTCGATGATTTTAAAATGGGATGTTGTTAAACAAGAGTTTAAAGATTTAATTAAGTTTTAAATATTTTTTCTATTATCTACCAAACTATCAACAACACTTGGATCCGCTAGGGTAGTGGTGTCTCCTAATTGACCATGCTCGTTTGCAGCAATTTTTCTTAAAATTCTTCTCATTATTTTTCCTGATCTTGTTTTAGGAAGACCTGGAGTAAAATGAATTAGATCTGGAGTTGCTAAAGGACCAATTTGTTTTCTAACCCAAAGTTTTAGATCTCTCTCTAGTTCACCTGTTTCGCTTTCTCCTGCATTCAAGGTTACATAACAATACAAACCATTACCTTTAATATCATGAGGATAACCAACTACAGCAGCTTCAGCTACTTTTGGATGAGCAACAAACGCACTTTCAATTTCAGCTGTTCCAAGATTATGTCCCGAAACAATAATTACATCATCTACTCGACCAGTAATCCAGTAATATCCATCTTTATCTCTCCTGCATCCATCGCCAGTAAAATATTTGCCATTAAATTGAGAGAAGTATGTATCGATAAATCTTTGATGATCACCATAAACAGTTCTCATTTGTCCAGGCCACGATTGAGCTATACACAATCTTCCTTCTCCAGCTCCTTTAATTTCTTTACCGTTTTTATCTACAAGCACCGGCTTGATTCCATAGAAAGGTTTTGTTGCAGATCCAGGTTTAAGAGGAATTGCACCTGTTTGAGGAGCAATCATTATACCTCCGGTTTCCGTTTGCCACCAAGTATCTACTATTGGGCATTTAGAATTCCCTACAGTTTTATAGTACCACATCCAAGCCTCTGGATTTATTGGTTCTCCTACCGTTCCCAAAAGTTTAAGTGACTTTCTTGAGGTTTTTTTAACTGGTTTATCTCCCTCACGCATTAAAGCTCGGATAGCAGTTGGTGCTGTATAGAATGTATTTACTTTGTATTTATCTACTATTTGCCACCATCTAGAACTATCAGGATAATTTGGAATTCCTTCAAACATTATAGTTGTTGCACCATTTGAAAGTGGTCCATAAATAATATAACTATGTCCAGTTACCCAACCAATATCAGCAGTACACCAATAAATATCTTTTGGTTTATAGTTAAAAATATATTGATGTGTCATTGAAGCATAAACCATATAACCACCAGTAGTATGAAGAACTCCTTTAGGTTTACCTGTTGAACCTGAGGTATATAAAATAAATAAAGGATCTTCTGCGTTCATTTCTTCAGGTTCACAATGATTAGGAACGTCTTTAATTAAATCATGATACCAAACATCTCTATTTTGATCCCAGTTGATGTAATTTCCAGTTCGTTTAACAACAATACATTTTTTAACGTTTGGACAACTCATTAAAGCTTCATCGACTGTATATTTCAGTGGTATAGTTTTTCCACCTCTCACTCCTTCATCAGCAGTTATTATATATTCAGATTCGCAATCATTCACTCTTCCAGAGATAGAATCTGCAGAAAAACCACCAAAAATAATTGAATGTACTGCACCAATTCTTACACAAGCCAGCATTAAAATTGTTAACTCTGGTATCATCGTTAAATAAATTGTTACACGGTCACCTTTTTTAATTCCTAATTTTTTTAAACCATTGGCTGCTTTCGAAACTTTTTGGTGAAGTTGTTTATAAGAAATTTTTTGACTATCTTTTGGATCATCACCCACCCAAATAATAGCAGTTTTATCTTTTTTATCTTTTAAGTGTCTATCAATACAATTTGCTGAAGCATTTAGAGTACCATCTTCAAACCATTTAATTTTTACTTCTTTTGTACTGTATTTTACGTCTTTAATTTTTTTATAAGGTTTTATCCATGTAATTCTTTTTCCTTCTTTTCTCCAAAATTCATCATTACTCTTTATAGATTGAGAATATTTTTGCTGGTATTTACTTTTGTTTGCTAAGCTACTTTTAACCCATTCTGGTTTTGTTTTAATAACAACTTCAGGAGGTGTATTTCCGCTTTCTTTTTTTGCTTTAATTCTTTTTTTTGCTTTTTTAGAGGATCTTTTTCTAACTTTAGATTTTCTCTTCACCTTTTTTGAGGTTTTCTTTCTAACTTTAGACTTTTTTTTTCTTACCTTGCTTTTCTTCTTCTTTTTTTTTGGCATAGGACAATTTTTTTTTTAAATTTTACTCATGTTATTTATAATTTTCCAGCTTTTATAATCAACAGGCATTACAGAAAGCCTACTTTGCTTTATCAGAGCTAAATGGCTTAAATCCTTATTCTTTTTAATACTTTCGAGAGTTATAGGCTTTGAAAATTTAGACTTAAATTGAACAGTAACGGCAACAAATCTCCCTGTTTTGTCTGTTTTATCTATGTACGATTCTTTAATAACTTTTACTATTCCAACTATATCTTTTCCTATATTTGAATGATAAAAAAAACAAAGATCTCCTTTACTCATACTTTTTAAATTTTTTGCAGCTTGATAATTTCTGACACCATCCCAAGGTGCACCTTTAATTCCAGCTTTTTTTTGTTGGTCAATTGACCAAACATTTGGTTCAGATTTTAGTAACCAATATTTCATTGTCTATTTATATAATTAATTATCTAGAATTTATAATGTTTATTTAAATTACTTATTGTATGACAAAAAATAATTGATACCTTATTATTTTATGAGAGCAGCAAATTATTCATCAATGAATATATTTAATGAGAATCAAGTTAAAGAAATTAATAAAGTAATTAAATCAAATTTTGTTGAGGGAAAAGATGATTTTGCAGTAGATTCTCACAAAACATCTGATGTAAAGTTTGTATACTTAGGAAAAATACAACAATATATTTTTCCATTTATAGATTTTTGTCAAACTGCAAATAATAATTTTTTTGGTTTTGACCTTCATTCTTTAACATCTTTGAAAAAATTAAATTACAATATTTATGATGAAGGTACTGAATATAGTTGGCATATAGATGCCGTACCTAGAGATCCTGTAAGAGATATCAAGCTGACTGCATTATTAAATTTATCCGAAGGGTCTTATCAAGGTGGTGAATTAGTTTTATTTAGAGCAAATGAAATAATTTGTACCGAATTTAATAAACCTGGAAGCGCAATTATATTTCCATCATTTATAAATCACAAAGTTAATAAAATAACATCAGGTAAACGACATACCTTAGCAATCTGGCTTTCTGGTCCAAAATTTAGATAATAAATTTAAATTTTTACTCCAGCACCTTTGAGAAAAGCTGCATCTTCATCTAAAGGCCATCTAGGTTTTGCTGGATAATCTAAATCATCAAATTGATTTGTTTTAAATTTTTCCAAACCTACCATTGCAATCATTGCTGCATTATCCCCACAAAGCTCTATAGGTGGAAAAATACTTTTATAATTATTTTCTTCACATAGCTTAATTAACATAGACCTAATTTTTTTATTTGCTGCAACTCCTCCAGCAACAACGAAAATTTTTTCATTTAATTCATTTATTTTTTCAAATTCAGTAAAAGCAATCTTCGTTTTTTTATATAAAATTTCCTCAATTGTTTTTTGAAAAGATGCTGCAAGGTCATATTTATCTTGTTCTGATTTAATTGTTTTGCTTATCTTCAACACGGCAGTTTTTAGACCTGCAAAAGAAAGATTGCATCCTCCTTTGCTGAAAATTGGTTTTGGTAAATCATATTTTTCTGGATCACCTTTTTTAGCTAAAATTTCTATTTGAGGTCCTCCTGGAAATTCTATTCCTAAAAGCTTTGCCGTTTTGTCAAACGCCTCACCTAATGCATCATCAATAGTTGTTCCTAATCTTTTATATTTACCAAGGTCCTGAACACTTAAATATTGTGAGTGCCCACCTGAAATTAAAAGAAGTAAATATGGATAATTTAAATTTGTATTTAGTTTTGGACTTAAAGCATGTCCCTCTAAATGATTAACAGCAATAAAAGGTTTATTCATTGCTGTTGCCAAAGCTTTACCAAAACTTAACCCAACTGATAAACAAACAATTAATCCAGGACCAGCGGTAGAAGCAACGGCATCTATTTCCTCAATTTTTCTTCCACTTTCATCAATAGCTTTTTTGACAATCCAATCAATTTTTTCAATGTGTGAACGTGCTGCTAGTTCAGGAACTACACCACCAAACTCCCTATGAACCTCCACTTGGCTAGAAACAATGTTGGATAAAACTACTGGGAATCCTTCTTCATTTTCAGTTATTAAAGAAGCTGCTGTTTCATCACAACTAGACTCTATTCCAAGAATTAAGGGTTTTTTGTTCATTCAAATAGTTTTTAATAATTGTACAATCTTTATACAAGTAAGAAATAATTTTTTATGAAAAAAAAAATAATAATTGGATCTAGGGGTAGCAAGCTTGCACTACTTTATGCTCAACAAGCTAAAGATAAGATTATTGAAAATACCGACCTTGGTAATGAAGATATTTTAATTAAATCAATTACAACTAAAGGTGACGAAGTACAGGATATAAGATTATCTGAGCTAGGTGGCAAAGGTTTGTTTTCTAGTAATATTGAAAGAGAACTTCAGTTAAAAAATATTGATATTGCAGTCCATGCACTGAAAGATATGCCTGCTAATGAGACAGAAGGATTAAGGACAGATACATTTCTTGAGAGGAATGATCCTAGGGAGATTTTAATTACAAAGAACAAAAAAAAACTTAAAGATTTAGATCAAAAGTCAATTGTTGGTACCTCATCATACAGAAGAGAATTTCAAATAAAAAAAATCAGACAAGATTTAAACTGTAAACTAATAAGAGGAAATGTAGATACTAGAATTAGAAAATTGAATGAAGGGATGTATGATGCAATTATTTTGTCTTATGCTGGTATCAAATATTTAAAATTTGAAAATAAAATCTCAGAAATTTTTTCAGCTGAAGAAATAATTCCTAGTGCAGGACAAGGCGTAATTGCTCTTCAGTGCAGGGAGAATGATGATGAGACAATTTCTATTTTAAACAAAATTAATCATGAGGAAACACATAAAAGAGCTCACCTTGAGAGAAATATTTTAAAAGTTTTAGATGGAGATTGTGAAACAGCAATTGGTGCTCATTCAGTGGTTCATGGAGATAAGATTACGGTGGAGGCTGAACTTTTTTCTTTAGATGGTAAACAAAGGTTTTATGAGAAAAAAATTGGTAATTTGAATGAGTTTAAAGAAATTGGTAAAGAGATTGGAATACTTTTAAAAACAAAATCAAATAATTCATATAAAAGATAATATGCATATTTTATTAACTAGACCACTGAAGGATTGTTCTGAAATGATATTAAAATTTCAATCATTAGGACATCAAGTTTCTCATCTTCCATTAATAAGAATTGAAAAGGTTAATTATGAAGAAATTAACTTTTCTGAATATGGTGGAATTGTTTTTACTAGTGCAAATTCAGTAAAATTTTTAAACACAGTAAAATTAGATAAAAATATTAAATGTTTTTGTGTTGGAAATGCTACAGAAAACAAAGCAAGAAGTGTTGGTTTTCAAAATACAATTGCGGCTGAAGGAAATGTTACAAACTTAAAGGAGTTAATTATACAAAGTTATGAGTCCAAAAATAAAGAATTACTTTACGTTAGTGGTGAAACAATATCGGTTGATTTAGATCAACAGTTATTAAGAGAAGGTTTTAAGGTAAAAAGAATTATTAATTACAGAGTAGATCATAATAAAAAATTTGATGAGAAATTTGTTAATGAATTAAAATTAAATATGCCTGATATGGTCTATGTTTACTCTCAAAATAGTGCGTTAAGTTTCTTAAATTTCATAAAGATTTATCAAACCGAAAATTTATGGATGAATACAAATTTGATGTGTATAGGCGAAAAAACCTCGTCAATACTGAACGAAATCAAATGGAAAAAGATTTTTCTTTTTAACCCTGGAGAAGAAGAGTTTTTGTTATATAAAATTTAGAAATGGAATTAATTAATAATTTTTCGGAGATATTTTTATCAGTATGGAATAAAGGAATTCTTGGTGTTGATATCTTTCAAATCTTAATTGGTATTGGAATATTTTTACTATTCTTAATTTTTAGAGGTCTAATAAGTAAATTAGTTATTAAAAAATTAGAAATTATCTCGAAAAGAACAACGAATAAATTAGATGATACTTTTGTTCAATCACTTGTAGGACCAGCAAGATTTTTACCAATTGTATTAGGATTTTTTATTGCAAGCTACTACATGACTTTCTCACTAGAAGGAAGAGAAGTGGTAGATACAATTAATAGAACGTTAATCACTATTTTAATTTTTTGGGTAATTCACCAAATCATTGAACCAATATCATACATACTTAGTGGTTTAGACAAATTGTTAACAAGAGAACTTATTGGCTGGATAATTAAGTCATTAAAAATTTTAATTTTTATTTTAGGTTTAGCAGCAGTTTTAGAATTGTGGGGAATTAAAATAGGTCCAATCATTGCAGGTCTTGGATTGTTTGGTGTTGCTGTAGCATTAGGGGCACAAGATTTATTCAAAAATTTAATATCAGGAATTTTAGTTTTAGTTGAAAAGAGATTTAAAATTGGAGACTGGATAGCTGTCGAGGGTATTATTGAAGGTGTAGTAGAAAAGATTGGATTTAGATCAACAACAATTAGAAAGTTTGACAAATCTCTTGCTATTATTCCAAATTTTCAATTTGCCGAAAACGCAGTTGTAAATGTAAGTGAAACTTCAAATTGGTTAATCAGTTGGATTATTACACTTCAATATGACACTACGGTAGATCAATTAAAAAAAATTAGAGATGAAATCGAAAGTCATATTAATTCAAGCGAAGATTATAATACCTCAATTGGTGTTGCGGTAAGAGTTGATAAATTTTCTGATAGTTCAATAGATATGTATGTAAGATGCTTTACAAAAACAGGAAGTTGGAACAATTGGTTAGATGTTAAAGAAAGATTAGCAATTGCGATCAAAGAAATTGTTGAAAAAAATGGTGCTTCATTTGCGTTCCCAAGTCAGTCGATTTACGTTGAGAAAAAATGATAGCTATTTTTTATTTAGTTTTACAAATTTTAAAATTGTACTCTTATGTTGTAATCGCCAATGTTATTGTAAGTTGGCTAATTGCATTTAATGTTCTAAATACTCAAAATAGGTTTGTTTATGCAATTTTAGAGCTAAGTTACAAATTAACTGAGCCTTTCCTGAATAAAATTAGACATTTTTTGCCAAATTTAGGTTCACTAGATATTTCTCCAATCATCCTTCTTTTATTGATTTGGTTTATCGAAATGTGTATGAAGCTGTACATCGCACCAATGATTTTTTAAGAGAGAAATATGATTTTAATTGATGGAAAAAAAGCAGCGGCAGAATTAAGAGCAGAGTTAAAGGAAGAAGTTGCAGAGCTAAAATCAAAACATAATAAAGTACCAGGTTTAACAGTAATACTGATTGGTGATTTAACACCTAGTCAGATTTATGTAAGAAATAAAGAGAAGTCAGCTAAAGAGGTAGGATTAAAATCTGAAGTTATTAAATATCCAGATTCAGTTGAAGAAAAAACTGTTCTAGAAAAAATTCAAGAACTAAACAGTGATGAAACTGTTTCAGGAATTTTAGTTCAACTTCCTTTACCTAAGCACATTGATAAGCAGAAGGTTATAGAAGCTATTAATCCCTCAAAAGACGTAGATGGATTTCATCCAATGAATGTAGGCAATCTTTCATCTGGTTATGAAAGTTCGGTACCTTGTACTCCGCTTGGATGTTATTTGTTGATAAAAAAAATTGAACCTAATTTAAGTGGTAAAAAAGCTGTGGTTGTGGGTAGATCAAATTTAAATGGTAAACCGATGACACAACTTCTTTTAAAGGAAAATTGCACTGTAACTATAACCCATTCAAAAACTAAAGATTTAAAAGCTGAATGTTTAGAGGCAGATATAATTGTTGCAGCTGTAGGTATACCCGAACTTGTTAGAGGAGATTGGGTTAAGAAAAATGCTATTGTTATTGATGTTGGTATAAATAAAACTGACAATGGTATAGTTGGTGATGTTCATTTTGATGAAGTTTCAGAAAATGCAAAAGCACTTACTCCAGTTCCAGGCGGTGTAGGTCCAATGACTATTGCTTGTTTGCTTAAAAATACGATCGACTGTTTCAAAAGATCGCAAATTTAATAATTAAACCATAAGCTGTAATCTGTTAATTTATTAGGATGAAAAAACCTAAACGACCATACAGATTTGGTATTATTTTTTTGCTTCTTACAGTTCCACCTATTGGGGCAACTCAACTAGGTTGGTATTTGCATGACAAGCAAACTGGTTTTGATTATGGTATGATTGTAGGCACTGTATCAGTAATATACGCTGCATATTTAATGTATGAAAAAAACTGGCGTGAAGAAGATGAAGATTAAATTATGGAAAAAATAATTTTTTTTGGATTGGTTATTCCTATTATGGCTTATGTTTTATATTTAGGTGGAATGGCAATTATGAATGGTTTTAAGTCTAAGGAAGCTAATAGAGCTGAGAAAGAGGAAGCTGAAAGTGAGGGTAGGGAGACAAGCGAAACTTCTGATGAACAAAGCAGCAATTTAAGTGATGAACTTACTAAATTGAATGATCTAAAAGAAAAAGGAATTATTTCTCAAGAGGAATTTGAAAAGGCAAAAAATAAACTATTAAATAATTAAATAGTTTAATCATGTTTAATGGTTTTAAAAAAAAATTTGTTAAAGTAAGCAAGGGTAAAATTTTTTGTCGATTTAAAGGTAACGGTCCTCCCTTATTATTACTTCACGGATATCCTCAAACACATGTAATGTGGCACAAAACTGCCCCAGGGCTTAGCAAATATTTTACTGTAATTGTCGCTGATCTTAGAGGGTATGGAGATAGTTTTGTTTTACCAGGTGGAATTAATCATAAAAATTATTCTAAAAGAGAAATGGCTAAAGATATGGTTCAGTTGATGAGCAAATTAAATTTTAGAAAATTTTTTGTTGCTGGACATGATAGAGGCGGAAGAGTTGCACACAGAATGGCAAGAGATTATAGAAATAAAATTATGGCTTTAAGTGTATTAGATATTTGTCCAACTCTAGATATGTACGAGCATACAGATATGAAATTTGCAAAAGGATATTTTCATTGGTTTTATTTAATACAGCCAGCACCTTTACCAGAGAAAATGATAATGGCAGATCCTAAAAGATGGTTAAAAAGTCGTTTTAATAGGTCATCAAAACGTGCGATTGGAAAAGTTGAAGATGAATATTTTAGAGCCTTTAAACAAAAAAAAAGAATTCATGCAACTTGTGAGGATTATAGGGCTGCGGCGACTATAGATTTAGTGCATGACAAAAAAGATCGGAAAAAAAAATTAAACATTCCTATACAAGTTTTGTGGGGTAAAAAGGGAGTTGTTGGAACGCAATTTAAATCAGTTAAAATTTGGCAAAAATATACAAACAAAAAAGTTTATGGAGCAGAAATTAATTCAGATCATTTCATTCCAGAGGAGAGTCCTAAACAAACAATTAATCACTTAAAAAAATTTTTTTTAAAAAATGTTAAAAATAATTCCAAATAAAAAAAATATTGGAGCTGAAATAATTGTAAATTTAAAAGATATTACGAATAAAGATATTTTAAAAATTAAGAAAGCACTGAATAAATATGGAATGTTGTATTTTAAACAACAAGAATTAACTTCTAAATTTTATATTCAGTTTGCGAAATATTTTGGAAAATTAGCCAACTATCCAAGACTAAAAGGTTTAAATAAAAAATTTCCTCAAATTACTGTGGTGCAAAGAAAATCAACTGATAAAGGACCAAGTTTTGGTGAACAATTTCATACAGACTCGATTTATACAAAAAAACCACCAAGATTTACAATGTTGCTTTCTAAACTTGTGCCAAAAAAAGGAAAAGCTAATACAGAATTTTGTTCTCAATATCTTGCTTATAAAGAATTACCAAGTCCAATAAAAAGAAAATTTAAAAATATTAAAGGTAAATATTCCTCTGAGGGTCCAATCTCGGTTACAACAAAAGAAAGAGTAAAAGAAAAAGGAAAAAATATTACAGAGCTTAAATCTTCACATAGAATAATTAGGAAAATCAGCACAAATTATTCTATTTATTGTAGTCCAGGACATTTTGTTGGTTTTAGCTCAAAGATAAAAAATCAAGAAAAGTTAAAAAAATTTTTATTTAACCATCAAATTAAGAAGAAGTTTCAATTTTCATTGCCTTGGGAAAAAAATCAATTGGCTATATGGGATAATAGATCTATGCTTCATCAAGCAACACCTTTCAAAGGAAATAGAATAATGCATAGAATAACGATTAAATAATTTATGTTCACAATTTTTTTAGGACTAACTCCATTTATATTTATTACTTTTTTAGGTTTTGTTTTTGGTAAGTTGAAGGTCTTAGACCTTAGTCATGCTAAAATTTTAAATCTTTTCTTGTTCTATATTGCAGTTCCAGCATTGATAATTAAGCTAATAGCACAAAATGAAATTGGACAAATAGATTTCAAACAAATTTTCTCTTATTTAATTATGCAGTCGATATGTGGAATTATCGCCTACTTAATTACTTCAAAATATTTTAAAAGATCAATCCCAGAGTCAATTATTTGGGCTTTAACAGTTGCATTATCAAACCATGTAACTTTGCTTTTGCCAATAACAGAAATATATTTTCAACAAAATGTAATTACACAAGTTGCAAGTATCATATTAATGGATGGAATAATTTTATTATCTATAATTGCTTTTTTCCTCGAATTATCTACAAAAAAAAATGTAAATTTATTATATTTTATTAAAAATTTATTTTTAAACCCATTTATTCTTTCAATAATTATAGGTCTATTATTTTTATTATTAAATTTTAATATTAATCAAACACCAATTGAATATACTTTGTCTAAACTTGCAGCATGTGTTTCACCAGTTGGATTGTTTGCAATTGGCATAACTCTTTCATTTTATACTAAAAATGTACTTAACAAATTATCTGTTTCTATTTCAGTTTTAAAATTAGTCATTTCCCCGATAATTTTATTATTAATTGGATTAGTGTTTTTTGATGCAGGATTGCCAGCTGAAATACCAGGTGCTTTCTTCGTTAGCGTTGCACCTTGCGGAGTTACTTCTATAGTTTTATGTGCTGCTTATAATGTAAGTCCCGAAAATATAATTAAAGCAATTTTTGTCTCTACAATTGCTTCTATAGCTACTATATTTTTTGCAATTAAGTATTTAACTCTATAACAATTTATCTAGAGGACTAACTTCTCCAATTTTAAAAATAATAGCATCTTCTTTATTAAAACCATATTTTTCAGCACTATCTTTAAATCTAATTGGGGGTTCCATAATTGGCTCTAATGACAAAACAAATGTTCCCCAATGCATTCCTAATACTTTTTTACTTTTTAGGTCTTGTGCAACATTCAAGGCTTCCTCTGGCGTAGTATGATATATAGTTTTATCAAACATTGGTTTGAAATTATAAGCTCCAATATTAATCATTGTCAGATCTATAGGACCATATTTTTCTCCTAGTTCTTTATAGATTTCCCCATATCCAGTGTCACATGCGAATAAAATTTTTTTATTTTTATATTCTATAAGAAAATTACCCCACAAAGTTTTATTAGTGTCTGTTAAACTTCTCTTTGACCAATGAACTGCAGGAAGTAAAGAAATTTTCAAATTCTCATTTATAATTATTTGATCATACCAATCCATTTCATTTACATCTCTATATCCTTTAAAATATTTACCAAGATTTAGAGGTGTTAATACTTTTGCACTCTTAAAAGGAAAATTTCTAATTGTTGACATGTCCTGATGATCGTAATGATTATGAGTGAGTAAAAATATATCCGTTTTAGGTATCTCTTTTAATTTTACTGCAGGATTAGTAAATCTCTTTGGACCGAAGATTAGTGGTCCAGCGTTCTTTGAAAATACAGGATCTGTTATAATTGTAGTTCCACCTAATTTTATAAGGTATGTGGCGTGACCTATCCAAGCAATATAATCATCATCTTTATATTTTTCTAAATCAGCTAATACTTTTTCTTTTTCAATCACATGTTCTTTTGGATAAGATAAATCAACTTTTTTTCTCAATTTACTGAAAGTTCTATAAGAAAATTTTCCTGACCTAGATATTATTACTGGAGATCCTTTTGGATTCCTGAAAGTACCATCAGGCAAATGATGATAAGGTCTTTCTTTCATATTATTTTTTTTTCTCCATTAACCATAAGCTATTTCCCGCAAGAAAATATATTTTTCCATTAACAGGATGAACTTGTATATCTCTTATTCTTCCAATTTTATCTTTGAAAATAATTGTTTCTTGAATGTTAGATGAATTTTGAAAGTTTAATTTTCTTAATGATTTATCTTTTAAAGAAGTAATGAGCGCTTCGCCATTCCACTCATCAAATTCTTTTCCTTTATAAATGGTTATTGCACTTGCAGCTATTGAAGGTACCCAGTATTGGAGTGCCTTAGTAAAACCTGGTTTCCATTTAGGTCCAATCTTTGACCCTGAATAATTTGTTCCACCCCAACCTAAAATTTTCCAACCATAATTCTCTCCCTTTTTTACTTCACCAAACCAATCACCACCTTTTGCACCATGGTTGCTTGCATAAATTTTTCCATCAAAAGAGGAATAGGTTAGACCTTGAGGATTACGAACACCTATTTGATAAATTTCTGGTAACCAATCTGATTTACCTCTAAATTTAGGGTTATCTTTTGGAATACTACCATCTAAATAAATTCTGATAATACTTCCAGGATGGCTTGTCGGATCTTGAGCAATCATACCCCCACCTCTTTCACCAGCAGATGCAAAAAGATAATTGTCTTTAATAGCCAGTCTAGAACCAAAATGATAACCAGATTCTATTGGTGGTTCAGCTTGAAATATATTTTTAAAATCTAAATTTTTTTTATTTAATTCAGCTTTTGCAATTGATGTACTGGTTTTCCAATCCCCTCTATTTTCTGAATAAGAAATCCATAAGTAATTATCTTGGTAAATAATATCTAATAAACCTCCTTGTCCATGTACAAAATAATTTAAGTTATGTTCAACTTCATAAACTTCTTCAGAAATAATATTTACTATTTTTATTTTTCCAGTTTTTTCAGTGATAATAATTTCTTCATTATTTATAAAAGATGATCCCCATGGGTCATTTAAATCTGTCAATTTTTTAAAAGTAAAATTTTCAGAAAAACTTTTCGATGAAAATAGTAAAAAGAAAAATATCGATAAAAAATATTTGATCACTTTATGAAAGCTTAGATCTACCACCATCTACAGCAATTATTTGGCCTGTAACCCAAGAACTATCTTCTGTTAGCAAGAATTTAGCAAGAGCAGCAGAGTCTTTACCTTCGCCTAATCTTTTAAGGGGGTGTGCTTTTGCAATACCTTCGGCTATAGCAGTATTTTTTAACATTGGTTCTGCTATTTTAGATTTTGTTAAACTTGGTGCCACACAATTTACTCTTATGTTCGGAGCAAATTCTGCTGCAAGAGAAACCGTCAATCCTTCAACAGCAGCTTTTGCTGAGGCTATGATTGCATGGTTAGTAAAACCTCTTTGGGCAGCAACGGTAGAAAATAATACTATCGAACCTTTATTTTTTTTTAAACTTTCTTGAAATCCTTTAATAGCTTCTACAGCAGAATAAAGATTAAGTTTCATACATTTCTGAAAGTCTTGTTCATTTACCATTCTTAATGGTTTCAAATCAATTGAACCAACACAATAAGCTAGGCCTTTAATTTCAGAAATATCTGATTTAACTTTTTCTATAAACCCATCCTCTAAAACATCTACAACGGTATGTGAGCATCCAAGTTTTTCAGAGACAGAACTAAGTTCACTTTCATTTCTTCCAACTAAATGAATATAGTTTCCAGAGTTTTTTAATTGTTCTGCTAAACTTGACCCAATAGAACCTGTCGCACCAAAAATTACATATTTTTCTGACATAAAAAAATTTTATTAGTTATATTTAACTATGAAGTTATTTTTTATACTTGGTAATCAATTATTTCCAATAAAATACCTAGACCGCTTCAAAAAAGACCACCTATTTTTTATGGCTGAAGATAAGGGTTTATGCACTTATGAAAAGCATCATAAACAAAAAATTTTATTATTTTTATCTTCAATGCGTTCTTATGCAGACGGATTAAGAAAAAACAAATTTAAATTAGATTACTTTAAAATCGAAGATAAAGAATTTAATGAAGATTATTTAAAAAAATTAAAAAAAATAATTACACAAAAAAAAGTAAAAGAAATTTCAAGTTTTGAAGTAGAAGATAAATTTTTTGAAAAAAAAATTTCACAATTTTTAAAAAAAGAAAACATATACTGGAATGTTATTCAAACTCCTATGTTCTTAAATTCAAGAGCTGAATTTAAAAATTATTTATCAAAATCAAAAAAACCTTTTATGGCAACTTTCTACAAAGATGTTAGAAAAAAATCTGGAATACTGATGGGGTCAGATGGTGATCCAATCGGGGGGAAATGGAGCTTTGATGAAGATAATAGAAATAAATTACCTAAAAATATTTCAATTCCTAAATTTCCAAAAATAAATGAAACCATTCATACAAAAAAATTAAAGCCTATTATTGAAAAGGAATTTAAAAATCATCCAGGGAGTACAAATAATTTTTGGTTTGCAACGGAATATGAAGATGTAGTTAAACTATTGAATTTTTTTATAAAAGAAAAATCTAATCTTTTTGGTGATTATGAGGATGCAGTTGATCAAAAAGATAATATCCTGTTCCATAGTGCATTAAGTCCTTACATAAATTTAGGTTTAATAACCCCTGAATTTGTTGTCCAAAAAGTTTTAGACTTTCACAAGAAAAATAAAATTAGAATGAATTCTTTAGAGGGTTACATTCGTCAAGTGATTGGTTGGCGAGAATTTATGCGAGGAATTTATCAGTCATACTCTCAAGAAATGGAAACTAGAAATTTTTTCAAACAAAATAGAAAAATGAAAAATTCTTGGTACGATGGAACCACTGGTCTTCCACCTTTGGATTATGCAATTAAAAATGCCGTTAATCATGGTTGGTCACATCATATTGAAAGATTAATGATCTTATCAAATATTATGAACCTTTGTGAAATCAAGCCAACAATTGTTTACAAATGGTTCATGGAAATGTTTGTGGATTCCTCAGATTGGGTAATGGTTCCTAATGTTTATGGAATGGGATTGTTTAGTGATGGAGGAATTTTTGCAACAAAACCTTATATTTGTGGATCAGCATATTTTATGAAAATGATGGATTTTAAAAAAGGAGAGTGGTGTAACACAATGGATGGCCTTTATTGGAGGTTCATAGACCGAAACAGAAAATTTTTTTTAAAAAATCCTCGTCTATCTATGATGGTAAGGATATTTGATAAAATGAAATCTGAAAGAAAAAAATTAATTTTATCAGAAGCTGATAAATTTATAAAACAAAATACAATTTGATGAAAAAAGAAAATTTACCAACCAAAACTTGTCCAATTTGTAAAAGACCATTTACTTGGCGCAAAAAATGGAAGTTGAACTGGGAGAGAGTAAAATATTGTTCAAAGAAGTGTTCTAAGCTAAGCTAAACTTAGTGAACATAATAGTATTACAACATATCAAAATAGAAGACCCAGGTTACATTAAAGATTTAATGCTGGTTGATGGATTTAAGCTCACCACTATTGAATTAGATGAAGGTGAAAAAATACCAAAGGATTTAGGTAAATTTGATGGAATGTTTTGCATGGGAGGTCCAATGGATACCTATATGGAACAAGAATATCCTTGGTTAATAGAAGAAAAGAAAGCAATAAAAGAATTTGTTGTTAATCTAAAAAAACCTTATTTAGGTTTTTGTTTAGGTTGTCAGCTTTTAGGAGAAGTGGTGGGCGGAAAAGTAGTTAAATCTAAACCAGCAGAAATAGGAATTATGGATATTAATTTCTCTAATGAAAAAGATGAAGATAAATTATTTTCAAAATTTCCTAATACGATTAAAAGTTTGCAATGGCACTCTTATGAGGTTCAAGGTATTGAAAATAATAATGATGTAACTTTATTAGCTTCCTCCCCAATTACCAAGTATCAAATCTTTAAATATCAAAACCATGCTTATGGAATTCAATTTCATATAGAAATAAAAGATACTACAGTCAATGAGTGGGGATGTGTACCGGAATACAAAAAAGCTTTGGAAGATCAGCTTGGTAATGGTGCATTAGAAAAGTTTGATCAATCTGCAAAAGATAACATGAAAGATATGAATAACTACTCTACAATCCTTTATAATAATTTTAAAAAACTTTTATGAATAATAAAATTTTTGAATGGGCAGGGGTTATAACTGCAATATTGTATTCTTTGTTTGTTGCTTTAAACATAGGAATAGAATTTTTTGGTTTTTGTTTACTGTTATTGTCAGCCATTTTAATTGGAATTTGGGCCTATAGAGGTGGTCATAAAGGAATTTTATTTTTGCAATTTTTTTATGCAACCGCTGGAATTATTGGAATGGTTCGTTGGTTTTAATTAAAGCTTGAAACTATTTTAGGGATATAATTTTTAAAATTAAAAAAACCTTTATTACAGTATTGCCAAGCTAATTGATCAAGATTTCTATATAAAAAATCTATCTTTAAATTATTAGAATTTAAAAAATCTAAATTTTCACCTACTGTTGGATACAAACCGTAATAATTTTCAATATTTGTTAATTCACTTATATCTATAATTTGACAATCAATAGATTGATTTTTTAATCTCTGTACTTGGTCTTCTATTAAATGAGATTTAAATTTCACTAACTTTTCACTGAGTTTTATTGCTCTATTTTCATTTTTATTAGAGACTAAGTAAATTTTTTTAAAATTGTTTTCCTTAAAGTCAGTGATTTCAAACGAGAGATTATTTTCAAAAATTAAAAGATTTTTATTCTCAATCTTTTGTGGGTTATTGAAATCCTGTTTAATTATTTGATAAGATTTTTCAGATATTTTTGGAGGAGCATTTTCATTTAATTTTATATTTTGAAATCTATTGTTAGTGAATTTTTTAATATTCCATTTACTTGCAAGATAATGTTTTCCTTGAGTTTGAACACCCGCAACCCATCGCCACCCAAGAGTATTTGATGCAGCATCTCCATCATAAAGATGTTGCATAAAAAATTCTGCACCTAATTGCCAAGGCAATTCTAAAGTAAAAATCCAAATACTAGCAAACCACATTCTTGTGTGATTATGCAAATAATTGTTTTCTTTAAGCTCTTTCACCCACTCATTAAAGCAATTTACTTTTGTTTTTCCTTCGATTGCTGCAATATAATCTTTATTATCTTTTAATTCGTTTTTGATTTGATTTAATTCGATAAGGTAATCAGTCCAAACATTTGGTCTAAGTTCTAACCAACCTTTCCAATAAGTTCGCCATAGAACTTCTTGAATAAACTTTTCATTTTTTGAAAAAGAAAATTTACTTAGAGCTTTCTGAATGACTTCTTGTTCATTAATTATTCCATGAGTTATATATGGTGATAAGCAAGATATATTAGATCTTTTTTCAGGTCCAAAATCAAAATTTCTTAATTTTGAATATTCTCCAAGATTATTCTCAACAAAATTATTTAATTGATTTAAGGCCTTAGCCCTTGAAGCTTCAAATATCATTTTAAATTATTTTGATTTTTTTTTCTTAAGACCTAATTTGTCACTATGTCTTAATCTTAAAACAACAATGGCTCCAGCTATTAACAAAATAGCTACTGCTTCATAAACAAGTGCAGTAGGATCCATTTCTTTGCCTTGTAGAATAATAAATCGTGCAAGGGCGGTAATCGCAATAAGAAGTGGTAGTGTAATACTAATAGATTGTTGGTTCCAAAAAACCCTAACCATTGCTAGTACCTCCAAATAAAGAAACATTAAAAGCAAATCTGCTAATGTAACAGATTGATTTAAAAACATGTTTTTCATTTCAATCCCAACAGCAATAACAGTACTGATTAAGATAATAACCATTAATGCTAACTGTAAGTTTTTTGCTATCTTATCCATTATTTATCTTTACTAAAAGGTAACCATTTTTCAATTGCAGATTTTAAGGGACCATCATAAGGGATTGAATAAGAATTCGGGTTTGGACTTGTTAAAACTTCAATTCCTTTTGAAAATACAAAAATAAATACTATTACAAAAACTATGACCATGATTTTAAAAGGATCAAAATTTTTTGTTTGAAAAACACTTGCAGACTTCTCTTCTGCTCTATGGAATTGTTTAAAAGTCATATAGACGGCAAATATTAAACCTATATGAGCTAAAAAAAGTCCAGCCCATCCAAATGCAAAAGTTGTGTAAGAAAAAACATATAAACTAAAAACAGTAGTCCAAATAAAACTTAAAACTAAAAGAATTTGTAATCTAACTGTTTTAGGAAGTGCGCGTAGATCATTCTTACTATCATCAAATAAAATATTTGCAGCATCTCTCATCCAATTCTTTATTGATTCCATGATCTAAGGATATAATTTTTAGTGATTTAAACAAATGTTAATTTGTCCTAAACGTTACTAAGAACGGAGCTTTTTTTTGTGAAAATTGATAAATCTTTCGACGTTAGATTTATTAAATGACTTATTTTCTTCAAATGAGACTTTTTTCATTGAGTAAGCGCTGCTATTAGTAACTCTAGATTGAATTGTAATATTTCCTTTATACAATTTAAGTTTAACTGAGCCATTAACTTTGCTTCTTTTTAAATCTACAATTTTTTGAAGTTTAAATCTTTCTTTTGAATACCAATAACCATTGTAAATTAACTCTGCATATCTAGACATTATCTGATCTTTTTTATGCATAGTTTCTTTGTCTAAGGTAACAGACTCAATTGCTCTATGAGCATTTATTAAAAGAGTCCCACCAGGTGTTTCATACACTCCTCTAGATTTAATACCTAGAAATCTATTCTCTACTAGGTCAACTCTTCCAATTCCATTTTTGCCTGCTAGATCATTTAACTTTGTTAATAATTTAGCTGGAGATAATTTTTTTCCATTAATTCCAAAAGGATCACCATTTTTAAAATTAATAGTAACAAAAGATGGTTTGTTAGGTGCTTTTTCAGGAGAAACTGTTCGTTGAAAAATAAATTCTGGAGCAGAATTTTTTGGATTTTCTAAAACCTTACCTTCAGTTGATGTATGAAATAAATTATCATCCACTGAAAAAGGAGGTGCACCTTTTTTATCTTTAGGAATAGCTATGCTATGTTTTTTTGCATAATTAATTAAGTCTGTTCTAGATTTTAGTTTCCAAATTCTCCATGGAGCTATAATTTTAATTTTAGGACCAAAGTAATGATAGCCTAACTCAAATCTAACTTGGTCATTGCCTTTACCAGTTGCTCCATGTGAAACTGCATAGGCTTTAAATTTTTTAGCTACTCTTATTTGATCTTTTGCAATAAGAGGTCTTGCTATTGATGTCCCTAATAAATAAACACCCTCATAGATCGCGTGTCCTCTGATCATGGGATAAACATAATCCTTAACAAAAATATCTTTTAAGTCTTTAATAATTATATTTTTAACACCAAATTTTTTTGCATTAGTAATAATTTTTTTTCTATCAATTTCTTGCCCAACATCTGCTGTATAACAAATTACATCTGCATCATAATTTTCTTGAAGCCATTTTAAAATTATAGAAGTATCGAGCCCTCCAGAATAAGCTAGAACAATTTTCTTTTTTGATTTCATTGAATTAACTACAAGCTTTTCTTGAAGCGTTATAAGCTTTAGTAAATCCTAATAATGAGTAATGATCAATTGTTTGAGAACCTTGTTGATTGTATCCAGTGATCATAATTCTAGATCCTTTTCTCATTTGTTTAATCATTTTTAATTCGATTTTGTTGTCTGCAATCCACGCAAAACCTTGTTCTTTAATATCAAATTTAAATTTATTCTTCCCTGAAGCAGCTGTTACA
Source organism: uncultured Pelagibacteraceae bacterium (assembly GCA_902592375.1). Taxonomy (GTDB): domain Bacteria; phylum Pseudomonadota; class Alphaproteobacteria; order Pelagibacterales; family Pelagibacteraceae; genus Pelagibacter. The sequence goes on along the minus strand of CACJEG010000008.1, from coordinate 19,369 downwards.
GAATTATTTTTGTTGAATTCATAACCTGGGGTAACACTCACTTCATTTTTTATATTGTCGTTTGGTCTAAATGCTACAAATAATTTTGCATCTCTTTTATTAGTTTTGGGTGCTTGCAAAATAGGTAAAGATTGCGCAAAGCATACTTTACCGTCAGCATCCATAACGACCATTGCTTCCCAATCTTTATATTTACCAATTTTTTTAATTTCCTGAGCTGAAACTTGAGCAACACCACTTATAAAAAATATTCCTAACAATATTGTAATTTTTTTAATTATGGACATGGATTTGGATAAATTGTTTGTACGTGGTTAATTTCTTTAATGACATCATCAGATAAGTTTACATTTACACTTTCTATATTTGTTTTCAACTGCTCCATTGTAGTTGCACCAATTATTACACTAGTCATAAAATCTTGAATTTCACAAAATTTTAAAGACATTTGGGCGAAATCAAGTTTGTATTTTTTACTTATATTAAAGTATTGTTCAACAGCATCTTCAGTATTGGGTTTTCTATATCTTGTCCAAAAATCCCAATCTCGTTCCATTCTTGAGCCTATAGGATAATTTTTATTTCTATATTTTCCAGTCAAATATCCACTTGCTAATGGAGAGTAAGCTAAACATCCAATGTTTTCTCTTATCGATACTTCTGACAAACCAATTTCATAAGTTCTGTTTAATAAATTATAAGGATTTTGAATTGACATCATCCTTGGTAATTTTTTGTCTTTAGATAATTGAAGAAAATTTAAAACTCCCCAAGGTGTTTCATTTGATAAACCAACGTATCTTATTTTTCCCTGATCAATGTATTTATATAATTCCGCAAGAACATCTTCAAATTTATTCCATTCATTTTCTTTGTGAACATAACCAAGTCTTCCGAAATTATTTACATTTCTTTCTGGCCAATGAAGTTGATATAAATCAATATAATCAGTTTTAAGCCTTTTAAGACTGTCATTTAAAGCAGATTCTAAATTTGAACCTGTAAAACTATTTTCTCCACTTCTTAAATAATCTCTTGATGGGCCAGCAACTTTTGTTGCAAGAATGACTTTGTCTCTTTTTTTTGTATTTTGAAACCAGTTCCCAATAATTTCTTCTGTATGACCATAGGTTTCCTTTCTTGGTGGTACTGCATATAATTCAGCAGTGTCCCAAAAGTTTACTCCTTGATCTAAAGCAAAATCCATTTGTTCAAATGCTTCAAGCTCAGTATTTTGTTCTCCCCACGTCATAGTACCGAGACAAATTGTACTCACTTTAATATCGGTATTACCTAAATTTTTGTAATTCATTAGAAATATTAAGTTAAAATTTTGTTAATCTTTTAAGGTATCTTGAATAATTAGTAAAAGAATATATATATTACTTATTATGGAATTTGATAAAAACGGAATACTAAATAGAGCAAAAGCTGCACAACAAACAGCTGCTGTAATGGATGAAGGTTTAAGAGCCTACATGCTAAAAGTTTATAACTACATGGCAACAGGTATATTGCTAACTGGAATAGTAGCACTAATAACATTTAAAATGTCTGTTGTTACTAATGATGCAGGTTCAATCGTTGGTCTAACGCAGATGGGGAATGCAATTTATTTATCAGGTCTTAAATGGCTTGTAATGTTAGCACCTCTAGGTATCGTTTTTTACATGAGTTTTGGAATTAATAAAATGAGTGCATCAAAGGCACAAACTACGTTTTGGGTTTTTGCAGCTTTGATGGGTCTATCATTATCTTCAATTTTATTGGTTTATACTGGAATGAGTGTAACAAGAGTTTTCTTCATTACATCTGCAACATTTGGAGCGATGAGTATTTATGGATACACAACTAAAAGAGATCTTACAAAGTTTGGATCTTTTTTAATGATGGGTCTTATTGGAATAATTATAGCTTCAATTGTTAATATCTTTATGAAATCTTCTATGATGTATTTTGTGATTTCAATTTTAGGTGTTTTAATATTTGTTGGGTTAACAGCTTATGACACTCAAAAAATCAAAAATATGTATGTTGCGTCAGACTCAGGAGAGTTAATGGGTAAGAAAGCTGTAATGGGAGCTTTAACTTTATACCTAGATTTTATCAATCTATTTATAATGTTGTTAAGATTATTTGGTCAAAGAAGATAATTTTATTTTTGAAGTTTCTTCCAGTTGGTATTTTTTAATAAAATTCTAAGATCGTAAGAATTTTTTAGTATTTTACCACTTGTATCAGTAATCAAATATTTAAGATTTTTATTTTTAGGTTTAAAATTTTTACAAATTTTATATAGGGCATTTTCAGTAGCATTTCTAAAAACACTAAACCCTACTTGCTTACTTGAAATACTTAAACCGTAATCTTTCCAAGATCCTTCAGAAACCATCTTAGCATATAAGTCTAATATAATTTTTAGCTCATCTTTTTCAAAAAAATGTTTTTCTTCTATTTTATTATGAGGATTATTTACTACTAATTTTAAATTACTACGCATCAATTTTATGTTTATTAATTAACGGTACCTGAAACCCTGTAAATATTATTGTTATTGGAAGCATTCCCCATACTTTAAAATTAACCCAAAATTCTTCTGTTTGAGTTCTCCAAACAATTTCATTTAATAAAGCAAGACCAAAGAAAAAATACATCCATCGTTTATTAAGAATTTCCCAGCCAATATCAGTTAGAGGAATAGATTTACCCATAATTTTTTTAAGAATAGGTTCATTGGTAAAATATTTCCCAAAAAATAACGCAAGAGCAAACATAATGTTAATGATAGTTGGTTTAACGTAAATAAATATAGGATCATTAAAGTAGATTGTTAATCCACCAAAAAAAGTAATTAAAATTCCACTTACCAAAGGCATTGGAGGAATTTTTTTTTCAAAAAACCAAACTACTGCTAATGCAACTAAAGTTGCAACTATTAGTGGAGGTATTGCTACAGATAAATTTTTACCACTATTGTAATAATAGAAAAAAAATATTGCTAAAGGACCGAAATCAGTAACAAATTTTAAAAAAGATTTATTCACTTAAAAGATATTAACATATTTGCCACATCACAAAACATTTATATTTTTAGCATTGATTTTTATTTCTAAATACCCATACTAAGATCAATGCCAGTTCAAAAAGCTAAATTTTCAATTGGAGACATTGTAAAGCATAAACACTTTGAATTTAGAGGTGTGATTTATGATGTTGATTTTGAGTTTAATAATTCTGAAGAATGGTATCAGTCTATTCCACAAAATGTTAGACCAAGAAAAGATCAACCATTTTATCACTTATTAGCAGAAAACGATGAGATAACTTATGAAGCTTATGTTTCTGAGCAAAACTTGCTGATGGATGATTCTGATGAACCAATAAAACACCCTTTAATTGAAGAGATTTTTTCAGGAAAAAAAGGCTCTAGTTATTTCAAGCTTTCTAATTAAGGCAACCATCATTCAACCACATTTAGCTCAAATCTAGGCCATACAAATTGGCTATATTTTTAGCATCTTCTGGTCAAGAGTGTTAAACGTTAATTTCAATCTTATTATCTCCCCTCTGCATTCTTGATCAGAAAACTATTTCATAATAGAAATCACCAAAAAAATTCTAAATTAAAATATGTTTAAACTTTTTGAACCTAACAAGATTTTCAAAATCACGTCAAAAGCACCTAAGTACGTTTTATTTTTGTTTATTGTTGTATTGAGTGTTGGTTTAGTTGAAGCATTAGTCATATCTCCTGAAGATTACAAACAAAGTGATGCAGTTAGGATTATGTATGTTCACGTTCCTGCCGCTTGGATTTCACTTGGAATATTTTCTTCTATAACTTTGTTATCTATTTGTGGTTTTGTATTTAGAAACAAAAACTTTTTTTTAATTTCTAAAAGTTTAGCTCCTTCAGGATTTGTTTTTAATATTATAGCTTTAGTTACAGGATCAATTTGGGGAAAACCAACTTGGGGAACTTGGTGGGCTTGGGATGCAAGAATTACTTCAATGTTAATTTTGGCATTGTTTTATGCAATGTATTTAATTGTATGGAGAATTTATGATAAGGAAGAAAAAGTCTATAAGATTTCAACTTTTATAACTATTTTAGGAATTATTAATGTTCCAATTATAAAGTACTCAGTTGATTGGTGGAATACACTCCATCAACCTGCATCTATTAATATTTTGTCAAAAAGCTCAATTCATTCATCAATGCTTTACCCATTATTGATAATGACTGCGGCATTTGCTCTTTTTTCATTGTTAATTTTCTTAATGAAATATAATACAGAACTGATAAAAATTAAAAATAAAGGCTTAGATAGATTATGATAAATGAATTACTTTTTATGAATGGATATGCGGTGTACGTGTTATCTGCTTTTAGTTTTACCTTATTAAGTTTCCTAGGTTTATATTTGGTAACTAAAATGCAATTTGTTAAAGAACAAAACAAATTTGTTGCTAAATTTGGATCACTTACTGCTGAGCAAGCTAATTCTGCAAAATCACAAAGAATAAATAAAGAAATTTTAGCAAACGTAACAAATAATTAACTTTTAAACCATGTATGGTCGAAAAGTTAAATTAAGATTTCTGTTTATAATAATTGTCTTAATTACTTTAATTTTAACAACATTTTTGATTTTAAAATCATTAGAGGAAAATGTTGTATATTTTCAATCTCCTTCCGAGATAAAATCACTTTCTGAAATAGATAAAAACAAAATAAGAGTTGGAGGAATGGTTAAAAAAAACTCTATTTCCATAAGTTCAAATGAAGTTAATTTTATAATTACAGACTTTAAAAATGAAATAAATGTTACTTACTCAGGAGCAGTACCAAATTTATTTGCTGAAGGAAAAGGGGTTGTTGCAGAAGGTTTTTTGAAAGATAGAAACTTTTTCTCTGCAACAAAAATTTTAGCGAAGCATGATGAAAATTATATGCCTCCGGAAGTAAAAGAAGCATTAGGAGAAAAATAAATTGATCTATAATCTTATTGGATATTATTCATTAGTAATAGGATTAATTATTGGATTATCATTATTTTATTTTTCATATAAAAATTTTAATAACTCAAATACTTTAGATACCAAAATATTATCATTTACATTTTTACAATTATTTTTTGTTGTCATTAGTTTTTTGTGTTTGATTTTTTCTTTTGTTATTTCGGATTTTAGTAATGAAACAGTATTTAATAATTCTCACACTACCAAACCATTATTTTACAAAATAAGTGGAACTTGGGGAAATCATGAAGGAAGTTTATTATTATGGTTACTTGTTTTAACTTTATTTATTTTCTTATTTTTAGTAAGGACTAAAAATCAACCAGTAAAATACAAAATTTTAACTCTAGTTTTTCAACAAATAATAATAGTTGGTTTCTTTTTATTTTTAATCAAAACATCAAATCCATTTAATTATATTTTTCCAATACCTACTGAAGGTCTTGGATTAAACCCAATTTTACAAGACCCTGCTTTAGCAATTCATCCACCTGTTTTATATTTAGGCTATGTTGGTTCTTCAATTATTTTTTCATCTGTTTTGGCAGCAACAAGTTTAAAAATTATTTCTACTAGTTGGGCATCCCATATAAAAAAATGGATCCTAATTTCATGGATATTTTTAACTTTAGGAATATTGCTTGGATCAATTTGGGCCTATTATGAATTGGGCTGGGGAGGTTTTTGGTTTTGGGATCCAGTTGAGAATGTTTCTCTAATGCCGTGGCTTGCATTAACCACTCTTTTACATTGTATTTTAGTATTAGAAAAAAAATCTATTTTAACTTCATGGGTAATAATTCTTTCTATTGCAACATTTACATTAAGCATGTGTGGAACATTTTTAGTAAGATCAGGAATATTAAATTCAGTTCATACATTTGCTAATGATCCTGAAAGGGGTTTATTTATTCTTGTTTTTTTATTTATTTTGATTTTTTTATCTATTTTAATTTTTTTCTTTTTTCATAGAGATAATGACAGAAAATCTTATAGTTTTTTTTGGTTGAGCAAAGAAACTTCAATATTAATTAATAACTGGTTCATGATGTATTTTTTAGCTGTTGTATTAATAGGTACCGTTTATCCAATTTTTTTAGACGTAATTTCTTCTCAAAAAATATCTGTCGGACCACCATTTTATCATAAATTGATAATTCCTTTTTTAATTCCATTTTTACTTATGATGGCGATAGGTCCAAAATTAAAATGGATCAAATCTCAACTAGAAGATAAGATTTATTTAATTTCTTTTTTAATTATCTCAATTTTATTAGCATATTTAGTATTAAAAAATTTTAATCAAAATATTTTAATAAATACAATTTTGATATCGAGTGCGCTTTATTTATTCTTTATTACCTTGAGAGATTTTTTTGTAAAAAAATATAAAAATATTTCACAAAATATTGCTCATTTTGGATTTAGTTTATTGATCCTAAGTATCTTGTTTAACAATATATTTGCAAGCGAAATTATAACAAATCTAAAGGTTGGTGAAACTTTTGAAAATTCGAAAACCAAGATAGTTTTTGAAAGTGTTAATCAAAAAAAAGAAAAAAATTATAATGCTATTATTGCGAATTTTTCTATAAGTAATTTAAATGGTGACGAGGATAGATTTTCGCCAGAGCTGAGAATTTATAATCAACCTGTCATTGCCACAAGTGAAGCTGATATTAAAACAACACTTATGTCAGATAAATTTATTGTAATTAATCTGGTTCAAAATCAAGATTTTTTCAACGTAAGATATCAAGTTAAACCATTTATGTTATGGATCTGGTTATCAGTAATTCTAATATCTTTTGGTGGCATTGTTAGCTTTTTACAAAAAAGATTATGAAAAATAAAATATTACCTTTTTCAGTTATTATTATTTTTGGAATAATATTTTTTATTTTTTATAAAGGTTTAGAAGACTCAAAAATATACACTCCAGATGTTAATACAAAAAAAGAGATACCAGTGTTTAATACTAAAGAATTTTTTTCTGGAGAAAATGTGAAATCATCAAGAATCTTTGAGGTAGATAAAGTTTATTTATTAAATATTTGGTCATCTTGGTGTGTACCATGTCGACAAGAGCATCCTCTTTTGATGAATTTAAATTTTGAGAATAAATTAAATATCATTGGGATGAATTATAAAGATAATTTAAAAAATGCGGAAAATTTTTTAAAAGAACTAGGAAACCCGTATAAAGAAATCTTTATTGATTTAGATGGTACAATTGCAATTGAGTGGGGAGCATATGGGGTTCCTGAATCATTTTTAATTTATAATAATGAAATTATTAAAAAATATATTGGACCTCTTAACCAAGAATTAGTTGATGAGATTAATTTATTGATAAAATGAAATTTCTAAAATTTTTTTTAATTGTTATAATATTATTCCCTTTAAGTAGTATTAATGCTGAGGAGAACGACAAAAGAAATAAAATAACTAAAAATTTACGATGTCTTATATGTCAAGGTCAATCGGTTTACGATTCAGACTCTGAATTTGCAAACAGTTTAAAAATTGTAGTTGATAAAAAGCTCCAAGAAGGTCTTTCTGAAGATCAAATTTATGAATATTTTAAAACTAAATATGGAGAATGGATACTTTACGATCCTGGTTTAAATAAAAACACATATATTCTTTGGTTATTACCGATATTGATATTTTTAATCGGAGGTGCAATAATCTACAAAAGCTTTATAGTTAAAAAATAAATTAATTAGTAATGAATTTAAAAAATTTTATAATTAGTCTGTTAATTATCACATTTCCCTTTTCTTCAATTGCAGATGAAAAAGTTTTAAAAGATCAAAATACAGAATTCAGTGTTTACACAGGTATGTTTGATTTTAGTGATGACGGAAAAAAATCAACTTTAATTGGTTTTCAACATCAGAATGAAAATTTAAATAGAGATACTTTCTTGGGAAATCTTTCTCCTATAACTGGATTTTTAATTACAGCTGATAATGCAGGATATATTTATACAGGTGTTCAAGCTCAATATAAATTAGGAGCATTAAATTTAACTCCCAGCTTTACTCCAGGAATATACCACGAGGGAGATGGTAAAGATTTAGGCCATTTAATTGAATTTAAAAGTGAGTTACAAATTTCACTTGATCTGTCAAAAACAAGTGAATTAGGTTTTTCCTACAATCATATATCTAATGCAAGTCTAGGAGATAAAAATCCTGGGGCAAATAGTTATATGTTTAATTTCTTTAAAAGCTTTTAATAAAGATTACATATCATGAATATCAATGACTGTTATAATTTTGATGATTTTAGAAAATTAGCTAAAAAGAAATTACCAGCTCCTATTTTTCATTATATTGATGGTGGAGCAGATGACGAAGTCACTTTAAATAGAAATACAGATGCTTTTAATGAATGTGATTTAGTTCCTAATATTCTTAATAGTGTTGGTGAACCAGATTTGTCTACAACTGTCTTTGGTAGAAAAATTAGTATGCCTTTATTTTTGTCTCCTACGGCAATGCAAAGTTTGTATGATCCTGAGGGTGACAAGGCTTCTGCTAGAGCTGCAGAGAAGTTTGATACAATTTACAGTATGTCCACAATGGCGTCTTTTTCAATTGAAGAGGTTGCAAATATTTCTAGCGGGCCAAAACTTTTTCAACTTTATATTCACAAAGATAAATCAATTACTGATGATTTAATCGAAAGATGCAGTAGAGCTAATTTTGATGGAATGTGTATTACTGTTGATACACTTGTTGCTGGAAATAGAGAAAGAGATCATAGAACTGGATTCACGACACCACCTAAATTTACTTTGGATAGTTTATTGAGTTTTGCAATGAGACCAGGATGGGTTTTCAAATATTTTACAAATAAAAAATTTGAATTAGCAAATATAAAAAACAAAACTGATAAAGGTACTAATATTGCAAAATCAGTTATGGATTATATTAATGAACAATACGATCCAGCAATGAATTGGAAAGATGCAGAATATTGCATAAAAAAATGGAATAAGCCTATGGCATTAAAAGGTGTAATGTCAGTAGAAGATGCTAAAAAAGCAATAGATATTGGTTGTACAGCAATTATGATTTCAAATCATGGAGGAAGACAACTTGATGGATCAAGATCTCCATTTGATCAAGTTAAAGCAATTTCAGATGCAGTTGGTGATAAATTAGAAATTATTCTTGATGGTGGTGTAAGAAGAGGAACACATGTTCTTAAAGCTTTAGCCGCAGGAGCAACTGCATGTAGTTTTGGAAAAGCATTTCTTTTTAGCCTAGGCGCTGGTGGGCAAAAAGGTGTTGAAAGACTTTTAGAAAATATGCAAAAAGAAATTAGAAGAAATATGATTTTAATGGGTTGTAAGTCTGTTAAAGATCTTGATGCGTCAAAAATAATATATAGAGACTAAAATATAAGAATTTTAAGCATTTATTTAATAAATAAAACTTTCAAACTAAATAGACAAAAAACTAATTTTCGTTTAGGTTGTCGATTTTAATTTTTAAATTGTTATGGAACTTGCAAAATCTTTAAATAGGCTTGGAACTGAAAGCGCTTTTTCTGTTTTAGCTGAAGCAAAAAAACTTGAAGCTCAAGGTAAACCGATGATTCATTTAGGTCTAGGTCAACCTGATTTTAAAACTCCAAAACATGTAGTTGACGCAGCAAAAAAAGCTCTAGATGATGGACATCACGGATATGTTCTTTCGAATGGTATTTTAGAGTGTAGACAGGCAGTCACTAGATGGATAAAGAAACGTTATAGTGCAGAGGTAGATCCTGAAAGAATTATTATTATGCCAGGTGGTAAACCAACAATGCATTATGCAATTCAGTGTTTTGGTGAGCCAGGCGCAGAGATAATTCATCCAACTCCAGCTTTTCCTATTTATGAATCAATGATTAATTATACCGGTTCTACTGCAGTGCCTTACGATCTAACTGAAGATAAAGATTTAAAGTTTAGTGCAGATAAAATTTTATCTCTAATTACTGATAAAACTAGATTATTAATTTTAATAAATCCAAATAATCCTACTGGAAGTTTTGTAGAAAAATCAGAAATAGACAAATTGGCTGAGGGTTTAAAAAAATATCCTCATGTGACTATTTTAAGTGATGAAATTTATAGTAGACAAATTTTTGATGATAAAGAAATGCCAACATTCTTTAATTATCCTGAGTTAAGAGAAAGATTAATAGTTTTAGAAGGTTGGAGTAAAGCTTACTCAATGACAGGATGGAGACTCGGTTGGAGTTTTTGGCCAGAAAATTTAGTTGAACATGTAAATAAATTATTAATTAATAGTGTATCATGTGTGAATGCTGCTGCTCAGTTCGCAGGTATTGCTGCCCTAGATGGACCTGATGAATCAATTGATGAGATGATGGAAAAGTTCACATTAAGAAGAAAATTAATTCATGAAGGTTTGAATAGTTTACCTGGTGTAGAATGTAGTTTACCTGGTGGAGCATTTTATGCATTCCCTAAAGTTATTGGAACTGGGATGGATGGTAGTGAATTTTGTAAAAGAGCTATGCATGAGGCGGGTGTTGCTATAGTTCCTGGTACAGCTTTTGGAAAAACATGCAAAGATTATGTGAGATTTAGCTTTGCAGCCTCTCGAGATAACATTTCTAACGCATTGGAAAATATCAAAAAAATGTTAGGCTAGGCTATGTCTGAGATAGCTTTACCAAGTGTAGATAGTACAATTGTCAGTAAAAAAGACTTAATTGTTAATAATCTAAAACAATTTACTGACAAAAAAAATGTTTTAAGCGAATTAGACGAAATAAGACCTTACGAAACAGATGCTCTAGCTGCCTACAAAAATTTACCTCTAGCTGTAGTACTTCCGGAAAATACTCAGGAAGTAAGTGAGATATTAAAGTTTTGCCATAAAGAAAATATTAAAGTTATTCCAAGAGGAGCAGGAACTGGTCTTTCAGGTGGAGCTCTTCCATTGAATGATGCAATTTTATTAGGACTAGGAAAATTTAATAAAATTTTAGATATAGATTTTGATAACAAATGTGTTGTTACTCAACCTGGTGTCACCAATTTATCAATTACTCATGCTGTTAAGCATAAGGGATACTATTATGCTCCAGATCCTTCAAGCCAGTTAGCTTGTTCTATAGGCGGAAATGTTGCTGAAAATTCTGGGGGTGTTCACTCATTAAAGTATGGAACAACAACAAATAATATTTTGGGTGTTGAAATGGTTATGATGGATGGAACTATTTGTAGAATAGGTGGAAAAACTTTAGATCAAGAAGGTTATGATTTATTAGGATTAATCTGTGGATCAGAAGGATTGTTAGGCGTGATCACGGAAGTAACAGTTAAAATTTTAAAAAATCCACAAACGGTTAAAGCTGCTTTAATTGGTTTTCCAACAATTGAAGATGGAGGGAACTGTGTAACGGATATTATTTCAAATGGAATTACACCAGCAGGCATGGAAATAATGGATAAAGCTTTGATTGATGCAACAGAAAAATTTGTTCACGCTGGTTATCCTATGGATGCTGAAGTTTTAATGATTGTTGAACTAGATGGAACGAAATCTGAAGTTGAAGAATTGTTTAAACAAATAAAACAAATAGCAGAAAAAAATAAATCAAATAGCTTTAAGTTAAGTAAAAATGAAAAAGAAAGATTAGGATTTTGGTCAGGAAGAAAAGCAGCTTTTCCCGCATGTGGAGCAATGGCACCTGATTATTATTGTATGGATGGTACAATTCCAAGAGGGAAACTTTCAGAAATTCTTAAAGAGATAAGTAGATTATCGAAGAAGTATAATTTGGGAGTAGCAAATGGTTTTCATGCCGGAGACGGTAATTTACATCCATTAATTCTTTTTGATGGAAGCAATAAAGAGGAACTTAGAAGAACAGAGGAATTTGGGGCTGAAATTCTTAAAGCTTGTGTCAGAATGGGCGGAGCATTGTCAGGTGAACATGGGATAGGAATTGAAAAAAGAGAGTTAATGTGTGAAGCATTTAATGACAATGATATTCAGCAACAAATAAATATTAAAATGTCACTAGATGAAAAAAATCTTTTAAATCCTGGAAAAGTTTATCCAATATTAAGAAAATGTGCGGAGGAAGGAAGAGTTCATGTTCACAGAGGAGAAGAAAAATTCCCAGATCTTCCAAGATTCTAATCATCTGTCACCCACAAGTGAGTTAGAGGTTTCAGAATTAATTAAAGAAGCTTATAAAAAAAAATTTCCAATTGATATCCATGGAAGTAATAGTAAAAAATTTATTGGATACAATGTTCAAACGGCAAAGAGCTTGGATTTTTCAAGTTTATCTGGAGTAATCGAATATCTTCCTGAGGAGCTGTATATAAAGGTCAAACCAGGAACACTGATAAAAGATATAGAAAATATTTTAGAAAAAAATAATCAAGAACTTTCATTTGAGCCAACTGATTTTGGGTACCTTAAAGATGGAAAATCAAATAAAGGAACAGCTGGTGGATGTGTTTCTTGTAATTTTGCAGGTTCAAGAAGATTTAAAGTAGGTAGTGTAAGAGATTTTATTTTAGGTTTTAGAGGGGTCAATGGAAAAGGCGACATAATTAAATCAGGAGGCACTGTTGTTAAAAATGTGACTGGATATGATTTATCTAAATTAGTTAGTGGTTCTTTTGGAACATTGGTTGCTCTTACAGAAGTCACTTTAAAAATCTCTGCAAAAAAGCCATCTCAAAATACAATTATAATTTATGAGAAAGATCCAAAAATCATTTCAGATTTATTTAATATGGTTTTGAGTTCTAGCAATGAAATATCAGGTGCAGTGTTTGTCCCAGATGAACCTAAATCTAAAAAATTTACACCAAATAAAAGTAAAGCATTTAAATTAAATGATTTAGATCAAGAGGGTGCTTTTTTTGCATTCAGAATTGAAGGGGATCAAAACTCTATTAAAGAAAGAATTAAGGATATTTCAAACGAAATGGATTTAAAAAATTACAAAACATCAAATTTAGATATTTATCAATCAGATCTTTTTTGGAAAAGTATAAATAGTTTACAATTATTTTCTGAAACCAAAAATAATCTTTTAAGAGCGGTTGTGCCTCCTTCAAAGTCTGAAAAAATGATGAGTTTTCTCAAAAATAAATACAGATATTTTATTGATTGGTCTGGGGCATTATTTTGGATTGAGGTGCCTGGTGATCAAAATATAAAAGAAGTAAAAAATACAATAATTCAAAATGACGGATATGTAACAATAATTAAAAAATCTGAGGATTTTGAATTTACAGAAAAATTATTTACAATTGATGATACAAAATTAATGATATCAAAAAAAATCAAAAAAAGTTTTGACCCTAGAGGATTATTGAATCCTGGAAAAATGTATAAGGACTTTTAATGCAAACAAATTTCACAGAAACTCAACTTAAAGATAGAGACAATCAGTCTTCTGAAAAAATATTTAAAAAATGCGTTCATTGTGGAATGTGTAACGCAACATGTCCTACATATGGAATTTTAGGAGACGAATTAGACGGCCCTAGAGGAAGAATTTATTTAATTAAAGATATGTTGGAAAATAATAAAAAGCCAACTGAAAAAGTTGTGAAACATATAGATAGATGTCTTTCATGCTACAGCTGTATGACGACATGTCCGGCTGGTGTTAATTACATGCATCTAATTGATCATGGAAAAAAATATATCGAAAAAAATTATGAAAGATCTACTTTTGACAAATTAATTAGATATTTTTTATCTATTACCCTTCCAAATACCAAAGTTTTTAGATTATCAAGTTTTTTAGTTAAATTAAGTAAACCTTTCAAATTTTTAATGCCTTCAAGGATTAAAGATATGATAGATTTGATGCCAAGTAGTTTTCCAAAAAAAAAATTGCCAATTAAGGAAGTTTATAAAGCTTCAGGTAAAATGAAAGTTGCAAGGGTAGCGTTATTGACTGGTTGTGTACAAAAAGAAATATCTCCTCAAATAAATGAAGCAACAATAAGATTATTAAATAGGCATGGTGTTGAGGTAGTTGTTCCAAAAAAAATTCGTTGCTGCGGATCATTAAATCATCATTTAGGAAAAGAGGAAGATGCACACCAAGATTTTAAAAATAATATTAATACTTGGTATGAGGAGCATCAAAAAGGTAATTTAGATGCAATTTTGTCAAACACATCAGGCTGTGGAACTACTATGAAAGATTATGGATTTATTTTTAGAGATGATAAAGAACTTAGTAAAAAAGCTAAAGTGATATCTGATTTAACAAGAGATATATCTGAATATATTTTTGAAAGTTTAAAATTAGATATTAAGTCAAAAGCAAAAAAATATAAGGTTGCTTACCACTCTGCATGCTCAATGCAGCACGGGCAAAAAGTTCATGCTCAACCAATATCTTTACTTGAAAAAACTAATAATGAAATAATGGAAATACCAGAGGGACATATATGTTGTGGATCAGCAGGAACTTACAACATCTTACAATCAAAAATTGCAAAACAATTATTAGAGAAAAAAGTTAATAATATAGAGAGTTTAAATCCTGATTTTATTTCTACGGGAAATATTGGTTGTATTACCCAAATTTCTCATGGTACTAAAGTTCCTATATTACATACAATTGAAGTTTTAGATTGGTACACAGGCGGACCAAAACCTGAAATTTTAAAATAGGATTTATGAAAAAAGTTTTAATTACAAGACGTTTAATAAGAGAAAGTGAAGACAAAGCTTCTAAATTATTTGATGCAAAATTTAATACTAATGATGAACTTTATTCACAAAAAAAAATTATTGAAATGAGTGAAGGATTTGATGGTATATTATCATCATTAACTGAAAAATTAGATGCAGAAACAATTAATCAATTACCAGACTCTGTAAAAATTATTTCAAATTTTGCAGTTGGATTTGGAAACATTGATTTAGAGGCAGCAAAAAATAGAGGTATAGCAGTAACAAATACACCAGAAGTTTTATCAGATGCTACAGCAGAAATTGGAATTTTATTAATTTTAGGAGCATGTAGAAGAGCTTCCGAAGGAATAGAGTCCGCAAAAGAAGGTGGATGGAAATGGTCTGCTGATTATTTAATTGGGAAACAATTAACAGGAACAAGATTAGGAATTTTAGGTATGGGTCGTATTGGCCAAAAAATTGCAAAAATTGCAAAATCTTTAGGTATGGTTATTCATTATCATAATCGTTCAAAATTGAGTGAAGATAAAGAGCAAGGTGCAATATATCATGACAATATAAAAAGTCTTTTTTCAGTCTCAGATGTTTTATCAATTTGTTGTCCAGCCACAAAAGAAACAGAGAACTTAATTAATAAAGAGACTGTTGAGTATTTTCCTAAAGGTGCTGTCATAACTAATGTTGCAAGAGGCGATATAGTTGATGATGAAGCTTTAATTGATGCATTGAATAGAAGAAAAATTTATGCAGCAGGATTAGATGTTTATAAAAATGAACCAAATTTAAATCCTGGTTATTTAAAAATTCCAAGTGCTTTTGTTTTACCTCATCTGGGGAGTGCAACAAAAGATACAAGAATTGCAATGGGAAATTTAGCAGTTGATAATCTAGATGAGTTTTTTAGAACTGGAAACTGTATCAATAAAGTAAATTAAAATGTCTCAATCAATAGCTTTCATTGGTGTTGGCAACATGGGTTGTCCAATGGCTGAAAATTTAATGAAGGCAGGAAAATCTGTAAAAGTTTTTGATGTTTCAAAAAAAATGCTTGAGATTGCAAAAGATAAAAATCTTAAGACAATTGAAAATTTAGATGACCTAATTACACATGATGTAGAAACAGTTATAACAATGCTTCCAGAGGGTAAGCATTCTAAGGAAGTTTATTTAGGAGATAATGGAATAATAAATAAAGTATCAAAAAATTGTTTGCTAATTGATTGTTCAACAATTGATATTCAAACTTCTATTGAAATTGGAAAAAAAGCTTCAGAATTAGGAATAGAAATGATTGATGCGCCAGTTAGTGGTGGTGTAATGGGAGCCCAAAAAGCAACTTTAAATATAATGGTTGGTGGATCGAAAAAAGCATTTGAAAAAGCTCTCCCTTTATTAAAAATTATGGGAAAAAATATATTTCATGCAGGTGATTTAGGAAGTGGTAATGGTGCCAAAATTTGTAACAACATGGCCCTAGGTATTGCAATGATTGCTGCTTCAGAGTCATTAATGTTAGCAAAAAGATTAAACATAGATATTAAAAAAGTTCATGAAATTATGAAAAATGCATCTGGTAATAGTTGGCCAATTTCAGTGTATCCTCCTTTACCTGGTTTAATTGATGGTACACCCTCTAATAATAATTATCGTCCAGGTTTCTCTGCAGGAATGATGAATAAAGATCTTAAACTTGCAAATGATTGTGCCAAGAGTGTGAATGCAGAAACACCATTAGGAAAAATGGCTTTAGAAATTTATGACCAATTTTGTAAAGATGGAAACGATACTAAAGATTTTTCAGCTATTTCTAAAGTTATAGGTGGTAGTGCTTGGGACTATCCCATTGATTAAAATAGTTTACTGTAAGTGTTTATAAATTGTTGTTCTTGAAACACCTAATTTCCTTGATGCTGCAGAAATATTATTTGTTTCATTAAATGTTGATCTAATTAAAACACATTTTTCTCTTTTAATTTTAGTATCTTCGCAATTTTTGCATGCAGAAGTTTTCTTTTCTGATTTTGTTTCAATAAATTTGTTTTCTTTAAAAATTTGACTTTTAACTACAAATACAGATGAACCTAAATGGTCTGTAATTTTTAATGTCTTATTATTTAATAAATCTGATGCAATAGATGAAAATGAGTTAGTAAAAATTTTATTAAAATTTTCATTTTTTAGGTCAACCAATCCATTAAGCATTATTTTTGCATTGCTATTTGCACCTACAATTAGGCCATCTCCATTTACAGCTAATAATCCAACACTTGTTGTTGATAAATACTCTTGTCTAGGATGAAAAGATAAAATCAATTCATGTTCAAATTTTTTTAAAAATAACTTTGTTTCGATACTTCTAGTTGCAAGTTTCACCAACGCCAGAGTGTGTTGTTCTCTTGACATATAGTCAGTTGAGGCATCTATAATTCCAATAGTTTTGCCGTCATAATTTATTATTGGACTTGCGAAACAAGATATATTTTCATGTGCTATAAAAAAATGCTCTTTTCCAGAGACTATTGTTGGTTTTTTTAATTCAACGGATAACCCTAAGCCATTTGTACCACAAACTTTCTCAGCCCAAATAGATCCTGGTATAACAGTTTTACCTACATCTGTTTGAAGACAAGTTTTATCATAAATTGTATCAAGCACTAAACCATTCTCGTCTGAATACGCGACCATAAAATTAGTACCAGCAATTTGAGAGTATAAAAGTTCTAATTCAGGAAGAACTATTTTTCTAAGAGCCTCATTTTTTTCTTTAATCTCTTTTAATTCAATTGAAGATACGACACTTTGTTTTGGATCTTGAAACGGATTTAGCCCCTCAGCAATACACCTTGACCAGCTATCAGAAATTTCTTTGCCCATCTCATAGGACATCATTCCTCTTTTTTTTAGAATATTTTTAAATTCTTTACTTATTGAAGATAAATTTCCCATTTTTGAAAGATAAATAAAAATAAAGTATTCAACAACTAACCACAGGTTGTATTTGTAAACTATTTGGACACTTAAAAGCGGCATTGACTCCATCGGACTTCGATTTTTTAATAAGGTTTTGAAAATTAAAAGGGAGAGAAAACGATGAAAGCACAGGTTTTGCACAAGTATGACCCAGAAATGAAAGAAAAAGTTTGGGTTACAGGCGAAGAAATGCCAGATCCAAAAATTGAGAAGGCATCAGATGTAATTGTTAAAATTGGTGCTGCAGGAGTTTGCAGAACAGATTTACATATTATTGAAGGAGTATGGAAACATATTCAAGATCCAGATGGAACTTTATTACCATGTGTAATGGGGCATGAAAATGCTGGATGGGTAGAGGATGTTGGTAAAGACGTAACTGACTTTAAAAAAGGTGATCCAGTTATTTTACATCCATTAATTTCAGGAACAGGTGGTACTTGTTTGGACTGCAGAAGAGGTAATGATATGCATGCTGCTGCTGGAGCATTTCCCGGATTAAGTATTAAAGAAGGTGGATACTCTGAACTATTAAAAACAAGTGTTAGAAATTTAATTAAACTTCCAAAAGTTTTAGCACCTAAAGATGTTGCACCTTTTTCAGATGCAGGTCTTACAGCTTATAGAGTTGTTAAAAAGGCAACTAGACATTTATTGCCAGGTCAAAGCTGTACGATAATTGGTGCTGGAGGTTTAGGACATATTGCTATTCAATGTTTGAAAGCGATGTGTGCAGCTGACATTATTATTGTTGAGAAATCTGAAACAGCCTTAAAACATGCAATGGAACTCGGTGGTGATCACGGAGTTTTAATTGATGGAAATGAAATTGAGAAAGTTCAAGAACTAACTAAAGGAAAAGGTTCGGAAGCTGTTATCGATTTCGTAGGTGAAAAAGGATCTACTGCCATGGGAATTCAAATGACTTCTAATGGTGGTTTTTACTACATTGTTGGATACGGAGAAGAAATTAAATCATTAGCAGTTGATTTAATTATTTCTGAAAAAACAATCGTAGGTAATTTAGTGGGAACGTGGTCTGAGTTATATGAATTGATGGAGTTAGCTGATAGAGGAAAAGTGAAGCTGTCCATGCAAGAATATAAATTAGACGATGCTAATAAAGCGCTCCATGATCTTAACGACGGTAAGGTTAAGGGAAGAGCTGTTTTAGTTCCGTAATTAAGTAAAGGAAGAGAGAGGTAATAATGAAAATAATGAAAACTTGCTTGACGGCTTTAATATCAAGTTTGATGATATTTAGTCCTATGGCATATGCTGATAAGTGGAGCGATCAGTTTCCGCATATCAAAGCTACAGGAGATATTCCTGGTGACTGTTCTTATGAGAAGATGTCTAAGAAAAATTACAAAGGAAAAACTCTTAAAATAAATACTCACGCAATACCGGTAATGGGTGAGCCAACAGCACTACACGCTGAACAGTTTGAGAAATTAACTGGTGCAAAAGTTGAAGTTACACATACACCAGCAGGTGATTTGTACTCAAAAGCAATGGTTCCTTTCCAAGCTGGACAAGCTCCTTACGATGTTGTGTTTGGATTTTCAAACTTCATTAATGACTGGAAAAGATATTTAGCACCAGTTCCTAAGAAGTATATGAACTCACCTGAGATGAAAGACGTAACAAAATCTCACATG
>CACJEG010000007.1 GCA_902592375.1 uncultured Pelagibacteraceae bacterium | reverse complement strand
TAGTTGAAAAAGCTTCAATGGAATTAGGGATAGATAAAACTGAACTTAGAATTAAAAATTTCCCTACAGCATTTCCTTTTAAACAAACTTTAGTTCATACAGTAGATTCCGGTGATTATGTTGCTGGAATGGAAAAGGCAAAACAGATGGCAGATTACAAAGGTTTTGAGGCGAGAAGAAAAGAGTCTGAAGCCAAAGGAAAACTAAGAGGAATAGGTGTTACTTCATATTTTGAGGCATGCGGTATTGCTCCTTCAGCTGCTGTAATGTCTTTAGGATGTGGAGTTGGATTATGGGAATCTGCAGAGGTTAGATTTAATCCAACTGGACAAGTCACTGTTTATACAGGTTCACATAGTCATGGACAAAGTCACCAAACAACTTTTGCTCAAATAGCAGCTGATGAGTTAGGTGTACCAATAGAAAATATAGATATTGTTCATGGAGATACAGATAAAGGAACATTTGGTATGGGAACATACGGTTCTAGATCTTTAGCTGTTGGTGGTATTGCTATTGTCAATGCTTGTAAAAAAATAGTTGAAAAAGGTAAAAGAGTTACAGCAAAAATGTTAGAGGCAAATCCAGAAGATGTTGAGTTTAAAGATGGTGAATTTATTGTTTCTAAATCAAATAAAAAGAAAACAATAGGAGAAGTAGCTTTTGCTTGTTATTTACCGGGTGTAAGAGATGAAATGAAATCTCCATTGCCAGAGGGTGATGAGCCTGGTTTAAAAGAAACTTCTTTTTATGATCCTTCAAACTTTTCTTTTCCAGCAGGAACACATATTGCTGAAGTTGAGATAGATCCAGAAACAGGTCATGTGAAGTTAGAAAAATATACAGCTTGTGATGATTTTGGAAGAATAATTAATCCAATGGTTGTCGAAGGACAAGTTCATGGTGGTCTTGCTCAAGGTATTGGTCAAGCATTGTATGAAAATGCAGAGTACGATGAAACAGGTCAGTTGATGACAGGTTCTTATATGGATTATACGATGCCACGTGCAGATAATTTTCCTGAATTTAACATTGGTTATACTTGTACGCATGCAACCACAAATCCTTTAGGAGTTAAAGGCTGTGGAGAAGCGGGAGCAATAGCAGCACCACCTACTGTGATGAACGCTGTAATTGATGCCTTAGGTGGACAAGAGGTTACTATGCCAGCTACAGCTGAAAAAGTGTGGAAGGCTTGTAAAAATCTAAAAAAATCTAACGCAAAAGCAGCATAGGAGGTTTATGAAAGATTTTAATTATCACTCAGCAAAAGATAGTAAAGAGGCATCGAAACTTGCTTCGTCTAGTTCTGCTTTTTTAGCTGGAGGTATGACTACTATTCCTTCAATGAAGTTAGGATTAGCTACTTACAAAGATTTAATTGATATAAAAAATATTAAAAAATTAAGTGGTATAAAAGTAAGTGGGAAGTCAGTTATAATAGGAGCTGCAACTAAACATGTTGAAGTTTCAAATTCTAAAGATGTAAAAAAAGCAATTCCATCATTATCTAGTTTGGCTGAAGGAATTGGCGATCCTCAAGTTAGAAATAGAGGAACGATAGGAGGATCAATAGCAAATAATGATCCATCAGCAGATTATCCATCAGCCTGTATCGCTTTAAACGCAACAATACATACGAATGAAAGAAAAATTGAAGCGGCAAAATTTTTTAAAGGAATGTTTGAGACAGCTTTAAAAAAGGGTGAATTAATTGAAGCTATCGAATTTCAAATACCAGAAAAATCTAGCTATCAAAAACATCCTAATCCTGCATCTAGATATGCAATCGTTGGAGTATATGTGGCTAAACATAAAGGAGATGTAAACGTTGCAGTTACTGGTGCAAAATCATGTGTTTATAATGATAGAGAAATGTCGAAAGCTTTATCAGGTAATTTTTCTTCTTCTTCAATAGATGGAATGGATCTAGATAGTTCAGAAATGAACTCTGATATGCATGCTTCTGCAGAATTTAGAGCTAGTTTAGTTGTCACTCAGGCTAAAAAAGCCGTTGATGCTTGTTAGTTAAAAACTATATTTTATCAGATGAAAAATTCATTTGATGAGAAAATATTAGACGAAGCTAAAGATTGGATCAAAGCTAATCAAAAAGTAGTTTTAGCAACTGTAATTCAGACCTGGGGATCATCACCTAGACAAGTTGGTAGCAGAATGATTGTGAATGAAAAAGGAGATTTTTCAGGATCAGTTTCTGGTGGATGTGTAGAATCTGCAGTTGTAGGTGAGTGTTTATCGTTAATTAAAGACAACAAGCCTTGTAAAAAAATAGAATTTAAAGTTTCAAACGAGAGCGCGTGGGAAGTGGGTCTAGCATGTGGCGGAGAGATAGCGGTATATATTGAGCAGATACACTAATGAAAATTAAAACACTTGAAGAAATATTAAAAAAAAAATCATCAAAAACTGAGTTTGCAATTCTTACAAATTTAGAAAATGGTGATAGTGAAATTTATTTACCTGGCACTTCTCCAAAAGGAGAATTTTCAAAATATGCTGATGAAATAGAAAATTTTTTTAAATCAAAAAAAAACGGTGTTATAGAAAATTCAGAGATATTTGTTGAAACGTATATAAAACCAATAAAAGTAATTATTGTTGGGGCTGTGCATATTGCACAATATTTAGTTGATTTTGCAAAAAGTTTAAATTTTGAAATTAGTATTATAGATCCAAGAGGATATTTTGCATCTGAGCAAAGATTTCCTGAAATTAAAGTTATTAACAAATGGCCAAAAGAAGCTTTTGAAGAAATTGAAACAAATTCAAGTACAGCCTTAATAGCTTTAACACATGATCCAAAAATAGATGATCCTGCTTTGCAATACGCATTAAAAAATAAATTTTATTATATTGGAGCACTCGGTAGTAAAAAAACTCATGAAAACAGATGTCAAAGATTAGCCGAAGCTGGATTTACTAATGATGAAATTAATTCAATTCACGGACCAATTGGAATTAAGCTTGGTGGTAAATCTGCTCCAGAAATTGCTTTATCTATTATAGCTCAATTAGTATCAGAAACTTATAAAAAGTGATTAAAGCAATATTACTTGCAGCTGGCCAATCAAAAAGAATGAAATCTGAAAATAAACTGATTAAGCTATATAAAAATAAACCGTTAATAAATTATTCATTAAATGTATTAAAAAAAAGTAAAGTAAATAAAATCATCATAGTTCTTGGCCATCAACACAAAGAATTAAAAAAAATTATAAAAAAAAATAAAAAAATTATTTTTATCTTCAATAAAAATTACAAACAAGGGATGGCCTCTTCTATAAAAACAGGATTAAAAAAAATATCTAAAAATGATAAGGGGTTTATTGTAGCTCAGTCGGATATGCCATTTGTTAAACAATCAGATATAAATAAAATTTGTAGATCTATAAATTCTAAAAAATTTTTAATACATGCATTAAAATATAAAAATAGAGTAGGTAATCCTATTGGTTTTGACAGTTCTCTAATAAAAAAATTTAAAAATATTACAGGTCAGTTTGGAGCAAAATTTATGGTTAAAAGGCTCAAAAATAGAACAAATTTCATTAAAACTATGAGTATTAAATCTTTTAAAGATTTTGATAAAGCCTCAGATTTTAGAAGCTGATCTAGTAATTTTAATTCTAAAAAGTAAAAGAATTACTAAAATAATTAAAAATATAAGTGGTTTGAAAAATATTGTTTTTGACAACCAAATATAATGAAGTACGCCAAAAATCCCAATTATATAAATTAATCTATGAATTTTTTTCCAATTTTGTTTTAACAGTCTAACCATTTTCTCAGATGACGTTACAGCAAGTGGAATTAATAACAGCCAAGCTGAAAATCCTATAAAGATAAACTTCTTTTTTAAGACATCATTTATAAGTGGCTCAAAATCAAATCTGTAATCAAGACCAACATAACTTAACATATGAATAGATGCATAAAAAAACGTGAACAAACCAAGCATTCTTCTAAACTTGATCCACTCTACTGACTTTGTGATTTTTTTCAGTGGTGTCATTGAAAGAGTTAAAAGAATAAAAATCAAAGTCCATTCTCCAAAGTGATTTATGATTCTATCAACAGGCTCTGGACCTAATTGATTAAAAATTATTTGATAAGAAATTACATAAATTGGCCAAAGAGAGAGAAAAAAAACTAGAGTTTTAGAATATTTACTCAATTTAATTTAGAAATTTTTATTTAAATCCATACCGCTATAGAGACTTGCAACTTCGTCTCCATAACCATTAAACATTAAGGTCTTTACTCTAGGTGCCCAAACACCTTCGCCTATTATTCTTTCAGTTGCTTGTGACCATCTCGGGTGATCAACATTAGGATTAACATTTGAGTAAAATCCATATTCTCTAGGTGAAGCCCACATCCATGATGAGGTAGGCATGTTTTCTACAAATTTAATTTTAACAATAGCTTTTGCACTTTTAAAACCATATTTCCATGGAATAAAAATTCTTAGTGGTGCTCCGTTTTGATTAGGCAGTTTCTTACCATATAAACCTGTCACAACTGTTGTCAAAGGATGCATTGCTTCATCAATTCTTAAACCTTCATTGTAAGGCCAGTTTAAAACAGGGTATCTTTGACCTTTCATTTGTGCAGGGTCATACACACTTTCAAATTCAACAAATTTTGCTTTGTTAGTTGGATTTACTTTTGATAGTAATTTACTTAAAGAAAAACCCATCCATGGAATAACCATTGACCAACCCTCAACACATCTTAATCGATATATTCTTTCCTCAGAAATAAACATTTCTGAGATTTCTTCCATAGATAATTTTATTGGTTTTTCAACTTCACCTTCAATAGTTATATCCCAAGGAGTTGTTTTAAATATTTGAGAATTTCTATAAGGATCACTCTTTGATGTTCCAAACTCATAATAATTATTATAAGTCGTTATGTCTTTATAACTTGTTAATTTATCTCTCTCACTTGCTAAAGATTTATTTACAAAGGGTATAGCGGACATTGCTAATGTACTTGCACTAAGACCTATAGATTTAATGAAAGATCTTCTTTTTTTATAAATGTTCTCTGGTGTAATTTCTGAATTTTTAAATTTTATCATTATAATTATTTAGAGATATTCCTTGTAACCACTCACTGTCCTCATTTTCATAATGCTCTTTTTTCCAAATAGGAGATCTTTTTTTAATTTCTTCAATTATATATCTAGATAATACAAAAGCTTGATCTCTATGTTTGCAAGCTACACCAATAATGATGCTTTTTTCTTTTAAACCCACATATCCTTTAACATGCTCAATAAATACTGCTTTTTCTTTAATATTTAGCTTGTTATCAGCTTCTTCATAAATTTCTTCAAAACTTTTTATAACCATACTTTCTTTGGCATCATAGGTAATACCAGTAACTGTTTTGTTTTCATTTAAATCTCGAACAGTTCCAACAAAATATATTACAGCGCCAAATTTCGATTGATTTAAAAAATTTTCTGCTTTTGAAATTTCTATCTTCTCTTTTTTTGAAGCATCAATAATTTTAGTATGTAGCATTAACCGCCTCCTATAGGAGGTATAATGCTAAAGTTTTGTTTTTTAACTATTTTATAATTGTCTGAGACAATTTTATCATCAGACGAACAAAAAGCTGATGATTTAATAATTTTTTTAAAAGTTTCATTTCCTTTAAATTCCATATCAATAAACTCTATCATTTGGTTTCTAAGATCTTTTATTGAGGAATTTTCAATTAATTCAAAGTCTAAATGGGATTTAGTACTAAATTCTCTAGCTGCGCCAAATAGTTCAACTGATATTTTCATTAAAGAATATTTTTCAAAAAATCTGGGAGACCATCAGGGTTTTTCCATAATCCACTTTTTCCACCTTCTTTAATTAATAATTTTACGTTATCAATTTTAAGATGTGGATTTACTATTTTGCTTAAATCATAAATTGTGATTAAGGCAGAGTTAACACCCATTATAGCTTCCATTTCAACACCTGTTTTTGCTACTGCAGAAACTACGCAAAACACTTCTAATGAACTGTCTAATTCATTCATAATTATTTTAGTAGCCGTATGGTCAATTGGAAGTGGGTGACAAAGAGGAATTAGTTCACTTGTTTTTTTTACACCCAACACAGCTGATACCTCAGCTAAAGTAATAGGATCTCCTTTAGGCATCTTTTTATTTTTAATTAGATCAAAAACCTCTTTTCCAACATAAATTTTACCTGACGCAAGTGCTCTTCTAAAAGTTTCTTTTTTTGAAGAAACATCAATCATATTGAAAGAGTTTTTTTGAAATATTTCTTTCGCCCAATCTTTAAGTTCTTCTTGATTTATAATTTTTAATTTTGACATTAGCCACCCGTGGTAGATAAATTTTTAGTTAAACCAGTTTCGCCTAGTTCCAAATGGTGAGATTCTTTTTTAAATTTCATTTGACCCATTATAAGATCTTGTAATTCTTCAATTTGATCATCTTTTTGTAATAAATGTCTTATACTTATTCCAGTATTTCCAAATAGGCATAATCTAAGATCTCCTCTTGATGTAATTCTTAATCTATTACAGCTTCTACAAAAATCTTTAGAGTAGGGCGCTATAATTCCAAATTTCCCTTTGTATTCCGGATTGATATAATTTAGTGACGGCCCAGCATCTTTACCTAAGGTTTGATAAATCCAATTATTTTTATTTAAGTATTCTTTAAAAATTTTTGAAGATACATGATATTTTTTAAAATAATCTAGGTTATCACCTGTTTGCATTAGTTCTATATATCGAAAATCCACTTTGTTCTTTTTTAGAAATTCTCCCCAAGACTCAAAATCTTTTTCTGATGCATTTATTCCATTTAAAAGAACTGCATTAATTTTAATATTTTCAAAATTTAAATCTTGCAGGATTTTAATTCCTTTTAAAATCTCTGGTAATCGATCATGACCTGTAACATTTTTGAATGTATTTCTATCTAGACTATCAATGCTAATATTAATACCGTTTAAGCCACTATCTACTAACATTTTTGCTTTTTCATCTAAATGATAACCGTTTGTGGTAATTACAACTTTTTTTATTTCAGCTTCATTTTTTAAGATCTTGATTATATCAAAAAAATCTTTTCTAACCGTTGGTTCACCTCCAGTAAGTCTAATTTTGCATACACCTAATTTTGAAAAAACTTTCGCTAGACGTCTAATTTCTTCTAAGTGAAGAAATTTTCTATTATCGCTCTTATCAATTTGATAGCCATTAGGTAGACAATACCCGCACTTAAAATTACATACATCGGTAATCGAAAGTCTTATATAAGGAAAAGACCTACCAAAACTATCTCTCAACATTTTCATTTAAGTTAAAGCTATCATAATTAATAAAATTAATCATGATAGAATTAACTTAAAATCTAGCTTTAACCTGCTGGTTTATAATTAGCCATAGCTTTTGATGCCATGCCGGCAGCTTTACCCATATCCATTTCCTCTAATATGGTAAAATTTGTTATAGCTCCAGAAGCTTCAACTGCTAGCTTAACTGCTGCTGCACCTTCAAATCCAATACTACCACTCACAACTCCTACAAAATCATAAGCTCCTCTTGTGATCATGAATGATTCCATCTTTCCTCCTACTGCCTCTGATAATGCAGTGGCTGCTGCTGCTCTGTCTTGGTCCGGATTGCCTATAAATCCTTTAAAAGCTTGAGCTGTATAATTTCCCATTACTATAAATTTAGCCATTAATACCTCCTTTTTAAGAATATAATTTAAATTACATCACACAAAAAATAAATAAATTTTTTGTAAAAGTCTAAATTAAAAATTTAATTTATTATCCTGGCGTATAAACCCTATCAGATTCAGGGTCTTTACTTGAAAAAGGTAATTTTAAAATTTCATCCCAGCATTCTTGCGGTATCTCAATGCTTGCCCATTCAAGATTTTTTTCGATACTTTGCACACTTGTAACTCCACAGAGAGTTGACGTAATTCTTTTATCTTTGATCGAAAATTGTAAGGCTGCAGCACCAATATCGATATTGTAATTTTTACAAATTTTTTCAATTTTTCTAGCAGGTTCTAATTTTTCCTCAGAGACATTTTGATAAGTTATCCTTTTAAAATTATTAGGTCCCTTTGCAAGAACTCCACCAGCATATGGAGCTGCATTAATTATAGCTATATTTTTATCATGAGCATAATCATACATTTCATTAGCTTCTCTATTTAGCAAAGTAAATCTGTTATGATTTATCAGAACATCAAAATCCCAATTTTTAAGCATTGGAAACATAATGTCTATTTTACCCATGGCTAGACCTATCGCTTTTGCTAATCCCTCCTCTTTTATTTTGAAAAGTTCGTCAATAGCACCGTCTTTTTTTGTAATATCATTAATATCTTTTACATATTCTGGATCATGTAGAAAAAGTATATCTACTGAATCTACTGATAAAGTTTTTAAACTTTCTTCAATAGACTCCCTTGTACGTCTTTTATCTAGAACGAGTGTTTCCATATTTCTATCAACTTTAGTAGATAAAACAAAATTTTTTGGCCAAGCTCCAATTTTTTTAATTGCTTTTCCAATTCTTTTTTCACTTTCTCCCATTGCGTAGTTTCTTGATGTATCAAGCATATTAACTGGTCCTTTAAAAAACCTATCAAGTGTCTCTAGAGCTCTTTCTTCTGGAACTTCATATCCATACGTATCTGGCATGCTACCTAGTGAAGATGTACCAAAACTTAATTCAGTTATTTCAACGCCAGTATTTTTTATTTTATTTTTTTTTAGTAATAAATTTTTCATCTAAAATTTGACTTTTATAACCTTACCACTTTTTAGTGATTTGTATGCGGCGTTTGCAATTATTAAAGCATTTTTTCCATCTTCAAAGGTTACCTTGGGAGTAGTTTTTTTTATTACACATTTTACAAATTCATTAAATTGATCTTTATAAGCTTGTTCATATCTTTCAATAAAGAAGAAGTGTATAGTGTCCTTAGTATTAGTTGATTTACTTGTAAATCTCTCGACAGAATTTGGAACTTGATTGTTTGATATTATCATTCCCTTACTTCCAAACACCTCAACCCTTTGATCGTATCCATAAACAGCTCTTCTTGAATTATTAATATGTATCAAAACACCTTTTTTTGATTTTAAAATAAACATAGCAGTATCTTGATCTTTAAGTTTTTTTGCATTTTTATCAAAAAGTGCTCCACCAAATGCAGAAATTTGTACAACAGGGTCGTTTCCTAATATAAACCTCGTTAAATCAAAATCATGTATTGTGGTATCTCTAAAAAATCCTCCTGCAGCTTTTAAATAATCTATTCCTGGAGGTTTAGGATCACGACTTGTAATGACAATCATTTCCAGTTCACCTATTTCTTTATTGGCTCTAGCTTTCTGAGCTTTTAAGTGACTCAAATCAAATCTTCTATTAAATCCAATCTGAATTGGTACTTTGAAATTTTGAATATCTCTCTGACATGCGTTAACTTTATTTATATTTAAATCTATTGGTTTTTCACAAAATATCGCTTTTCCTGCTTTAGCTGCCAATGTAATATATTTTGTGTGAGTTGGAGTAGCCGAAGCTATTAAAACCGCATCTACAGTTTTTGAATTGATAGCTTGGTCTGGGGATTTAGCTTTTGCACAGCCAGTTAATTTAACTACATCATTTGCTAATTTAGAATTAACATCAAAAACATATTTTAAGTTAGATTTTGGGTGTGCTTTTATAATTTTCGCGTGCATCTTTCCAATTCTACCTGCACCTATTAGAGAAAAATTTAGCATAACAAAATAGAACAGAATTAAAATTAAAATCAAGGTACATTTTGGAAATAAACAATGTACTATTAAAAAATAAAAAATTCTTGATGCCAATTAAACCATATTCTATGAATAAATATTAATAAAAAAAATTAATAAAGTTATGACTGTAAAATTAGGAGTTGCACCAATAGCCTGGAGTAATGATGATATGCCTGAACTTGGAGGTGAAACACCATTAGAACAATGTCTATCTGAAGCGAGACAAGCAGGATTTATAGGAATAGAGTCTGGAGGAAAATTTCCTAAAACATCCGAGGAGTTAATTCCGATTTTAAACAAATTTAATTTAAACCTTTGTTCTGGATGGTATGGAGCAAATTTACGAACAAATACAGTAGATGAAGAAAAATCTATAATTCAAGCTCAATTAAAATTATTTAAAGATTGTAATTCACCCTGTATAGTTTTTGCAGAAGTATCTGGTTCAATTCAAGGAGATCCAAATAAAAAATTGTCCACAAGGCCAAAAATGAATTTAGAAGAGTCAAAGAAATATTATGAAAAAATTTCAGAAATGGGAAAATATCTTCAGGACGAAGGAATGCCACTTGCTTTCCATCACCACATGGGTACAGTTATAGAAAGTCAAGATGATACAGTAAGGTTGTTAGAAAATACTGATGATACTGTTAAATTGACTTTGGACACTGGTCATATGCTATTTGCACAAGGAAATTCGTTAGAAATTCTAAAAAATTTTGGTGAAAGAGTAATTCATATTCATTGTAAAGATATAAGAAAAAATATATTAGAGAAATCTTTAAAAGAAGATTTTAGCTTTAGAGAAGCTTTTTTAGAGGGAGCTTTCACAGTTCCAGGTGATGGGTGCATCGATTATAAGCCTTTATTTGACATTCTAAAAAAAAATAATTATTCAGGGTGGCTAGTTGTCGAAGCAGAACAAGATCCTGCCAAAGCTAATCCATTTGAATACGCAAAAATTGGTTATAATTATCTGACAGCTACCCTGAGTAAGAGTGGAGTTAATATTTATAAAAAATAATAATTTTTATATTCTATAATCTAACAGTTTTTGATTTTTCCAGCTTTTCATTAAAAAAATCAATGATATTTTGAATTGTTTCTTTTCCCATCCTTGTCATACATTCCTCAGTGAACGCAGCAGTGTGTGGACTTAAAAAAACTTTATTATTTTTAAGTAAAGGATTATTTGGATCAGGTGGTTCAATTTCAAAAACATCTAAACCAGCTCCAAGAATTAAATTTTCATTTAAAGCTTTATCTAGATCAATTTCATTTATAACTCCACCTCTTGAAGCATTGATTATAATGCAATTTTTTTTCATATTTTTTAGTAAATCATAATTGATAATATTCTTAGTTTTTTCATTAAGTGGCACATGAAGGGATATAGCATCCATGCTTTTAGTGGCATCTTCTAAACTATCTACTTTTATGCCACCGTGTTTTTCAATTATTTCTTTTGATACAAATGGATCATAGACGAAAACTTTCATTTCAAATCCATGACATCTTTTTATTAAAGCTTGTCCAATACGACCAAAACCAGCAATCAATATATTTTTACTCCACAATTCAACTGTTTTGGGTAATTTATTTCGATCATTGAATTTGCCACTTTTAACTGTTTCATCATACATATTCCCTTTTTTTGAAATATTTAGCAGCATAAACATTACATGTTCAGCTACTGCTACTGCATTTGCAGTTGCTGTGATCGCAAGAGTGATATTATTTTTTTTGGTGCTCTCTAAGTCTATATTGTCATAACCAACACCATGTCTTGAAATAATTTTTAATTTAGTTGAACCTTCTATCACTTCACCAGTAAGTTTTGCAGTCCTTATAGAAATACCATCACAATCTTTTATCTTAGATTTTAAAAATTCGTTATCTGTATTATCTACTATTTCAAATTCATAATCAGAATTACCTTCTAATAATTTTATGCCAGCGGAGTGAATAGGCTGAATAATTAAAATTTTTTTTTTACTACTCATATTTAAGTTTGAATAAGGTCTTTCTAATACGAAAATTAATTAAAAATGTAAATTACTTTTTACATACCCCATCGCATAGCTGCAGTATGCACAGGTGCATCCCAATTTTTTAAAATTTCCTCATCACATTTTAGGAGTGTTATTGATGCTCCTTGCATTTCAAGTGATGTACAATAATTACCAACTAAACTTCTTGTGATTTCAATTCCTTTGGATTTTAAAATTTCACAAGCATCATCGTATACTAAATATAATTCAGTAAGAGGAGTTCCGCCCATACCATTTATAAATAGAAGCGTCTTTTCATTTTTTTGTGGTTTTAAATCATCAAGTATAGCTTCCAACATATTATTGACTATTGTTTTTGATGGTTGAATTTTCTCTCTCTTTCTTCCAGGTTCACCATGTATACCTACTCCAAATTCCATTTCATCATTTCCAATATCAAAAGTTGGTTTGCCTGCAGCAGGTACAGTGCAACTAGTAAAAGCAACACCCATAGTTCCAGAGTTTTTGTTTACTTTTTCACCAAGTTTTTTACATTCTTCTAACGAACCTCCACTCTCAGCTAGTGATCCAACAATCTTTTCGACCAAAACTGTTGCAGCCACACCTCTTCTACCAGTTGTGAACGTAGAGTCTTCAACAGCCACATCGTCATTAGTAATGATATTATCATTTTTACCTGAATACATTTCAGCACCCATTTGAAAATTCATAATATCACCAGAATAATTTTTAACTATGAACAGAACACCAGCACCGCTATCTACATTTTCAGCAGCTGCTTGCATTTGATCTGGAGTAGGTGCTGAAAAAACAAAACCTGGACACGCTGCATCCAGCATTCCATGACCAACAAAACCACCGTGCATTGGTTCATGTCCACTCCCTCCACCAGAAATTAAAGATACTTTTCCTTCTTTAGTTTTTGTTTTTCTAGAAATGAAGTTTGGCTCAAAATTTACTCTGATTATATCACTATGAGCTTTACCAAATCCATTAAGACTTTCTTTTAAAAAGTCGTCAACATTGTTTATAAATTTTTTCATATTTCCTCCTATTTATTAATTAGTGATTTGCATATTGTATCTATTATAAGTTGTGATGAACGAGCCCCTGGATCTATATGACCTTTCGCACGTTCTCCTAAAAATGAAGCTCTACCTTTAGTAGCAAGCATGTCTTTTGTTGCCAACATTCTATCTTCGGCAATTTTTATTATCTCACTTAACCCTTCATTCATATCCGTATTGCCACTTTTTAATTCATTAAGTTTTTCTGATACTGGAATTAAAACATCCATCATTGTTTTTTCTCCAACATCCGCTTTTCCTCTTTCCTTCATTGCATTAATTCCTGTTATAACCATTTCACATGCTTTGTTAAAATCTATATTTCCATCTAGATCTGGTGTTTTAGCCATAGACATAAAGAAAGTTCCAAACAAAGCTCCAGAAGAGCCACCAATACCTGACAAGACTTTCATAGCAATCATATTTAAACCTTTTTGCAAAGGTAAGTTTTTAATATCATTTTCAAGCTCAACTACTAACTTAAGACCTCTTTGCACATTAAATATATGATCTCCGTCCCCAATATTTTGATCTAGTGCTTCAATTTCTGCTGCATTTTCATTAATGACTATCTGAATATTTTTTGCTTGAGAAATTAAAAAATTAACGCTCATAAATTCTTTGATCCCCTTTATCAAATTTTAAAACTTTATTTGTATTAATGTCAAAATTAATCTTTTCATTTATTGATGATTTATAGCTACCTTGAATTGAAGCTAATATTTCATTGTCTTGAAAATTAATAGCCACAACAGTCTCTGATCCTAAATTTTCTGTAGAAATAACTTTTCCTTCGTATGGTCCATTACCTAATTCTATATTTTCTGGTCTAAGCCCAATTTTTGCTGTGTTGTTTAGTTTAAACAAAGAACCAGGTAAAATATTTATTTTTGGTGAACCTAATCTTTGAGATACATAAATTGAATTTGGATTTTCATAAATTTCTTCAGGAGTTCCAATTTGAACAATTTTGCCTTCTTTTAAAACGCCAATTTTATCTGCCAATGTTGTTGCTTCAGCCTGGTCATGTGTAACATACAGAATAGTTGCATTAAGATTTAGTTGAATATTTTTTAATTCAACTCTAAGGGTTTCTCTTAGTTTGGCATCTAATGAGGAAAGTGGTTCATCCATCAAATAAATATTTGGTTCACGAACCAGAGCTCTACCGATAGCTACCCTCTGCATTTCTCCACCAGAAAGTTCAGTAGCTTTATTTTTTAATTTGTTTGAAATTTTGAGCATTTCAGCAATTTTCTCTACTTTATTTTTAATTTCTTCTTCAGGAAGTTTTCTCATTGGAGACCTCAAAGGAAAAGCAAGATTTTCATAAACAGTATAATGAGGATAAAGAGAGTATTGTTGAAAAACAAAAGACACATCTCTTGAGGCAGGTTGATCATGAGTTATATTTTCATCATCAAATAATACATCTCCAGAATCAATTTTTTCTAAACCGGCTATACATCTAAGTGTTGTAGTTTTTCCGGCACCAGATGGACCCAGTAATACAAAAAATTGACCATCTTCAATTGTAAGATTTATATCTTCCAAAGCTTTAATTTTTTTATTATAAGTTTTAAATAATTTTTTTAATTCTACTTTTGCCATTATTTTATAAACTCACTGTTTAAAGATTTGTCTGTCTGACCGTCAAAAATAATTATATTATTATTTAGAGGTTTAACCTGCACGTTTTCATTCAATTTAACATTAATAGAAATATCTGTTTTAACCTTAATTTCACCTAAACTTGTTTTAACTGTAATTATTTTTCTTGACCCTAAATACTCAACTCCAAAAACTGAACCTTTGAGACCTTCATTATTGTTTAGAGTCAAATTTTCTGGACGTATACCAAAGAAATTTTTACTTCCTTTTGATTCCTCAAGTTGTTTGGGAATATCAAATTTAGCTCCTTCGATATTTACAAATGATTGATCTTTAGAAATTCCTTCATTAACTTCAAAAAAGTTCATACCTGGAGATCCTATAAATGAAGCTACAAATTTAGTTTTAGGTTTATTGTAAATAATATTAGGCTCATCAGCTTGTAATATTTCACCACCGTCCATAACTGCAATTCGGTCAGCTAATGACATCGCTTCTAATTGATCATGAGTTACATAAACTGTAGTTGCTCCAATATCTAAATGTAGTTTTTTTAATTCTAAACACATTAATTCTCTAAATTCAGCATCCAAAGTTCCCAATGGCTCGTCCATTAAAAATGCTTTTGGTCTTCTAACTAGTGCTCTACCTAAAGCTACCCGTTGTCTATCTCCACCCGAAAGAGAGGAAATGTTAGAATTTAAAATGTGATCAATTCTTAAAAGTTTTGCTGCTTCTTCAACTCGATTTTTGATATCACTTTTTTTATAACCCTGCATTTTGAGAGGAAATGATAAGTTGTTTCTTACATTCATGTGTGGGTATAGGGCAAATAATTGAAAAACAAAAGCAATGTCTCTTTCTGATGCTCTTAACATTCCAACCTCTTCATCTCCGAGATATATCTCACCAGATGTAGGTAATTCTAATCCAGCAATCATTCGAAGTGTTGTAGTCTTTCCACAACCAGATGGTCCAAGTAAAACAAAAAACTCTTTATCATTAATCGTTAAATTAGAATTTTTAACTGCAGTAAAATCACCAAATGATTTTTGTAAATTTACTATTTTAATTTGAGACATATTAATCCGGAAAGTGGCTTGTGATTATGAAACCTATAGTTCCTACTAAAATTACAATAAAAGAATAAGTAAACATCCACATTGCAAATGGTTGTAACAACATGAAAACTCCAATTAAAATTAATATCGTCGATAAGTTTTCCCAGTAAACTCTTCTAAATATTTTTCTCATTAATGACTTTTCTTCTTGCATTATTTTCTTACTGCTCCAAAAGTAATACCTCTTAAAAGATGTTTTCTTAAAATTATTGTAAAAATCATAACAGGTAATAGAAATAAAGTTGTTCCTGCCCCAATTGCTGGCCAATCAAGACCACCTTCACCAATGATTGTAGGAATAAATGGTGGAGCTGTTTGTGCATTGAATTGAGTTAGCAAAACAGCAAAAGCGTATTCATTCCATGAAAAAATCATACAGAAGATTGCAGTTGCGGCTATACCAGTCATTGCTTGTGGAAGAACAACTTTAAAGAAAGCTTGAAGTCTAGAATATCCATCGATCATAGCTGCTTCTTCATATTCTTTAGGGATTTCATCCATAAATCCTTTTAATAACCATACTGCTAAACTTAAGTTTACAACGGTATACAATATGATCATTCCAAGGTGAGTATCCCCAAGTCCTAACTTTCTGTACATAATAAATATAGGAACAGCCACTGCTATTGGGGGAAACATCCTGGTCGAAAGAATAAAAAATAATAAATCATCTTTTAAAGGAACCCTAAACCTTGAAAATGCATATGCAGCCAATGCACCTAAAAATACAGATGCAAAAGTTGAACCAAATCCAATTATCATAGAATTTGAGTATCTACCTAAAAATTTAGATGGTCCTGTTATAACCATCTCTCTGCTTCTAACTAGTTCCTCATACCAATTTTGTGGGGGAGGTAATGAATCAAGATATTCTTGTGATTGTCTTGACCTATTAGTAAATAAGTTAACATATCCCTCTAGTGATGGTTCAAACAAAACTTCGGGTGGATATGAAATAGCACTATCAACATTTTTAAAACTTGTCATTACCATCCAAGATATTGGTATCAAAGTAATTACAGCGTAAACTATTATAATAGCAGCTGCCATTTTTTTTGAAAAAGACGAAGGTTCCAAATATGATCTAGAAGTATCCATCAGCGTTCCTTTATTTTGTTCATTACTTTTACGTAGACATTTCCGAAACCAAATATGGTAACAAAAAGAATAACAGCAAATGCGGAGCTGTAACCTGTTTTCCATTTTTCAAATGCTTCTCTTTTTAAGTTAATTGAAGCAAGCTCTGTTGCAGAGCCGGGACCACCAGAGGTTAGTTCAACAACCATGTCAAACATTTTGAAATTCTCAATTCCTCTAAAAAGCAGAGCTAATAATAAAAATGGTAAAACAGAAGGCAAAGTAATATATATAAATTGCTGCCATTTACTTGCTCTATCAACCTCTGCAGCTTCATATAAATAATTTGGAACAGATCTTAGACCAGCTAAGCAAATTAACATTGTAAAAGGTGTCCACATCCATGTATCAACAATAACAATAGCCCAAGGAGCTAGTGTACTTGAACCAATCATGTCAAAGCTTCCTAAATCATAGAAAAAATTAACTACATAATTAAATAGACCTACCTGAGGATTATAAAGATAAGTCCAAAATACTCCTACTACTGCAGGGGATAACATCATAGGTAAAACAATTAATGTGGTTAGTAGTTCATTACCTTTAAATTTTCTATTAAGAAGTAAAGCTAAACCCAAACCTATGATTGCTTGGAGTAATAAAGTCCAAAACATAAAGCTTGCTGTAACTTGCATTTTTTCCCATATCGCTTCTTTATTAAGAACTTTAATATAATTTTTTAAACCAACAAATTGAGGTTCTCTTCCAATTTTGTTTGCGTAAAAATTTGTAAAAGACATTTTGATTGCATAGACCAATGGATAAATATTTATGGCCAGTAGCAGAAGTACAGTTGGTCCAATAAAAAGCCAACCTACAGCTTTATCAGAAAGTCCCTTGAATTTTTTTTTTACGCTCATATGAATTTTTTATAAAAAAAGGGGAGGCGTGACCCCCCCTAATTTTTAATTTTTTTAAGTATTAATGTTAAAGTTTTCCGTCTGCTTCGAATACTTCAACCCACTCTTCGATAATTTTATCTAGAGCTTCTTTAGCAGTTCCTTTTCCATTAACAACATAGTCGTGAATTGCTTCTTGCATAGGAAGCATTAATTCTACGAAAGTTGGTTCTTGCCAAAAATCTTTGACAATTCCCATTGAGTCCAAGAATCCTTGTGCATAAACAGTTGATGTTGGAAATGATGGTGAATTCAAAACATCATTATGACATGAATATCCACCTAGATCCCACCATTTTTGTTGTACATCTGGTCTTGCAAACCACTTGATGTATTCAAGAGCAAGATCCTGTTTGTCTGAGTATTTAACAACAGATATCCCTTGTCCACCTAATGTTGCAGCTGCAACATTTTGTTTTGGATTTGCAAAGAATCCACTAACTCTTCCATCACTGTCTTCTTTAGAAACACCCGGCCAAAAAGCATACCAATTCATTTGGAATGCAACTTGTCCAGATTTGTAAGCATCTAAGTTTGCAACCATGTAAGCATCAGAGTGTCCTGGAGGTGCGCAGTCTTCATATAACTTTCTGTAAAACTCAACTGCTTCTACAGCTTGTGGTGAATTGAAATATCCTTCCATATCGTATGGCTTGTTAGGATTTTCATATTCCATACCCCACGCATACATAGCAGCTGTAACACCCATTGTTATACCTTCTGATCCACGCTCTGTGTTAATTGCAGCCCCATACCTTTTTTGACCATCAATTTCTCTTCCTTGGAAGAAAGTACACATATCGTATAATTGATTCCAGTTTGCAGGAACCCCTAGATCATAACCGTGTTTCTTTTTGAACTCAGATTTAAGTTCTGGTCTATCAAACCAGTCTTTTCTGTAAGCCCAAGCTAATGCATCTCCCATAGCAGGTAATGCATAATAGTTTTCACTACCTTTAGGCCAAGTTGAGTAGGCATAAACAGTAGCTGGTGAGAAATCACTCATTGAAATTCCCTCTTTATCAAAGAAGTCGTTCAACTTAACGTAATGTCCATATACTGCCCCAGCACCAATCCACTGAGAGTCACCTATTAATAGGTCAAATGTTTTACCTTTGTTGTTAAGCTCATTTAACATACGGTCGGCAAAATTTGGCCAAGGCACAAACTCAAAATTAACTTCTATTCCAGTTTCTGCAGTAAATTCTTTAGTTAATTCTTGTAAAGCATTAGCAGGGTCCCAAGCGGCCCATCCTAAAGTGATAGATTTAGCGTTTGAATTTACAGAGAATGAAAATAGAGAAACAAACAATAAAATCATTATTTTTTTCATTTTATCTCCTCTTAGTTTATTTTTCTTAAGAATAGTCTACCCAAGATGAGTTGTGCCTGCTAGTATTTTTTTTATAAAAAAAAAATTGTTGATAAATTTAAATAGAGGGGAGAAATTATGAACAATATAAAAGGCCCTGCAATTTTCCTAGCACAATTTGTAGGTGAAGATGCACCGTTTAATTCCTTAGAAAACATTTGTAAGTGGGCATCTTCTTTAGGTTACAAAGGTGTGCAAATTCCAAGTTGGGATGGTAGATTAATTGATTTAAAGAAAGCATCTGAAAGCAAAGATTATTGTGATGAAGTAAAAGGCATAATAAAAAAACATAATCTCGAGATCACCGAATTATCAACGCATCTTCAAGGGCAATTGGTTGCAGTACATCCGGCATACGACACCGCATTTGATGGCTTTGCCGCACCTGAAGTTAGAGGGAATCCAAAAGCAAGACAAGAGTGGGCAGTAAATCAATTGATGATGGCAGCTAAGGCCTCAAAAAATCTTGGACTAGATAGACATGTTACTTTTTCTGGAGCACTAGCTTGGCCTTATGTTTATCCTTGGCCACAAAGACCTGAAGGACTAATTGAAAACGCATTTAATGAACTTTCTAATCGATGGAAACCAATTCTTGATCAATTCGATCAAAATGGAGTTGATCTTTGTTATGAGATACACCCAGGTGAGGATCTTCACGATGGTATTACATTTGAAATGTTTTTAGAAAAAGTTGGTAATCATAAAAGATGTAATATGCTTTATGATCCTAGTCATTATGTTTTACAGAATTTAGATTACTTGGCTCATATAGATATTTATCATGAAAAAATAAAAATGTTTCATGTTAAAGATGCAGAGTTAAATCCTACTGGAAAACAAGGGGTGTATGGTGGTTTCCAATCTTGGGTTAACAGAGCAGGTCGATTTAGATCTCTTGGCGATGGACAGGTAGATTTTAAATCAATCTTTTCAAAGTTTACCACTTATGGTTATGATGGTTGGGCAGTTCTAGAATGGGAGTGTTGTCTTAAACACCCAGAAGATGGAGCAAGAGAAGGTGCTGAATTTATCAAAAATCATATTATTAACACTACAGAAAAAGCATTTGATGATTTTGCAGGAAGTGGTGCTGATATTGAAGCAAATAAAAAAATGCTGGGTATAAATTAGTGCAAAGAAAAATCCGTATTGGAATGGTCGGTGGAGGAGAAGGCGCTTTTATTGGAGGTGTTCACAGAATAGCCCTAAGACTTGATGGTCATTACGAATTAGTATCAGGATGTTTTTCATCTAATTTTGACAACTCAAAAGAAACTGGAAGAAAACTTGGATTGTCAAAAGAACGTATCTATGAAACTTATCATGAAATGGCTGAAAAAGAGTCTAACCGTTCCGATGGGATAGATGTTGTTTCTATAGTAACTCCTAATCACCTACATGTGCCAGTGGCAAAAATTTTTGCGGAAAAAGGCATTCACATTATTTGTGATAAGCCTCTTGCTTTTTCAAGTGAAGAAGCAAACTCTCTTAAAGATATCATAGAAAATAAAAAGATAATTTTTGCCTTAACACATAATTATACTGGATATCCAATGGTAAGACATGCAAGATCTATAGTTAAAGAAGGTGATCTTGGAAAATTAAGAGTTATACAAGCAGAATACCCTCAAGATTGGTTAACTACAAAAGCTGAGGATACTGGTTTAAAACAAGCTGAGTGGAGAACTGATCCTAAAAGATCTGGAGGAGGAGGGTGCATTGGAGATATTGGAACTCATGCATTTAATCTTATTAGGTTTGTAACCGAGTTGGAATTGGATGAGCTATCAGCTGACATTCATACTTTTGTGAAGGGTCGAAAACTAGATGATAATGCACAAATCATGCTTAGATTTAAAGGCGGTGCAAAAGGGGCAATATGGTCTAGCCAAGTTGCAGTTGGTAATGAAAACAATCTTAAAATCAGAGTGTATGGTGAAAATGGTGGGTTAGAGTGGAAACAGGAAGATCCAAATTATTTGTATTTTACAAAATTTGGAAAACCCACTGAAAAAATAACAAGAGGTAGCGGTAGCGCAAACAAAGAAGCTAATGATGTTACAAGAATTCCACCAGGTCATCCCGAGGGATATTTAGAAGGTTTTGCAAATATTTATACCGCTGTTTCCAAAAGATTAAATGCTCAAATAAACAATGAAAAATATAACGAGCTAGATGACTGTTACCCAACTATTTATGATGGTGTTGAAGGGATGAAGTTTATAGAGACTGTTTTAAATTCTAGTAAAAATAACAGTAAATGGACTCAGTTTAATAATTAAAATTAAATTAATTTTGATAAGTCTCTTCCATTTGTTTTAAATGTAGGTAATGGGTATTTAAAAGCATATTTTCTTGGAATACATTTTTCTTTAGCTTTTTCCCAGAGAGCTAGCCATTGTTTAAAATTTTTAATTTTAATATTTTTTTTATTTTTACTTCTAACGTAAAAATTAGGAAGGGGCTCTCTTCCAGATGGTTGTCCAGCAACATTATATCTTAGATCAGCACTTATTCTAAAATCATTTGATCTATTTGGCAAAGAGCAGTGTATTGAATGTTTGTGCAGAAGTATCACATCACCAATATTTGCTTCTAAATAAATGTGCTTCATATCATCTAATAATTCACTATTTTTTAATTCTACCTGTCCTCTGTATCCTGATATGTGATTTAATAATCCCATTTTATTGATCTTTTTAACAGTAATCATGCATCCATTTTTTTTAGTAGTTTTAGTAAAAGGAATCCACACAGTAACCATGTCAGTTAATTTTTGCCCTCTTGTATTTAATACTGCCGCATCCTGATGCCAAGGTGTTCTTCCACTTAGACCATCATGAATTGATCCTTTTGGTAATTTTTTTTCAGGTTGTTTAATTCTAGTATTTTGAACAGGGTTAGACATTATTTCTTTACCCAAAATTTTTTCTACAACATCCAAAATTTTTTTATTAGTAATTAAATTCCACAATGATTGGGTTGCAAAATAATCGCTATCTTGCTTTACATGATCTCTTGGTAATCTTGTATTAAAATATTGATCCAAATCATAAATATTAAGTTTTGAAATATATGAATATTTTTTTTTAAAATCTAATTTAAGAATTTTTTTGATCTCTCTTTTTTTTGCATATTTTTGAATAAGACAGTCCATTACAAATTCCATATCATTAAGAATTGGTTTTAAGTCTCTTCTAAAGTTAAGTACATTTTTAACAATCAAGTACCCATTCTCATATAATTTTTTTTGAAGACTATTTGTCATAACTAAAATTTATTTTATCATTTACAATATTTCAATATTTTGGTGCTGTGGTTAAATAGTTCGCATCATGAAAAGAGGTTAACATTCTTTTTTTGGTACTAATTATATGTGGATAATATGAGACACCTTTGTAATTCCATATAACAGGTTTATTTAAAGCATAACTACCATAAATGAAAAAACGTTTTGGGCAATTTCTCTCAATAAACCGCTTAACTCCATGATAAGAATTTGGAGTAGATTGAAAAAAAACAACAGTTCCTTTTTTGGGAGTAAAAGATTTGACTACTTCAAGCTCACTTATTTTTGGAAATCTCCTAAAACTTTTTCTTAAATTTTTTTTTGCTTTTTTTCTATAGATAGTAAGAGAGCCACCATTTTTTTTTGGTATGTCTGTTAAATAAATTAAGAAATTATATAATCTAGTTATATCATCCCTATGAGGTCTTAATCTATATCCTCCTTTTGATACTGAAAAGTCTATATCTAAATTTACTTTAGGATTAGTGTAATTTTTTCCCAGTATTTTTTTTAATTCAGTAGAATTTAATTTTTTTTTAATAGTGAACTTTTTAGGATTAAATGATTTCGGTTTATGTAAATTTATCCATGATCCATCTTTAAAATTTTTTGTAAAAAGATTTTCAATTTTTTTGTAAAAAGACTTGCTATTAAATAGTTTAAAAAGCTTTGCAGAGTTAATTGAATTTTTTATATATAAATTAAAATTTTTTGAGCCTTTATTAATCCTGCTTCTACCTCCCATAATCATATCATCAAATGATTTTGAGTTACTGATTTCTTTAATTAATAAATTACAGATATTTTTTGAAACAACGTTGTCTCCAACTAAAACAGGAAAGTTACTTTTGATTTTTTTTAATTTTTTTGTACTGAGCATTTAGCTGTACATACCTTCTTTCACTTTAATCATCTTGTACATCAGATCATTTAAAGGCGTTTTAATCCCATGTTTTTTTCCTATTTTTGAAACTGCACCACTAATAAAGTCTATTTCAGTCTTTCTCTTATATTGAATATCAAAAGCCATTGATGATTTGTTAGTTTGCATTGAATCTACAATTTTATTAAACATAAATAAGCATTCATCTTCTGAAACATTAACTCCATCTGCAAGTGCTACTTCTCTCGTCTCTAAAATTATTTCTTTACCCAACCCTCGAGATACCTCGTTTGCTTTGTTGTTTATATACAAGTCAGTATGATGAAGATCGAAAATTGCAGATAATGGTCCAATTGCTGTTAAAGCAAAAAGTTTCATCCATTTTCTTTTTTTTACATCTTCTGCTGCAATCATTTCAAGATTATGTGCTGTAAAAGTATCTGCTATTTCTTTAATTCTATCGGTAATTCCTCCCTCGTACTCACCAATCCATGATGGTAACGAACCATGATTCATTATATGACCTGGTCCTAAAATGTTTGAAGCTTGAGTAGTTGTCCCACCAATCACCTTTTCATCACCGACAATACTTTTAATAATTGCTTCATGACCAATACCATTTTGAAAAGACATGAATACTGTTTTATCCCCTATGATATTTTTAATACTGTTTAATGCTGGCTCTAAAGCTGTAGCTTTACACATAACTATTATAGCGTCTACTTTATCTAAAGACGATGGATCTGAAGTGGCTTTTACTTTGATTACTCGATCACCACCATGTCCATCCATTTTCAAACCATGTTTATTAATTGCATCTACATGTTCTTTCCAAACATCAATTAAAATTACATTCAAACCTTTTTCAGCAAGCAAACCACCAAACAAGCAACCCATTGCTCCTGCACCAAGAACAGCCACTTTCAAATCTTTATTAATCATCGTTACCTTATTTAAAATTATTTATGTATAGAAATTATATATATTATCTATAGACATTATGCAAAATAAATTATAGCTTATTTACACCATGCAATTAAAAATAGAAAAAGGAACTTTTAAAGATTACTCATTAGAAGATATTTCAGATGCATTAAGAAAAGGATTGTCTGAAAATTTCAAAAACGTTGAAGTAGAAGTGATAGATTGCCCTAACCTTAGAGATTGGGATTGTCCATCAGAAGGAATAAGTGGAAATCAAAAAATAATAGATGTTGGAGGAGAGCCTTATATGCATGATCCAAAATTTATTGGTGCAGAGTTTGACTATCAAGAAATATCCAAAATGATCGACTCTGAAAAATCTTATGCTTTAGGTGCTGGGTCAGGTGCAATGTCATGTTTAGATGGTCATTGTGGAGAATTAATTATAAATGAAAATTTAATTACTGATGAATCTAAATCAATAATAGCAAGAGTAAGCTCAGATAAAAAATGTATTGTTGAAAAGTATTCTGCAAAAAAACATGGTGGACTTGGAAACATTTATTACACAGATGGTAAACAAGGAAAAGTTATTAAAATAAAAATCAAAGGTAGAAATGGAGAACAAGGTTCTTTGCCCCAAGCAATGAGGTCTTCTTTATCAAAAAATTTAAAAATTAAAGATAATGAACATTTATCTCTTGCTGGCGTATTTAGAGTTTTAAATGGAAAAATAAGATCGCATGTGCAACCTGATTATAAAGATATTAAACACGAGTATTACGACCCGAAACAAATGAAGTGCGTAAAAGATTTTCTTCAATTTTATGAACCCGTTGGACCAAAATTACAGTGTTATACTGTTCTTTGGACAGGCGATCCAACTGGAGGAGAATTAAATCTAAGAGAGTCTGGTGAACATACTCATTTTCATTCTTATGAACATGAAAGAGATGCAGGACATTATCATTTTGATGTAACACCTGATGAAATTGAATATGAGGGCTATTTTAATACTGCCTCAGAAGTACATAGAGTAAACAATATTTATAAAGAACTATTAAGCAAAAATAGTATTGAATAGAAAACTCAATGAGTTTAGATTTATTTAAATGAAAAGACAGTTCAAGTATCCTAAGCACTTTGAAGAACAAAAAAAAATACCAAAACTTACTCAAAAAAGAATTCAATTAGCAGAAATATCACTTGGTGATTTTGAAGGAAGATTAGCCAATGAATTATTGAATTGGTTTTCTTTAACTCCTCAACATTGGATAATGTTGCATATGGTTATGCTTGCTTATTATAAAAATAAATCAATTACCAAAAATCAATTACTTAAAGTAATCGAGAAATCATATTTAACCTCAAATGTTTATATCGATACTGCAATTAAAAAAGGTTATTTTAGAATTATAAGAAATGAGAGAGACAAAAGAT
Organism: uncultured Pelagibacteraceae bacterium; assembly: GCA_902592375.1. Classification (GTDB taxonomy): domain Bacteria; phylum Pseudomonadota; class Alphaproteobacteria; order Pelagibacterales; family Pelagibacteraceae; genus Pelagibacter. The sequence continues at coordinate 22,887 of CACJEG010000007.1, read as the reverse complement.
CTATATTTATATTACCTTCAGTAATCACCATTAAAACTTTTGAGGAATTTATTGATAGGCGAGATATTCTTTATAAAGGTGTCAAATGAAGAATATCTATACATGGGCTGCTAAACCAGCAAAGCGAACTTTAACTGTAGCTGATTTAAAGACAGCTAAAGGAAAAAGAAAATTTACACAAGTTACAGCGAATAGTGTTGAAGAAGCAGAGGCAGCTGAAAAGGCAGGGTTTGATATGATTATATCAAATGCAAAAAATGTAATTCCTGTAAGAGAAGGTTCAAAAAATTTATTTTTAACAGCTGCTTTAGTTTTAAATGAGTTTGTAACTTCAGAGGATATTATGCGTGGAGCTTTTAAAGCATTAGAGCATGGTGCAGATGCAGTTATGACACCAAGAAGCATGGATATAGTTGAAATGCTGGCTAAGGAAGATGTTCCAGTGATGGGGCATTTAGGTTTAGTTCCAAGAAAATCTACTTGGATTGGTGGCTTAAGAGCAGTGGGCAAAACTGCTGATGAAGCATATGAACTATTTCAAAAGTTTAAAAGATTAGAAGATGCAGGTGCTTTTTCGGCTGAGTGTGAAGTCATACCTGAGAATGTAATGGGTGAAATTTCAAAGCGTACAAATATCGTAACTGTTTCTTTGGGCTCAGGTAGAAATGCAGATGTAATGTATTTATTCATGGAAGATATCTGTGGTGATACTGAAAATCCCCCAAGACACTCTAAAGCATATGGAAATTTATTAAAATTAAGAAATGACATAAAAGAAGAGAGAATAAAAGCTCTTAAGGCTTTTAAAAAAGATTCAATGATTGGAAAATTTCCAGGAAAGAAACAATCTTCAAATTTAGAAAAAAAACAATTTGAGGAATTTTTAGACCAACTTGATTAGTAAGTAGAGTTGTCGTCTTTTTTTGATAAAGAACCCTTCATTTTATCTACTGTGGCTTTAGCGCCAGCACTTAAAGCTCTTAAATCAGATGCTATAGTTACAAAATCAAAACCTTTTTCAATCATCTTAGTAGCATATTCTGTAGTGCCATTATGAATTCCTGCAAAAATATTATTTTTTTTAGCATGTTCTAGAATTCTTAAAATTTCAGAATAAGCTTTTGTAGACTCAGACCTATCAAAACCAGGTTTTTCACCTATTGCTAAACTTAAATCTGCTGGACCAATATAAATACCATCAACACCTGGTGTAGACATTATCTCATCAAGATTTTCTAAAGACTCTTTTGTTTCTATCATTGCTAATTTTAGTATTTCTTCATTAGCGTGATCTGCATAATCAGCTCCACCATAAATTAAACCTCTAACAGGACCAAAACTTCTGTAACCATCAGGTGGATACATGCAAGCTTGAACAAAATTCTCTGCCTCTTTTTTATTACTTACCATAGGACAAACAATTCCGTAACATCCAGCATCTAAAATTTTCATAATTTGACCTGGTTCGTTCCAATTAACTCTAGCTAAAGGAGTTACATCAGTTGTTGATATTGTCTGAAGCATGGGAAGCGCATTACTGTAGTCAACTAAACCATGCTGCATATCAATAGTTAAAGAATCCCAACCTTGATGAGCCATTGCTTCGATAGAGGCTGTACTTGGAATCGCACACCAGCCGTTAATAACAGGCCTACCTTCCTTCATCATTTGTTTGATTTTATTTTTTCTCATCTTCTAGATTTTTAATCCCATGTGAGTGTATTTCACATTTAGATAATCTTTGATTGCACCTGAACCACCTTCACGACCATAACCAGTTTGTTTTATCCCTCCAAATGGTGCTTCAGCAACAGCAACTACACCAGTATTTACTGCAACAGTTCCAGACTCTAATTTTTCTGAACCTATGTGAGCTTGTTCCATTGAATTTGTATAAAGATAACTGCATAAACCTAAATTATTATTGTTAGCTCTTTTAATTACTTCATCAAAGGTTTTGAATGTTAAAATAGGAATAAGAGGACCAAATGGTTCTTCTTTCATTATTGTAAAGTTATCTTTTACATCATCAAAAAAGGTTGGTTCATAAAAATATCCTTTATTAAAACCAGATGGTCTTTTTCCACCCATTAGTACTTTGGCACCCTCTTTTTTTGTAGTTTCAACTAATTTTTCTATTTCCTCTAACCTCTTAGCTGTACTTAATGGACCTAATACAACTCCTTCATCCATTCCATTGCCAATTTTTAATTTTTTTGCTCTTTCCATGAAAGCACCAACAAATTCATCTTTTTTACTTTCTTGAATATAAAATCTATTAGGTGAAATGCAGACTTGACCGTTATTCCTAAATTTTCCAGTTATAGCTATATCGGCGACTTTATTGATATCTACGTCTTCACAAACAATAAATGGAGAATGTCCACTAAGTTCCATAGTAACCCTTTGAACTTTTTCAGCAGCTTTTTTTAAAATAATTTTTCCAACCCTTGTTGATCCAGTTATGGAAACTTTTTTAACAGTATCAGACTCCATTAATTCATTTGAAATTTCAGCAGGATCTCCTGATAACATATTTACAACACCATCTGGTATGCCAGCGTCTTTACATATGTTGATTAATTCCATCACAGATCCTGGAGTGATTACATCTGGTTTACAGATTACAGAACATCCAGCAGCTAAAGCTGTTGAAATTTTTCTAGCAGCTAAAAGTGTTGGAAAATTCCATGGAATTAGTGCAGCAACAACACCAACTGGCTGATAATATACATGACCCCTTGTTTCAGGAAATCTAGTTTGAAAAGTTTGACCATAAATTCTTTTTGTCTCTTCTGCATTCCATTCAAAAATGTCAGCTGCACCAGTAACCTCACCAACACCTTCTGCCAATGGTTTTCCAACTTCTAAAGTTAGCCATTTTGCGATTACATCTTTTCTTTCTCTTATTAAATCAGCAATCTTTCTAATTATATAGGCTCTTTGCCATGGTGCAGTATTTTTCCAAACTTCCAAACCTTTTTCTGCTGACTTTAAGGCTTTTTGTACTTCAATAGATGAAGCTTTCGACGCTTTTCCAATCACTTCTTCAGTTGCAGGATTGATTACATCATAAGTTTCTTTTTTTTCAGCTTGTTGCCATTTACCATCAATGAATTGTCCAAATTTTTCGTACATAGAATTTATTTTTAAGTTTACTTAATTGGGTTTTTTAATTTATAAATAGAATTATATATAAAGACTATACATATTAAAAGACAAACATACTTTATGAAAAAAATTACCCTTACATGCGCTCATGCAATTGTAAAATATTTGATAGCTCAAAAAATATTAATTAATGGTAAAAAAGAACCTTTATTTCCAGGTGTCTTTGGAATTTTTGGGCATGGAAACGTTGCTTGTTTAGGTCAAGCACTAGAGGAAAATCAAAAAGAACTTCCAACATATAGAGGACACCATGAACAAAATATGGCTCTTACAGGAATTGGTTATGCTAGGGCAAAAAGACGACAACAAATTTTTGTAGCGACATCTTCTGTTGGTCCTGGTGCAACAAATATGGTTACAGCTGCTGCAGTTGCAATGAGTAACAGATTGCCTATTTTGTTTCTACCAGGAGACACTTATGCAAATAGAATGCCAGATCCGGTGTTGCAACAAGTTGAGCATTTTAATAATCCTGGAATAACAGCTAATGATGCATTTAAACCAGTTACAAGATATTTTGATCGAATAACTAGACCAGAACAGATTATTCAATCATTCCCGGCAGCAGTTCAAACAATGTTAGATCCTGCTGACTGTGGTCCGGCGTGTATAGCTTTAAGTCAAGATATACAAGGTCAAACATTTGATTATCCTGAGGAATTTTTTAAAGAAAGAGTACATGTAATTAGAAGACCAAGACCAGATGAATTTCAAATTAAAGAGGCAGCAGAAAAAATTAAGTTATCTAAAAATCCAATTATAATTTCAGGTGGCGGAGTTTTTTACTCAGATGCAATGGAGGAGTTGAGCCAGTTCGCGATTAAACATAATATACCAGTTACGCAAACTGTAATGGGATATTCCACAATGAAAAGAGATCATTCTCATTTTGCAGGTCAAATTGGTGGTTTAGGTGGAAAAAATACAAATACTTTAGCAAAAGAAACAGATTTAGCAATTGCGGTTGGAACTAAACTTGCAGATTTTACAACTGGATCATGGGCAAATTTTGAAAACAAAAATTTTAAACTAGTTTCAATAAATGTATCAAGATTTGATGCTAACAAACATTTAGCGCAAGCTGTCGTTGGAGATGCTAAAGTTTCATTAACTGAGCTTTCACAAGCATTAGGTAATTGGAAAGCAGAGGAAGAATGGAATAAAAAATCTCAAATCGAACTTCAATCATGGAATGAACATATAGATAAAGAGAGTGCGCCAACAAATCAAGAAGTTCCAAGTTATGTTCAGGTAATTGGTGCAATTTATAGAAACTCTGACCCAACAGATATTGCGGTTACCGCAGCAGGAGGCTTAGTTGGTGAGGTTGTTCAAGTTTGGAGACCTAGAGAACTAAATACTCATGAAACAGAGTGGGGTTTTAGTTGCATGAGTTATGAAATTTCAGGAGCACTTGGAATAAAAATGGCAAATCCAGATAAAGAAGTAATTTCTTTTGTAGGAGATGGTTCTTATCTTTTAAATAACACAGACATTTATTCATCAGTTATTACAAAAAATAAATTAATAATTATAGTTTGTGATAATGGTGGGTTTGCAGTTATCAATCGACTTCAATTATTTAAAGGTGGTAAAGAATATAATAACTTATTAAAGAGCTCTAATACTCCTGGATTAGTTGATGTTGATTTTGCAAAACACGCAGAAAGTATGGGAGCTAAATCTGAACATGTTAATTCAATTTCAGATCTTGAAGCTGCATTTAAGAGAGCAAAAGCATCTGATGTAACATACGTTATTTCAATTAAAACTCATGCATATAAGTGGGTTGAGGGCTCTGCTTTTTGGGACAGTCCAACACTTGAAATTCCTAAAACTAAAGAAAATGAAGAGGCTTTAAAACTTTATAAAGAAGGAAAAGATAAACAAAGACAAGGCGTGTAAATCTTTATGAATAAAATTTTTAAGGTCGGTCTCATAGGCTGTGGTCACATCGCCGAGACATACTTTAGAGGGCAACAATATTTTAATAATTTTAAAATAATTGCCTGTGCAGATATTGATCAAAAAGCAGCCGATAAATGTGCAAAATTATACAATATTAAATCTAAAACAGTTTCAGAAATTTTAAAAGATAATGAAATAGAAGTTATTTTAAATTTAACAATTCCACAATCTCATTATTCAGTATCAAAAAAAGTTTTGAACTCAGGTAAACATGTTTATTCAGAAAAACCACTAGCAACTTATTTTGCAAAAGGTAAAGAACTCGTCTCACTAGCAAAAAAAAATAAACTTTATCTTGGAAATGCTCCAGATACATTTTTGGGTGGAGGAATTCAAAAAGCCAGAGAATTAATTGATTCAGATTTGATTGGAGAGATTAAACTTGGTAATGCAATTTTCGCATTTCCTGGAGTAGAGTCTTTTCATCCAAAACCTGAGTCATGGTATAAAAAAGAGGGAGGTCCAGTAATCGATATGGGACCATATTTTTTTACAACCTTAGTAAATTTACTTGGACCTGCAAAACAAGTTCAAGGAAGAACATTAACTGCTTTTAAAAAGAGGATTTATGGAGTGGGACCTAAAAAAAACAAATCATTTAAAGTGGAAACACCTACAACATATTTAGCAACTATCCAATTTCACAGTGGTGCTATAATTCAGGTAACACTCTCATTTGATGTAATTAATCATCAAAGAAACCATATGGAGCTTTATGGTACAAAAGGATCGATTATTGTTCCAGATCCTAATATGTTTGGGGGTTCTGTTTTTATTTCTGTTACAGAAGGTGGAAAATGGGGCGAACATAAAACAGACAAGATGCATTTAGGAAAAATTAATATAACTTCATCTAGTGGAAGATCAAATGAAGCTGCTACAAATGCAAATTATCGGAGTGTTGGTTTATCTGAAATGTTATATTCTATTCAGAAAAACAAAAAACACAGGTGTTCAGGTGATTTGTCTTTACATGTGTTAGATATAATTGAGTCAACTATGAGGGCAGCCACTACAGGAATTCCTCAAAAAATAAAAACAAAATGTGATAAACCAAAAAAATTTACTGAAGAAGAAGTTAAAAAAATTTTAATTTAGATGTCAAAACCAATTGTTATATCTGATCCTTTCCCAAGAACATTGGATCTGATTTTTACAAAAAAAAAATTAATAGAATTAAAAAAAAAATATAAAGTTTTAATAGTACCTAATAAAAAAAAAAGACAATTTTATGAAAACTATATTGATCAGGCTACTTTTATTATAGGTCAGCCAGACTTAGATAAAAAAATTTTGTCAAAAGCAAAAAAATTAAAAGCAATTATAAATGTTGAAAGTAATTTTATGAATAATGTTGATTATAGTTATTGTTCTCAAAAAGGAATCCATGTAATTGCAACTTCTCCAGTATTTTCAAAGCCTGTAGCAGAAATTGCATTAGGAATGACACTTTCTTTATTAAGAAATATTCATAATGCTCATTTTGATTTTGTAAAAGGTAAAGAAAAATATGGATTAGAAAGTAACTTAAAAGCATCACTTTTATCAGGAAAAAAAATTGGATTATTAGGATTTGGTGATCTAGCAAAATCTTTATACCCAATGTTGCTACCTTTTACTAAAGATATAAATGTTTATGACCCTTGGTTGTCAAAGAACAAAATAAAAAGCTTTGGATTTAATCCAGTTAGCTTAAATAAAATGTTTAAATCATGCGAAATTATTTATGTATTAGCAGCAGTAACAACCAAAAACAAAAATTTAGTAAATAAAAGTTTAATCAATAAAATGAAATCAAACTCATTATTCATATTGATGAGTCGAGCAGCAGTTGTAAATTTTAAGGACTTGATCACGAGAGTTAAAAAGGGAGATATTTATGTAGCTACGGACGTATTTCCCGAGGAGCCAGTGAGAAAAAATGACCCAATTAGAAAAGTTAAAAATATTTTATTTTCAGCGCACAGAGCTGGAGCTTTGATGGAGGCCTTTTTTGCTATGGGGGACATAGTTTTAAAGGACATGCATTTAATATCAAAAAACTTAAAACCAAAATTTTGTAAAAAGGCTGAATTAAAGACAGTAGGATTATTAGCTTCAAAACCAGTTGCAATTAATTGATATTTTAATAATTTTATAACTTATGTCATCAACCAGCAATCCACTACTAGAAGCAAAAGGAATAACAAAATATTTTGGAACCATAACAGCATTGGAGAACGTAAACTTAAAAGTTCACGCAGGAGAATGCTTAGGTGTTGTTGGAGATAATGGAGCTGGGAAATCAACTTTGATGAAAGTATTATCTGGTCTTTATAAACCTAGCGCAGGCTCATTATTCTTTCAAGGCAAAGAGGAAATTTTAGAAAGTCCGAGAGACTCTCAAAACTTAGGATTAGAAATGGTTTATCAGGATCTTGCTTTAGCAGGTAATTTACCTATTGGTGAAAATATTTTTTTAGGTAGAGAGCCAACAAAAAATTTAGGATTTTTAAAACTTTTAGATTTTAATAAAATTAAAGAGTTAACTAATGCTCATTTAGATAAGTTAAAAATAAATGTTAAAAGTGCTGATCAAAAAGTAGAGGAGCTTTCAGGTGGTCAAAGACAAGCTGTAGCGATCGCAAGATCAACAGCCTTTAATGCTAAAGTGGTAATTATGGACGAACCAACTGCAGCATTAGCAATCAAAGAAGTGGGTAAAGTATTAGATCTAATTAATAGTTTAAAAAAAACAGGAGTTGGGGTGATTGTAATAAGTCATAGAATGGACGATATTTTTACAGTTTGTGATCGTGTGATGGCTTTATTCCAAGGAACTAATTTTGCAGAAGCTACTCTTTCAAATACCTCAAGAGATGAAGTAATTGGATGGATAATGGGTAAAAAATAATATGGAAGATAAAGAAAAAAAAATAGAAAGTTTGCATTTAAAGTTAATTCCGTACTTTGAAAAGTATGGAATACTTCTTTTGTTAGTTCTTATGATTCTGGTAATGCATATTTTGCAACCAGATGTGTTTCTTTCATGGAGAAATGTAACCAATGTTTTTAAACAAATATCCTGGCAATCAATGTTGGCTCTAGGAGTATTTATGGTAATTGTAACAGCAGGAATTGATCTTTCTGTTGGCTCTATAATGATGTTATCTCTTATGATTTTAGCTGTCGTTGCAAAAGCAGGAGCCCCCTGGTTCATTGTAGTACTTACACCATTGATTGCAGGTTTTTTATGTGGGTTATTTAATGGTTTAGGCATTACTTTATTAAGGATGCCTCATCCTTTTATAATGACTTTGGGTACACTTTATATATTTAGAGGTGCAGGAAATTTAATTTCAGGTGGTACTCCTATTAGTGGTTTTACAGATGAAGTTAGATATTTGGGACATGGAAGAATTGATCTTCAATGGTTAGGGTTAGAAAAATCTCAATATTTACCTGTAAGTTTAGTATTAATTGCAATTGTTTACATAATTTTTTGGATTTTTTTAAATAAGAGTAAAACTGGTAAATGGATCTATGCAATTGGAGGTAATCCAAATGCAGCTAGAGCTTCAGGTATAAATGTAAACAAAATTTTAATTATTGTTTATTCTTTGTGTGGTTTTTTATCTGGTATTGGTGCTTTAATTTTAGCTGGAAGAACTGACTCTGGATATCCAAATGCTGGACTTCAATCAGAACTTGACGCGATTGCTGCTTGTATTATTGGTGGTGCAAGTTTTTTTGGAGGAAGAGGAACTGTATTAGGAGTTTTTGCTGGCGTTATGATAATGGGTATCTTAAGGAATGGACTAAATTTAATGGATGTTAGTTCTTTCTGGCAGCAAGTATTAATTGGTTCGATAATAGTTTTAGCGGTTTATATTGACGTCTTAAGAAGAGACATAGGTACAAGAAAATAATACACGTCAAAGTTGTTTTAATCTTACTTAGAACTGTTCTTATTAACAGTTGAATTTATTTCAAATTTTATATTAAATTTATCTTTAAAAAAACAACTAAGGGGAAATATATGAAAAACTTAACAAAAATAATTAGTGTAATTATTACTTCTGTTTTTCTATTAGCAAGTTTTTCAACAGGGGCATTTGCTGGAAAAAAAATATTATTCAGCATTAAAGGACCTGGATCAGGTAATCCTTTTTGGGCATCTGTAGAAAAAGGAGCTAAAGAAGAAGCAGCAAAATTAGGTGTTGATTTAGTTTTGGTTGCACCACCGCAAGAAGGTGATGTTCAAGCTCAAATTAACCAAGTTGAAGACCAATTAGCAAAAGGTGTTGATGCTATCGCTTTAGCACCAGGAGATCCAAATGCTTTTGCTCCAATCGTAGACGATGCGATTAAAAGTGGTGTTCCAGTTGTATTTGTAGATACAAAAGGAATTAATGAAGGAGTAACTTTTATTGGAACGAACAACATGAATGGTGCAGAGTTAGCTGCTAAATTTATTTGTGACAAAACTCCAAAAGGTTCAGATGTTGCAATTTTAACTGGTATTGAATCTCAATCAACAGCATTACTCAGAAGAGATGGTGCGATTAAAGGTTTTAAAAATTGTGGATTGAATATTGTTGCAACTCAAACTGCCGAGTGGGATACAGCAAAAGGTAGATCTGTAACTGAGTCGATTATTTTAAAAAATCCAAACATTAAAGCAATATTTGCTTCAAATGACAATATGGGTTTAGGTGCTATGCAGGCGCTTAAAGATGCAGATATGAATGATGTAGTTGTCGTAGGATTTGATGCTACTCCAGATGCAGCTACAAGTATCTTAAAAGGAGAAATGACAGCAACAATTGCTCAGTTTTCTTATAACATGGGTGCATATGGAGTAAAATATGCTCTTGAATTAGCTAATGGTGGAAGTATTGATCCAAACATCGATACAGGAACACAATTAGTAACAAAAGATAACGCTAACGATTTTAAATAATCATTAGATAATAAATAATTAGAAAGGGTGGAATTTAATTCCACCCTTTTTTTTTATGTAATATAATATTTTAATGTTAATAAATATTAATCCAGTTTTAAGTCCTGAATTGTTATTCCATCTAAGATCTATGGGACACGGTGAAAAGTTAATATTAGCTGATGCAAATTTCCCTGCCAATACTTCAAATGATAAAGTCATTAGATTAGATGGTGTTGGAATTAAAGAAGCAGCTTCAGCTATACTTTCAGTTTTTCCTCTTGATAGCTTTATTGTTTCTCAAGGAGGATCTCCAGCTCTAAGAATGGAAGTGGACGATAAACCAGATGAATTAACAGAAACACACAAAGAATTTATTGAAGCAGTTAAAAATATTTCAGGACAAAATTGGAAGGTAGGCTCAATATCAAGACAAAATTTTTATGAAGAAGCAAAGAAAGCATATTGTATAGTTACAACTACAGATGCTAGACCTTTCGGATGTTTTATTTTAACTAAAGGTGTAATTTTACCAGACGGCAAGGTTTGGTCATAAAATTTAACTAATGAAATCTATTTCTATATTAGGAGTTTTTGTAGCAGATTTATGTTTTATTGGAGATAAAATACCCAGCAAAGGTCAAACAATTTTAGGAAAAAAACACGTAGTAGGTCCAGGTGGAAAAGGATCAAATCAAGCCATTGCAGCCTCTAGATTAAATGGAGAAGTAAGTTTTATAACCAAAGTTGGTAAAGATAGTTATTCTGAAATGGCATTTAATCTTTATAAGGAAGCTGGAGTAAAAACTCATTCAATCATTCAGGATGAAAAACTTTTTACAGGAGTTGCTGGCATTATGATCGATAAAGATGGAAACAATGCAATTAATATTGTTTCAGGAGCAGCTGAACACCTTGTTAGTGAAGATATAGACAATAAAATTGAAACAATTAAAAATTCAGAAATATTTTTGACACAAATGGAAACTCCTGATGAAGTTACAATTTATGCTTTAAAAAAAGCAAAAGAACATAAATGTATAACCATTTTAAATCCTGCTCCAGCACGTAAAATTGACGAGGGTAATTTTAAATTAATAGATTTTTTTACTCCTAATGAAACAGAGGCTGAATATTATTTAAATAAAAAAATTAAAACAGCTGAAGATATAAAATATGCAGCCAACGAGTTTTTAAAAAAAGGCATAAAAAATGTGATTGTTACTTTAGGTGAGAAAGGTGTTTATTTCGCAAACGGAAAAGAAAACTTTTTCTTGGAAGCATATAAACTAAAACAAGCTGTTGTAGATACAACGGGAGCAGGAGATGCATTTAATGGAGCTTTTGCTGTCGGTTTAGCAAATGATTTAGAGATAAAAAAAGCTTTATCATTTGCAAATAAAGTTGCGGGGATTTCAACAACAAGATTAGGTGCAGCTTCATCTATGCCTTTTGCTGAAGAACTAACAGAAAATTAAATTTAATTCTTTTTATTTTCAGCCATCGATAATGCAATTTTAAAAGAGTTTAAAATTGGAGCTAAATTAGCCTCATTTTTTCCTGCAATAGCAAATGCAGAGCCATGAGCAGTAGTTGTTACTGGTACAGTCAATCCACCTTGAACTGTTACTCCTCTATCAAAGCCAAATGCTTTAAGACCAGATTGAAGTGCATCATGATACATACCAACCATACAATCATGGTTTTTATTTTTATAAGCTACTACAAAAGATGTATCGCATGGCAATGGACCATCGACATTGTAGCCAAGTTTTTTTGCCTCTTCAATCGCAGGAATGATTTCATCTTTTTCCTCTGTCCCAAATTCTGCGTGTGGATTTAGAGCTTGAATGGCAATTCTAGGATTTTTAACACCATTCAACTCCATAACCTCATTTATTAATTTTATAGGCTTCATGATATTTTCTTTAGTAATATGTTGAGCAACTTCTTTAATTGGAATGTGAGATGTTACTCTTGCTGTCCAAAAATTATCTATTACATTAAACTCACAACAAAAACTATTTACTTCAAGTTTTTCAGCCATTAACTGTAATTCATCTGAATGTTTATTACCTCCAAGTTTTAAACTTGTCTTATTCATTGGCGCAAAATTAATTGCATCTATTTTTTTTTCTTTAGCAAGAGTTAAAGCTAAATCTAAAGCTTGTAATACACTTTCCCCAGATTCTTTTGATGGTTCCGCTAATTTATATTTATGATTTTTTCCTTTAGAAATATCTAATAAAAATCTATTTGATTTATCGAAATTTACCTCATCAAAATTTTCTACAACATCTATATTATGTGAAATTCCTGTAATACTATTTCCACTTTCTAATACTTGCTTTTCACCAATTATGACGATGTTTGCTTTTTTTGTCATCTCATCATTTAAAAGTTTTGAAATTAATTCTGGTCCGATCCCCGCAGGATCACCAAGCAGAAGAGCAATGCTAGATTTATTTTCAGTCATTTTTTTCTTTACGTCTTGTAGCAGATTATGTTTAAATTATTAAATATAAATTAACTAAAGAGGGAAATAATGAAAAAAAGCTTTAAACTATTTTTAGCAGCTGCTTTTCTAGTAACTGAATTTTTTGTTGTAGCTCTTCCATTAATGATCACATCAGCTAAAGCTGATGGTCATCCAATACAAGCAATTACACACGCTGGTTTTGGTGGTGGAACTGATGTTACTACTAGAATGATGTTATTAAGAGCAAGAAGAGTTCTTAAACAAGATATGCAATTAGTAAACAAAAAAGGTGGTGGTGGAGCCGCATCTATGGATTACATGATGTCTTTACCAGCTGATGGAAATCACACTTTAACTTGGACAACAGGTCATGCTGTTTCTATGGCTTTAGGAAAAACAAAAGTTAAGTTAAGCGATATGCAACCACTTGCTAGAGGAACAGACGACCCTCAATTATTTGTTGTAAATTGTAAAAATGACATCAAAGATGCTAAAAAATTTATTAGCACACAAAAATCAAAATCGCTAAAATATGGAACTACTCATACTGGTGGTATTGATGATGTTAGTGCAATTGCATTTACAAAAAAAGGTGGATTAAAAGATCCAACTATCGTTGCCTATAAAGGTGTTGCACCAATTAAAACAAACCTTATCAAAGGAGATATTGATGTAGGTGTTTTAAACCTAGGTGAAGCATTGACTGAAATTAATGAAGGTAAACTTTGTGTTTCAGTTGTATTGGCAAACAATAGAATGGCTAAAATTGGAGACTCTCCAACAGCAAAAGAATTAGGTATACCTGTTTCTTTATCTACTGTTAGAGGTTTCGTAACTAAAAAAGGTGCTCCAGCAGACAGAGTAAAACAATTAGAAGCTGGAATGATGAAAGCTATGAGCCACAATTACTACAAAAATTTCTTAACAGAAATTGGTCTTGATGAGACAAGTGTTGTAGGTGCAGATGAATGGGGTAAGCAAATGGAAGAAATGCTTGCTGAGATGACTGCGCAGCTTAAAGCTTTAGGCTACATTAACTAATCTAATAAAAGTACATTTGAATATGAAAAATGTACAAAATCAAAAAAGGGCAAACAAAAGTTTGCCCTTTTTTTTTAGAGATGAGTTTAGAGTTTCTCTTGTAATTATTTTAATATCAGTAGCATTATTAATCACAACATTTACTTTTGATATTGTTCCTCCAATTTTAAATAGAGGAATACAGCCAGCAACATTCCCAAAAGCGCTCTTGGTTTTAATAATAGTAATGACAATGTTAATCTATTATTTGGCAACTAAAAATCCCTGGAAAGTAGAAAAAAAATTACCAGGATCATTCTTTCTAACTTTATCAAGTTTTGTTATTTTTGTAGTAGTTTCTAAAACACTTGATTTCTTTTTAGCAATCTCAGCTTTATCTATCTTTGTCTCTTATTGTTGGGGAGAAAAAAGATTATTTTATTTATTACTAGTTGGGATTATTTTCCCAATTATTGTTTTTATATTTTTTGAAACTATTTTAGGTTTAAGATTTCCCCCAGGAATAATTACCAACATTTACTATAGTTAAATGGATAATTTATTATTAATGCTTGCACCACTTTTCAGTTCTAAACTATTATTAGTTTTATTTTTTGGAACTTTATTTGGTTTGATATTAGGTGTGTTGCCAGGTTTAGGACCAACAACAGGTGGAGCATTGATCTTACCTTTCACAATGACTCTAGATCCATTATCTGCAATTGTTTTATTAACTTCTATTTATTGTGCAGGAACCTATGGTGGCGCAATAACTGCTGTACTTATTAATACACCAGGGACCCCAGCAGCTGCAGCTACTTGTTTAGATGGCTATCCTTTAGCACAAAAAGGTGAAGCTGGAAGAGCTTTAGGTATGGCAACAGTCTCAAGTACTGTTGGAGGTATTTTTAGTGTCGTTATATTAGTTTTCTTTGCTCCTATATTAGCACAACTTGCTTATGAATTTGGTCAGCCAGAATATTTTGCATTAGCAATATTTGGTTTAACAATGCTTGCTTCAATAGGTGAGGGTAGTCCAATTAAAAATTTAATCGCAGGTGCATTTGGAATATTGATTTCTACAGTTGGTAAAGATTTTATGACTTCAATTGATCGTTTTACTTTTGGAATCAATGAATTAACTGAGGGAATAGGATTTATACCAGTAGTAGTTGGGCTTTTTGCAATGAGTGAAATGTTAACTCAATCAACTTTGATAAATCAAATTTTTAATAGGATTGCTTTAAAAGCAATTAAATTACCAAGCAAAGATGATTATAAAAAAACTTGGAAAACAATATTACGATCAAGTGGGATTGGATCGTTTATTGGAGTACTACCTGCAGAAGGTGGAACAGTTGCTTCTTTAATTGGTTATTCTGAGGCAAAGAGATTTTCAAAAAATCCAGAAGAATTTGGAAAAGGATCAATAGAAGGAATTGCAGGAGCAGAAGCAGCAAATAATGCAGCAACAGGTGGCGCGATGGTTCCAACTTTAGCGTTGGGTATTCCTGGTAGCGCAACGACAGCGGTTATACTTACTGGATTGATTATTCATGGTGTTAGACCTGGACCAGATTTGTTTAGAGAGCAGCCAGATTTCCTATATGGAATTTTTGGTGCCATGCTAATAGCTAATATTCTTTTTTTTATTTTTGGATTTTTTGGAGCAAAAATATTTGCAAGAATAACTTTAGTACCAAATAAAATCTTATGGCCAATGATATTCGCAGTTTCAGTGTGTGGAACTTATTCTTTAAATCAATCCATAATAGATGTTTGGATAATGTTATTTTTTGGGGTGCTAGGTTTCTTTATGAGAAGATATGGTTTTTCTGTTGTTCCAGTTATTATTGGATTAATTTTAGGCGAGCTAGTTGAAGGAACTCTAAGACAATCTCTAGTTATATTTGATGGTAATTGGCTAATGTTTTTCACTAGACCAATTGCTTTAACATTTTTCATTTTGTCTTTAATTGCTCTGGCTTTTCCTTTAATAAGATCAAGAAAATTTAAAAAAAACAATGATAAAGTATGATTTAAATAATCGAGTAGCAGTTGT
The DNA here is from genome assembly GCA_902592375.1 of uncultured Pelagibacteraceae bacterium. Lineage (GTDB taxonomy): Bacteria > Pseudomonadota > Alphaproteobacteria > Pelagibacterales > Pelagibacteraceae > Pelagibacter. The sequence continues at coordinate 7,266 of CACJEG010000007.1, read as the reverse complement.
TACTGGCGGGGCCCAGGGGTTTGGTTTAGCAATAACTGAAAGATTTATCGAAGCAGGAGCTAAAGTTGTAATCTGGGATATTGATGAAAATGCTGCTAAAGATGCAATTGGTAAAGTTAAATCAGAAAACTTAAGTCATCAGATTGTAGACGTAACTAATTTTGAAATGGTAAATCAAAATTTAAAAGAAGTAGAGAAAAGATATGGAAAAATAGATATTTTTGTAAATAATGCAGGTATTGCAGGTATGAATACTACTGTTGCTGAATATCCTTTAGATGAATGGAAAAAAGTGATGAATTTAAATTTAAATTCAGTTTTTTATTGCTGTAAAGCGGTTGTTCCTTTTATGTTAAAAAATGATTATGGAAGAATAGTAAATATCGCATCTATTGCAGGAAAAGAAGGAAACCCAAATGCAAGTGCTTATAGCACTTCTAAGGCAGGCGTTATAGGTTTAACAAAATCTTTAGGTAAAGAATTGGCACAAAAAAATATAGCTGTAAATTGCGTAACTCCAGCAGCAGCTAAAACAAGAATTTTTGATCAAATGACTGAAGAACATATAAATTATATGTTATCAAAAATTCCCAGAAACAAATTTGCAAAAGTTGAAGAATTAGCTTCCCTAGTAACCTGGTTAGCTAGTGAAGAAAATTCATTCTCAACAGCAGCTGTTTTTGATTTAAGTGGTGGAAGAGCCACCTATTAGTTATGCAAGTAGGTATTGACGTAGGAGCAACTAAAATCGAGAGTGTTGTACTCGAAGAGAATGGGAACGAAAAACATAGATCAAGAATATCGTGTCCAAAGGAGTATACTCAAATTATAACTGCGATAAGAGATATCCATAAAAAATTAGAACAAGATTTCAAACAAGAACTTCCAATTGGTGTTTGTCATCCAGGAGTTCATTCTCCTCAAACAGGGTTAGTAAAAAATGCTCCAAATATAACTTGGTTAGAAAAAAAACCATTTCAAAGCGATCTACGTAAAGCTCTTGGAAAAGAAGTGTTTTGTGAAAATGATGCAAATTGTTTTGCTTTATCTGAAGCAATAGATGGAGCTGGTACACATTATAAAATCGTTTATGGAATTATATTAGGTTCAGGAGTTGGAGGTGGCTTAGTAATAGACAAAAAAATTATTACTGGCTCGAATGGAGTAGCGGGTGAATGGGGACACAACCAAATTCCATATTTTGCAGCTAAGAAAGAAAATTTTGACTCAAGTAATGCAAGGGAAGCAGAGATTGAAAGTTTTTTATCTGGTTTGAGTTTAGCAAAAAGATTTAAGAAACTTTATGGAAAAAATTTAAAAACAAATGAAATTTTTGAATTAAATAGAAAACATGATTTAGATGCTGAAAGATTTATAGATGATTTTAAAGTAAATTTAGCAATGTCACTTTCAAGCATAATAAATATTTTAGATCCTGATGCTTTTATATTTGGAGGAGGAGTTTCAAACGAAATTGATTTTTTACATGAAATAGATTCATTGGTTAGAAAATTTGTTATTGGAAGAGAGTATGAGGGTGTTTTTTTAAAACCTAGATACGGAGATGCTAGTGGAGTTAGAGGCGCTGCTAGATTAGGAAGAAGCGCGACATATTAGAACTTCAACTAAAAGTAGAATTAAAAAAAAAATTTTTTTTTATAATTAAAAAAAACACTGTTAAATAAGGAAAAAAATTAATATCAACTTCTAGTTGAATAACATTTTTTTAGTTATCAATTGAGAATTATTCTACTTATAGTTTCGTTTTTAAAAAAATAGTTAACTAAATAAAAAGAGGAAGAGAAGATATGAAAAAACTAATGATCGCTTTAATTACATTAGCGTTCACATCTACTTCATCAATTGCAGGACCTAAGATCGAGGTATTGCACTGGTGGACGTCTGGTGGTGAAGCTGCTGCACTTAAAGTTCTAAAAGATGATTTCGCTGCAAACGGTGGTGAATGGATGGACATGCCTGTAACAGGTGGTGGTGGAGACGCTGCTAACGTTGCATTAAAAGCAAGAATCGTTGCTGGAGATCCTCCATCTGCATCTCAAATTAAAGGACCTACAATTCAAGAGTATGACCAAGAAGGTGTTGTAGCTCCATATAACATTGATGAAGTTGCTAAAGCAGAAGGTTGGGACAATTTATTAGACCCAATGATTGCAGCAATTCACAAGTGTGAAAATAATAGCGGACCTTATTGTGCTGCCCCAGTAAACATTCACAGAATTGACTGGATGTGGGCAAACAAAGCTGTATTTGATGCAAACGGAATTTCAGTTCCAACTACTTGGGATGAGTTAAATGCTGCTGCTGAAAAATTACAAGCTGCTGGTATCATTCCATTTGCGCATGGTGGACAAGCTTGGCAAGATGCTACAGTATTTGAAGCAGTTGCTATGGGTCTAGGTGGAAATAACTATTACAAAAACTGTTACGTAGATCTTAAAGAAAGTTGTTTAAGAAGCGAAACAACAGTTAAAGTATTTGACCAAATGAGAAAGCTTAAAGGCTTTACAGACGAAGGTAGCCCAGGAAGAGACTGGAACGTTGCTACTGGTATGGTTATTGAAGGAAAAGCTGGTTTCCAAATTATGGGTGACTGGGCAAAAGGTGAATTTACAGCTGCTGGAAAAGTTCCAGGTGTAGATTACTACTGTGCTGCTACTCCTTCAAACAATGGATACTTATATAACGTAGATAGTTTTATCTTTTACAAATCTAGCGATCCAGATAAACAAGCTGGTCAAAAGTTACTAGCTAAGCTTATGATGGGTAAAAACTTCCAAAAAGTTTTCAACCTATACAAAGGTTCTATCCCGGCACGTTTAGACGTATCAATGGATGAATTTGACAAATGTGCAAAAACATCTAATGCAGACATCAAAACTGCTGGTGCAAGCGGTGGATTAGTTCCAAGTTTTGCTCACGGTATGGCTCAAGGTAATACTATGAAAGCTGCCCTACAAGATATCATCACAGAGCACTTTAACTCTGACATGTCATCTGTAGACGCTGCTAACGCTTTAGCTGACTCAGTTTTAGCTAATATGTAGTATATAAAAATTAAAAGGCCACTTTTGATTAAGTGGCCTTTTTTTTAAATCTAAAAATAAAAAATATATATAATGTTCAAGTGGTTAGAAAAAAATTTACCTAAAATTGTAATGGCTCCTGCTGTTGGGTTAATAGGTTGGTTTGTATATGGCTTTGTACTTTGGACTTTATATATATCTTTTACTAATTCAAAAATTTTACCGAAATACGAATTATGGGGTTTTGGACAGTATGAAAAGTTATGGGCATCTCGAAAATGGCTTATATCAGTAGATAATTTACTTGTTTTCACGGCTTTATTTTTAATTTTTTGTATTGTGATTGGTATAATTCTAGCAATCTTTCTAGATCAAAAAATAAGAGCAGAAGGGGTTTTAAGAACAATCTATTTATACCCAATGGCTTTATCATTTATCGTAACAGGTACTGCCTGGAAATGGATTTTAAACCCAACTCTTGGTATTCAAAAAATGTTTATTGATTGGGGTTTTGAAAACTTTACTTTTGATTGGTTGGTTAACAGGGAAATGGCAATTTACACCATAGTGATCGCGGGTGTATGGCAATCGGCAGGATTTGTCATGGCTTTATTTCTAGCAGGACTAAGATCAGTTGAGGATGAAATCGTCAAAGCTGCAAAAATTGATGGCGCTGGTTTGTTTACAGTTTACTGGAGAATATTGCTACCAATGATGAGACCAGTATTTTTTACAAGTTTTGTAATTTTAGTTCATATCTCAATTAAAAGCTATGATTTGATTGTTGCTTTAACCCAAGGTGGCCCAGGTATCTCTACCACGATGCCAGCTTTATTTATGACACAAACCGCATTTCACAAAAGTCAAGTTGGGTTATCTGCAGCAAGTGCGATGATGATGTTTATGGCTGTAGCTGCAGTCATCATTCCGTATTTATATTCAGAATTAAGGAGAGAAAATGCAAGATAAATTAAAATCATCTTCTTACCAGCAGCTTGAGCAAAAATCGAAATACACAAATATGTTTTTAAGATGGTTTTTGTATTTTGTTTTAATTCTATTTGCTTCTTATTTTATTTTTCCATTATATGTAATGGTTGTTACTTCATTAAAAACAATGGAAGAGATACGTCAAGGAACACTTTTATCTTGGCCGAGTGGATTAAATTTTGAATCCTGGGCAGTTGCTTGGGGAGGAAGAGGATATGGAGCAGGAGACACTTTTTTAAGACCATATTTTTGGAATTCAATTAAGATGGTTGTGCCAGCAGTATTTTTTTCTACCTTAATTGGAGCAATGACAGGGTATGTTTTAACTAAATGGAGATTTAAAGGAGATAGTTGGGTTTTCTTGTTTTTATTATTTGGATGTTTTATTCCTTTTCAAGCAATATTACTTCCAATGGCTAGAACTTTGGGTGCATTAGGAATATCAAATTCTATTGTTGGATTAGTTTTAGTTCATACCGTTTATGGGATTCCATTTACCACTTTGTTTTTTAGAAATTACTATGTGTCAGTTCCAACGGAATTAGTAAAAGCTGCAAGAATTGATGGAGCAGGGTTTTTTAAAATATTTTTCAAAATTTTACTTCCAATATCAGCACCTATAATTGTGGTAACAGTTATTTGGCAGTTTACTCAAATTTGGAATGACTTTTTATTTGGATCAACTTTTTCGTTTGGTGAGGCAGCACCAATTCAAGTTGCTTTAAATAACATGGTTTTATCTAGCACAAGTGTTAAAGAATACAATGTTGATATGGCATCAGCTATCATAGCAGGAGTACCAACACTTATTGTGTATGTTTTAGCGGGCAAATATTTTATTAGAGGATTAACTTCAGGAGCAGTGAAAGGATAACAATGAAAACATTAAAAATTGAAGATCTATCAAAAAATTTTGGGTCTACAGAAGTATTAAGAAAAATTAATTTAGAGATAGATGAGGGAAATTTTTTAGTTTTATTAGGTCCTTCAGGATGTGGAAAATCTACATTACTAAACATTATTGCAGGTTTAGAGACAATCAACGAAGGTAACGTTTTTATTGATGATTATAATGTCAGCAAAGTAGAGCCAAAAGACAGAAATATCGCAATGGTCTTCCAATCATACGCTTTATATCCTTCAATGAATGTAAGAGAGAATATGATTTTTGGTCTGAAACAAGCAAAGACTTCAAAAGAAAAAATTGAACAACAGCTAGAGAAGGTATCTAAATTTTTACAAGTTGATCAATTGTTAGAAAGAAAACCATCTCAATTGTCTGGAGGACAAAGACAAAGGGTTGCTATAGGAAGAGCATTAGTAAGAGAGCCAAGAATATTTTTATTTGATGAACCTTTGTCTAATTTAGATGCAAAATTAAGAGTTGAGATGAGAAGAGAAATTAAAAAACTTCACCAACAATTAAAAACAACTGTTGTATATGTAACTCACGATCAAACTGAAGCTATGAGTTTAGGAACAAGAATTGCAATTATGAATCATGGTGTTATTCAGCAAAATGATACTCCTGAAAACATTTACAACAAACCAAGCAACACTTTTGTAGCTGATTTTATTGGATCACCATCTATGAATTTGATTAAGGGAAGTTTAAAAGAAAGCTCGGGCGAAATATCTTTTACAGCAAATGGTTCTAATTTTGAAATTCCAGTAAAAGGATATGAATTTAAAGATAAATCTAATTTAAATAATAAAGAAGTCTTTTTTGGCATAAGACCAGAACATATTTACTTTAAAAAATCTAATGAAAGTGATTTTGAAGTGACTTTAAGAGCGGATTTAAGTGAGTACATCGGCCACGAACAAATTATGACCTTTGATTATGCTAATCAAGAAATTCTAGCTAAATTTCCTTCAACAATCAAAATTGAATTAGCAAAAGAAACAAAATTATATTTTGATTTAACTCAAACATCATTATTTGATGCTCAAACTGAGGAGAGAATATAAGATGAAGGTTAAATATTCTGATTTAAAAAATAAAAGAGTGTTTATTACTGGTGGTGGTTCAGGCATAGGTGGTTCGATTGTTGAACATTTTTGTGAACAAGGAAGTGAGGTTTATTTTGTAGATATTGATCTAAAAGAAACAAAAAAACTTTTAAATAAAATTAAAAAAAATAAATTTAGAACTCCAACATTCATTGAATGTAATTTGTTAGACATCAATAAATTAGAAAAAACAATTAAAAATATTATTGCAAAAAAAGGTCCAATACATGCTTTAATTAATAATGCAGCCAATGACGATAGACACACAACAGATCAGGTGGATGAAAAATATTGGGAAAATAGAATGGCAATCAACTTAAAACATTATTTTTTTGCAGCTAAAGCTGTTGTTAAATCTATGAAAAAAATGAAAGCTGGCTCAATTGTAAATTTAAGTTCTGTTTCGTGGATGTTAGGTGAGGGAGATAAAGTTGTTTATGAAACTGCAAAATCTGCAGTAGTAGGTTTAACTAGATCTTTTGCGCAAGAGTATGGAAAATATAATATCAGAACTAATTCAGTGGTCCCCGGATCTATAGCAACAGAGAGGCAAATAAAACATTGGTTAACCCCCAAGTACAAAAAGCTTATTTTAGACAGTCAGGCTTTAAAAAGACAATTAAAACCTAATGATGTTGCTCAAATGGTAATGTTTTTAGCATCAGATCAATCATCTGGATGCACAAAACAAAGCTTTATTGTTGATGGTGGTATAACTTGATCTAGGTGAAAGTTGAAAGCTCTATAATTCAAAATAAATTTCTAAGAGTTCAAACTCTTAATTATGGCGCTAGTCTTTTTGAAGTTTATCACAAGAAAAAGAAAATAAATTTAATTTTAAATTTAGGATCAAAACAAAACTATCGGTATAAACATCCAAGTGTTGGATCTACTTGTGGAAGATATGCGGGTAGAATTTCCAATGCAAAATTTAAGATAGGTAATAAAAAATTTAATTTAAATAGAAATGAGGGAAAAAATATACTGCATGGTGGAAAAACTGGTTTTTCAGCTCTCGCTTGGAATAAAATAAATAAAACAAAAGACAAAATAGTATATCAGCTCCACTCAAGTGATAACGATCAAGGATTTCCAGGAGATCTTGTTGTCAATTGTACTTATCAATTAATTAATAAATTTCTGATTATAAAATACGAATATAAATCTAATAAAAGCACTCATGTTAATTTAACTAATCATAGTTATTGGAACTTAGAAA
>CACJEG010000006.1 GCA_902592375.1 uncultured Pelagibacteraceae bacterium | reverse complement strand
AAGATAGCGAAAAGGGAAGATACACTTTAATCTTTCTTGCTCCACCAAATGATAAAAACACAGAGATCGAATTAACATATAACTGGGATGGTGATGATCTAGGAGAAGGATCAAGAAATTTTGGACATTTAGCTTACAGAGTCGATAATGTTTATGAAACATGTCAAAAACTTATGGACATGGGTTATACAATCAACAGACCTCCAAGAGATGGCCATATGGCTTTTGTTAGATCACCAGATAAAATTTCAATAGAATTACTCCAAGACGGATATTTAGATCCTCAAGAACCTTGGGCCTCAATGGAGAATACTGGTATCTGGTAATATTTTTCTAATGTGGATTGCTAAGTTTAACAAACCATATAAGGAAAAAATTAAACAATTAAATTTCAATTTTGCAGATATTAAGAAAGGTGAAACGATGTTAGTTTCATCTCCAAGTTCAATAGCAAAATATATTCATAAAATTCCTAAAGGTAAAAAAAAGACAGTTATTGAAATGAGAGAAGCTTTAGCTAAAAAAGCCAAAGCTGACAAAACGTGCCCAGTATCTACAGGGATTTTTTTAAAAATTGCTATAGAGGCATCATTAGAGGAACAAATTAAAAAAAAAACTAAAAAACCAAAACTCCCTTTTTGGAGAATTATTGACGAAAAATCTCCTATCGTAAAGAAACTATCTATATCTAAAAAGCTTCTGAAAGCTTATAAGAACCAAGAATTTATAAATGAGTAAAATTAAAAAATTTATTGCAAAAAAAAATAAGTCAAAAATAGTTAGTCTAACTGCCTATTCAAAAAATGTTGCTTCTATATTGGATAATTATTGTGACTTAATTTTAGTAGGAGACTCACTTGGTTCGGTTTTATACAATTATAAATCTACAAGAGAAGTAAATATGAGCACTATGATTGAACATTCTAAAAGTGTGAGAATGGGTATAAAAAAAAGTTTAATGATTGTTGATATGCCACATAATACCTATCGAACTCCCAAAGAGGCTTTAAAAAATGCAAAACAAATAATGAAAAAAACTAAATGTGATGGAGTAAAATTGGAAGGTGGAAAAAAAATCTATGAAACAATTAAAACTTTAATTAAAAACAAAATTCCAGTTATGGGCCATTTAGGGTTGCTTCCCCAGTCAGATAAAAACTTCAAGTTTAAAGGAAAAAAAAAGTTAGAGAGAAACAATATTATAAGAGACTCGCAATTATTAGAAAAAGCTGGAGTATTTTCAATTGTTTTAGAATGTGTTGAAACTTCTTTAGCAAAGCTTGTCACTCAAAATTTAAAGATACCAACTATTGGTATTGGAGCTTCTAAATATTGTGACGGACAAATATTAGTTTTTGATGATTTAATTGGCTTAAATCCAATGAATTACAAATTTGTAAAAAAATATGCCAATATTAGAAATGAGATTTCTCAAGCTGTTTCAAATTATTCAAAAGAAGTTAGAAAAATTAAATTTCCTAAAAAAAAAAATTCTTTTTAATTAAAAATATTTTTTAAATTCTTCATTAATATTTAATATTTCAAGATCAACCAATCCACCAATTACTAATTGTAGACCAACGATTAAGATAAATACTAAGCCGATATAAGCTATCCAAATATGTCTTTGAATATAATTAGCCATGTATGTCGCTAAAGCACCAGTCAAAACAACTGATAACATAAGACCAAATATCATAAATCCAAAATAACCTTTTGCAGCAGCTACTACACCAATAACGTTATCGAAACTAATCATGATATCTGCAAACAAAACTTTTCCGATACTACTTATGTAAGAAGGTTCTTTGCTTTTTTTTGTAGTGGGTTTTATTTTTTTAATGTCTAATAAATCTTTCCTTAAATCATTTACAATCCAAATTAATAATAAACCACCCAAAATTTTTATAAAATAAAATTCAAATAAAAATGTCGCAAAAATTGCAAAAAAAATTTTAAAAACAAAGGCTCCAATTACACCCCAAAGAATTATTTGTTTTCTATTTTTTGGAACAAAATTTGAAGCAATAGACCCAACTATTACCGCATTATCTGCTGTTAATATAATTGTGATAAAAATTATATTGGTTAAAATTATGAGCTCTTCAATCAAGATAACATTATAATAGTATAATCTGACAATTTTTCAATGAGACCATAATGATAATTTTATTGATTTAACCTCTGAGAGATAATTAAATGTTAATTTTAAAAAGGAGGATAGATGAAATTATTCAAACTATTTATATCTATAATTACTTCAGTATTTTTATTTGCAAACGTCTCTTTAGCGGAAAAATGGGATATGGCACTTGCTTATGGTGCTGGAAATTTTCATTCTGCTAATGCAACAGAATTTGCAAAGAATGTAACTGAAAAAAGTGGTGGAAAACTTACAATTGTTACTCACCCAGGTGGTTCACTATTTAAAGGTGGTGAAATTTTCAGAGCTGTAAGAACAGGTCAAGCACCTATTGGCGAAAGATTTATGTCTGCTCTTGGAAAAGAAGATCCTTTATATGAAATTGACTCATTACCTTTCTTGGCAACTACTTATGATGATGCTATGAAATTATATGAAGCTTCAAAGCCATATATTGTTAAGAGTCTTGATGAAAAAGGATTGGTATTTCTTTATGCAGTGCCATGGCCTGCACAAGGACTTTACAGTAAAAAGCAAATTAAAAAAGTTGGTGATCTAAATGGATTAAAATTTAGAGCATACAACTCTGCAACAATTAGAATTGCGGAGTTAACAGGAATGGCGCCAACTAAAATTGAAGCAGCTGAAATTAGCCAAGCATTTTCTACAGGTGCGGTTGAAAGTATGATTACTTCTCCTACAACTGGAAAAAATAGCAAGATTTGGGAAAATGGTGTTAAATACTTTTATGATATAGCAGCATGGTTTCCAAAAAATATGATCATAGCTAATAAAGCCGCTTGGAATAAACTTGATAAAGCAACTCAAGATCTTGTCATGAACCAAGCAGCAATTGCTGAAGAAAAGGGTTGGGAATTATCAAAACAAGGTAATACTGGAGACAAGAAAGCTTTAGCAGATGCTGGAATGGAAGTAGGCGAAGTTAATTCAGCTTTGAAAAAGCATTTTGAAAAAGTTGGAGCAACAATGTCTGAAGAATGGAAAGTGAAAGCTGGAGACAGAGGTGCCGCAGTTTTATCTGCTTACAAATAAATAGTCTTAAAAAAAAGGCCAACTTGTAGTAAGTTGGCCTTTTTACTAAATGTTTCAATCAATAAATAATAATCTAAATAAACTTTATAAATTTTCAGGATATTTAGCTGCTTTTTTTTTAATACTTGTTGCAGTTTTTATTTTAATTGGAATTTCCTCAAGGATTTTTGGTTTTTACATAAGAGGTTTAGCTGAGTACTCAGGCTACTGCATGGCTGCAGCCTCTTTTTATGCTTTAGCATTTACTTTTGTTGAGGGTGGACATATTCGAATTACTCTTTTTTTAGAAAAAGCCTCTTCATCTTATAAGAGATTTTTAGAAATGTGGTGCTTGATTGTAGCAACAATTTTTTCAGGCTATTTGTCTTTTTACTTATGGAAAATGTTATTAATCTCCTATGATTTTCAAGAGAGAAGCGAAGGTGCAGATGAGATCTTAATATGGATTCCTCAAACTAGTGTTGCCATTGGATCTTTAATTCTTTTTATAGCTGTTTTACATAAATTTATTTTAACAATTTTAAGTAGGAATGACTGAAATATTTCTCATTATATTTTTCATAAGTGTACTTTTAATTTTTCTTGGATCTGGCATCTGGGTAGCGATAAGCATGATAGGAGTTTCAACAATTGGGATGATGTTATTTACTTCAAGACCAGTTGGGGATGCCATGGCAACTACGATATGGGGAACCTCATCATCATGGACATTAACAGCTTTACCATTGTTTGTTTGGATGGGTGAAATATTATTTAGGACCAAGTTATCCGAAAATTTATTTGCTGGCCTATCACCATGGATGCAAAAATTACCTGGTGGATTAATTCATGTAAATGTTGTTGGTTGTGCACTTTTTGCTGCAATTTCCGGCTCTTCTGCTGCAACCGTTGCAACAGTAGGTAAGATGTCTATTCCAGAATTAAGAAAAAGAAAATATCCAGAAAAAATTTTGTTAGGCAGTCTAGCAGGTTCGGGAACTTTAGGACTTCTTATCCCTCCTTCAATAATATTAATAATTTATGGAGTAACTGTTCAAGAGTCTATAGCAAAGCTATTTATTGCAGGAATTATCCCAGGGATAATGATTGCACTTATATTTATGTCTTACGTAATGATTTGGTCTTTAATAAATAAAAAAAGCATGCCAAAGTATGTAGAAAATTTTTCCTTTCTAGAAAAAATAAGAAAATCAAAACAATTATTACCAGTAATTATTTTAATATCAGCTGTGATTGGATCAATATACACTGGGGTTGCAACAGCAACTGAGGCTGCTTCTTTAGGTGTAGTAGGGGCTTTAATTTTATCTTACTTTCAAAAGAGCTTAACTATTGAAACATTTAAACAATCCTTATTAGGAGCAACTAAAACATCTTGTATGATTGCTTTTATTTTAGCTGGTTCTACATTTTTATCATTAGCTATGGGATTTACTGGTCTTCCAAGAAATCTAGCTATCTGGATACAAAATATGGAGTTATCACCTTATGTATTAATTTTTGTATTAATGATTTTTTATATTATTCTTGGAATGTTTCTTGATGGAATTTCAGCAGTAGTATTAACAATGGCAATCATTGAACCAATGATTAGACAAGCTGGTTTTGACATGATTTGGTTTGGAATATTTTTAGTTATTGTAGTTGAGATGGCTCAAATTACTCCACCTGTAGGATTTAATTTATTTGTTTTACAAGGAATGGCCAACAAAGATATGGGATTTATTGCAAGAAGTGCTTTTCCATTATTTTTATTAATGATACTTGCAGTAATACTTGTTGTTATTTTCCCTGAAATTGCTTTATGGATGCCACAACAAATGGTTCAAAATATAAATTAATATTTTGATTGTTTTGTTCCGTCAATAATTTCTTTTAATTCTTTGTACTCTTCGCAATTACAACTTTCTAATACTTTTAATCTTTCTTTAGCTAAATCTAATCTATTTGTGACAACATATAATTCACCCAAATATTCATTTATACCCACATGATTTGGATCAATTTCTAAACCTAAAAGATAATACTTTTCTCCATTTTCAAAATCTCCAAGTTTCCTAGTTGTAAAACCAAGATAGTTTAAAGTATCTGCTTGGAGTGGTTTTTTTTTGTTTGATTTGAGTAACAAAGCTTGAGCTTTCTCATATCTTTTTTTTGCTTTTTCTAACTTTCCTTTTTTCTCATATTTTTTTGCAAATTTAATTGATTCAACTGCTTTAGCATAATCCGTTTTTACTTTACTTGTACTTTCTGATCCTGCAGAATATGAATTGGTTGTTAGTAAAATTAAAAATAAAATTGAATATAAAGTTTTTTTGATCATATAAATTTTTTCATTTTGTTAAGTGGTTTTAATACTAGTCCATTTTCTAATAAATTTTCTTTTATTGATTTTGCAGTAGATAATGAACTTTCATTATCTCCATGTATGCACACCGAGTCAATTTCGCAAGGGATCTGCTTTCCACTGTGACAATTAAGTGACTGATTTTTAACCATATTTAATACGTGTTTTTTAGCTTCTTCTGGATCTGTAATAAGAGCATGTGGTTTTTTTCTAGAAACTAAATTTCCATCATCTTCGTAATTTCTGTCTGCAAAAATTTCACAAGCTATACGCATGTTTAGTTTTTTTGCAGCTTCTTCCATTTTAGATCCTGTAGGAACCAAATAAATTAAATCTTTACTAATATCGTTTATAGCTTTTGCTAAAGTAGTAGCTAAATCTATATCCTCACATGCCATATTGTTTAAAGCACCGTGTGGTTTTATATGAGTAACAATCTCACCATGATTTTGAGCAATTTTTTGAAGAATTTCATATTGATCAATAATTAATTGCCTTACCTCATTAGGCAGAAGATTTATTCTTTGTCTTCCAAAATTTTCAGGATCATTAAATGACGGATGTGCCCCAATACTAACACCATTTTTTTTTGAAATTTGAACTACTTGATTCATCGACTCATCATCACCTGCATGATAACCACATGCGACATTTGCAGAATTAACTATTTCTAGTAAATCCGGATCATACTTATTTGAGTGATGTTTTGATTTTTCACCTAAATCACAATTTATATTAATTTCCATAGTCTCTAATGTTAAGTATAACATGACATGATAAAAAATATATCAAATCTTGGTGACGCAGCTTTGTACTGTGATTTTGGTAATGAAGTAAATAAATCAATTAATTCACAAGTAATAAAATATTTTAAAACTATTAAAGAAAAAAAATTTGAAGGGATAAATAATTTAACACCTTCTTATAATAAATTAATTATTTCTTATGATCTAAAAAAAACAAATTTTAAAGAAGTTAAAAATTATGTTGAAAATATAAATGCAGAAGATCCAATTGATATAAATTCTAAAAAATTAGAAATTCCAGTTTGTTGTCATGAAAATTTCTCAATGGACATAAAAAGATTGGAAGAAATATTAAAATTAAGTAGAGAAAAAATTTTAGAGAATTTTTTAAATAAGGAATATTTTTGTTATATGACAGGGTTTATTGCTGGTATGCCTTTTCTTGGTGACTTAGATGAGAATATGAGAGCTCAACGTTTGGAAACTCCAAGAGTAAAAGTGCCCAAGGGATCTGTTGCATTAACTGAGCAATTTGCAAACATTTATACATTTGAAAGTCCAGGTGGATGGAATATTTTAGGAAACACACCTTTAGATGTCTTTGATAGTTCAAAAGAAGACAAACCAAATCTAATTAACCCAGGAGACACAGTAATTTTTAAGGAAATTACTTTAGATCAGTATAAAAATTATAATGAGTAGTAATTATCTAGATATAATCAGACCTGGTATTAATACCACCTTTCAAGATAAAGGTAGGGATCATCTTTATCATATTGGCATTCCGTTTAGTGGCGCTATGGATAATAGAAATTATCTTATAGCTAATAAACTTGTTAATAATAATTTAGACTCCGCAGTCATAGAGTTTGCATATCAAGGTCCTCATATAAAATATTCCGGAGAAAAAATTAATTGTGCCGTCACTGGAGATGTAATTTTTTCAATTAAAAAAAAAGATACTGAAATTGAGGGTAAATGTTACGAAAGTTATCAAATTGAAAATGGAGATGAGATAAATATCATATCTACAAATAAATCAGTTTATGGATATTTAGCATTAGGTGGAGAGTTCGATTTAAAATATCAATGGAATAGTTGTTCTATAAATACGAAAGCAAATATTGGATCTAATGATGGAAAAAAATTAGATGTAGGTCAAAGAATTAATTTAAAAAAAATAAATTCAAATAAGGATATTAAAAAAACTAATTACATTAATACCAAAATAGAAAACATAAGGGTGATCAAAGGCACTAATTTTGATTACTTTTCTGAAGAAGGTAAAAAAATATTTTATGAAAAGGAATTCACAGTATCTAAACTTTCAGACAGAATGGGTATGAGACTAGAGGGACCTAAAATTGATAATATAGTGAATACCAACATAAAATCAGAGGGTTTGATTAAAGGTGTAATCCAAGTACCGGCAGACGGAAATCCAATTATAATGCTTTCAGATCATGGTACTATTGGTGGCTATCCAAAAATTGGAGTTGTGGCTAGTGTCGATTATGACCGATTAGCACAGATGTCTCCTGGTTCAAAAATAAAATTTAAAGAGATTAATTTATCTGATGCTGAGACTTTATTTAAGTTATATGAAATGGAAACTCAAAATTTACTATCACAAATTTAATGAATTTTTTATCAAAAATTCCAGGACCTTTTTTAGTTTTTTTAGGAGCTTGTGCATTAAGTTTTGGAGGTTTAATTGTTAAGTCTTTCGATGGATCTACACTTTGGCAAATATTATTTTGGAGATCACTTTTCTTTATTGGAGTAATTACAATTTTTTTAATCTTTACTTACAAAGGAAAAATTTTCAGTGCACTTTATAAATCTGGAATTCCAGGTTTATTTGGAGGAATAATTTTATCCATTGGATTTGCTAGCTATGTATTTGCAATGTACGAAACAACAGTAGCTAATGCAAACTTTATAATTCAAACTCAAGCTCTGTTTTTAGCAATTTTTGGTTATGTATTTTTGAAGGAAAAAATTTCTAAAATTACATTAACTTGCATTATTACAGCAGTAGTTGGCATCATTTTAATGTTAGGAAGTTCACTAACACCAGGTCAAATGACTGGAAACCTAGTTGCATTTATCATGCCGATATCATTTGCAATCTTAATTTTAATTGTCAGAAAATATCCAAAAGTCGACATGATACCTTTACAATTAGTTGCTGGAATTTTTGCAACACTAATAGGTTTGTTTATGTCACCGAGTATTTTGGTTTCAACAAATGATATTTTTTTAGGTTTTATTGCAGGATTTTTTCAAGTTGGACTTGGATTTATACTTATAACAATTGGAGCAAGATCAACTCCTTCAGCATTTGTTGGAATCATTATGTTAACAGAAGCTGTTCTAGGACCCATGTGGGCATGGATGTTTGCAAACGAAAACCCACCACTTACTGTACTTTTTGGGGGAGCCGTAGTTATAACAGCAGTAGTTATACAGTTTTTGTCTCCATTACTTATTAAAAAGCTAGCTAAATAAATTTCACATAAACATTTTAAATGTGTTATAAATTTATATACGGGAGAGACTACTTTTGTAGCGCCGAAGGAGCAACCACCCCGGAAACTCTCAGGCAAAAGGACCGTACGTATTAACTCTGGAAAGAGAATTATTCTCGCCGAAGGAGCAAATCTCTCAGGCACCAAGACAGAGGGGGCAATGAAGAGTTAATATGGAAATAAAAAAAACATCACTAAATAAACTTCATCAAAGTAATAACGCTAAGTTTGTTGAATTTGCTGGCTATGAAATGCCTATTCAGTATAGCAAAGGTATTATTGAAGAGCATAAATTTACAAGATCGCATTCTGGAATATTCGATGTATCTCATATGGGACAGCTATTCATATATGGTGATGAAAGCTTAACTGAAGAATTAGAAAAAATTTTTCCATTAGATTTGAAAAATCTAAAACTAAACTGCTCTAAGTATAGCTTTTTAATGAATGAAGATGCTGGAATTTATGATGATTTAATCATTACTAAAATAGAGGAAGGGTATTTAATTATCTTAAATGCTGCATGCAAAGATAAAGATTTTGAAATTTTATCTAATTTACTAGGTTCAAAATTTAAAATGAATTTAGACAACAATAGATCTTTGATAGCAATTCAAGGACCTAAGTCTGTTGAAATTTTAAACTCAATTATAAATGGGGTTGATCAACTAAATTTTATGACAGGAAATTGGTTCGATTCTGATAATCAAAAATTATTTGTCACAAGATCAGGTTATACAGGGGAAGATGGATTTGAAATTTCAATTTCTAACGATAAAGCTGAAAAATTTGTTGAAAATTTAATAGAAAAGGGAGCACAACTTATAGGACTTGGGGCAAGAGATACCTTGAGATTAGAAGCTGGATTATGTTTATATGGTCACGAATTAGATATTAATAAAACACCAGTTGAGGCAAACCTTAGATGGGCAATCTCAAAATCTAGATTATCAAATGGAGGTTTTATTGGATCGAAAAAAATTATGAACCAAATGCAAGATGGAGCAAATCAAATAAGAGTAGGGATTAAACCCGAAGGTAGATTGATTGCTAGAGAAAAAACTAAAATATTTGATGATACAGATACACAAATCGGTGAGATAACTAGTGGCACATTTGGACCAAGTGTAAATGGTCCTATAGCGATGGGTTATGTTAATAAAGAGTTTTCAAAAGTTGATACTAAAATTTTGCTTGAGGTAAGAGGGAAAAAACATCCAGCAAATGTTTGTGCATTACCATTTTATAAAAAAAATTATGTGAAAGGAGTAAATTAATGAGTGAAGTAAAATTTTCAAAAGAACATGAGTGGATAACTTTAGAGGGAGATGTGGCCACAATAGGAATTACAAAACATGCAACAGAAATGCTTGGAGACATCGTTTTTGCAGAACTTCCTGAAAAAGGATCTAATGTTGAAAAAGATGGTACAGCAGGAGTAGTAGAGTCTACGAAAGCTGCTAGTGATGTTTATACTCCAGTTAGTGGTGAAGTAGTAGATACCAATCAAGCTATTGTAGATGATCCTTCTAAAATTAATGAAGATCCAGAGGGTTCAGCATGGTTTTTTAAACTTAAAATGAAGGATCAATCTGAAATGGAAAGTCTTATGAACAAAGAAGAATACGATAAATTTGCAAAGGAGAGTGCTAGCTAATGTTACATAATTCACAAAAAGATTTTTTAAAAAGACACATTGGACCTTCAGATGAAGATCAAAATAAAATGCTCAAAGAACTTAATTATAAATCATTAGATGATTTAATTAAAAGTACAGTTCCAGAAAAGATCCAATTAAAAGATGAATTAAATATTGGCGAGTCTAATTCAGAATATGAAGCATTAAGAAAATTAAAAGTGATTTCGAAAAAAAATCAAATTTACTCTAACTTTATAGGGATGGGTTATTATGGTACCTATACGCCATATGTTATTCTAAGAAATATTTTAGAAAATCCAGGTTGGTATACTTCTTATACACCTTATCAACCCGAGGTAGCTCAAGGAAGATTAGAAATGCTGCTTAATTTCCAACAAATGATAGTTGATTTTACTGGAATGGATATCGCAAATGCATCTTTATTAGATGAAGGAACAGCAGCTGCAGAAGCAATGGGATTAAGTCATAGATTAAACAAAAAAGATAGTAATTTAGTTTTTGTCTCAGAAAATTGTCACCCACAAACAATTGATGTAATCCAAACAAGAGCAGAACCAATGGGATTAAAAGTACTAATTGGTAATGAAGATGAAGTATTAGATCAATTAAAGGAAGATTTAGTTTGTGGTATATTGCAATATCCGGGAACGTTAGGGGATATAAAAGATCCTAGTGAAGCAATAAGTAAAATTCATAAAAAAAATGGTAAAGCAATATTAGCTTGTGATTTATTGGCACTTGCTAAATTAAAAACGCCAAGAGAACTAGGAGCAGATATTGCTGTAGGAAGTTCTCAAAGATTTGGAATTCCAATGGGTTATGGTGGACCTCATGCAGCCTTCTTTGCAACAAAAGACGAATACAAAAGATCCATGCCAGGAAGAATTGTAGGGGTCTCTGTTGATAGACATGGAAACAAAGCATACAGATTATCATTACAAACTAGGGAACAACATATAAGAAGAGATAAAGCTACAAGTAATATTTGTACTGCCCAAGCTTTATTAGCAATTGTGTCAGCAGCTTATGCTATTTATCATGGTCCTGAGGGTATCCGAATTATTGCAGAGAGAGTTTCTCAATTAGCTAAAAACTTTTCAGATAAATTAAAACAATCAGGATATGAAATTTATTCAGATCATTTCTTTGATACAGTTACAATTGTAACAAAAGATAAAACTGATCAAATCTTTAAAAATGCTTTAGATCAAAAGGTAAACATTAGAAGAGTAAATTCTGAAATGTTAGCAGTTTCTTTCGATGAGAAGAAAAATGTTTATAGAGTAAATCAATTACTAAAAATTTTTAACGCAGCTGAATCGATTAAAAAAGAAGATCCAACAGTAAGTTTACCCAATCTTCCAAAAAATTTATTAAGAACTTCAAAATATTTAGAGCACCCTGTTTTTAATTCATATCATTCAGAAACTGAGATGCTTAGATATTTAAAAAAGTTAGAGGATAAAGATATAGCTCTTAACAGAACTATGATTGCACTTGGTTCATGTACAATGAAATTAAATGCTACTGCAGAAATGATACCTATTTCGTGGAGAGAATTAGCTGAGCCTCATCCATTTGTGCCAATTGAGCAGATGGAAGGATATAGAGATTTATTCACTGATCTTAAAAATTGGCTTAGATCAATTACTGGTTTTTCTGGTGTTTCACTTCAACCAAATGCAGGCGCTCAAGGGGAGTATGCAGGATTAATGGTTATTAGAAAATATCATTTAGATAGAGGTGAGGAAAATAGAAATATATGTTTAATACCAAGTTCAGCACATGGAACCAATCCTGCTAGTGCACAAATGGTTGGAATGAAAGTTGTTGTTGTTGATTGTGATAAAGAAGGAAATGTTGATTTTGAAGATTTAAAGAAAAAAGCAGAAATGCATTCTGAAAATCTTGGAGCATTAATGGTCACTTATCCGTCTACTCACGGAGTATTTGAGGAAAAAATTACAGATATATGTGAGTTAATTCATAAACACGGTGGTCAAGTTTATATGGATGGTGCAAATTTAAATGCGCTTGTTGGTATAGCAAGACCTGGAAATTTTGGTCCAGATGTTTGTCACATAAACTTACACAAAACATTCTGTATTCCACATGGTGGTGGAGGACCAGGAATGGGACCAATTGCGTGTAAAAGACATTTACAAGTTTATTTGCCCAATCATCCGGTTGTTAAGGACTGTGGACCTGCCACAGGAATAGGAGCAGTTTCAGCAGCACCTTGGGGAAGTTCAAGTATTTTATCAATTTCCTGGATGTATATTAAAATGATGGGTTCTGAAGGTTTAAAATTAGCTACTGAAATTGCAATACTAAATGCAAATTATATAGCTCATAGACTTAAAGATCATTACCCAATTCTTTATAAAGGTTCAAACGGTAATGTAGCTCATGAATGTATTATTGATATTCGATCTATTAAAACTGAAACAGGGATTACTGAAGAAGATATAGCTAAAAGATTAATCGATTATGGTTTTCATGCACCAACAATGTCATGGCCAGTAGCAGGCACAATGATGATTGAACCAACTGAAAGTGAAAGCTTGTCTGAGCTAGATAGATTTTGTGATACTTTGATTAGCATTAAATCAGAAATAGATATGATCAAATCAGGAAAATTTGATAAAGTTGATAATCCAATTAAAAATGCACCTCATACAGATATTGAATTAGCTTCAGATGAATGGAATCATAAATATTCAAGAGAGCAAGCTGCGTATCCTGCAAAATTCTTAAAAGCAAATAAATTTTGGCCTCCGGTTGCAAGAGTTGATAACGTATATGGAGATAAAAATATTTTTTGTACTTGTCCAAGTATGGATGAGTTTAAAGAAGATGCAGCATAATAATTAATGAAAATTGCTGTTGTTGGTTCAGGTATTTCCGGATTAAGTGCTGCTTATTATTTATCTAAAAAACATCATGTAGATCTTTTTGAGCGAGAAGATCATTTTGGTGGACACTCTCATACAATAGATTTGATTATTGATGAAAAAAAAGTTTCAGTAGATATTGGTTTCATTGTTTTTAATTTTCAAACTTATCCAAATTTAATTAATTTTTTCAAGGAAAATGATATTCAAATTGAAAAAAGCAATATGTCTTTTTCAGTTTCAGTAGATAATACAAACTTTGAATATTGTGGAAAAGGATTGAGTGGAATTTTCTCTAATAAATCAAATTTGTTTAACATAGAGTTCTTAAAAATGTTTTTTGATATCATTAAATTTTATAAAAAAAGTGATCAAGTAAACATATCCAATGATAAAATTACTTTAGGTGAATATTTAAAAATTAATAAATTATCTAAAACTTTTATCGATTATCATATAATACCAATGGTATCTGCAATTTGGTCTATGCCTCCTTATGAAGCGAGTAAGATGCCAATTAGTTTCTTTCTTAGATTTTTCCAAAATCATGGTTTGTTTAAATTAAAAAATAGACCGCAGTGGTACACGGTAACCAATAGAAGCAGAACTTATGTTAGTAAAATACTTTCCCAAATAAGTGGTGAACACTACAAAAATTACAAAGTTACAAGAGTTAAAAGAAAATCATCTGGATTAGACCTATACTATGGTGGAGAAAGCGAATTTTTTGATTATGATAAAGTAGTTTTGGCAACACATGCTGATGAAGCCTTAAAGTTAATTGAAAATCCAACTGAGAATGAGAGAAATATTCTTTCGAATTTTAGTTACAAAGAAAATATAGCTTACATACATACAGATCAGCGGGCCATGCCAAAAAATAAAAAAGCTTGGTCATCATGGAATTCATCAATAGATGACAAGAATTTAGAGAAAAATTCAATAACCTACTGGTTAAATTTATTACAAAATTTAAAGTGTGATGAAAATATTTTCTTAACACTAAATCCTTACTTCGATATTGATGAGAAAAAAATATTGAGAAAAGTAAAATTTACACATCCATATTACGATCAAAAAGCGTTAGATGCTCAATCAGAGCTTATTAAAATACAAAATCAAAAAGATTTACTTTTTTGTGGCAGTTATTTTGGTTACGGATTTCATGAAGATGGAATAAAATCATCTATTGAAATGCTGAAAAACCTTAATGATTAGTTCTTGTATATATAATGGAAATGTAATCCATAAGAGATTTAAACCAAAAGAACATTTTTTTAAGTATAAAGTATTTTCATTATTTATAGATCTTTCAGAGCTAAATGAGCTTAATGATAAATTAAAATTTTTTTCATTAAATAAATTTAATCTTATTAGTTTTTATGAGAAAGATCATGGTGATCGTGACGGGTCATCTCTTTTTGAATGGGTAAAAAAAAATCTAATTAATAACGAAATCAATACAGAGAACATTAAAGTTAAACTTTTATGCTATCCAAGAATATTTGGTTATGTTTTTAATCCACTAAGTATTTTTTTTGTATATGATAGAAATGATAATTTAATTTCTATTTTATATGAAGTTAAGAATACATTTGGTGAGCAACACACATATGTTTTTAAAGTAGAGGGACAAAATAAATTAATTCAAAATAATTGCTCAAAGAAATTTCATGTTTCACCATTTATTGAAATGGATTGTAATTATTTTTTTAGGATATTAAATCCAGAGCAGAAGTTGTCAGTTGTAATTGATCAATATGATCAAGAAGGAAAAATTCTTTTTGCATCTCAAGATGGTGAAAGATCTGATTTGACAACTAAAAACTTAATGAATTCTTATCTTAAACACCCTTTAATGACGTTTAAAATTATCTCTGCGATACATTTTGAAGCGTTTAAATTGTGGATTAAAGGAATTAAATTTATTAAGAAAAAATTTAAAATTAAAAATAATATAACAGTAGAAAACTAATGTTTTTAAATAACGCTGCAGATAAATTAGTTTTTAAATTTCTTAATAAAATAAATTATGGTTATCTAGAGCTCACTACACATGATGGAAAAGTTTTAAAGTTTGGAAATCCAAATGAAAAATTGCATGCAAATATTTCAATCAAAAAACCAGATTTTAATTATAATTTAATTAGAGGTGGCAGTATTGGATTTGCCGAAAGCTACATGAGAGGTGAATTTGAAACTGATAACTTATCAAACTTAATTGAATTAACTGCAAGAAATATAGAAGTTATATATAAATTCTCAGGCCTTCTTGATTTTCCAATAATCAATTTTGTAAAAAATAAAATAATCAAAAATACAAAAAGCAGAAGTAAAGAAAATATTGCTAAACATTATGATCTTGGGAATGATTTTTTTTCTCTTTGGTTAGATGACACACTTACTTACTCTAGTGCTATTTTTGATGATAAATCTAAAAATCTTTCTGACGCTCAAAATAATAAATATCAAAAATTAATTGATCTAATTAAACCAAATAATGGTGACAAAGTTTTAGAAATAGGATGTGGTTGGGGAGGTTTTGCTGAGTACTTAGGTAAAAAATATGATGTTAAACTTGACTGTATTACAATATCAAAAAAACAATTTGAATATGCAAAAGAAAGAATTTTTAAGTGTGGTTTAAATGAAAAAGTAAATATTGAAATAAAGGATTACAGAGATCTCAAAGGCAAATACAATTCAATTGCATCTATAGAGATGATAGAGGCTGTTGGTCAAAATTATTTAGAGGGTTATTTTAAAACTATTAAAACCAACTTATCTGATGGCGGTAAAGCAGCTATTCAAGCAATTACTATCGACGATAGGTTATTTGATAGATACAAAAACAAACAAGATTTTATTCAAAAATATATTTTTCCCGGTGGTTTTTTACCAAATAAAAATAGTATTAATCGTTATGTTTCTGATAATGGCTTAAATATAAATTCATACATTTCTTATGCTGATCATTATGCAAATACATTGGCTATATGGAGAAATGAGTTTTTAAAAAAATGGGATATAATAAAAAATCAAGGTTTTGATTTAACATTTAAAAGAATGTGGGAGTTTTACCTTTCTTATTGTGAAGCTGGATTTAAGTCAAAAAATATTGATCTGATACAATTTTCAATGCAAAACAAATAAAAATAATGGAGATATTTATGCGACATATAAAAATAATTAAGTCAATTTCATTGATAATTTCATTATTCTTAATTACAAGTTGCTCAAATAATAGTGCCATGAAACCAGAAGACTTTAAAAACAAAGAACCAAGATTAATTATTGAGGAATACTTATCTGGCAATGTTAAGGCTTGGGGTGTCCTACAAAATAGATCAGGAAAAGTTACAAGACAATTTTCTGCAGATTTAAATGGAACCTGGGATGGAAAGCAATTAATTCTTAAAGAAAAGTTTAATTGGGATGATGGTGAAGTTCAAGACAGAGAATGGACAATCAACAAAATTGACGAGCATAATTATGAAGGAACAGCAGGAGATGTTGTAGGTAAAGCAATAGGATATTCTTACGGACCAGCGTTTAAATTTGAATATGTTCTATTAGTTCCGGTTAAAGGCAAAGAATTAAAAATAACTTTTGACGATTGGATTTTTAAACAAGATGATAGAGTTGCAATTAATAGAGCAACAATGACTAAATTTGGTTTTAAAGTAGCTGAATTAACAGTTGTATTTGTAAAAGATTAACTATTTTTTTTGATATTTCGTTAGTTTTCCAACTAAACCAAAATAAATTTTACTCGGTAAAAAACTCAATAGTTTTAATGTAATTGTAAGTGATTTTGGAAAATGTATTTCAAATATATTTTTGTTAACTAAACCTTCATAAATTTGATCTGCAGCATACTCAGGAGTTTTTAAAAAAGGCATTTTAAAATCATTTTTATCTGTCATTGGCGTTTTAATAAACCCAGGAGACACTAAACAAACACGTACATTGTATCTTTTAAAATCAAAATACAAACTTTCAGCTAAGTTATTTAATGCAGATTTAGATGGCCCATATCCAGTTGAATTAGGTAACCCTCTATATCCTGCAATTGACGAAACAATAGTAATTATACCATTTTTTTTATCTCTAAAGTATTGTTCAACTGCTTTGATGCTATTCACAGTTCCAAAAAAATTTACTTTAAAAACATCTTCCATTTGTTCGACATCTATATCTTTTTCTTTTTTGGGATCCCATGTTCCAGTTGAAAAAAAACAAATATCTATATTTTCATATTTGTTTTTAATTTCGTTAAATACTTCTTTGCACTTTTCTTTATCTGTTACGTCTAAAGGAAAACTTGAAATATTTTCATAAGAATTTGAAAGCTCATTTAGTAATTCAGCTCTTCTTGCAGATATAGCAACGTTCCATCCCTTACTTGCAAATTTAATTGCTAAAGCTTTTCCAATACCAGTACTACCACCAGTAATCCAAATAGTTTTATTACTCATTTTTTGTTATGTATATATCTAATATGTTTAAAAATAAATTTTTAACATTTATATTGTTTCTTGCTATTACATTCTCTGCTTCATTGATTGGCGGTTTAGCTACTGTTACTTTTAAAGAGCCATGGTACTCATTACTAAATAAACCATCATTTAATCCACCGGATTGGATATTCGGACCTGTTTGGACGATCTTGTATACATTGATGACAGTTGCAATATGGCTTTACTGGCATACAAAAAATAGAGATATGAATACTGTTTATATTTATTTTATCCATTTAGTATTCAATACAACTTGGAGTGTAGTTTTTTTTGTTTTCCATAACATGGTTTTGGCTCTTTTAGTATTAATCATACTAATAGCATTGATAATTAATCTTATTTTAAGGTTTAAACGCGTCAAGATGTTGAGTGCCTACCTAATGATTCCATATTTACTTTGGTGTAGCTTTGCACTAATTCTGAATACAAGCTTGATTATGTTAAATTAAATATGGATGATGTTGTAGTAATTGGTGGTGGAATAATAGGGGCTGCAACTGCTTATTTTTTATCCAAAGAGGGTAGAAAAGTTAAGGTTATTGAAAGAGATCCTACTTATAAAACAGCTTCATTCCCATTATCTCTAGGTGGTTTTAGAAGACAATTTTTCCAAAAAGAAAATATTTTATTAGGAAAATTTGCAAGAGAATTTATTTTTCAAATACCAGAACTATTAAAAACAGAAAAAAATCCTAACCCAACAGCTAGTATGGTAACTAATGGATATCTTTTAATGTTTGGTCCTGAGCATGCTGAAGAACAATATAGAGCATTAGAAAATCATAAAGAATGTGACGCAGGAACAAAAAATATTAAAGGGTCAGAATTATCTAAAGTTTTCCCTTATGTGAATAGTGAAGGGATAGAGACAGCAACTTATACGGATAATCAAAGTGAAGGATGGATTGATCCATTTATGTTTCATAGCGCTCTTAAAAGTAAAGCAATAGAGCTTGGAGCAGAATTTATTAAAGGTGAAGTAAAAAGTATTTCCGAAATAAATGCTAAAACAATTGTTTCTGCGGCTGGTTGTTGGACAAAAGAATTGTTAGAAGATATTCCTGTTGTTCCTCAAAAGCATACCGTGTTTAGAGTAAAATGCCCAACTTATATAAAAGAGATGCCACTAAGTGGAGACTTAACAACTGGTGTTTATTGGAGACCAGAAGGAGGGGAATATTTAGCAGGATCACCTATTTCTGTATTTGATGCAGATGATTTGGAACCAGCTTGGAATGATTTTGAGGAATTAGTTTGGCCAGCTCTTGCTAAGAGAATACCTGCCTTTGAGGAATTAAAGTTAACTGGTGGATGGGCAGGTTACTATGATTGTAATAGATTAGATAATAATGCAGTTGTTGGTAAGCATCCAAAATACGATAATGTTTACATGGCTTCTGGATTTACAGGCCGGGGATTAATGCAAGCACCAGGTATCGGTAGAGCCTTAACTGAATTAATCACAACAGGATCATACCAAACAATTGATATAAGTGATTTTGCAGTTGAGAGAGTTTTGGGTAAAACCGCTAGGCCAGAGCCCTACGTTTTATAAATTAAGTTCCACAAAAAGTTTGATATTTTTCGTTACTCGATGGAGCAGGTGCTTGATATTCTTCAATATTATTCTGATTGTCATAAGGATTTTTTAAAATAGCTAATAACTTTTTCATTTTATCTAAACTTCCTTTGTCAGCTTCAGCTAAAGCTTCTTCTACTTTATGATTTCTAGGAATTACAATTGGATTATTTGATTTCATAAGTTTGCTTTGTTTTTCCTTAGTTGAATTATTTAACTCAGATCTTTTTTTCCATTCATTTTTCCAATTGATAAAATCATTATTTTTGTAAATTTCATCAGAATTGATATCCATTAGATTACAAAAAGTATTTGTGTAATCTGCTTTATTTTTTTCCATCCAATTAAACAAATCATTAATTAATTTTTTATCATTTTTATCCTCACCAAATAGACCTAGTTTATCTCTCATCATATTTAACCATTTATCTTCATAAATATTTTGGAAATTATCTATTAAATCTGTTGCTAATTTAATTGCAGTGTCTTCATTTTTGTCAATTAGAGGGATTAGGCATTCTGCAAATCTTGCTAAATTCCACTTTGTAATTGGTGGTTGATTAGAAAAGGCATATCTTCCAAATTTATCGATTGAGCTAAATACAGTTTTTGGATCATAATGATCCATAAATGCACAAGGACCGTAATCTATTGTTTCACCTGAAATTGCCATGTTATCAGTATTCATAACTCCATGAATAAATCCAACTCTCATCCAATTGATTACTAGCTGGCATTGCTTTTCCATAACAAGATTTAACAAGTCTAATGCTTTTGAATTTGATGATTTAATTTCTGGATAATGTCTATTTATTGTGTAGTCGACTAAAGTATTTAAATTTTCGATGTTTTGAGTTGCAGCTATATATTGAAATGTTCCAACCCGAAGATGACTTGATGCAACTCTTGTTAATATAGCACCCTGTAAAAGATTTTCTCTTACAACTTTTTCTCCTGTTTTGACTACAGCAAGGCTTCTAGTGGTTGGAATATTTAATGAATGTATCGCTTCACTAATAATATATTCTCTAAGCATAGGACCTAGAGCTGCTCTTCCATCACCACCTCTAGAAAAAGAAGTTCTTCCTGAACCTTTAAACTGAATGTCAAAACGATTATCATTGTTTACTAAATGCTCACCCAATAAAACTGCTCTACCATCTCCTAACATAGTAAAGTGTCCAAATTGATGACCTGCATATGCTTGCGCAATGGTATTTGTTTCTTCTGGTATGGAGTTTCCAGAAAATATTTCTGCTAATTTTTTTTTATCTGTTTTTGAAAAATCTAAATTTAAAGTAGAGGCTAGTTCCTCATTTAAAATTACTAATTCAGGATCATGAACAGGAGTTGGTTTAATATTTTCTTTAAACGTATTTGATAACTTTGAATATGTATTATCAAAATGCCAACCAATGGTCATTTTAATTAACTAACTTCAGCTTGATTTTCTTTTGGTTTAACTTCTGTTTTAAATTGATTAGAGATTTTTTGTACTTCAACAGAAGATACTTTGTATTCAGCACACATTGTTTCTTCATCTTTACCATGACCTGTAACCATATTAACCATATGTTCTGGGAAATGGAACGTAGTAAACACAATTCCCTCTTTAACTTTGTCAGTAACCTCAACTTTAAGTGCAACCTCACCTCTACCTGAATAAAGTCTTCCAATATCACCAGTATTTAGATCTCTATGAGCCGCATCTTTAGGATGAATTAATAAAACATCTTCATCAACAATATTTATATTTTTTGTTCTTCTAGTCATTGTTGCTGCATTGTAATGTTGTAAAACTCTACTTGTTGTTAAAATTAAAGGGTAGTCTTTTTGATTAGCCTCTATTTCTGATGATTCCTTCCAATCAAAGTTTTTTAGTCTGCCTTTACCTAATTTAAATGTTTCTGTATGTAAAATTTTTGTATCAGTTCCATCTTCTTGAACTGGCCATTGTAATCCAAATTTTCCAAGTCTCTCTCTAGTAACACCCTTAAAGAAAGGAACGATATCAGCAATTTCTCCTAGAACTTGATCTGCATCATAAGTTGGCTGATCAAATCCTAATTTCTGCATCATCTCAGTTACAATTAATCCATCAGGTTTAGTGCCTGGTAGAGGAGGTACAGCTCTGTTCACTCTTTGAATTCTTCTCTCAGTGTTCGTAAAAGTTCCATCTTTTTCTAAGAAAGTAGTACCTGGCAAAACAACAGTTGCTAATTTTGCTGTTTCACTCATAAATATCTCTTGAACGACTAAAAGTTCTAAAGAGTTCATAGCTTCAATTACATGTGCGCTGTTAGGATCTGTTTGAACAATATCTTCTCCAATGATCCATAAACCTTTTAATTCCTTGTTTATTGCGGCTTCAAACATTTGAGGAATTTTTAATCCCGGCTTAGTTGGGTGAGTTACTCCATATTTTTCAGTATAGAATTCTTGATGCTTTTCATCAGCCACAGGAAAATATCCAGCACCTTGGTGTGGTTGACAACCCATATCTGCTGCACCTTGAACATTGTTTTGACCTCTTAAAGGATTAACTCCGACACCTTTTCGTCCAATGTTTCCAGTGATCATTGCTAAATCTGCAATTAACATTACAGTTTTAGATCCCTGTTCGTGTTCAGTAACTCCTAAACCATGGAACTCCATTGAATTTCTTGCAGTAGCATATGCTATTGCTGCTTCTTTAACTAATTGTTTATCTACTCCAGCTACTTTTGCTAAATGATCAACATCTTGTCTTTCAATTTCTTTTAAGAAATTATCAAAACCTTCAGTTCTATCTCTAACAAAATCTGCATTATAAAGTTTTGATTTGATAATAAAGTGCAACATCATATTTAGAACTGCAACATTAGTTCCTGGTCTTAGTTTAATATGATAATCAGCAAGTTTCGCAAGTTCAGTTGTAACTGGATCAAGCACAATTAATTTTTTACCTTTCATGACTTGTTGTTTTATTTTTGCACCTGTTACAGGATGAGCGTTAGTTGGATTAGCTCCAATTACCAAAAATAAATCTGCATGATAAATATCTTCTGTAGAGTTAGTTGCTGCCCCAGTCCCAAAAGTTTGTTGCATTCCCCAAGCTGTTGGTGAATGACAAATTCTTGCACAACAATCTACACTGTTAGTTCCCACAGCAGCTCTAATCATTTTTTGAAAAACATAATTTTCTTCATTCGTACATCTTGCAGAAGAAATTCCAGCAAAGGCATCTGGACCATTATCTTTTGTAATTCTGTTCATTTCTTTTTTAATAAAATCATAAGCTTCATCCCAAGAAGCTTCTTCAAACTTTCCATTTCTTTTAATTAAAGGTGTTTTTAATCTGTCTGGATGATCATAAAAACTAAATGCATATCTTCCTTTAATACAAGTATGACCAGCATTTACCTCTGTTTGTTTTGGAGTATCTATTGCAACAACTTTATCATCTTTTATTGACGCTTCTAAATTACATCCAACACCACAGTATGAGCAAGTTGTTCTAACTTTTTTATCTACAGCTGCAGATTTAGATTGAAAAACATCTGAAATTGCATCTGTTGGACATGTATGTGCACATGCTCCACAAGATACACATGAACTATCTCCAAACATCATATCATTGTCAGTTGTTATTCTAGATTCAAAACCTCTTCCGCTCATTGTTAGTACAAATGAACCTTGAATTTCATCACAAGCTCTGACACATCTTCCGCAATTAATACAGTTGTCTAAATTCATTCTCATATAATCGTGAGAAGTATCTCTTGGTATACCTTTGTGCTGTTTAGGACTGTTATATCTATGATCAGCAACTCCTAGATCGTTTGCTACTGTTTGTAATTCACAATTATTATTTACCTCACAAGTATCACATTCCATTGGATGGTCTGTTAAAACTAATTCAACAATATTTTTTCTTAGACTTGTTAAAGTTTCATTTGAAGTAAAGATATGTTGGTTTTCAGCAACCGGAGTATGACAAGATGCAACCACTCTTGTTGGACCATCTTTTTCTAAAGCAACTTCTACCGAGCAAACTCTGCAAGCACCATAAGGAGCTAGGTTAGGATCATCACATAAAGTAGGTACTTTTTTTTCACCTACATAGCTTTTTACAAATTTTAAAATAGATGTGTGTTTAGGACCAATTTCGTATGGTTTTCCATCAATATAAGCAATTTTTCTTTTTTCTGAGCTCATTAATTATCTTTCACCATATCATTTTTCATTTCATCACCAAAGTATTTTAGAATATTCTGAATTGGAGTTGGGATTGCTCCACAAAGAGCACATAAGCATCCTTTTTGCATGGTAACCAACAATTCTTCTAGTAATTTTAAAGGAATTTTAGCTGTTTTCTTCTTAGCTTGATCAAACATCTCCTTACCTCTGTAAGATCCAAGTCTTCCCGGGAAACATTTCCCGCACGATTCTTCTGCTGAGAATTCAAACAAGTGATGAATATATTCAGCCATTGGAAAATCTTTTGGAATACTAACTACACTTGCGTGACCTAACATAAAACCTTTTGCTGTGAACTCTTGAAAATCCAAATTTAAATTTTCTATTTCACTTAAAGGAACAACTCCGCCTAATGGACCTCCTATTTGAAAAGCTTTAACAGGCTCTTTATATCCACCACCAATTTCATTAAATATTTTTTTCATTGGTGTACCCATATCAATTTCATAAACACCTGGGTTGTTAAAGAAACTATCTAAACAAACTAATTTTGTTCCAGCTGATTTTTTATTTCCAACTGAAGAAAATTTTTCTGATCCATTTAACAAAATTCCAGTTGCAGCAGCCAATGTTTCAACATTATTAACCACAGTTGGTTTTTTATATAACCCTTCGGTAACAGGGAAGGGAGGTCTTACATCTACTTCAGCTCTTCTTCCTTCAATAGAAGCTATCAAAGCTGTTTCTTCTCCACAAATATAAGCACCTTGTCCTATACAAATTCCAAGATCAAAAGAAAAATCGGTTCCTAAAATATTTTCACCTAGTAAATTTAATTTTTTAAGTTCATTGATGCAGCCATTAATTGCTTCAATGGATTTAGGATATTCACCTCTAATGTATAAAACTCCTTCATTGCTTCCTATCACATAACCACAAATTACCATTCCAAAAATAACTTTTAAAGGTTGGTCCTCTAATAAGTATCTGTCTGAGAAAGCACCAGAGTCACCCTCATCTGCATTACAGATAACATATTTTTTATCTCCTTTTGCTTTACTACAAAAATCCCATTTCATTCCTGTTGGAAAACCAGCACCGCCTCTTCCTGTTAAATTTGAATCTAATAATGATTTTACTATTTCTTTTTTATCTGTTTTTAAAAATTTACTTAATTGCTCTTTGAATTGATCTGTTGAAGATAACTTGTCATCCATTAAAAAACTTGTTGTTGCATAACTCTTAGAGAAAAACTTATCTTGTTTAATTTCTTCACCTTTAATTATTTGGTCAATTTTTTCTATATCTTTACCAGCATAATTTTCTCCATCATAATGGAAAGCATGGTTTTCATAACAATGACCTAAGCAGAACATTTCTCCAACTTTGTCATCACCTAGTTTTTCTTTTAATTTATCTTTTAATTTGTCTTGAGTACCTGCGCACATGCATGCACTACCGTTACAAACAAAAGCTTTCTTTTCTCTATGAGAGGGTCTTAAAAACTCATAAAAGGATTCTGCACCATGAAGAGTTGAAACACCTAGGTTATGTTTTTTGGCAATTTCTTTAATATCTTGTGGATTGTCGCTTAAGGTATTTTCTGAGATTTGCTTAAATAGGTTATCTTTTAAGCCTATTCTGCCTGATAAATTACTTATATTTTTTGACACAAATACCCTTTTATTAATTTAGCCCACAATAACTTTTTTGTTATTTGTGTAAATATTAAAACTGTCCCTCTTTACGAAACCAACAAGGGTAATGTCAAATTTATTCGCTAAATCGATAGCAAGACTAGTTGGCGCACCAACGCCTATCATTATGCCTATATCTGTCATCAAAACCTTTTGAACCAATTCAAAATTTAGTCTACCTGAGCATGTTATAAATTGGTTTTTCGGATCAATTTGATTGTTCTTTAATGCACAACCAATAAGTTTATCAAGAGCATTATGTCTTCCTACATCCTCTCTGACGGCAACTAATTCTCCATTAATATTAAAAAGACCACTTGCATGAATTCCACCTGTTTTACTGAATTCTGATTGGCCTTCTCTCAATATATCTGGTGATTTAACAATTACCTCTTTTTTGATTTTGGGTTCTGATGAATTTGTTTTATTTTTTTTAATTATTTCCAGAGCATCAAGAGAAGATTTTCCACACACACCACATGAGGAATTAGTTAAAAAGTCTCTTTTTATTTTTGCAATATTTATATTTTTAGAATTATTTAAAGTTGCTAAAATTTTATTTTGAATATTGTATTGACCAACTTTATCTCCATAACTTTCTATTGAATCAATATCACTAATATTTGTTATAATTTGTTCATTATATAAAAACCCTCTTACAAGATCCTCATCATCGCCAGGAGTTCTCATGGTTATAGATAAACTTTGATTTATCCATTTGTCTGTTTCTTTATACTTTAATGAAATCTCCAATGGTTCTTCAATTGAAATTAAATCATCTATATTTTCAAACTTATTAGACGAGTATTTTAAAACTTTGTATTTTGAATTCATAAACTATTTTAATGGATAGTTCTTTTTTAATAAATATTTGTTAATTATGATTGCTAGTAACAATATAATTATACAACCAAAAATTATTGGATTAATTAAATAATCATAAGAGGCACTTCCAATAATAACTATAATTGGATTTCCACCAGCAGGTGGATGGACAATATTAAATAAAATCATTAAAAAAACTCCAGCTCCAACAGCGATTGCAATACTGATATAAATCGGAAGTGGAATAAAGTTTACAAAGATTACTCCTACTAAAGCAGTTACCAAATGTCCAAAAAAAACATTTTTTGGTTGTGCAAATGGACTTTCAGGAAAACCAAATAGTAAAACCATTGAAGAACCAAAAGAGGCTGCAATAAAATATCCGAGTGTACTTTTATAAGTAAGGACTGTTAATACACCAATTGTAAATGCAGAAAAAAAACCTGCAATTAATGCTTTTTGCAATAAGGGTTTTGTAATTTTGATCATTTATATTTTTAATGCTTTCGCAATAGTTCTTAAAGGTAAAAGCAAACATTCTTTCCTTGAAAGATTTTTTTTATCTAAAATTTCTTTAAAGTCTTTCCAGTGTTTTTCCATACTTACTTTCGCATCCTCAAAAAGTTGCTCACCAACTTTTATAAATTTTTTAACATCATCAACTTTTTTTTCCTTAATTTTTCTGGATAATAGACTGACTGATGCCTGACAATAAACACACGATTTGCACTGATAACCCATATCTTTTACAACATCTTCTTTAACAATTAAGCTTATTTCCATCTCATCACCACATAATGGATTTTTATGTTTTGACTTATGAGTATAGTTTTCAACAACTTTATTATTTTCAGTATGGGCTGCTATTTCTAAAATTCTTAAATCCATTTAATTTCTTTAATTCAACTTTGAATGTTTTATATTTTATAGATGGATCATAACAATATTTTAGGCACTGTGCTAGCAGGCGGTAAGTCACAAAGGTTTGGAGAAGATAAATCCCAAGTAAAGTTAGCTGGTAAATTGTTAATTGATCACATGTTGACTGAAATTATTGATGAATTCAAAGAACTCTTAATAGTATCAAATAATAAAATTAGTTTTCATAACTCAGAAAAAATTTCAATGATCGAGGATTATGAAAAAGGTCTTGGTCCGTTAGGTGGAGTTTTATCAGCTATGAAATGGATAAAAGAAAATCAAAAAGACTACAAATGGATAGCAACTTTCCCTGTAGATACACCTTTTTTTAAAAGACAAATACTTAAAGATTTTATTCACAATATTAATTTCAATGAAAGTGATTTATTTTTTATTAAGTCAAACAACACACGACACAATATATTTGGCTTATGGTCGATTAATTTATTAGATAAGTTAGAGAAGGATCTAAAAAATGGAGAAAGAAAAGTAGAGTTGTGGGCTAATAATACTGGGGTAAAAATAATTAATATGGAGTTTTCAAATAATGATCCTTTCTTTAATATAAATACAAAAGAAGATTTAAAAAAAGCTGAAGAAATATTCAAAAATGATTAGTTACGAAAAATCAAAAACAATTTTAAAAAAAGCCAAAATTAAAATTAAAGACGAAACTATAAAGAGTATAAATTCCTTAAATAGAGTAGTTTCCACCAATATTTATTCTAAAATAAATTATCCAGCAGGGAATAATGCTGCGTTTGATGGTTATGCAATTAATTCAAAAGATACTAATGAATTAAAAAAAAAATTCCCAAAAAAATTTAAAATTATTGGTTCAATTGCTGCAGGAATGAAACCATTTAAAAAAAAGATAAAAAAATTTGATACTGCCGAAATAATGACTGGAGGAATTATACCAAAGGGTTTTGATACAATTATTCCTATAGAACAAATAATTTTTGCTCCTAATAAAAAATATATTTTAATCGACCAGAAAATAAAAAAATTTGATCACGTTAGGTTTGCAGGTTCAGATTATAAAAAAGGGGAGGTTGTAATAAAAAAAAATACAATTGTTCAACCAAACCATATTTTAGCTTTTAAAAGTTTAGGTATTAAACAAATTAAAGTAAAAAAAAAGATTAATATATTATTTTTTTCAACTGGAAATGAAATATCTGACAAAGATAATATTCCAAATTGGATGGTAAGAAATTCTAACACACATTATATTAAAAACTTAAATCAAAATTTTTTATTTAATTTTAAAAGTGGAAGTATTTTAAGAGATAATCACCAAAATATTTTTAAACAAAAAATAAATAAATTAATTAAATCTAAAGATGATATTATTATTACTTCAGGTGCAGTGTCTGCAGGCAAGTTTGATTTTATACCTGATGTTGTTAAAAAATTTAAGTTATCAAGCTACTTTAAAAGTGCTGCAATAAGGCCAGGAAAACCAATAATGTTTGCAAAAATTAAAGGGAAAGAAAAGGCAATATTCGGACTCCCTGGAAATCCAATTTCTTCAGCTGCATGTTTTAGATTTTTTGTAATTCCATATATTTTAAATGCCTTAGGATTATCAGAAGAAAAATCAATTAAAGCTATTTTAACGAACGGTTTTGATAAAAAAAAGAATTTCACAAGATTCGTAAAGAGCCAATTAAGCACAACTAAAAATGGAAAACTAAATGTTGAAATTTTAAAAGGTCAAGAGTCTTTTAGAATTAAATCATTTGTAAAATCAAATATTTGGGTTTTGTTACCAGCAGGTAAATCAAAATTTAAAAAAGGGGATATCGTTGATTGTTTTTTCCCCAATCTTTCAAATCAAAATTTAGTTTAGAAACGTATTTTTGTTGTAGAAAATTCTATTTACAATTAGATTTCCGAATATGTTAGAGTTGAGAAATCCAAGAATTGCTATTCCTGTTGTACTTTTTGCTGGTCTCTTGTGGTCGTTTGGCCCATTAGTAGTTCGATACATGGATAATCCTCAATTGGTACCTTGGCAGTACATTTTTGGTAGAGGTTTAACAATTTTCATCCTATTAAATCTTTATTTATTTTTCGAGGAAGGAAAAAATTTTTATAAAAACTATTATAAAATAGGTTTATCTGGAGTAATCGGTGGATCTGGATTGGGGATCGCTATGATTACATTCATTTATTCAATTACAAATACTAGTGCAGCAGTTACTTTGCTTTGTTTAGCAGCAATGCCTTTTTTTACAGCATTATTAGCATTTTTATTTTTAAGAGAAAAAATTTCTTTTAATGTGTGGATATCAATAATAATTGCAACAGTTGGTATCATTATTATGGCATTTGGAAACACAGGTGAAAAATCATTAATTGGTTTCGTATTTGGTTTAACTTCTTCAATTGGTTTCTCAGTTTTTTCTGTAACTCTAAGATGGAGAAAAGAAACACCAAAATTCACAACTGTAGCTTTTGCAGGTTTCTTTTGTTTTGTGTTTGCAACAATTATGATTTTATCAAAAGGCTTAGTTTTCTTTTCATCTAGCTATAACGGAGCTTTGTTTTCTTTGCATGGGACACTAGTTTGTTTTGGTTTAATTTTATATTCAATTGGATCTAAAGCGATACCAGCAGCAGAATTGACTCTATTATCTTTAACTGAAGTTATAGGTGGAATTTTTTGGGTTTGGTTGCCATTATTTGGAATTAATGAAGTTCCATCCACAAATACTATAATCGGTGGTTTTTTTCTTTTTGTATCTATATTTTATTACAGTTTAATAATGAGATGGAACAAAAGATATATAGCATTAAATTAATATGGAACGACCAGATTTTTTTGAACTTAAAAACGGTGAAAAAGTAAAATTACCATTTACCGATAAAGAATATAACGATCGAGTAAGTAAACTTAGATCAGTGATGGACCAAAATGGTCTCGATATGGTTATCTTAACATCTATGCATAACGTTGCATATTACACCGGATTTATTTATTGCTCATTTGGTAGACCATACGGATGTGTGATCACTCAAAATAAAATCTCAACAATTTCAGCTAACATTGATGCAAGTCAACCATGGCGTAGATCTCATTGTGATAACGTTATTTACACTGATTGGAAAAGGGATAATTTTTTAAGAGCCATTGTTTCAATTATAGGAAGAGATGAACCTCCAAAAAATATTGGAATTGAAAATGATCATGTCACGTTAGATATGCGAGAAAAAATAGGGTCTATTTTTACTTTCTCTGTGTTTAGTGATGTTTCAAAGGATCTAATGAAACTTAGAATGATTAAATCAAACGAAGAAATAGAGATCATTAGAAATGGCGCAAGAATTGCAGACATTGGTGGTGAAGAAATAGTTAAAAATATTAGAGAAAATAATACGGAGATCGAAGTAGCAATAGCAGCAAGAGATAGAATGGAAAGAGAGATTGTTAAAAGTTATCCAGGCGCAGAGTACATGGATACTTGGGTATGGTTTCAATCGGGTATCAATACAGATGGAGCTCACAATCCAAAAACTAATAGAAAATTAGTTAAAGGAGATATTTTATCTTTAAATACTTTTCCTATGATCTCAGGCTACTACACTGCACTAGAGCGAACTTTGTTTTTGGATCATGCAGATGATGCCTCTCTTAAAGCTTGGGAAGCAAATGTTAAAGTTCACAAACGTGGATTAGAATTGATTAAACCAGGTGTTAAATGTTCAGATATTTGTCATGAGTTAAATGAATTGTTTGCTGAACTTGGTTACCTTCAGTACCGAACTTTTGGTTACGGACATTCATTTGGTATGCTTTCACACTTTTATGGAAGAGAAGCTGGTTTAGAATTAAGAGAAGATATTGATACTGTTCTTAAAGAAAATATGGTCGTGTCGATGGAGCCAATGATAATGATCCCAGAAGGCAATCCTGGCGCAGGTGGATACAGAGAACATGATATTTTGGTGATCGGCAAAGATGGAGCAGAAAATATTACAAAATTTCCTTTCGGCCCAGAGCATAATATTATAAAAAACTAATCTTTATGAGTGAGAATAAAACTATTGTTAATAGTTGGAATGAGTGGGATCCATTAAAACATGTAATTGTTGGTAGAGCAGACGGTACTTGTATTCCTGCACCAGAACCAGCATTAGATGCAAAAGTTCCAGAAGACAGTGATATGCGAGGTCAGTTTGGTCCAAGAACCAAAGACACTGTAGATAAAGCAAATGAATTATTAGACAACTTTTCAAACATGCTTGAAAAAAGAGGCATTAAAGTTGATCGACCAACGCCAATAGATTTTAATCAAAAAACATCAACACCAGATTGGGAAGCTGAAACAATGTTTGGCTGTATGCCTCCAAGAGATGTTTTGTTAACAGTAGGAAACGAAATTTTAGAAGCTACAATGAGCTATAGATGTCGTTGGTTTGAATATTTATGTTACCGACCACTTCTAAAAGATTATTACAATCAAGATCCAAACATGAGACACGAGTCTGCTCCAAAACCAAGATTAACTGATGCAGATTATAGAAAGGATTATTTATCAGATAAAATTGGTGTTCAAAAAAGATTAGAGTGGACTGAAAAAAAATATTTTGTAACCACTGAAGAAGAACCGCTATTTGATGCAGCAGACGTATTAAGATTTGGTAAAGATTTAGTAGTTCAACATGGTTTTACAACAAATTTAAAAGGAATTGATTGGCTAAAGAGACATTATAAAGATCATAGAGTTCATGCAGTAAATTTTCCAGGTGATCCTTATCCAATTCACATTGATGCAACTTTTACCCCAATTAAAGAGGGTTTAATTATCAATAACCCACAAAGAAGACTTCCTAAGGAACAAAGAAAATTATTTGAAGACAATGGTTGGGAAATCGTAGACAGCGCACAGCCAGCACATAACGAGCCACCACCATTATGTTATTCATCAACTTGGCTATCAATGAATGTTTTAGTTTTGGATCCTAAAACTGTATGTGTCGAAAAAAGTGAAAAATATCAAGCTGAACAATTAGATAAATTAGGAATGGAAGTTATACCGGTAGAACTTAGAGATGCCTACGCTTTTGGTGGAGGTTTACATTGTTGTACTGCAGATGTTTACCGAGAGGGTGAACTTAAAGATTACTTTCCAAAACAATAATTATGGCAAAAATTAAAATAAAAAGAGAGCGAGTTAAATTCGCTTCTGATAATGTTGCTGGTGCTTGTCCTGAAGTATTAGAGGCAATCATAAAAGCCAATGAAGGAGATAGCACTCCTTATGGAAACGATCCTTTATCAACGGAGTTACAAGATAAGTTTTCAGAAATTTTTGAAAAAGAAGTAATTGTTTTTCCTACTGCCTCAGGTACTGCAGCTAATGCTTTAGCATTATCTACAATGACACCTTCTTATGGAAACATTTATTGTCATAAGATGTCTCATATCAATACTGATGAATGCGGTGCACCTGAATTTTATACAGGGGGTGGAAAATTAATCCCTTTAACTGGGGTAATGGGTAAAATAACTGCAGAAGAATTACACCAATCTATTGGAGGAAAAGGAATTGTTCATCATACCCAGCCTTCATCAGTTAGTATCACTCAAGTTTGTGAAACAGGTGAAGTTTATCAATTAGATGAAATTAAAAAAATTGCAGAAGTTACTCATAAACATAATCTAAATTTACATATGGATGGTGCTAGATTTGCTAATGCACTGGTTTCTTTAGATGTAACTCCTGCTGAAATGACATGGAAATCAGGGGTTGATGTATTGTCATTTGGAGCAACTAAAAATGGATGTCTAGCAGCTGAAGCAATTATATTTTTTAAGAAAGAATTAGTAGGGGATATTGCTTTTTTAATGAAAAGAGCGGGGCACTTATTATCAAAAATGCGTTTTGTTTCTGCTCAACTCGATGCATACATTTCAAATGATGTTTGGTTGAGAAATGCAAAACACGCTAATGCCATGGGTAAAAAATTAAGTGATGGTCTAAGTAAGCATAATGATATTGAAATTGCTTATCCAACGGAAGCAAACGAAGTGTTTGCAAAATTTCCAAGAGAAAAAATAGAACATCTAAACTCTGAAGGTTACAAAATGAATGAAGAAGAATTAGATGGTAAAGCGGTGAGATTGGTTGCTGCTTGGAATACTAAAGATAGCGATGTTGATGATTTGTTAAATTCAATTAAAGCTAACTAGGATTTTCTTTTAAAAACTCAATATATTTTATCACTTCATCATATTGTTCGTCAGGAATGTCTTTATAACTTGCGTTAAACTTACTTTTCACACAAATAGCAACATGAGCATAGGGGTTTCTTCCTTGAGGATGATTTGGGTGGTCTGGTAATTGCCCCACCAAATAATCGCCAGCTTCCTGAATAATTTTCCAGAGTTTACTTGCGTTTTCTTTATTCATATTGATGAGTTTTATCTAAAAAATAAACTTTTTCTAATATCTATAATTTCTCTGATCTTTTTATCTTTAATAGCATTCCAAGAAACAAATAAAGTACACAATTGATACAAGGCAAATATCTCATTTTTTTGATTTTGGGATAAATCATTATCTGCCTCTATATAGTTTTCAAAATAAGAAACATTATTTCTTGCACAGTTTAAATAATATTTACAAGCATCTGTTACTGTTGCTGTTGACCACCAGTTTGAATCTCTGAAAAGATTAGATATTTCTTGATAGAAAGAACTTGTTTCAGAAATAACTAAATCATTTTGAACATTTTCTGAAAATTGATCTAATTCAAATTGAATTAAAGCTAATATCTTTTTTTCGCTACTTCTCTTAACAAGTAGTTCAATGACATTTTTATATGACATTGATTGGATTTTATTCCAATTATCAAAAAAATCATTTGGTGCTTTATTTAAATCTCCCATATTTAATAATTAATAAGATCCTTTTTGTTTTGCGCCTTTATAAAAAATTTCCTGCAAATAATCATTTTCTTTTTTTCGAAGTAAAATACTTTCTTCACTCATTAAAGCATTAGTTCTATTTATAACTTCATGATGATGATATTTATCCTCTCCTCTTGCAATTTGAACACTATTTTTACCTAAGGTTTGTTTTACGTTTGTGCCTATATAACTTTGAATAACAAATCCTATTCTTCTATCATTACTCTTATTTATTCCTGACCCGTGCACTACTCTTGGGTGATGCAAAGACATTTGACCAGCTTTTAGTTCTATAGATTTAACTTCGTCTTCAGGCACATTTTCTACTGTTTGTCCTCGGGTAAGTAAATTTCCTTCATTAAATTTTTCATTGTGATCTTTAATATTTATATGTGATTTAGGCCACATTTTCATACATCCGTTGTTTTCGTTCGAATCTGTTAATGCTACCCATGCTGTAACCCAATTGTGAGGTTCTAATCCTATGTACTTTGCATCTTGATGATAGCTCACAAAACCTTGTTCGTTAGGGTTTTTAATGAATAAAGTAGTGCTGCAAACTAAGATGTTTTTTCCAATAATACTTTCTACTGCATCTAAAATTTTTGAATTATGAACGATCGAATCAAGTTTTGGAGAAATTAAATGAACATTATATCTTCCCGACTTATCTATTTCATTTGGTAATTTTTTTTCAATTAACTCAATTTCCTTTCTTGCCTCTAATGCTTCACTACTAGACAAAACTTCAATAGGAGATATGTAACCTTGATCTTCATACTGTTTAAGTTGATTTGATGATAGATAAGTCATATTATTTTGAAAAGATTATATGAGCTCAACTATTTCTTCAATAATTTATGGCTGAAGTATTTAAATTAGGAATTGCTGCTAACAACAATCAACCCATTAAGGAAGTAAATTCAATTGAGGTTTTAGCTAATAAAGGAATAGTAGGTGATCGACATTTTCATGATTTTAATGATCCTTACAATCAATTATCTTTAATAGAGGCTGAAAATATTGACGAATATAATATTAAATTTGGGCTCGATATACCTTACATCAATTTTAGAAGGAATGTTGTTACAAAAGGCATTCAATTAAATGATTTAATTGGAAAAAAATTAAAGGTAGGAAATGTTGAATTAGAGGGGATAGAATTATGTCGTCCGTGTCGACATTTGACTGAAATGCTTGATCAAAAAAATATTCTTAAAGAATTTATGAGAAAAGGTGGCTTAAGATGCCAAATTCTTTCTTCATCTAAAATAAATATAGGTGATAAAATACAGGTAATTAACAATTAAGGCTTTGCAGTTTCATTAACTGTGTTTTCATCAAGTGTTGCAGGGGCATCTGGATCAAGCTCTAATCCTGCAGGTGTAA
The DNA here is from genome assembly GCA_902592375.1 of uncultured Pelagibacteraceae bacterium. Taxonomy (GTDB): domain Bacteria; phylum Pseudomonadota; class Alphaproteobacteria; order Pelagibacterales; family Pelagibacteraceae; genus Pelagibacter. The sequence continues at coordinate 16,099 of CACJEG010000006.1, read as the reverse complement.
TTGTTGCTGGAACTGGTGTAAAAGTTGAGTCTGGGTTTTCAACAGTATCTCTAACTTTCATTCTATATAAGCCAAATCCACCAATTATCGCATGAGCAATAATTAAAAAAATAAATAAACCATTTAAACCAAACCATTCCATAAATATAGAACACAAAATAGGACCACTAATTGCACCCACAGCAAAGATAAACTGTAAACCACCTCCAGCTGCTACGAATTTTGATTTAGGAACAAAGTCATTTGTGTGAGCAAGGTTAAGTGAAAATAAAGGAAGACATAAACTTGAATACAACCCTACAGCAATAAAAAATATAATTTTTCTAAATGAAAATTCATCCATGTAATAAATATTTTGGATAGGATCGTTTGAAGTTAGAATTGAAATAAATGCCAAAAAAGAACTTCCAAATGTTGTAATTACGATGACTTTTCTTCTATCGAATGTATCTGAAAAATAACCTATTGGCCCTTGACCAATCACTCCTGCAATTGTTGCAATAAATAAAAGTATCGACGTTTCAACTAAAGTAAATTTTGCAAGTGTTGCATAAACGGATATTAAAGAAAAGAATGCTGCATGAATAATACCAGTAAAGAATGAACTCAATGAACCTAGTGGTGAAATTTTATATAATTCTTTAATACTTATTGTCTCTATTTTTTTAAATTTAGGTGCAGGTCTTTTAGTTAATAAAATAGGAACAAGAGCAACAGATAGTAAAATAGAAACTAAAATAAATGGTTCATAATCATCTGGTTTACTAATATTAAGTAGCAACATACCTATAGCTAATCCAAAATATATAACCATCATATAAGCAGACAATAATTGTCCTCTATTTTTATTAGTTGCTCTATCATTTAGCCAGCTTTCAGTAACAACGTAACAACTAACCAAACTTATACCTGTTATGAACCTACTAATTGTCCACATAAATGGATTTACATAAACAACAGCGATTAAAGCACTTAAAGATGCAAGTGAAGCGAATGCAGCAAAAACTCTTATATGACCAACTTTTGAAACAAAGTTAGGTGTTGTTCTTGAGCCTACAAAGTAACCAACATAATATCCGGACATAAAGATACCAGTTGTAAATACACTAAAATCTTCAATTACTGATCGAATACCCATAACTTGCATTTGCAAACCATGAGCAATCATCATTACCCCTATCCCTATAAATAGAGCCCAAGACTTTTTTACTTCTTTTTGCATATTTAGTTTTTAAGTTTAATATTTTCTGGCTACGTAGTTTTGGTTTGTGTTTTTTTTATGGCCAGTAAAGAATGAATTGCTATCGTAATAATGATAACGATACCTCCATAGATAGTCTCGTTAGAGGGCTGTTCTTTGATAACCATCCAGACCCATATCGGTCCAAGGATAGTTTCTAATAGGAAAAATAGATTAACTTCAGCTGCAGTTATAAATCTTGGTGCTATGGTGACCAAAACAAATGGTATGGCTACACACATCACACACATTAAAGGTATATAAAAAAGATCATTTCCCACTAATGCAAAGTCTTTAACAAAGAAAAAGGCAAATATAGCAACGCATGATTTTCCAATTACAGCAGCAGGAACTAAATCGGTAGATTTTGCATATCTTGCAATGTTTGCGTTACAGGCTAATCCGAAAGAAGTGATTAAACCAAACATATCTCCATAAAAATTGCCAAGACTTAAAGAGTCGTAAAAAATATAAACACATGCAATAAAGGTAATTATTATAGCGACCCAAGTTTTATTATCTGGTTTTTCTTTTAAGAAAATAGCTCCTAAGATTGCTGATAGCATTGGCGCAAGAGCTACCATTAATAAAGTATTTGCTACATTGGTGTTTTGGATTGAGATAATAAAAGTAATATTACAAATAGAAAAACTAATTACATAAAAAATACCTGGGTAACCAATTTTAAATAAAGCTTTTAAGAAATTATTTTTATAAAATAAAAGAAGACCAACTAAAACTACTAAAAATGGTATTGCCCCTCGGTAAAAAAGCATTCCCCAAGTATCAATATTTGATAATCTAATTAGTAAAGAATCTGGAGTTATAAACATAACTCCTATAAAAGCCATCAATGAACCTTTTTGCTGATTAGTTAAATTGTTCACGCTTTAAGCTCTTTCCAAAAAGTTTTAGCTAAATTTTTTCCTGATAGATCATAAAGTGTTTTAAGTCCAGTTGGAGAGGTAACATTAATATCTCCATTGAGTTTTTGATCTATAAAATCAATTCCTGCAAAAAAAATATTTTCTTTTTTTAAATCTTTTGCAATTAATTTTGAAATTTTAATTTCTCTACTTGTTAATTTTATATTAGTGGGTTTTGCCCCTTTACTCATATTACTTAAAATTGAACCTTTCTTTGGAACTCTTGATATTGCACCACATACTTTGCCATTAATAATAAAAACCCTTTTGTCTCCTTTACTTATTTTAGGAAGAAATTTTTGGCACATGATATGATCATGTTTTTTTATAAATTTATTTACTAATTTTGAATTAAACTTGGTTAGTAAATGAATATCATTTCCACTGAAACTATGGATGGGTTTTAAAATAACTTTTTTATTTTTTTTGAAAAATTTTTTTATTTCATCCATATTTTGAGTAAAAATAGTAGCTGGCATGAATTTTTGATATTTAGATGAATACAATTTTTCAGAAATATTTCTTACAGAGGTAGGGTTGTTAATTATTTTAACTTTGCTCTTAATTGAATCCAAAATGTATGTTGTTGAAATATACTCAAGATTAAATGGTGGATCTTGGCGAATAAGAATAAATTTACATTTTGTTAAATCTAGATTTTGTTTTTTTGTGATTTTATAGAATTTTTTATTGTTATAGTTAAATTTAATAAAAAAACCTTTAGCTGTAACTTTCGAATTAACAACCGATAAGTCTTTTGGATCGTAATAGAATATTTTATATTTTTTGTTCTGAATTTCGTTTGCTAAAAAAACACTTGTATCCGTTAACGGATTTAGTTTAGAAGGATGGTTTCCTTGAACAGCAACAATTTTATTTATCATATAATTCGTCTAAATTTTCGTTTTTTGAAAATTTACTAATCATATGATCTGCGTTTGTTGTCTTATTATCAATTACTTTTTGTAGATGGTTTAGGAATACAGTCTCGTTATTACCTTTTTTACTTAAAACATCTCTATTCTCTAAACCCTTTCTAGAAAGATCTAAAAGTGTAGATGACCAATAAAGAAGATCTTTACCCATTAATTGAGTATTAAATCCCTTTTGTGGCGCCTCTAGATAAGCATTAATTATTTTATCGTTGTCCCATGTTGAAATTAGTTCATGCACTTCATCTAAATTCCCATAAAGCATACCTATATTGAAAGCTGGTCCTGCACATAAACAATCCCAACCACATGTATCCATCGATCTCAATTCAATATATTTTTTAACTCTGTTTTCTGTAAATATTGTGCTTAAGTGAGTTGTTAAGTCTGCTTCAGTTGGAAGTCTATTTCCAATTTCTTGGATTTTTCCTTCCATAAAATCTTTAAAAATATATTTTCTTCCTGAAATATACTGATCTTTATGTTGTATAAATAATATAGGAAAATTAATTACAAAATCTGCATATTTTTCAAAATTCATATTTTCAAAAAATAATTTAGGCAATCCACCTCTTGAAGTACTTTGCCATACTTTAGATCTATAAGATAAATAATTGCTATTTTTTTTCTCCACAATTGAGGAATTCGCAAACAAAGCAATTGCAATAGGTACTATTGAGTTTGCTACCCTAAACTTTTTAATAAAATCTTCTTCAGAACTGTAATCTATATTTAACTGTGTGCCACATGTTCGATACATCATGTCTAAACTAAGTTCACCACCTAGAGGCATATCCTTAGTCATCAATTCATATCGTTGTTTAGGATTGTTTGGGATTTCACTTAATTTAGATATTGGATCGAACCCTGCACTAACAATTTTTATATCTAATTTTTTTGTAACTTGTTTTAATTCAAACAAATAGTCTTGTGACTCTGCACAAGCTTCATGCATATGATTTAATTTATCTCCTGATAATTCTATTTGATTACCTGGTTCAAGAGTTATATTTTTTCCACCTTTATTAAGAGCAATGATATTTTCTTTTTCAAAAACTGGATTCCAGCCAAATTCAAGCAGGGCTGTAAACATTTCTTTTATTTTTGAATAATCAATTCTTTTATTGTTTGAATTATTAAATAAAAATTTTTCATGCTCGATCCCAATTTTGAAATTTTTGGACTCTTTAATACCTGATTTAAAATAATCTATAATTTTCTCTTTTGAATCAATCATGCGCTGTAAGTAGTGATTTATACCTAAATTTAAAGATAATAATAAGGCTCTTTTGCGAATATTTTTTTAACTAATGGCTTAAAATCATCCAAAGTCATACTTTTGTAATCAGGGTCAAAAGAGCATTGGTCATATTTTTCACAAAAATCTACAGTGTCTTGATAATACTTGTGGTCTTTAAATTTATCTCTTGCATTTCTATTACCACCTAAATGATGAGCGCTGTAGTAAGTTTGAAAAAGACCATGGTGTAGAACAATCCAATAAGTTCTTTCTGAAACATAAGGTCTTAATATAGATGCAGCATATTGAGAATGGTTCATTGGTGCTAAATCATCTCCAATATCATGTAGTAAAGTTGCAACAACCATTTCATCACTTTCTTTATTTTTAAAAGCTCTTGTTGCAGCTTGTAAGGAGTGTTCTAGTCTAGTGATTTTGTAACCTTCTAAAGTAGTAGTTTGTTTAGATAAATAATTTAAAACTCTATCAGCTGTTTGTCTTTCAAAGCTTTTCTCAAATTTTTCAAGAAGTTCATAATCTTCCTTAGTTCCATTTTTCATTTCAGTGAAATTTACTGTTTTCATAACTTAATTGTTTGATCCAGTACTTAATAAAGATAATTGAGTTATTTTATTATCTCCTAATTCATCTACTAATTTAACAGGATATTCACCTGTAAAATAATGGTCTGTTAATTGTGGATATGTTTCGTTTCTTTTTTCAAAACCAATAGCTTTATACAATCCTTCTATTGATAAAAATCTTAAAGATTTAGCTCCAATATATTCACAAATTTCATCATTAGATTTATTTGCTGCTAACAATTCTTTTTTTTGTAGGCGTATCTACACCGTAGAAATCTGGATATCTTATTTCAGGGCACGCAATTTTAACATGAACTTCTTTTGCACCAGCATCATAAAGCATTTTAACAATTTTGTATGAAGTTGTTCCTCGAACAAGAGAGTCATCAATTAGAATTATTTTTTTATTTTTAATTGTAGTTTGATTAGCATTTAATTTTAATTTAACACCTAAGCTTCTAATTTTTTGGCTTGGTTCAATGAAAGTTCTTCCAACATAATGATTTCTAATTAACCCATGTTCAAAGTTCATTTTTAATTCTTGAGCAAAACCCATAGCAGCAGCATTTCCAGAGTCTGGGACTGGAACTACTATATCAGCATCAGTATCGTTTTCTTTTGCAAGTTCTCTACCAATATTTTTTCGATGTTCATATGCTGTTTTTCCTCCAATCAAACTGTCTGGTCTTGAAAAATAAATATATTCAAATACACAAGGTCTAACTTTTTTAGCGGGGAAGGGTTTAATACTTTTCAGTTCATTGTTTTCTATTAAAACTATCTCACCATTTTCAACTTCTCTAACAAATTTAGCACCAATAATGTCAAATGCACAAGTTTCAGAGGCTAAGACATAACTATTGCCAAGCTTACCAATTACCAGCGGTCTAATTCCATAAGGGTCCCTAACACCAATTAATGTGTTTTGAGTTAACATCACTAATGCATATCCACCTTGAATTTGAAAAATTGCATCAATCACTTTATCAATTGTTTTTGGTCTCTTTGATTTAGCAATTAATTGAACAATCGTTTCAGTGTCTGAAGTAGTGTAAAATATAGCCCCATCTTCAACTAGTTTATTTCTCAAAGCTATTGAATTAGTAAGATTTCCATTATGTGCAACTCCAATTCCACCTGCATTGGTGTCAGCAAAAAAAGGCTGTATATTTCTTAATATATTGTTTCCAGTTGTACTATATCTGTTATGGCCAATTGCATAATTTCCCTTAAGATTATTAAGTACTTTTTCTTTATTAAAATTATCACCAACCAAACCAAATCTTTTTTCAGAATAATATTTTTCTCCATCAAAAGTAACTATTCCACATCCTTCTTGACCTCTATGTTGAAGAGCATGCAACCCAAGTGCTGTTAGAGCTGAAGCATCTTTTGTATTGCTAATACCAAAAACTCCACATTCTTCCTTTAGTCTTGGATTATAGATCTGTAATTTTTTCTTTAGATTCTTGATATGTTTTTTCATTAGGAAATTCTTTTATCAGATAACTACTACCTTTTTCTAAATATGGAAAGACGTATGATTTGTCAAAATTTATTGGCCATTTATCATAATTATAAACAATATGAACACCTGAAAAGATACATACAGAAATAATGTAAGCTCTTATAAAACCAAAAAAGAATCCAAATGTAGTATCTAAGCCACCGATTCCTGTATATCTGACTGCTCTACTGATTCCTTTATTAATTAATAAAACCAAAAAGATAACAACCACAAATATTATTATTCCCAAACCAACATCAAGCACATACTCATTATCAATTATGTCTTTTACATAGGGTTTAATTTTTGGAAATAGAATTAATGTAATTATGTAAGCCAGCAACCATTTAGCCATTGAGAGGATACTTAAAATGAAGCCTTTTTTATAACAATTTACTAAAGAAAGAATTGTTAAAATTAAATAAATTAAATCAATTATTGATATTGCTTTATAAAAATCGTTTATGATTTCGAACATTAAGATGATTTACCAAAAGGTTTAATAATTAAGATTAATGCAGGAAGTAGTGTTAATACCGATATCATAGCTAATAACATAGCTAATCCTGTAAACACACCAAAATAAATTGTTGGGATAAACTTCGATAACACCAAAATTGAAAATCCAAAAACAATCGTAATTGAAGTATTTAGTATAGCAACCCCGACAGTTGAGTGACACGTTTTTAATGTTTTGCTGTAATCCTTTATTTTATTAAACTCTTCTTTAAATCTATAAATATAGTGAATGCTGTTATCTACAGCAATTCCTATTGTAATTGCTGCAATTGTTATCGTCATCATGTCCAAAGGTATTCCTAACAATCCAATTATTCCTAGTATAAAAAAGGCGGCAATAAAATTTGGAACAACACCAATCAATGAAAGTTTTATATTTCTAAATAAGATTATGAACATTGAAAATATTCCAATCATAACCAATCCCAATGTTAAAATTTGAGATTTAAACAGACTTTGCAATAAATTATTAAACAATATTAATACACCTGCCAATTTATAATCCTTATCCTCTAAACCAAATTTATCTTTTAGATCAAAATTGATTTTGTTAATTAAATCATTTCTTCTTAAATCTTCCTGCGAGTCTATAATTCTTAAACTAATTCGAGCCTCATTATCCTTGATTGAAAGATAAGGATCGATGATTTCAGTTTTAATGCTCTCAGGAATTTTAGAGTAAAGCACTCCCATTTCTAAAGTACCTAAAGGCTTATTATTATTTAATTGAGTAGCAACTTCAATAATAGATGAAAAAGATAGAACTTTACCAATTTCTGGTAAGCTATCTAGGTAATTATGAACAGATGTAATTAGATCAATTTTATCTTTGGTAAACCAATATTTTTCATCATTAGTATCTTCTTCATCTCCCCAATCATCAAAATCATCATCTTCTTCAGATTTTTTTACCTTCTCTTTCTCAGGAAATTTTATAATAACTTCTAAAGGAGTGGTTCCACCTAGCTCTTCATCTATAAGCTTCATACCCTTATAAATTTCAGTATTTTTATCAAAGTAATTGATAAAACTATTTTCAACTTCAAGCTTATTTATTCCAGTAATACTGAAAATTATAACTATTCCAGTTACCAAGAAGATTGAGTTTTTATTATTTATAGAAATAAGACCTAGTAAATTTGTAATTTTAGATTTTTGTTCTTTTTTAACTGAAATATTATTTGTGGGCGCAAAGTTTAAAAGGGTAGGTAGCAAAGTAAATGTAATAATAAATGATGTAATTAACCCAAAAGTCATCATCCAACCAAAATCAATGATAGGTTTTATTTCACTAAAAATTAAAGACAAGAATGCAAAAATTGTTGTCAGAACGGTATAAAGAATTGGCCAAAACATTTTTGAAGTTGTTAAAGAAATAATTTCAAAATTATTTTTTGACGGAAAATCTTTTTTAAGTTGAAGGAACCTAGTACTCATATGAATATTCATTGCCATTGTTAAAATCAACATCAGTGCAATGAAATTTGATGAGATAACTGTAACTTTCCATCCTAGTAGTCCAAGTAACCCCATCATAATTATCACAGAAAAAAGACAACTGCTTATAGGAACTATAATCCAAAGAAGGTTTCTAAAAACAAACCACAAAGTAGCAATTATAAATAATAGAACTCCCAAACCAAAAACAATTATATCACTTTTGATAAAAGTCATCATATCATCAGCAATCATTGGTATTCCTCCAAGATATATTTTTCCAACATCACCGTAACTTTGAATAACTTGTCTAATTTCTAAAATATTCTGATGATTTTGTTTTTTGATTTGATCTTTAATTATTTCAACTTCTTCTTTTGATTTATTTTCTATATCTTCTAATTTTTGAGATTGTTTAATGTTAACAATAATTCCACTAGTTTTACCATCTTCACTAATGACAAAATTTCGAAAAACAGGACTATTTAAAATTTCTTTAAAACCTCGATTTCTATCAACATCTTCATCTTTTAAAGTTTTGAAGCTTTCTAGTCTTTCTTGAAGAGGAGCATCAGAATTATTTAAAAGTGGAATATCTAATAATGTAATTACACTATGGACCCAATTGAGACTCTGAATTTTATATTTTAAACTTAATAAATTATTAATTGATGAGTCAGTTACCATTCCTTCATTAGGCGTATAGGTAAGAATTAAAAATTCTTTAGACCCATATCTTTCAGAAACTTCTTTCAAATATGCTAAATCTGGATCACCTTCTATTAACAAGGTTTCTGACGAAGCATCTAGTCTAAAATTTTTTGAATGGTAGCCAAAACTTAAAATAGCAATAATTAACAATATAAATATTGCTTTTGGGTTTTTTAGGATAACGTTTTGATAAAAATGAGCCATCATTCAAGCTCTTTATATTGGAAATTAACTTAATTGAGTATCCTTAAATTTTGTAAATCTTTCCTCAAATTCAAGAGTTACATTACCAATAGGACCGTGCCTTTGTTTTCCAATTATAATTTGTGCTAAATGAGCAACCTCATTCATTTTTGCTTGCCACTCTGCATGCTCAACAGTTGCTTCTCTTGGCTCTTTTCTTTGTAAATAATATCCCTCTCTATAAACAAACATTACAACATCAGCATCTTGCTCAATAGAACCAGACTCTCTAAGATCTGCTAATTGAGGCTTATGATCATCTCGTTGTTCTACTTGTCTAGACAATTGAGAAAGAGCAACTACAGGAACAGAAAGTTCTTTAGCTATTGCTTTAAGTCCTTGTGTTATTTGTGAAATTTCTTGAACTCTTCCATCTTTATTGAATGTAGTTCCTCTCATTAATTGGATATAATCAACTACTATCATATCAAGTCCAAAAAGCCTTTTAATACGTCTCGCTCTATTGCTCAGAGCAGCAATACTTATTGCCGGAGTTTCATCAATGTAAAGTGGTAATTCAGAAATATTTTTTGATGTTTCTAAAAATTTATCAAATTGATCATCTGATATTCTTCCTCTTCTAATATCGTTAGAACTAATTCTAGCTTGTTCAGAAATAATTCTTGTAGATAATTGTTCTGAAGACATTTCAAGTGAAAAGAAAGCTATAGATGATTTTTTACCACTCTCTTGTAGTTTCTGAGCAGCATTAAATGCAATATTTGTTGCTAGTGAGGTTTTACCCATAGATGGTCGACCAGCAATAATAATTAAATCTGATTGATGTAAACCACCAAGCTTATCATCTAAGTCTCTTAAACCGGTTGGAACACCAACGATTCCTTCTTCGTTTTTATAAGCAGCTGAAGCCATTTCAATTGTTTGTTTCATTGCTTCATCAAATTTTACTAAAGAAGAATTAAATGAACCTTTTTCAGCTAAATCAAATAGTAATCTTTCAGAATTTTCGATTATAGATTGTCCGTTAGTATCAAGATCATTTAATTTTGCACTATCAATAGTTTGTTCAGAAATTTTTATTAATTCTCTTCTTACAAACATATCGTAAATTATTTTTGAGTATTCTATTGCTTGTCTAACTGATGTAGAAAACTTTGTAATTTTTACCAAATATTCTGGAACATTTAGATCATCTTTTTCATCTTCAAAATAATTTTTTAAAGTAATTGGGTTAGCCAACATTCCTTTGTAGATAAGGCTTTCAACTGCCTCAAATATTTTTTGATGCATTGGGTCATAAAAATTAACGCTGGAAATTATTGTGTTTATTTCATCAAAAATATCATTGCTTACAAGGATAGATCCTATAACTGCTTGTTCTGCTTCAATGTTATTTGGCAACTCTTTAAATTGATCTTTAACTATACTTAAATTGTTTTCCATGAAAATAAATTTACATGAAAAATTATTAAATCAAATTGTATATTTCTACTGGGGAAAAGAATGTATAATTATTGAATTGTATCAGCTGAAGAAACATTGATTGTAATTTCAGCATCAACTTCTGAGTGTAAAGAAATTTTAACTTTAAATTTTCCTAAAGCTTTAATTTCATCAACTGGTTGTATCATTGAAGGTTTGATGTCAATTTTGTTTTCTTCTTGAATGAGTTTTGAAATTTCAGTTGGTTTAACTGATCCATAAAGTTCATTATTTTCTGTACTTAGTTTTTTGACAGAATACTCTTTACCATTAATTTGCTCAGCAATTTGAGTGGCTTCTTTTTTCTTTTCGTTATCTTTTTTAGATAACTCTGCTTTAATTTTTTCAACTTCTTTTATGTTTTCTTTCGATGCATAAAGAGCTTTTTTATTAGCGATTAGAAAATTTCTAGCAAAACCTCTTTTTACATCTATTACTTCACCAATAGATCCAATTCTTTTTACGTTTTCTAATAATATTACTTTCATTTTATATCAATGCTAAGTTTCTAGCTCTTTTAATTGATAGAGATAACTCTCTTTGCTTCTTTTGAGAAACATTTGTTATTCTTGAAGGTAGAATTTTACCATTCTCAGACACATATTTTTTTAATAATTTAATATTTTTATAATCAACTTCTGGAGCACCTTTTGCTGATAATGGACAAGTTTTTTTGAATTTGTACTTATTTGGTTGAAAAATACTTAGCTTTGCAAAATTACTTTGTTTACCTTTTTTATTTCCACTCTGTCTTTTTGGCATTAGTTTTTAGCACTTTCTTTTTTTTCACTATCTTCTTTTTTTCCAAAATAGTTTGTTTCTAAATCAAATTTTTTTACTCTAACTGTTAGATATCTTAGTAATTTTTTGTCTATAGCCTCATTTTTCTCTAATTCATCAATAACATTACCTTTACCTTTTATTTTAAAGTGTATGTAGCTACCTTTTTTATTCTTTTTGATTAGATAAGATAAATTTAGTAATCCCCAGTTTTCAGTTTTAACAACTTCACCATCATTTTTTTCAACAATTTTGGAATATTTCTCCGTTAGTTGCTTTAATTCACTTGGTGAAGTATCTTGCCTAGCTATAATAGTGTGTTCGTATAAATTCATTTAAGTTCTTTAATAAAAAGTGAGGATATACTATTATAAAAGTTCAATTACAATAGTTAAAAAGGCAAAATTATTAGTTTTTTTTATATGTTTTCGGTAATTTTTCCAGGTCAGGGATCTCAGATAGTTGGTATGGGTAAAGAGCTTTATGATAAATTTAATATAGTAAAAGACCTTTTTAAACAGGCAGACGAAACATTAAATTTTTCTATTTCTAAGCTTATCCTGGAAGGGCCAAAAGAAGAATTAGACTTAACAGCAAATACACAGCCAGCAATATTTTTAATAAGTTATTCAATATTTAATTTAGCAAAAAATGAATTCAACTTAGATTTAAATAAAGCCAAATACTTTGCGGGACACTCTTTAGGTGAATATTCAGCTTTATCATGTGCAGGCTACTTGGATTTTTCAGAAACATTAAAAATATTAAGAATAAGAGGAGACGCTATGCAAAATTCTGTACCTAAAGGGCAGGGAGGAATGGTTGCTGTATTAGGCTCAACAGTAGAAGTAATAGAAAAAATATTGATAGAAAATAAAGAAAATTTAAAAGCACAAATAGCCAATGATAATTCAGAAGGTCAAATTGTTTTGAGTGGAAAAACAGACGATTTAGAAAAGTTAATTCAAATTTTAAAGGATAATTCCATTAAAAATATTAAACTACCTGTAAGTGCACCCTTTCACTGCGAATTGATGAGTAATGCTACAAAAATTATGACAGAGGAATTAAGTAAACTTAATTTTAAACATGGGCAAAACAAATTAATTTCAAATGTGACAGCTAATGAAATTAAAGATCCAGACGAGCTTAAAAATCTCTTGATAAAGCAAATAGAGAATAGAGTTAGATGGAGAGAAAGCGTGATTAATATGATAGAAAATGATGTAGAACATTTTATAGAGATTGGACCTGGGAAAGTTTTGTCAGGTTTGGTAAAAAGAATAAATAAGGATGTTAAAATTGATGCAATTAATAGTCAAAGTGATATCGAGAGTTTAAAAATATGACAGATTTAAAAGGTAAAAATATTATTGTTACTGGTGCCTCAGGTGGGATTGGAAATTCAATAATTGAAAAACTACATCAATCAGGAGCAAATATTTTAGCCTCAGGTACAAGAATACAAAAACTTGAAGAACTAAAAAGTAAATATGGAAATATTAAAATATTAAAGTTTGATATTTCTCAAAGTTATAAAATTGAGGAGTTTGTTGAAAACGCAACTAATGAACTTGGTGGCAGTTTAGATTGCATCGTTAATAATGCAGGCATTACCCAAGACAATTTAGCAATAAGGATGAGCTTTGATGAATGGAAAAAAGTAATTGATGTTAATTTAACATCAACTTTTTTAATGAGCAAATCAGCAATTAAAAAAATGCTTAAAAATAAATCTGGAAAGATTGTTAATATTACGTCAGTTGTTGGACATACAGGTAATTTAGGTCAAGCCAATTACACCGCTTCTAAAGCAGGTATAATTGCAATGTCTAAAAGTTTGGCAATAGAATATGCTAAGAAAAACATAAATATAAATTGTATTTCACCTGGTTTTATTAAAACTACCATGACGGATAAATTAGATGACAAATTTAAAGAGGCTATAATATCAAAAATTCCTTCTGCCCGACTAGGAGAGCCAGATGATATTGCAAATGCTGTACTTTTTTTATGTTCTAGTCACTCAAGTTATATAAATGGAGAAACTTTGCATGTTAATGGAGGCATGTATATGGCTTGACAAAATAGGTTTTTAAACTATTAAGAATTTATAACAAAAAGGATCAATATGTCAGATGACGTTTCAAGCAAAGTAAAAAAAATTGTAGCAGATCACTTGGGTATCGATGAAGCGAAAGTAACTGAAGACTCTAGTTTTATAGATGATTTAGGAGCTGATAGTTTAGATACAGTTGAACTAGTGATGGCTTTTGAAGAAGAATTTGGATCTGAAATTTCGGACAGTGAAGCTGAGAAAATTTTAACTGTAGGCGATGCAGTTAAATTTATCGAAGGAAAAGCTAACTAGAAATTTTAATGCCATCAGAAAAAGATGGGGTAATGATAATTTTATCCTCTCCTTCCGGAGCTGGTAAAACAACTCTAGTAAAAAAATTGTCTGAAAAAGATAATTTTGAAATCTCCATTTCTCATACCACAAGGCAGCCAAGGCCTAACGAAAATCAAAATAAAGATTATTTTTTTGTTGATGAACTAGAGTTTAAAAGATTAATTAAAAATGAAGAATTTTTAGAATACGCAAAAGTTTTTAATAATTTCTATGGTACAACAAGAACACCAGTAATAGATAAATTAAATAAAGGCAAAAATGTACTTTTTGATATTGATTGGCAGGGAGCTGATCAAATTAAGAATAAAAAATTAGATTATAAATTGATCACTTTTTTTATACTCCCTCCTAGCAGAGAAGTTTTATTTCAAAGGCTATCTAAGAGACACGCAAGTGATAAATTAATAGCTGAAGAGAGAATGAAACAATTTGAAAGAGATGTGTTGCATTGGATAAACTATGATTATGTAGTTATAAATAATGATCTAAATGAATGTTATAACAAAATAATTAATTTAATTGATGCAGTAATAAATAATGGCTCCAAAGATTATGATCTAGATTATATTAGAGGCCATGTTGAAAAACTAACTTCTTAAATTTTCATATTCACAAGCCAGTTTGTAATAAGTATCTAAGTTTATGTTCTGTGGCCTCATTGTTAAATCAATTTTGAGTTTATCTATCACTCTTTTATCTCCATTAAATAGTTGATTAAAAGGTTTCTTTAACATTTTCCGTCTTTGATTAAAAAAAATTCTAGTAACTTTTTCTAAGTTTTTTGGATCTTTAATTTTAACAAAATTTTTTTTAGGATAAAAAATTAGTAAGGAACTATCTATTTTGGGCTTTGGAAAAAATGCACTAGGTTTTATATCGCATATTTTTTTAATATTTAGTTTCCAATTACAAATTATAGATAATCTCCCATAATTTGAAGTATTAAATTCTGCAATTATCCTGTCAGCAACTTCTTTTTGAAACATTAAAACTAAACAATCAAACCAAAAGTTTTTTTTTAAATTAATTATCCATTTACTCAGAATTTCTGTTGAGATATTATATGGCAAATTACCAAAAACTGTAACCTCTTGTTTGAAAAGTTTAGTTTCATCTAATTTTAAAACATCTTCATTAATAATCGTTATCTGATTATTAAATTTATTTTCAAGATTACTTGCTAGTTCATTATCTTTTTCAATTACAAACATTTTTTTAGGATTTTTTTTTAAGATATACGATGTAAGGTTCCCAGTACCTGGACCTATCTCTAAAATTGTTTTATTATAGATATCAGTAACGTTAGTAATTTTTTCTAAAATATTTTCATCAATTAAAAAATTTTGACCTAAACTTTTCTTTGCTCTAATCAATTTTTATCCAAAAAAGAAATAGCTTTAATTAGGCTTAATGGATTAGAAGTATTTTTTCCTAACATTTTTTCATTTGGTCCATGATCAGGAGATATTCTCGTAAAAGGTAAACCTAAAGTTATATTAATAGCATCATATTCATATAATGTCTTAATTGGTGTTAATACTTGATCGTGGTACATTCCTAAAACTACATCAAATTTATCTCTATTTTTTTTAATAAAAAAAGTATCAGCAGAATAAGGACCAGAGATTTTAATACCTTTTTTGCTAAGTAATTTTACAGTTGGTTTGATTATTCTTTCGTCCTCATTAAATTTATGTATGCTTTCACAATGTGGGTTTAAACCTAATATGGCAATTATTGGTTTTTTTTTAAATTTTTTTTCGTAAAAATTGTTTATTAGCTTGGTTTTTTCATAAATATTTTTTTTTGTAATTTCTTTTGTTACAAATTTTAAAGGAAGATGTGTTGTAATAGGAGATACAGATAAATTCTTGTTGTATATTAGCATTGCGTTATTTTTATTATTAAATTTTTTTGAAATATACTCTGTGATACCCAAATATTTATTACCTAAAAAATTTTTTTTAGAAATTGGTCCATTTAAAAACTTTTTAATTTTTCCCTTTCTTAATATATGAAATGCCATCGCAAAACATTCTTCAATATATTTGTTTGATTTTTTTGTAATTTTTTCAAAGATTTTTTTTTGATTAAAATTAATATTGATTAAATTAATGAATTTAT
>CACJEG010000005.1 GCA_902592375.1 uncultured Pelagibacteraceae bacterium | reverse complement strand
AAAATAATTTAAAGATTATTTATGTGGCAAGCTCAAGTGTTTACACTTTATCCAGAGATTTTCCCTGGTCCTTTGTCTAAAGGACTTTATGGAAAAGCTTTATCAAATAATTTGTGGAAACTTAAAGTTGTAAACATAAGAGATGCAGCTGACGACAAACATAAAACAGTAGATGATACACCTTATGGGGGTGGTTCAGGGATGTTGTTAAAAGCAGATGTTCTCGCAAAGTCTTTAGATGAAAACAAAAATGAGAGTGAGAGAATTTTATACTTATCGCCAAAAGGAAAAAAATTTGATCAAAATTTAGCAAAAGAGCTAGCTAATGAAAAATCTCTGTCTTTAATTTGTGGTCATTTTGAAGGTGTGGATGAAAGAATTCTTTCAACAAGAAATATTGAGGAAATTAGTATTGGAGATTATGTTTTGTCAGGCGGGGAGTCAGCAGCATATGTAGTAATAGATAGTATTTTAAGATTGCTGCCAGGTGTATTAGGAAATGAAAACTCTAAATTAGATGAAACCTTTGAAAATGGTCTTCTAGAGTACCCTCAGTATACAAAACCTCAAATTTGGGAGGAAAAAGCTGTGCCAGACGTACTATTATCAGGTGATCATAATAAAATTAAACACTGGCGTTTATCTCAATCTGAGGCTATAACACGCGACCGAAGACCAGATTTATGGGAAAAATATAAGAAGAATTAACTTGATAAATATTAACATGAAAACAATTGAAGAAATAAACCAGCATAACGTTAACAAAATTCTTTCAGAGAAAAAAATTCCTGAATTTTATCCTGGAGATGTTGTTAAGGTTGGTGTGAGAATTACCGAGGGTAAAAAAGAAAGAATTCAATATTTTGAGGGAGTATGTATTGCTAAAAAAAGCAGAGACTTAAACTCATCTTTTACGGTTAGAAAAATTTCATTTGGAGAGGGTGTTGAGAGAACTTTTCCTTTATTTGGAACTTTAATTGATTCAATTAAGGTTATTAGATCAGGTAAAGTAAGAAGAGCAAAACTTTATTATCTAAGAGACAGAACTGGTAAATCAGCAAGGATTGCAGAAAAAATTAGAAAAAAAATTGGTATTGATATCGAGGCAAAACCAGAGACAGTTACAGAGGAAAATGTAGCTCCTGCAGTTGAAGCAACTAAAGAAGAGGCTCCTAAAGCAGAAGCAGCACCTAAAGAAGAGGCGGCTCCAGTAACAGAGGCTCCTAAAGAAGAACAAAAATCAGAAAGCTCTACAGAAAAAAAATAATTTTTTTTTCAATGTCTACAACATTATACGATAAAATTTGGAACGATCATCTAGTTGATCAACAAGATGATGGCACATCTTTACTTTTTGTAGATAGACATTTAATTCATGAGGTGACAAGCCCCCAAGCTTTTGAAGGATTAAGAAATTCTAATAGAAAAGTTAGACACCCAAATTTAACTTTAGCAGTTGCAGATCATAATGTTCCAACAACTGACAGATCAAAAGGTATTTCAGATGAAGAGTCAAAAATTCAAGTAGATACTTTAGAGGCAAATTGTAAAGAATTCGGTGTTCAGTTATTTGGTATGGATGATAAGAGGCAAGGTATCGTTCATATCATAGGACCTGAACAAGGTTTTACTCAACCAGGTACAGTTATTGTTTGTGGAGACAGTCATACCGCAACGCATGGAGCATTTGGTGCTTTAGCATTTGGAATAGGAACTTCAGAAGTTGAACATGTTTTAGCAACCCAAACACTAGTTCAGAAAAAAGCTAAAAATTTTAGAATTAATGTTAATGGTGAACTTCCTTTAGGAGTTACTTCTAAAGATGTAATACTTCAAATAATTGGAAAAATAGGTACAGCAGGTGGAACAGGATCTGTTGTGGAATATGCTGGAGATTTAATAAGATCTTTAAGTGTTGAGCAAAGAATGACTATTTGCAATATGACAATTGAAGGTGGTGCAAGAGCAGGATTAATTGCACCAGATGAAAAAATTTTTGAATATTTAAAAGGAAAACCAATGTCTCCAAAAGGTGAAAATTGGGATAAAGCTTTGAACTATTGGGAAGCTTTAAAAACAGACTCTGATGCTAGTTTTGATAAAGAAATTAGCCTTAATGCAAATGAAATTTTACCTATGATTACATGGGGTACGTCACCACAAGATGTAATAACAATTGATGGAAAAGTTCCAAATCCAAATAATGAGACTGATGAAGATAAAAAAAATTCAATTGAAAGAGCTTTAAAGTATATGGGTTTAAAACCTGACATGGCAGCCAGAGATATAAAAATAGATAAAGTATTTATTGGTAGTTGTACTAATGGCAGAATAGAAGATTTGAGAGAAGCAGCAAAGATCTTAAAAGATAAAAAAGTATCATCGCATGTTAATGCTATAGTAGTTCCGGGCTCAGGCTTAGTTAAAGAACAAGCAGAACAAGAAGGACTAGATAAAATTTTTGTTAGCTCAGGGTTTGAATGGAGAGAACCAGGTTGCTCTATGTGTTTAGCGATGAATGCCGATAAATTAAAGCCAGAAGAAAGATGCGCCTCTACATCAAATAGAAATTTTGAGGGAAGACAAGGTAGAGGTGGTAGAACCCATCTAGTTAGTCCAGGAATGGCTGCAGCAGCTGCAATTTCAGGTAATTTAGATGATGTCAGAAAGTATCAGAATTAAATGCAAAAATTTAATAAATTAAAAAGTATCCCAGCTTATTTACCAATTGTAAATATTGATACAGACATGATAATTCCAAAACAGTTTTTAAAAACTATCAAAAGAACAGGTCTTGGAAAAAATTTGTTTTTTGAAATGAGATATGATGATCAAGGCAAAGAAATAAATGATTTTGTGTTAAACAAAGATCCATTTAATCAATCTAAAATTTTAATTGCTGGAAAAAACTTTGGATGTGGTTCGTCAAGAGAACATGCTCCTTGGGCTTTATTAGATTTTGGAATTACTTGTGTAATAAGTTCAAGTTATGCAGATATTTTTTTTAGTAATTGTTTTAAAAATGGAATTTTGCCTATAATCCTTGAAGAAGAAAAAATAAAAGAGCTATCTGAATACGCAAATAGACAAGAAGAAATTTCTATTGATTTGCAAGAGGAAAAAATAGTTTATGGAAATAATGAGCTAAAATTTGAAGTTGATCCATTCAAGAAAAAATGTTTGTTAGAAGGACTTGATGATATCGCTTTATCGCTAAAAAAATCAGAAAAAATAGAAAAGTTTGAAACAAATTTAAAAAACAAAAAGCCTTGGGTATTTAATGATTAAAGTAAAAAAAAGAAAAATACTTTTACTTCCTGGTGATGGTATTGGTCCGGAGGTAATAGCTGAGGTAAAAAAAATTATTAACTGGTTTAATGATAAAAAATCTTTAGATTTTGAAATTGATCAGGAGCTAGTTGGTGGTTGTTCTTATGATAAACATGGTACCCCAATCACTGATGAGGTTTTTTACAAAGCACTAGAAAGTGAAGTAATTATGCTTGGAGCAGTTGGTGGTCCTACATGGGATAACCTAGAATTTTCCAAAAAACCAGAAAGAGCATTATTAAAACTTAGAAAAGAATTAAAGCTTTTTGCTAACTTAAGGCCTGCAATTTGTTTTAAACAATTAGTAGATGCTTCAACCCTAAAGCCAGATGTAGTTTCAGGACTAGATATAATGATAGTAAGAGAGTTAACGGGTGGTATATATTTTGGTGAACCTAGAGGAATTAAGCCAATTGAAAATGGAGAAAGAAAAGGAATTAATACACATACTTATACGACTAGTGAAATTACTAGAGTAGCTAGGATCGCTTTTGATTTAGCTAGAAAAAGATCAAATAAAGTTACTTCTTGTGAAAAATCAAATGTGATGGAAGCAGGACAATTGTGGAAAGAAGAAGTTCAAGAACTTCATGAAAAAGAATACAAAGATGTAGAATTAAGTCATATGTTAGCAGACAATTGTGCTATGCAGCTTTTAAGAAACCCAAAACAATTTGATGTAATTGTAACAGATAATTTGTTTGGAGATATGTTGTCAGACCAAGCTTCAATGTTAACAGGATCTTTAGGTCTTTTACCTTCAGCATCTTTAGGCGCAAAAAATAAAGATGGTGAGATGAGAGCAATGTACGAGCCTATACACGGGTCAGCTCCAGATATAGCTGGCAAAGGGATAGCAAATCCAATTGCTACTATTTTGAGCTTTGCTATGGCACTAAGATATTCTTTAGATCTTGATAAAGAAGCAGATATTTTAGAAAAAGCAGTTCAAGATGTTTTAAATGATGGGTTAAGAACTAAAGATATAATGTCAGAGGGTATGAAAGAGACTTCCACGTCAGCAATGGGTGATGCGATAATTTCAAAATTGCAATAAAACTAGAATTATTCTAAGCTTTAAATATGCCAAGTTACACCGCACCAGTAAAAGATATGATGTTTCTCTTTGAAAAATTGAGAGACAATAAGAATTATAATGAGCTTGAAAAATATAATGAGGTGAGTGCAGATCTTGTTAAAGATATTTTAGAAGAAGCAGCTAAAATAAATCAAAATTTAATTTTACCTCTTGCTAAAGCAGGTGACGAAAATCCAGCAATTTTAGAAAATGGTGTTGTCAGAACACCACCGGGTTACAAAGAAGCATATCAGAAATACATTGAAGATGGTTGGACGTCATTGTCTTGTGACCCCAAATATGGAGGCCAAGGAATGCCAAAAACAGTAAGCGCGTTCTTTGATGAAATGCTTTCCTCAGCCAGTTTGTCATTTAAATTATATAGTGAACTTAGTATTGGTGCCTATAATTGTATTAATCATCATGCTTCAGATGAAATTAAAGATAAATATTTACCAAAGATCGTCGAAGGTAAATGGAGTGGTACTATGTGTTTAACAGAACCAGTCTGTGGTACAGACTTAGGTTTGTTAAAAACTAAAGCTATCAAACAATCTGATGATACTTATAAAATTAGTGGTCAAAAGATTTTTATAACTTCTGGTGATCATGACTTAACTGAAAATATTATTCATTTAGTTTTAGCAAGATCAACGGACTCTCCTGCGGGCACTAAAGGAATTAGTTTATTTTTAGTACCAAAATTTATTGTAAATGAAGATGGTAGTGTTGGTCAAAGAAATGGAATTTCAACAGGATCTATAGAGAGTAAAATGGGAATAAAGGGTTCAGCAACATGTGTGTTAAATTTTGATGAAGCAACTGGTTATATGATTGGTAACAAAGATAAAGGTCTTAGTGCCATGTTTACCATGATGAATCTTGAGAGAATAGTGGTAGGCATTCAAGGTTTAGGAATTTCTGAAATTGCGTATCAGAACTCACTTGCTTATGCAAAAGAGAGAAAGCAAGGAAAAACAAATAATTCAAAATCTACAAATGGTGCAGACTTTATAATAGATCATGCGGATATTAGAAGATCTTTACTTAATATGAAGTCAATTATTGAAGGAGAAAGAGCATTATGTTTTTGGTTATCACAACAAACTGAGGTGAGTCTTTATCATCCTGATGAAAAGATTAAACAAGAAGCTTTGGATTATGTTTCATTGATGACCCCAGTTGTTAAGTCATTGTTTACAGATTTAGCTATGGAAATTACGAACGACGCGATGCAAATACATGGCGGATATGGGTACACTAAAGACCAAGGAATAGAGCAATTATATAGAGATAATCGTATTACGCCAATCTATGAAGGAACAAATTCTGTTCAGGCAGCAGATTTAGTATTTAGAAAATTATCAAATAAAAATGGCGATGTTATCAATAAGTTTTTAGATATGATTAAATCTGAATGTGATAGTAAAAATGAAAAAGTAAAAACATTTTCAAAAGAATTAAATCATTATTTAGATATTTTATCTAAGTTTACCGACTGGATTAAGGATAAACATAAAATCGAAAAAGACGATGTTAGTGCTGCAGCAAACGATTATTTGAGAAGTCTCGGTTATATTTCAATTGCTTATGCTTGGATCAAAATTTTAGATGTAAGTTTTAGTGATTTTGAAAAAAATAAAGAATTTTATAGTGATAAAATAAATACAGCAAAATTTTATTTTGATAAGGTATTGCCTAGAGCTGAGTATCATTACAAATCTGCTATTTCTGGAAGTTCTAATATAATGAATTTTAAGTTTAATTAATAATGAATCATTACGAGACAAATTTAGATAAAAATAAAGCTAACTACGTACCTCTTACCCCATTAACGTTTCTTAAAAGAGCAAGGGAAATTTATCCAAATTATGAAGCTATAATTTATGAAGATAGGAAATATACTTGGAATGAAGTTTACAAAAGAGCTGTAAAATTTGCTAGTGCACTGTCAAAAATTGGAATTAAAAAAGGAGACACTGTTTCATTCTTAGCCTTTAATACACCAGAGATTTTTGAAGGACATTACTCAGTACCTATGGCAGGTGCAGTATTAAATACAATTAATATAAGATTAGATGCAAATACAATTTCATATATTTTAGATCACAGTGACGCAAAGGTACTAGTAGTTGATAGACAATTACATGGAGAAGTTAAGAAAGCATTAAAAACTTTAAATAAAAAAATTATAATAATTGATATAGATGATAAAAATGCTGATCAATCGAAATTAGAAAAAATTGGCGATTTAGAATATGAAAGTTTTTTAAATACAGGTGATGAAAATTTCGATTGGCAAATGCCAGAGGATGAATGGCAAGCAATCTCATTAAGCTATACATCAGGTACTACAGGAAATCCCAAAGGAGTAGTTTATCATCATAGAGGTGCATATTTAATGTCTACAGGAAGTTCGGTAGCTTGGAACATGCCAAATAGATTAAATTTTTTAACAGTGGTTCCAATGTTTCATTGTAATGGTTGGTGTTATCCATGGACAGTTCCAATGTTAAACGGAAGGACAATTTGTTTAAGAAATATTGACATAAAAAAAATTTTTGAATTAATCGATAAATACGAAGTAACTCATTTTGGCGGTGCCCCAATAGTATTAAATATGATTACAGGAGCTCCTGAAAGTGACAAAAAAAAATTAAAACAAAAAGTTTATGTTTTGACTGCTGGAGCGCCACCACCAAGTATAATTTTCAAAAAAATGAGAGCATTAGGTTTTGAGGTTATGCATGTATACGGTTTAACTGAAACCTATGGACATGTTACTCAGTGTGCGTGGAATGATGAATGGAATAATTTCGATGAGGAAAAACAAAATGAAATTAAGGCTAGGCAAGGTGTGAGATATCCAAATACTGAAGGTGTTGTTGTTTTGGATCCAGAAACAATGAAAGAAGTTCCTAAAGATGGAAAAACAATTGGTGAAATTATGATTAGAGGGAATGTCGTAATGAAAGGTTACTTTAAAGACAAAGATGCTACTGATAAAGCCATGAAAGATGGGTGGTTTCATAGTGGTGATTTAGCTGTAATACATCCTGATGGGTATGTAAAAATACAAGATAGATCAAAAGATATAATTATTTCTGGAGGAGAAAATATTTCTTCAATTGAAATAGAAAATACACTTTCTAAACATCCATCAGTTTCTATTGCAGCAGTTGTTGCAAAACCAGATGAAAAATGGGGAGAAGTTCCTTGTGCATTTATTGAAATGGTTAAAGATAAACCGGTATCAGAAAAAGAATTAATTGATTTTTGTAAAGAAACTTTAGCGGGATTTAAAGTTCCTAAAAAGGTTGTGTTCTGTGATTTGCCAAAAACTTCGACAGGAAAAATACAAAAGTTTGAATTAAGAAAACAAGTTTAGGTAATTTTTGAATTTTCAATTGGAAAATAAAAATGTTTATGCGTCTGACGCAGGACAGGGTATTGATGAAAATAAAGAAACAATAGTATTTCTTCATGGAAGTGGTCTTTCGCATATTGTTTGGTCTCTAACTGAACAGTTTTTTTCAAATAATAATTTTAACGTATTATCTATTGATTTACCTGGGCACGGTAATTCCGATGGCCCTTGCTTAGATAGTATTGAAAAAATAGCTGATTGGTTGGAGCAGGTTTTTAATAAACTTAATTTAAATAATTTAATTTTAATTGGTCATTCCCAAGGTTGCTTGGAGATACTTGAATATGCTCACAAATATAAAAATAGATTAAAAAAGTTAGTTTTTATCGGAGGGTCAAATAAGATGCCAGTTCATCCAGATTTAATTGATCTAGCAAAAAATGGGGACTCCGACGCTGTTAAATTAATGATGAAGTGGGGTTATGAAGGTTCAAAAAGATTTATTGGTGGTAACCCAGTAGAAAAAATAATACAATCACCTCGAGACATAAGAGACATACTGGCGGTGGACCTTGTTGCATGTAACAATTACAAAAATGGTTCTGATGCTGCTAAATTAATAGAACTTCCATCAATGTTTATTTTTGGTTCTCTAGATAAGATGGTAAATCTAGAAGCTGGAAAAAAATTTTCTAGTCTAATTAACAACTCATCTACACACATAATCGAGGGTTGCGGCCATATGATTATGATTGAAAAAGCATTTGAAATGAGAGACAAAGTTCTAGAATTTTTGAAAAAATGAAGAACTTTTTAATTGCAAAATCAAGAAGACTTAGAGGTACACCATATACTTCTCGAATTGAGGAACAGGGTGTTACAGCTTATACAATTTATAACCATATGTTGCTTCCAGCTGCCTTTGGTTCAATTGAAGATTCTTATCATCATTTAAAAGAGTATGTTCAAATTTGGGATGTAGCAGCTGAAAGACAGGTAGAAATCTCAGGAAAAGATTCTGCAAAATTAGTTCAGCTAATGACTTGTAGAGATTTATCAAAATCTAAAGATGGAAGATGTTATTATTGTCCGATTATAGATGATAATGCTGGATTAATTAATGATCCAGTTGTTTTAAGAATTAATGAAAATAAATGGTGGATTTCTATTGCAGATACGGACGTAATATTATTTGCAAAAGGATTAGCAATTGGAAATAAATTTGATGTTAAAATCATAGAGCCAAAAGTTGATATCATGGCTGTACAAGGTCCAAAATCATTTCAATTGATGGAAAAAGTATTTGGAGAACAGATCACAAAATTAAAATTTTTTGGTTTTGATTATTTTGAATTTGGAGGTGCAAAACACCTTATCGCACAATCTGGATGGTCTAAACAAGGAGGTTATGAAGTATATGTTCAAAATACTGAAGCAGGCTTAAAACTATATGATCATTTATTTGAAATTGGAAAAGAATTTAATATTAAACCAGGGTGCCCTAATTTAATAGAACGAATTGAAAGTGGACTGTTATCTCATGGCAATGATATGGATAACGGAGATAATCCTTATGAATGTGGATTTGATAAATATGTAAACATAGATAGTGATATTATTTTTTTAGGAAAAGAAAAATTAAAGAAAATAAAATCCGAAGGTATTAAAAGAAAATTAATGGGTGTGAAGTTAGATTTGGACAAAATAAGTTTAACAGGATCTTTAGATCTGACTGATGATAATAACAAAATCATTGGGGAATTAAGGTCAGCCTGTTATTCGCCTCATTTTAAAAAAGTAATTGGTATTGCTATGATGAAAAAATCGCATTGGAATATAGACCAGAACATAAAAGCAAGCATAAATGGTGATATTTGTAGTGGTAAAGTTTGCGATTTACCTTTTATTTAGTATAACAACCTTAAAATGAACATAGCTATAGTAGGTGCAACAGGAAATGTTGGAAGGAAAACTCTTGAGGTATTTGATAAAAAAAACTTCAAGTTTGATAATTTATATTTAGTTGCCTCAGAAAAAAGTGCTGGAAAAAAAATCTCTTTTAGAGATAAAGAGTATGTTATTGAAAATTTAGAGACATATGATTTTTCAAAAGCAGATATAACTTTTTTTGCAGCAGGAGGAAAAATTGCTGAAAAATTTGCAGAAAAGGCTGCCAAGCACACAACTGTAATAGATAATTCAAGTTTTTTTAGGATGGATCCTGATGTTCCATTGATCGTTCCACAAGTGAATGCAGCCGAAATTAAAAATATGAAAAAAAATATTATTGCCAATCCAAATTGTTCTACAGCACAACTTGTTATAGCACTTAAACCACTACATAATTTATTCAAAATTAAAAGAGTTGTAGTTTCAACTTACCAATCTGTTTCAGGTGGTGGCAAAAGTCCAATGGACGAATTAATAGATCAAACTAAACAATATTTAGATGGAAAAAAAATAGAGTCAAAAAATTTTACTAAACAAATCGCTTTTAATGTTATTCCACATATCGATGTTTTTGCCGATGATGGATATACAAAAGAAGAATTAAAAATGACAAATGAAACAAAAAAAATATTAGATGATTCAATAGAACTTACAGCTACATGTGTAAGAATTCCTGTTTTGGTATCTCATTCGGAGTCTGTAAATATAGAATTTGAAAAACCATATACTTTAGAAAAAGTCAGAGATGTTCTGAGTAAAGCAGACGGTTGTGAGGTTATTGATAAAAGAGAAAATGGAGGTTATAGCACACCATTTGAAGCAGCTGGGAGTGATGAGACATATATATCTAGAATTAGAGAAGACAAAACTAAAAAAAATTCATTAAATTTATGGATTGTATCAGATAACCTACTTAGAGGTGCAGCACTTAATTCTGTTGAAATTGCTGAAACAATTATTAATTCAAAATAAAATATGGAAGACAGACCTTTATCACCACATATACAGATTTATAAATGGCATATTTCTTCATTAGTATCTATTTCACATAGAATTACAGGAATAATTAATTTTTTTGCGATCACATTAATTTGTATTTGGTTTACATTAATGCTTTTAGGAGAAAGTAACTATCAAATTATTAAAATTTTTTTAGAAACTTTTTTAGGTAAGTTTATTTTAATTGGAATAACCTGGTCATTTAGTTTTCAAATGTTAAGTGAAGTAAGACACTTGATTATGGATTTAGGTTATGGATTTGAATTACAAACAACAAAAATTACAGGTTTGTTAGTTATTTTTGGTTCGATTGTTTTAACTATCTTAATTTATTTAATTGGCAGAGGATTAATATAATGCTTCCAGTAACAAAAAAATGGTTATTCTTAAAAATTAGTTCCGCAATCTTATTACCTTTAATGCTTTGGTTTATTATAAATTTAGTAAATATCTATGATAAAAGTTATTTTGAAATAGTGAATTTTTTAACAACACAACCATCTAAATTCCTAATTGGATTATTTTTAGTAATTGCTTATTTTTTTTCAGCTTTGACTATAAGTGAGGTTTTTGAAGACTATATTAACGATAAAAAAACCAAAAATGCCGCAAACAAAGTACTAAATTTTTTTGCTATAACAATTCCAGTAATTACAATAATTGTAATTTTTAACTTAAATACATGAAAGCATATAATATTATAGACCATGAGTACGATGTTGTTGTACTTGGTGCTGGTGGATCAGGTTTAAGAGCGGCAGTAGGGCTTAGTGAAGCTGGCTTAAAAACAGCTTGTATCTCAAAAGTATTTCCTACCAGAAGTCATACATCAGCTGCACAAGGTGGAATATCAGCAGCATTAGGAAATATGGGAGAAGATGATTGGAGATGGCACATGTATGATACTGTCAAAGGTGCAGATTGGTTAGGTGATCAAGATAGTATTGAATACCTTTGTAAAGAAGCACCTAAAGCGGTTTTAGAATTGGAGAAATATGGAGTTCCATTTAGTAGAACTGAAGAGGGAAAAATTTATCAAAGACCATTTGGTGGAATGACAAAAAATTATGGAAATGGAATAGTCCAAAGAACTTGTGCAGCAGCTGATAGAACAGGACATGCTATTTTACACACATTATATGGACAAGCGTTAAAACATAATACAGAATTTTTTATAGAATATTTTGCATTAGATTTGTTGATGAAGAATGGGGAATGCAAAGGTCTAATTGCTTGGAATTTGAATGATGGCACAATTCATAGATTTAGAGCGCACACAGTAATTATTGCTACAGGTGGTTATGGAAAAGTTTATTATTCAGCAACATCAGCACATACTTGCACTGGTGATGGTAATGCAATGGTTTTAAGAGCTGGACTGCCGCTTCAGGATATGGAGTTTGTTCAATTTCACCCAACAGGAATTTATGGCCACGGCACATTAATAACAGAAGGTGCGCGAGGAGAAGGGGGTTATCTTACAAATTCTAAAGGTGAAAGATTTATGGAAAGATATGCTCCAAATGCAAAAGATCTAGCATCAAGAGATGTTGTTAGCAGATCTATGTCTATTGAGATTAATGAGGGAAGAGGAGTTGGAAAAGATCAAGATCATGTTCATTTGAACCTAAGTCACTTAGATAAAGATATTATTGAAAGCAGGCTTCCTGGAATTACTGATGCAGC
The DNA here is from genome assembly GCA_902592375.1 of uncultured Pelagibacteraceae bacterium. Taxonomy (GTDB): domain Bacteria; phylum Pseudomonadota; class Alphaproteobacteria; order Pelagibacterales; family Pelagibacteraceae; genus Pelagibacter. The sequence goes on along the minus strand of CACJEG010000005.1, from coordinate 39,344 downwards.
AAGATTATTTGCAAATGTAGATGTAACTAAAGAACCAATTCCTGTTGTACCAACAGTTCATTATAATATGGGTGGTATTCCAACAAACTATAAAGCAGAAGTATTAACTGTAAATGGCTCAGAAAAAACTGTTCCAGGTTTAATGGCTATAGGAGAGGCGGCATGTGTCTCTGTTCACGGAGCAAATAGACTTGGTTCTAATTCTTTAATTGATTTAGTAGTATTTGGAAGAGCAGCAGCAAAAAGAGCAGCTGAATTAGTTAAGCCAGGTACACCTCACGAGGAAATTCCTGAGTCAGAAACACAAAAATGTTTAGATAGATTTGATAAACTTAGAAATGCACAAGGAAATAATAGTACTGCTGAACTTAGACTTTCAATGCAAAAAACGATGCAGTCGAAATGTGCAGTTTTTAGAACAGAAAAAAATCTTAAAGAAGGCGTTAATGAGATTAAAAAAACCTATGATGGTATGGACTCAATTTCAGTTAAAGATAGGTCTTTAGTATTTAATACTGATTTAGTTGAAACATTAGAATTTGATAATTTAATAAGACAAGCAGTAACTACTGTAGAATCTGCATATCATAGAAAAGAGAGCAGAGGAGCTCACGCGAGAGATGACTATCCAAAAAGAGATGACGAAAAGTTTATGCAACATACTCTTGCTTGGTGTGATGGAAAAAATACAAAAATTAGTTACAGAGCAGTACACAAATCAACTTTAACAAATGAAGTTCAATATTTTCCACCACAAGAGCGAGTATATTAATGGTTCAGCTAAGCTTACCTAAAAATTCAGAGGTTAAAAAAGGCAAATATTTTAAAGACAAAACTGGATCTAAAAATTTAAGAAAAGTAAATATTTATAGATGGGATCCATCGACAGAAGAAAATCCTAGGATTGATACATACGAAGTTGATATGGATAATTGTCCATCTAAGGTGCTGGATATTTTAAATAAAATTAAAAACGAAATTGATCCTACATTGGCCTATAGAAGGTCTTGTGCTCATGGTGTTTGTGGCTCTTGTGCTATGAATATGGGAGGAAAAAACGGACTAGCTTGCACAACTCCTCATGCAGAGATAGACGGTGACATTGATATTTATCCTCTACCTCATTTAAAAGTTAAAAGAGATTTGATTGGTGATTTAGATGGCTTATATAAACAATATCAATCCATTGAACCTTGGTTAAAAAATAACTCAACAAAACAGACAACAGAAATTTATCAGTCTAAAGAAGATAGAGCAAAACTTGATGGTGCTTACGAATGCATTATGTGTGCTTGCTGTTCTACATCTTGCCCAAGTTATTGGTGGAATGGAGATAAATATTTAGGTCCTGCAGTTCTGCTACAGGCTTATAGATGGATTATTGACAGTAGAGATGAAGAGAGAAAAGCTAGATTAAAAAAAGTTTCAGATGAATTAAAATTATATAGATGCCATACAATATTAAATTGTACAAATGCATGTCCTAAGGGCTTGAATCCAGCAAAAGCTATAGCTGAAATAAAAAAAATGTTAGCAACAGCTAATGTTTAAATAGACTATTCGATATTTTTGATCTAAAACACCGTATTCATGAAATTAATAGAACACTTCGTAAACGGTAAAATAATTCCGGGATCTTCAGATAAAAAAGGAAAAGTTTTTAACCCAGCTACTGGCGAACAAGAGTCTGAGGTAAGACTTGCCTCAAAATCTGATCTAGACAGTGCTGTTGAGGTAGCAAAAAAAGCATTTGAAACTTGGTCTTTAAAACCTGCTCTACAAAGAGCTAGAATAATATTTAAATTTAAAGAATTAATTGAAAAAAATTCTGATGAATTAACGAAGTTAATAGTTTCAGAACATGGAAAAGTTTATGAAGATGCAAGAGGCTCTTTAACTAGAGGACTTGAGGTGGTAGAATTTGCTTGTGGAATACCACATTTATTAAAAGGTGAGTTTTCAGAAAATGTTGGAACCAATGTTGATAGTTGGTCAATAAGACAACCATTAGGAGTTGTTGCAGGTATTACACCTTTTAATTTTCCTGCTATGGTACCAATGTGGATGTTTCCAATAGCAATAGCTTGTGGAAACACTTTTATTCTTAAACCATCAGAAAAAGACCCTTCTTGCGCAATAAGATTAGCGGAATTACTTTCTGAGGCGGGTCTTCCAGAAGGAGTATTTAACGTAATAAATGGAGATAAAGAAGCTGTTGATGCAATTTTGGAAAACAAAGATATCAAAGCTGTTAGTTTCGTAGGATCTACTCCTATTGCAAAATATATTTATGAAAATTCAGCTAAAAATGAAAAAAGAGTTCAAGCTTTGGGTGGAGCAAAAAACCATTTAGTTGTTATGCCAGATTGTGATTTAGATGGTGCAGTAAATGGTTTAATGGGTGCTGCTTATGGTTCAGCTGGAGAAAGATGTATGGCTCAATCAGTTGCGGTTGCGGTTGGAGATATTGGTGATGAACTTGTATCAAGATTATCAAAAAAAGCTGAAGCTTTAAAAGTTGGTCCTGGAATGGATAAAGCATCAGAAATGGGACCTTTAGTTACAAAAGAACATTTAGAAAAAGTTACAAGTTACGTGGATTTAGGTGTCAAGGAAGGTGCAAAGCTAGTGGTTGATGGAAGAGGTTTAAAACTTCAAGGTTATGAAAATGGTTTCTATATAGGTGGATGCTTGTTTGATCATGTAAATAAAGATATGAGAATTTACAAAGAGGAAATATTCGGTCCAGTCTTATCAGTTGTTAGAGTAAAAACTTTTGAAGAAGCTGCAAAATTAATTAACGACCATGAGTACGGAAATGGAGTTAGTATTTATACACGAGACGGTGATGCAGGTAGAACTTTTGCAAGTAAAATTCAAGTAGGTATGGTTGGTATTAACGTGCCGATCCCAGTTCCAATGGCATTTCACAGTTTTGGTGGTTGGAAAAGATCATTATTTGGAGATAGTGGAATGCATGGTATGGAAGGAATAAAATTTTATACTAAACTTAAAACAGTAACATCCAGATGGCCTTCAGGTGTCCGATCAAATGCGGAATTTGTTATGCCAACAATGAAATAAAGGAAATAAATGACAAAAATATCTTTAATTGGTGCAGGCCAAATAGGCGGAACTCTTGCACATTTAATAGGAACAAAAGAATTAGTAAATGAAGTGGTTTTATTTGATGTAGCTAGTGGTATTGCAAAAGGAAAAGCATTAGATATTGCACAATCTTCATCTGTAGATGGTTTCAATGTTAGGTTTTCAGGAACTGATAACTATGAGGATATAAAAGATTCAGATGTAATTATAATTACAGCAGGTGTTCCAAGAAAACCTGGAATGAGCCGAGACGATCTTCTTGGAATTAATTTAAAAATTATTAAACAAGTTGCTGAGGGGGTAAAGAAAAATGCTCCTAACGCTTTTGTGATCTGTATCACCAATCCTTTAGACGTTATGGTTATGGCATTTCAAAAATTTTCAGGTTTGCCATCAAATAAAGTTGTTGGTATGGCAGGTATTTTAGATAGTTCGAGATTTAAATTATTTTTATCATTAGAACTTAATGTGCCAGTAAGAGAAATTGAGGCAATGGTTATGGGTGGTCATGGTGACACCATGGTTCCTATGCCAAGATTTACAAAAATTTCAGGTAAACCATTGTTGGATCTTGTAAAGGATGGAAAGATTTCTTCAGAGAGAGTTGAGGAAATTAATCAAAGAACACGAGATGGTGGCGCGGAAATAGTTAAATATTTAGAAAAAGGATCGGCCTTTTATGCACCAGCAGCTTCAGGTGTTCAAATGGCAGAAGCATATTTAAATGATCAGAAAAAATTATTACCCTGCGCTGTACAATTAAATGGAGAATATGGTGTGAAAAATGTTTACGCAGGTGTTCCTGTTGTCATTGGAAAAGAAGGTGTAGAAAAAATTGAAGAGATTGATTTAGATGAAAAAGAAAAAAAAGAATTTATGCATTCAATAGATGCTGTAAAAGCTTTATGGGAAGCTGCATCTAAAATAGATCCTGATTTATCTAAATAATAATGAATATTCACGAGCATCAAGCTAAACAAATATTAAAAAAATATGGAGCTGTAGTTCCCGAAGGAGTATTTGCGCTTAATGTTGATGAACTTATTCAAAAAGCAAAAGCACTCAAAACTGAGAAATATGTGCTCAAAGCACAAATCCATGCTGGAGGTAGAGGAAAAGCTGGTGGTGTAAAAATTTTAAACTCTATTGAGGAACTAACGGTAGCAGCTAAAGAATTACTTGGAAAAACACTAGTTACTCATCAAACTGGCCCTGAAGGTAGAGAGGTAAAAAGATTATACGTAGAAGAATCATCAAATATAGATAAAGAATTTTACTTATCGTGCCTGGTTGATAGGGCAAGTTCTAAAATTGCATTTATATCAAGTGACCAAGGAGGGATGGACATTGAAGAAGTTGCAAGCAGTTCACCTGAAAAAATTATAACTACAAAAGTTGATATGGGTGATGAAATTTCTGATTCAGATTGTGAAAAAATAATTAATATTTTTAATTTAAATGAAGACGCAAAAAGACAAGCAATAACATTAATTAAATCAATATATAAAATGTTTGTAGGTACTGACGCAAACATGGTTGAAGTAAATCCGTTAATTTTGACAAAAGAGGAAAAAATTGTTTGTTTAGATGCAAAAGTTAATTTCGACTCTAACGCTTTATTCAGGCATCCAGAAATTGTTGAATTAAGAGATTTAAATGAGGAAGATCCTACTGAGATAGAAGCTAGCAAGCATGATCTTGCGTATATCAAGCTAGATGGAAGTATTGGCTGTATGGTGAATGGGGCAGGATTAGCAATGGCAACAATGGATATAATTAAATTGTATGGTAAAGAGCCAGCAAATTTTTTAGATGTAGGTGGTGGTGCATCCAAAGAAAAAGTATCTGCTGCATTAAAGATAATTCTCTCAGATAAAAATGTTAAAGGTATTTTAATTAATATTTTTGGAGGAATAATGAGATGTGATGTTCTTGCCCAAGGAGTAGTTGATGCAGCTAAAGAAATTAATATTAGCGTACCTTTGGTTGTAAGATTAGCAGGCACAAATTTCAAAGAAGGAAAAAAAATTCTTGATAATTCTGGATTAAAATTAATTTCTGCAGAAAATTTAGATGACGCTGCTAAGAAAATTGTTGAGGCGATAAAATAAAATGTCGGTTTTGGTAAATAAAAATACTAAAGTAATTTGTCAGGGGTTTACTGGCTCACATGGAACATTTCATTCAGAGCAGGCTATAAAATATGGAACCAATCTTGTTGGTGGAGTTACGCCAAAGAAAGGTGGACAAAAACATTTAGACAGACCAGTTTTTAATAGCGTTTTAGAGGCAAAAAATGAAGTAGGAGCAGATGCAACTATGATTTATGTGCCTGCTAAATTTGCAGCAGCAGCAATCATTGAAGCTATTGATGCATCAGTTGAACTTATTGTTTGTATTACAGAGGGTATTCCAATTCAGGATATGCTTAAGGTTAGACAAAAATTAAGTGGATCTAGTAGCAGATTAATTGGACCTAATTGTCCAGGAATAATCACACCAGATGAATGTAAAATTGGGATTATGCCGGGAAGTATTCACAAAAGAGGAAGTGTTGGAATTGTATCAAGGTCAGGAACATTGACATATGAAGCAGTAGCCCAAACAACTGAAAATGGACTTGGTCAATCAACTTGTATTGGTATTGGTGGTGATCCTATTAATGGAACAAATTTTATAGATTGTTTAGATTTATTTTTAAATGACTCTGAAACAGAATCTATTTTAATGATAGGTGAAATTGGTGGAACAGCTGAAGAAGAAGCGGCTAACTTTATAAAAAATCATAAGATTAAAAAACCAATAGTTGGATTTATTGCTGGAATTACCGCTCCTCCAGGAAGGAGAATGGGGCATGCTGGTGCCATTATATCAGGTGGAAAGGGTGGAGCTGAAGATAAAATTAAAAAAATGGAAGAATGTGGTATTACAGTTGCCAAATCACCATCAATTATTGGAAAAACTTTATTTGATAAACTGTCTAATTGAAAAAAAATATTAGAGGGATATATTAAATAAAAAGATGTCTTCATCAAAAAATCTTGATTTCGAAAAAACTTCATTTTTAAACAAATCTAATAGTGCATTTATAGAAGAAATGTATTTAAAGTTTGTAAATAAAGATGCTGATCTTCCAGAAAGTTGGGCAAATTATTTTGAGGGAATTGGTGAAGAATTAAATGTTATAGCAAAAGAAATTAATGGTCCATCATGGGGACCTACTAAAAAAAAGATTGATATTGATGAATTACAAAAAAAAATAGAAGAACAAGATAAAAATGATTTTGATAATGTCAAATTAGACACTTCAGAAAAATTTAATTTTCAATTACTTGCTGACTCAAATAAAGATTCTATTAGTGCCGTAGCATTAATTAGAGCATATAGACTAAGAGGACATTTATTAGCAGATCTTGATCCTTTAGAAATGAGAGAGTCAGAATATCTAGATGAGCTTCATCCAGATTTTTACGGTTTTAAAAAAGAAAATTACGATAAGAAAATTTTTCTAAACGGGGTAATCAATCGTAAATATGCAAATATAAAAGAAATACTTAAGTTTATGAAGAAAACCTACTGCGGAAAAATAGGTTATGAGTTCATGCATATTTCAAACCCAGATGAAAGAAAGTGGTTTAGGGACAGGATAGAGCAAGATAAAAATGCACTTCAATTTACAAAAAATGGTAAAGAGGCAATTTTAAATAAATTGGTACAGGCAGAGGGATTTGAAAAATTTTTAGCCACAAAGTATGTGGGAACTAAAAGATTTGGTTTAGATGGTGGTGAAAGTTTAATACCTGCTCTTGAACAAATAATCAAAATTGGAGGCCAAAATAATATAAAAGAAGTTAAAATAGGTATGTCTCATAGAGGCAGACTTAACGTTTTGGCAAACGTTTTACAAAAATCTTACAAAAAAATTTTTAATGAGTTTGCTGGTGAGTTTAGTACTGATTCTGAAGATAGTGCTGGAGATGTAAAATATCATCTTGGAGCGTCGTCTGATAGAGAATTTGATGGAAATTCAGTACATGTCAGTTTAACAGATAATCCTTCTCATTTAGAAGCTGTTAACCCAGTTGTTTTAGGTCAAACAAGAGCCAAACAATTTTTTCATAAAGACCGTGAAAGAAATAAAGTTATACCTATTCTCATTCATGGGGATGCAGCCTTTGCTGGGCAAGGAGTTGTAGCAGAATGTTTTGCAATGTCTGGACTACCAGGACATAACACTGGAGGAACAATTCATATTATTGTTAATAACCAAATAGGATTTACTACTAGTCCAAGATTTGCGAGGTCTTCACCTTATCCATCTGATGTTGCAAAAATGGTAGAGGCTCCAATTCTTCATGTTAATGGTGATGATCCAGAAGCAGTTGTTTATGCAACCAGAATAGCAACAGAATTTCGATTAAAATTTAATAGAGACGTTGTAGTAGATTTAATTTGTTATAGAAGATTTGGACACAATGAGGGAGATGAGCCTTCATTTACTCAACCTTTGATGTATAAAAAAATTAGATCTCATCCCAGTGTTTACAAAATTTATGGAAATAAATTAGTAAACGAAAAATCTATTACTGAAGAATTATTAAATCAAAATGTTAAATCATTTAAAGATTTACTTGATGAACAATATAAAAGTGCAAAAGATTATAAACCTAAAATAGAATGGTTTGAGGGAACATGGTCAAGATATAAACCTGAAAGAGGTAAAGATAAAAGGGGCATAACAGGTTTTGACGAAAATAAATTAAAAATAATTTCAGATAAAATAAATAGCATTCCTGAGGAAAAAAATATTCACAAGACTATCTCTAAAATATTCAATGCCAGAAAAGAAAGTATCGAAAAAGGTACTGGAATCGATTGGTCCTCAGCAGAATCTTTAGCGTTCGGATCTTTGCTGGAAGAGGGATATCCAGTTAGACTTGTAGGACAAGACTCTGGAAGAGGAACATTTAGTCAACGACATTCTGTTTTAAGAAATCAAATAGATAATTCTAGGTATATTCCACTTAATAATATTTCTAAAAATCAAAAGCAATTTGAAGTAGTAGATAGTTTTTTATCTGAACTTGCGGTTTTAGGTTTTGAATATGGTTATAGTTTAGTAGAGCCAAACACACTTACTCTTTGGGAAGCACAATTCGGTGACTTTGCTAATGGAGCTCAAGTAGTAATTGATCAATTTATTGCATCTGGTGAGAGAAAATGGAACAGAGCATCTGGTATAGTAATGTTGTTACCTCACGGATATGAAGGACAAGGACCAGAACATTCTTCAGCAAGATTAGAAAGATTTTTACAACTATGCTCAAACGATAATATGCAAGTAATGAACTGCACAACCCCAGCAAATTATTTTCATGCTTTAAGAAGACAAATGCATAGGAGTTTCAGAAAGCCACTAATCATAATGACACCAAAATCATTATTAAGAAATAAGTATTGTGTTTCAAATTTAGAAGATTTTAACAAAAAAAATACTTTCCATAGAGTATTGTGGGATCATGCTATAGATCCTAAGTCTAAAGGATTTATTAAACTAAAAGAAAGTTCTAAAATAAGAAAAGTAATTCTTTGTTCTGGAAAAGTATATTTCGATTTGTTAGACGCCAGAGAAAAGCTTAAAAGAGATGATGTAGTGATGTATAGAATTGAACAATTATATCCATTTCCAGCAAAAGCTTTGGTTAAGGAGTTAAAACCATACTCTAAAAATGCTGAATTCTTTTGGTGTCAAGAAGAACCAAAAAATATGGGTGCTTGGTTTTCAGTTAGAGATTATATCCAATGGACATTAGACACTTTAAAGGCTAATAATAATAAAATTTCTTATATAGGAAGAAGCCCAGACGCAACTCCTGCAACAGGATATGCCAAAAGGCATAATTCTCAACAACAAGAAATAATTAACAAGGTATTTGATTAATTTTAATGAGTGAAAAAATAGTAGTTCCAGTTCTAGGTGAAAGTATAACAGAAGCGACTGTTGCAAAATGGTTAAAAAACGCAGGTGATACAGTCGAAGCAGATGAACCAATTGTAGAACTTGAGACAGACAAAGTAAACTTAGAAGTGCCATCCCCAATTTCTGGTGTGTTAACAGAGATAAATTCACAAGATGGATCAGTCGTTGAAGTAGGAGCACTATTAGGTTCTGTATCAGCCGAAGGTGGAACAGCGGTTAAATCTGCACCGAAAATCAGTCAAGAAATAAAGCAAGAGGAAATTGTTCCTGCAGAGAGCAATGTAATAAAATTAGATGCAAATAAAAAAGAACCAAAAGTATTTGAAGAAAAACCCAAAGAGAAACCTTTGGTTTTAACTGAGGAAGTTAAACCAGATGTTGCTCCAAAAAGAGATGTTAATCCAACTTTATCTCCAGCAGTGAGAAAAATTGTAACTGAAAATAATATCGATATTAATTCAATTCAAGGTTCAGGAAAAGGTGGGAGAGTTTTAAAAGGAGATTTAATAAGTTTGATGGGTGCAAATCCAAAACCATCTGAAAGAAAAATTCAATATGGTGAAGAAGAACGAATTAAAATGACTAGGTTGAGACAGACTATCGCAAAAAGATTAAAGCAAGCTCAAGAGAATGCTGCTCTTTTAACAACATTTAACGAAGTTGATATGAGTAGTGTAATGGAAATGAGGAAAGAAAATCAAGAGGATTTCCAATCTCGTTATGGAATAAAATTAGGATTTATGTCTTTCTTTGTAAAAGCATGTGTAGTTGCTTTAAAAAATTTCCCTGCAGTTAATGCTGAAATTGATGGTGATGAGATAATATATAAAAATTATTACAATATTAGTTTTGCTGTTGGAACAGATAAAGGCTTGGTTGTTCCAGTTTTAAGAAATGCAGATGAATTATCCTTTGCTGATATTGAAAAAAATATCAAAGAAATTTCAGAAAAAGCGCGAGATGGAAAGTTAACGATTGAAGATCTCCAGGGAGGAACATTTACAATAAGTAATGGAGGTGTGTATGGGTCCATGCTTTCAACACCAATACTAAATTTACCTCAGTCTGGTGTGTTGGGAATGCATAATATAGTAGAAAGACCTATTGTTGTAGATGGTGAAATCAAAATAAGACCAATTATGTATTTAGCATTATCATATGATCATAGAATTATTGATGGAAAAGAGTCTGTATCTTTCCTTAAAATGATTAAAGAAAATTTAGAAGACCCTAGAAGGTTGTTTTTAGATATTTAAATGTCAGAAAAATTTCAAGCTGTAGTTATTGGAGGTGGACCGGGTGGTTATGTCTGTGCAATCAGACTTGCTCAATTAGGATTAAAAACTGCATGTATAGAGTCTAGGGGGTCTTTGGGAGGTACTTGTTTAAACGTTGGTTGTATCCCATCAAAAAGCTTACTTAATCTGTCTGAAGAATTTCATAAAGTAAAAAATTTAGCAAACAAAGGTATTGAAGTTGGTGAAGTAAAATTAAATTTAGACAAAATGATGAAAAGCAAAGATAAAGCTGTAACAGTTCTTACCAAAGGTGTTGAATTTCTTTTGAAAAAAAACAAAGTTAGTTACTTCAAAGGACACGGAAGTTTTAAATCAAAAAATGAAATTTTAATAAAGGATGATAAAAATAAAGAAACTGTCATCCAATCAGAAAAAACAGTTATTGCAACAGGATCAGTTCCAGTTTCATTACCAGGAATAGAAATAGATGAGAAAACAATTGTCTCATCAACAGGTGCCTTAAAGTTAGAAAAGGTACCTAAGAAAATGGTTGTAGTAGGAGGAGGCTATATAGGATTGGAGATGGGATCTGTATGGTCTAGACTTGGAGCAGAGGTGCAAGTTGTTGAATTTTTAGATCATATTACACCTGGAATGGATAAAGAAATTTCTTCAGAATTTATGAAAATTTTAAAAAAACAGGGTATGAAATTTAATATGCAAAATAAAGTTGAAACAATTAAAAAAAATGCAGCAGGTGCAGTGGTTTCAACAGTAGATAAAGATGGTAATAAAAATAATTTTGAGTGTGATGTTGTTTTAATCTCTGTTGGCAGAAAACCCAATACAGATGGTTTAAATTTAGAATCAGTAGGAGTAGATCTTGATGAAAGAAATAGAATTAAAACTGATAAAATTTTTAAGACTAACGTTGAAAACATTTATGCAATAGGCGATGTAATTGTTGGTCCAATGCTTGCACACAAAGCGGAGGACGAAGGTATAGCAGTTGCAGAAAACATAGTTGGTCAATCTGGACATGTAAATTATGATACAATTCCAGGAGTAATTTATACAACACCAGAAGTAGCATCAATCGGTAAAACTGAGGAACAATTAAAAGAATTAAATAAAAAATATAAAGTAGGGAAATTTTCGTTTATGGCCAATTCAAGAGCTAAGGCCATAGATGATGCAGAAGGTTTTGTTAAAATTTTAGCTGATGAGCAAACAGATAAAGTATTAGGTGCACATATAATTGGACCTCATGCAGGAGAATTAATTGCAGAGATTGGTGTTGCAATGGAATTTGGTGCAAGTGCAGAAGATATCGCCCGAACTTGTCATGCTCATCCAACGTTTTCTGAAGCAGTTAAAGAAGCTGCTTTATCAGTAGATAAAAGAGCAATACACTCTTAATTTTTTTTCATATTATAAAAATATGAAATATCCGATTCTCGTACCAAATATTTTTAATCATCCATTTACTTATGAAAGTAATTTAACTCTTAAAGTTGGAGATTATGTAATAGTACCTTTTGGAAAATCAAAAATTACTGGTGTTGTTTGGGACGAATTTGAAAAAAATAATAATAAAAATTTTAAGACTAAAAAGGTAATCAAGAAATTAGACGTTACTCCATTAAAAAAAAATACAATTAATTTTTTAAATTGGTTTGCAGAATATAATCTTATCCCAAAAGGTATGGCATTAAAGTTAGTGCTCTTAAGTAGTGATGCGGTAGAGAACAAAGAAACTCAACTTTATCAAATATTTGATAGCAAAATTAAGCAAAACTTAATCAAGCTGTCTAGTGATCAAAATAAATCTCTAAAAAAAATGAATGTTTCAAATAAAAAATTTAGAGTTCATGTTTTACAAGGCACAACTGGATCAGGAAAAACTTTAGTTTATTTTGAAGCATTAAAACCACTGATAGAGAAGGGTTTTCAAGGATTAATTTTATTACCAGAAATAGGTTTAACTAGTCAGTTTGAACAAAAATTTTTAGAATATTTTGGTTTTAAGCCCGCAGTTTGGCACTCAGGTATTTCAAAAAAAAAGAAAGAATTAATTTGGAGTGGCGTTTCTAATGGTAAAATAAAAATAATTATTGGTGCAAGGTCATCATTATTTTTACCATTCAAAAAATTAGGAATGATAATTGTTGATGAGGAACATGATCAATCATTTAAACAAGATGAAGGCATAACTTACAATGCTCGTGATATGGCAATTTCTAGAGCATCTTTTGAAAACATTCCAATAAATTTGATTACTGCTGTTCCTTCAATAGAAACTTTTGAAAATATTAAAAAGGGTAAATACGAGGTTTCTAGATTAAATGAAAGATATCAAAACGCAGCTTTACCTAATTATGAAATTATTAATTTAAATAATACCAAACTTGAAAAACAATCATGGCTATCAAATAAAATTATTGAAAAAGTTAATTTACATTTGGAAAAAAAAGATCAAGTGTTGTTTTTTTTAAACAGAAGAGGTTTTTCTCCAAATGCTTTATGTAATAAGTGTTTTACAAGTTTTACATGTCCAAATTGTAGTATCAATTTAGTTTATCATAAAAATAAAAATAACTTATTATGTCATTATTGTGGATACAAATCCGATCTTAAAAGGGACTGTACAAAAGAAGGCAATTGTGAATTTATTTTTAGCGGCCCTGGTGTTGAGAGAATTTCAGAAGAGGTAAAAAGAAAATTCCCTGGAAAAAAAATAGAGATTTTTTCAAGTGACACAATGAATAAAAAAGATTCTAAAGAAAAAATAGATAAAATTATTAATAATGAAACGCATATTTTAGTTGGAACTCAATTAATTTCAAAAGGTTTTCATTTTCCAAGCTTAAATTGCATTGTAGTTGTTGATATTGATCTTTCATCTCAAGGACATGATTTAAGAGGTGCAGAAAAAAATTTGCAGCTTTATCATCAACTTTCAGGACGTGCAGGAAGAACTGGAAAACCAGCAACCGTATATTTTCAAACCTATGAAAATAATACTAAGATGATTTCAGAAATTACAAGTAAAAATCCAGATATTTTTTTAGAAAGAGAACTGGAAATAAGAAAAAAAAATAAACTACCTCCATTTCAAAGGTTTATTTCTTTAATTTTAACGGGAGATAATGAAATTAAATTAGAAAAAGAAGCTATTAATTTTAAAAATTTCATTGAAAATAAAATTGAAGGAAAAATATTAGGGCCTGTGAATGCCCCATTATTTAGATTAAAGAGAAAATTTAGAATTAGATTTTTAATCAGAGGCTTAAAATCCATGAAATTACAAAGCTCTCTTGCAAAAATTATTCCAAAATATAAATTTTCTTCTGGAATAAAACTTTCAGTTGATGTTGATCCAATTAACTTCAATTAACCGCAAAAAAGAGGCCTTTTTTACGAATCCGCTACTTGAAGACATAAGGGTCATATGTTATTTAGGGCGTGATTTTTAAATAATCTTCAACATTATAGAGGAACCAAGTTGAGTAAAGACACCGGATTTTCAATAACTTCAGCTGAAAGGTATTCTCTTGCGCTTTTTGAACTTTCAGAGGAAAACAATCTTTTAAGTCAGATCGAAGATCAGTCTTCATCTATTCTTAATTTAATTGAGCAAAGTGAAGATTTTTCTAATTTGATTAAAGATCCAACTACAAGCCAAGAAGATTTATTAAAAGTAATCAATACAATCTCTGAAAATAATAAATTTGAGCCTTTATTTAAAAATTTTTTAAGTTTCTTAATTCAAAAAAGACGTTTCTTTTTTATTGAGCGTATTCTTAAAAGCTTTATTGAGATTTGTTCAAGAAAAAGAGGTGAACTAAAGGCAGAATTAAAATCAGCAAAAGAATTATCTAATGAAGAAATTGCAAAAATTACAGAGGAGTTAACAAAAAATTTTAGCTCAAAAATAAAATTAAACTACAAACATGATGAAAGTTTAATAGGAGGTTTGGTAGTACAAGTAGGAAGTACTATGGTCGATACCTCAATTAAAAATAAATTACAACAAATCGAAAATAGAATGATAGAGGCATAAATGGAAATAAATCCTTCAGAAGTTACAAAAATATTAAAAGAACAAATTAAAAATTTTGGTGATAAAGCAGAAGTCACAGAAGTTGGTCAAGTTTTATCAGTTGGAGACGGTATTGCTAGGATTTATGGTTTGGATAATGTTCAAGCTGGTGAAATGGTAGAGTTTGCAGATGGTTCAAAAGGTATGGCTCTAAACTTAGAAAGTGAAAACGTTGGTGTCGTAATTTTTGGTGATGACAGAAATGTTAAAGAAGGGGATGTAGTAAAAAGAACGGGTAATATTGTTGATACTCCAGTTGGAAAAGAATTATTAGGAAGAGTAGTGGATGGTTTAGGAAATCCTATTGATGGAAAAGGACCATTAGATAAAGGAATTAAAAAAAGCAGGGTTGAAGTAAAAGCTCCTGGTATTATTCCACGACAATCAGTAAGTGAACCAATGCAAACTGGTCTTAAATCAATTGATAGTCTAGTTCCAATTGGAAGAGGGCAAAGGGAATTAATTATCGGTGATAGACAAACTGGTAAAACAGCAGTTGCAGTAGATGCAATTATTAATCAAAAAAAAATCAATGAATCTGGTGATGAAAAACAAAAACTGTATTGTATATACGTTGCAGTTGGACAAAAAAGATCAACAGTAAGACAAATTCAAAAAACATTAGAAGAAGCCGGAGCTATGGAGTACACAACAATCGTTGCTGCTACTGCGTCGGACTCTGCTCCTTTACAATTTTTAGCACCATACACAGGTTGTGCTATGGGAGAGTATTTTAGAGATAATGGAATGCATGCGTTAATAATTTATGATGATTTGTCTAAACAAGCAGTTGCTTATAGACAAATGTCATTGCTATTAAGAAGACCTCCAGGACGTGAGGCTTATCCTGGAGATGTATTTTATCTTCATAGCAGATTACTTGAAAGAGCAGCTAAATTAAGTGACGAACATGGAGGTGGATCACTTACTGCACTGCCAATTATTGAAACACAAGGTGGAGACGTATCCGCGTTTATTCCAACTAACGTTATTTCAATTACAGACGGACAAATTTTCCTTGAAACAGAACTATTTAACCAAGGTATAAGACCTGCAATTAACGTAGGTTTATCAGTATCTAGGGTTGGTTCATCAGCTCAAACAAAAGCGATGAAAAAAGTTTCTGGTTCAATGAAACTAGAGTTAGCACAATACAGAGAAATGGCAGCTTTTGCTCAATTCGGATCTGATTTAGATGCATCTACTCAGCAGCTTTTGAATAGAGGTTCTAAACTAACTGAACTTTTAAAACAAAAACAATATTCACCAATGACTGTTGCAGAACAAGTTATTTCAGTATTTTGTGGAGTGAAAGGTTATCTTGATGATATTGATTTAAAAGACGTTGCTGAATTTGAGAGCAAGATTATTGAAAAATGTAAATCAGATAAGCCTGAGATTATCGAGTCAATTTTAACTTCAGGAAAACTTGAGGAAGATAAAGAAAAATTACTTGTTGAGGTAATCACTCAATTAAAAGGAAATTTTAAATCTTAATAATTTATGGCAAGTTTAGACGACCTAAAAAAAAGAATAGCTAGTGTAAAGTCTACACAAAAAATTACTAAAGCTATGAAAATGGTTGCAGCAGCTAAATTAAGAAGAGCTCAAGAAAGCGCTGAGAAGGGAAGACCTTATTCTGAAAAGATGAATAATGTTATTTTAAATTTATCAAATGGTATATCTGATAAAGAAAATGCACCAAAGTTATTGTCAGGGACTGGTCAAGAAAAAACTCACCTTTGTGTGGTGATGACTTCTGATAGAGGTTTATGTGGTGGATTTAATTCTAATATTATTAAAAAAGCTAAAAGCTATTTTGCAAAAATTTTAGATGAAGGTAAAGAATTAAAAATTATTACAGTAGGCTCAAAAGGAAACGACCAATTAAAAAGAGTTTATGGTGATAAAATAATTGAAAATATTTCTTTCAAAGAGTCTAAAAATGCAAATTATTTTGATGCTGACAAAGTTGGGAAAATGGTAATTGAAAAATTTGAGGCAGGTGAATTTGATGTTTGTACAATTTTTTATAACCAATTTAAAAATGTAATTACTCAAATTCCTCAAGCACAGCAAATTATCCCTTTAAATAATGAGGGAGAAGAAAATAGTTCAGAAGAAAGTTACGAATTTGAACCAGATGAAGATGAAATTTTAAGCAATTTATTGCCAAAGAATATTTCTACGCAAATATTTAAAGCAATGTTAGAGAATTCAGCTAGCGAACAAGGGTCTAGAATGAGTGCAATGGATAATGCAACCCGAAACGCAGGTGAAATGGTTGACAAACTTACTATTGAATATAATAGAAGTCGTCAGGCAGCAATTACAAAAGAACTAATAGAAATCATATCAGGAGCAGAAAGTTTATAATTATGAGCAAAGGAATAATCACACAAGTTATTGGAGCGGTAGTAGACGTAAAATTTGATGGTGAACTACCAGAAATTTTAACAGCATTGGAATGTAAAAATGGTGATAACAGACTAGTTTTAGAAGTAGCACAACACTTAGGTGAAACTACTGTAAGAACAATTGCTATGGATGCTACTGAAGGACTAAAAAGAGGTGATGAAGTTACCAACACAAATGCTCCTATTCAAGTTCCGGTTGGGCCTGAAACTCTTGGAAGAATTATTAATGTAATTGGTGAACCAATTGACGAAAGAGGTGAGGTTAAGACTAAAGAAAGTTGGCCAATTCATAGAGCTGCACCTGAATTTAATGACCAATCAACAGAAACTGAAATCCTTGTAACAGGTATTAAAGTAATTGATTTGCTTGCACCGTATGCAAAAGGTGGAAAGATCGGATTATTTGGTGGAGCAGGAGTAGGAAAAACAGTTTTAATTATGGAATTAATTAATAACGTTGCAAAAGCTCATGGTGGTTTTTCAGTTTTTGCGGGAGTTGGAGAGAGAACTAGAGAAGGAAATGACCTTTATCATGAAATGATTGAGTCTGGAGTAATTAAAAAAGATGGAGCTGGCTCAAAAGCTGCTCTAGTTTATGGACAGATGAATGAACCTCCTGGAGCAAGGGCAAGAGTTGCACTTACAGGGTTAACTGTAGCTGAATACTTTAGAGATCAGGAAGGTCAGGACGTACTTTTCTTTGTAGATAATATTTTTAGATTTACTCAGGCAGGATCAGAGGTTTCAGCTTTGTTGGGAAGAATTCCATCTGCTGTTGGATATCAACCGACATTAGCTACTGACATGGGTAACCTACAAGAAAGAATTACGACTACAAACAAAGGGTCAATCACATCTGTACAAGCAATTTATGTACCTGCTGATGATTTAACAGACCCCGCTCCAGCAACATCGTTTGCTCACTTGGATGCAACGACTGTACTTTCAAGACAAATTGCAGAAATTGGTATTTATCCTGCTGTAGATCCACTTGATTCTACATCAAGAATTTTAGATCCAAGAATTGTTGGAGATGAACATTATAGAGTAGCAAGAGATGTTCAACGAATTCTACAATCATATAAATCACTACAAGATATTATAGCTATTCTTGGTATGGATGAGTTATCAGAAGAAGATAAATTAGTTGTAGCAAGAGCAAGAAAAATCCAGAGATTTTTATCTCAACCATTCTTTGTTGCAGAAGTATTCACTGGTTCTCCAGGAAAACTTGTTGATCTTGACTCAACTATCAAAGGTTTTGATGCAATCTGTAAAGGTGAATATGACCACTTACCTGAAGCTGCTTTTTATATGGTTGGAACAATTGAAGAAGCTATAGAAAAAGCTAAGAAAATGGAACAAGAAGCTGCTGCTTAATGAGCGAAGAGTTTAAAGTTGAAATAGTAAATCCTGAAAAATCTTTTTTAGTAAAAGATGATGTTTCAGAAGTTGTGGTCCCTGCTTTTGAAGGAGAGATGGGAATATTAAAGGATCATATTTCTATTATTTCCTTTTTAAAACCTGGAATAATAAAGATTTTATCAAAATCAGGTGATGAAAATTACTATGTTGAAGATGGGATTGTTGAGTTTAAAAATAACAATCTATCTATTCTAACAAGTACAATTTTTAATCTTGCTGATATGGATAAATCAAAGCAACAAGATTTACTTAAACAGGCAGAAGAAGAGGCTAATAAAACCGATATTAACGATCAATCTAAATATTTAGCAGACCAAAAAGTTGAAGTTTTAAAAACTCTAAATTAATTTTTTTACTTTTTCTTTGAGTTCCTTGTAAACATGATGTTTAAAGTCAACAACAACATCAGTAATTAAATCTAAGTCAATCCACTTCCAATCTAAAAATTCTGGATTAGATGTATTAATATTTATTTCATTATCATTTCCAATAAATCGCATTAAAAACCATTTTTGCTTTTGACCTTTGTACTTACCTTTCCAAATAATACCTAGTAATCTATCAGGTAAATCATAGGTTAATGTACCATCTAATTCTTTTATAAGTTCTACGCTTTTGATACTTGTTTCTTCCTCTAGTTCTCTAAATGCAGCTTTTAAATTATCCTCTCCCTCATCAACACCACCCTGAGGCATTTGCCAAAAATTTTTAGGATTATCTATTCTTTTAGCTACAAATACTTTATTTTCTCTATTTAATAACACAATTCCGACCCCACTTCTCAGTGGTAAATCTTTTAAATTTTTATTCATATTATCCGTTAAGTAACTTAATAGCGTAGTTTAATTGATTATCAGTATCAGTTTTTATTCTAAAATCATCACCTTCTTCATTTACTTCAATATCTGGTCTAACACCTACTTCAGAAATAGATTTTCCAGAAGGAAGATAATATTTTGCGACAGTTAATCTGATAGCACCACGATTTTTTAAAGGAATAATGGATTGGACAGAACCTTTGCCAAAGCTATTTTCACCAACGATGATTGCTCTTTTGTGATCCTTTAAAGCTCCAGCAACAATTTCAGATGCAGATGCTGAACCATAGTTAATTAAAACCAATAGTGTTTTTCCATCGGTAATATCTCCTTTTTTTGCAAACCATTTTCTATTTTCAGATTTTTTTCTGCTTTTTGTTGAAACTATCTCTCCATTTTCCAGAAAAAAATCTGATATCTTTATTGCTTGAGATAAAAGACCTCCAGGATTATTTCTTAAATCTAAAATAAATGAATTTAAGTTTTTATCTTTCTTAAGTTTTTTAATTTGTTTTTCTATTTGATCACTACTGTTATCGTTAAATGAAGTAAGCCTGATGTATCCAATATTTTCATCTATAATTTCAGATTTTACAGATTGAACCTGAATAACTTCTCTTATGATATTAAATGTTAGCGCTTTTCTTTCGCCTCTTCGTCTTACTGTTAACTCTATTCCAGAACCTACAGGTCCTCTCATTAAATCAACAGCTTCACTTAATGATTTTCCTTGAACCTGAACATCATTTATTTTGACTATGTAATCACCAGCTTTTAATCCAGCCCTAGATGCAGGTGTATCATCTATTGGTGAAATTACTTTTACCACACCAGCCTCCATGCTAACTTCAATTCCTAGTCCACCAAATTCACCACTGGTTTCTGTTTGCATTTCATCAAAAATTTTAGGAGACATGTAGGATGAATAAGGATCTAAGGATTGTAAAAGTCCATTGATAGCAGAGTCCATACTCTCAGATTGGTTGAAATCATCAACATACTCTTTATTAATTTTTTCTAGAACCTCACCGAAGAGATCAATTTTTTTATAAATATCAATTTCAGCTGAAATAACTGTTTTATTTAAATAAAAAACGGAAAAAAGAATTAATAATAAAAATTTAATTTTTTTCATATCATCACTTTTTCTTTTGGAATTAGCTCTGACCAAATTTTTTCTAATTCATAAAATTTTCTTTTTTCTGGATGAAAAATATGAACAATCAAATCAATCCCATCAACAAGTTTCCATTCTCCGCTTTCTTTACCCTCAATTTTTGAGTCTTTTACACCGTTATTTTTAAGTTTTTCTAAAACTTGTTCTGATAAAGATTGAATATGTCTAGATGATGTTCCACTTGCTATGATCATGTAATCAGCCATAGAACTTTTGTCTTTAAGATCAATAGTTACAATGTCTTGAGCTTTATTTAGATCTAGTGTGTTGATTACAATTTCTTTTAGGTCTGAAATTTTGTCCATTAATTGAATTTAGATTATCAAATTTTTCTTAATTGAGAAGATGAAATGTTGACTTTATTAAACTCAATAAACTCTAGATTGGTATTATTAAGTTGCTTAAATGTCTTTGATTTTAAAGAATTTTTTTTATATCCATGTCTATCAAAAACTAGGATGTTACATTTTTGTGAAATTAATTTAGATTTATGCCATTTATGAAAATTAATAAGGTTGTCGGCACCCATTAAAAAATAAATTTCAATGCTTTTATCTTTTTTTAAATGATTGATTAAATTAATAGTTTTATTTGATTTAATAATTTTTTCATAAAATTTAACCTTAATAAATGAATTTGTACCAATTATTTTTTTACAATATTTAATTCTGTTAGCAACAGATGTCTTGCTCTCTATTTTAAATGGATTTTTTTTTGTAATTGCCCAAATAACTTTTTTGAGTTTGAATCTTTTTTTTGCTTCCTTAGAAATTGCCAAATGTCCTTTATGAGCAGGATCAAACGATCCACCTAATACACCAATTTTTATTTTTGTTTTATTCAATTTAATTTCTTATTTTACCATTACTAGTGATTTCATATTTATATGAAATCAATTGATTTAAACCTACAGGACCTCTTGGTGGTAGCGTATTAGTAGAAATTCCAACTTCTCCACCAAATCCAAATTCACCGCCATCAGCAAATTGAGTTGAGGTATTATGCATTGCAATTGAGCTCTTAACATTTTTTAAGAAATATTTTGCTGTCTTTTTATTTTTTGTAATGATGGAGTCAGTGTGCATGGTTCCATATTTGTTAATATGCTTAATTGCCTCTTCAGAATTTTTAACAACTTTAACCGATACAATTGATGCCAAATATTCAGTTGACCAATCTTTTTCTTTTGCAGGATATACTTGACCATTGTAATAACTTTTCAAAATCTTATCGCCAATTATTTTACAACCACTATTTTCAAGTTCCTGCAAAATAGGATTACTAAATTTTTTGACTATATTTTTATGAATAAGAATAGTTTCAGTCGCACCACAAATACTTGTATTTCTTAATTTAGCGTTATAGACAATTTCTTTAGCCATTTTTAATTCTGCATCTTTATCTATATAAGTATGACAAAGCCCCTCTAAGTGCCCGATTATAGGCACTTTGGATAATTCTAAAACTTTTTTGACTAAATTTTTTCCACCACGAGGTATGATGACATCGATATATTTTTTCATCTTAGAAAGCATAATATCCACAAGCTTCCTTTGTTTTGAATCAATAAATTGTATAAAGTTTTCATTAACTTTATTTTTTTTAAGTGCTTTTCTAAACAGCTTAGCTAAAGCTTTATTTGAATTTATGGCCTCAGAGCCTCCTTTCAAAATCACTACATTTCCAGATTTAAAACAAAGACTAGCAACATCTGAAGTTACATTTGGTCTACTTTCATAAATAACCCCAATAACTCCAATTGGTATTGAAACTCTTTTAATATTCAAACCATTTGGTCTTTTCCATTTTTCTAAAGTGCTATCTATAGGATCCCTTAATTTAGCTATTTTTAAAATAGAATTTATAATTCCATCTAATTTATTTTCATTTAAATGAAGTCTTTTGATTAAGTTTTCTTTTAACCCTTTTTTTCTTGCGTAATTAATATCTTTTGAATTTTGATTAATAATAAATTTTTTTTCATTCTTAATTAATTTCGCGTAATCATTTAAGACTTTATTTTTTACTTCAGTTGTAACTTTATACTCACTAGCTTTTCGAGCCTTTATTCCAATTAAATTCATATATTTAATCATTTAAATTTCTACCATATCATCTTTATGAATAACTTCTGATTTTGCAACGTAGCCTAATAATTTTTCAATTTCATTAGAGTGATGACCCATAATTTTAGTCACCTCATCAGAAGTAAAGGAACTTAACCCTCTAGCACATTCGTTATTTTTTTTATCTAATACTTTAATATGATCACCTTTGTTAAATCTTCCCGAAACTTTTTTAATTCCTGCTGCTAACAAACTTTTTCCAGATTTTAATGCTTTTTTAGCACCATCATCAATTATTAAAGCTCCTTTAGGTGCTACAGAACTTATTATCCATTTTTTTCTAGCATCTAACTTTGAAATTTTTGGACTAAACCAGGTGCAGTTATTTTTTTCAATTATTTTTGAGATAGGATTTGAATATAGTCCATTTGCAATAACCATACTAGTACCAGCAAGCTGACATATTTTTGCTGCTTCAATTTTTGTATGCATACCACCACTTCCATATTCATTTACGCCTTTAATATAGATTTTTTTTAGATCTTTTTTTAGGTCATCAATTTTTTTTATAAGTTTAGCATCCTTAAAAATTTTAGGATTTTTTGTATACAAACCATCAACGTCAGACAATAAAATTAAGGTATCTGCGTTTGTAATTTGCGCAACCCTAGATGCTAATCTATCATTATCTCCATATTTTATTTCACTCGTTGCAATAGTGTCATTTTCATTTACTACAGGAATAAAACCAAGTTCAAAAAGATTATCAAAAGTTCGTTTTGCATTGAGAGATCTTCTTCTTTCCTCAGTATCTTCTAATGTAAGCAAAATCTGAGAAATATTTAATTTATACTTTGAGAAAGTTTGTGAAAATAAATTCATCAACTCTATTTGACCAATAGAAGCAATAGCTTGACTCTTATCTAATTTGATATTTTTTTTGTTATAATTCATTTTCTTGCAACCCAAAGCAATAGCACCAGAGCTAACAATAACTACTTTTTGATTTTTATTTCTTAATTTTTTAATATCTTTTGCAAAACTAGATAACCATTGTTTCCTAATTTTTTTATTCCGATCAACCAGGAGAGATGATCCAATTTTGATTACAATTATTTTAGAGTTTTTAAGATACATAAGACAAAAGCTTTGCTTTAATTTTTGATACAGATTCTTTTTCCAGAGTTGTCATTGTCATAATCTCACAATTTTTACCCTTTGAAAAATGATCTATAACTTCATTTACTGTTTCTTCATCAATCAAATCGACTTTATTAAGCACAATTAGTTCTTTTTTTTCTAATAACTTTGCACTGTAGCTTTTTAATTCATTTTTCACCTGATTATAAGACTCATTCAGATCTAAGTTGGTGATATCAATTAAGTGTAGTAAAGACTTACATCTCTCTATATGTTTTAAAAATTGTATCCCTAGCCCTATACCTTCGTGAGCACCTTCAACTAATCCTGGAATATCTGCAATGGTAATTTCTTTATCATCGTAAGAAGCCACGCCAAGGTTTGGATTAATAGTTGTAAATTTGTAATTTGCAATTTTTGGACTTGCGTTTGTTAATGCTGCTAACAAACTTGATTTTCCCGCATTTGGCAATCCAATAATACCGATATCAGCAATTGTTTTTAATTGAAGCCATATTGTAAATTCTTCTCCGATGGTCCCCTTAGTGAATTTTCTTGGAGCTCTATTTGTAGAACTTTTAAATCTTGTGTTTCCTAAACCTCCTTTTCCACCTGCAGCTGCAACATATTCTTCACCTTTTTTATTAAAATCAAAAAGAAGAGTTTTGTTATCTTCTTCAAATACCTGTGTACCTAGAGGAACTTTTAAAATTAAATCTTCACCACCTTTTCCTGTTCGGTTTTGACCAGAACCATTTTCTCCACGTTCTGCTTTGTGGTGTTGTTGATATCGATAATCAATAAGGGTATTTAAATTTTCCTCTGACTTCAAAATAATTGATCCACCTTTTCCACCGTCCCCACCATCTGGTCCACCAAACTCAACATATTTCTCTCTTCTAAAACTAGGAGATCCGTCTCCACCGTTTCCAGCTTTAATATAAATTTTAACTTGATCGAGAAATTTCATAATACAACATCTATTTTAATTGGTTGTACTATTAATTGGGCTTTACAGAAACGAAAGTTCTATCTGATTTAGATTTTTTGAAGACAACTTTTCCTTTAACAACTGAAAATATTGAATGATCTTTACCCATACCAACATTTTCACCTGGAAAAATCTTAGTTCCTCTTTGTCTAACAATTATGTTTCCAGGAATTACTGTTTCACCACCATACTTTTTTACACCAAGTCTTCTACCGGCACTATCTCGTCCGTTTCGTGATGATCCACCTGCTTTTTTTGTTGCCATAATTTACCTAATAACTATTTGCTTACTGCTTCCTTAACTTCCTCTTTTTTTGAAGTTTTAGAAATTTTTTCAGCTTCTGATAACACTTTACCATCTTTTGAAAAAATTTTGTTAATTCTTATCATAGAATATTCTTGTCTATGCCCATTTTTTCTTCTTGAATTTTGTCTTCTTCTTTTTTTAAAAATTAAAATAGTTCTATTTTTACTATTTTTAATTAAATTAGCTTCTACTTTTGCACCCTCAACATTTGGAGTTCCAATTTCAATTGATTTGTCATCACCGTATGCCAAAATTTCATTAAACTCTATTTTGGTCTCAGGTTTAGAATCTGGTAGTTTTTCAATCTTTAAAATTTCTCCAGATTTTACTTTATACTGTTTTCCACCTGTTTTTATTACTGCGTATGACATAGTATGATTTAATTTAAAGTTACCGCAATATAGTTGTAGTCAGCTTTTAGTCAAGCCGAATTAATTAGAAATTATCCTTAAAATCTCTTAATTTTGAAAAGGTTTTTACATCTTTTGCTCTTAAAAATATATTACAATCCAATTCCTCTTTTAAAGTTGAAGGTATGGTAGGAATTCCATTTTCTCTTAATTTTTCTATTTTTTCTATTTTTTTTTGTAAATCTTTGTTCTCAGAATCATATTTCTTACAAAATTTTGCATTGTTAAGAGTATATTCATGACCACAATAAATTTTTGTATCTTTTGGTAATAATTTAATTTTATTCAAAGATTCAAACATTTCCTCATAAGAGCCTTCAAATATTCTTCCACAGCCAAGTGAGAAAAGTGTATCTCCAGTAAAAACTAATTTTTCTTTAAAAAAATTAAAACAAATATGGCCTGATGTGTGTCCAGGTATATGCATAATTTTAGCTTCAAAGTTTTCAGCTTTCCATATTTGATTGTCTTCTAACAATATGTCTATTCCAGGTATTCGTTTCGAGTCTCCTTTAAAACCCACAACAACTGACCCATATTTTTTTTTTAATTCTTGATTTCCTCCTATATGATCAAAATGATGATGAGTATTAAGAATATATTTTAATTTTATATTTTTATTTTTTAGGAAATTTATTATTGGTTCAGACTCACTGGGATCTACAACACACGCAAAATTATTACTTTCGTCTATTATTAAATAACTATAGTTGTCTTGAAGACAGGATATAATTTCAATACGCATTTTATTTTTCTATCAAAAATATACCTAGATCTGCAAACAAATTTTTAACGCCTAAATTACTCTCATTTATTATTGATGAATTAAGGTTATTTAAAGCGAGTGATTTAAAAATTTTAATATCTTTTGATTTTACAAAGTGAAAAAAATCTTTGATTGTGCACATATGTAAATTTGGTGTGTTATACCATTCATCTGGTAATGTTTTTGTAATTGGCATTGTACCTTTAAATAATAAATGAAATCTTACTTTCCAGTATCCAAAATTAGGAATCGTAACTATTGCTTTTTTTCCAACTCTTAAAAGTTCATTTAAAACTAATTCAGGATTAAGAAAAGCTTGAAGGGTTTGACTTAAAACAACATAATCAAATGATTTGTCTGGAAATTGTTTTAAATCTTTTTCAGCATTTCCTTCAATTACAGTTAAACCTTTAGCAATACATTCTTGCACTTTTTCTTTTGAAATCTCTAATCCTCTTATATTTATGTTTTTATTATCCTTTAAAAATTTCATCAAAGTTCCATCAGCACAACCTACATCTAAGACTTTCTTATCTTTTTCAATTAAATCTGCTATTACCTGAAATTCATTTTTCATAATTAATTTTCTTCGTAAGATTTATCTAAAAAGTTTTTAAGTGCACTCAAGAAATCAGGAACGTCTAGTAAAAAGGAGTCGTGACCTTTATCTGACTCAATTTCTACAAATCCAACATCAGCTCCAATTGAGTTTAAAGCAATCACAATATCTTTGTTTTCTTGGGTTGGATAAAGCCAATCTGAAGTAAATGAAATTATAAAAAATTTCGCTTTTGTATTTATAAATGCATCTGAAAGATTACCTTTGAATTGCTTAGCTAAATCAAAATAATCCATAGCTCTAGTAATATAAAGATAACTATTTGCATCAAATCTATCTACGAAAACTGATCCCTGATATCTTAAATAACTTTCTATTTGAAAGTCAGCGTCAAATCCAAATTTAAGATCTTCTCTTTCTTGTAACTTTCTTCCAAATTTTTCCTGTAAACCTTTTTTTGATAAATAAGTAATATGAGCTGCCATTCTAGCTACTGCCAATCCTTTTCCAGGATTAGTATTGTTTGATGTATAATTCCCATCTTTCCAGTTACTATCAGCTGTAATAGCTTGTCTACCTAGCTCATTAAAAGCAATATTTTGAGCTGAATGACTAGATGTGGTTGCTATTGGTATCACAGTTTTTGATTTATTAGGAAAGTTGCTAATAAACTGAAGGACTTGCATACCTCCCATTGAACCACCAGTTATAGAAAACAGTTTATCAATACCAAAATGATCAAGTAAATTATATTGAGCATTCACCATATCATTAATTGTAATAACAGGAAAATTTGTTCCAAAAATTTTTTGATCAGGATCTTTATGACTTGGTCCGTATGATCCCATACATCCACCAATTACGTTAGAGCAAATAACAAAATATTTATTCGTATCGATAGCTTTATCAGGACCTACTGCATAACTCCACCAACCCTCTTTGTTAGTTACAGGGTTTATACCAGTTACAAATTGATCTCCTGTTAGAGCATGAAAAACTAATATTGCATTATCTTTTTTTGAATTAAGTGAACCGTAAGTTTCATAGGCTATTGGAAAATCTTTTATGGTCTTCCCACAGTCTAATTTTAGTGGTTTCTTTACAATTAAAGTTTTTATGTTTTTCTCAGTATTCATAGTTTTTGACTGTTTCGAATTGTGAGAAAAAAAACTATTTTAGCGGTTTTTTTTAAGCGCTCGCAATTCAGTTAAATCAGCGCATAATTTTTTTTACTAGAACTTATTTATTATGTCAATTTTTTAAAAAAACCTCTTATTCTCTATAAAATTTTGTAATTTTATCTATAAAGAGCACATAAATTAAAAAAAAATGATAACTCCAAATTTCAAAAAATTTAAAATTGAGGCTTATAAGCCTGGTAAATCAAAAGTTAAAAAACTTAAGAACGTAATTAAGCTTTCTGCAAATGAGTCTGCTTTAGGTATGAGCCCTAAAGCAAAGAAAATAATATCAAATAAAAATCTGAATTTAGATAAATATCCAGATGGAAAATCTCAAAATTTAAGAAAAGCAATATCTAAAGCTTATAAATGTAATTCTGAGAAAATTATTTGTGGAGCTGGTTCAGATGAAGTTATCCAAATGCTCTGTCAGTTATTTTTAAACCCAAAAGATGAGGTTGTGGTACCAGAGTATAGTTTTTTAATGTACAGAATTTACTCAAAAATTGTAGGTGCAAAAGTTGCATTTGCAAAAGAAATTAATTTTAAAGTTTCAGTAAATGAAATTTTAAAAAAAATAACAAAAAAAACTAAAATTGTTTTTATAGCTAACCCAAATAATCCTACAGGAACTTACTTAACGAAAAAAGAAGTTTTAGAGTTAAGAAAAAGATTAAATAAAAAAATTTTACTAGTTATTGATGATGCCTATGCAGAATATATGAAAAACAAAGATTATTCATCTGGGTTAGATTTGTTTAAAAATAAAGACAATGTTTTCATCCTTAGAACTTTTTCAAAAATGTTTGGATTAGCTTCTCTTAGAGTAGGTTGGGGATATGGATCAAAAAAAATTGTTGATGCACTAAATGTTATAAAACCACCATTTAATGTAAATGGTATTGCTCAATTAGCTGCCACCGAGTCACTGAAGGACAAAGCTTTCATAAATAAATCGATTAGACATAATTTATTATATTCCGAAAAAATTAAGAAATTTCTTGAGACATATAATATTTTTTCAAATTCAGTTTCAGCAAATTTTTTATTACTTAATTTTGAAAAATGCAGATATTCAGCAAAATTCCTGTATGAAAAACTTAAAAATAAGGGAATTATTTTAAGATCAACAGAAGATGGTTATCATATAAAGAATAAATTAAGGTTAACTATTGGATCTAAAAAAGAAAACTTAAAGTTTATGAATGTTATTAAGCAAGTATTGAAAAAATGAAAAATATTTTAATTATTGGCTGTGGATTATTAGGTTCATCTTTATTAAGGCGTATTAGCAAAAAAAAAATAGCAAAAAAAATATTTATTTACGAAAAATCAAAATCAAATCTTGCTAAAATAAAAAGATTAAAATTACCTGGAACAATTGTTAAATCATTAAAAGAAGGTGTAAGTAATTCTGATTTAATAATCTTTTGTACACCAATGAGTGAATACAAAAACATTATTTTAAAAATTAATAAATTTATATCACCGAAAACATTGATTACAGATATTGGTTCTTCAAAAATTGAAACTTCTAAAATTATAAATAAATTTTTAAAGAAAGGTATTCATTGGATTCAAAGTCACCCAATAGCTGGATCAGAGGTCAGTGGACCAGAGCATGGTAAAGAAAATATGTTTACTGATAGATGGTGCATAATAATTAAAGAAAAAAATATTAAAAAAAATAATATAAATATTCTAACTAAGTTTTGGAAAAAAATTGGAGCAAAAGTAGTTGTTATGAGCGCTGAAAAACATGATAAAATTTTTTCTATTACTAGTCATTTACCACACTTAATTGCATATAATCTGGTGAAATCTGCACAAGATTTTGAGAAAAAACAAAATTATGAACTAATCAAATATAGCGCTGGTGGATTACGAGATTTTTCTAGGATTGCAGCATCAAATGAAATCATGTGGAGAGATATTTTTTTTAACAATAAAAATAATATTTCAAAAGCGATTGATTTGTTTGTTAAAAATTTAAATCAATTTAAAAAAGATATTAATTCAAAAAATAATAAGTCTATCGTAAAGAAACTTATTCAGACTAAAAAAGTAAGGTCAAAAATCATCAAATTGAAACAAGATATTGACAAACCTGACTTTGGAAGAAATTAATATTTTATTTTAGATACTTTTTTTACCTTTAGCTTGGCAGTTTTTTCAATTCTATTAATTGTTTCTATAATTGGCATAATAATTACTTTTCTTTTTGGACCATAAGCGTGAATTAGTTGTTTAGAATTTAAACAGATAGCAACATGACCTTTCCAAAAAATAATATCTCCTTTTTTAAATAGTCTTTTCTTTGATTTTTTTTTTGTATATTTGATCTGATCTTTTGTATCTCTTGGATAAAACGAATTATTATAAAAATAAAATATTTGCAATAAGGCTGAACAATCAATACCTTTAAATGTTTTTCCACCCCAAACATATTTTACATTGAGATATTTTTTAAATATTTTTGTAAAATTATTTTCTTTATGGTTTATTTTTTTAATATCAGCTTTTTTAATCCATTTATTTTTTTCAATTTTTACGTAACTCTTATTTTGCTCAATTACAGATAATTTGGATGCAAATGGAAGCCAACTGCTAGTTCCAATTCCAGGTTTTTTATAAATCTTTGCTTTTAGTGAACTG
Organism: uncultured Pelagibacteraceae bacterium; assembly: GCA_902592375.1. GTDB lineage: Bacteria > Pseudomonadota > Alphaproteobacteria > Pelagibacterales > Pelagibacteraceae > Pelagibacter. The sequence continues at coordinate 9,004 of CACJEG010000005.1, read as the reverse complement.
ACTTTATAATTGGGGCTAAATTTTTCTATATATTTTGAATTTTTTATAAACCCCTTATAATTATCAAATAAAGTTTTAATTTTTATCCAATTTTTATTTTTTGCTAATATTTTGAATTTTTCACCATATATAATTTGTGAAGTTACCTCAGATCTTTTCGAAGGATTTTTATAAATATTCGAAAAATTACCTATGAAATAAAAATTATTTTGCACCAATTTTAATTTTGTTTTTAATTAACCACAAACAAATTAACGATGGTATCACCATTATAGTCGTTAAAACAAAAAATGTTCCCCAATCTCCGTTTAACCAGTCAACTAGAGCTCCTGAGGATGAAGCTAAAGTAGTACGACCAGCAGTACCAATTGAAGCAAGCAATGCATATTGTGTGGCTGTATAAGTTCTATCAACTAGTAATGATATAAATGCAACAAATGCTACAGTTGCAAAAGCTGCTGTGATATCATCAGCTATAACCGCAATTGCAAATAAAATTTCTGATTTTCCAGTCCATGCTAAAACTGCAAATAAAAGATTGGTTACAGCCATTAACCCGCCAGCAAAGAACATAGTTTTAATTGTTCCAGCTCTCATGGCCATTATTCCACCCAACAAAGTAAATACAACTGTTGTTATCCAACCAAGTCCTTTTGAATAAATTGCAATTTGACCTTTGGAGAAACCAATTTCTTTATAAAAAACAATAGACATTCTTCCCATAAATGCCTCACCTATCTTAAACAAGAAAACAAATCCTAAAATTCCAGCTGCAATGACAAAACCATTTTTTCTAAAAAAACTAATAATAGGTCCGCCTATAGTTCCTGTAATATATGCGATAAAGTTTGTAATAATATTGCTAGATCCAAGTTTTCCTTCAATTAATTTGTCTGTTTCTCTCTGTTTTGCTTGTCTGTTTGTTTCTATAGGTTCATGAACAAACATTAATCCAATATTCATTAAAATTATTAAAATACCTAAAATTAAAAAAGTAGCTTGCCAGTAGTCAGCTACCCCTAGGTTTTCAAAAAATTCTGCTGTGAATAAAGCAACAACTCCACCTAATTTATAACCTGTCCACCAACCAACAACAGCCATAGCTGCACCAGCAGCCATTGATTTTCCTTCATTTTCATTTATCTGTTCAATTCTTAATGCATCTACAGTTATATCTTGGGTTGCTGACGCAATAGCAATAATTAAACCTACAGTAATTAATAAAGCCAAATTTTCAGTTGGATTAATCACACTCCAAATAACAAGACTTAACAAAATAATTAATTGCATCAAAACTATCCATCCTCTTCTATGACCTAATTTTTTTGTTAGTATTGGAATTTGAATTCTATCTATAATGGGAGCCCACAAATAATTAAAAGCATATACTCCAAAAATTAAACCTGCCCATCCAATAGTTGATCTACTAAGACCTTCTTCTTTAAGCCAAAGACTTAAGCTGCTTGCAATTAATACCCATGGAAATCCACTTATTGCACCTAATAAAAGAATTCTTACCATTCGAATATCTTTATAAACTGAAAGAGAATCAAGCCATGTTTGTTTCTTTGTTTCAGACATAATTAATTTCTCCAAAAAGATGGTAAGAACAATACTAATATTGCAAACAATTCAAGTCTACCTAAAATCATACCTACAGTTAAGATCCATTTAGAAATATCAGGTAAAGCCGAAAAATCTCCATTAGGTCCAATTATAGGACCTAAACCAGGACCAACATTTGATATTGATGTTGCCGCTCCAGAGATAGCAGTTATAAAATCAAGACCAGTTAATGATAATAATGCAGCTAAAATAAAAAAAATAACAAAGTAAAAATAAATAAAAGAAATTATTGATGCAATAAATTTATCATCAACAGATCCTTGATCGTATTTAATTATAAATATTCCCTTTGGATATATAATTTTTTTCAATTGATTTAATATAAATAAATATAGAATTTGAATTCTAAAAATTTTAACACCACAAGTTGTTGATCCAGCACAGCCCCCAATAAACATTAATGCAAGAAATATTGTTATAGGAAAGCTTCCCCAACCATCGAATTCAGCATTTACATAACCTGTTCCAGTCAATATTGAAATTGTATTAAAAAAAATAGATCTTAAACTAAAGTTTCCGTTATTATTAAATAATAAATAAATTGATAATATAATAATGCTTATAATTATTATTTTAATAAATGTTCTGATTTGAATATCGTTTAAAAATATTTTTTTATTACCACTAATAAATTTAATATATGCAATAAATGGAATACTTCCTAAAATTATAAAAATCATTGATGATATTTCTATAAGAACACTGTCAAAATATCCGATAGATTGATTATAATTAGAAAACCCACCAGTAGCTATGGTAGTCATAGAATGAGTTAAACTATCAAATTTCCCCATTCCAAATATCCAATATGATAATGCACAAAGAGCGGTTAAACCTGAATAAATATAAATAAGTCTCAAAGCTATTTCTTTTGATTTAGGAAGAATTTTTTCAGAAGAGTCATTACTTGAAATTTTAAATAATTGCATACCACCAACATTCATTATAGGCATCAGGGTAATTGCCATCACAATAATACCAATGCCACCTAGCCATTGTAGTATTGCTCTCCATAATAGAATACCTTTTGGAGTACTCTCTAAGTTAGAAATAATTGTAGATCCAGTTGTTGTAATACCAGACATACTTTCAAAAAAAGCATCAGTAATTGAAAGCTCCATAGTCGAAAATATAAATGGTAAAGATCCAAAAATAGCAATACTTAACCAGGACAAAGCAGTTAATAAAAATGCTTGTTGTAAATTTAATTTTTTGTCGTGATCTAGATTTGAAAGAAAAAATAATGATCCAAAAATTATTGTCACAATAGATGCACCAAAAAATGATGAATCTATTTCAGAATAAATAAATTGAGCAATTATAGGGATGAACATTGAGACCCCTAAAATTATTTGCAAAATTCCAAGTGTAAAAAAAACAGTTTTATAATTAGACATTTTGAAAGAACATTATTTTATGGTAAATAAATTTCAACTCTATAAGAATTAATAAAATCGCCAATTTAAGATTTTTATAAAAGATATACTCGTGATTAAAAAAGAAATTTTAGACAAAACAAGTGCTTGGCCTTTCGTTGAAGCAAAAAAAATGCTTCGTGAGAGAAAATCATTTATTGATAAAAAAGGAAAAATTACCCTTCAAACAGGATATGGTCCAAGTGGTCTTCCTCATATCGGAACATTTGGAGAAGTTGCAAGGACTTCAATGATGGTTAATGCCTTAAAGCAACTTACAGATTTACCAACTGAGATAATTACTTTTTCTGATGATATGGATGGTTTAAGAAAAGTTCCTGACAATGTTCCTAATCAGGAATTACTAAACAAAAACTTACATAAACCATTAACACAAGTTCCAGATCCATTTGAAAAATTTGCAAGTTTTGGAGAACATAATAATGAAATGTTAAAAGATTTTTTAAATAGTTTTAATTTTAAATACAGTTTTAAAAGCTCAACATCTTTATACAAAGATGGTTTTTTCAACCCAACTTTAAAAATTATTTTAGAAAATTATGATGGTATAATGAATATTATACTTCCAACTCTAGGCAAAGAACGTCAACAAACTTACTGTCCCTTTTTACCTATTTGTCCAGATACAGGTCATGTTCTCGAAATTCCAGTTATAGAAATTGATAAAAAAAATTCTAAAATAATTTTTGATAATAAGGGTAAAAAATTAGAATCTAGTATTTTAGATGGAAATTGTAAATTACAATGGAAAGTTGATTGGGCAATGAGATGGTATGCTCTAGATATAGATTTTGAAATGTATGGAAAAGACCTTATTGAGAGTGCAATTTTATCAACTAAAATTATAAATTTAATCGGCAAAAAACATCCATCTGGATTTGCTTATGAATTATTTCTTGATGAAAAGGGTGAAAAAATTTCAAAATCTAAAGGAAATGGTATTACCATCGACCAGTGGTTAAAATATGCCTCACCTGAAAGTTTATCTTTATACATGTATCAAAATCCAAAAAGAGCTAAAAAACTTTATAATGAAATAGTGCCAAAAGCTGTAGATGAGTACCTTGATAATATTGAAAAATCAAAAAAACAAACAGAGCAACAATTGTTAATGAATCCTGTTTGGCATGTTCATAATGGCAATATTCCAAATGAAGAAATGATTATGTCTTTTTCTATGTTGTTGAATTTAGTTGAGACAAGCAATGCTGATAACAAAGATTTATTATGGAAGTTTGTTAAAAAATATAAATCTAACATTCATGAAAAAAACTTTCCAATTTTTGATGGACTAGTTGGTTATGCAATTAAGTATTTTAATGATGTTATTAAGGCTCAAAAAAAATATAAAAATCCATCTGAAAACGAAAAATCAGCTCTACAAGCTTTAGTTAAAACTTTAGAACAATGTAATGACCAAATGTCTCCAGAGGATATACAAACATTAATTTATTCAACAGGCAAAGAAAACGGGTATGCAGAAAACCTAAGAGATTGGTTTAAGTTAATTTATGAAGTGGTGTTTGGAGATGAAAATGGACCTAGAATGGGTTTTTTTATAAGTTTTTTCGGCGTTAACGAAACAAAAGAATTGATAATTAGTAAATTGAAATAATGTATTCAAATTTAAGATCTTTAATATTTAAAATAGATCCTGAAAGAGCGCATTTTTTAGCAATTAAATCACTCAAACTCAATTTAGTTTCAAATATATTTGATGAAAACAAAAATGATCCAATTTTAAAAACAAAATTATTTAATCAAGATCTTGATAATCCTATCGGTATTGCTGCAGGTTTTGATAAGAATGCAGAGGTATATAACCCTTTATTTAAGCTGGGTTTTGGATTTGTTGAAGTAGGTACAGTTACTCCATTAAAACAATATGGAAATGAAAAACCAAGAGTATTTAGATTGGTAGAAGATCAAGCATTAATTAATAGGTTAGGTTTTAACAACCACGGATCAGATACAATATTAAACAGAATAAAATCTAATAAAAAACTAGGTGTGCTAGGAGTAAATGTAGGTCCAAACAAAGATTCTAATGATAGATTGAATGATTATTTGATTGGATTAGAAAAATTTTCTGAAGTTGCAGATTATATTACAATCAATATTTCTTCGCCAAATACTGAAAATCTAAGAAACTTTCATGATGAGAATAAATTAAATGAGTTATTAAAATCTATCTCAGAGAAAAAAAAACAATTAAAAACTGAAATTCCTATAGCTGTAAAAATTTCGCCAGACATTAACGAAAATCAAATTGACTTAATTTCAGAAATACTTTTAGAAAATGAAATAAGCGCAATAATAATTTCAAATACTTCTGACGCTTCTCGGGAAACACTTCAAAATATACAGAGATATCAAAAAGGTGGTTTATCTGGAAAACCTATTGAAAAAAAATCAAATCTTTTAATAAGTAAATTCTACAATTTAATTAAAGGTAAAATTAAAATAATTGGAGTAGGTGGTGTTGACTCTGGTAAAGCAGCTTATGAAAAGTTTTTATTAGGAGCAGATTATGTTCAGTTGTATACCGGCATGGTATTTCAGGGACCCAATATTGCTGGGATGATTAAAAAAGACCTAAAAGAATTACTGATAAGAGATGGTGTCAAAAATTTCACAGAAATTGTGGGAAATAAAACTGTTTCTTAAATGTATTAAACTTGACGCCTTCAATATCTCCCCTTATATAGGCACTGTTATTATGTCAAAAAAATGCGAACTTACCGGTAAAATTCCTATGAAAGGTCATAATGTTAGTCACGCTAACAACAAGACTAAAAGAAGATTTTTACCTAATCTTAAAAAAGTAAAATTTACAAGTGAGCTTACTGGAAGAAGTTTAAAACTTACTGTAAGTAACTCAGGTGTAAGGTCAGTTGACAAAAAAGGTAGTTTTGATGAATTTTTAAAAACTGTAAAAAATAAAAATTTATCTCCTAGATTAAAAAAGTTAAAAAAAGTAGTTTTAATTAAATCCCCTTTTAAAAAGAAACCTGTAGCTAAATCAGCTTAATGAACAAATTATTTATCACCCTGTCAATAATGATGGGGGTTGTTGTACTATCTTCTAATTATTTAGTTCAGTTTCCAATAAATTATTTTGGATTAAATGAGATTTTAACTTACGGAGCTTTTAGCTACCCAATAGCATTTTTAATTACAGATTTAGCAAATAGGTCGTATGGAAAATTATTAGCAAGGCAAATTGTATATTTGGGCTTTTTAATAGGAATTATATTCACATTATTATTCTCAACTGATTTTGCAGATTTAATCTCTGTTAGAATTGCAATAGGATCAGGGGTAGCTTTTATTACTGCTCAGTTGTTAGATATTCAAATTTTTGATCGATTAAGAAAAAAAGAGTGGTTTGTAGCTCCACTTACTTCATCTTTGATTGGATCAACAGTTGACACATTTTTATTTTTCTCAATATCATTTTATGCAACAGGGGTACCTTGGGTTACTTTATCTCTGGGAGATTTAGCGGTAAAAGTTTTAGTTGCTCTAATAATGTTGATACCGTTTAGAATGTTATTGAAAATTATTAAACCAATTAAAGTTTAATATAAAAATTTATAAGACAAGATTTTATAAGCTAGCTTTGCAACAAGAAAATTATAAGAATTAAATCCTTTAATTGGAGACAGTTCATTAATATCTGCACCAACAATTTTCGAGTTTTTAGCTGCAATTCTTATTATATCCAATGTTTCATCCCACAAAAGTCCTCCTGGTTCAGGTGTACCGGTTGCAGGCATAATACTTGAATCTAGCCCATCTACATCAAATGTAAGATAAACAGTTTTATTTTTAATTAGTTTTTTAAATTTTGACAAATTCCATTTTTTTTTATCTTTCGCCCAAAAAATATTTATTCTTGAAGAATTTTTTTTTAAAAATGGGATTTCACTTTCCGAGATATTTCTTATGCCAAATGAAATTAACGAAACGTTTTTATAATCTAGACACCTTCTAATAGCTGAGGCATGTGAAAATTTTTCTCCATTATAACTTTGACGTAAATCTGCATGAGCATCAAAATGTAACAGGCAAATTTTTTTATATTTTTTAGTAAAAGGAACAATACATCCAGGCGTTATTGAATGCTCTCCGCCTAAAGTCATTGGGAAAAGCTTTTTATCTAAAATTTCTCTATTAATATTAGAGATTTTATTCAGTGCTTTTTTGATATTTTTATCAATTTTAAATGGTTTTAAAGTTTTAATACCTATTTTTTTATAAGGTTCGCAATTGAGCTCTTCATCGTACAGTTCAACTTGATGAGATGCTTTTATAATTTCTTTAGGTCCATTTTTTGTTCCTCCCCCATAACTGACTGTTTTTTCTAAACCAAATGGAACAATTACAGCTTTTTCTTTAAAGCTAAATTTATTATCAATTCCTAAAAACCCGTTTTTATTTGAGAGATATTTCAATTTTATTCAAAAATTTTAGTAAAGTTTTTTCTTGTTCTATTTTTCCACTCACCCTTATGATAAGCATCACTTGCTATCAATGGTAAAACACTAGTTGCTTCTGCAAACACCATCTGTTCTTTTGTAATATCTACTTTTCCCCATGAACTTGCTTCTTTTAATGTGGAGCTACTACAAGCACCGTCTCTACTATCAGCAACAGTAATTTGAACAGCATATTTATGCATATCTACATCTTTTCCTAATAGTTCAGCACAAATTACAGTATCTTGAATAAAGTTTTTAGGCACACCACCACCAATCATAAATAATCCAGAACCTTTAGATTTGATTTTAATTTCTGTTAGTTCTCTAAATTCTCTAACCGAGTCTATCGTCATATGTTTTTTTGGATTTTGTTCTTGATGCATAACTAACCCGAATCCTGCACTTGAGTCGGTAAAAGCAGGGCAGAAGATAGGAACATTGTTGTCAAAAGCGGTTTCAATCAAAGAGTCTTTTTTCTTTGAGTTATTCTTTAAATATTTTCCCATTTCATAAATGAACTCTCTTGAAGTATAGCTTCTCGCTTCTAAGTTATTTGCGATTTCACATATGATTTTATCACACATTTGAAGCTCTTCTTCATCTATATAGGTATCGTAAATTCTATCTATATAGTTATTCCTCAGCTCAGTATCATCTTGAAATTGTGAACCTTGGTAATGTTTAAAACCAAGAGCTTCAAAAAAATCCATATCTACTATTGAGGCACCTGTTGCAACGATTGCATCTACCATATTATATTTAACTAAATCTTTATAAATATTCATGCATCCAGCTGCAGAAGTAGAGCCTGCTAAAGTAAGGAAAATTGTACAATCTTTATCTTTAAGCATCTCGCTATAAATATTAGCAGCATTTGCTGTTTCTCTAGAAACAAATGACATTTTTTCCATTGAGGATATAATTTTTCTAGAGTCGAAAGAAGTTATATCGATATGCTCAACAGGATTTTTTAAGAAATCTCTTTTACTGTTATGACCTGGATTTTTTTGACTCGACATTAAGCTACCATGTTAGCTTTGTTAATGTCTTTATCATACATTGTCATTATTGGGTTATCTTCAACTTCATAAATTTCATTTGAGTAATAACCATTAAACTGAGTTCTAAATGTTAATCCGTATGCCCCAAGTTGACCAAGTTCAATATAATCATTTTCTTTAATATTATTTGGAAGCAAAAAAGGACCTTTCATATAATCCATGCTATCACATGTAGGTCCAAAGAAATCAAAAGCAGTTAATTTTTTTGAAATTATTTTATTAGAATTTTCTTTAATCATTCTAGATGGGAATACAATGTTTGGTGTACCAGCATCAAAAAGAGTACCATAAGTACCATCATTAATATAAAGCTTTTGTTTTTTTCTTAAATTAACCCTTACAATTGTTGAACCACTTTCTGCAACTATAGCTCTACCAGGCTCACAAATAATTTCAG
>CACJEG010000004.1 GCA_902592375.1 uncultured Pelagibacteraceae bacterium | reverse complement strand
ATAGAGCTAATAATCCATCTACAGCTTTAGTCCAAATACTAAAAGAGTTAAAAGAAATTAAATTTGATAAAGGAACAAAAGATTTTCAACCTACAAATTTAGAAATAACAAAAATTAACATTGATAATTCAGCTGATAATGTAATTCCAGGATTAGCTAGTGCTTCTTTTAATATTAGATTTAATAACAAACATACATCTTATAAATTAAAGAATAAAATTAATAAAATAATAAAACAAATTTGTAATAGAAATAAATCAAAATATAAAATTGCATATAGTGTTTCTGGTGAGGCTTTTTTAACTAAACCTAACAAAACTACATTTATGATACAAAATACAATTAAGAGAATTACTAAAATTAAACCTAAATTATCTACAACTGGTGGTACATCGGATGCTAGATTCATAAGAAAAATAGCTCCATGTTTAGAATTTGGATTAGTGGGAAAAACTATGCATAAGGTAGGAGAATGTGTATCATTATCTGATTTAAAAAGATTAACTTTAATTTATACTAAAATCTTAGATAATTACTTTAAGTGAAAACTGGCTTAATTACATCAGATACATCTCAAAATCATGATACAGGTCCTGGACATCCTGAACAAATAGCAAGGGTATCAGTCATAGTAGAAAATTTTAAAAAACTTAATAATAAAAATCTTATATGGAAGAAACCATCTAAGGTTTCAGATGATATTCTATTAACCACACATGAAAATAATTATTTAAATTTAGTAAAAAGTTCTTTCCCAAAAAAAGGTTTTTCTTCACTTGATGGTGATACAATCATTTCACCTGGAAGCAAAGATGCAACTTTCGATGCAGTTGGATCAATAATTGCTGCAATTGATGGAGTAGAAAAAAAAGAATTTAAAAATGCATTTTGTGGTGTTCGACCTCCTGGACATCATAGTTCACAAAATAAAGCAGCCGGTTTTTGCATTTTAAATTCAGTGAGTATTGGTGCAAATTATTTGTTGAAAAAATATAAATATAAAAAAATTGCAATAATAGATTTTGATGTACATCATGGTAATGGAACACAGGATATTTTTTATGAAAATGAAAATGTTCTTTTTATATCAACTCACCAATATCCCTACTACCCAGGAACTGGTTCTGAACAAGAAAGAGGTAAATTTAACAATATCTTTAATATACCTTTGCCAGCTGGCATAAGTTCAGAAGAATATTTAAACGTATTTGACCGTGTATTAAAAAAATTAGAAGAGTTTAGACCAGAGTTTATATTGATTAGCGCTGGTTTTGACGCCCATGAAGATGACCCTCTCGCTCAATTTAATTTAAAAACAGAGGATTATTTTACTATTACTAAAAGAGTATTAGAGACCTCTAAAAAGTTTTGTAGTGGAAAAGTTGTTTCAATTTTAGAGGGCGGTTATGACCTAAATGCACTTCGAGACAGCACTAAAAGACACGTTGATGCTCTTTTAGAATTTAATTGATAATTCTTAAGAAAACTCTAAAGAAAATTTCATGAAGTTATATAAAATAAAAAAATCTGGCATTGATAACAAAGGAAGAGGGCTTTATGCAACTCGTGACATTAAAGAGGGAACAAAAATAATAGACTATGTTGGAAAACTTATAACTAAAAAACAAACACAAGATTCTGATAAGTACGATAATAGTAAACCAATATATTTATTCACAATAAATAAAAGATACGATCTAGATGGAGATTTTCCATGGAATACCGCAGGTTTAATTAATCATTCTTGTGATAATAATTGTGATTACGATGGAAAGGGATTGAAAATTTGGGTCAAAGCAATCAAAGATATTAAAAAAGGTGAGGAGTTTACATGTGATTATGGATTTGGTTATGATGAAAACTACAAACAATTTCCTTGTAAATGTAAATCAAAAAACTGTTGTGGGTATATTGTAAGAGCTGAGTCTAGATGGCGAATAAATAAAAAGTTTGCTATGAGCAATAAAAATAAATTAATAAAGAACTCTAAATAAAAATAAACCACTTGGTGGTGCAGGAGGAGCACACAGTGTTCTTTTTTTTGACTTAAATCTCTTTTCAAAAGTTTTCAAATCCCATTTCTTTTCCCCCAAATATTTTAAACAACCAACCATAGATCTGACCTGATGTTGTAAAAAAGATTGAGAACTAAATTGAAATTCAATTTTGTTTTTTGATGATTTAATATTTATTGATTTTAAAGTTTTAATTGGACTTTTTGCATGACAACTTGATGATCTAAAAGTTGAATAATCATGGGTTCCTAGTAACTTTTTTGCACCCTTTTGCATTAATTCTAAATCTAAAGGCTTACGAACATGCCATGCTCTGTTTTTTTCAATTATTGGTTGGCTTATTTGATTAAAAATAAAGTATTTATAAATTCTTTGTTTTGCTGAAAATCTAGCATGAAATTTATTATTTCTTTTTTTAATATTTTTAATTGCAATGTCTTTTAAATTTAAAAAATGATTAATGGATTTTAAAAATTTAATTGTATCAATTATTTTATTTTTACAATCGAAGTGTGCAGATTGCTCAAATGCATGAACCCCTGCATCAGTTCTTCCTTGACCATGTAAAACAATTTTTTCTTTTAATAATTTTGATAATTTTTCTTGAATTAATCCTTGAATTGTTTGGCCCTTTTTTTGAATTTGCCATCCTCTAAAATTTGTCCCTACATATTCAATAAGTATTTGGTATCTATTCATTATAAAAATGAACCCTTTTTAATTTGCGTTCCTAAAACAAATTCTCCAATACTTTGAGGCTTTTTTCCTTGTCTTTGTATTTCTTTAATTTTTATTGATTTTTTATCTCCACATGAAATTTCTAAATAGTCAGATAAAACCTCACCTGGTTTTCCTTGTGCTTGTCCAATTTCTGCTTTTAATATTTTATATCTCTCACCGTTAAACATGAAATAAGCGCCTGGAACTGGATAAAGTCCATTTATTTTACCAATTATAATATTAGCATCTTCTTTCCAATTAATCTGCCCCTCTAATTTTTGAATTTTTGATGCGTATGTAGCTGATGAGTGATCTTGTTCTATAAAGTTTGCTTTATCCTCATATATATCATCTATATTATCTAAAATTTTCTCTGCAGCCAAACTTGATAACTTTTCATTAATATCTTCAGCATTTAAATTATTTTCTATATTAATTTTATAAACATTACATACCGGTCCTGTATCTAGTTCCTCCCCTATTTTCATAATACTAATTCCTGTCTCTTTATCTAAATTCATAATTGATCTTTGAATAGGAGCAGCGCCTCTCCATTTTGGAAGAATAGATGCATGTATATTAATAAATCCTTTTTTAGTTAAATTTAAATATGACTTTGGTATAATTTGACCATAAGCAACAACTATTGCCAAATCTGCCTCTAAAGATTTAAAATACTCTAATTCATCTAAATTTTCTTTTAATGAATTTGGTGTTCTAAATTCTATATTTAAAGTCTCTGAAATTAATTGAATTGGTGACTTGTTAATTTTTTGACCTCTTTTAGATTTTTGAGGTGGTTGTGTATAAACACAAGAAATAGGATATCCATTTTGATAAAGTGATTTTAAAATTGGAACAGCGAACATGGGAGTACCCATAAAAACTATTTTTTTTAACATTGATTAAGCTTCTACAGAAGTAGATTTTAATTTTGATAATTTTTTAATTATCATTGACCTTTTTAATTTTGAAAGATAATCAATAAATAGGATTCCCTCTAAATGGTCCATCTCGTGCTGAATACATGTTGCCAGAAGACCATCGGCCTTTAGCAATTTCTTTTCTCCATCATAATCAAGATATTCTACTTCACACTTACTAGGTCTATCAATTTCTGCAAACTGATTTGGTACAGAAAGACATCCTTCTTCATAAGTTGCTTTTTCTGGATCTTTATTTTTAATAACTGGGTTTACGAAATATCTTGGCTCTTTTTTATTCTCTTCTTTACTTATATCCATAACAATAATTCTCTTTGGTACACCAACTTGTATGGCCGCGAGACCAATTCCATTTGCGTCATACATTGTCTCCAGCATATCATCCATCAATTTTTGTTCTTCTTTACCAACGCTATTGACTGGTTTAGATATTTGCCTAAGTAATTTATTAGGTTCTGTTATTATAGTTCTGATGGCCATAACTTGATTTTATTATAATTTTTATACTTTTAAAGGAAGAACTTTTAGCAATAGTTTGTTTCTAATTAAATCAACATTTAATTGATTTAAAGTATTGATAATAAAATAAACTGTATCTTCATCAATATTTTCAATTTTATCAGGTCCAATTACCTCAATTATTCTCAACAATGCGGCACCCATCTCATTATTATCTATCATTGTTTGAATATCGGCAGGCATTTCTGATTGCTTCACCTCATAAAGACTGTCATATTTTTTTGAAATTTCAACTCCATCAGATTTAAGTGCCTCTATAAAAATTATATCTTTTTTTGATAAAAAATATTTTTTATCTTTTTTAATTTTCTTTAAAAATTTATCTAAATCCTCTTCAATTTTAGATTTTGCATAGTCCCCATTAAAATAATTTATAAGTTTTGATTGATGTAAAATTTTACTATTATATTTAATCTTTTTATCTGCTGTCTCTTTCTTGTTTAGATTGCTATTATAAAATGTTGTAAAATTTGAAGGCACATCCTCAACATTAATTTCACCTAAAAATTTTTTTAATTCTAAATCAAAGGCATCACCTATTTCATCAGATATAAATAGATCCTTTAATATCTTTATAAATTCTAATTTGATTTTTGGTTCTTCAGCTAAAAGAGTTCTTTGATATAAAAGAGCGCGTCCCTCGATTGAAGATAGGGATTTATATGCCTCTTTTGCATTTAAAAATTGATTAATATTAAATTGGAATTTTTTATAAAATTCGAATAACTCCTCTTCAGAATAATTTTTATCATTAACAGCTTTTTCTATTGTAGAAATTTTTTCTACATCAGTAATCTCTATATCTTGAATTTTAAAAAGTAAATTAGCAGCTGAAAGATATTTCCAAATTATTTTAGGTGTATCTTCGCTTGGTTCATAAGAAAACTCAGGGTTAGTTCTATGAGCTAAATGAAAATCTAAAATTGAATTTATTGATATTTCTTTATCTGCCTCATCTAAATATCCAAATAAATAATTTATTTTGTTTTCGTAATAACTATCTTCAAAACCTAACTCTTTTTTTAAATCTAAGATTAGTTGTGCTTCTTCATTTTTTCCATAATTGATTAAACAATATAAATTAAATTTTGATAGATATTCATCTTGAATGGGTTCAGAATTTTTAGAAAAAATCTCACATGATTTTTTTAAGTTTGATTTTGATAAATAAGTATCTACCAGATATCTTGTTAAATTTGGATGCAAATTTATTATTTGATTTTTAATTAAATATTCTTCTATTAATTCTAAGTTTGCATCTTTTATCAACCACTCAGATTTAAAGCTCATAAATTCTTTCTCAGTAATATTTTGAGTTGGAGAATAAGCGTTGGTTAATAAAGATATGTGCATTATATCAGATGCATCCTCTGAAAGATTAAACTTATTAATATTCTGAAATAAATTTTTTAATTTTGTTCCATCAGAATTTGACCACATATCCATACTCAAACCGTATTCACTAGGATCATATAGTCCAACAATTTTAATTTCTTTTGATGAAAATTCTTTATCAAGTTTAATATTATCTGTTTTTTTATTTGTTTGTAGTTCATAAATACTTTTCTGAGCAGTGCTACTAGAATTTTCACTTGAAATATCTGTTTCTGAAATAACTTGATTATCTTTTTTTTCTATATTCCAAATATCAATCGGTTTCTCTTCTGCAAACACAGGTGTAAAAAAAATAAGACTAACTAATTTAATTAAAAAAATTTTCTTATTTAACAATTTTAAAATTTTCATTTGGAATAATTTTTTCAATTTCTTTTTTAGGTGCAGGAAAATCAATTGTACTTAGAAAAAAAATAATACCTAAAATAACCCCTAATCCGACTATAGATTTAATCACAAATCCTATGATACTTGCTTTGCCTGAACTTGTGTTTTTAATGAATTGCATATACTTTTAGATAATTTCAAATTAAGACATATTTATGTTTTTTCAATAAAGAAACTTATGAAATCAAAAGAAAATCTAGTTTTTTTGGGGATGATGGGTTCTGGTAAGAGCTCTATTGGATCTTTAGTAGCTAAGAAATTAAAATTAAATTTTGTCGATATCGATAAAGAAATTGAAAAAAATTTAAACATTACAATAAAAAAAATCTTTGAAGAAAAGGGTGAGAATTATTTTAGAAAAATTGAAGAACAAACTACTTTAAAAAAACTTAGATTAAGCTCTACTGTAATTTCACTTGGTGGGGGAGCTTTTACAAATATCAATATTAGGAAAGAAATTTTAAAAAATCATTTATCTTTTTGGCTAAATTGGGATGATAAAACATTGTTAAATAGAATTAAAAACAGTAAAAAAAGACCGTTGGCGATTAATGCAACCGATGCTGAATTAATTGATTTAATTAAGAAACGATCTAACATTTATTCTAAAGCTTTATATGAGATAAAGTGTGATAATCTTACTAAAGGTGAAATAGTAAATGAAATTGTAAAAATTTATGAAACAAACTAAATTAAATATAGTAACTAAAACCGAAAAATATCCAATAATTATTGGATCAAATTTAACCCCAAGCATATCAAAAATTTTTAAATCCAATTCAATTGATTTTGATAAATGTTTGATCGTTGTTGATAAAAATGTTCCAAAAAAATTTGTTTCAAATATTAAAAGGTCTTTTAAAAATAAAAGTATTTTTGTGTTATTTTTTAATGCTAGTGAAAAAAATAAAAATATTAATAACGTTAATAAAATTCTAGAAGTTTTATTAAATAAAAACTTTTCAAGAAATGATATTTTAATTTCTTTAGGAGGAGGAATTACAGGCGATGTAAGTGGTTTTGCGGCTAGTCTTTTCAAAAGAGGCTTAAAGTTTGCAAATATTCCAACAACTCTTTTGGCTCAAGTTGATTCATCAATCGGGGGGAAAACTGGAGTTAATTCTAAATATGGTAAAAATTTAATAGGAAGCTTTTATCAACCATCACTGGTTCTCTCAGATATTCAATTTCTTAAATCTTTATCAAAAAGAGAAATAATTTGTGGATATGGAGAAATATTGAAGCATTCATTAATTGATAATAAAAAATTTTTTAGTTTCTTAAATAAAAATCTTAAAAAGATTTTAAGTCTTTCTTCTCCATTTATTGAAAAAGCAATTTATGAAAGTTGTAAAATTAAAAAAAAAGTAGTTGAAAAAGATGAAAAAGAAATAGCATTAAGAAAAGTATTAAATTTTGGCCATACATTTGCCCATGCTTATGAGGCAGGGTTAGGGTACAGCTATAAACTAAATCATGGTGAAGCCGTGATACTTGGAATGAAAACGGCACTGAGTTTTAGTTTTAAGGAAAACATACTTAGTAAAAGTGAATATAATTTAATTATAAATCATATTGATAATTCTGATCTACCTTCTTCTATAAAAAAATATTTTTCTATCAGAGATTTAAATAAGATTTTATCTTTTATGACCAAAGATAAAAAAAATAATTCTGAAAAAATTAACTTAGTTTTGTTAAAAAAAATTGGCAAGCCAATTTACAACAAACAATACTCTAAAAAAAAGTTAAATTTATTTTTGAAAAAATTTTTAATTAATTAAAATTTGGATTGAGTGAATAGATTCTTTTAGTTCTTGATCTAAAATCTTATAAATTTTTTTATTGCTTTCAATTTTATTCATTTTTTTGAGTTCCTGAGAAACGATAATTAATTTTAAATGATATTTTCCTTCTTGATTTCCTTTATGATTTTTATGAAGAAAAGATTTATCTTCAATATTTATACTTTCAATATTTATTTGATTTAATAATTTATTTTTTACAATTGTAATTAACTCATTTATATCCATATATATTATTATATATCATGAAAAATATTTGTGACTGGAATAATTGTAATGAAATAGGTGAATATAAGGCACCAGTTGAAAAAGATAATAGCAGAAAATTTAGAATGCTTTGCCTTGAGCATGTAAAAGAATTTAATAAAAATTGGAACTATTTTTCAGGAATGAATGATGACCAAGTAATGGATTTTTTAAAATCTGACATGACTTGGCATAAACCTACGCAAAGTTTTAGCTCTTCAGATAATTTTTTCAAAGTGTTATGGAATACAACTTTGAGAGATGAGTTAGATAAAGAAAAAATAAATGGAGATTATAATCATATGCGTCAATTTAAATTTGATCATAAAGATATAAAAGCTTTTGGAATATTGGGGGTTTCTGTGGGTTTAAAGTGGAAGAAAATACAAGATAAATTCAAATTACTTGTGAAAAAATTTCACCCTGATATGAATTCTGGAAATAAAAAATACGAGGAAAAACTTAAACTTATAACATTAGCTTACACTCAATTAAAAAATACCTACAGGGAAAAAATTGACACCAAATCTTAACACAGAACCGGATATTAAAGTTTCATTAAAACAGACTTTTGGAATTGATTCAGAAATGGAAGTAGACGCATTTTCAAAAAAGAATGAATATGTTCCTGAAATTGATAAAAACTACAAATTCGATAGAGATACTACTTTAGCCATTATTTCAGGATTTGCTTATAATAAAAGAGTTTTAGTTCAAGGATATCATGGTACTGGTAAATCTACTCACATTGAGCAAATTGCTGCAAGATTGAATTGGCCTTGCATCCGTGTAAATTTAGATAGTCATGTAAGTAGAATTGATTTGATTGGAAAAGATGCGATTGTTCTTAAAGATGGCAAACAAGTAACTCAATTTAACGAGGGAATTTTACCATGGTCTATACAAAATCCAGTTGCACTTGTTTTTGATGAATATGATGCTGGTAGACCTGATGTAATGTTTGTAATTCAAAGAGTTTTAGAAGCTGAGGGAAATTTTACATTACTAGATAAAAACAAAGTAATTAAACAAAATAAATTTTTTAGATTATTTGCTACTTCAAATACTGTTGGACTTGGTGATACGACAGGTCTTTATCATGGTACGCAGCAAATTAACCAAGGTCAGATGGATAGATGGAATATTGTTACAACTTTAAACTATCTTAGCCTAGATAGAGAAATGGACATTGTTTTGTCTAAAAATAAAAACTTAAATAACGCAAAGGGAAAAGAAAAGGTTGCTAACATGATAAAAGTAGCATCTTTAACGCGTAAAGGATTTATCGCAGGAGACATTTCAACAGTGATGAGCCCAAGAACGGTGTTACATTGGGCAGAAAATGCAGAGATATTTAAAGACACTGGTTACGCCTTTAGAGTAACTTTTCTTAATAAATGTGATGATATTGAAAAAAATACTATCGCAGAATATTATCAAAGATGTTTTGGTGAAGAGTTACCAGAATCTTTGATTAATATTCAAATCTAATGAGCACTAAAGAAAATAATTTAAAAGAAAAATTCAAAATTGCTTTAACTTCTACAGCAAAAGTAATTGCTGATGATTTTGATGTAAAAAAAACAAATTCTGAAGAAAAAAAAATAAAAGAATTTAATTTTCTAGAAATTGATAATTTAACTAGTCCAGCTGATTTTATAAGATTACGTGCAGAAACAGATTCCTCTGCTTTGAAAAAAAAATTTTGTAATGAAACAATTTACAAAAAAAACCTTCCCTCAAATACATCTTCTAGATCTCTTTATAATATAGCTGAAAAAATACGTTATGAGACTCTGGGAGGAAAAATGTTAAAAGGAATTGAGAAAAATTTTCAAGAAAATTATCACCAAATTATAAACCGTAAACGCAAAGATCAATTAAAAACTAAAGAGGATGTATCTGTATCAGAAGCATTCGAACTATATATGCTTAAGAATTTTCATAAAATTAAGCTAAATCCTTTAACAACAAAAATGCTTAATTTTTGGGAAAAAGACTTTGAGGAAGCTATAGAAAAACATAAAGAATTTTTACTTAAAAATCTTGAAGATCAAAACATTTATAGTTCAAAGTTTTCAGAAATATTGGAAGAAATGGACATTTTTCAAAGTGAAGATGAGGATGAACGAAAAGAAGAAAATCAAGATCAAGGACAAGATAATCCATCAAATAAAGATGAAAATAATGACAAAGAAGATAATAAAGATGAAAAAGATGAAAATGTATCAGAAGCTTCACTAGATGCTGATTATAGTGTTGATGAATTTAACTTTGACGAACAGCTGTCGGACACAGAGTCAGATGAACAAAGCTCTGAGCAAGTAGCTCAAAAAAAAATAGATAATATCAATTTAGATTATAAAATTTTTACAACTCAGTTTGATGAAGTTGTAAAAGCTGAAAATCTAGAAAATGCAGATGAAGCGACAAAACTAAGAAAAAATTTAGATCAACAATTAATCGGCTTTCAAGATATTATAACGAAACTTGCAAATAAACTTCAAAGACAATTGCTTGCAAAACAAAATAGAGCATGGGAATTTGATTTAGAGGAGGGATTATTAGACAGTTCAAAACTTCCAAGAATTATCATGGATCCATATAATTCTTTATCATTCAAAAAAGAAAAAGATTTAGATTTTAAAGATACAGTAGTAACTCTACTCATAGACAACTCTGGATCTATGAGGGGAAGACCAATAACTATTGCGGCTATTTGTGCAGATATCTTATCCAGAACGTTAGAAAGGTGCTCTGTTAAAGTCGAAATTTTAGGCTTCACAACCAAAAATTGGAAGGGTGGACAGAGTAGAGAATTATGGACTAAAAATTCTAAACCGAAAACACCAGGAAGATTGAACGACCTGAGACATATAATTTACAAAGGAGCAGATACCCATTGGAGACAAGCAAAAAATAATTTAGGACTAATGCTAAAAGAAGGATTGCTCAAAGAGAACATTGATGGAGAAGCTATATCATGGGCCTATAATAGAATTAAAAAGAGAAAAGAAGAAAGAAAAATATTAATGGTTATTTCTGATGGAGCTCCTGTAGATGACTCAACTCTTTCTGTAAATTCAGGTGACTTTTTGGAAAAACATTTAAAAAAGATTGTGAAATTTATTGAAAATAAATCAGATATTGAAGTTTTGGCTATAGGAATTGGTCACGATGTTTCAAGATATTATAATAAAGCTATCAAAATTACTGATGTTAATGAATTAGGAGATGTTATGATTTCTCAATTAAGCTCATTGTTTGAAACAAAGAACAAATACCATTAAATATTAAATAATTCTTTATTCTTCCATCTAATAATAACTTCAGCGCCACTTCGTGTTTTCGAATTTCTACAATTGACTGATGCAAAATTTTTTTCTAATAAAGTTTTTCCAATAAACAACCCTAGTCCTAAACCCTCTTTAGACTTATCTTTTGAATAATTTGATTTTAAATATGGTTCTCCAATTTTCGATATAATATCTCGTGGATAACCATTACCATCATCTTCTACTGTGAGCTCTGTAAATTCACTGTCACTTTTTAAATTAATGAAAATAGAATTTTTCGCGAATTTATTGGCGTTTCCTATGAAGTTTCTTAATCCATAAACTATTTCAATAGATTTGGTTATTTTTTTTGGGTTTGAATCTTGATCAAAATTGAAAACGAATTCCTTTTTACTTATTTCCTTAAATGAAGAGACAATTTCATGTAAATAATCTCGAATATTAATATCTTTATCAATAAATTCATCTTCCTCCACAGGATTTAAAGTTAATCTCTTTAAAATTTCATTACATCGCTCGACTTGACTATTTAATAACTCTATATCTTTCTCCAAATCTCTTTGACCTTTAAATTGTTTCATTAAATCATGTGCAATTATTGTTATTGTGGAAAGTGGTGTACCTAAAGAATGTGCAGCTGCAGCAGCTTGTCCACCTAAAGATAAAAGCTCATGTTCTTTAGCCATTACCTCTTCCATTTTTCCTAATGCCTCTTTTCTTAATCTAGATTGTGTACCAAACGTCATTGCAAAATAATTTAAAAATACTAAAGCGATAATCAAAGAAACTGGGATAGAGTAATAAAAATAATGATTGTTATGAAAATCACTATTTAAATTAATTGGCAAATCTTGATAATTAAAAGTTAAAAATATAATTATAATTATGGTTAAGATTACTAACAAAGTATTAGTTCTTAAACTTAAATTTGATGAAGAAAAAACACTTGGTATTAATATAAAAATTACAAATGGATTAGTTATTCCCCCTGACAAATAAAGAAGAACACCTAATTGTAAAATATCTATAAACAAGAAGATAAAAGCAGATCTATCTGATAATTGTGTTTTTTTATAAATAAAAATTAAATATAAATTACTTAATATTCCTAAAAATATAACTAAATTTGAAGTAATAAAATCAAAACTAGAATTTAAAAATAAATATACAAAATTTACTGCAAGTAATTGTCCAATAATTCCGATCCATCTAAGAGTGATATAAGTTGATTTTTTAAAAGAATGATATTTTGAAGTTTCAAAGAACTTCATTTTTAAATATCAAGATTTCTAACATTTATAGCATTGGAAACTATAAAGTCTTTTCTCAGTGCAACATCATTACCCATCAAAGTATGAATTAAACTTTGATCCTTTTCAAAATCTTTTGAGTATTGTACTTGTAGTAAAGTTCTTGATTCTGGGTCCAATGTAGTACTCCATAATTCTTCAGGATTCATTTCTCCAAGACCTTTGAATCTTTGGATATTCATTTTTGATTTTTCTTCATCAATTTTTTTCAAATAATCTTTAGATCCCTTTTTAATTTTTTTTAGCTCCTTATTATTGTTTATGATGTAATCTTTTAGCTCCATTTCATCTTTTATATAGATTCCCTTTGAGCCTTTGTTAATTTTAAATAACGGTGGTTGAGCTAAATAAACATGACCATTTTCAATTAGCTTATTAAATGGCTTATTATTAAAAAAAGTTAAAAGAAGGGCTCTAATATGAGAACCATCTACATCAGCATCTGTCATAATAATAATTTTTCCATATCTTAAATCTTTTAAATCAATCTCTTGTGCTTTTGGATCCAAACCAAGAGCATTAATCAAGGTAACAATCTCGTTAGAAGAAATCATTTTAGACAAAGCCTTTGTTCTATGATCAGAACCGTTTCCATTGCCGTTACCATTTTTTTTCACATTAAAATCTTCTACATAAGTATTAAGTATTTTACCTCTAAGTGGCAAAACAGCTTGATTTGCTCTATTTCTTCCTTGTTTAGCAGAGCCACCCGCTGAATCCCCCTCTACAATAAACAATTCAGTTCCTTCTTGTTTGCCAATTTGACAATCAGCTAATTTTCCAGGAAGACCGCTTAATTCAAGGGCTCCTTTTCTTCTTACATTTTCTCTTGCTTTTCTAGCAACATCTCTAGCCATTGCTGCTTGGATAACTTTAGCCAAGATAATTTTAGCGATAGAAGGATTTTGATCAAACCAAATAGATAATTTTTCATTTACTAATGTTTCTACAATCATCCTTACTTCTGATGAAACTAGCTTATCCTTTGTCTGAGATGAAAATTTTGGATCAGGAATTTTAGTTGAAAGTACGCAAGTTAGACCTTCCTTAATATCATCACCTGAGATTGCTAATTTATTTTTCTTTAGTAAATTATTTTCATTGGCATATTTATTAATTACCCTAGTTAATGCACTTCTAAAGCCTAATAAATGAGTTCCACCATCTTTTTGATAAATATTATTAGTATATGGAAATATATCTTCCGTATATCCTGCATTCCATTTTAATGAACACTCTAATTCAATATTATTTTTTTTTCCTTCAATATATATTGGTTTTCTAAATAAATCATTTCCATTTTTATTTTGTAACTTTTCTCTTTTTTCATCTAAAAAATCTACAAATTCTAGAACACCACCATCAAATTTAAACTCAGACGTTCTCTCTTTCTTTTGACTTGCGTCAGTAAATATTATTTTAATTCCTTTATTTAAAAATGCTAATTCTCGCATTCTTTTAATTAGAATATTTGCACTAAATTTCGTTGAAGAAAAAATTTCTTTTGAAGGTAAAAAAGTAATTTGTGTACCAGTTTGCTTTGCTTTCCCTACTACCTTTAAAGGAGCTTTAGCTTCACCATTTTGAAATTCTATGTGGTGTTTTTTTCCATCCCTAAATATTTCTAGCTGTAATTTTTCTGAAAGCGCATTAACAACTGAGACACCAACTCCATGTAATCCACCTGAAACTTTATAAGAATCATGATCAAACTTACCACCAGCATGAAGTTGGGTCATAATTACTTCTGCTGCTGATTTTTTTTCTCCTTTATGGATATCAACAGGAATACCTCTTCCATCATCATTTACTGTAATTGTTCCATCAGAGTTAATTTTTACGTTTATATTTTTACAATAACCTGCTAATGCCTCGTCAATGGAGTTATCAACCACTTCATAGACCATATGATGTAATCCAGTTCCATCATCTGTATCTCCAATATACATACCTGGTCTTTTTCTAACCGCTTCAAGACCCTTTAAAACTTTGATGGAGTCTGCCTGATATGTGTTTTTATTTGTCATTTTTTAATTTTTGGAAAAAGAAAATTATAACATTTTTTACAAAAATTGCTGATTTATCTTAATAAAAAAACTGTAAAATACTTAAATTACCCTTGAAAAATAAAGCTTATTTAATGGCGGAGAGAATGGGATTCGAACCCATGAAAGAATTGCTCCTTTACACGCTTTCCAAGCGTGCGCCTTCAACCGCTCGGCCACCTCTCCAGCTATTTTTCTTTTGAAATCTTAAGTACACCAATAAATGCCTCTTGTGGAATTTCTACTCTTCCAAATTGTTTTGATCTAGCTTTTCCTTTTTTCTGTTTTTCTAAAAGTTTTCTTTTTCTATCAGTTGCTCCACCACCGTGAATTTTAGTTAAAACATCTTTTTTAAACCCTTTAATTGTTTCTCTAGCAATAATTTTGCCCCCTATTGCAGCTTGAACTGGAATCATAAAATTATGTCGAGGTATTAAATCTTTTAATTTTTCACAAACCTCTCTCCCAGTTTTTTGCGCAAAGTCTTTATGTATCATCATCGCTAAAGCATCAACTGGTTCTCCATTTACTAGAATACCAAGTTTTACCAAATCTCCTTCTCTATGCTCAACGATCTCATAGTCAAAACTAGCATAACCACTAGTCATAGATTTTAATCTATCATTAAAATCAAAAACTACTTCATTCAATGGTAACTCATAATTCACTACAGCTCTATTACCTGAATAACTCAAATTAGTCTGAATTCCCCTTTTATCCTGACACATTTTTATAATTGAGCCTAAATATTGGTCTGGAGTAATGATTGTTGCTTTTATCCATGGCTCTTCTATATATTTTATTAAAGTTGGATCAGGTAAACTTGATGGATTTTGGAGATCAATTATGTTTCCATTATTAAGGTGAACTTTATAAACAACTCCAGGTGTAGTGGTTAATAAATTAACATCAAACTCTCTTTCTAATCTTTCTGTTACAATTTCTAGATGAAGTAAACCTAAAAACCCACATCTAAAACCTAATCCTAAAGCAGATGAAGATTCTGGCTCAAATGAAAAACTTGCATCATTCAATTGTAATTTAGCTAAACCATCTTTAAGTTTTTGAAACTCTGAACTATCTACCGGAAACAAACCACAGAAAACTACCGGCTTACTTGGTTTAAATCCTGGCAAAGCATCTTTTAAAGGTTTTGAAGCATCACAAATAGTATCTCCAACTTTTGTTTCAGACAAAACTTTAATTCCTGTTGTAATAAATCCAATTTCACCCGTTTTTAGTTCATTTATGTCTATTGGTTTTGGTGTAAAAACCCCAACCTTTTCAACAATATACTCTTGATTAGTAGACATCATTTTTATTTTCATATGTTTTGAAAGTTTACCATCTATCACTCTCACTAAAATCACTACACCTAAATATGTATCATACCAACTATCAACCAATAAACATTTTAGATCTGCAGAACTTTCTCCTTTTGGAGCTGGTAATGTTGAAATAATTTGCTCTAAAATATCTTCTATTCCTTCTCCAGTTTTACCTGAACATGGAATTGCATTTTCAGTATCAATTCCTATAACTTCCTCAATTTGTTTTTTTGTTCTATCTAAATCTGATGCAGGTAAATCAACCTTATTTAAAACTGGTACTATCTCATGGTTTGTATCTAAAGCTTGGTAAACATTTGCTAAGGTTTGAGCTTCTACCCCTTGTGTGCTATCTACAATCAAAATTGAACCTTCACAGGCGTATAAAGATCTACTTACTTCATAGCTGAAATCTACATGTCCTGGGGTATCAATAATATTTAAAATATAATTTTTTCCATTTTTAGCTTTATAATTTAATTTTACAGTTTGCGCTTTAATTGTAATTCCTCTTTCACGCTCAATATCCATAGAGTCTAAAACTTGAGCTTTCATTTCTCTTTCAGTTAATCCACCACAACTATGAATAATTCTATCGGCTATAGTAGATTTTCCATGATCAATATGCGCAATTATTGCAAAATTTCTTATATTATCAATTGAACTCATTAATTATTTTAGGAACGAATTTTAGCACCAGTTTTATTTTCAACTGTTTCTATTATTAAATTATTAGTTTTTTCTAAATCATTATCCGTTAATGTTTTTTCCAATGATTGAATAGTTACGCTTATAGCAACTGATTTTTGATTTTCAGGAATATTGTCTCCTTCGTAAACGTCAAATACTTTAATGTTTGAAATTAAATTTTTATCAATATTTGATATGACGCTTACTATATCTTGCGCACTTATTTTTTTATCAACAATAAACGCAAAATCTCTTTCAGATTTTTGAAAATCGGATACTGAATATTTTGTTTTTTGATCTTTTAAAGATTTTTTTGGCAGTTTTAAATTATCTAGAAATATTTCAAATCCTACTAAAGACTCTGTTTTAATATCTAACGTTTTAATGATGTTTGGATGAATTTCACCAAAATAAGTAGCCACCTTATCTTTTCCCTTATTTAAGAATATTCTGCCTGATTTTCCTGGATGATAATAATTGGGACTTTCATCATCTATGTAGAATTTTTCAGCGTTATAGCCAGCTTCTACTAAAGTTTGTATAACATCTCTTTTAATATCAAAAACATCTACATTTCTCTCTTTTTCAACCCATGAAAGTCTAGATTTTTTTCCAGCTGACAGTCCGCAAACAACTATATTCTGTTCTCCAGGTTGTGGACCATAAAATATTGGTCCTATTTCAAATATTGATAAATCTTTAATTCCTCTATCTAAGTTTTTGCTCATGTACATCAATAAATTTGAAAAAATAGAATTTCTTAATACTCCCAACTCAGAGCTAATTGGATTTACAATTTTTATTTCTTTATTGTCCTCTTTAAAGTGATCGTTATATTTTGAATCTGTAAAAGACCAAGTAATTGCCTCCAAATACCCTTTGGATGCGACTGCCCTTTGAAGAAAATGAAATAACTTTTGAGTTGGATTTAAAGTATTTTTAGATCTTTCTTTAATTGGATTTTCTATTTTTATTTTTTCATATCCACTAATTCTTACAAGTTCCTCAACTATATCAATTTCTTGAACAATATCTGGTCTCCAAGATGGAACTGATAATTTAAAGCATTTTTTTTCTTTTTTTAATTTAAAACCAAGTTTTTCTAAAATGTTAATCATTTCCTTAGTTGAAATTTTAAAACCAGTAATTTTTTCAAACGTTTTAGGTTCAAATTTTATGACTTTGTTTTTATAAGATTCCGTTTTTTGAATATCTATTTTGCTAATTTCACCACCGCAAATTTCCTTAATTAAAAAAGCTGCTTTATTTAATCCAACCTCAATAGATAACTGATCAATACCTCTTTCAAATCTAAATTTAGCATCTGTATCGATATTCAATTTTTTAGCAGTTTTTCTAATTGATCTTGGGTCAAAATAAGCAGATTCTAATAGAACATTTTTTGTATCTAACTCTGTACCAGATCTTGTTCCTCCAATAATTCCTCCCAGGCCTAAAACACCTTTGTTATCACTTATTACACACATTCCATCATCTAGTTTATAATTTTTATTATCTAGAGCAGTAAATTCTTCTCCTGATTTTGAGTTTCTAACAATTATTCCCTTATCAATTTTATCAGCATCATATGCGTGTAAAGGACGATTAATATCAATCATGACATAATTTGTAATATCTACAATTGCAGATATTGGCTTTTGGCCTATAGAAATTAATTTATCTTTCAGCCATTTAGGACTTTCTGTATTTTTAACGTTTGTTATCAAGCAGCTGCCAAAAGACAAACAGCCTTGATTTTTTTCTTTTGTTATTTTTACTTTTAAGGTCTGTTTTTTATTAGATTTAATTTTTTTATCTTTTTCTGGTTTTAAGTTTCCAAAACCTGCGGCTGATAGATCTCTCGCTATCCCCCGAACACCAAGACAGTCTGGTCTATTTGGTGTAATTGATAAATCGATAAGATTAGAACTTGGTTTAGAAAAATAACTTTTTCCAATATTTTTTGCATATTTCGAAGATGATAATTCAGTAATTCCGTCACTTTCATCTGATAAATTCAATTCAGATTCAGAACAAAGCATTCCATAAGATGTAACATCTCGTATTTTAGCAACAACAAGTTTAGTTTTGTTTTTTGGGATTATTGCACCTGGTGGAGCATACACAGTAAGAAGACCTTCTCTTGCATTTACAGCCCCACAAACAACTTTTTTGATTTCATTATTACCAACATCAACATCGCAAACTTTAAGCCTGTCTGCGTTTGGGTGTTTTTCTGTTTTAATGATTTTTGCTACTCTAAATAAGTCTAATCCTTCAGATAAATTTTCTATACTCTCAACCTCAAGACCTATGTCTGTTAGTTTCTCAAGAAGTTTATCTTCTTTAGCACTTATTTTTAAATGATCTTTTAACCAATCATATGTAATCTTCATCTGCTTAAACCTCTGTAATTTGAAGGGACATCAAGCGGATCAAAACCAAAATGATTTAACCATCTGTAATCACAATCGAAAAACGCTCTTAAATCATTAATGCCGTATTTAAGCATTGCTAATCGGTCTATACCTATTCCAAAGGCATATCCTTGATATTTAGAAGGATCTACTTTTACATTTCTTAAAACATTAGGATGCACCATGCCACAGCCTAAAATTTCAAGCCACTTATCTCCTTCTCCGATAATTATTTTGCCATCTTTTATTTCATAACCAATATCAACTTCTGCAGATGGCTCTGTAAATGGAAAATGACTAGGTCTAAATCTCATTTTAATTTTTTCGACTTCAAAAAATTCTTTAATAAAATAATTCAAGCATCCTTTTAAATGCCCCATATTAATATTTGTATCAATATGCAAACCTTCTACTTGATGAAACATTGGTGCGTGTGTTTGATCACTATCAGATCTATAAGTTCTCCCAGGAGCAATGATCTTAAATGGAGGTTTATCTTTTAGCATAGTTCTAATTTGAACTGGTGAAGTATGAGTTCGTAACAAAACTTCTTTGTTTTCATCTAAGTAAAATGTATCATGCATATCTCTTGCTGGATGATTGTCCGGTGTGTTTAAAGCGGTAAAGTTGTTATATTCATTTTCAACATCAGGGCCCTCCTCAACACTAAATCCTATTTCAGAGAAAATAGATGAAATTTCATCAATAGTTTGTGATACCGGATGAACTTTTCCTCTAACAAATGGTCTTTCAGGTAAAGTTATATCAACTTTTTCCTTTTCTAATTTTTCGTTTATCTTTTTTCCTTCTATCTCGTTAATTTTAGAAGTTATCAAATTCTGAAGCTCATCTTTAACTTGATTTAAATTCGATGCAAATTTTTTTCTATCAGTCTCTGGAATTGACCCTATTGTTTTAAATTTTGATGAAATTAAACCATTTTTACCAAAGAGATCGGTCTTGATTTCGTTTATTTGATCAATGCTTAAATCATTTTCTAGTTTTGATATAAACTGATCTCTAATATTTTTTATCTCTGACATATTAGTAGATTATTTCCTTAAGAAATAAAAACAATAGCGAAGATTAATTTAAAGCTGATTGAGCTTTTTGTACAATTGTTTTGAATGCTTCTGGGCTATCGTAAGCAATTTCAGCAAGAATTTTTCTATCTATTGCAATACCACATTTATTTAATCCATTGATAAATTTTGAATAAGTTAAGCCTTCAGCTCTTACTCCAGCATTGATTCTCTGTATCCACAATGATTTAAAATCTCTTTTTTTATTTCTTCTGTCTCTGTAAGCGTATTGCATGGATTTTTCCATAGCTTGCTTAGCTACTCTAATGGTATTTTTTCTTCTGCCCCATTGACCCTTTACAGCTTTTAAAACTTTTTTATGTTTAGCTTTACTAGTTACACCTCTTTTAACTCTTGCCATTATTAACCTCTTAAACTGTAAGGCATGTATGACTTAACAATTTTTCCATCTTGTTTAGACAATGTTGTAGTGCCTCTAAGTTTTCTTATTTGTGAATTCGTTCTTTTGATCATGCCATGTCTTTTGCCTGCTTGAGCAGAAATAACTTTACCCTTAGCGGATATTTTAAATCTTTTTTTTGCTGAGCTTTTTGTTTTTAGTTTTGGCATAATTCTGCGGACTTATACAAAGAAAGATATAATTTTACAACCTCTATTAAAGCTTATAAAGGCTGAATTACCATGATCATTTGCTTCCCATCAAACTTGGGATGCAATTCTACCTTGCCAATATCCTTCATATCTTCTTTAATTTTACCCATTAGTTCATTTCCTAGATGGGAATGCTGAAGCTCTCTACCTTTAAATCTTATAGTAAATTTGACCTTATCTCCTTTAGCTATAAATTTTTTAGCATTTTTAACTTTAAACTCATAATCATGAGTTTCAGTAACAGGTCTCATTTTAATTTCTTTTAAAGAAACAATTTTTTGTTTTTTCTTTGCAAGATTAGCTTTTTTCTGAGCATCATACTTATATTTACCCATATCCATTATTTTACATACAGGGGGATTTGCGTTAGGTGCTATTTCAATTAAATCTAAGCCTTGATTTTTTGCCATGGAAATAGCTTCATTGGTATTCATCACTCCAAGATTTTCTCCATCACTTGCTATTACCTGAACATCAGGAGAAGAAATTCTATTATTAGATCTTGGGCCTCTGTCCTTAGTTCTTCTTTGAAAATAATTTTGTTTGAAGTCTGCCACTTAGTTTGATGATGCTTTATTTAAAGCAGAGAATGTTTTTAAGAATTGATCTATACCCATATTTTCTTGTTTATTAGAGTCTAATCTTCTAATCGTTACTGAATTGGAGTCAACTTCTTTTTTACCACAAATTAATAAAAGCGGTATTTTTGCTAAAGAATGATCTCTAATTTTATAATTTAAATTATGATTTTTTAAATCTACTGCAGAACTTATGCCTGAATTTTTAATTTTATTTGATACCTCAACCGCATAGTCATTAAATTCTTCTGAAATAGGTATTACCATAGTCTGCAATGGAGATATCCAAAATGGAAACTTGCCTGCATAGTTTTCAATTAAAATTCCAATAAATCTCTCTAGAGAACCAAATAATGCTCGGTGCAACATAACAGGAACTTTTTTAGTACCATCTTTATCAACATAAGAAGCATCTAATCTTCCAGGTAAATTTAAATCTACTTGTAAGGTTCCACATTGCCAATCTCTGCCAATAGCATCTCGTAAAACAAATTCAATTTTAGGACCATAAAATGCTCCCTCGCCTTTATTAATAGTATATTCTAATTTAGAAGCTTTAACGGCTTCAAGCAAAGAGGCTTCTGCTTTATCCCAAACTGAATCATCACCAACTCTTACTTCTGGTCTGTCTGCGTATTTTAGAATTACATTTTCAAAACCAAGGTCCTTATAAATATCTAGTATTAAATTTGTAACAATTAAACATTCGCTAGTAATTTGATCTTCAGTGCAAAAAATATGGGCATCATCTTGAGTAAAGGCTCTTACTCTTAATAATCCATGTAAAGCACCTGATGGCTCATAACGATGAACTTTCCCAAATTCAGCAAAACGTAACGGAAGATCTCTGTAACTTTTTAAGCCTTGATTAAATACCTGGATATGACCAGGGCAATTCATTGGTTTAATTGCAAAAACTTTCTCATCTGGTGTTTCAGAAGTATACATGTTTTCTCCATATTTTTCCCAATGCCCAGATTTTTCCCATAGTTGTCTATCTAGTACCTCTGGAGTATTTACCTCTTTATAACCAGCAGCATCTTGTCTGCTTCTCATGTAGTTAATGAGCTTTTGAAACAAACCCCATCCTCTTTCATGCCAAAATACTGAGCCAGGGCTTTCTTCTCTAAAATGAAATAAATCCATTTCTCTACCTAATTTTCTGTGATCTCTTTTTTCGGCTTCTTCTATTCTTTTCAAATATTCATCTAGATCTTTTTGAGTTGCCCAACTCGTACCATATATTCGTTGCAACATTTCATTATTAGAGTCTCCTCTCCAATATGCTCCTGATACTTTTGTAAGTTTAAAATATTTCCCTATTTTACCTGTAGAGGATAAATGTGGGCCTCTACATAAATCATGCCATTCTCCGTGAAAATAAATTGATACATCTTCATTTTCAGGTATCGCTTCAATTAACTCGGCTTTATAAATTTCTCCTTTTTTTTTAAAATGGCTAATTGCTTTGTTTCTATCCCAAACTTCTCTTTTTGTTGTTTCATTCCTATCGACAATCTCTTTCATTTTATTTTCAATTTTAACAAGATCGTCCTCTGTAAATGGTTCTTTTCTAGCAAAGTCATAATAAAATCCATTATCAATCACGGGTCCAATTGTAACTTGTGTTCCAGGAAATAATTCTTGAACAGCCATAGCTAAAATATGAGCTGTGTCATGCCTTATAGTTTCTAAGCCCTCAGGATTTTTTGAGGTAAAAATTTTTACAGAACAATCATTTTCAATTAAAAAATCAAGATCTTTAAGTTCACCATCGACGCTTATAACCATGGCTTGTTTAGCTAATGATTTGCTAATTTTTTCAGCTACTTCAAGTCCAGTAACTTTATTAGGAAAGTCAATATTGTTTCCGTCAGGTAATGTTATTATCGGCATTTAATTTAATAATCTCTTATACTCTGAATAAGTAGAAAAGCACATTTTTTCAACATTAAATTTTTGAACTATGTTTTTTCTTCCCTCATAACCAATTGATTTTAATAGAGTTTCATCCATGTTAAGAGTTTTTAAAATTTTATTACTTAATGATTTAGCATTTCCTGCTTCGTATAAAAAACCAGTTTTTTCATCAATTATCGTTTCGTTAGAACCTCCAATGTTACTTGCTATAATTGGTTTTTCCATTGATTGTGCTTCGACAGCAACTCTGCCGAAAGCCTCTGGTTCAGTTGAGGCTGAAACAATAATATCAGAAACTTTATAAGCTAAGGCCATATCCTTACAATGATCGATAAATCTTATTTGTTTAGACAATCTATATTGCTCTGAAAGTCTTATTAATTTTTTCTTATATAAATCTCTACCTTGATCACTACCTAGAATAACGGCATAAAATGCTTCATAACCCAGTTCTATATTCACTAAGTTAACTGCCTCAATAAATACTTCCTGTCCTTTCCAAGAAGTTAACCTACCAGGTAAAAGTATAATTTTTTTATCTTTTTCAATATCCCATTTTTTTAATAATTTTTTCTCATCAATTTCAATTTTGGTTGTTGGATCAAAGTAATCGACATTTATTCCTCTAAAAATAACCATTAATTTTTTTTTCTCATTTAAATATTTTGAATAATTTTTTTTTATATGAGAAAAAATAAAATTAGATCCTGCAATAATTAAATCTGCTCTAGTCATTACTGAATTATAAATTTTTTTTATATTACCCTTAAAATTGTATGTTCCGTGAAATGTAGTTACAAATTTTCGTCCTGTGATTTTTGTTGCTAACAAACATGACCAAGCAGGTGCTCTACTTCTCGCATGAACTAAAGAAATATTATAAATTAAAATTATTCCAATTAAGATAAAAGCATTAATTAAAATTAGTAAAGGATTTTTACTCTGTACAGGAAGTCTAAATACCTTAACTTTTTTTCTATCTACAAATTTAAGTAATTCACCACCACTAGTTACAAGAAATGATTTACAATTATTTTCTGGTAAGTAATGTGCTATATCATAACACCCTGTTTCAGCTCCTCCATAACCTAATTTTGGTATTACTTGTAAAACTTTTAAATCAGATGACATTTGGTATGATTATATATTAATAGACAATACTTATAAACGATTATGGCAAATTTCAGATTTCATCAAATATCAAATACAAAGAAAATTAGACATATTTCTAAAATTTTTAAAAATAGTTCTTTTATAGTTTTTTTGCATGGCTTTATGTCAGATCTTGAAGGAAAAAAACCAAATGCATTTTTGAAATTTGCCAAAAAAAATAAAGTAAGTTTTTTAGCACTAGAATACTCTGGTCATGGAAAATCTTCTGGAAAATTTGTAAATGGAAATATTTCAAAATGGAGTAAAGAGACATCAATTTTAATTAGAAAATACGTTAAAAAAAAAGAATTTGTGCTAATTGGTTCAAGTATGGGCGCATGGATTTCGCTCAACCAATTCAAAATTTTCAAAAAACAGATTAAAGGATTTTTAGGAATAGGAGCTGCTCCTGAATTTTTAGAAAATTTAATGTGGAAAAAATTTACCAAAAAAATGAAAGAGGAAACAATACGTAAGGGTATTTATCAATTAAAACATGGCAATTATGAATATCCAATTACTCTACAATTAATAAAAGATGGAAGAAAAAACAAAGTCTTAAATAAGAAAATAAATTCAAATATTAAAGTAACAATGGTACATGGTGAAAAAGATGAGGCAGTTCCTGTCTCATATTCAAGAAAAGTTTTAAGATTATTTCCAAATGCTAAGAAAAAATTAAATATTATAAAAAAAGGTGATCACAGTTTATCAAATAAAAAATGGTTAAATATAATTTTAAAAGAGCTTAAATTATTAATTTAGCTAACTTTTTTAATATCTTTTTTTAAAGTAATTGGATTTTTTAATTTATCCAACATTTCTTTAGGACACACCTGAACAAAATTATTTACTTCATCTTCAAAGTTTTCAATTATTTTTTTTGATAATTGAGATTCTGTTTCTTTAAAGTGCTCACTAACTAAATTTTTTAAATATTCTTTCCAATAATCTGTCTCTACATTTTGCCAAACTACTGATTCTGTATTTACTTTCTTTTCAAATTGTTGAGATTTGTCATATATAAAAGCCATTCCACCTGTCATACCAGCTGCAAAATTATCACCAACATCTCCTAAAATTACTACAGTTCCACCAGTCATATATTCACATCCATTAGAATCGCATCCTTCAATAACTGTAACTGCACCAGAATTTCTAACTGAAAATCTTTCACCAGCTTGGCCAGCAGCAAAAAGTTTTCCTGAAGTAGCTCCGTAAAGAACAGTATTTCCTAAAATTGTGTTCTCATTTGAGACTAAATTGCTCTCTTCAGGTAATTTTATTGAAATAGTAGCTCCTGACAAACCTTTACCAACATAATCATTTGCATCTCCCTTTAATACAAGCTTTAAACCTTTAGAAGAAAATGCTCCAAATGATTGACCCGCTGAACCTTTAAAATTTAAAACTAAAAAGTCTTCATCAAGTTTTTCATAACCATATTTTTTATACAAATGATGAGAAATTCTTGTGCCTACTGCTCTGTGCGTATTTTTTATTTGATATTCTTTCTCAATTTTTTCAGAATTATCTAAAGCTTGTTCAATTTCTGGCCAAATTTGTTGGTCAAGAGTATCTGGTACACTATTTATTTCTTGATCCTCACAATACCTTGGATTATTTCCAGTATCAGCTTGAACAAATAAAGGATTTAAATCTAAATCATCTAAATTTGGAGAACCCTTACTAACCTGTTTTAACAAGTCTGTCCTACCAATCACTTCATTTAATGATTTAAAACCTAAATTTGCTAATATTTCTCTTACTTCACGGGCTATAAATGTGAACAAATTAACTACTTTTTCTGGAGTTCCAGTAAATTTTTCTCTGAGCTTTTCATCTTGAGTACAAACGCCTACAGGACATGTATTTGAATGACACTGCCTTACCATTATACATCCCATTGCAACTAATGCTGTAGTAGCAACACCATATTCCTCAGCACCCATCATTGCAGCTATCACTACATCTCTTCCAGTTTTAATTCCACCGTCTGTTCTCAATGTAACTTTATGTCTAAGATTATTTAAAGTTAATACTTGGTTTGCTTCTGTTAAACCCATTTCCCATGGTATTCCAACATACTTAACACTAGTCTGTGGTGTTGCTCCTGTTCCACCATTATGTCCAGAAATTAATATTATATCTGCTTTTGCTTTAGCTACACCAGCTGCAATTGTTCCTACTCCTGAGGAAGCAACAAGCTTAACTCCAATTCTTGCTTTAGGATTTATTTGTTTCAAATCATAAATTAGTTGTGCAAGGTCTTCTATTGAATAAATATCATGATGTGGTGGTGGTGATATTAAAGTTACTCCAGGAGTTGAATGTCTAAGTTTAGCAATTTCTTCAGTAACCTTAAATCCTGGTAACTGACCCCCTTCACCAGGCTTAGCACCTTGTGCAATTTTAATTTCTATCTCATTACAATTATTAAGATAATTAACTGTAACTCCAAATCTTGCAGAAGCTATCTGTTTAACTCTTGAGTTTGCACTATCACCATTATCTAAAACTTTAAATCTACTTGCATCTTCACCGCCCTCTCCGCTACATGAGGCACCTTTGATCCTATTCATACCAGTTGCCAAAGTTTCATGTGCCTCTTTCGATAAAGCTCCATGAGACATACTCCCACTTCCAAATCTTTTTAAAATATTTTCTATTGGCTCAACCTCAGAAATATCTATTGGCCCACTTAATTTTTTTTCTCTGAAATCAATTAAGTCTCTAAGATTAATAGGTGGTAAACTATATATTCCATCCGCATATCTTTTATAGGCATCATAAGAATTAGATCCTACTGCACTTTGAAGTAAATGAATTAATTTTCCTTGATATTGATGTGTTTCACCATTTTTACGATATCTATATATACCGCCTATCGGCAATATGGTTTCAGAACTTTCAAATGCCTCTTTATGAATTTCTCTAATTTTTTTCTCTATACCCGTAAGTCCAATACCTGAAATTTTAGAGACCACTCCTGGAAAATAATCTGCAACAATTGTTCTACTTAAACCTACAGTTTCAAAGTTACATCCACCTCTATAAGAACTTAGAACTGAAATACCCATCTTAGACATGATCTTTAATAAACCTGCGTTTACTGATTTTATGTATCTCTCTACACATTCATCAAAGCTAAATTGACCAAATAATTTCTTTTCATGACGCTGAAATAAACTGTCAAATGCTAAGTATGGATTTACAGTAGTTGCTCCAACTCCTATTAAGGTTGCAAAAGAGTGAGTATCTAAAGCCTCTCCAGATTGAACATTTATTGATACATATCCTCTTAGTTTTTTTTCAATAAGGAATGAATTAATTGATCCAACTGCTAAAAGCATTGGTATTGGAAGTTTAAAGCTAGAAAGCTCTTTGTCACTTAAAATCAATTGAGTAACTCCCTGTCTTACTGCAATTTCAGCTTCTTTTTGAATTTTTTTAATTGAATCAAATAAAGTTTCTTCCTCAGAAAAAGTACATTCAATTATAGATGAATTGTTACCAAAAAAATTTATAAATTTTTCAAACTGAGAATTTGATAATATTGGACTATTTAAAACATAAATATTTTGCTTTGTTAAATTATCAAAATTTAAAATATTTCCAAGATTTCCAAATCTTGTTTTCAAACTCATAACCTTGTTTTCTCTTAAAGAGTCTATTGGTGGGTTTGTGACTTGACTAAAATTTTGTCTAAAAAAATGATACAATGGTCTATACCTATCTGACAAAACAGCCAATGGTGTATCGTCCCCCATAGATCCAGTTGCTTCTTTAGCATCTTCTGCCATAGGATGCAGTATGAGCTCAAGATCTTCTAGACTTATTCCAAAAGTATATTGCCTTCTTCTTAAATCATCTCCAGAAAAAGAATTTTTTTCATCTGAAATAGTTAACTTATCATCTAGGTCGATAATTTGTGAATTAAAGTGTTTATACTCTTTGGCTAAATAATCTTTTATTTGCTTGTTTGTAAATACTTTACCTTTTTCTATTCTAACTCCAATTATTTCTCCGGGACCCAATCTTCCCTTTGACAAAATTCTTTTTTCATTTAATTCAATCATTCCTGTTTCAGAACCTGCAAATAATAATTTGTCTTTTGTAATTGCGTATCTTAAAGGTCTTAATCCATTTCTATCATTTGCAGCTATAACCCACTCATTATCAGTTCCAGCAATAGCAGCTGGTCCATCCCATGGCTCCATTGTACTGTTCAAAAAATTAAATAATTGTTGGTGATCTTTTGGTAGAGTTTTATTTTTTTTAGACCATGCGTCTGGAACTAACATGAGCTTAGCCAAAGGCGCAGGCTGACCAGATATATTTAATAATTCAAAAACATTGTCTAATGCAGCAGAGTCTGATGCTCCCTGTTGTATAACAGGTTTTAAGTTCTCAACATCGTCAAAAAGGGGACTGTTCATCTCTTGTTCATGAACTTTCATCCAATTTTTATTTCCTCTATAAGTATTAATTTCTCCATTATGCGCTATAGCTCTAAAGGGTTGAGCTAAATTCCAGCTAGGCGCTGTATTTGTTGAAAATCTTTGATGAAAAATAGCAAACCTTGAAACAAATCTCTCATCTTTTAAATCAAGGTAGAAATCTGAGATAGCTTCAGCTAAAAACATCCCCTTATAAATGATAGATTTAGAACTCAATGAACAAATATAAAAATTGTTTAAAGATTTTTTAAAAGCTTCATTTTCTATCTTTCTTCTAGTTTCATAAATTTTTCTTTCTAAATCTTTATTTGTTAATTCTGGATTATAAGGTTTAAACAATACTTGGATAATTTCAGGCATTGTTTGGAATGCCTTTTCTCCTAAAACTTTTGGATTAACTGGAACTTGTCTCCAACCGTAAATACTAAAATCATTTTTTGTTAATTCACTTTCTACAATAGTTTTGCAACTTTCTTGCGCTGCATAATCATTCCGAGGCAGAAATATCATACCCACACATATTTCAGAATTGTCATGTGTGTGTCCTG
Organism: uncultured Pelagibacteraceae bacterium; assembly: GCA_902592375.1. Lineage (GTDB taxonomy): Bacteria > Pseudomonadota > Alphaproteobacteria > Pelagibacterales > Pelagibacteraceae > Pelagibacter. The sequence continues at coordinate 103,328 of CACJEG010000004.1, read as the reverse complement.
TCACTTCTATCTTTTCAATGAAGAAATCTTTTGGTATTTCAACATGAATTCCAGCTCCATCACCAGTTTTCCCGTCGGCATCTACAGCGCCTCTATGCCAAACTGCTTTTAACGCTTCAATACCATACTCTACAACTTTACGAGATTTTTTACCTTCAGTTGATGCAATTATACCAACACCACAAGCATCATGCTCCATATCTTCTGAATAAACATTATTTTCTTTTAAAAGGTGAAGGTTCTTTTTATAATTTTTCATTAAGCCACTCTTTTTTCCACTTTAGATTTACTCTCTAAATAAGCTTTAATTGAAGCTGCTGCATCTCTTCCATCTTTTATCGCCCAAACAACTAATGAAGCTCCTCTAACTATATCACCAGCTGCAAACACTCCTTTTATATTTGTTTCCATAGTATCAAAATCTGTTTTAATAGTTCCCCACTTTGTTACTTGTAATTCACTACTATCAAATAAATTCGGTAAATCCTCAGGATCAAAACCTAGTGCTTTGATAACCATATCTGCTTTGGTTTCGTAACTAGAGCCTTCTTGTACTTGTGGCTTTCTTCTTCCTGTCTCGTCTGGATCACCTAGTTTAATTTGATCTACAATTATTTTTTCTACTTTATTTGTACCTTTAAATTCTTTAGGACTTGATAACCAAACAAATTCAACACCTTCTTCTTCTGCATTTGCAACTTCTCTTGCAGATCCTGGCATATTTTCTTTATCTCTTCTATACAAACATTTAACAGATTTTGCCTTCTGTCTTATAGAAGTTCTTACACAATCCATTGCTGTGTCACCTCCACCTATTACAACAACATCTTTACCTTCTGCGTTTAAAATTCCTTTATCAAACAACTCAACATCATCTCCTAGACCTTTTTTATTAGATGCTGTTAAAAAATCCATTGCAGGAAAAATATTATCAAGATCATTTCCAGGTAAGTTTACTTCTCTTGATTTATAAACTCCTGTAGCAATTAAAATTGCATCGTGTTTTTTTCTCAATTGGTCTAGACTTGCATCCTTACCAACTTCAAAATTTTGAACAAATTCAATTCCTCCATCCTTTAAGAGTTTTGTTCTTCGCTCTACAACTTCTTTTTCTAATTTAAAATTTGGAATTCCATAAATTAATAATCCTCCTGCTCTATCATATCTATCGTAGACAGTTATTTTATACCCATTTTTTCTTAATTGTTCTGCAGCAGCTAAACCAGCAGGACCTGCTCCTATAATTCCTACGCTTTGATTTTTTTCATTCGTTACCTTAATTGGTTTTACCCAGCCCTGAGCCCAAGCATTATCTGTAATATATTTTTCTACTGATCCAATAGTTACTGTTCCATGACCAGACTGTTCAATTACACAATTTCCCTCGCATAATCTATCTTGGGGGCAAATTCGGCCACATACTTCAGGCATATTGTTTGTGCTTTGGGATAATTCATACGCCTCTTTTAATCTTCCCTCTGCTGTCAGTTTAAGCCAATCTGGAATGTTATTACTTAAAGGACAATGAACTTGGCAAAAAGGTACTCCACATTGCGAACACCTACTAGACTGTTCTTTGGCTTTTTCATTGATATACTCTTCATAAATTTCGTTAAAATCTTTCTTTCTCGTATCAACTTCTCTTTTAGGTGGAGTTTGTTGACCTATTTTAACAAATTTGAGCATTTTATCCGGCATAATATTATTTAAGTTTTGGCAAAATATACCCTGATTTATGTATATAAAGCATAAAATAGGTCATATATATTGACCTTAATTTTTAAATTATTACCGCCAATTAACGCGTTTTTAATTATTGCATAGCTATTATGCTTAAATCGAATTGTTTTAAATAAATACTTTATAAGTTACGAAGAAACAATGTTTCAAAATATTATAGAAGTTTTAATTCTCTCTGCAATTCAAGGGATATCTGAATTTCTTCCTATTAGTTCTTCTGCTCATTTAATTTTGGTTTCTACTTTATATGAATTTAAATCTAGTTCTTTGCTTATTGATATTAGCCTCCATCTAGGTTCACTAATAGCTATAATTTATTTTTTTAAAGATGAATTGTTTGATATCAGAAAAAATAAAAGAATTTTAAATTTAATTGTATTAGGATCTATTCCATTAATAATTGTTGGATATATACTTTATAGTACAAATTTAATTTATCAGTTAAGAAATTTAGAAGTCATTGCTTGGACTACTTTAATATTCGCAATTATTTTATACATCTCTGACAAAAATAGATTTGATAAAAAAATTTCTTCAAATTTAAATATTCAGTCAATAATATTTATAGGTATTTTCCAAATTTTCTCTCTTGTACCTGGAGTGAGTAGAGCAGGAATTACTATAACAGCTGCGAGAATTTTAAAATTTAATAGAGTAGACTCAAGTAAGATATCTTTTTTACTTTCAATCCCAGCATTAGCTGGAGCAAGTGTCTTAAGCTTAAAAGATGTTTTTGAACAGTCAATTCAGTTTAATTACTTAGTTGTTATCGCAATTATATCTTCTTTTATTTTTTCTTTTCTAACAGTTAAATTCTTTTTAATTTATATAAATAAATTTTCAATGAATGCGTTTGTAATTTATAGAATAATAATTGCTTTAATTTTATTTAGTTTAATTTATTAAGTATTTTTTTTTTTAATTAAAGGTAGTAATTGAGACAAGAGAACTCCACATAGAATAAAAAAGCATCCAAGTAAATTATTAACATCTAGAATTTGATTTAAAATAAACCAAGCAGCTATAGTCGCAAATACACCTTCAAGAGAAAAAATTATAGCTGCAGGTGCTGGAGTAATATTACGCTGGGCATAAATTTGTAATACAAATGCAAATCCACCAGATAATATACCTGCATATAAAATTGAATAAATTTCCATTAAAATATTACTTAAAATAAATTCTTCATAAATAATTCCAATTATAAATGAAAGAATAGCCACAATTAAAGTCTGCGCAGCTCCTAAAGTAAGTGGTAGATTGTATTTTGTTATAATGATCCCAGTAAATATGATATGAGTACTCCAAAATAGAGCTCCGAGAACAACTAAAGTATCTCCTAATCTTACTGTTGCATCATGAAAATTTGTTAATAAATATCCTCCAATTAAACATAGAACTACAGAAGGCCATACACTCCAATGTATTGATTTTTTACCAAACAAAAAAATGATAATCGGTACCATTGGAACATAAAAAATTGTAAAAAAAGCAGCATTTGCAACATCTGTATAAAGCAAAGCAACTTGTTGTAGTGCTGAGCCTAAGAATAAAGAAATTCCAATTAATAATGAATAAATTATGAAAGTTTTTTTATCTAATTTAAATTCTGATTTAAAATTTTTTAATTCAAATAAAACCATAAGTGGAATTATGGCTAGAAAACCAACAAAAAACCTCACAGCATTAAATGTAAAAGGGCCAATATTATCCATGCCCGTGTCTTGGGCAATGAAAGTTGTTCCCCAAATGAAAGTGCACAATAAGGCACTAAATAATGATATGGATTTACTCATTTTTAATTAGACAGCTAGTTTATAAGCAAAATTTTTGCCTAAGTTTTCTTTTAGATCATTATTAAACCTAGCTGCTTCTGCACCATCAATAATTCTGTGATCATAAGATAAAGAAATTGGGAGCATAGTCCTGGTTTGAAACTTACCATTCATAAAAATTTGTTTTTTTTCTGATCTTCCTACTCCTAATATAGCAACTTCAGGATAATTAATTATGGGGGTAAAAAATGAACCTCCGATACCACCTAAACTCGTAATTGTCATCGAGCCACCAAACAATTCTTTTTTATCAATTTTTAAATTTCTACAAAGTTCACTTACCTCTTTTAATTCTTTACTTATGAGAGAAATTTTTTTGTTATTTGCATTTCTTATTTTTGGAACCATTAATCCATTTGGTGTGTCAACTGCTATCCCAATATGGTAATATTTTTTTAAAGTCATTTTTCCAGTCTCAATTTCGTCGATAGAAGAATTAAAACTAGGAAATTTCTTAAGAGATGCAACTAAAGCCTTTATTATAAAAGCTAGAGGTGTAATTTTAATTTTTTCTCCAGTATACATATCTATTAATGAACTTCTAAAACTTTCCATCTCTGTTATGTCGGCTTCATCGTGATTTGTAACATGAGGAATTGTTGTCCATGCATTTGTAAGATATTTTGATGATAATTTTTTTACTCTTGGTATGTCTTTAATTTCTATTTCACCAAAATCAGAATGTTCAAATTCGTTTTTAATTTTATCTGGTTTTGTATCTTTTGCTATAACTGTGGTTTTTGAGTTAGATGAAACAAATTTTTTAATATCATCTTCAACAACCCTGCCATCTTTCTGACTTCCCGCAACTTGATTAATATCCACACCAAGTTCTCTAGCAAATTTTCTAGCTTTTGGACTTGCAGATGAAATATTTGAAATATTATTTTTAGAAAAAGTTTTTTCTTGGATTTCAGGTTTTATTACCTCAATATTTTTTGATTTTTTTTCAATTTCTGGTTTTTCTTTAACCTCTTCCTTTTTCACTTCAAAGGAACTCTCTATAGTTAAAATTAAGTCGCCCTCAGAAACTTTGTCTCCTACTTTTATTTTTAAATTTTTAATTTTACCTTCTAAATTTGATGGTATTTCTACGCTAGATTTATCACTTTCAATTGTTATTAGAGCATCATTTTTTTTAATTGATTGACCTTCAGAAACTAATACCTCAATGACCTCAACATCTTTAAAATCTCCAATATTAGGTACTTTAATCTCAGTTTCTGACATTTATAACTTTGTTGGCATTGGTTTATTACTGTCAATATTATACTTCTTCATTGCATCTTTTGCATATTTAGAAGTTATAAGCTGTTCTTTTGCCAAAATACTTAAACCGTAAGCAACCAAATGTTCTTTATCTACCTCAAAAAATTTTCTTAAATTTTTTCTTGTATCGCTTCTTCCAAAACCATCTGCTCCTAATGAATAAAAGCTTTTATTAGTATAAGGTCTGATTTGATCTGAATTCATTCTCATATAATCAGATGCAGCCATAATTGGGCCTTCTGTTTGACCCAGACATTGCTCAACATAAGATTTTTTAGGTTCTTTATCTGGGTTCAAAAGATTATATCTTTCTACTTCCATTCCATCTTTTCTTAATTCATTAAAACTAGTTACACTCCATATCTCGCTATCAATTTGATAATCATTTTGTAAAATCTCTGCGGCAGACATCATTTCTCTTAAGATTGTTCCTGATCCTAAAAGTTGGATTTTAGTTTTTTTGTATTTGTTAAATTCTTTTATTTTATACATGCCCTTTAAAATACCTTCCTCACAATTTTTATCTTTTGGCATTTCTGGGTGTGAATAATTTTCATTCATTGTTGTAATATAGTAAAAAACATTCTCATTTTTCTCATGCATTCTTCTTAGACCTTCTCGAAAAATTACAGCTAATTCATAGTGAAATGTAGGATCATAAGTTACGCAATTTGGAATAGTTGATGCAATTAAATGACTATGCCCATCCTGGTGTTGTAAGCCTTCTCCAGCTAATGTTGTTCTTCCAGCTGTTGCGCCAACTAAAAATCCTCTAGCCTGACTATCCCCAGCAGCCCAAGCTAAATCTCCTATCCTTTGGAAACCAAACATTGAATAAAAAATATAAATTGGGATCATTTCGATATCATGATTAGTATATGCAGTGGCAGCAGCAATCCATGAAGACATAGCACCTGCTTCATTGATACCTTCCTCTAAAACTTGGCCACTTTTATCTTCTCTATAAGAACTTAATTGAGCTGCATCCTCAGGTTCATATTTTTGTCCCTCATGCGCATAAATTCCAATTTTTTGGAAAAAACCTTCCATACCAAAAGTTCTAGCTTCATCAGGAATAATTGGAACTAATCTTGGAGATATATTTTTATCTCTTAATAAATTAGTTAGCATTCTCACAAGTGCCATTGTAGTAGACATTTTTTTTTCACCAGTCGATACTTTCATAAAATCAAAAATATCTTTGGTTGGTGCTTTTATTGGTTTTGCAAAAGTAGATCGTTCAGGTAAAAATCCACCTAATTTAATTCTTCTTTCTTTAATGTATTTTATTTCAGGTGATTTTTCATCGGGCTTAAAGTATTCAATATTTCTCACCTGTTCATCTGTTAAAGGAACATCAAATCGATCTCTGTAATACATCAAATCATCAACATCTAATTTTTTAGTTTGGTGGGTAGTATTCACACTTTCACCTGATTTTCCCATTCCATAACCTTTAATAGTTTTAGCGATAATTACTGTTGGACTTCCTTGATTTTTGGTTGCTTTATCATATGCTGCAAAAACTTTGTGGGGATCGTGTCCACCCCTGTTTAATCTCCAAATATCTTTATCTGACATGCTTGAAACTAATTCTAATGCTTCAGGAGATTTTCCAAAAAACTTTTCTCTCACATAAGCACCGTCTCTTGCTTTCATTGCTTGATACTCACCATCTACGGTCTCGTTCATAATTTTTATTAAGTGACCAGTTTTATCATTAGCAAGCAATGAGTCCCAATATGATCCCCAAATCACTTTTATTACATTCCACCCAGCTCCTCTAAAACTTCCCTCAAGTTCTTGAATAATTTTTCCATTACCTCTAACTGGACCGTCCAATCTTTGAAGGTTGCAGTTAACAACAAAAATTAAATTATCTAAATTTTCTCTTGCAGCCAGACCAATTGCTCCCATTGACTCTGGCTCATCCATTTCTCCATCACCTAAAAAAGCCCATACTTTTCTTCCTTCATCTTTAATCAAACCTCTATTGATTAAATATTTCATGTATCTAGCTTGATATATAGCAAGCATTGGTCCTAACCCCATAGATACTGTGGGGAACTGCCAAAATTTTGGCATTAACCAAGGGTGTGGATATGATGATAAACCTCCTGGCTTTACCTCTTGTCTAAAGCTATCTAATTGTTTCTCATTTAATCTGCCCTCTAAGAATGCCCTTGCATACATTCCTGGAGCACTATGTCCTTGGAAATATATTAAATCTCCACCAAATTTATTATTTTTTGCTCTCCAAAAATGGTTCATACCAACATCGTATAATGTTGCAGCAGATGCAAATGTACCGATGTGTCCACCAAGCTCAGGATATTTTTTATTTGCTCGAACTACCATTGCTGCTGCATTCCATCTAATTAAAGATCTAATTCTTCTTTCAATATTTTGGTCACCACTAGACTTCACTTCGGCTTCAGGAGGTATTGTATTAATGTATGGTGTATTTTGAGTATAAGGAATGTTTGCGCCTTCGCGATAAGCTTTGTTGATGAGTTCTTTAATTAAAAAATGAGCTCTTTGATTTCCATCTTTCGAAATAACTGCAGTTAAAGACTCTAACCAATCTTGAGTTTCAAGTGGATCAATATCAGTACCATTAACTACTTGAATTGTAGATTTTTTTTTCTCAATTATAGGTTCAGATATAATATTTTTTTCCTCTTTTTTTTCAGCCATTGCTTCTTCAGCTTGTTTAATTATATTTTCTGTATCTTTTGGAAGAGTGCTTTTTGATGATGTTTTTGATGATGATGTAAGATTAAGCAATAAATCACCTTTAGAAACTTTATCACCGACTTTAACTGCTAAACTATCTACCTTTCCAGCAATTGTAGAAGGGATTTCAACACTTGATTTGTCACTTTCAATTGTAACTATTGGATCATTTTCTTTGATTTGATCACCAGGTTTTACAAGTATCTCTATAACCTCAACATTTTCGAAGTCACCAATGTCAGGAACAAGTAATTTTTCGCTCATTTTTTAAAATGTTTTATATACCCAAAAAAACATTATTGGATTTTATTTTAACACATTAATAACGTTTTTTCGTTAATCTTGTATTTTTATTGTACAAAAAATAAAAAAATAAATGAATTTTAAGCTTTTTAGCTTCTCTCAATACACATGGCTATTCCCATACCACCACCAATACAGAGTGCCGCACAACCTTTTTTTTTATCTTGTTTAATCATTTCATGGATAAGAGTAACCAAAATTCTTGCCCCAGAAGCTCCAATCGGATGACCTAAGGCAATTGCTCCTCCATTAACATTAACTTTTTGTTCAGGAATTTTTAATTCTTTAATTACAGCAATACTTTGTGCTGCAAAGGCTTCATTAATTTCAAATAAGTCTACTTCATCCATTTTCCAATTAGCTTTAGATAAAGCTTCTTGAATAGAAGGTATGGGTCCTAGTCCCATTAATGAAGGCTCAACCCCACAAGTAGCCCAAGATACAATTTTAACCAATGACTCTAATGATTTTTTTTCTGCTTGCTCTCTAGACATTAAAACTAAGGCCGCAGCACCATCATTTATACCTGAGGAATTTCCAGGTGTTACAGTCCCATTCTCTTTAAATACTGTTTTTAATTTTTTTAGATCATCTATACTTAAATTTTCTCTAGGATGTTCATCTTTTTCAAAAATAAATTTTTTATCACCATCTTCAATTTGTAATTTAATCAGCTCATCTTTAAATTTATTTACGCTATAAGCTTTTTCTGTTTTTTTCTGAGAATATAAAGAAAAATTATCTTGTTCGTCTCTAGAAATTTTATATTTTTCGGCAACATTCTCAGCTGTAACACCCATATGATAATCATTAAATGAATCGAGCAGACCATCTTTTATCATTGTATCTACTAATTTGTTTTCAGAAAATTTTTTATCTTCTCTATAATAAATTACATGAGTTGCTCGAGACATATTTTCTTGACCACCTGCAATGACTATTTTATTTTCTCCTAAACTTATTGATTGATATCCTGAAACAACAGATCTTAATCCTGATCCACAAACTTGATTAACAATATGAGCAGGTTTAGAAACCGGTAATCCTGCACCGATTGAAGCTTGTCTAGCAGGGTTTTGACCAAGTCCAGAAGTTAAAACGTGCCCCATAATTACTTCATCAATCTCCTCTAAATCTAGTTTTGATTTATAAATTACCTCTTTAATTGCTATTGATCCTAATTTTGATGCACTTAGATTTTTTAACGAACCTTTATATCTTCCAATTGGAGTTCTTAGTGCTGAAGTAATAACAACATCGCTAGAATTTTTGCTCATAAAGTAATTAACATAATATTTTATAAGTTAAATTACATCAAAAACTTTGATATATGGGATATATTATTAAAAAGGACCGCTGGCCAAATTGGATAAGGCGCTCGGCTACGAACCGGGAGATTCCAGATTCGAGTTCTGGGCGGTCCACCAAAAGGAAATAAAAATGTTTAATTGGATTTTAAAAGCATCTTTACAGAAATCAGTAATTTATTTTTTTATAATTATTTTAATTATTTTATTAATTTTAACTTTTGTATTATAAAAAATCATGAGCAATGAATTTGAGCAAATAAGTATTAAACCTGGATTCATGAAACACAATGGAGGTGTTTTATTTAGATCTATTTCAGAGAATGAATACGAATTTAAATCTATAATTAATGAAAATCATTTAAATGCTGCAGGAATAACTCATGGAGGTTATTTGTCTGCTTTAATAGATGCTGGAGCGGGAACAGCAGCACATCGAGCCGCAGATAATGCACCCTGTGTAACTATTTCTTTAGATATAAAATTTATAGGTGCTTCAAAAGTTGGAGATGAAATTATTGGACATACAAAAATTTTAAAAAAAACAAATACTCTTGTGTTTTTATTTTGTGAACTTAAGTGTAATGATAAAATAATTACCTCTGCATCTGGAGTATGGAAAATTATTAAAATAAAGCCTTCTAATTTAGGACCTGGAGGATAAAAAATTTATTTTTTAAGTTGTAAAAAAATTACTGGAGAAATCAAAAATAATCCTAAAATAGAACTCTGAATTCCTGGAGCAATAAAAAATAAAGAATTCACTCCTAAATACCAACGTTGATAAATTGGTACACTTTTTAACCAATAGCCAGAAAAACTTATTCCTATTAATCCTATTCCTATCATTGCAGAAATTAATGTTTGAAAAAAAATGTACACATCAAAACCTTGAGCTACCAATAATAAGGATGGTGAATAAACAAAAACAAATGGAACTAATGCCTTCGCAATACCTAACCTAAATGCTGTGTTTCCTGTTTTAAATGGATTAGAACCTGCTATTCCTGCAGCAGCGTAAGCAGCAAGAGCTACTGGAGGAGTTATATCTGCTAGAACACCATAATAAAAAACAAAGAAATGAGAAACAATTGGTTCAATGTTTAGTTGTGTTAATGCTGGTGCTGCAACAGCCACTAAAATTATATAAGTTGCAGTTGTTGGAACCCCAGTTCCCATAAAAATACAAGAAAAAGCGATTAATAATAATGAGAAAAAAAGTGTCAAATCTTCAATAGTTAGCAAACCAAATGGAATAAAATTTAGAAAAAAACTTCCTATGTCACCTGCTGTTTGAATTACAACATATCCTAATCGAAATCCAACACCAGTTAGTGTCACAACACCAACTATAATTCCAATTGCTGCAGCTGCAGCTCCAACAGCTAAAGTATTTTTTGCTCCTTGCGATAAACACCGAACGAGATCTTTAATTGTAAGTCTATTTGTTTTTTTTACAAAACCAATTAATACGCATGCTATAATTGAAATTACTGCTGCATAGTCAGGTGTACGACCAATCAAAATCAAATAAACTAAAAGTATTAATGGTGCTAAGGACAACCAGTTATCTTTAACTACTGATAAAAATTTTGGTACTTCTTCATCTGTTAACCCTCTAAGGCCTAGCTTTTTAGCTTCCAGGTGAACCATTATAAATATGCCAAAATAATGAAGTAAAGCAGGAATTAGTGCTGCTGCTAAAATATCTCTAAGTGGAACCTCTAAATATTCTACCATTATAAATGCTGCAGCTCCAAGTATTGGGGGTGTAATTTGGCCACCTGTAGAAGCTGTTGCTTCTACAGCTCCAGAAAAATGTGGTGGATAGCCAACTTTTTTCATTGCTGGAATTGTTAAAGACCCGGTAGTAACAGTATTAGCGATAGATGAACCAGAAATAGTTCCTAAAAAGGCTGATGAAAAAATCGCAACTTTTGCTGGACCTCCAGAATATTTTCCCGCTATAACCATTGCTAAATCAATAAAAAGCTGGCCCAATCCAATTCTTGTTGCAAGTACACCAAATAATATAAATAAAAAAACATATTGAGCCATAACCCCGACAGCAATTCCATAGATTCCTTGATTAGTAAGGTAAATATGATTTACAAAACCAACCCAACTAGCGCCTCCATGTTTTAAAGCACCAGGAAAATAAGGTCCAAAAATAGCAAACAAAATAAAGAGTACACAAATAAAAGGTAGAGTAAAACCAATTGATCTTCTTGCAGCCTCTAAAGTTAATACTATTAATAAAGATCCCATTATAATGTCTATATTTTCAGGATTACCAACCCTTGGAGCTAAAACCTCTGGAGGTAGTAAGGGTAAATATAAAGCTGAAATAACTACTAAAATTGAAAGAATTATATCAATAAGAGGTGTGTTAAAATTTTTTTTACTATGATCAATTTTTTTCCAACTATAAAAAATAAAAACTAAACCTACAATGAAAGAGATATGTATTCCTCTATGCAAAATTTCTCTGATTGTACCAAAACCAGAAGCATAAAAATGATAAATAGACATTAATGCTAAAACTAAAAAAGCAAAAGATTTTAAAAAATTTTTTAATTCCCTCTCATTAGTTTTAACCTCATATCTTTTTTGTAAATCAGAAACTTTTTTTTGTGAAATATTAAACTGAGACATGAAAAAATGCCCTAGATCAAAATAGATCTAGGGCAGTATATTTTTATTAATTATTTTATTAGTCCTGCTTCTTTATAAAACTTTTCTGCACCAGGGTGTAATGGTACTCCTACTCCCGAAAGGGCTGTATCGGGTGTAATTGTTTTTCCTTTTGCATGTCCTACATCCATTAGCTTTCTAGACTCCTTATTCCATAAAGCTTTTGTTATTTTATATATCAAATCAGTATCTTCTTTTGCAGATGTAAACCACTGAGCACCAACAGCTACAGTATTAACTGCATCTACGCCTTCATAAGTTCCTGATGGTATCGGACTTTCAGAGAAGAACCCATATTTTGAAGTTAGAGCTTTTGCTCCAGAACCATCAATTGGCACTAATTTAATATCAACTGCAGATGCAAGCTCAACAATTGCACCTGTTGGATAGCCAGCTACAACAAAAATAGCATCAACTTTACCATTTCTTAAAGCATCAGTTGCAGCTTTTCCTTTTAAAGCTTCTGCTTTAACATCACTAGTGCTTAATCCATTTGATTCTAAGATTAATTTAGCATCTACATATGTACCAGAACCTGGCTCATCCAAAGATACTCTTTTTCCTTTTAAGTCTTTAACTGAATTAATATTACTTTTTTTTAAAGCTACTAAATGAATATGTTCCTGGAATAAAGCCGCAATAGTTCTCAAATCTTTTGCAGGTTCTTTACCTTCCATTGTTCCTGTTCCAGTGTAAGCCCAATAAGCAACATCAGATTGTGCAAATCCAGAATTTCTTAATCCCGAAATAATAGCGTTTACATTATCAACTGAACCTCTGGAAGAAACAGCAGATGCAATCAAACCATCAACTCCACAACTTCCACCTTTTCCACATTCCCTTGATCCTGGAGGTTTTGAAATAGCATTGGCTATCATTCCTCCTACTGGATAATAGGTATAAGCAGTTCCTCCAGTACCAATTGTAAAGAAAGTCAATTCATTAGAAATTGCTTTCCCTACAAATGAGCCTGAAAGAAACAAAAATACTGCAAATGTTCTAAATAATTTTTTAAACATAAATCTCCTTCTATTTCATATTTTTATTAATAATTGTTCAAGCATATCATCTAAGAATATCGAATTCTAATAGTTTATATTTAGAAACTTAATTCTTTTAAATTACTATATTGTTCAAGAGCTTCAGGATTTGCTAAGGCTTCGATGTTTTTAATTTTACTTCCTTCTATCTTACTTTTAACTGCAAGTTCAACTATTTTGCCACTTTTTGTTCGAGGTATATCTTTTACAACAATAATTTTTCTTGGAACATGTCTAGGAGATGCATTTTTTTTTATTTGTAATTTAATTTTGTTAATTAATTCTTCTGTTAATGAATAATTTTTGCTCATTACAATAAATAAAACTATTCTAACATCATTATCCCATGATTGTCCTACAACAATAGATTCTTTTATTTCTTTAAACTTTTCAACTTCTGAATATATCTCCGCTGTTCCAAGTCTTACACCTCCTGGATTTAAAGTGGTATCTGATCTTCCATGAATTATATAACCGCCACTATTTTTTATCTCAGCGTAATCTCCATGGTGCCATATATTTTTAAATCTATTGAAATAAGCACCCTTAAATTTAATATCATTTTTATCATTCCAAAACTTTAAAGGCATTGATGGAAAAGGATTTTTACAGACAAGTTCTCCTTTACTATTTTTTAAAGACTGCCCTTTATCACTTAAAACATCTACATCTAAGGCCAAACCATTGTTTTGTATTTCTCCTATGTTCACTGGCTGATATAAATTTCCTAATACGAAGCACGAAACAATATCGGTACCACCAGAAATAGATGACAAGTGCACATTTTTTTTAATATGCTTATAAACATATTTAAAACTTTCTTCTGAAAGAGGTGAGCCCGTTGAACAAATTGTTCTTAGTTTATTTAGTTTGAATTTATATTTTAATTTTGGTTTAAATTTTCTTAAAGCATCTACATACTTCGCACTTATTCCAAATAAAGTTATTTTTTCTCTTTGTGCTATTTTCAAAAGCAAATCGGATGATTTAAACATTGGGGATCCATCAAAAAGAACAATAGATGCCTTCGAAGCTAATGAACTAACTAACCAATTCCACATCATCCATCCACATGTGGTAAAATAAAAAACATTATCATTTTCTTTAATATTACAATGTAATTGATGTTCCTTCATATGCTGGATTAAAACACCACCAGATCGATGACAAATGCATTTAGGTTTTCCAGTAGTACCACTTGAATATAGTATTGCTAATTCTGTCTCAAAATCAAATCTTTTGAAATCAATTTTTTCAGCATTAGTTTGCATTAATTCATTCCATTTAAATAAATTAATTTTATTAAATTTATATTTATTTTTAATAAACTTTTTTCCAGGATAGTTACTAATTATAACACTTTTAATTGATGGGATTAATTTTAAAATCTCTGGAAGTCTTTTTAAAACATCTATTTTTTTTCCATTATAAAAATACTGATCAGTGATAAATAAAACTTTTGGATTAATTTGAGAAAATCTTTCTATAACACCTTTAGATCCAAAATCAGGACTACAAGAAGACCAAATACACCCCAGGGAAGTTGTAGCAATGAATGCTTCAACAGTTTCAATAGTATTTGGCATATAGGCTGCTACTCTATCTCCTTTTTTAATATTTATTTTTTTTAGAAACTTTGAAATTTTACTCGTATTTAAATTTAATTGTCTCCATGATCTTTCTTCTCTAAATCCATTTTCACTAATAAAGGTTACTGCTTTTTCATTGTTGTTTTTAGATAATAAATTTTCACCAAAATTTAGTCTGCTACCTGGTAAAAATAAATTTTTATAAAAAGTCTTTGATTTTCTGAAATTTTTATTACTTTTAAATCCCTTTATTTTACTAAAATCCCAAAATCTACTCCAAAACTCAGGTGAATTTTTAATACTCCAATTTAATAATTTTTTATAATTTCTATTAAATTTTATTTTTAATTTTTTTGAAATGTAATTTTCAAAAGCAAATAAATTTGAATTTTTTTTTACAATTAGAGAAGGTTGCCAAAGTTTTTTACTCATTTTATTAAATTAAATTACTGTTATAGAATTAATCTTATTTATGATAATCTCACTAACATTTAAAAGAAAATGAGAACTTTTTACCCTCCGATTCGGTCATGTTTTAGTCTATTTTTGTTCTTTAGCAGTAACAATATCTGGTAGGTAAAAAAAAAGAAGCACAAAAGATAGAAATGACTAAAAATAAAATTACAGCTGTTCTCGGTCCTACAAATACAGGCAAAACCTATCTTGCTATCGAAACCATGCTTTCTTTTGAGAGTGGCATGATTGGATTTCCACTTAGATTACTTGCAAGAGAAGTATATGACAAAGTAATCAAGAAAATAAGTTTAGATAAAGTTGCACTTATAACCGGAGAAGAAAAAATAATCCCATCTAATGCAAAATATTTTTTATGCACAGTGGAGTCTATGCCAATTGACAAACATCTTGAGTTTGTTGGCGTAGACGAGATTCAAATGTGCTCTGATCATGAAAGAGGTCATATTTTTACTGATAGACTTTTAAATATGAGGGGGGAAAAACTTACAATGCTAATGGGCTCAAGTACCATTAAAAATATTATTTCAAAATTAGATGGAGATATTGAATTTATAAATAGAGAAAGATTATCTAAACTTACATACGCTGGTCATAAAAAAGTATCAAGAATTGATAGAAAAACAGCAATCATTGCGTTTTCAGCAGAGGAAGTTTATGCCATTGCTGAATTAATAAGAAGACAAAAGGGTGGTGCCGCTATTGTAATGGGATCACTGAGTCCAAAAACAAGAAATGCTCAAGTTGAATTATATCAATCTGGGGATGTTGATTTCCTAGTTGCAACAGATGCAATTGGGATGGGAATAAACATGGATTTAGATTTCGTTTATTTTTCAAATGTTAAGAAATTTGATGGAAAAAAATTAAGAAGATTAAATTTATCTGAAATAGGTCAAATAGCCGGTAGAGCTGGCAGGTACCTTAACGATGGAAGTTTTGGTATTACTGGTGATTGTAAAGAAATATCTCCAGAGGAGGTAGAATTATTAGAAAATCATAAATTTGAAGAAATAAGAACTTTGTTTTGGAGAAATTCAAATCTTAATTTCAATAACCCAATAAGTTTAATTAAAAGTTTAGAGGAAAAACCTCAGGTGGAATGGCTAAGAAAAATTCATGAATGTGAGGATGAAAAAGCACTTAAATATTTTTTAAAAGATCAAAAAATTTTAAATAAAGAATTTGATAAGAAAACTTTAATGCTCTTGTGGGAATGTTGCCAAATACCTGATTTTGTAAAAAAAACTTATGGAAATCATTTTGAGGTTATAGGAAATGTATTTAAATTTTTAACTAGCAAAAAAGGACTAATTTCTGAAGATTATATGAGATTACAGCTCATGAAACTAGATAAATTAGATGGAAATGTAGATTCTTTATCAAATAGAATTGCAAATGTCAGAACTTGGTCATATGTTTCGAATAAAAATAATTGGGTAGAAAATCAAAGTTATTGGATTGAAAAAACGAAACACTTAGAAGATAGACTTTCAGACAGATTACATGAAGAACTTACTAAAACTTTTATTGACAAAAGAGCAAGTGTGCTCGCTAGAGGTTTAAAACAAGATATGGAATTTAAAACTGAAATTTTACAAAACAATGATGTTGTAATTGACGATCAATTCATCGGAAAGATAAAAGGGCTAAAATTAGAACTAGATTTAAAAAAAGGTGCTTTGGAAACTGATATTAAATCTTTAAAAAAAGCTGCAAGACAAACTATTGGTCCGGAATTAGAAAAACGCGTTCAATCAATAATTGATACAGGATTAATTAATTTAAATGAAGATTTTAAAATTTACTGGAATGATTTCCCAATTGCCAAATTAACAACGGGTAATGATTATTTAAATCCTAATTTTGATTTAATCGTTGATGATATCATTGAACAAAACACTAAACAGAAATTAAATGACTATGTTAATAAGTGGATACATTCAAAAATAAATAACGTTCTTAAAAGTTTAATTGATTTAAAAAATATAAAAGAAAATAATTCATCAATTAAAGCACTGGCATACCAACTATATGAAAATAATGGAGTATTAAAGCGAGATCAAGTTTCTGAATACCTAAAAAACTTAGAACAAAATGAAAGAAAAATTCTTAGAGACTTAGGAGTAAAGTTTGGCAGATATCATGTTTTCCTTTATCAATTAATTAAACCAGAAGCTGTATCTTTGCGAACATTATTGTGGAAAAATTTTTATCAAAAATTTCATAATTTAAAACCACCTACCTTTGGTTTGAATTTTTTAGACGATAAAGAAATAAAAAATAAAAACTTCATGCTTTTGTGTGGATTTGAAAGATTTGATAATTTTTTTGTAAGAATTGATATTTTGGAAAGATTATTTGTATTAATAATAAATTCTAGTTCAAAGGAAAATTCTGAAATAAAATTAGTTCCAGAAATGTTAAATCTTTTAGGATGTAGTAAAGATAATTTCAAAAAATTACTTCAAAAAATGAATTATAAAATATTTGAAAAAGAAAATGAAACATTTTTTAAATATAGTCCTAATAAGAAATTTAAAAAAATTACAACAAAAAAGATCTCAAACGAAAATCCATTTAAAATATTAAAGGATTTAAATTTAAATTAAAATGTTTTTTAAAAAAGAAGAACCAAAAAATAATAATTTTCTCACAAAAGTTTGTGCTTTATTAATTCATGCTGCAAAAATAGATGAGAACTATACAGATAAAGAGGAAGAAATTATTAAAAGAACACTTAATGAGCTAGGTATAGAAAATGAAAATGTTTCTAAAACAATTGAAGAAGCAAAAATAATTGAAGAAAGCTCAAATCAAATTTTAGATTTTACTCGAGAAGTAAAGGGATTACCCAAGCAAGATAAAATTAAAATTATTGAAGCTTTGTGGTCCATAATCTATTCAAATAAAGATGCTGATATATATGAAACTAATTTAATGAGACGACTTGCGGGTTTACTTTACATTGACAATAAAACAATGGGCGATATTAAAGAAAAAATTAAACAAAATTTAGAATGACATATATCGTTAACGACAATTGTATTAAGTGCAAGCTAACAGACTGTGTTGATGTCTGCCCAGTTGATTGCTTTTACGAAGGTAAAAATATGCTTGTAATTAAACCCGATGAGTGTATAGATTGTGGCGTTTGCGAGCCAGAATGTCCTGTCGATGCCATAAAAGCAGACACTGAACCTGGAAGTGAAAAATGGTTAGAGATCAATAAAAAATATTCTGAAATCTGGCCTAACATAAGTGAAAAAAAAGATCCACCAGCGGATCATGAGAAATTTAAAAATGAGCAAAATAAGTACGAAAAATATTTTAAAGAAAATCTTTAAAGGTAAAACAGACAAAAAAGTGAAAAAAAAAGTTTCTAAAAAGAAAGTTGTAAAAACTAAAAAAGCTAAAAAAGCTAAAAAAGCTAAAAAAATAATTTCAAAAAAAATCAAAAAAGTTGTTAAAAAAGTTACACCTAAATTAACTAAAACCAAAAAAGCTGTTAAAATTACAGAAACGACAGCTGAACCAAAAGTAGATAATTTAAGGATTTCAAAAACAAATGAAGTTAAACCTGAAATAAAAAAAGTTAAAAAACAAGAAACCGAAAAAAGACAATACAAAATTAAAGATTATGTTGTTTATCCAAAGCATGGGGTAGGGCAAATTACTGAATTTAAAAAGATCAATATTGGTGGAATTGATGTTGAAACATATGTTATTAAATTTGAAAAAGACAAAGCTAACGGAATGGTCCCTGTAAACAAGCAGTCTCACTTAAGGCCGTTAGCAACTATTAATCAAGTTAACAAGTGTATTTCAATTTTAAAAAGTAAACCTAAAATTAAAAGATCAATGTGGAGTAGAAGAGCGCAAGAATATGAAGCAAAAATATCTTCTGGAAAAATATATGAATTAGCTGAGGTAGTCAGAGATTTAAACAAGGGTGATGACCTTATGGTTGACCAGTCTTATAGTGAAAGACAATTATTTGAAAAAGCTTATGAAAGAATTTTGTCTGAATTTCAGATTGTTTTGAATGTATCATTAGAAGATACTCAAAAAAAATTGGATAAAGCACTAAAAAGAAACTTAGGTGGGCAGCCTCAACCAGCGGCACCTACAAAAACGCCAACTAGTGAACTACCTGTAGACGAGCCAATTTCTGATAACGACGAACCAATTGACGAGTAAAAAAAAACGCCTCTCACACACTACTGTAATGAGAAGCGTTTTTTGTAAAGAATACTAAGCTACTATTTTCTTCTTCTTTTCTTAGCTTTTTTCTTAGCTTTTTTCTTAGCTTTTTTCTTAGTTTTCTTTGCCGCTTTTTTTCTTTTCTTAGGCATCTTTAGCTCCCTTTTTTAGTTAAACGAATCAAATTGATTCGCTGTTAACATATTTTTATTTTTTTCTATAAGTTATGTCAATTCTTTAATTAAAAGTTAAATTTTATAAAAATTTTTTTTACTTTTTATTTTTATAAAACTTTTTTTTATTAATTTAGTTAATGTTTATGCGGTTAATAAACAACTTAAATTAAATATTTTAATAAAGGTTTTCTAGCTGATTTTTATATTTTTCTGTAACTTTTTTTCTTTTTACTTTCATTGTTGGTGTCATTAAACCATTTTCAATAGAAAAATTTTCATCTATTAATTGAATTTTTTTTATCTTTTCTAATAAAGTTAATTTTTTATTTATTTTTTCAATTACTTTATTTATTTTTTCTTTTTCATTTAAAAAATCTTTATTAGGAACAATTAAAGCAACTAAGTAATTTTTTTTATCACCATAAACCATACATTGATTTATCTCTGGTTCATTCGTAATCATATTTTCAATTTTAGCAGGTGAAATGTTATCTCCGCCAGCACTTACTATGATATCTTTTTTTCTATCAGTAATTTTTAAATAACCATCATTTGGATCTATTTCTCCAATATCACCTGTATGTAACCATCCATTTATAATTACTTTTTCAGTTTCTTCTTTTTTGTTCCAATATCCTAGCATTACATTTTCGCCTTTAACTAAAATTTCTCCATCTTCAGCAATTTTAACTTCATTTCCTTTAAATGGAGGTCCTACAGTTTCCACTTTAATTTTATGTATTGGATTGCAACTTACTACTGGTGATGTTTCTGTTAAACCATAACCCTGAAGAGTAGGCAGTCCCACAGAATTCAAAAATTCTCCTATTTCTTTGTCTAGAGCCCCACCCCCTGAAACGAAAGCTTTCAAATTTCCACCAAACTGTTTTTTTATTTTTTTTCTAACTAATTTATCAACTATAAAATTGATTAATTTTTCAGAAAATGTCATTTTTAGATTTAATAATTTTTTTCTTCCCAAACGAAGAGTTGCTTCAATCAATTTTGCTTTAAAACCTGTCTGCTTTTTTAAATTCATGTTTATTTTGTTATAAAGATTTTGGTAGAACCTTGGAACTGCTGTCATAATAGTGGGTTTTGCCTCAGAAATATTTTCTAAAAGTTTTTCTATTTTTTCTGCATAGAATACTTTTGCTCCTACAGCTATCTGTGCAAATTGGACACAATGCTCATAAGAGTGTGAAAGAGGAAGCCAAGTTAAAAATACTGGTCTTGAGTTAAACAACGGTTTCATAATTTCACATGCTCCTACGAGATTATTTAAAATTCCACCATGACTTAAAATTACTCCTTTTGGATTACCTCCAGTTCCGGAAGTATAAATGATACATGCTGGAGAATTTCTTTTTAATTTATTATTTTCAATTTTATCTTCTGCAAATAAATTATTATTTATAATTAAATTAAAATCTAAATATTTTTCTTTGTTAATTATATTCAAATTATTTGTTACCTTGGTTTTTTCATCCAAGGTAATAACTTTTTTGATAAAGTCTTTTTCGTTAATTGAATTATTTAGTTTTTTTAACATTTCATTATTAGAAACAACAACTAAGCTAGGCTCACAATCTTCTATCAAGTACTTATAATCATCTTCTGTATAAGTTGTGTATGCTGGAACTGTAATTCCACCAGCTACCATAATTGCTAAATCAGAAACAAACCACTCTGGTCTATTCTCCGAAACTAAAAGGCATCTATCACCTTCATTTATATTTTCTTTAATAACTTTTGATAATTTTAAAATATTCTTTTCAGTTTGTTCCCATGTATATGTTTTTTTGTTGCTTGGGTTTAGCCATTCTAAAAAAATATCTTTTTTATTTTGTTTATTTGCTTGATTGACAAATAATTCGATCAAATTATTTAAATTATTTAAATTCATAGTTACTTGGTGGGCGAAGAGAGAATCGAACTCTCACTTCTTTCGAAACACGATTTTGAGTCGTGCGCGTCTACCAGTTCCGCCATTCGCCCTAGATGTTCAATAAAATTATATTTAAATAGTATAAGAACTAAATTTATATTAAAACCAAAAAATGTTTCAAACACTTTACAAAAAATGTTTAGAATTAGCCGCACATAAAAGTTCAAATTTCTATTTAGGACTTGTATCTTTTATAGAAAGTTCTTTTTTTCCTATACCTCCAGATGCAATGATAATCCCAATGGTTATTGCTAAAAAAAAGGAATATCTGAAAATATTTTTAATAGCATCAATATTTTCAGTTCTTGGAGGAATCTTTGGATATTTGATAGGTTATTTATTTTTTGATTTAGCAATGTATGTAATCGAATTTTATGGTTATCAAGATAAAGTTGAAAATATAAAATTAAGCATGTCTCAAGGGAGCGGATTCCTCGCATGGCTGAGTATTCTTTTTTTAGCGGGCTTTACTCCATTGCCCTATAAAGCCTTTACGATTTCAAGTGGTTTAATTGCTTTTAATCTTCCTATTTTTATAATTGTTAGTTTAATTTCAAGAAGCCTGAGATTTTTTATAGTTGCCTATTTATCTTATAGATTTGGAGAATTATTTACAGACTATATGGAAAAACATGGATCAAAATGGTTCACCATAATTGGAATTATTATAGTTATAATATTTATTATTATTTATTTATTTTTTAAATTTAATGGTTGAGATTAACAAAACAATTATATTAAAATTAATTTTTTTAATTAGTATTATTGCTTTATCTTCAGCTTTTTTTATTGAATATGTTTTAGGTCATCAACCCTGTAACTTGTGTATATTAGAAAGAATTCCATACCTCTTAGCATTAATAATTATTGTCCTAAATTATAAATTTGTTTATCTTCAAAAATATTTCATTCTTTCTCTAATTTTAATTTTTTTAGCTGCTACTATTTTATCTTTATATCATTTAGGTATTGAGCAAGGTTTTATTGAAGAATCATTGGTTTGCGATTTAAAAAATGGCTCCAATTTACTATCAAAAGAAGACATATTAAGACAGTTGCAAGAAAAGAATGTAAGCTGCAAAGATGTTACATTTAAAATTTTAGGATTATCGCTTACAAGCTACAATATTATAATATCAATATTAATAATATATTTAACCACAAGAACTTATTTAAGTTATGACAACAATAAATAAAAAGAAAATAGAGGAATTTATTAGAGTTGATCATGCTGGGGAACGTGGTGCTGTTAAAATTTATGAAGGACAGTTACTTGCTCTAAACACATTAGTTAAAGATGAAGCTTTAAAAAAAACAATTGAAGAAATGAAAGTTCATGAAAAAGAACATTCTGATTTTTTTGAAGAAGAAATTAAAAAAAGAAATATAAAACCTACAAAATTTTTACCCTTGTGGGATTTATTAGGTGTAGGATTAGGTTTTGGTTCAACTTTACTTGGTAAGAAAGCGGCTATGCTTTGCACTGCTTCCGTCGAAGAAGTGATAGATGAGCATTATTTAAACCAAATAAAACAACTTGATAATAGCGAACCAAAACTTAAAAAAAAAATAATTAAATTTAGAGAAGATGAATTAAGCCATAAAGATATTGCCTATGAAAAGGGTGCTACAAAAGAAGGTCCATACTCTATATTAGATAAAATTATTAAAACTGGGTCAAAAATTGCAATAAATATTTCTGAGAAAATTTAAGACTCTAACTCTACATCCCAATATAAGTAATCCATCCAGCTTTTATGTAAAAAATTTGGTGGAAAATTTTTGCCATTCTTATGTAAATCTTCAGTTGATGGTCGATAAGGGTACTGATGCAACTTCATACCTGAATGTTTTAACAGTTTTCCACCCTTTTTCACATTGCATGCAGAACAAGCTGTTACAACATTATCCCAATTAGTTTCGCCTCCTTTTGATCTAGGTAATAAATGATCAAAAGTTAACTCTTCATTGCTTCCACAATATTGACAGGAAAATTTATCTCTTAAAAACACATTAAATCTAGTAAAACTCGGCTTGCTTTGAGGAACAATGTAATCCTTTAATGCGATGACACTTGGTAATTTCATATTAAATGATGGACTTCTTATAGTTCTATCGTAACTACTAACAATGATAACTCGATCAAGGAAAACTGATTTAACAGTATCCTGCCATGACCATAAAGACAAAGGGTAGTAACTCAAAGGTCTATAGTCTGCATTGAGCACTAGCGCAGGACACTTTTCTAATGAAACATCTTGTTCAATAAAATTGTTCATTAACTAATTTTAACTTAGTTAAACAATTTTATCAATAATAAGAGATGTTAAATTTTTTTTAAAATAAAATTTAAAGCTGTACTTGATGCTTCAATAGGAATATGATGATCACAATTTTTTATTAATAATGTATCGACTTTAACATTGTTCCTGATTAAAAAATCTTTTGCTTCTAGTAAATGTGTTGATGGGACAATTTGATCAGCTTCTCCATGTATAAGTAATGTTTCAGTATTATTTTTGATTCTGTTTTTTAAATCTTTTTGATTTATTATCTTTCCAGAAAAACCAACTATGCATGAAAATTTTTCTTCAACTGTAAGACCAACATTTAAAGACATCATACATCCCTGGCTGAATCCTGATAGACAGATTTGATTATTTGATAATTTAAACTCTTGTTTTATTTCATTAATAAATTTTTTTAAAACTTCTTCAGCCTTAATTGATTGCTCTAATATGTAATCAGAATCCTCTTTTGTTAAATCAAACCACTGATAACCAGATGGATTTATAGCACATACCTCATGACCATTCGGACAAATAAAGACTGTATTAGGCATATGTCTTTTCCAGTTTAAAGATATCATGCTTATATCTTTTCCATCACCTCCATAACCATGAAGCAAAATAATAGCATTTTTAATTTCAACACCGTCCTCTGGTTTAATAATTATTGAATCTAGGCAAAATGTCATAGTTGATAAATTATGTTTTTTATTTCAAAAAACAATCTAAAATAAAAATATGATTTCAGGAATATTTGTAAAAATTTTATCAATAGCTCTTTTGATTGCTGTGGGAATAGTTTTAATTTTAGGCATAGGCACTCTTTTTAAAGGTGGAGAAACTAGTAAAAAATATTCAAACAAATTAATGCAATTAAGAGTTCTTCTACAATTTATTGCTATTCTTGCTTTGGTTGGCTTTGCTTACTTTTTTAAAAATTAGTTATATTTTTTTATCCAATTAACGAAATTTGTATCTTCAAAATCAATTGAACCTATTATTCTAGCAAATTCTTGACCCTCTTTATTAATTAGAATTGTTGTAGGGACGCCTCTTAAAGTAAACATTTTTGCTAATGTAGTAGGTGGATCAAAATAAGGTTCAAAATTTTTAATGTTAAGATCTATAAAAAATTTATTAACTTTTTCTAAGGTTTCTTTCCCAATATTAATTGGAAAAATTTTTATTTTATCCAATTCTGGGTTAGCTTGGAGTTTATCTAAAGATGGCATTTCATCTTTACAAGGTTCACACCAGGTCGCCCAAAAATTCAATATCAATAAGTTGCCAGTATATTCATTGATATTAATTTTTTGATCATTTTTGTCTAAAAAAATAACATTATCATATGTTTTTGGTATTTTGTGGATTACAATATTTTTAATACCAGGTAGTTCTTCAGCTACAACATTTGTTATCAAAAAAATAAATATTATTAAAAATCTCATGTTAAATAGGTATAATTAAATATCATGGCAAAAAATAAAAACAACCAAGCAATCTGGAACTCACGGATAAAAAAAAATGCATCAAGTTTGTTTCAAAAAGTCGGTAATTCAATAGATATTGATAAAAGACTCTACAAAGAAGACATCCAGGGATCAATTGCTCATGTTGAAATGCTTTTTAAACAAAAAATAATTTCATTTAAAATAAAAAATAAAATTATTTATGGACTAACAAAAATTGATAAAGAAATCACAAAAAATAAATTTGAGTTTAATAAAAAATATGAAGACATTCATATGAATATCGAAAAAAGACTTTTTCAAATTATAGGTGAAGAAGCTGGCTATGTTCACACTGCAAGATCAAGAAATGATCAAGTAATCACTGATTTTAAAATTTGGATGAAAAATTCAACTAACGAAACAATTAATAACATTAATAAAGTTATTAAGAGTACAATTAAGTTAGCTGAAAAAAATGTTGAGACTATTATGCCTGGATTTACACATCTTAAAAATGCTCAAGCTATCTCTTTTGCACATTATTTAATGTCTTATGTAGAAATGTTTAATAGAGACAAAAAGAGATTTTCTAATAATTTAGACAGTTTAAATGAAAATCCCTTAGGTGTTGCGGCTTTAGCAGGAACATCATTTAATATAGATAGAAATTATACAACCAAAAAACTTGGTTTTAAAATCCCTACAAATAATTCTATTGACACAGTTTCAGATAGAGATTTTGTTTTAGATTTTTTATACGCTTCATCTGTGTGTGCTATGCATATTTCTAGAATAGCTGAAGAGTTGATTATTTGGAATTCTGATGGTTTTAACTTGATCAATTTATCTGACAAAGTTGTTACTGGATCATCGATAATGCCACAAAAGAAGAATCCTGATCTTTTAGAATATTTGCGTGGAAAATCAGGAAGCGCTTATGGAAATTTATTTTCGATGCTTACAATTTTAAAAGGCTTACCATTGTCTTATTTTAAAGATTTACAAGACGATAAAGAGATTGTTTTCAAATCTAACGACAATTTAAATAATTGTTTAAAAATTTTTGATGAAATACTAAAAAATTGTAATCCAAATAAGAGTAAAATGTTAGAACTTGCTAATTCAGGATATACTACTGCAACTGATTTAGCTGACTATCTTGTAAAAAATCACTCAATGTCATTTAGAAAAGCATATCAAAAAACCGCAGCTATAGTTAATTATGCAGAAAAAAGAAAAAAAAAATTAAATGAATTGGCTTTAGACGAATTAAGAAAAATTGAGCCCAAACTTAAAGAGAATGTTTTAGGGGTATTTGATTTAACTAATTCTATAAATTCAAAAAAATCATATGGTGGAACTTCTTTTGATAATATTAAAAAAATGATAATGAAATATAAAAAGGAAAAATGA
Source organism: uncultured Pelagibacteraceae bacterium (assembly GCA_902592375.1). Classification (GTDB taxonomy): domain Bacteria; phylum Pseudomonadota; class Alphaproteobacteria; order Pelagibacterales; family Pelagibacteraceae; genus Pelagibacter. The sequence continues at coordinate 76,862 of CACJEG010000004.1, read as the reverse complement.
TTAGAAAATTAATACTTATTTTATTTATATCTTTAATGCTAATTTCTTGTGGAAAGAAAGGTTGTCCCAAAAATAGTGAAACAGACAAATGTATTGAATTATTTAAGCAATCTTAATGAATTATATTAAAAAAAAACTTTATATCGAAAAAATTAATATTCCTAATATTGCAAAAAAATATGGGACGCCTTGTTATTGCTACTCATATTCAAAATTAAAACAAAATATTATTAAATTTAAAAAAAACTTTAGTTCTTTTTCTCCTTTGATCTGCTTTGCAGTTAAATCGAACACAAATGTTAATTTAATAAGAGAAATCAAAAAATTTGGATTAGGTGCTGATGTTGTTTCAGTAGGAGAACTGATGATGGCACTAAAAGCAGGGATTAACCGCAGCAAAATAGTATTTTCTGGTGTTGGTAAAACAACAAGTGAAATCAACTTTGCTATTGATAAAAAAATATTGCTTATTAACGCAGAGTCTTTAGGTGAAATAAAAGAAATAAATCGAATAGCAAAATCAAAAAATAAAAGAATAAAAATTGGTGTAAGACTAAATCCTAATACAGATGCAAAAACATTAAGCCAAATATCCACTGGGAAAAAAGAAAATAAATTTGGTGTAAATAAAAATACATTTTATGAAATTATAAATTATTGCAAGAATTCAAAAAATATTGATTTAAAATGTCTAAGCGTTCATATAGGCAGTCAAATTTTAGATCATAGACCTTATGAAAAAATGCTTAAAACGGTCAGTCAAATTCTCAATAAAACAAATCATAAATTTGAATTTATAGATTTAGGTGGAGGTATGGGCATTTCTTACACTGATAAAAATAAAAAACTCAATTATAAAAAATACAATACAGCTATTCTTAAATTTTTAAGAAAACATAAAGTTAAAATTATATTTGAGCCAGGTAGATCAATTATTGGCAATACCGGGACATTAGTGTCAAAAATAATCTATATAAAAGATAGCGGAAGTAAAAAATTTATAATTTTAGATGCAGCAATGAACGATTTAATGAGACCTGCTTTGTATGGTGCGTTTCATAAAACCTTACCCGTTACAAAATCTAACAAAACGTCTAAAAAACCATATGAATTTGTAGGACCTATTTGTGAAAGTACAGATAAATTTGTTACATTAAAAAAATTTCAAGTGTTGAATGAAAAAGATTTAATTGCGATATGTGATGTGGGTGCTTATGGAATGTCACTAAGCTCAAACTATAATTTAAGACCTAAACCAGTAGAATTATTAATAAAGGGATCAAAAATTAAAGTAATAAGAAAAAGACAAAAGCATAAAGATATAATTTAGCTTTTGACAAAAATGATAAGAAACTTTTTATTTTCAATATTATTTTTCACTGGAATCATCTTCATTTCGATAATTTTTTTACCATCATTCTTTTTGCCTAAACAGGTTGTTTTGTTAGGAGGTAAATTAATGGGCCATTGGGCCAGTTTTTGTTTAAGGTTTGTTCTTTCAGTAAAAATTTTAATCAAAGGAAGAGAAAATATTATTAATAATGAAAAATTTTTTATAGCAGCATCTCATCAATCAATGTTTGAAACTTTTTATTTACAAACAATCTTTAACTCACCTGTGTTTATTCTAAAAAAAGAATTATTGTTAATTCCAATATTTGGTTGGTACTTAAAAAAAATAGGATCAATTTCAATAAAAAGAAACAAGGTTACAAAAGATAACTTGGGTTTTTTTAATGATATTTCAAAAATGATGGCTACTTCTAATAGACCTTTAATTATTTTTCCTCAAGGAACTAGAGTTCTTCCAGATGAAAGACCACCTTTTAAAAAAGGTGCTTCGAGAATTTATGAAGAGCTAAATATTGCTTGTCAGCCAGTTGCAATTAACTCAGGATATGTATGGCCTAAAAAAGGTGAAAAAAGATCTAATAGAACTATTACAATCTCTATTCTAAAACCAATTCCTTATGGTTTAACAAAAGAAAATTTTATTCAAATTCTTGAAAAAAATATTTACTCAGAATTAAATTTAATTAATTAGCCCTTCATAGGCATAACAACAAAAATACTATCAAAATCACCTGGATCTTTTATTAACGCCGGTGAACCAGTATCATTAAAGAAAATTTCAACTCTGTCTCCATCTAGTTGTGAAGCAACATCTATTAAATATCTAGAGTTAAAACTTATCTCTAATTCATGATCAAACTTAACACCTAGAGTTTCTTTACCATCACCACTGTTAGTATTATTTACTGAAAGATCTAAAGTATCTTTAGATAAATTAAATTTCACACCATCTTTTTTATCTAATGAAACTGAGGCTACTCTATCAACAGAATTCAAAAATAATTTTAAGTCTATTTCTAATTTTTTTTGATTATTTTTAGGTATAACTTGAACGTAATTAGGAAATTTTCCATCAATAAGTTTTGATATTAAAATACTATTATTTAATTCAAATTTTATTTTTGATTTTAAATTTGAAACTTTTACATCTCCGTCATAGCTATCTAATAAAGAACAAAGTTGAAAAATTGTTTTTTTAGGTAAAATTATTGGATCAAAATCAATTTTTTCTTCTAATCTAACTTTTGAAATAGACATTCTATGACTATCAGTTGCAACTGCAGTTAAATAATTTTTATCCTCAACTTCTGTTTGATGAAAATATATACCGCTTAGGTAATGTCTTGTTTCGTCATTAGAAACTGAAAATTTACACTTATTTAATAATTTCAAAAGTTGTTTTGATTTAATTACAAATTCATTTTGATTAAAATTTTCGTCTGTCAGTGGAAACTCTGTTGCACTTATGCAATTCAAATTAAAAATAGATTTTTCAGACTCTACTTGTAATTTGCTTATATCTGTTAAAGAAAGATTTATTTTTTTTCCTGAATTAAACTTTCTTATAATATCATACATAATTGATGAAGTTGTAGTGGTTTTGCCCTCCTCTAGAATCTCTACATTATTTAATTGATGTATAAATATTAAATCTAGATCAGTCGCTGTGATAGTAAGTTTTGAATGACTTGCATCTAACAAAATATTAGAAAGTATTGGCAATGTACTTCTTTTTTCAATAACTCCTTGGCAATAATTTAATGCTTGCTGAAGATCCTGTTGATTAACGTTAAATTTCATTTTCTTTATTATTATATAAAATCTGGTTTTTTAATTTATTTATATTATCAACCATCTCAGGATCTTTTTCTTTTATCTTTTCAATAGTTTTTACTGAATGAATTATTGTTGTATGGTCTCGGTTAGAAAATTCTCTCCCAATTTCGGGCAATGATTTAGAAGTCAAAATTTTAGTTAAATAAATTGCTGTTTGTCTAGGTCTTACTAAATATCTTGATCTTCTAGATGATAGCATTTCATTTTTGCTGATTTTGAAAAACTTACAAACAATTGTCTGAATTAGATCTATTGTAACCTTATTTTCTGCTAAATTTAATAAATCTTTTAAAACAACTTTAGTTTCAGCAAGATTTGGAACTTTGTTGTAAATTCTTGAAAATGAAACAACTCTGTTTATTGCTCCAACTAATTCTCTTACACTTCCAGTTATTTCATTACTTATAAAATCTTGAATTTCTCTAGAAACTTGTAATTGTTCAGAATACAAAGCATTCAATTCTTCAGTTTTTTTTTCAACTATTTTTTTTCTTAGCTCAAGGTCTGGCTTTTGAATATCGACAACTAATCCACCAGAAAATCTTGATTTAATTCTTTCTTGAATTCTTGATAGTTTGTTTGGTGATCGATCAGCCGATACAATAATTTGAGATCCCTTATCAAGTAATGCATTGAATGTATGAAAGAACTCCTCCTGCATAGCCTCTTTTCCACTTATAAATTGGATATCATCGATTAATAAAATATCTGTATTTCTAAAATATTCTTTAAACTTAACCATGTCGTTTGATTTAATTGATTTAACAAACTGATACATGAAACGTTCTGCGGAAATAAACATTAATTTATTATTTTTTTTAAGCTCTAAACCTATTGAATTTAATAAGTGAGTTTTTCCCATTCCAACACCACCATAAATATAAAGTGGATTATAGTGAGATATATTTTCTGAAACTTTTAAAGAAGCTTCGTAAGCTAATTTATTACTTGAACCTGTAATAAAATTATCAAATCTTTTATTTGGATCAATTCGATTATATTGAAGATAAGAGTCTTTTATAAATGAAACATTTTCATTAGTATTATTTTCTTTAATACTATTTTCTTTTAAAGTGATATCTTGAGCTTTTTCAACTATTTTGAACTCAATTCTAATAATGTTTTTTTTATAAACTTTAATTATTTTTAATATTTGGTCTAAATACCTTGATGTAATCCAGTCTCTGATAAATCTTGTTGGAACTGATAATAATAAGTAATTATTGAATTCCTCTACAAAAGAAATCTTTTTTAACCAGCTCTCATAAACTTCTAAGCCTAGTTTATTTTTCATTTCACTCTGCACTTGCTTCCATTCAAAGCCTTCAGAAGAAAGATTATTAATATTTTTTGTATTTATTAATTTATTCATAACTTAAGGGGAACTCTCAGTTAGAACGATTTAAAAAAATTTGCAACAAGTTAATAAGAAAAATAAAAAAAAATTAAAATCTATGATTGTGATTTATAATGCTGCAGATTAATTTTAATTTAAATCTAAAAATTAAAATTTTGAATTGAATCAAATGTAGATTGAATCAAATAGAAATTGAATAAGTTAAATTCAAATATTTACTAAATCTAAATGTAGTAACTTAAATTTTATTTTAAATATATGATGTACTTATTAAAAGTTGTTTAAACTAATTATGTAAAGATTTTTAATTAAAAATTTAAATTAACGTTTAGATTGCAGCAATTTTTTTTGTAATTCTAGAAACATTTCTAGAAGCATTTTGTTTTTTTATTATTCCTGTTTTAGCAATTTTCATCAACTCAGAGTTTAACTTTGGTAAGAATTTTAGAGCTTCATCTTTCTTTTTACTATCAATTAGAAGGTTCATTTTTTTGAGAGCGTTTCTAAACCTACTCTTTCTAGCTTTATTTACCGCTGTTTGTTTAGAAATTCTTCTAATTCTCTTAATTGCTGATTTTGTGTTTGCCATCTGCGCAGGGGTATAACTTGAGAATTTATAGTGGTCAACTAAATATTTAACTATTTTTGACAGGAAACACAAAAAAAAGTCGACCTATTTGATGTTATCTTTTTTTTTATAATGCCTTTGCACTTCGTGCGCTTACAGTCAGCTCCGTCTTGCTGATAGACTTTAAACTCGTTTTGAAAGGTACCTTTGTTACCTGAGATATCTTTAAAATCTCTTATACTTGAACCTCCCTTATTAATTGCCTGTTGAAGTATTTTCTTAGAATTTAAGATAATATTTAAACATTCATTTTTATTAAGTCTTTTTGCTTTTTTAAATGGATTTATTTTACTAGCGAAAAGAATTTCACTTGCATAAATATTACCTATTCCAGAAACAAATCTCTGATCAAGTAGGAAACTTTTTATATCCTTATTTTTTTTTTTAAAATAATTTAATACATAATTTAAGTTAAATTTATCACTAAATGGTTCGGGTCCCATTGATTTAAATCTTTTCTCTAAATCTTGGTGATTTTTGATTATTTCAAAAAATCCAAAACGTCTTGGATCATTATAAATTACTTTCAAGCTATCAAATACAAACTCTGCATGATTGTGTTTTTTAGGTAAAAAAAGTGAATGATAAAAACTAGTGTTTGTAAATTTTAGAGGCTTTTTCTCATCAAGAATATGAATTGTTCCTGACATTCCTAAATGAATTAAAAAATAGTCCTCATTTTGAAAATGAATTATTAAATATTTAGAAAATCTACTAACTTTAATTATCTTTTTATCTTTTAGAAAACTTTCAAAATCACGTGGTATTTTAAACCTTAAATTCCTATTTCTAATTATTACTTTTTTTATGCTTTTTTTTTTGATCTTTTTATGAAGTGATTGTCTAACAATTTCTACTTCTGGTAATTCTGGCATTTGATACTATATTCAATATATATTTTTTTATGCAACAAAATCTTCAAAATAAAAAAGGGCTTGTAGAAAATGTATTTAATCAGGTCTACAACAAGTATGACTTGATGAATGACTTTATGTCTATAGGTGTACATAGATATTGGAAAAAAAGTTTAATTAATATGATGAGTCCGAGAGTTAGTAGAAAATTAATAGATGTTGCTTGTGGGACGGGAGATGTTGGAAAGTTATTTTTAGATAGTACAAATAAAGAGGCTGAAATTACTTGTGTAGACCCCAATAAAGGAATGGTTAGTCAAGGAAAGCGAAAATTATCTACTTATAAAAATGTAAAATGGATTATTTCTCCAGCAGAAAAATTACCAATAACAGACAATTCATTTGATTATTACACTATTAGCTTTGGTCTAAGAAATACAAAAAATTTAAATAAAGCACTTTCAGAAGCCTATAGAGTTTTAAAGCCTGGTGGACGTTATCTGTGTCTGGAATTTTCTAAGATCCAAAATTCAAATCTTGATTTTGTATATAAAAATTATTCAAAGCTCATCCCGATTATTGGCAAGTTTGTAGTTGGAGAAAAAGAGCCTTATGAATATTTAATCAAAAGTATTGAACAATTTATTAATCAAGACGAATTAATAGAGTTAATGGAAAAAAATAATTTTCATAAATGTTCTTATAGAAATCTTTCCGGTGGTATTGTTTCAATTCATAGTGGTTGGAAAATTTAATGATTAAAAAACTTATTACTTTATTTAAATTAGGAAGAAAAATTGCAAAATCAGATATTTTAAAAATTGCATCAAAATTTAAAAAACCTCCTTTAGCTGTAACGATATTATTCCAAATTTTATCTATTTCATTTGAAAAAAGAGAACAAAATAATTTAATTGAAGATGATGGAGAAAGATTATCTAGGTCATTAGAATCTATGGGTACAACTTTCATCAAACTTGGGCAATTTCTTGCTACAAGACCTGATATAATTGGAGAAGAATTATCTTTAAAGCTAGAAAAACTTCAAGATCGATTACCCCCTTTTTCAATTCATGAAGCAAAAGAAATTATTAAAGAAGATCTTGGAGTTGATGTATTTAATTCAATAATTGATTTAAGTGAACCAGTTGCTGCTGCATCAATTGCACAAGTTCATAAGGCAAAAATAAATGACAATGGAACAATTAAAGATGTAGCAATAAAAATCTTAAGACCAAATATAAAAAAAATATTCAATGAAGAAATAGATGCAATGATGTTATTTGCATTTATTATTGAATCATTTGTAAAAAAAACAAAAAGATTAAAACTTGTTGAAGTTGTTTTTTTACTCAAAGAAATAACTAATCTTGAAATGGATTTAAGATTCGAAGCTGCTGCAGCAAATGAATATGCTGAAAACACTAAAAATGATGCTGGATTTAAAGTTCCTGAAATTTATTGGAATTTTACTAGTGAAAATGTAATGACTTTGGATTGGATAGATGGAATTTCGATAAGAGAAGCTGAGGAGCTAAAGAAAAGAAATTTAGATACAAATAAAATAGCTGAAGATATTATTCAACATTTTTTAAGACATGCTGTAAGAGATGGTTTTTTTCATGCAGATATGCATCAAGGAAATATTTTTGTTGATAATAGTGGCCAAATTGTACCTATAGATTTTGGGATTATGGGAAGGTTAGACAAACTTAGTAAAAGGTTTTTAGCAGAAATTTTATTTGGATTTATTCAAAGAGATTATCGTAAAGTAGCTGAAGTCCACTTAGTGGCCGGATTAGTTCCAAAAGAAGTACCAATTGATGATCTAGCTCAAGCTTTGAGATCAATTGGTGAGCCTATATTTGGTCAAGAAGTAAAAGATATTTCAGGAGGTAAATTACTCAAACAATTGTTTGATGTAACAGAAAAATTTAATATGCAAACTCAACCTCAATTATTAATGTTGCAAAAAACTATGGTTGTTGTTGAGGGTGTAGCAAGAAAATTAAATCCAAACACAAATATTTGGACAACTTCAAAGCCTGTACTAGAGAATTGGCTTAAAGAGACAAAAGATCCAATTAATAATATGAATGAAACTTTAAAAAATACATCTGAAGTTATTAAACGTTTACCAGAATTTCCTGAGATTATGGATAAAGCAAATCAAGCATTAACGTTTTTAGCTAGTGGTCAAATTCCACAAAATTCAAATTCCTATACCGCTCTGAATGATAAGAAATCAGAAATGATAACATTTAGAAATCAATCTATTATTGGTTTATTACTTCTTGTAATTTTTGGCCTTATAGTATTTTAATTCTGCAAATGAAAAATTTGTTAAATAAAAAAATACTATTTATTATCTGTGGAGGAATATCTGCTTATAAAAGTCTTGAAACAATTAGGCTCTTTAAAAAGAATGGTGCAGAAATAAAGACAATTCTTACATCAAGTGCAAAAGAGTTTGTAACTCCACTTTCGGTAACATCACTTTCTCAAGGTAAAGTTTACAGTGATTTATTTAGTGTAGAAAATGAGGCAGAAATGGATCATATTTCACTTTCAAGATGGGCAGATATAATTGTAATTGCGCCTGCAACTGCAAATACAATTTCAAAACTGGCTCAAGGAACAACTGATGATTTAGCATCCACTGTTGTTTTGGCTTCAGATAAAGACATTATTTTAGCACCAGCTATGAATGTAAGGATGTGGGAGCATCCAACTACTAAAACAAATATAATAAAATTAAAAGAGTTTGGATATAAACTAATTGGTCCAGAGGTTGGTGATATGGCATGTGGTGAATATGGAGAGGGTAAAATGTCAGACCCATCAATAATTGCTGAAGAAATTGATAAATATTTCTTAATTCAAAAAAATAACAAAAAATTTAAAGCATTAGTTACAGCAGGTCCAACTAATGAGTACATAGATCCAGTTCGTTTTATTACGAATAAATCAAGTGGCAAACAAGGATATGAATTAGCAAAATCATTATCCAAAAAAGGTTTTGATACAACATTAATATCAGGTCCAACTAATCTTGAAATAACTAAAGATATTAATCTTATAAAAGTTGAAACAGCAGATGAAATGCTAGTTGCCACTCAAGAAAATTTACCTGTTGATGTAGCAATTTTTTCTGCTGCGGTAGCTGATTTTAAAATTCATAAAAAATATGAAAATAAAATTAAAAAACAAGAGAACTTAAACTTAAATTTAGAAAAGAATGTAGACATACTTCATTATGTGTCTAACCATAACTCCATGAGACCTGACCTTGTCATTGGATTTGCAGCAGAAACTAATGAGATTGATAAAAATGCAGAGGAAAAATTAAACAAGAAAAATTGCGACTGGATAATTTCTAATGATATATCAAATAAAAATATAGGATTTAATTCTGATTATAATGAGGTAACAATTCATTATAAAAACAGAGACGTTAAAAAAGAAAAACTTTCATACAAAAAAAAATCTGGAATTTCTGATGAAATAGTTGATAGAATACTTGATCAATTAAATTAATGGCGAAAGTTCTTATCAAAAAGTTAGACCCTGCGGTTGAATTACCTGCTTACAAAACAGAAGGTGCATCTGGCATGGATTTGATGGCATTAGTAAAAGAACCCATCAATCTTAAACCAAACTCATCATGTTTAGTTCCAACAGGGCTTGCTGTTGCATTTTCAAGTGATTTTGAAATCCAAATAAGGCCAAGATCTGGTTTAGCTGCAAAAAACAGTATAAGTGTTTTAAATACACCTGGAACTATTGATAGTGATTACAGGGGAGAAATAAAAGTAATTCTATTTAATCACGGGAAAAATGATTTCTTGATAAATAGTAAGGATAGAATAGCACAAATGATTTTAACTCCTGTAATTAAAATGGATCTCGAGGAAACTAATGATCTACCAGAAACAATTAGAGGAGAGGGTGGGTTTGGCTCAACAGGAAAATGAGCAAAAATTTAAACAAAAAAGAAATAGAGAAATTTTCAAGGCAAATAATTCTTAAAAATATTGGGGCGGTAGGTCAAAAAAAAATTTTATCTTCAAAAGTCTTGATAGTTGGTATGGGTGGTCTAGGTTGCCCAGTAGCAGAATTTTTAACTAGATCGGGTATTGGTACACTTGGGATTGCAGATCATGATATTGTAAGTCTCTCTAATATCCACAGACAAGGTCTGTATAATGAAAAAGATATAAATCAATCAAAAGTAAAGATTGTAAAAAAAAAATTAAATAAAATCAATCCAAAGACAAAAATAAATATTTTTAATTTAAAATTAAATAAAAATACATTTGAAAAAATTATTAAAAATTATGACTATATTGTTGATGGGACTGATAACTTTGAAAGTAAATTTTTAATAAATGATTTAAGTCTAAAATATAAAAAATTTCTTGTCACTGGTGCTATAAGTAAGTTTGATGGACACATTTTTACTTTTAATTTTACCAACAAAAAAGATCCTTGCTTGAGATGTTTTTATCAAGAAGACACAATATCTGATGAAATTTTAAATTGTGAATATGAGGGAATTTTAGGAACTGTTGCAGGCACAATAGGTACATTGCAGGCAAATGAAGTTTTGAAAAAAATATTAAATATTGGACAAAATTTAAATGGATACATTCTAATTCTAGATCTATTAAATTTAAATTTCAGAAAAGCAAAAATTAATAAAAGAAAAAAATGTCTATGCAATTAATAGTAAAAAAAATTTATATACTATTTTTTTTATTATTTTTTACCCACATTTCGTTTGCTGATGAGATTTTTGTCTCTCTTAAAAAAAATAAAGTAAATGTTCGCTACGGGCCAAGTTTTGAATCTGACATCAAGTATGTTTACAAAAAAACAAACTTACCTTTAAAACAAATCGATAAAAAAGAAAATTTTAGACGAATTATTGATTTTAAAAATAACAGCGGATGGATTCATATTTCACAATTAAAAAAAGGTAATTCAGTAATAGCCACAAAAGATAAAGTTTTATTTAGGAAACCTACATCTTTTGCTAAACCAGTTGCTCAAATAAAAGAAGGGAGGTTACTAATTATAGAAAAGTGTGATCAAAATTGGTGCAAAGTTACATCAGAAGAATTTGAAGGTTGGATTAAAACAGATAATATTTGGGGACTAAATTAATTAAAATCAGCAGATAATGAGGCTATATTTTCCTTAGATAGTTTTGTGCTATGAGAATATTCTTTATGATCAATACCAAGCTCAATTTCTGAGCTATTAGATTGAAATTTTTCTATTTGATCATCAGTAAAATTAAAGTGAATAAACTGTACTGAAGAAGCTTTTCCTTCAGCAGAAGTTCTATCAACATCTTCTTCGGGGACCGCTTTAATTTTATCACCATTTATTTTCATAAATACTGTTTCTTCTATTCCACCGACTTTTCCAAGAAACGCAGCTCTTGAAATGGGGTTATCTATTTCAAACATTAAAGTTGCCGTTAGTTCTTTACCATTAGGTATTAAAGGATTGTAGGCAGATAGCTCATCATGAAGTTGCTCATCGCCACCCTTTTCAATATATAGCATTTCTTGTACTTGAGCCAACATTGTTTCATAACTTTCAAAATAAAAAGTGGCGTAAGGACCTAAAGCAACTCTTCTATTTTTTTTATAATCAACAATATTTTTTCTTAATTCGCGTCTCTTTTCTATATAAACATCTAAAGGTATGATGTCTTCTTTCTGAATTTCTCTTTTTTCTCTTGGCATGATTATAAGTTATAACTTTTTGCCATCAATTCGATAGGATGTAGTGCCTCATCATTAGATATGTTTGTATCAACTTCTAACTGTTTTAAATGTTTACCAGCTAAAGGACAATCAGAAGCCATATACTTATTATTTTTAGTTTTTATTTGTCTAGCTGTAGGTCTTCCAACTTTATTTGCTAAATCATGAGTTTCTTTCATTACTCCAAAAGTTCCTCCATGACCTGCACATCTTTCAACTACATCAATTTTAACGTTTGGTATTAATTTTAACATATCTCTTGCTTTGATACCCATGTTCTGTGCCCTAGCATGACAAGCGTGATGCACGGTTACACCTCCATCAATCTCATTTAATCCTTCTGCTAATCCCTCATTGTTTGCAATGTCAACGACATACTCATCAATATCCATAATATTTGCAGATAATTTTTTTATTTTTTCATCGTTTGGTAATAACAAAGGCCATTCAAATTTTAACATCAATCCACAACTAGCTGTTAAGGTTACTACTTTATATCCTTTATCAATCCATTCGATTAAATCCTTAGAAACTTTTTTCGCTTGTTCAACAACTTTTGGCAAATCTGCTTGCTCTAAAAATGGCATCCCACAACACCCAGGGTAAGCCTCCTGAACTTCTACACCATTTTTTTTTAAAACTTTTAAAGCAGCAACACCTGTATTTTTTTTATTAAAATTAACAAAACAAGTTGTATAGATAACAACTTTTCTATCTTTAGAAGGTGTTTGATAATTTATCTTATCTCTATTTTTTTTGAAAAAATTAGAAAAAGTTTCTGAGTTATATTTTGGTAAATTAACTCTTTTATCTATTCCAGTAATCAATTCTAAGATTTTTCTAATTAATTTATTTTTAATATTTGATGCCCAGTTAACTATTTTAGAGAACATGACACCAATTTTAGCGTTTCGGTCTATTTGAGCTAATTGTGTTGGTACACTTGGTAATTTACCTAATTTTTTTTGAGCTGTTCTATATCGCAGCATTAGATGTGGAAAATCTAAATCAAAATCATGAGGTGGAACATATGGGCATTTAGTCATAAAACACATATCACATAATGTACATGCATCAACTACAGAGGCAAATTGATCGCTAGATAAGCTTTCAACATCTTCGTTTTTTGATTCATCAATCATGTCAAATAGCTTTGGGAAAGAGTCGCAAAGATTAAAACATCTCCTGCATCCATGACAAATATCAAAAACTCTTCTCATTTCAGCATCTAACTTTTCAGGATTTAAAAAATCCGGATGCTCAAAATCTATAGGGTGTCTTATAGGTGCACCTAAACTTCCTTCTTTACTCATATAATTTGGTTATTTAAAATTCGAATTGTTTTTAGTGGGCGACTAACGCCCACTAAGTAATTTGATTAGCTAATAGACTCTAAAGTTTTTTGAAATTTACCAGCGTGCGATTTTTCAGCTTTAGCTAAAGTTTCAAACCAGTCTGCAATTTCTTCAAAACCTTCTTCTCTAGCAGTCTTGGCCATACCAGGATACATATCTGTGTACTCATGAGTTTCACCTTCAATAGCTGAAGCTAAGTTAGCTTTAGTTTCACCAATTGGTTTGCCTGTTGCTGGGTCACCAACTTGTTCTAAATATTCTAAATGACCATGAGCGTGACCAGTTTCACCTTCTGCTGTTGATCTAAAAACTGTAGCTACATCATTGTAACCTTCGATGTCTGCTTTTTGTGCAAAATAAAGATATCTTCTATTTGCCTGACTTTCTCCAGCGAATGCTGCTTTTAAGTTTTCTTCTGTTTTACTTCCTTTTAAAGACATTATTTTTCTCCTTTTAAATGTTAATCACCATATAATGGTTAATAAGACTATGTCAATAGTTTAGAATTATTATAATGTAGATTTTAAGTATTTGATTTGATAGATTTATTTTTGAGTTTGATTATCACTCGCAACTCGAACCAAAACTTCAACAGAATTTATTTTTTTTCCAGTTATATTTTTTCTAATATTTATTTTGTCTATATCGCTCTCATCACAATCAATTAGCTCATGCGTATCTTCATCAAAAAAATGATGATGTGCTGACGTGTTTGTATCAAAATAACTTTTATGACTATCGATTGAAATTTCTTTTAGGTATCCTTTTTTTTCAAATGCATGAACTGTGTTATAAACTGTAGCTAGAGATATCTTTTGATTCATTTTCTCAGATAATAATTTAACCAAATCGTTAATTGTGAAATGAAAAGTTTTTTCTCTATTATACAAAACTTCACACATTTTTACTCTTTGCTTAGTAGGTCTAAGTCCAACTTCTCTTAATTTTTCAATAAAATTGCAGTTTTTTGGCATTGTTTTTTATAATTATTCTAAAGTATGAATAAAAATATAATGTTTTATTATATTATATTAGGATTAAATCAAGTAATAAGGGGGCTCAAAATTATGAAAAAAAACTCATACTCCTATAATGACCTAATTACTTGTGGAAATGGTGATCTTTTTGGACCTGGCAATGCAAAATTACCTCTTCCGCCAATGCTTATGTTTGACAGAATAACTGAAATCTATGAAAATAATGGTAAATTTAATAAGGGCTCTTTAAAAGCTGAATTAGATATTAAAGATGATCTTTGGTTTTTTGATTGTCATTTTAAAAAAGATCCAGTTATGCCAGGGTGCTTAGGTTTAGATGCAATGTGGCAACTGGTAGGTTTTTTTCTAGGTTGGTTAGGAAATCCTGGAAAAGGAAGAGCTTTAGGTGTGGGTACTGTAAAATTTACAGGTGAAGTTTTACAGAGTGTAAAAAATGTAAGATATGAAATAGATATGAAGAAAATTATGTCTCCTGGAGGGACAACTGTAGGTCTTGCAAACGGAATTGTTCTTGCAGATAATAAAAAAATATATTCAGCAGAAAGTTTAAAAGTAGGGTTATTTAAATAATGAGAAGAGTAGTCATCACCGGTTTAGGAGTTGTTTCTTGTTTAGGAAATAATCAAGAAGAAGTTCATCAATCTTTATTAAATTCAAAATCAGGAATTTCTTTTGCAGAAGAATATAAAGAGCATAATTTAAAAAGTCATGTTCATGGTAAACCAAATATTAAACTAGAAGATCATATCGATAGAAAAACAATTAGATTCATGGGTTCAGGATCAGCTTATAATTATATTGCAATGAAAGAGGCAATTGAGGATTCTGGATTAAAAGAAAGCGAAGTAAGTAATTTTAAAACCGGGATTGTAATGGGTTCCGGAGGCCCATCAATTGAAAACGTAATACTTGCAGCAGACAAAACTAGAGCAAAAACTCCTAAACTAATGGGTCCTTTTATTGTTCCAAGAACTATGGCTAGTACTGCCTCAGCAACACTTGCTGTACCATTTAAAATTAAAGGAACTAACTACACAATGAGTTCTGCTTGTGCAACAAGTGGTCACTGCATAGGAAATTCTATGGAATTAATTCAAATGGGTAAACAGGATGTTGTTTTTGCAGGTGGAAGTGAAGAAATTCATTGGGCGATGACAGCAATGTTTGATGCTATGACAGCTTTATCATCAAAATACAATGACACTCCACAATCTGCGTCTAGAGCTTATGATAAAACTAGAGATGGGTTTGTAATTGCAGGTGGTGCGGGTGTGTTAGTACTTGAGGAATACGAACATGCTAAAGCAAGAGGGGCTAAAATATACGCAGAATTAACTGGTTATGGAGCAACCTCAGATGGATACGATATGGTAGCTCCATCTGGTGAAGGTGCCGTTAGATGTATGAAAATGGCAATGGCAACTACTAAAAATAAAATTGACTATATAAATACCCACGGAACATCTACTCCAGTTGGAGATATAACTGAACTTAATGCTATTAAAGAAACATTTGGAAATGATATTCCAAAAATAAGTTCAACTAAATCTTTATCAGGTCATCCATTAGGCGCTGCTTCAGTTCATGAAGCAATTTATTGTTTAATAATGATGAAAAATAATTTCATAACAGGTTCTGCAAATATTACTGATATGGATGATAATGCTAAAAAATTTCCTATAGTTTCAAAAACTGAAACTAGGGCAACTTTAAATACGGTTATGTCAAATAGTTTTGGGTTTGGTGGAACTAATGCTGCTTTAATTTTTGAAAAGGTTTAGTTTATGAGTTTGATGAAAGGTAAAAAAGGATTAATAATGGGTGTTGCCAATGAAAGATCTATTGCTTGGGGTATATCTCAAAAACTTGCTGAAGCTGGAGCTGAGTTAGCATTTACATATTTAGGTGACGCTCTTAAAAAAAGAGTAGTTCCTTTAGCAGAAAAATTAAATTCAAATGTTATATTTAACTGTGATGTTGAAAAGAAAGAAGAAGTTGTGAAACTATTTGAAGATATCAAATCTCAATGGGGTGAAATTGATTTTGTAGTACATGCAGTTGCCTTTTCAGATAAATCAGAATTATCAGGTGAATATTTAAACACGACAAGAGAAAATTTTTTAAGAAGTATGTTAATTTCTTGTTTTTCATTTACTGAAGTAGCAAAAGAAGCTTCAAAAGTAATGAAACAAGGAGGAAGCTTACTCACTTTAACATACGAATCTACTAAAGCTATTCCAAATTATAATGTAATGGGTGTTTGTAAATCAGCTTTAGAAGCTAGTGTAAAATATCTAGCGAGAGATTTGGGCAGTAAAGGTATGAGGGTAAATGCAATAAGTGCTGGACCTATCAAGACATTGGCTGCCTCTGCAATTGGAGACGCAAAATTCTTATATAAATGGAATGAAGACCATTCTTTTCTCAAAAGAAACGTAGATATCCATGATGTTGGAAATTCAGCATTATATCTATTAAGTGAACTTGCAAACGGTGTTACAGGTGAAATTCACTACGTAGATGCTGGATATAACAAAGTTGGAATGCCCGATCCCAAGAATATTTCATAATATTTTTGAAAATTTAATCAATCTAAATTTATAAAATTTCCTCGTCAATTAAATAAATATTGATAAATTGACATAATAATTTTTTTTTCAAAAATAAAATTATTTTATGAGATTATCTTATCCATTTGCAACCTACATAAAATCAATCAATAAAGATATTTGTGAAAAAATTATTAAATTGGGACTTTTAAAAATCACAAATGAAAGAAAAATAGGGAGATCTACAGTAGGTTCAACAACAGGTAAATTTGAAAAAAATGAAGAAACTTCTAGGGATAATAAAAGTATTTCTGATAAAACTATTGAAGATTTAACTAAAATTGAAAAAAATCCAAATAAATTTTATTTTCGCGATAGTGAGGTCTGTGGTTTAAATGATAAATGGTTATATGACACTTTTCTTCCTTTAATAAGTGATGCCAATAAAAAGTCTGGATGGAATTGGATCATAGATACTGCAGAAACTTTTCAATTTGCAATTTACCATGGTAAAAAAAAAGATGGAGGGTTTTATGGATGGCATACCGATGGATCTTCTGATTTTAACAATGCTATTAAACCTGCTATACGAATAAATGATAATCCAATTAGATATAAGCCAGCAAAAAAAGATCATAAAGGAAAAATAATTGTAAATGACAAAAATATGCCTGAACCAGATATGAATGCTGAAGATTTACCATTAAGCAAGAACGGCTTAGGTCTTGCCGGCAACTACTCTCATGATATCAAAAAATGGAATAAAGTAAGAAAAATAAGTATGACTGTAAATTTATCTGATCCAAATGACTATGAAGGTGGAAATTTAAAGTTTGATTTAGGACCACATATAAAAGAAAGATATAAAGTGTGCGAAGAAATTCGTCCCCAAGGATCTGTAATAATTTTTCCTTCTTTTGCTTATCATTGTGTTACTCCTGTAACGAGTGGTACAAGATACTCTTTAGTTCTATGGTGTTTGGGTAAACCTTGGCAATAACACAATGATCAAAAATTTATATACAAAAAAAATATACAAAACTTTTAAGTAATCTAATCCCTAGCCTGTTTCATAGAAAGTTTAACTTTACCTCTATCGAAACCAATCACTTTAACTTTAACTTCGTCACCTTCTTTGACAACATCAGTTACTTTAGCAACTCTTTTATCTGCTAGTTCTGAAATATGAACAAGTCCATCTTGTTTTCCTAGGAAATTTACAAATGCACCAAACTCCATTATCTTCATTACTTTACCTGAATAAATTTTGTTTAATTCAGCTTTTGCAGTAATGTCTTTAATCATTTGCATTGCGATGTTTCTAGACTCTTCATCTGGAGCAGCAACTGTTACCACACCTTCGTCATTTACGTCTACTTTCGCACCTGATTTTTCAACTATCTCTCTGATTGTTGCACCACCTTTTCCAATTACGGCAGCAATGTCTTTTTTATCTACATTGACTTGTTCCATTTTTGGAGTGTGTTTTCCAACATCAGATCTTGAAGCTGATAATGCTTTATTCATTTCACCTAAGATGTGAACTCTTCCATCTTTAGCTTGGCTTAACGCCTGCTCCATAATTTCAAATGTAATACCTGTAATTTTGATATCCATTTGAAGAGAGGTAATTCCATCTTTAGTTCCAGCAACTTTAAAGTCCATATCACCTAAGTGATCTTCATCACCTAAAATGTCTGATAAGACACTAAAATCATCACCTTCTTTAATTAAACCCATTGCAATACCAGCAACTGGCTCTTTAATTGGTACTCCCGCATCCATTAATGCTAATGATGTTCCACAAACTGTAGCCATTGAAGAAGAACCGTTAGATTCAGTAATCTCTGAAACTACTCTAAAAGTATATGGAAATGCCTCTTTTATAGGTAATGAAGAGTTAATTGCTCTCCAAGCTAATTTACCATGACCAATTTCTCTTCTACCTGTTCCAATTCTTCCAGTTTCTCCAACTGAAAAAGGGGGGAAATTATAGTGAAGCATAAATCTTTCTCTTTGAAGTCCATCTAAACTCTCAATTCTTTGCTCATCATCTGAGGTTCCTAAAGTTGCAACAACAATTGCTTGAGTTTCTCCTCTAGTAAATAATGCAGAACCATGAGCTCTTGGTAAAAAACCTACTTCACAAGAAATAGGTCTTACGTCTGACAAACCTCTTCCATCAATTCTATTTTTATTTTTTAGAATGTCATTTCTAACAATTGATTTTTCAAGATTTTTTAACTGGCTGTTAACGTCTAGATCAGTGTAATTTTCATCTTCCTCATAAAGCTTTTTAGCTTTATCAGTAATTTCTGAAATTTGATTTGATCTATCTTGTTTATCTCTTGTTGCAAAAGCTTTTTTAAGATCTTCTGTAAAAGTTTCCTCAAGTTTTTTCTTAACTTCAGATAAATCTTTTTTCTCAACTGTCCACTCAGGTTTTCTACATTCTTTTGCAAGTTCCTCAATCATCTCGATTACTGGAACAAAACCTTCGTGACCAAATTTAACTGCATTTAACATTTCTTCTTCTGTTAAACCACTCGCTTCAGACTCAACCATAAGCACAGCATCTTTTGTACCTGCTACTACTAAATCTAATTTTGATTTTTCTAAATCTGTTTTAGATGGATTTAGAACATATTTGCCATCAATAAAACCAACTCTTGAAGCTCCTACAGGTCCCATGAATGGCATTCCTGATATAGCTAATGCCGCTGATGATGCTGTAATTGATAAAATATCTGGTTCATTTTCTTTATCGTATGAAATTACTGTTGGTAATAACTGAACTTCATTTTTAAATTCATCAGGAAACAAAGGTCTGATTGGTCTATCAATTAATCTAGAGATTAGTGTTTCGCTTTCCGTTGGTCTTGCTTCTCTTTTAAAATATCCACCTGGAATTTTTCCAGCTGCATAATATTTTTCTTGGTAATTTACAGATAATGGAAAGTAATCCACATCAGGATTTACTTTTTTTGCTCCAACTACTGTTGCTAGTACGACTGTCTCTCCACATGTTGCGATTATTGCACCGTCTGCCTGTCTTGCTACTTTACCTGTTTCTAAACTTATCTTCTTTCCTGCTACTTCAATTTCCTTCTTAAATACTTTAAACATTTCATTTCCATTTCGTTTCGTTCGTTTCGTTCCATTCCGTTCTATCTATCTTGATTTCTATTTTCTTAAATTCAATTTCGACAGTACATTTTTGTAAGAATCCATTTTATTTTTCTTTAGGTATTCTAACAATTTCTTTCTTCTATTTACCGCTCTCAACAATCCAACAGATGAATGCTTATCTTTCTTGAATTGCTTAATATGTTTAGAGAGAGTTTCAATTTTCTCTGTTAGCAAAGCGATCTGTATCTCAGAAGATCCAGTATCTTTATCGTGCATTGCTAATTCTTGCGCCTTTTTATTCATGCCTCTTTTTTCCTATTTATTTGTTTGTTTAATTAAGTTTTCTATTTTTTCCGCATACTCAAAAGACTCGTCTTTTCTAAAAAGTAATTTTGGTAAAAATTTCATGACCACTTTTTGTGATAAAATTTTTCTAATTAAATATGAGTATTCCTTTAAAACATTAATTGTTTCGTCCGCATCTTTTCCTCCTAATGGAAGAACATATGCTTTAGCAATTTTTAAATCTGGACTCATTCTAACCTCAGTAACAGTTATTGTGTTCGTTTCTAAATTCGGCACCTTAGCCTCATTTCTTATAAAAATCATGCTTAAAGACTGTTTAATCATTTCTCCTACTCTAAGCTGTCTTTGAGATACTGGTTTTCCTATTCTATCTGCCATTAAATTGACCTCTCTGTAGATGTAACACTAAAAGCCTCTATTGTGTCATTTTTTTGGAAATCCATATAATCTTTGACCGTAATTCCACATTCTTGACCACCACTTACCTGTTTTACCTGATTTTTTTCTCTAAATATTGATGAAACTTTTCCAGTATAAATAATAGCACCGTCCCTAATAATTCTAACATCTGATGTACTATTAATTTCTCCTTCAGTTACTTTTAAACCTGCAACTTTTCCAGCACCTGAGACTTTAAATATTTCCAAGATTTGTGCTGTACCAGTAATTGTTTCTTGGACATCGGGTGCCAATAATCCTGACATTCTTTGTTTAATATAATCTAACACTTCATAAATGATGTTATATGAGGATATTTTTATTTTCTCATTTTCAGCAAGTTTTTTTGCTTCTTTGCTTGGTTTAACATTAAATGCTATTAATACTGCGTTCGATGCTTTTGCTAATGTAACATCTGTTTCTGTTACCATTCCAATATCTGCTAAAATTATTTTAGGTTTGACTTCGTCATGCTTAATTTGACTAATTGCATTTTTAATTGCTTCTGATGATCCATGTACATCAGATTTAATTATTAAATTTAATTCTTCTGTAGATTTGTCTGAAAAAGCAGAATCTTGAGTTGCAAAAGTTAGTGGATTTTTTCCATCTTTACTTTCTTGAGCTCTGCTTTCACTCAATGTCTTGGCCTCTTTTTCTGTATCTAATACAATAAAATCATCACCAGCTTTTGCTGCACCATTTATTCCTAAAATTTCAACAGGTGTTGAAGGTAAAGCTTCATTAATATTTTGACCTTTATCATTAATAATTGCTCTAACTTTTCCCCATTTTAAACCGCTTACAAAAAAATCACCTCTCTTAAGAGTTCCAGTTGTTACAATTATATTTGCAACTGGACCCCTTCCAACATCAATTTTGGACTCTAAAACTATACCTGTAGCTTTAGATACATAATCTGTTTTAAGATCTAAAATCTCTGCTTGAAGTATTATAGACTCTACTAATTTATCTAAGTTTTGTTTTGTTTTAGTTGAAATTTCAACCATTAAAGTATCACCAGATAAATCTTCAGCGATTAATTCGTGTTCTAATAATTGATTTTTTATTTTCTGAGGATCCGCCTCTGGTAAATCACATTTATTTATTGCTACAACTATTGGAACATTTGCAGCTTTAGCATGTTTAATAGACTCAACGGTTTGAGGCTTAACTCCATCATCTGCAGCAACCACTAATACAACCACGTCAGTTAATTTTGATCCTCTTGCTCTCATCTCTGTAAATGCAGCATGACCCGGAGTATCGATAAATGTTAATTTATTATCTTGGCTTTCAATTTGATAGGCTCCAATATGCTGAGTTATTCCTCCAAATTCTCCTGAAACTACATTTGCACTTCTTAGCACATCTAGAACTGAGGTCTTACCATGATCAACATGTCCCATGACTGTAACTATTGGTGGTCGATTTTTTAAATTTTCGGTTCTTGAGGCTTTTATTTTTTGAATTATTTCTTCTGCTTTTTCTTCTCTTATTGGATTGTGACCAAATTCTTTAACTAAATATTCAGCAGTATCTGCAGCTAAGGTTTGATTGATAGTCACAGTAACTCCCATACCAAATAAATGCTTAATTACATTACTTGATTGTTCAGCCATCCTATTTGCCAATTCTCTAACTGTGATTGCTTCAGGAATGTTAACTTCTCTTTTAATTGGTTTTAAATTTTCTTGAGAATCATCTTTTGTGGCATTTTTAATTTCTTTTTGTCTTGCTCTCTTAACTGATGCTAAACTTCTTTGTTTTGCATCAATCTCATCACTTAGTGCTCTCGATACAGTTAACTTTAATTCTCTCTTCTTTGTTCCTGTTTTTAGAGTTTTTCTATCTTTGTTTTCACTATCTCCTTTAAGTCGTTTAGTAGCTCTTTGCTCTGCTAGTTTTCTCTTTTCAAAATCATTTGTTACAGAAGGTGATTTAGGATTAAATGAAGGTTTTAATGGAGCTCCTCTATTGAACGTTGAGCTTGTTTTCGACTTATTTGTGCTAGATTTAAATGATCCAACTCTACTCGAGAATTTTCCAGTTTGTTTTTCAATTACTACAGAATTTTTTCCTTGAGATTTAGCAATCTCAATATTCTTGATTGATTTTTTGGCTGAGCCTGAAATTGTTAATTTTGTTTTTTTCTCCATACCTCATCACTCAATCTTTATAAACAATGTTTCTGGCAGACATAATTAGTTCATCCGCTTCCTCTTTAGATAAAGCAAAATCCTCCAGATAACCTTGGATTTTAACTCTTTCACCTTTAACCACGTCATAACCACCAGTTAATTCATCAGATGCTAAGTCTGCAAAATCTTCTAAACTTAAAATTTTTTGTTCACCAAGCGTGACTAACATTCCTGGTGTTAATCCCTTTAAATTAATCAAGGCGTCTTCCAGACCTAATTCTTTAATTCTCTGAGAAATATCCTCTTGATCCTTTTCATGAAACTCTTTAGCTCTTTCTATCAATGCTTTAGCAGTATCTTCCTCTATACCTTCAATCTTCTTTAAATTTTCAGCTGAACTATCTTTGATGTCATCAATAGTTGAAAAACCTTCGGCAACTAGCAACTGGCCCAATGTTTCATCTAACTCTAGATTTTTTACAAAATTCTCTGTTTTTTCTTTAAATTCTAATTGTCTTCGTTCAGAGTCTTCTGCGTCTGTCATTATATTAATTTCATAATTTAAGAGTTTTGTTGCAAGTCTGACGTTTTGACCTCTTCTTCCAATTGCTTTACTTAAATTTTCTTCAGTTAAAATTACATCAAGTTTTTTTCTTTCACTATCAACGTTAACTCTTTGTACTTCAGCAGGGGATAATGCATTTGAAACTAAAATAGCAGGATCTTCTGACCAATTAACTATATCAATTTTCTCTCCCTGAAGTTCATTTACAACAGCTTGAACTCTTGAACCTCTCATGCCTACACAAGCACCCACTGGATCTAGAGATGTGTCAACTGCCTTTACACATATTTTAGCTCTACTTCCAGGATCTCTTGAAGAAGATTTAATTTCAATTAAACCATCATAAATTTCGGGTACCTCTTGAACAAAAAGCCTTTCCATAAATTTAGGATGAGCTCTGGATAGAAATATTTGTTGCCCTCTAGGTTCTCTTCTTACATCATAACAATAAGCTTTTATACGATCACCTGCCTTAATATTTTCACGAGGTATTAATTCATTTTTTTGAATTATTGCTTCAGTTCTTCCTAAATCAACAATTACATTTCCAAATTCTAATCTTTTAATAATACCACTTAAAATTGAATCTTTTTTATCAATAAAATCATTAAATTGCCTTTCTCTTTCTGCTTCTCTTACATTAAAACTAATCACTTGCTTTGCAGTTTGTGCAGCTATTCTTCCAAAATCAAATGAAGGAAGTGGTTGTAATACCTCATCACCAATAGACTTGTCTTTGTTTAATTCATTTAAATTAATTGCATCCTCCAACTTTATCTCCGTATTTGCATTTTCAGGATTTTCAGCGATTATCAATTTTCTAAAAAGCTCAATATCTCCATTGTCTCTATTTATAGAAACTTTAATTTCATTTTCCTGTCCAAATTTTGATTTTGCAGCTTTAGCAATACCCGTTTCCATAGAACTTATAATTAGTTCTTTATCAATTGATTTTTCTAAAGCTACGGCTTCAGCAATTCTTAATAATTCAAGTTTATCAGCTCTTTTATTCAACATAATTTTGTTTGCTCCAAAAAAAAATGGGCTAAAGCCCATTTTGTAAATTTCAATAATGTTAATGCAATATAGTAAAGTTTTTTTTTAATTCAACAGAAACTATTTTGAAAAAACCTCAGTTTTATCCTTTTTTTCCCATGAAAATGAACCATTTTCTTCAGGTGTCCTACCAAAATGACCATAGGCAGCTGTTTTTTCATATATTGGTTTATTTAAATTTAACATTTCTCTGATGCCTCTAGGACTTAAATCAAAATTTTCTTTAATCTTTTCGACAACAAATTTATTTTTATCTATGTCGTTATCAAATAAATCGACATAAATAGATAATGGTTTTGATACACCAATTGCATAAGCTAATTGAATTAAACATTTTTCAGCAATTTTAGAACCAACAACATTTTTAGCAATGTACCTTGCCGCATAAGCTGCTGATCTATCAACTTTAGTTGGATCTTTTCCAGAGAAAGCTCCACCACCATGCGGTGCTGCTCCACCATAAGTATCAACAATAATTTTTCTACCTGTCAAACCACAATCTCCATCTGGCCCACCAATTACAAAATTTCCTGTCGGATTTACATAAAACTCGTCCTCATTAAAACCATCAAGAAAATTCTCAGGAATGGATTTTAACATATAAGGTCTAAGTAAATCTCTGACTTGCGATTGATTAACATCTGGTGAATGCTGTGAAGATATAACTACAGATTTTACTTTGATGGTTTTCCATCAACATACTCGAATGTTACCTGGCTTTTTGAATCTGGTTCAATATTTTTTAATTTTCCAGATTTTCTATCTTCAGCCATTAGTCTTAAGATTTTATGAGAATAATGAATTGGTGCTGGCATTAAAACATCCGTTTCATTACAAGCGTATCCAAACATAATACCTTGATCTCCAGCTCCTTCATCTTTGTTGCCAGAGGAATCTACGCCCATAGCAATATCAGCTGATTGGGAATGTAAGTGACTTTCAATTTTTGTAGCTTCTTTCCAAGTAAATCCTTCTTGGTCATAACCAATATCTTTTATGCAATTTCTTACTTTTTCAATTAATTCATCTTTTTTAATTTCTGGTCCTCTCACCTCGCCAGCTAGAACAACTTTATTTGTCGTAGTAAGTGTTTCGCAAGCAACTCTAGAATATGGATCTCCAGAAATAAAACTATCAACAACCATATCTGAAATCCTATCAGACACTTTATCTGGGTGTCCCTCGGAGACAGACTCACTCGTGAAAAGATAATTTTTTAAATTACTCATTTTTACGTTTCTTAAATGAAAATATTAAAAAAATATACAACAAAATTACAAGTCCAAAAATTTTATTTCCAAATTTTGCAAACAGGCTCATCTGAATTTCTCTTGATTCACTTAAATCTATATAACCAGATTTATTAATATCGACTTTTTGCTCAATAACTCCCATTGGGTTAATAATTGCTGTTGTCCCATTATTTGCAGACCTTAAAACATATTTTCCACTCTCTATAGCTCTAAAAATACTATGAGTAAAATGTTGCTCAGGACCAATTGATTTACCAAACCAGCCATCTTCGGAAATATTTACAATATAATCAAAGTTACTGTTTGTAAAAATTTTTCCAGAATAAATTATCTCATAACAAATGAGAGGCAATATTTTCACTGATAAATTATTATAATTCAGATTAATTATGTTTCTTTCTTTACCTTTCGAATATGATTGGTAGTCATTAGTAATTGTTTTTAGGCCAATACCTTTTAGTAATTTTTCAAAAGGTAAAAATTCACCAAAAGGAACAAGGTTTATTTTTTTATATGAATTTATTATATTTAGATTGTGATCAAAAATAGATAATGAATTAAAATGTTTAATAGTTTTATTCTCTTCCTCTTTGCTATTGATACCAATTGCTAACAAATGATTTTCGTTAAATTTATTTTCAAATAACCACTTGTATTCTTTTAATTGGTCTTGTGAAATACCTGGAATTATACCCTCTGGCCAAATAAAAATTATTTTTTCACTTTTTTTGGGAGAGCTAATTTCAATTAGTTCTTCTAGTGCAGTTATAGGATCAACATTGTTATAAAATCTATCTATACTTATATTTGAACTTAAAATTCTTATCTTATAGTCAAGATTTTTTACTTCTTGATTGTTAAATTTTTCTAAATTTTGTGAACCAAGTACATAAAATGATAACGTTGCAATAAGAAACGCAACACATACGCTAATATCTTTTTTATTTTCTCTTAAAATAAATATTGATGGGCTTGTAAATAATGAAATACAGAAAAGATTAAAGCTGTATGTACCTATGACTGATGAAATGTTTAAAATTTCGATTTGATTAGAGAAACTATAAGCAATTAAATTCCAAGGAAAACCGGTTAGTATTGATCCTCGTAAAAACTCTACTATTCCAAATATTAAAGAAAAAAGAAAAAATGAGCTCAAACTTTTATTTGGTTTTAAAACTGCAAATAAATAAGAAACTAAAGCATAAAACAAGGCTAATAAACCAGGTATTAATATTATTGTAAATGGTATTAAAAACTTAAAACTTTGATCAAACGTTAATGATATTGAAATCCAATATAAATTACTTACAAAATAACCAAACCCAAAAAACCAACCATAAAGGAAAAATATTTTTTTATTTTTATAAAACTCAATTTTTTTTATTAAAAATATATAGAATAAACTAAAAGTTAAAAAATTTATTACAACATAATTAAATGGGGGTAAACTTAAGGAGGTAAGCACCCCTAATAAAATTAAATAAATTAATTCAATATAAAATTTATTTTTCAATTTAATTTATTTTTGATTGTACAGATTTAAATAATAGATTTTCCTCTTTTAACATTTTGAAATAATCTTTATTTTTTTTATGATCAAAACCTAAAAGATGAAGAAAACCATGTATTAATATTTTAGCAACTTTTTCTTTAAAAGATTTTAAATCTTGTGATTTTGGTTTATCTAAATAATTATAGCTGATAATAATGTCTCCCAAATAAGTATTTTTTTTAATTTTTATTTTTTTATCTAATGGAAAAGATAAAATATCTGTAGATTTATTTTTTTTTCTAAAAACCTTGTTTAATTTTTTAATATTCTTATTATTTGAAAGTAATAGTGTGAAGGTTACTTTTTTATTTAAAAATTTATATTTTTTTGGAAAAGCTTTACATATTTTTTTAAAAAAAATATCCTTATTTTTAAGCTTTTTTGACCAAGCCTTCTCCTCAGAGAAGACATTAATACTAATCATTATTTGAGTATGCTTTAACTATTTTAGAAACAAGTGGATGTCTAACTACATCTGAATGATCAAAATCAACTATGGATATTTCCTTTAAATGCCCGAGCAACTCTTTTGATCGGACTAATCCTGACATGCTTTTATTTGGTAAATCAATTTGAGAAGGATCTCCATTAACAACTATTTTTGAATTTTCTCCAATACGTGTTAGAAACATTTTAATCTGAGTATCTGTAGCATTTTGTGCTTCGTCTAAAATTGCAAAGGAATTTTTAAGAGTTCTACCTCTCATAAAAGCTAAAGGCGCAATCTCTATATCTCCAATCTCAATCATTCGCTGTATTTTTTCAAAGTCGAAGAGATCATATAAAGAGTCATATAAAGGTCTAAGATAAGGATCTACTTTTTCCTTCATATCACCTGGCAAAAATCCCAAACGCTCACCCGCTTCTACAGCTGGTCTTGAAAGAATAATTCTATCAATCTTTTTTTCTAAAAGCATAGTTAAGCCTACGGCTACTGCCAAAAAAGTTTTTCCTGTTCCTGCTGGTCCAGCTGAAATTACTATATCACTCTCCCTCAAAGCTCTCACATAGCTTTTTTGTTTTTCAGATCTAGGAATTATAGATTTCTTGGGAGTTTTAATGATGTCTGTAACATTATTATTTTTTACTTTTTCATTAATCATAAAGTTGTCAACTGATGAAAGTATATCTTTATTCTCTATACTTCCATTATTAATAAACTGATTAGCTAAAAATTGAATAGCGTTTTTAATTTTTTCATTCTTTTCAGGTGTTGATTTAATTAAAATTGAATTTCCCCTTGAATATAAGCTGCAATTTGCAATTTTTTCTAATTCTTGTAAATTTTTATTAAATTCCCCAACAACACCCATCAACAAGTTATTGTCATGAAATATAACACTTAAAGAATTGTTATCTGAATAAACAAATTTTAAAGACTGATCGATATTTTTTTTAGTTATTCCACTCAAATTCTATGCAACCTTCTGATCCGAATTAGTTATTACTTCACCAAATAAAGTATTTCTATTACTATCTTTAATTCTCACTTGAACTATTTTTCCAATATCATTCTTTTTACCATTAAAAATTACAGATGTCATATACTCAGATCTACCAAAAGCTTTGCTTTTATCGTCGGTTAAATTTTCAACCAAAACATCAATAACTTTACCCTCCAATGACTTGTTCATTTCGATTTGATTTTTGAATAAAATAGTTTGAATTTTTTCTAATCTTTCAATAGAAATTTTTTTTTCAATTAGGTCTAAATTTTCGGCGACTGTTCCAGGTCTTGGACTAAAAATAAATGAATAAGAGTTAATAAATTTAATTCTTTCAATTAATCTAATAGTATCCTTAAAATCCTGATCCTCTTCACCAGGATAGCCAATTATAAAATCACTTGAAAATTCAATATTTGAATTAATTTCTTTTAATTTATCAAAAGTATTTAGATATTCCTCAATGGTATGTTTTCTATTCATCAACTTTAAAATTTTATTAGATCCACTTTGAACCGGTAAATGCACAAGTGGCATTAACTTTTCACAGGTTTTATATACTTCAATTAAATCCTCAGTCATATCTTTTGGGTGAGATGTTGTATATCTAACTCTCTTAATTTCAGATAATTTTTCAATATTTAAAATCAAATCTGATAGTCTGAATCCTTCATTATCATAAGCATTTACATTTTGACCAAGTAAAATTATTTCTTTTGCACCATTATCAGCTAAATATTTTGCTTCATCCAAAATTTGTTTAAATGGTCGAGAATATTCTGGTCCTCTTGTATATGGGACTACGCAAAAATGACAAAACTTATCACATCCTTCCTGAATAGTTAAGAAGGATGAAACTTTTCCAGCTTCATTTTTAATTTTACTCAAATATTTAAATTTAGAAACTGCATCAAATTCAGTTTCTTCAATCTTTTTCTTTTTTTTGTTATAATTTAATATTGTGTCATTTATTTTGTGATAAGCTTGAGGACCAATAACTAAATCTATGTAGGGTTCTCTTTTTAGCATCTCTTGATTTTCTGCTTGAGCAACACAGCCTGCAATAATCACCAATGGTTTTTTTTTTGATCTAAAAATTTTTTTTACTCTACCTATTTCTGAGTAAACTTTTTCTTTTGCTTTATCTCTAATATGACATGTGTTTAATAGATAACAATTTGCTTCTTCATATTTTTCTGTTTTTTCATAGCCAATTTTTTTGACTGAGTCAAAAATTCTATTTGAGTCATACTCATTCATCTGACATCCAAATGTTTTGATAAATATTTTTTGACTCATATTATTGGGATTTTTTCTTAACCCCATATAATTCCAATTTATGGTCCACTAATTTATATCCATATTTTTCTGCAACTTTTTTTTGAAGCTTTTCAATTTCTTCGTCTACAAATTCTATAATTTCACCAGTTTTGACATCAATTAAATGATCGTGATGACCTTCGTTAAGCTCTTCATATCTTGCTTTTCCACCTTTAAACTCATGCTTAGTTAATATTCCAGACTCTTCAAATAGTTTTACCGTTCTATAAACAGTTGCAATACTTATTTTTGGATCAATTTTAGACACTCTATTATAAAGTTCATCTACATCCGGATGGTCAGAAGACTCGGACATTACTTGTGCAATTACTCTTCTTTGATCAGTTAATTTAACTCCTTTTGCTATACATTTTTG
Organism: uncultured Pelagibacteraceae bacterium; assembly: GCA_902592375.1. Taxonomy (GTDB): domain Bacteria; phylum Pseudomonadota; class Alphaproteobacteria; order Pelagibacterales; family Pelagibacteraceae; genus Pelagibacter. The sequence continues at coordinate 46,574 of CACJEG010000004.1, read as the reverse complement.
CTCTATTGTTTCTGACATAAAATAATTTTAACTTAAATAAATAGGGTTAATCAAATTTTTTTTAATATTAAATTTATCGCACAAATGAGGGATATTTTCGTATTTTATGTCTTTTTCACCTTTAAAATCTTGTATGCTATAACAATAGTAGTCAATATTATTAGTTAAATTAAATGCTTTAACTATAGAAAGTGAATTTCTTATTCCTGCAAAACTTCCAGGCCCTCTATTTAAATAAATTGTATTAATATCTTTCAAGTTTAATTTATGAGTATTTAAAAAATCATTAATAATTAAAGTTAATTTTTCATAATTAATTTTAGTATTCTCTTTAGTAATATTATAAATATCATTACTAGTTATGATCATTAAAAAAATTTTTTCACTGGCTACATCAATTATCAGTTTATTCATAATTATTTTATTTTCTAATATCAGTTCTAAATCAGATGAAAATAATATCAAACAATATTCCCATGATGAAGGAATTCTATCAATTATGTATCATCGTTTTAATGAGAATAAGTACCCCTCAACCAATATTAAAATGGATATATTTGAGGAACATATAAATATTATTAAGAACTCAGATTTTAATTTTCATAATCCAAATAATTTTCATGAACAGTTTAATAAACCAAAACAAAAAAAAGAAATTCTTATAACTATCGATGATGCTTTTGAATCTTTTTATACTGATGCATGGCCTTATCTAAAAGAAAATAAAATTCCATTTATTTTATTTGTCTCAACTGAACCAGTGGGAAAAAGAGGTTACATGACTTGGGAGCAAATTAAAGAGGTTGAAAGGAATGAATTTGCAAATATAGGACATCATTCTCATACTCATGAATATCTTATAGATGTAAGCAATAAAGAGTTTATTTTAGATATTGAAACGGCTAATAAAATTTTCCTAAAAGAACTTGGTTACGTACCTAGTCTATTTTCATATCCATTTGGTGAATACTCTAAATTTATGAAAGATTATATATCTAAGAATTTCCAATATGCTTTTGGTCAGCATTCTGGTGTTATTGATTTAAATAAAGATAAATTTGAACTACCTAGATTTCCAATTAATGAAAAATACGGGGAGTTAAAAAGATTTAAATCAATAATAAATTATTTTCCACTTGAATATAAAAGAATACTTCCTGAGGAAAAACAATTATTCGAAAACACAAACCCTCCAAATTTCAAAGTTGAATTTTTCAAAGAGCAAAAAAATTTATCTAATATTAATTGCTATTCTAATGAGGGAGATATATGGGAAAAATCAAAAACAACATTTACTAACAACTCTCTAACGATTGAATTTAGAGAACCATTCAAACCAAGAAGAGGAAGAATTAATTGTTCTCTGAATGATGATGGAAAATGGAGATGGTTTGGTGTGCAATTTCCTATAAAAGAAAATTAAATTAAACTCTCTAAATCTTTGCTTGATGGCAACAATCTCGCTTCATCAAAATCTTTTAAGTTATTTTGTTCAATAATTTTTTGTAAAACCTCTATATATTGATTTCCTGTTTCTGCATATTTATCTAAATGCTTAGACAAAATTAAACTATCTAAAGGTTTATTTTGATTTTTAAGTTCTGCTCTTGCTTTCCTTAAATTTTTATATGTTGAGTGTGTATTTAAATTTCTTAAATATGCTCTTACAGATAATTGTAAGCTATGAAACTTCATAACTTTATGATCTTTACCCTCATCTGCATTTTTAGGTTTTAATCCTTCTCCAGACCAAGTCCATTGTCCAAATAGAGCATTTCCCTTTAAAGCAAATCTTGAAGTACCCCAGCCAGTTTCTTTAGCAGCTTGAGCTATTGCTAATGAAACTGGTATTTCATCCATTCTTACTTTCAAAGTAGATAAATCATTTTTTCTTACACCATATTGTTTATATTTTTTTTCTAACCACTTTTTTTCAATTTCAGTGTTGCTATTTTTATTTAAAATTGTGAATAACCTTTTTCTATCAACTCTAATTTTGTTGTTTTCTTTAACTATTAAAGGAAGAACAATTTTTATAAACATATCTTTTCTTTTTTTAGTGTTAGCTATGTTTTTAATTTCATTTGGTAAAAGACCAATATCTATTGGTTTTACTAATTTTGTATCTCTTACATCTTTTAAATTATAATTTATCTCTTTAAATAATGAGTCAATCTCAGATGTTGTATATCTGACTAAATTAATTTCAGAATTATTTTCTTCTAAGATATCATATAATAAATCTCTTTCATCAGCATCTACTGTTGTATCTTCCTGAATTAGCATATCTTTATTTAAAGTATTATTTAAAATATTTTTTGAATTATTAGTAAATTCTTTATTATTAAAATTTTTATCAGCAAAATTAATAAATATAGGAGTTACATAAAAGAATGAAATTACTATAAATGAACTTAAGAAAAACTGTGAAACTATATTAAGGCTTTTATTTTTTAAAAAACCTGATTTTTTAAATTTTCTCATAATAAATTATTGTATAGCAACAACCTCTTTTACCTCTGGTAAATAATGACATAAAAGATTTTGTACACCTTGTTTTAAAGTCATTGTTGAGCTAGGACAGCCTGAGCAACTACCTTGTAACTGTACCTTAACAATTCCATCCTTAAACTCTTTAAATTTTATATCTCCACCATCTCTAGCAACAGCAGGTCTAATTTTTTCTTCTAAAATTTTTACAATTTTTGATTCAATTTCACTTAAATCTAAATCTTCTTCTTTTATATTCTCATCAATTACAAACTCTTTACCATCCGCGTAAAAATCATTTATTAAGGAAATTACGATATGTTTTATTTCATCCCATTTTGTATTTTCATTTTTATTTACTGAAATAAAATCTTGACCTAAAAAAATACCCTCAACACCATTTATTGACAAAATATTTCTCACCAATTCATTTTTCATATCCTCTTTATTTGTAATTTCATAAGGACCACTGTTTGAAACTTTCTTCCCAGGAAGAAATTTCAAAGAATTTGGATTTGGTGTTACTTCTGTTTGCACGAACATAAATTATATATAATGAATATTTTGAAAATTAAAACTTGATAATAAATTTTTATTAAAAACCTATAATTTCTTTAATTCTTTCAATCTTTTTAGAGGCAATCGTATTTGCTTTTTCAACTCCATCTAGAAGAATTTCATCAAGAAACTTTTTATCTTCTAAAAGTTTTTTTATCTCATTAGAAATAGGTTCAATTTTATTAACAAGTTCTCCAGCTAATTGTTCTTTAAATTCTGAAAAATTTTTACCTGAAAAATTTTTTACTGTGTTTTCCAATGTAGAATTAGTTAAGCTTGAATAAATTCCTAAAAGATTTTTCGCTTCTAATCTTTCATTAAGTTCCTTTATGTCCTGTGGCATGGGCAAAGGATCAGTTTTCGCTTTTTTGATTTTGTTTATTATTTGATCTTTGTTATCTGTTAAATTTATTCGACTTAAATCTGATAATTCTGATTTACTCATTTTTTTTGAACCATCTTTTAAACTCATTATTCTTGAAAACTCTTTTTGAATTAGAGGTTCAGGAACTTGAAGAAAATTTTCTACTTCAAAATCATTATTAAATTTTTGAGCTATATCTCTACATAACTCCAAATGTTGCTTTTGATCATCACCTACTGGAACATGAGTAGCATCATATAAGAGAATATCAGCTGCCATTAAAACCGGATAAGAATATAATCCAATACTAGCTTTCTCTTTATCTTTACCAGCTTTCTCCTTAAATTGAGTCATTCTATTTAACCAGCCCATTCTAGCAACACAGCTTAATATCCATGCTCCTTCTGCATGGGCAGCCACTCTAGATTGATTAAAAATTATACTTTTTTTTGGATCTATTCCACTAGCTACAAAGGTTGCAACAGTTTCCCGGATATTATTTTTTAATTCTTTAGGATCTTGCTTTACTGTAATGGCATGCAGATCAACTACACAAAAAATACATTTATTATCTTTATCGTTATTTAAGTCTACAAAGTTTTTTATGGCACCTAAATAATTTCCAAGATGAAGATTACCTGTAGGCTGAACACCAGAGAATATTTTTTTACCCATAAAATTAATACTTTAATTTAATATCATTCATTTGAAAAGCTTTGATGAAATAAGACACAATTAAATAAAACAATAACCCTAATATAACAGATAAAACTAAATAAAAAGATTTAATTGATTGATTAAATGCTAATTCGTTCTGGAAATAATTTAACATAAAGTTAAAAAATAAACCCATCATAATTGATGCAAAAATTATTTTAATAAATTTAACAAAAAATATTTGGTTAAAATAAAATAATTGTCGATTTTTTAAAAATAAAAATAACAATATTGAATTAAACCAAGATGAAATAGATGTAGCTATTGGAATTATTATAAAACCAATTTCACTAAAATAATACAAACTAATAAAAATATTTACTAATACTGAAATCAAAGAAATATAAAAAGGAGTTTTTGTATCGTGGTTTGCAAAGAAAAAACTTGAAAAAACTTTTATTAAGGCAAAAGCAGGCAGACCTAATGCAAAATAATATAAAGCTAAACTTGAATTGTTCACGGAATTTTCATTGAAAGACCCATAACCAAATAAAGCTGAAATAATTTGTTCTGATCCTATGATTAAAGCGATAGTTGCTGGAAGACTTAAGAATAAACTTAATTCAAGAGCTTTATTTTGTATAAACAAAATCTTATTTTTTTTCCTAGATTGAATATGTTTTGACAGCTGAGGAAGTATTACAACGCCAATCGCGATACCAGCTATAGCTAGGTTAATTTGATAAATTCTATCAGCATAATATAAGTAAGAAACTGCACTTGCTTGAAATGATGCAATTATTGTACCAATTAAAATATTTATTTGAGTGACACCTGATGAAAAAATACTTGGTAAAAGTTTTTTAAAAAAAAATTTAACTTTGTTACTTAAATTTAATTCAAAACTAAATTTAAGTGAGTAATATTTTGATACATATTTATATAAAAATATTAATTGTAAAAAACCAGCTAAAGAAACACCATAAGACAAATAATAAACTAATTGATCACCTAAAGATTTAGAAAAAAACAATACTAAAATTAAAACAATATTTAATATTATCGGCGCTGCAGCAGCAGCTGCAAATTTATTGTGTGAATTTAAGATTGCAGAAAAAAATGAGGCTAAACAAATAAAAAATAAAAAAGGAAAGGTAATTCTTGTTAAATTAATTGCTAACTCCATTTTTTCTAAATCACCCACAAATCCTGGTGCAATAATAGAAACAAATGCTGGCATGAAAATTTCAATTATTATTGTTAAAAACAACAACCCTAAAAAAAGGAGATTAAAAATATCGTTAGCAAATTTGTTTGATTGTTTTTTTCCCTTAGTAATTTCAGATGAATAACTTGGAACGAATGCTGCATTAAAAGTGCCTTCAGCAAATAATCTTCTAAAAGTATTTGGAATTCTAAATGCTACAAAAAAAGCATCAGCCAACATCCCTGTTCCAAGAAAAATTGCTATTAAAATATCTCTTAAATAACCCAGCAATCTACTAATGATAGTATAAAAACCAAATGTGCCTGTTGACTTAAGTAAGTTCATAAATCATATTAGTCTTAATTTTACCCCAATTGTACACTTATTGTTATCAGAAATGAAAAAAACAAAAATCGATCATTATACAGATAAAGAAGCTTTAGATTTTCATAAAGACAAAAAACCTGGCAAGATTGAGATTATTTCTTCAAAAAATATGACAACTAAGCGTGATCTCGCTTTAGCTTATTCTCCAGGAGTTGCTGCTCCTGTAAAAAAGATAAGTGAAAATCCAGAAGCAGCTTATGATTACACGAGTAAAGGAAACCTTGTTGCTGTAATAAGTAATGGTTCAGCAATATTAGGGATGGGAAATTTAGGTGCTCTTGCATCAAAGCCTGTAATGGAAGGAAAGGCTGTATTATTTAAAAGATTTGCGGATATAGACTCGATTGACTTAGAGATTGATTGTAAAGATTCAAACGAAATCATAAATTCAATTAAAAATTTTGCACCTAGCTTTGGTGGAATAAATTTAGAGGACATAGCAGCCCCAGATTGTTTTATAATAGAACAAAAATTAAAAGAAATTTTGGATATTCCTGTTTTTCATGATGATCAACATGGAACAGCAATCATAACAACCGCAGCATTAATTAATGCATTAGATATTTCTGGTAAATCAATAAAAAAAATTAAAGTTGTAGTAAATGGTGCTGGAGCTTCAGCGCAAGCTTGTACCGAGTTATTTAAAAACTCAGGAGTAAAATCTGAAAATATAATAATGCTAGACAGAAAAGGCGTTATTTACGAAGGAAGAACTGAGGGAATTGATCAATGGAAATCGAGATACGTAGTTAAAACTAAACATAGAACTTTGGAAGATGCTGTTAAAGGTGCAGATGTTTTTTTAGGATTATCTGCAAAAGGTGTTCTAAAAAAAGAGATGGTTAAATCCATGGCAAAAAATCCAATTATATTTGCTTGTGCTAATCCTGATCCAGAAATTACTCCAGAGGAAATTAGTGAGGTTAGAAATGATGCAATCGTTGCTACAGGAAGATCAGATTATCCCAATCAAGTAAATAATTTAATTGGTTTTCCTTACATATTCAGGGGAGCTTTAGATGTTAGATCCAAAACAATAAATGAAGAAATGAAAGTTGCTGCAGCTAATGCAATAGCTAAGCTTGCAAGAGAAGATGTTCCTGATGAAGTGGTTGCAGCTATGGGTGGAGAAAGACCTCATTATGGAAAAGATTATATTATTCCATCAACATTTGATCCAAGATTAATTAGTGTTATACCAGCAGCTGTAGCAAAAGCAGCTATAGATAGTGGAGTTGCTAGAAAAAATATAGATGATTTTGATGCTTATAAAGATCAACTTAAACAAAGGCTAGATCCGACAGTAACCATCATGCAAGGTATAAATTCATTTATTAAGAAAAATCAGAAAAAAATTGTTTTTGCAGATGGTGAAGATGAAAATACTTTAAAAGCTGCCATAGCATTTAAAAATTCAAAATTAGGTATTCCAATCTTAGTTGGTAAAGAAAGTAAAATTAAAGAACAGATTAAAAATATTGGATACAGTGAAAATTTTGACATTGAAATTGTTAATTCAAAAGATGAAGAAAAGAGAAAAAGATACGTTAAACATTTATTTGAAAAATTACAAAGAGAGCAAGGATTATTAGAACGAGATTGTGACCGAATGATCAGAAATGATAGAGTTGTTTGGGCTACTAGTATGGTTGCCTGTGGCGATGCTGATGGTGCTGTAACAGGTAATACAAGACGATTTGGTGCCTCTTTTGAAAAAATCAAGCAAGTTGTTGATGTAAGAAAAGGTGAAATTATGTTTGGTTTAAACATGATAGTCCATAAAGGAAGAACTATTTTTGTTGGTGATACAAGTGTCCATGAATATCCAACTTCTGAACAAATGGCTGAAATTGCTATATCTACAGCGAGAGTAGTTAGACTTTTTGGATTTGATCCTAAAGTAGCTTTTGTATCCCACTCTACATTTGGACAACCTCTTACTAGTAGAACAAAACATATTCGAAACGCGGTTGAGATATTAAAAGAAAGAAAAGTAGACTTTGAATTTGATGGAGATATGCAGCCTGATGTTGCTCTTAATCCAGAGTATGAGGAACTTTATCCTTTTGCAAAGATAGTTGGTAAAGCAAATATATTAATAATGCCTGGGCAACATAGTGCAGCAATTTCATATAAACTGATGAAAACAATTGGAGACACAAAAGTTATTGGACCACTGTTAATTGGACTTGGGCTTCCAATAGAAATTGCACCTTTAAGATCGTCAACTTCTGAGATACTTAATTTGGCATCGATTGCTGCTTATTCTTCTCAAGTAATAGATTATAAAAAATAATTATTCTCTTTGAATTCTTAAATCTTCAACAAGAATAATACTGGCAATCACATCTTCAACATCAAGTATTTCTTTTGCTTCACTTATAACTAGATCCTTTTCTTCTGATGTTAAAGCAATTCCATAAATATAAATTTTCTTTTTATAAGTATCTATTTGATAATTGGTTGCCTTAATATTTTTATTTACAATTATAGCTGTTCTAAGTTGAGATGTAATCAATAAATCTTTTGCGGATTGTTGAAAGTTAAACTCTTCCTTAATTTTAATATCATTTCTAACAGATCTAGCACCTTTAGTTTCCCATGCTAATTTGGTAATCATTAATTTTTCTTCTGGACTGTCTACTTTTCCAGTTACAAAAATTCTCCCATCTATAACTTTAGTTTTTACTGTTAAAAGATATTTTTTATCTCTAGATAAGATTTTTGCACCTATGCTTTTTTCCATAATTGAGTCATCTATTTGAGTACCAACTGTTCTTGGATCTAAAGCAACTGAAACACCAGTTCCAAAAAGACCTTTGGAACCAACTCCAACACATCCAGCTAAAATAAAACTTACGAATATTAAAATTAGTAATTTATTTTTCATTTTTTAATTCTAAACAATAATTATATATTTCTTTTTTAGGAACATTAGTACTCTGACTTAAAATTTCAGTAATTTCTTTAGTAGATAATTTATTAATCATTTTTTTTATTATATTCATATCTGATTCAGTTAATTTTTCAGATAAATTTTTATTTATTTTTTTTTCAGAAATAACAACTGTAAGCTCACCTTTTGGTTCTTTTTCAAATAATTCTAATTCATCAACATTTTTTCTAATAAATTCTTCGTATATTTTTGTAATTTCTCTACAAAAAACTATCTTTCTGCCTGCAAAATTCTTTTTTATTTCAGGTATGATTTTATTAATTTTTTTTGGAGAAATAAAAAAAACTAAAGAATTTTCAAATTCTGAGAATTTTTTTAATTCATTAGATAATTGCTGTTTTTTATCTGGGAAAAAACCACAAAATAAAAATTTATCTGAAAAACCACTAATTGAAACAGCTGCGGCAACAGCCGAAGGTCCAGGAATCGGGAATATTTTAATCTCGTTATTAATACACTCATTAACTAAAATTGAACCGGGATCAGAAATAATAGGCGTACCAGCATCTGATATCAAAGAAATTATTTTTCCAGATTTTAGATATTCAATAATTTTTACTACATTTTTTTTTTCATTAAATTTATGATTTGAAATTAATTTTGATTTTATTTGATATTTATCTAAAAGGTTTTTAGAAACACGAGTATCTTCACATAAAATGTAATGAGACTGCTGTAAAACTTCAATTGCTCTTAAAGTTATATCTTTTAAATTTCCTAAAGGAGTTGATACCAAATAAAGACCATTTTCGTATTCTTTTAATTTAAATTGTGGTTTTATGATCATAATTCAGCTTAAAAAATATTATATTAACATCAAAATGATTAAATTAATTAAAATTATTTATTTTATTATTTTAAGTTTTTACTTTCTGTTTTTTCCAAATGTTAATGCTCAAGAAAAAATCAAAATTGGATTATTGGTACCTATGTCAGGAGAAAATAAGGAGATTGGAGAATCAATCATTAAAGCAGTTGGATTAGCTGTCAAAGATATTGATAATGATCTGATAGAAATCTATCCAAAAGATACAGCAACTAAAGCTAACCAAACTTTAAAATCAGCATTTGAATTAAGTGAAATGGGGATAAAAATTATTATAGGCCCTGTGTTCTATGAAAGCTTAACTTATTTAGATGAAATGAAGGATTTAACTTTTTTATCATTAACAAATAAAACTTTAGATCTTCCAAAAAATGTAATCTCTGCTGGTATTAATTCTACATCACAATTTAATACAATAAAAAAATTTTTAGAAACAAATCAAATACAAAGAACTATTCTTTTAACACCAATCCAAGATTATGAATTTGAAGTTAAAAGAGGAATGAAAAATTCAAAAATTAAAATTTATAAAGATTACGAATATAATATAGAGCCTACAAAACTAACAAAACAAATAGAGGAAATTACAAACTACAGAATAAGAAAGCAAAATTTAGAGGATGAAATAAAAAGGATAAAAAATTCAGATGATCCAAATAAAGAAAAAAAAATAAAAAGACTTGAAAAAAGATACACTTTAGGTGGTTTAAATTTTGATGCAGTCGTAATTGCAGATTTTGATGAAAGTCTGAAAAGTGTATCTACATCACTTTTATATACTGACGTACTTCCTAAAAATAAATATTTTATAACTTTAAATCAATGGTTCGATGAAACTTTATTGAACGAAACTGATATTCAACCATTATATTATCCATCAATAAATAAAGAAAATTTTGATAGCTACAAAATAAAATACTTTAATGCATTTAATAAAGATCCTACTCATTTATCTCTATTGAGTTATGATCTTGTTGGCTTAGTTTATTATTTATCGCTAAACTCAAATAAAGATAGCTTAAATAAAATTTTTAAGAGAAAAAATTCATTCAAAGGAAAAATTGGAATTTTTGATATCAAAAATAATAAAATTAATCACAGATTAAATTTTTATAAAATTGAAGATCAAAAACTTATAGAAATTTTTTAATTTTTTTAAAAGCCTGAAATCTATGATCCATCTTATATTTTTGAGACGGCTTCATTTCTCCAAAAGTTTTTCTTTTTCTTAGAGGAATAAAAATTGGATCATAACCAAATCCATTTTTTCCTTTTGCTTCATGTGAAATATGACCCTCAGCTTTTCCTAATACACATGCAATTTTTTTATTTAAGTATGAAATAGAAAGTGCACAAATAAATCTAGCTTTTATTTTTTTGTTTTTCCAATTTTTGTCTTTTTTATTAAGCTCTCTATAAACTTTTCTGATAGCTTTACTAAAATCTCCATGTTTTCCTCCCCAACGAGCAGAATAAATTCCAGGACTTTTATCTAAAAAATCTATCTCTAGGCCCGAGTCATCAGCTAAACAAATTAACCCTGTTTTTTTTGAAAAATATTTGGATTTAATTAATGAGTTTTCTTTAAATGTTTTGCCATTTTCAACTGGACTTTTTAAATTAAATTCAGATGTAGAGTGTATTTTGATCTTTTTTGGCAATAAACTCTTGATTTCTTTTAATTTGCCCCTGTTATTAGTCCCAATGAGTAATTTATATATTTTTGGTTTAGACATCTAGAAATTACTAAAATCCTTACCATATAAGAGGCTATGGAAAAAGAAGAAAACCAAAATAGCACTTCTGCGGATCAAAAACAGGATACAATAAAAGAAAAAGAAAATGAGAGGCCTGAAGAAAATTTAGTCGAAGAAAATAAGCAAGAAACAGACCAAGAACCTAAAGAAGAAATCAAGGAACCAACTCCAGAAGAAAAAATTGCTGAACTTGAAGATAAAGTGGCAAGAACTTTTGCTGAAATGGAAAATCAAAGAAGAAGGTTTGAAAAAGAAAAAGAGGATGCTTTTGAATATGGTGGCTATAGTTTTGCTAAAGAAGCATTAAATTTGATTGATAACTTGGATCGATCGAAACATGTTCTTGAAAGTGACGATAAGTTAAAAGAAACTGAAGCATTAAAAAAAACATTAGAACATTTGGACATTATTAAAAAAGATCTAATCTCAATATTTGAAAAAAATAACATCAAACCAATTGATAGCCTTAACAAAAAACTAGATCCAAACTTTCATCAAGCAATGATGGAGATAGAAGATGATTCAAAAGAACCTGGAACAATAATCCAGGAAATTCAAAAAGGTTTTACAATAAAAGATAGATTACTTAGACCTTCTTTAGTGGGGGTGTCAAAAAAAATTACAACAAAAGAAGAAAAAACTGAGGAAAATAAGGAAAATTCAGAAAATAAATAATTATGAGATCAACTTGTAGTTTCACATTTAAACCCTATATGACGAGAGAGAGACATTAAATTATGAGTAAAATTATTGGAATAGACTTAGGAACAACAAATTCATGTGTTGCCATTATGGAAGGAACGCAAGCTAAAGTATTAGAAAATGCTGAGGGAGCAAGAACTACTCCATCAGTTGTGGCATTTACAGATGAAAACGAAAAATTAATTGGGCAACCAGCGAAAAGGCAAGCTGTAACAAATCCAGAAAACACTATCTTTGCAGTTAAAAGATTAATTGGAAGAAATTTTGATGACCCGACAGTAAAAAAAGATGTGGAAGCTGCTCCATTTAAAATAGTTAATTCCGAAAAAGGAGACGCTTGGATTGAAGCTAAAGGTGAAAAATACTCACCTTCTCAAATATCTGCATTCATTTTACAAAAAATGAAAGAGACAGCAGAAAAATATTTAGGTCAAGCTGTAACAAAAGCTGTTATCACAGTACCAGCATACTTTAACGATGCTCAAAGACAAGCAACTAAAGATGCAGGTAAAATTGCTGGGTTAGAAGTTTTAAGAATTATCAATGAACCAACGGCTGCGTCTCTAGCTTATGGTTTAGATAAAAAACAAAATAAAAAAATAGCTGTTTATGATTTAGGTGGAGGAACATTTGATGTATCCATCTTAGAATTGGGTGATGGTGTTTTCGAGGTTAAATCAACCAATGGTGATACTTTTTTAGGTGGTGAAGATTTTGATAATGCTGTTGTTGATTACTTAATTTCTGAATTTAAGAAAGATAATGGAATTGATCTTAAGTCAGATAAACTTGCTTTACAAAGATTAAAAGAAGCTGCTGAAAAAGCAAAAATTGAATTATCTTCTGCAGAACAAACAGATATAAATCTACCTTTTATTACTGCAGATAAAACAGGTCCAAAACATATTAATTTAAAAATGACTAGAGCAAAACTTGAGGCTCTAGTTGAAGACTTAATTGCTAGAACTATGCCTCCATGTAAAACAGCTTTAAAAGATGCTGGAATTTCTGCAAGTGAAATTGATGAGGTGGTTATGGTTGGTGGTATGACTAGAATGCCAAAAGTAATTGAGGAAGTAAAAAACTTTTTTTGGAAAAGACCCTAACAAAAGCGTTAATCCTGACGAAGTAGTTGCAATGGGTGCTGCTATTCAAGCAGGTGTCTTACAGGGTGATGTTAAAGATGTACTTCTATTAGATGTAACACCACTATCACTTGGTATCGAAACACTTGGAGGAGTATCTACAAAACTAATAGAAAAAAACACAACAATACCAACTAAAAAAAGTCAGGTGTTTTCAACTGCAGAAGATAATCAGCCAGCTGTATCTATTAGAGTTCTTCAAGGTGAAAGAGAAATGGCTGCTGATAATAAAGCTTTAGGAAATTTTGAATTAGTGGGTATTGCGCCAGCACCAAGAGGAGTTCCTCAAATTGAAGTTACATTTGATATTGATGCTAATGGTATCGTAAATGTTTCAGCAAAAGATAAGGGAACTGGTAAAGAACAAAAAATTCAGATCCAAGCTTCAGGTGGACTAAGTGATGAAGAAATTGAAAAAATGGTTAAAGATGCGGAAGCTAATAAAGAAGCTGATAAAAAGAAAAGAGAATCTGTTGATGTTAGAAACCAAGCAGATACTCTAATTCACTCTACTGAGAAGAATTTAAAAGAGCATGGATCAAAAATTTCTGATGCAGAGAAAAAAGCAATTGAAGATGCATCATCTGCGGTAAAAGAGGCTTTAAAAGGTGAAGATATTGAAGATATTAAGAAAAAAACTGAAGCTTTAGTTCAGGCTTCAATGAAACTTGGTGAAGCAATCTATAAATCACAACAAAATGCAAAACCTGAATCTGGAAAAGATGATGGTGGAGATAATGATGCGGGTAAAAAAGACGAAAATGTTGTTGATGCTGATTTCGAGGAAGTAAAAGACGAGAACAAAGAAAAAAGCGCTTAAACTGACATTTAATTGTCTGGGGTAATTTGATGGCTAAAAGAGACTATTATGATGTCCTAGGCGTTAACAAAAGCGCGAGCCCAGAAGAATTAAAATCCGCATATAGGAAATTAGCTGTTAAGTATCATCCTGATAAAAATCCAGGAGATTCCAAAGCGGAAGAAAAATTCAAAGAAGCCAGTGAAGCTTACGGAATACTTTCAGATAAAGAAAAAAAGCAAAACTACGATAATTTTGGTCACGCCGCATTTGAAAACGGTGGCGGTAGATCAGGTGGTGGCTTTGGTGGTTTCAGTGGTGCGGATTTCTCAGATATTTTTGAGGATTTCTTTGGTGATTTTGGAGGAGGTGGAAGATCAAGAAGTAGAAAATCTAATAATAGAGGTTCTGACTTAAGGTATGATTTATCAATTTCTCTTGAAGAAGCTTATCATGGAAAAAAACAAGATATTAAATTTTCTACATCTGAACAATGTGGGACTTGCAAAGGTAATGGATCAAGACCAGGTTATTCTCCAGATAGATGCTCATATTGCGGAGGTAATGGAAGAATAAGATCTAATCAAGGTTTCTTTACTGTTCAACAAACTTGTCCTCAATGTAATGGAAATGGAGAAGAAATTACTAACCCATGTAATGATTGTAATGGTCAGGGTAAAAAACAAGCATCTAAAAGAATATCTGTAACAATTCCAAAAGGTGTAGATGACGGAACAAGAATAAGACTTGCAGGAAAAGGTGAAGCCGGAACTAGAGGTGGAGCAACAGGAGATCTATATTTGTTTATTAATGTTAATTCACATAACTTATTTAAAAGATCAGACGAAAATTTATTTTTTGAATTCCCTCTTTCCCTAGCTGATGCAGCTTTAGGAACGACCATTGAAATTCCTACTATTGATGGTGGAAAAGCAAAAATAAAAATTCCTGATGGAACTCAGAGTGGTAAACAATTTAGATTAAAAGGTAAAGGAATGCCATTTATGAGAAGAGGTGATTTTGGAGACTTATATGTTCAAGTTAAAACAGAGGTGCCTGTATATTTAAATAAAAAACAAAAAGAATTATTAGAGCAATTTAGAGAAATTGAAAACGATAAGTCAAATCCAAGTATTAAAAAATTTTTTCAAAAAGCAAAAGATTTCTGGAAAAACTAAAAGACTAATCTTTTAAAAAAGGTTAATATTATCTAAATGAAAAAAATTAATTTAGCTATTTCTGGTTGCATGGGAAGGATGGGCCAGCAATTAATCAAGTCTTCAAAGAAAAATAAAAACTTTAAACTAGTTACACTTACAGAAAATAGATTGATAAATAAAAAGTTTAATGGAGTTAAACCCGAGTTAAATTCTGAGAAAGCTTTTAAAAAAACTGATGTTATTATTGATTTTACAGTACCAAATTGTACTCTTGAAATACTCAAAATAGCTTCAAAACTTAGGAAAAAAGTAGTAATTGGTACTACTGGATTTAATAGAAGCCAAGAAAATCAAATTAAAAAATATTCAAAAAAAATACCCATTTTAAAAGCTGGCAATATGAGCCTGGGTGTAAATTTATTGATGTATTTGACCGAGATTGCTTCAAAATCATTAAACGATGATTACCTAAGTAAGATATTTGAGGTACATCACAAGCATAAAAAAGACTATCCATCCGGTACTGCGTTAATGCTTGGTAAAGGAATTGCCGATGGAAAAAATAGAAATTTATATAACTTAATTGGTAAAAAATTCTTGAATAAAAAATCTTTTCCTTATGGAAAAAAAATTAATTTTAACTCAATTAGAAAAGGTGAGATTATAGGAGAACATGAAGTAAAATTCTCAAGTGGAAAAGAAATAATTACATTAAACCATGAAGCTTTTGATAGAACACTTTACTCGGATGGAGCTTTAACTGCCTCTAAATGGTTAATGAAAAAAAAACCAGGTTTATACTCTATGAGAGACTTGCTTAATTTTTCATAATGAATGAAAAACAAAAAGCAAAAATTATCATTAAAACTTTAAATAAAATTTATCCTAAAACGCCTGTTCCTTTAAAAAGTAAAAATACTTTTACACTATTAATTTCTGTTCTGCTTTCTGCACAATGTACTGATGCTAATGTTAACAATGTAACAAAAGATATCTATCCTAAATACTATAAACCGGAACACTTTGTAAAATTAGGGAGAAAAAAAATTGAAAAATTAATTAAAAAAATTGGTATTTTTAGAGTAAAAGCTAAGAGCATTTACTTAATGTCAAAGCAATTGTTAGAAAAACACAAAGGTAAAGTTCCTAAAACCTTTGATGAACTTGAAAAATTACCTGGTGTAGGACACAAAACTGCAAGCGTAGTAATGTCTCAAGGCTTTGGATATCCAGCTTTTGCGGTTGACACTCATATACATAGACTTGCACAAAGATGGGGTTTAACAAATGGAAAAAATGTGGTTCAAACTGAAAAAGATTTAAAAAGAATATTCCCTAAAAAAACTTGGTCTAAACTTCATTTACAAATAATTTTTTATGGTAGAGAATATTGTAAAGCAAGAGATTGTTATGGTCTAAAATGTAAAATTTGTACTACTTGCTACCCAAATAGGAAAAAAAGTGTTATTACCAAAAAAGCTTAATATGAAAGTTTTAGGAATAGGAAATGCAATTGTGGATGTAATTTGTAAAGTTGATGACAGCTTTATTATGCAAAATAATCTCACAAAAAGTACTATGAAATTATTTTTTGATGAAAGTGAATTCAAAAGTTTATTAACAAATCTTAAAATCGAAAAAACAGTTTCTGGAGGTTCAGTGGCAAACTCTATAGTAGGATTATCACAACTTGGAGATAAAGTTGGATTTATAGGAAAAGTTTCTGATGATGAATTTGGGAGTAAGTACGAGGAAGGTTTAAAAAAAGAAAATGTAGAATACCTATATTCAAAAAAAAAAGAACAATTACCAACTGGAACATGTTTAATATTGGTAACACCAGACTCAGAGAGAACAATGTGTACTTTTTTAGGAACAGCAGGAAAAATAAACGAAAATGATGTTAATTCAGATGCTATTAAAAGAAGTGAAATAATATTTTTAGAGGGTTACTTGTGGGATGAAGGAGATCCTAAGAAAGCCTTTGATAAAGCAATAAATAATGCAAACAAAGTTGCTATGTCACTCTCTGATCTATTTTGTGTGGATAGACACAAACCTCATTTTTTAAATTTAGTTAAAAACAAACTTGATATAACCTTCGCTAATGAACAAGAAATTACCTCATTAATTGAAGCGAAAAATTTTAATGAAGTTATAAGCTTTTCAAAACAACTTAATAAATTAGTGATTGTAACTAGAGGAGAAAAAGGAGCAATTGCAGTTAATGGTAATGAGGTTATTGAAAGTGATGTACAGAAAAATCTAAAAATTATTGATCTTACAGGTGCAGGCGATCTTTTTGCTGCTGGTTTTTTACACGGGTACATTAACAAATTATCTACAAAAGAGTGTCTTGAAAAAGGTACTGAAATGTCAACTAAAGTAATACAACAAATTGGGGCAAGACTTTAACTTAAATTTTTTTTCTTTTAAAACTCCCCTTACCTTTTTTTGGCTTAACTACTTTTGGCTTATACTTTTTTGTAAATAAGTCTTTAGCCATTGGGTTTTTCTTATTTGATTTGATAACCATCTTTTTTGCTAATTATAAATTCGTTATCATTAAATGTATTTAAGATTTTTTTTCTCAACCTATAGATATGAGTCTCAACAGTATGAGTTTCTATATCAGATTGATAACTCCAAACTTTTTCTTGTAATTCATTAATGCTAACCGGTTTGTTTGATTTTGATATATAAGTAATTGTATTAATTTCTTTCTCAGTCAATTTAAGTATTGAATTACTCGATATCAATTCTCTTGAATTTAGATCAATTATATATTGATTTATTCTCAATTCTGATTGACTATTAAATTGTTGTTTTAAAAATTCAATATTTATCTTTTCGATAAATTTAAATATATTGATTGGTAGTTTGTCTAAAAAAAAAAAGTTGCTAATACCTGAATATTTTTTATTTGATAATACTAAACAATAATTAAGATTTTTTATCTTATCTTTTAAAGAATTTTCATTATCTACAAAGATTATATTAAAGTTTAAATCTGATTCAAGTTCATCAAGGATTTGATATAATGTAGTAAACTTATAAATTATTAAATTTTGTACGCTCACAAAAAGTAGAATATGACAATTTTAGTAAAAAATAAACACACTCTTCAAGTTGATGAATTTAAGTTCAGGTGTTCAATTGGAAAAAATGGTTCAACGGTAAAAAAAAAAGAAGGAGATAAAAAAACACCAAAAGGAACCTTTGAAATTCAACATCTTTATTTTAGGAAAGATCGTAAAAAGAACCCATCCACTTTGCTAAAATGTATTGAAATTAAAAAAAATATGGGTTGGTGTGATGACATTAATTTTCCTAAAAAATACAATAAACTTTGCAAAATAGAAAAAAAAGTAAAAAGTGAGAAATTATCAAGAAAGGATAATAAATATGATTTTCTAATTCCAATTAAATATAACTTTAAAAAACCTATCTCTGGTCGAGGTAGTTGTATTTTCATTCATCTAACTAAAGATTATAAACCAACAGCTGGATGTATTGCTTTAAAAGAAAAAGATTTTTTAATCATGCTTAAATTAATTAGAAAAAATTCAAAAATAAAAATTGTTTAGGATCGTTGACCAAAAATACTTGATCCAACTCTCACATAAGTTGACAAATATTTGGTAGCTAGAAGAAAATCTGAAGACATTCCCATACTTAACTCAGAAAAACCTAAAGATTTATTTAAGATATTCATTTCTTTAAAGTAATTTTCTGGATCAATATTAATTGGAGGAATACACATTAAACCAATTAAATCCAATCCAATTTCTTTACAATAAGAAACGAGATTTTTCACATGATTTTTATTAATTCCTGATTTTTGATTTTCTTCACCAATGTTAACTTGCAGAAATATTTTTATTTTTTTGTTTAATTTATTTTGTTCATCAGCAATCTTTTTTGCAAGTTTTTCGCTATCAACTGAGTGAATATAATCAAATAACTTTACAGCAAATTTAACTTTATTAGTTTGTAACTTACCAATCATATGTAATTTAATTGATGAGTTTTTTTTTTTAATTTCTGACCATTTTTCTATTGCTTCTTGGACTTTATTTTCTCCAAAATCGATGTGACCGTGATCTATAAGAGGTAAAATTTTATCAATTTTAAATGTTTTTGAAACTGCTATAATTTTTGGAATATTTTTAATTTTAAGTTCATCTAAATTAATTCTAATATTACGTTCAATGTCTAATAAATTTTTTACAGTAATATGCATATAAATATGAATAGAAAATATTACTTTATTAATAAATTTGAAACAAATAATATCGATAAACTAGATAAGCAAACTGTTATTATTTATAGAAATTATAATTCAAAATCATTAAATAAAGAACCTGTTTTAAAATTAAAAAAATATTGCCAAAAAAGAGGCATTAAATTTTATTTATCGAACAATGTAAGGCTTGCAATGACACTAAATCTAGATGGAGTTTATATTCCGTCTTTTAACAAGTCTACAAAACATTTATCTTTTTCATTTAAAAAGAAATTTAGTTTAATTGGCTCAGCGCATAATATTAAAGAAATAAAAATTAAAGAAAAACAAAAAGTAGATAAAATTTTTATATCCTCTATTTTTAAAAAAAATAAAAATTACTTGGGTATAAATAAATTTAAATTAATATCTAACTTAACGAAAAAAAAAGTTGTAGCTTTAGGTGGTATATCTAAAGGAAATGTTAAAAAACTTAAGCTTTTAAACAATACCGAATTTGCTGGAATTTCTTATTTTGAATAAAAAAAAGGCCCCTAAAAAGGGGCCCTTTTTAAATTTATTCTAAACTAAATTAGAATGCAAAAGATGCACTTAAACCCCAATACTCAAAATCAGCTGAGCTGTTATTAGTGTGGTTTACGTTTTCACCTTCTTTCATGTTGGCAGTAATTGTCATACCACCAGCTGTGTAAGATGCTTTAATTACACTGTACTCAGCATCAATTGTAGATCCACCTTTTTCGATTGTTTCTTCACCATAAGTTACTGAAAGCTCATCGCTTATTGTGTAAGAAAGTGCGTAAGATGAAGTCTCTTGATCACTTGCTGTAGTTTCTACATCAAAATCACTGTTTGAAGCAGATGCAGTTACTGGACCATATGCATATGATAAGCTCCAAACTGTCTGATCACCTGACAGAGCAGTTGTTGTACCAGCTTCGTCAGTTACAGCGTATTTTGCAGTTAAACCTTCAACGCCTGTGTATGAAAAACCATATCCAGTTGCTGACTCTCTACCAGAACCTTGTGGTTGGTAAGATAAGTTTACTGTTAGACCATCCATTATTGCTGGAGTTGTGTAGAATAATGAATTATCTCCTGGACCAGAGTCAGAAACAGCTACAGCTGTTACATAACCTCTAGCACCGTCGAATGTATCCCAAATGTCACCAGCTGCAGTTCCATCAATAGAAGTTGCTGCTGAAGAACCACCTTCACCCGCTATAGTTAAAGAACCCATAGCATCAGAAGATACAGTCACAGAGTGACTATCAAATGGTGCAGTTGATAAACTGTTTGGACTAGCTCCATCATCACCTTGGTCTAATACAAAAGATAAAGAAACGTTTAATCCATTATCTAATTCACCAGAACCAGTAAATGTTAATTGGTTACCCATTGAAAAAGTTGTTCCAGCATTTAAACCTTCACCAGAATAACCTTCTGTAGCCATAGATGCACCACCAGCCACTGACATCTCACCAGCGTGCGCTGATACAGAAACAAGTGAAGCTGCTAATGCAGTTAGACCTATTTTTTTAATGTTCATATTAATTACTCCTTTTTAATTAGTTTTATTATTAATAATAAACATTGCCTTAATAACAGCTTGTGAGTTTCAAATTTGCTTAAATTAACGAAATTTTTAACAATTTTTACATGTGTTGCATTTTTGCATCACTTTTTATCATTATTTTTCATATAAATTAGATATTTTAAGAATATGTTGTAAATATTATTATTTTTTAAAAAATCTATATGAAAATATCAAAATTACTTAAAAGTTTAGCGTTTATATTACTTTTACCCTTATTGACAATATCCTGCAAAAGTCCAGATGGTAAGTTTAAGTTACCAGGGGGTGATGCTAGGAAGTTTCCTGCAGATCCAGAAAAAAGAGTTGAACAAAACTTAAAAGAAGGTCGAGGTTTCAGATTTAGTGAAATAACAAAAAGAGGTGGTACTTTTGATTTTGCAAGTTCAAATGAGCTTTGGAGGGCATCTTTAGATGTAATTGATTTTATGCCATTATCTTCTGTAAATTATAGCGGTGGTATAATTATTACAGATTGGTATTCTGATAAGAGCACACCGAGCGAAAGTATTAAAATTTCAATTAGATTTTTAACAAATGAAATTAGATCTGATGCGTTGGACATTAAAGTATTTAATAGAAAATGTTCAGATACATTATTGAATTGTGATTTCACTGAGATAAGTGGAAATTTGGTTACTGAATTAAAAAAAGAAATTCTTAAAAAAGCTTCAAAGTATAAGACTAAAGGTGATGTTGACTACAAATATCCTAAAGGTTTATCAAAATAATTTCAATTGTGGAAAGATACAATTTTAAAGCTATAGAAAAAAAGTGGCAAGATTTTTGGGATAAAAACAAAACCTTTTCAAGTAAGATTGATAGAAATAAAAAAAAATTCTATTGCCTAGAAATGTTTCCATATCCATCTGGGAAAATTCATATGGGACATGTAAGAAATTATACAATTGGTGATGTTTTAGCTAGATATAAAATTCTACAAGGTTTTAACGTACTTCATCCAATGGGATGGGACTCATTTGGTATGCCTGCAGAGAATGCGGCTAAACAGAACAACTTAGATCCTAAAATTTGGACAGAAACAAATATTTCAAAAATGAAATCCCAATTAAAGAGACTTGGACTCTCAATAGATTGGGAAAGAGAAATTTCAACTTGTTCAGATGATTATTATAAACATCAACAAGCTTTTTTTTTAGAGTTATTTGAAAAAAAATTAGTTTACAGAAAAGAAAATTATGTAAATTGGGATCCTGTAGATGAAACTGTTCTTGCGAACGAACAAGTGATAGACGGAAAAGGTTGGCGTTCAGGTGCAATAGTTGAAAGGAAAAAATTAAACCAATGGTTTTTTAATATTTCAAAATTCTCAGAAAATTTACTTGACGGGTTAGAAAAACTTGATTCTTGGCCAAACAAAGTGAAAACAATGCAAAAAAACTGGATAGGTAAATCCTTTGGATGTGAAATAGATTTTAAAATTGAGGGCGATTTACCAATTGATAATATTAAATGTTTCACTACAAGACCTGATACGTTGTTTGGATTCTCTTTTTTAGCATTATCAATCGATCACGAATTATCAAAACATTATAGTGAAAACAAAGAATTTATAAAATTTAAAGAAGAATGCTCAAAGACAGGTACAACTGAAGAAGCTATTGCTGTTGGTGAAAAAATAGGATTTAAAACTAATCTTTTTGCTATTAATCCTCTAAACCCTAATGATAAAGTTCCAGTGTATTTTGCTAACTTTGTATTAATGGATTATGGTTTTGGAGCTGTCTTTGGATGCCCAGCTCACGATCAAAGAGATTTCGATTTTGCTAAAAAATATAATTTAGAAATTAAGACTGTTGTAAAACCCCATGATAAAGACAACTCTTACGAAGTAACTAATGAAGCCTACGCGGGTCCTGGAATAATAATAAATTCTGACTTTCTAAATGATTTAGAGGCTCCACACAACTCAGTAATGGAGGCCATAAATATTTTGGAGAGTAAGAAACTTGGTAAAAAAAGAATTAATTATAGGTTAAAAGATTGGGGGGTATCAAGACAAAGGTATTGGGGATGTCCAATACCAATTGCATATGACGAGAGTGGAAAAGCTTATCCAATACCCAAATCAATGTTGCCTGTGAAATTGCCAAATAATGTTGACCTTAAAGGAAAAGGAAATCCTTTAAACAATCAAAAGGAATGGAAAAAAATAACAATCGATGGAAAAAAATTAACAAGAGAAACTGATACGTTGGATACTTTTGTTTGTTCATCATGGTATTTTTTAAGATTTTGTTCTCCAAAAGAAAACAATTATGGTTTCAAAAAAGATGAAATTGACTATTGGATGCCAGTTGATCAATATATAGGTGGCGTAGAACATGCAATATTACATCTACTTTATTCAAGATTTTTTATGCAAGCTCTTGCATATAAAAACAAGGAATTTAACATTTTAGAGCCATTTGACGGATTATTCACACAAGGAATGGTTTGCCATGAAACTTATAAAGATCCACAAAATAATTGGGTAAGTCCTGATGAAATTGAAACTATAGGGGATAAAAAATATCTCAAAAGAGATAAATCAAAAGTAATTACAGTTGGACCATCAGAGTCTATGTCAAAATCTAAAAAAAATACAATTGACCCTGAAAACATTATTTCAAACTATGGAGCAGATGCGGCTAGATTATTTATTTTATCAGATAGCCCACCTGAAAAAGATGTTCAGTGGTCAGAGGAAGGTATTATTTCTTCATTTAAGTTCACCCAAAAACTATGGAACTTAAACCTTAAAATTTTAAATGAAATTAAAAAAAATCATAAAAATGATAATGATTTAGAAATAACAAAATTTACAAATATCTTTATTAAAAATGTAACAAATAATCTTAATAACTTTAGTTATAATAAAATTATTGCTAATTTACATGAAATGTATTCTTTTCTATCTAATCAAATTAAAAAGAATTATAAAAAAAATACTCTTATTGAAAATTATCAAAAAATGTTAATTATAATACAACCAATAATTCCACATTTTTCGAATGAGTGCTTAGAATTGTTAAATTCAAAAAAAGAAATAATTTGGCCGGATTATGATGAAAGCTTACTTTATGAAAAAGAAGTAAACATAGTTGTTCAATTTGATGGAAAAAAAAGAGGGATTTTAAATACTTTAAAAGATTCAAGTGAAGAAGATATTATAAAATTAATAGAGCAAGATGAAAAATTAAATAAATATTTACTTGATAAAAAGATAAAAAGAAAAATTTATGTAAAAGATAAACTTATGAATATAATTTTATGATTATTTTAAAGAGATTAATTCCAATATTATTTTTTATCTTACTATATCAATGTGGTTATTCTTCAGTATATAAGGATAAAGATACAAATTTTAAAATTATTGTTTTAGAAGTTAATGGAAACAAGGAAATTAACAATAAAATTAATTTTAATTTAAAAAAACATTTAATCAATGAATCTAACAATGAATTTAGAATTAGTATAAACTCATCATTAAATAAAAACGTGATATCGAAAGACCTCACGGGTAAAGCTACGAATTATGATCTTACAGCTATTTCTACTTTTAATATTTATTACAAGGGTATAACAAAAGTTCTTTCATTTAATGAAAATTTAAAAATAAAAAACATTGACAATTCCTTTGAGCAAAAAAAACATGAAGATGAGATCATAAATAATTTTGCATCCTCAATATATAATAAATTAATAGTACAATTAGAGCTTATTGAGTGATTAAAAAGATTTATCAAATAAATAAAGAAACTTTAAATAAAGAAAAGTATTTATTGTTTTATGGGATAAACGAAGGGTCTAAAGATATTAAAACGTCTGAAATTCTATTAAATAAAAAAAAAGATGAAATATTCAATTTTGAAGAAAAAGATGTTTTAAATAATGAGGAAATTTTTTTTGATGAAATTTTAAATAAATCACTATTTTCAGACGAAAAAATTATAATTATAAAGAAAAGTACCGATAAAATATTAAATCTCTTAAAAGAAATCATAGATAAAAAGTTAAATGACTTAAAAATAATTGTTATTTCAGGTGTTCTAGAAAAAAAATCAAAACTAAGAAGTTTTTTTGAAAAAGAAAATAATTTAATTTGTGTTCCGTTTTATCAAGATACATACGAAACATTATTAGATTATGCTAAAAATTTCTTGTTGAAAAACAATATTACAATTTCAAGTTCGAATATTAATTTGATTATCAATAAATGTAATGGAGATAAAAAAAATTTAATAAATGAATTAGATAAAATTCATATGTTCTTTCTTAATAAGAAAAAAATTAGCACAACAGATCTAATAAAATTAATTAACTTGATAGAAAATTATAGTATTAATGAATTGGTTGATAACTGCCTTGCAAAAAATAAAAATAAAACAATACAAATTTTAAACGAAAATAATTTTGATACTCATGAAAATATTATAATTATTAGAACATTTTTAATAAAATCAAAGAAATTGTTAAAATTATGCACAGATTATGAAAATAATCAAAATTTAGATCTTACAATAAGCAATTCAAGGCCCCCCATATTCTGGAAGGATAAAGATATAACTAAGCAACAAATATCTAAATGGAAATCTCAAAATATTAAGGAGCTTATTTATAAGTTGGGAAATATTGAGTTAGAAATTAAAAAAAATCTTGATAGTTCTATTAAAATAATTACAGACTTTATAATCAACCTGGTAATTAAAAAAGCTAATAGTTGAGTTTTATTAAATCAATTATTTTGTTTAGTTGATCCAAATCTTTATATTCAAAACTTATTTTACCCTTATTTCTTCTGTTATTTTGAATATCAACATTTAAACCAATTTTGTTAGAAATTGATAATTCTAAAGCAATTATATTAGCATCCTTAGATACTTTTGATTTTATTTTTTTATTTTTAAAGATTTTTACAAAATTCTCTGCTTGTCGAACTGAAAGTTTTTTCTCAACAATTTTATTAGCTACAAAAGAAGCATTTTCAAGACCTACCAAAATTTTGGCATGACCAGGTGTAATTTTTTGGTTTTCAATTAGTTCTATAACATCATCAGGTAAAGTTAAAAGTCTTAAAGAATTAGTTATATGACTTCTGCTTTTTCCAATAAATTTTGATACTTTTTCTTGATCATAAGAAAATTCGTCAATTAACCTTTTATACCCCTGTGCTTCTTCAAGTGGATTTAAATCATGTCTTTGAACATTTTCTACAATAGCAAATTCTAAAGATTTTAAATCATCTGCTTCAGTTATGACAATAGGAACATTGTGGAGGCCAGCTCTTTGTGCCGCTAGCCATCTTCTCTCACCAGCAATTATTTCAAACTTTGATCTATCATCGTTTGAATTTCTAACGACTATAGGCTGTATCATTCCTCTTTCTTTAATTGAATTTGCTAGATCTTCTAAACTAGCTTCATCAAATATCTTTCTTGGTTGATACTTGTTTGGGACCAAATCGCTAACTAATATTTGTTTATTTTGAGGTTCAATTTTCGTCTCACCAATTAACGATGAAAGTCCTCTTCCTAATCCTTTTTTGATTTTATCCATTAAGCAGCACTCCCAATTGTTGATTCTTGACTCATAAACTCGTCAGTAAAACTAAAGTAAGATTTGCTTCCAGGACATGTCTTGTCATAGATCAATACCGGCATACCATGGGAGGGTGCTTCAGATAGTCTGACATTCCTCGGTATGACAGTTGAGTAAACTTTATCACTAAAATAATCCCTAGCTTCTTTTTCAACTTGAGATGAAAGCTTATTTCTTTTGTCATACATCGTTAAAAGTATACCTCTGATTTTCAAATCTGGATTTAAACTTACTTTTATCCTTTCGATTGTTTTCATTAGCTGTGTTAACCCTTCTAAAGCAAAAAATTCAGTCTGAAGTGGTACCAACAGAGAGTTTGAACTTACAAGTGCCATTACTGTCAACAAGCTTAACGAAGGCGGGCAATCGATCAAGACATAATCATATAATCTTCTAGAATCGTTTAAATATGAGGTTAATTTAGTCTTTAGTATAAAAGCCCTATTGCTATCATCAGCCGTCTCTACTTCTAAACCCGATAAATCTACATTAGATGTTATAATATCTAAATTTTCAAACTGTGTTTTTTTAATCACATCACTAATTTCTCTAGTTCCATTCAAAACTCCATAAATTGTATCACTTGAGTTGTCCACATTAGATAATCCCAGACCTGTGGTAGCATTACCTTGTGGATCTAGGTCAATAACTAAAATTTTTTTATCTATTTGAGATAAACCCGCTGCAAGATTTATCACCGTAGTAGTTTTTCCAACCCCACCCTTTTGATTTATTACTGAAATAATTTGCATCTAATTTTTTTTTTTAATTTTTTTAATATTTATTAAAAATGAGTCTTCACTTGTTAAACTTTTCCTTTCTATATATTCCAGCTCCCAATTTTTTTTGGAATTTTCAAAAATTTTTTTTCCACTCTTCCCCATAAAAAAAATTAAATTTTTGTATTTTGAAAAATTTTCATATACTAATTCTAAAACTACTGGCATTGGTTTAAATGCTCTGGACATTATCGTTCCTGTTTCTAAATTTTTAATTTCAAAAATATTTTTTTGAAAAACCTTTGTGTTTAAATTTAATTTTTTTGAAACTTCCTTTAAAAAATGGCTTTTATGATAACTTTTTTCATAAAGGTGCACATTCATGTTATTTTTCATATTTTTTAGTATAATTGCCACGATTATACCTGGCATACCCCCTCCTGAACCTATATCAGTGGTTGTATTACTATTTAAGTCAACAAAATCAATTATTTGTGCAGAATCTACAATATGACGATCAATTATAGCCTTTTTTGATGCTGTATTTTGACTAATTATGTTGACTTTTTTATTTTTTTCAAGAATCATAGATATATAGTTTTCAAAGTCCAAAAATGTTTCACGTGAAACATTTAAGTGATTGATTCTAGAATAAGAATTTAAAATTTCCTGATCCATTAAGCTATATGCTTAATAGACTTTCTTTTGACGTGTGACAACAAAATATATACGGCGGCAGGAGTTATTCCATCAATTCTTAGAGCTTGACCCATTGTTTTGGGCTTTATTTCTTTAAATTTTGCTTTTACCTCATTAGATAAACCTGATAGCCCGTCATAATTAATTTTATCTGGAATAAGTAAGTTTTCATCCCTCTTAAACGCTAAAATATCAGCTTTTTGTTTCTTTAAATATCCTCTGTAATGAGCGTTAATCTCCACTTGTTCATCAATTTCTTTGCTAAAAAAAGGTATGTCAGACCATATTTCCCTAATTTTATTCATGTTTACACCTTTTTGAGTTAAAACTTCGCTAGATGATCTCAATATTCCATCTTTTGCTATTTTAATTCCAAATTTTTTGGCTTTTGTTGGTGAAATCTTGGATTCAGACATTTTTGTATTAATTTGGCTGATTTGTTCAAATTTACTTAAATATATAGCCTTTCTATGATCACCAATTAAACCAATATCTATTCCCTTAGCAGTTAATCTTTGATCAGCATTATCTGATCTCAAACTCAATCGATATTCTGCCCTTGACGTAAACATACGGTATGGCTCAGCTACTCCTTTAGTCACCAAATCATCGATCATTACTCCGATGTAGGCATCAGATCTATCAAGTATGAATGGTTCCAATTTTTTAACAGACAACGCGGCATTTATTCCAGCTATAAGGCCTTGTGCTGCAGCTTCCTCATATCCTGTTGTCCCGTTAATCTGACCGGCTAGATAAAGGTTGGTTATCTTCTTAGTTTCAAGGGTTAAGAATAGTTCACGTGGATCTACATAGTCATATTCTATTGCATATCCTGGTCTTAATATGGTAACATTATCTAAACCATTGATATTATTGCATATTTCTTGCTGAACATCGGCTGGAAGTGATGTTGAGATACCATTTGGGTAAATTGTGTGGTCATTTAGACCCTCGGGTTCTAAAAATATCTGATGACGAACTTTATCTGCAAATTTTACTATTTTATCTTCTATTGATGGACAATATCTTGGGCCTACTCCTTTTATACTGCCTGAGTACATAGCACTCTTTGATAAATTCTTTTCTATAATTTTATGAACCTTCTCATTTGTATATGTCATTCTACATGACACTTGTTTATTTAAATTTTTTTTTGTTAAGAATGAAAAAAAATAAGGATCGTCATCAGCGAATTGCTCTTCTAAGTTTTCAAAATTAATTGTCCTTGAATCTAACCTTGGTGGCGTTCCGGTTTTTAATCTTCCAATTTTAAAATTATATTTTGCCAATTGTTCACTCAAACCTGTAGAAGGTTTTTCATCATATCTACCTGCTGGAGTTCTTTCATCACCTATATGTATCAAACCATTCAAAAAAGTCCCTGTTGTAAGTATTATCTTATTCGATAGCACTTTCTTTCCTTCTTTAGTTTCAAATCCACTTATTGAATTTTTATTAAAAATAAACTTTACAACAGGATCAGAAAAAACGTTTAAATTACAATAGTTTAGCAATATTTCTTGCATATATTTACGATAAAGCGATCTATCTGATTGTGTTCGTGGTCCTCTAACTGCTGGCCCTCTACTTCTGTTTAGCAATCTAAATTGTATACCTGATTTATCTGCTACATCTCCCATAAGACCATCAAGTGCATCTATTTCTCTAACCAAATGACCTTTGCCCAAACCTCCTATTGCCGGGTTACAGGACATCTCCCCGATAGTTTCTATTTTGTGTGTAAATAGGGCAGTGTTCACTCCAAGACGAGCAGAAGCTGCTGCAGCTTCACATCCGGCATGGCCTCCTCCAATTACAACTACATCAAATGACAAATCATTTTTCATAATCCAAATCTATATGTGATTATATAATTTACAAGATAGGCTTAATTTTTTGTAAATAAGCCATATTTATCAACGTTTTTTGATAAAAAAAGTGCAAAAAACCAGCAAAATAGGGTATTACTTGCCGATACAAAAATCGTTGAAAATACTACCTAATATCTCCTCTACATCAACTTTTCCAACAATGATGCCTAAATGTCTAGTAGCTAATCTTAAATCTTCTGCAGCTTTATCAAAATCTTCGATTTCTTTTTTTTGATTAAAGTTATTTAGATGATGCAAACACTGTTGCAAGTGTTGCCTGTGTCTCTCTCTTGTAATTAAAATATCATCAGTTGTAAGAAATTTATTTTTTAAATTATTTTTTATTTTTAACATTAATTCTTCAATGTTTTTATTTTCTTTAATCGAAATTAAAACATGATTTGTTTTTTTAATTTCTGGATCAATATCTTTTTCTAAAAGATCAGATTTATTAATAACTAAAATTGCATTCTCATCTAATAAACCCTTCAAAACATCAGTAAAATCAGGGCTTTTTGCATCAACCACAACAAGCTTTAAATCTGCTTCTTCAGCTCTATTTAGAGATAATTTAATTCCTTTTTTTTCTATCTCATCTTGAGAATCTCTTATTCCGGCTGTATCAGAGATTATAACTGGATAACCGTCTATATTAAAATGGGTCTCAATCACATCTCTAGTTGTACCTGCAATTTCTGAAACGATTGCGACATCACGATTAGATAAGTGATTCATTAAGCTAGATTTGCCAGCATTTGTTGGTCCTAGAATAGCAATTTTAAAACCTTCTCTAATTCTTTCTCCAACTTTTTGGTCGTTTAATATTTTTTTAATTTTATTTATTACTTCATTTGAACTGTTTTTGATTTCATCTAAAATATTATTAGGCAGATCTTCCTCTGGAAAATCAATTTTTGCCTCGACATGTGATATAATTTTTAAAAGTTTTTCTCTTAGAAAATTAAATTGGTCAGATGATTTTCCATTCATGATTTTTATTGCTTGTTGTCTTTGAATTTCTGTTTCTGAAGAAATCAAATCAGCAATACTTTCTGCTTTAAGTAAATTTATTTTTCCATTTTGAAATGCCAGTTTTGTAAATTCACCTGGCTCAGCTAATCTACAATTTTCTATAGCTGAAAGAGAGGAGTGCAGGGCATCCACAACAGCTTTACTGCCATGAACTTGAATTTCAGCCATATCTTCGCCTGTGTAGCTCTCAGGGCCAGGAAACCAAAGAATTAGTCCCTCATCAATCAGCTCAGAAGTCTTGATTTTATTGATTTTTCTTAATGTTGCTACTCTAGGCTTTGGTGTCTCCTTACCAGTTAAAAGTTGAATTACTTTTGAGGTGTCTTGTCCTGAAAGTCTTATAACAGCAACACCGGATATACCAGGACCACTCGATAGAGCATAAATTGTCATAATGATATTATAGCTTCTAAATAATTTTTGTGTAAAATTTAATTATGATTATATGGCTATCTTCTTATCCCAAAAGTGGAAATACATGGGTAAGATTATTTTTAGATAATCTATTATCACCTGATAAAGAATTTAATATAAATAATAATGTAATTGGTCAATTCCCTCTTAGAAGTCATTTTTTAAATTTATCTGATAATATTAACAATCAAGATGAATTTGCAAAATATTGCATTAAAGCACAGCACAAATTAAACTTGGAAAATAGATTAAAAATTTTTAAAACACATAATGCTTTTTGGAGTTGGGAGGGAGGTAAGCACTATTTTACAAATGAACAAAATACACTCGGAGTGATATATATTGTTAGAGATCCACGCAATATAATTACTTCAGTATTAAATTATTTTCATAAAAATAATTATTATGACGCTCTTGAATTTATGAAAGAAAATAAGGTGTTGGGTGGTAATGAAGCTGAAATAGGGTTGCCTACAATAATTGGTTCGTGGTCAAATCATTATAAATCTTGGAAAAAATTTAAGAAAAATCTTTTAATTATAAAGTATGAAAATCTTTTAAAAAATCCAGTTGAAGAGTTCTCTAAAATTATAAATTATCTAGAAAATATTACTGATCTCAAATTTAACAATAAGAGTGTATTAAAAGCTATTGAGGAATGCACATTTGATAATATGTCAAATCAAGAAGATAAATTTGGTTTTAATGACAATTCAAAAAGAAACAAAGAGCTTAATAAAAAATTTTTTAATTTAGGGCCAAAAAATAAATGGCAAAATATTTTGGACAAGGAAATAATAAAAGAAATTGAGGAAGTATTCAAAACAGAAATGGAAGAATTAGGCTACTTATAATTTAATAATTATATTTAAGCTGGTTTGTTCATCGAGTTAAAAAACTCAGAATTATTTTTAGTAACTTTTAATTTTGAGTTTATAAACTCAATAGCATCCATTGTTCCCATTGGGGCAATTATTCTTCTAAGCACATTCATTTTTTGTAAATCATTTTTATCAAATAATAGCTCCTCTCTTCTTGTTCCAGATTTTGTAATATCAATAGCTGGATAAATTCTTTTATCAGCGATTTTTCTATCTAGAACAGTTTCGCTATTACCCGTACCTTTAAACTCTTCAAAAATTACTTCATCCATTCTACTTCCTGTATCAATTAAAGCTGTAGAAATAATTGTTAACGATCCACCTTCTTCAATGTTTCTGGCAGCACCAAAAAATCTCTTTGGTCTTTGAAGTGCGTTTGCATCAACACCCCCAGTTAAAACCTTGCCCGAGCTTGGTATAACTGCATTATACGCCCTTCCCAATCTTGTTATTGAATCTAATAAAATGACAACGTCTTTTTTATGTTCGGTCAGTCTTTTAGCTTTTTCGATAACCATTTCAGCAACAGCCACGTGTCTTTGTGCGGGCTCATCAAATGTAGAACTAATTACTTCGCCTTTAACCGTTCTTTGCATATCCGTAACTTCTTCAGGACGCTCATCAATCAAAAGAACTATTAAATAGCATTCTGGATAATTTTTTGCTATAGAGTTTGCAATACTTTGTAAAATCATCGTCTTTCCAGCTTTGGGTGGAGAAATTATTATTGACCTTTGTCCTTTTCCAATTGGGCTAACAAGATCAATTAACCTTGGGGTAAGATCTGGTTTTTTTTCAACTTTCGTAGTTTCAACTTCCATAACCAATTGTTTGTCTGGATATAAAGGCGTTAAGTTATCAAATGCAATTTTATGTCTAGCTTTTTCTGGTTCTTCAAAATTTATTTTACTTACTTGCAACAGTGCAAAATATCTTTCTCCCTCTTTGGGGGCTCTAACTGGTCCTTCAACTGTATCTCCCGTTCTTAAACCAAATTTTCTAATTTGACTTGGGCTTACATAAATATCATCTGGTCCTGGCAAATAATTTGATTCCATTGCTCTCAGAAAGCCAAAGCCGTCTTGTAATAACTGCAAAACCCCTAAGCCAGTAATTTCCTCTTTTTCAGCAACTTTTTTAAGAATGGCAAAAAGAATTTCTTGTTTTCTCAATGTACTCGCGTTTTCTATACCGAGCTCTTCTGCCTGTGTAATAAGCTGTTCAGATGTTTTTAATTTGAGTTCTTGAATGTTCATGGTTAATTTTTTGATAAGGACTTATCAGACATGATTAATATATATACTGCTGTTATTATTTCAACCCTAGATTGGCTTAAAAATAGCCAAAAATACTAAAATAATTAAGATAACTGTTGGTATTTCATTGATAATCCTAAAGAATTTTGCAGATCTTATATTTGTAGAATTTTTAAGCGCAACGAGACACTTTCCTAGATAATCATTGTAAGCAGATAACAATATTACTAAGACAATCTTTATTTGGAACCATAAGTGAAAGAAAATATCAATTCCATTAAGATAAATTAATACTAATCCAAAAACCCAAGTAAAAACCATTGCGGGTCGCATGATATAAAAAAATAATCTTTTTTCCATCACCTCAAAAATATCGGTTGCTTCTTTTTTTTCTTTATTTTCAACATGGTAAACAAAAATTCTAGGAAGATATAAAAGGCCTGCCATCCAGGAAACAACAGCGATTAAATGTAAAGATTTAAATAATAAATACGAATTCATATATTAGATATTTCTTTCAATTAGGGCTTTTAATAAAATTATATGATCACTATTATCATTTAAACAGGGAACCATATCAAAATTTTCTCCTCCTGAATTTAAAAAACTTTCTTTAGCTTGAATTTGTATTTCCTCTAAAGTTTCTACACAATCAGATGCAAACCCTGGACAAATTGTAAGGACGTTTTTAACACCTTCTTTAGGCAAATTTTCTAAAGTCTTGTCAGTGTATGGTTGAAGCCATTCTTGTGGACCAAATCTTGACTGAAATGTAGTTTTAATTTTAACTGAACTAAATTTTTCCGAAATTAGTCTTGTCGTTTTATGACAATAACAATGATAAGGATCACCTTTATCAAAATATTTTTTTGGTATCCCATGATAAGAAGCTATGATTAGATCTGGTTTCCAGCTGATTTCATTTATTTTTTTATTAATCGAATTAACAAGCGCATCAATGTAAAGTGGATCAGATTCGTAATGAGGAATTATTTTTAAAGAAGGTTGCCACCTCATTTTCATTAAAGTTCTGTATACCTCATCACAAACTGTTGCTGTTGTAGCTGCCGCATATTGGGGGTAAAGAGGAAGTATCACCAAATTTTCGCAACCCATTTTATGCAATTTATGAATTTTGCTCTTAATGCTCGGATTTCCATACCTCATAGCAAAATCTATAAAAATATTTTCTTTTGAAAATGAATTTGAAATTTTCTTACTTTGCTTTTTTGTATAATAAAGAAGTGGCGATATATTTTCATCCTTCATCCAAATTTCTTTGTATGCTTTAGCAGTTTTGGAGGGTCTAAAATTTAAAATAAACAAATTCAAAATTATTTGCCAAATCGCAGGATTTACTTCGATAACCCTTCTATCAGAAAGAAATTCTTTTAAATATTTTCTTATATCAAACCAATTAGTGGAATCAGGTGTGCCTAAATTAACTATAAGAACTCCTGTGTTGCCGTATTTTATAGGTGGGTGATTTTTTTCAATCATTTAAAATCTTTTACAATTTTAATTAAATTTTCAACCATTTCTGGATTTGTTTCAGGCAAAATACCATGGCCGAGATTAAATATATACGGGTGATCTCGAAAAATTTCTAAGTAATGAAAGGCTTCTTTTTTTAATGTTTCTTTATCTGTTAACAAAATTTTTGGGTCTAAGCCTCCTTGTATAGGTATACTTATATCTTTAAGTATTTTTTTTGGATCAACATTATAGTCGATACTAACAGCATCAGGTTTAACAATATCGCAAAACTCTTTATAATTTTTAATTTCTCTGGGAAAACATATAACTGGCACATTTAAAGATTTTGCATAATTTACTAAATTTAAAGTTGGAGAATAAACATAATTAGGTAAATCTTTTTCCTCTAATAAACCTGCCCAACTATCAAAAATTTGAATTACATTCGCACCGTTATCAACTTGATTTTTAATATGAACCTTTAAAAATTTTTCAATAATTAATAAAATTCTATTTATTAAAAACTCATCTTTAAAAAAATCTTTTTTCAAATTTTTTTTAGGGGACTGTTGATTAATCATATAAACTAGTAATGTCCATGGAGCACCAGTAAATCCTATGGTATTTTTATTTTTTAAACTAGAGTCTGAGCTAACTTTTTTTAATGCTTTATACACACGGTGTATTTTCTCTACAAAGTCAATTTCATCAGTCCTAGCAATTTCATTTAGATTTAATTCCCCTAATTTTGGCCCGAAGTTTTTTTCAAATTCTACTTTTTGACCTAATCCATAAGGAAGCATTAAGATATCTGAAAATATTATTGCAGCATCCAGATCAAATCTTTTTAATGGTTGTAGAGTTATTTCTGAAGATAAATCATCATTTAAACATAAATTAATAAAATTAGGATTTTCTTTTCTTATTGCCCTAAATTCTGGCAAATATCTACCAGCCTGTCTCATAATCCATATAGGATTGAACGAAGTATCTTTGTTAATTATTACTTTGTTTAAAGGTTTCATAAATAAGTATTATTAATTATTGTAGTTGTAATATATCTTGTGAATAAAGGTGATTAATTTTTATAAACATTATATTCACAGTTTACCAACATCTAATTTGGTTAAAATTGTTTAAAATGAAGCTTTTTTAAACATATTAATTTTGTGGATTGTTTTACCCTATTTATTATTAATGTTAATAAATAGCAGTTTTTACAATGTTAATTTAAAAAATTTTAAATTGTGTAATTTAATTAAAATATTACAAATTTATTAACAATTTATTCATGAGTAATACATATCAAATATATTTAATTTCTGACTCGACGGGCGAGACTTTAGATAGAATATTTTTAGCTCTGAAGGCTCAATTTTTAAATATAGAATATAAGGTTCATTCTTACTCTTTTACAAGGACAGAAAATCAAATTTTAAAAATTCTAGAGGATGCAAAAAAAAATGAAAATTCAATAATCTTATATACAATCGTGGATAACAATTTAGCCAAATACCTTGCGAAAGCGAGTGAGGGTAAAAATATTCCATGTTTTGGCGTTTTAGGAAATTTAATTCTGAATTTTTCAAAAATATTAAATCAAAAAGCAACACACGAGCCGAGCGGTCAACATATATTGAATGAAGAGTATTATGACAGAATTGAAGCAATTCAATTTACAATGAATCATGATGATGGAAATTTAATAAACGAAGTAAACAAATCTGATATTATTCTTGTAGGCGTAAGCAGAACAAGCAAAACACCAACATCTATTTACTTAGCCAACAAAGGATTTAAAACGTCAAACATCCCCTTAGTAAATGAAAATTCTTTGCCAGAGTCCCTTAAAAAAAATCCACAAATGACATGTGTTGTAGGACTAAGCACAGAGCCGGAAAGATTGGCAGATTTGAGAAAAAATAGAATGAATTCTTTGAAAGAAACAGAAAATATTGAATATACAAATTTAGAAAATATTAAAAAAGAGGTTTTAGAGGCAAAAAAAACATTTCAAAAATATAAGTGGCCTCTTATAGACGTAACGAGAAAGTCAGTCGAAGAAACAGCAGCTTCTATAATTAAAATTCACGAAATATATTTAAACAATGTTAAATAAAATTATTCTTGCTTCAAAAAGCAAGGTTAGAAAAGAGATCTTAGATAAAAATAATATTAAATGCGTTGTTGAGCCCTCAAACGTAGATGAAGAGCCCGTTAAAAAAAGCTTATTAAAAGAACAGGCAAGTTCAGAAATAATTTCAAAAAATTTAGCTGAATTAAAAGCAAACAAAGTTAGCATGAAAAAAAATGACGAAATAGTATTAGGAGCAGATAGTGTGATAGATTTGGAGGGTGAACTGATATCTAAACCAGAAAGCAGAGAGGAAGCAATGGAAATATTAAAAAAACTTAACGGTAAATCACATTTTTTAATTAGTTCTGTTTGTATATCTAAAAATGGATCTATGATTTGGAATTATACTGATAAAGCAAAATTAACTATGAAAAAATTTACTGATGATGAATTAAAAAATTATTTATCTAAAATATCTGATGCAACCCTTTATGCATACAATGTTTACCAAATTGAAGGAGAGGGCAGAAGTTTGTTTGCAAGCATAGAAGGTGACGAGGATACAATTATGGGTCTACCTATTAAAAAAATCAAGGAATATATAAGTTCATTAAGATGAAAAGATATTTTGTAATTGGTAATCCTATAGATCATTCATTGTCTCCAAAACTTCAAAATTGGTGGTTAAAAGAAAATAATATTGATGCAACGTATGACAAAATTAAATTAGAGGAGCATGAAATTAAAAATTTTATTCAAGATATTAAGGAACAAAAAATAGCTGGTTGCAATGTGACCGTACCTTTTAAAAAAAAAATTATTCCTTTTTTAGATAAACTAAGCCAGGAGGCAGAACAGACTCAATCAGTAAACACAATTACTTTTGATAGTGGTGAGCTAGTTGGACATAATACAGATATTAGTGGTTTTGATACTGCGATTAAAAAGTTGAATTTTAAAACAAAGGGCAAGAAGGTTTTAATTTTAGGGGCAGGTGGTGTAGTTCCTTCAATAATTTTTGCTTTAAAAAATATGCGTGTTCAAGAAATAATAATTACTAATAGAACTAGAGAGAAGGCAGAAAATTTGAAAGCTTTATTTAATAATATTAAAATTTTAGAATGGGGAGATTTAACTGATTTTCATATGGTAATAAATGCCACAAGTCTTGGTTTAAATAATGAAACAATAGATTTAGATTTTTCAAGTTTAGAGCATGATAAATTATTTTATGACGTAATCTATAATCCTCAAGAAACTCGTTTTTTGAAAATGGGAAAACAATTGGGATATAAAACAGAGAATGGAAAAACCATGTTTGTTTATCAGGCTTTAGAAGCATTTAAATTATGGCACAATATAGAACCAAAAGTTAATACAGATACATATAAGCTTTTAGATAATGATTAGAATTGGAATTTTAGGAGATATAGGATCTGGAAAAAGTTTTGTAGCAAATGTTTTTGGTTATCCAGTTTTCAATGCAGATTACGAAGTATCAAAACTTTATAAAAAGGATAAACAAATATTTATTAAGTTAAATAAAAAATTACCAAAATATATTTTTAAATTTCCAATAGATAAAAATGAAATTAGAGTAGCAATACTAAGTAATAAAAATAATTTAAAAAAAATAATTAATGTTATTCACAAAGAGATTAGGAAAAAAATGAAACTGTTTCTTGAGAAAAATAAACAAAAGAAAATTGTAATATTGGATATACCTTTATTGTTAGAAAATAAAATTAATAATAAAAAAGACATATTGATTTTTGTTGATTCAAAAAAAGAAGATATTGAAAAAAGACTGAAAAAAAGAAAAAATTTTGATAGAAAATTGTTTAACAAATTTAAAAAATTACAGCTTTCATCTTTTTATAAAAAGAGAAAATCTAATTTCATAATTAAAAATGATTTTAAAAAACAATCTATTAAAAATGAAATTAAAAATATTTTAAAAAAAATTTAATAAATGAAAGAAATAGTATTAGATACTGAGACCACAGGAATATCTGTTAAAGATGGTCATAGAATAGTTGAAATAGGCTGCATTGAGCTTGAAGATTTAATACCAACAAAAAATAAATTTCATTGTTATTTAAATCCTGAAAGAAAAGTTTCAGAACAAGCTTTTAAAGTTCATGGTTACAGTGATGAATTTTTATCTAAACAAAAAAAATTTAATGAAATAGTTGATGAGTTTTTGGAATTTATTAAGGATAAAAGGCTTATAATTCATAATGCTGAGTTTGACTTGGCACATTTAAATAATGAACTTAAATTACTTGGATCAGGAAAAGTAGCCAACAAAGTAATCGATACATTGGTTTTAGCTAGAGATAAATTTCCTGGATCTCAGATTAGTCTAGATGCTCTATGTAAAAGATTTAGAATAGATAATTCTAGAAGAGTAACTCATACAGCACTAATTGATTGCGACTTGCTTGCTAAAGTTTATATTAATTTAATAGATCAAAAAGAGCCATCTTTAAACTTCCAAGCAATAAATGATCAACACAAAAAAAAAGATGATATTATTTTGAATTACTACAAAAAAATAGTTAAACCATCAGAGATAGAAAAAAAACGACATAAAGAATATTTAAAGAACAAATTAAAAAAAAATTATTTTTAATTGAATTTTTGATTATACAGTTTTTCAAAATCAACTTTTTTTTCAAATTTAATGTTCGGATATCCCGAGTTGTGAAGCAGATCTAGTAAAGATTTTTCTAAATCAGAATAAATTTCAATTTGGACATCACACAATATAATTTTTTCTAATTCTTTCTTTTCTTTTATCTTATCATTCACTCTAATTATTGTTGCATATATTATTTCAAAATATGATTTTTTTGTGTTTTCTTCTTTATCTTCAAATTTAAGTTTTGTATTAACCTCAACCATTTGATTTTTTAAAGCTTTTGAAGTGATATCAATTCCAAGTTGGTATCTTGCGATGTTATCTCTAACAAATAAATACGTTTCTGTGTCCGGAGTTTCACTAGATAAGTCTTTTATAAATTTAGCTAGAATTTTATAATTTTCTGTCATTATCCTCTTCTATATCCTCAAAGTCTCCGTCAATATAATCTTTTTTTACACTTTCTTTTTTACTGTATTTTTTTGAAAAATTTTTAAAAATTAGTTTTCTGCTAGGAGGAAAAATTAATGAAAAACCTAGAATGTCGGTTAAAAAACCTGGAACTATCAAAAGAAGAGCTGCAAAGGCTATGGCGGCACCTGACAAAATTTCAAAAGCAGGCGCTTCATTTTTACTTAACTGAATAAATCCTGATTTTATTGTATTTAAGCCCTCATATTTAGCATAGTAAACACCAATAATTGCTGTGGAAAAAATAAGCAATATAGTAGGAATCGCACCAATTTGTGAACCAATTTTAATTAAAAGATAAATTTCAATTATTGGTATTAAAATTATTAATGCTAAAATTGTGTTCATTTGTCCTTAATCTAAATTGCTGGTTGAAATTAATCAACATAGTAATTACTATCTAAGCATGAATTATAGTTTTGAATATATCGACATTATTTTATTGGCGATGATTGCAGGATTTATTTTTTTAAGACTTCGGGGCATTCTTGGTAAAAGAACTGGTTTTGAGGGAAAATCACCAGCTCAATTTAAAGAGGTTTTGAAGAATATTAAAGTAGATCAAGCAGTTAAACCAAAAGAAAAGTTTGATGATGTAGCTCAAAAAGAATTTTTAAAAGGTGCAAAAATTGCTTACGAGACAATTATTACTGATTTTAGTGATAATGATAACAAGATCACAAATGCAAAACCTCTTTTAAATAAAGATATATATAATCAATTTGATGATGCTTTGAAAGAAAGAGCAAAAAGGGGTCATTTCGCAGAAATAACATTTATTGGAGTTAATAAAGCGGAGATTAAAGAACATAAAAAAATTGGTAATATGTTAAATGTAACAGTAGATTTTATTGCAGAGGTAATTACCTGCATAAGAGATAAAGACAAAAAGATTGTTTCTGGAGATCCTGAAAAGATTAAGAAAATTTATGATACTTGGATTTTTTCAAGAGATACAACGTCAGCAAATCCAAATTGGCAGCTTGTAAATATATTAACATAATTGAACAACAATATTTCAAATAAAGATAAAAAAGATTGGGATCAATTCATAAATAGTAATGAAAAGTTACCCGATAAAGATTTTAATAATTTAGAAAAAAAAAATAAAAAAACTAGATCAATAGATCTACATGGATTTACTTTAGATGAAGCAAATAAAACTATAGAAAATTTTATAAATAAAGCTTTTTCAGAAAACATTAACAAATTAATTATCATTACAGGAAAAGGACTTCACTCAGAAAACGAAAAAGACCCTCACGTGTCAAAAGATCTTGGTATTTTAAAATATTCTGTTCCAGAATTTATCTCAAATAATACAAGTTTAATGAGCATGATAAATGAAATAACAGATGCAAAAATTGAGGATGGAGGCGCAGGAGCTTTTTATATTTATTTGAAAAAAAATAAATTTACAAAATAAATTTCGATAAATCTGTATCTTTTACCAAAGTATCTAAATTTTTATTGATATATTCTTTATTAATAATAATTTTCTCACCTGAACGGTCGGTTGCGGTAAAACTAATTTCATCTAAGATTTTTTCAATAATAGTATGTAATCTTCTAGCGCCAATATTCTCAACAGTAGCATTTACCTCTGAAGCAATGTTGGCTATTGCATCTATACCATCATCAGAAAACTCTAGATCTACATTTTCTGTTTTTAAAAGTGCCACATATTGTTTGATTAAACTAAAGTCAGGCTCTCTTAGAATTCTTTTAAAATCTTCACTTGTTAAGGCTTCTAGTTCCACTCTTATTGGTAATCTACCTTGTAATTCAGGTAATAAATCAGATGGTTTGGCAAGTTGGAACGCACCTGATGCAATAAATAAAATATGATCAGTTTTAATAGGACCATGTTTTGTATTTACTGTTGTACCTTCAATTAAAGGTAATAGATCTCTTTGAACTCCCTCTCTTGAAACGTCTCCACCAACTCGGTCAGTTCTAGCTGAAATCTTGTCAATTTCATCTAAAAAAACTATTCCGTTATTTTCAGTTGAAAGTTTTGCTGCCTTAATAATTTTGTCTTGCTCTATTAGTTTGTCAGACTCATCATTTATCAAAATCTCATGGGATTCTTTTACAGTCATCTTCTTCTTTTTTTCCTTGTTGCCCATTGATTTTCCAATCATTTCTCCAATATTGATCATCCCAACATTTGCTCCAGGCATTCCAGGTATTTCAAAAGAAGCTCCACTAGATCCACTGTCACTAACAGCTATTTCAATTTCATTATCATCTAAATCACCATTTCTTAATCTTTTTCTAAAACTTTCTCTCGTTGCCAAGCTCGCTTTTTTTCCAACTAAAGCGTCTAAAACTTTTTCCTCAGCTGCTTTTTGAGCTTGTGCAAAAACTTCTTTTCTTTTTTTTACTTTTTCCATTGAGATAGCTATCTCAATTAAATCTCTTACAATTTGTTCTACATCTCTTCCAACGTAACCTACTTCTGTAAATCTTGTAGCCTCAACTTTTACAAAAGGAGCTTCCGCTAGTTTTGATAATCTTCTCGAGATTTCAGTTTTTCCAACACCTGTTGGTCCAATCATTAAAATATTTTTTGGTAATACTTCATTTTTCATTTCACCCTTTAGAGCCTGTCTTCTCCATCTGTTTCTTAATGCTACAGCAACAGCTCTTTTGGCTTTGTTTTGTCCAACAACAAATCTGTCTAATTCTGAAACTATTTCTCTTGGAGATAAAGAACTAACTAAAGAAGTTTCTTCTTTTTGACTTTTATCTTTTGGGTGCAGTTGTGTTACGTTTGAATTATCCATTATATTTTTTCAATTTTAACGTTATCATTTGTAAAGACACATATGTCTGCTGCAACTTTAATTGCCTTTTTAGCAACTTCTTCAGCTGACATATTGCCTTCCATTAAAACTTTTCCAGCTGCTAATGCATAATTACCGCCTGAGCCTATTCCAATAACATCTCCTTCAGGCTCTAGTACGTCTCCAGTTCCAGAAATAATGTAACTATTATTTTTGTCTCCAACTGCCATAAGCGCTTCTAATCTTCTTAAATATTTATCTGTTCTCCAATCTTTTGCTAATTCAACAGCAGCTCTTGATAAGTTGCCTGCATGTTTTTCTAATTTTCCTTCTAATCTTTCAAATAGAGTTAATGCATCTGCAGTAGATCCTGCAAAACCTGCAACCACATCTCTTTTTTCAATTTTTCTGACTTTTGAAGCAGTGCTTTTTACAACAGTATTTCCCATACTAACT
Source organism: uncultured Pelagibacteraceae bacterium (assembly GCA_902592375.1). Lineage (GTDB taxonomy): Bacteria > Pseudomonadota > Alphaproteobacteria > Pelagibacterales > Pelagibacteraceae > Pelagibacter. Next base: position 3,337 of record CACJEG010000004.1, on the reverse strand, counting down.
TGTCCATCCCCAGCAACTACTACTTCATTATTTTTTCTAACTAATACAATTGTTGTCATACCTAATAAATGGTAACTATTTTTGATACTTCAAGTGTTCAGACTGATATTGATATAGGCAGATTAAGTATGTATACCATTAAAAAATATATGGCTAGAAAAGGAAAAGTATCTCGAAAAACAAAAGAAACCAGCATTAATGTTGAAGTGAATATTGATGGCAAAGGTAACTACCAAATTGACACTGGTATAGGATTTTTAGATCATATGCTTGAACAGTTATCAAAACATTCTTTAATTGATCTTAAAGTAAAAGCAAAAGGAGATACTCATATAGATCTTCATCATACAACTGAAGATACGGGTATTGCGATTGGCGAAGCCTTGAAGAAAGCTGCTAAAAAATTTGTCGGAATAAAAAGATATGCGCATACAGTTATTCCGATGGATGAAACATTAACTAGGGTTGCTATTGATGTCTCAAACAGACCTTATTTAATTTGGAAAGTAAAATTAAAAGTTGAAAAACTTGGTGAGATGGACACAGAACTTTTTAAAGAATGGTTCCAAGCTTTTTCTCAATCTGCTGGCATTACGATGCATGTAGAAAATATTTATGGTGATAATAGTCACCACATAATTGAGTCTTGCTACAAAGCATTAGCAAGATCATTAAGAGCTGCACTAGAGATGGATCCAAGAAACAAAAAGAGCATTCCATCCACCAAAGGTTCATTATAAGTTTAATGAAAGTCACAATTGTTGATTATAATTCGGGCAATATAAGCTCGGTGATAAACTCCTTTAAGGAAGTTGCTAAAGATAAAGTAAACATAGAGGTAACTTCAGATTTAAATAGGATTGAATCTTCAGATAAAGTTGTTTTACCAGGGCAGGGTTCGTTTAAAAGTTGTGTTGATGCGCTTAACAACATTAGTGGTCTGGTAGAAACTTTAAACGAGTTTGCCATTAACAATAAAAAACCTCTTCTTGGAATTTGTGTTGGGCTTCAAATGTTTGCTGATGTTGGTTATGAGGAAACAGAAACTAAGGGTTTAGGCTGGATACCAGGTAAAGTATCAAAAATTGATAATCAAAATGGAAAGTATAAGCTTCCTCATATCGGTTGGAACCAAATAAATATTTTGAAAGATAGTAAAATTTTCAAAGATATAGAAAATAATTCTCACATGTATTTTGTACATAGCTATGAATTTGTTCCAGAAGATAAAAATGTGATTTCTGCAATGACTGATTATTCATCGAAAATTGTTTGCTCTGTTGAAAAAGAAAACATCTTTGGAACCCAATTTCACCCAGAGAAAAGTGATAAAACAGGACTTAAAATAATTGATAATTTTATTAATTTATAAATGAAGATATTTCCAGCAATCGATATTAAAGATAAAAAATGTGTGAGGTTAGTCAAAGGAGACTTTAATAATAAAACTGAATACAAAATTTCGCCAGTTGAACAAGCTGGTAAATATAAAGATCATGGTTTTAAAAACTTACATGTAGTTGACTTAGATGGAGCTTTAAATGGAGAAACAGTTAACTTGGATATTATTCAAGAAATAGTTAAAAATTTTGATCTTAAAATCGAAGTTGGTGGAGGCATCAGAAACTTTGAAAGTATTCAGAAATATACTGATGCTGGTGTTGAAAAAGTTATTTTAGGAAGTGCTGCCATCAAAGATAAAAACTTTTTAAAAGAAGCTTGTGAAAAATTTCCAAATAAAATTGCTTTAGGTTTAGATGCTAAAGATGGATATTTATCAGTTTCAGGCTGGAAAGAAAATTCAAATCAATTGACTTTAGATTATTTGAAAGAAGTCAAAGATTATGGTGCAAGTAGATTGATTTATACAGATATTAATAGAGATGGGATGAAGCAAAGTCCTAATTTTGATGAAGCAGTAAAGGTTGCTGATTTATCTAATTGCCCGGTAATAATATCTGGCGGAGTCTCCTCAATTGAGGATATTAAAAAAGCTAAGGAATTAAATAATAAGAATATCGAGGGAATAATAGTTGGAAAAGCTATATACGATGGTGATATTAAATTAGAAGAATTAGTTAAGGAATTAGATGCTTAAAAATCGAATAATACCTTGCCTAGACGTTAATAATGGTCGAGTAGTAAAGGGAATTAACTTTGTTGATCTACAAGATGCAGGTGATCCTGTGGAACAAGCTAGAATTTATTCAGATGGTGGTGCAGATGAAATTTGTTTTTTGGATATTACTGCTTCAAATGAAAATAGAGATACTATTTATGATGTTGTAGAGAGTACTTCAAAGCAATGTTTTGTACCTTTAACTGTTGGGGGTGGTGTTAGAAGTGTTGAGGACATTAACAAACTACTAAATTGTGGGGCAGATAAGGTATCAATAAATACTGCTGCAGTTAAAAATCCAGAAGTAGTAGTAGAAAGTTCGAAAAAATTTGGTTCACAGTGTATTGTTGTTGCAATAGATGCAAAAAAAAATAGTGACAAATGGGAAATTTTCACTCATGGCGGAAGGAATAACAGCGGACTTGATGCATTAGAATTTGCAAAAAAAATGGAGGATTGTGGCGCAGGTGAGTTGCTTCTTACTTCAATGGATAAGGATGGAACTCAATCAGGTTATGATATTCAATTAATAAATAAAATCTCATCAAGCGTAAATATTCCAGTAATTGCATCTGGTGGAGTTGGAACTTTGGATCATCTAGCTGATGGAATTAATTCTGGTGCGAGTGCAGTATTAGCGGCATCAATTTTTCATTATGGTAAATATTCAATTAGCGACTGTAAAAAATACCTTGAGATGAAGAATATACCTGTAAGAATTTAGTTAATTTATTTCCAACCAATTAATTTCTTTTATTTTTTTTCCAAAAAAAACAGCCCCACTTAATGTTTGATGACCTCCATCATGGTAAGTTTTTAAACCCTTATCATCAAAGCAATAACACTGTTGTTTTTGTTCATCACAAATAAAATCAGCTTTATCTAAAATTTTTATTTTAAATTTATCACCAAATTTAATTAGTTCATTTTTAAAATGAGAGGTTTTTTTAAAATAACAAAAATTATTAAAACTATCTAATTTTTTCATACTATATTTAAAGTTAATATTTTTTTTCAGTAAATAGTCTGCTGGTATTTCATTTTTCTCATTTCTAAAGTAAAATGGTATAGTAACTACTAGTTTTTTATTATTTATATTCGATATATCTTTTAATTTTTTTAAACCATCCAAATAATTAATGTTTTTATCTTCTTCTAGTCTAAATGAGGAACTAACTAATATTACATCAGATTTTTTAAAATTTGGGGAATCAATAA
>CACJEG010000003.1 GCA_902592375.1 uncultured Pelagibacteraceae bacterium | reverse complement strand
AATATCGCATCCCCAAAGCAATTAGGTGAAATAATTTATAATGACTTGAAAATAGCTGGATTAAAAAAAACTAAAAAAGGAAGTTTTGCAACAAGTGCAAGTGTTTTAGAGGATTTAGCTTTCAAAGGTCATGAGTTTCCAAAATTAATTTTAGACTGGAGACAAGTTTCAAAATTAAAAAATACCTATTCAGATGCTTTACCTGAACATTTAAACCCAAATACAAAAAGAGTTCATACTTCGTTTTTATTGGCTGCTACAACGACTGGAAGACTAGCATCTAGTGATCCCAACTTACAAAACATACCAATTAAATCAGAAGATGGAAAAGATATAAGAAAAGCTTTCACTGCAAAAAAAGGGCACCTATTAATTTCTGCGGATTACAATCAAATTGAGATGAGAATTTTAGCAGACCTGGCAGATGTAAAAGAATTGAAAAAAGCTTTCAAAAATAAAGAAGATATTCACTCTTTAACAGCTAGCCAAATATTTAATATTGATATTAAAAAAGTTAATCAAGATCACAGACGAAAGGCCAAGGCTATTAATTTTGGAATTATTTATGGAATTTCGCAATATGGATTAGCTAAGCAAATAAACGTTTCTAACTATGAAGCAGAGGAATTTTTGAATTCATATTTTGCTAAGTTTCCAGAAATTAAAGTTTATATGGATAATACAATTAAATTTTGTAGAAAAAGTGGATATGTTAACAATATTTTTGGACGAAGATCTCACTTTAATGGAATAAATGACAAAAACTTTAATGTCAGAAATTTTCAAGAACGTGCAGCAATTAATGCTCCCATCCAAGGTTCTGCTTCTGAAGTAATGAGATTAGCTATGATAAGATTGGATAAGAAATTATCAGAGGAAAAAAATTCTAATTCAAAAATGCTCTTGCAAATTCATGATGAATTAATTTTTGAAATTCCAAAAAAAGATGAAAAAGTAATGATTAAATTAATTGAGAAAGAAATGACCAGTGTAGCTCAGAGTGATTATCATTCTTTTTCAACTCCTTTAACAGTTGATATTAATGTTGGAGATAATTGGGGTATGTTGCATTAATTTATAACATTGCCCAAATTAGGACAATTTAGTATTTTTAAACTATTTTATGCAAAAACAAACAATAGCCTTGATAGATGATGATAGAAATATTTTAACAAGTTTGAGTATCGCATTAGAAAAAGAGGGTTTTAAAGTTCAAACGTACATTGATGGTGAAAGTGCATTAATCGGTTTAACCAGAATGCCACCCGACTTAGCAGTCATAGATATAAAGATGCCTAAGATGGATGGAGAAGAATTACTAAAAAAACTTCGAAAAAAAACTTCCTTGCCAGTAATTTTTTTAACATCTAAAGATGATGAAATTGATGAGTTGTTAGGTCTAAAGCTGGGTGCAGATGATTTTGTAAAAAAATCAGGAGGTTTTTCCATAAAAGTCTTGATTGAAAGAATTAGAGTGCAGTTAAGAAAAAAAGATTCAAATAACATTTTAGAGGAAAATAAAAGCCTGATATCTCATGGAAGATTAAAATTAGATCCATCACAACTCGAGTGTGAATGGAATGGAAAACAGCTGCCTGATAAATTGACGACAACTGAGTTTTTAATCGTTAAAGAATTAGCAAAGAGACCTGGTATAATTAAAGAAAGAGCTCAGCTTATGGATATAGCTTATAGAGAGGACACCGATATTGAGGACAGAACTATTGATAGTCACGTAAAACGAATTAGAAAAAAATTTAAAAAAGTAGATCCTGATTTTTCAGCTATTGAAACTAGGTATGGTAGTGGATATAGATGGAATGTTAGCTAATGTTTAGTAAATACTTAAAAACTCTTTCTATATTAAAAAAATTTTTATTTATAAATTTTGTAATTTTTACAATTATTGGACTATTTACATTCATATATCTAAATAATATTCAGCCAAGTTTAATAAAAAAAAAATCTCAAAATCACACAAACATCATTAACAACACCATTGATAATATTTTAAGACTAGATGTAAAATTCCAATCTGAAGATATTAGAAGATTTTTATTTTCTACAAGGTTTATTTTTCAAAATTTAGATAGAGTAATATTTTTTGATGATCAACTTAACCTTATTGGTGACACTGATACTTTAGATCTTGATCCAAGATCATTCTCTACAAGGCTTGATAGAATTGAATTTGAAAGTTTAGATAATGAGGCAATAGAAAAAACTATTGAGGAAAAAAATATAAAAATTGATGAAAAAAAACCTGTTTCATTCAAAGATATATTAAAAAATTATTCTAGTTCTGAAAATTTGGGGGTTCCTTACACATTTACGCAAGAAGATTTTAATCAATTTAATGTAACAACTATTAAGAATGTTACAAAGAATGAGATAAATCTTGGTTATGTAGCTATTACAGAAAACGCTAATGAAATAAAGACAGCAATAGATGAGAGAAAAGCATTTGTAATAAGAACAGCTATATCAGTAGGATTTGTAATATTAATTTTTTCTTTTGTGTTAAGCAGATATTTTATTAAACCAATACAAAATCTTGTTGCATACACAATTCGTATTAAAGAAAAAAGTCAAGCTAAACCAGGTATTGAAAATCTTAAAAAAAGAAATGATGAATTGGGACTTTTATCAAATTCTTTAGAGGATATGACAAAAGAGCTTCAAAATAGAGTTACGCATGCAGAAAACTTTTCGACAGATTTGGTTCATGAGATTAGAAATCCATTAGCATCTTTAAAAAGTGCTTCAGAAATTTTGCAAGATACAAATGATGACGACCAAAGAAATAGACTATTAAATATACTAAGTCACGATGTACAAAGAATAGAAAGATTAATTACTGATTATTCACAAATGTTAAAAGATGAAGTTGCTTTAAGTAAAGAACAAATGAAAAGAATTAACATTGAACCTATTATTCAATCTGTTGTTGATGATTATAATAATATTCATCAAATGAAAAAAGGAATAAAAATTGAATATAAAAATGATGGAAAAGATAAATATTTAATAAATGGTATAGAAAATAGAATTGAACAAATCATTGCAAATTTATTAGATAATTCAATATCGTTTAGTAAAGATGGTGGTAATGTTTTTGTTGATGTTTCTATTAATGGAAAAAATCAAATATCAATCAAAATTATTGATGAAGGCCAAGGATTTAAAGAAAAAGACACATCAAGAATATTTAAAAGATTTTATAGTAATAGGCCTGAAAAATTTGGAGAGCATTCAGGTCTAGGTTTAAACATAGTTAAAAATTTGGTTGAACTTCATGATGGTGAAATTGTAGCATCCAATCGTACTGATAAAGAAGGAGCTATGATTGAAATAAGATTTCCCAATATTTAATCTTATGTTGATAAATAAAATCTTATATGTATAAAGCTTGCTATGGAAGATTATAAAGTAAAAGATATATCCCAAGCAGATTTTGGTAGGAAAGAAATATCAATAGCTGAAAGTGAAATGCCTGGTTTAATGGCATTAAGAGAAGAGTATTCTAAGGAAAAACCATTAAAGGGCGCAAGAATTATTGGATGTCTTCATATGACAATTCAAACGGCTGTACTAATCGAAACCTTAGTTGCATTAGGCGCTGAAGTTCGTTGGTCTTCATGTAATATTTTTTCAACTCAAGATCATGCAGCTGCTGCAATTGCAAAGGCTGGGATTCCTGTTTATGCCTGGAAAGGTGAAACAGAAGAGGAATATTTATGGTGCATTAAACAAACTATAGTTGGAAAACCTGACTGGAAACCTAACATGTTATTAGATGACGGTGGTGATTTAACAGCTATCATGCACAATGAATATCAAGATTTAATGAATGATATTAAAGGCGTTTCAGAAGAGACTACCACTGGGATTAAAGCATTAAATAAAATGGAAAATGATAAATCGCTTTTAGTTCCAGCAATAAACGTGAATGACTCCGTCACAAAATCAAAATTTGATAACTTATATGGATGTAGAGAAAGTTTAGTAGACGGCATCAGAAGAGCTACTGATGTAATGATGTCTGGAAAAATTGCTATTGTTGCTGGTTTTGGAGACGTTGGAAAAGGAAGTGCTGCATCTTTAAGACAAAGTGGAGCTAGAGTTTTAGTTACAGAAGCAGATCCAATATGTGCTCTTCAGGCTGCAATGGAAGGTTATGAAGTGGTATTAATGGAGGAGGCTATAAGTAGAGCAGATATCGTTGTAACAGCAACAGGTAACAAAGACATTGTTACTGCAGATCATATGAGAGATATGAAGGACAGAGCTATCTTATGTAATATTGGTCACTTTGATAATGAAATACAAGTTGAAGCTCTTAGAAATTATAAGTGGACTGAAGTAAAACCCCAAGTGCATGAAATAGAGCTGCCAAGTGGTAAAAGAATTATTCTTTTAGCTGAAGGAAGATTAGTTAATCTTGGCTGTGCAACTGGACATCCAAGTTTTGTAATGAGTGCATCATTTACTAATCAAGTAATTGCTCAAATAGAGCTTTGGCATAATCATAAAAATTATGAAAATAAAGTTTACGTACTTCCAAAACATTTGGATGAAAAAGTAGCAACTCTGCATTTAAAAAAGGTTGGAGCAAAACTAACAAAATTATCAAAAGAGCAAGCAGACTATATAAGTGTTGGAACAGAAGGTCCTTTCAAACCAGATGCCTATCGCTATTAAAGATAGCACAATCGATATCACCTCAGAGAAGTTAACCAAAGAATTAGCTAAAGAATTTACAAAATATCTTAAAGGTGGAGAGTTTGTTTTTTTATATGGAGAGATGGGCGTTGGTAAAACAACTTTTGTTAAATATTTTATAAATGAGTATCAAAAAATAAGTAATTTAACACAAACAGAAATTACAAGCCCTACTTTTAGTTTATTAAATGAGTATCAGGTGAAAGATATAAGAATAAAACATTATGATTTATTTAGAATTAATAGAAAAGAAGATATCAATAATTTAGATATTTTTGAAAAAGATAATAAATTAATAACACTTATAGAATGGCCACAATTAATTACTGATAAACAAGATATAAAATTTATAACTTTAACATTTAATTATTTAAATCAATTAAATGATAGAACTGTAGATATAAAAGTTTAAATTAAAAATTATTTTGATGAAAAGCGTAGCAAAATTGAAAAAAATAAAAGGTGACGCGTCTTTAAGAGAATTTTATAGAAACAGAAAAAATAAATCTATTATTGTAGTATCAAAGAAAGAAAAGTTAAAAAATCTTTTGATTTACGATGCAATAAATAAAATTTTAATTAAAAATAAAATTCTAGCACCAATTCTATTAAGTGAAAATTACATTAATAATTATATAGAAATAAATGACTTTGGAGATCAAACTTTGTTTCAAATTTTAAAAAACAAAAATAATAATAAATATATCATTTTTAAAAAGATAATAAAAATTTTAAATAAAATACAATTAATAAAAGATAAAAAAGTAAAAAATTTTAAAAACAAATTATATAAAGTTCAAGAATATAATAACAAAATTTTGTTTGATGAAACTAAACTTTTTTATGATTGGTATGCACCAAAGATATTGTCAAAATCCAAAAGTATTCAATTTAAAAAAAAATTTAGATTAGAGATAAAGAAGTTATTATCAAAATTAAATTATAAAAATGTTACATTTGTTCATAGAGATTTTCATGTTTCAAATTTAATGTATCACAACAAAAAAATTGCAGTAATAGATAGTCAAGATGCACTAATTGGCAATAGAGCTTACGATTTAGCATCCTTAATTGACGACGTAAGATTAAAAACATCTAATCAATTAAAAGAAAAAGTATTTAAGTTTTACATCAAAACAAATAGAAAAATTGATTTGAAAAAATTTAAAAAAGATTTTGAAATATTATCTGTTTTAAGAAATTTAAAAATAATCGGTATATTTATGCGTTTAGCTATTAGAGAAAATAAAAAAAAATATTTAAAATTAATTCCATACGCTTGGGAAATGATTAATCATAGAATTAAAGAGCAAAATGAATTCAATAATTTGATGTTGCTATTAAAAAATAATTTTCCAAAATATATAAGGTAAAGTTGTGAAAATAAATACAGCTTTAATTTTATGTGCAGGTTTTGGTAAGAGATTAAACCCAATTACTTTAAATACTCCTAAGCCCTTATTAGAGATTAAAGATGTAAGTATGCTAGAGAGATGTATTAATTTAATCGAAAAACTAGGTATTCAAAAAATCTTAATAAATACTTTTTATTTAAAGGATCAATTTTCAGTTTTTTTAAAAAATAAAAATTTCAATATTGATATCAAAATAATTGAAGATGGTGAGGATATTTTAGATACAGGTGGAGGTATTCAAAATATGATTAAAGACTCTCATGAAAAGGATTTTATAATTTTTAATCCAGATACAATTTGGAGTAATGACTATAAAGATGAGATATTAAAAATGGAAAAAATGTATTTTTCTGAAAAATTAGAAAACATTCTTCTTTTGGTAAACAAAAGATTTAGTTTTGATAAAAAGTTAAAGGGAGATTTTAATTTAAAAAATAATTTAATTAATAAAGAGGTTGAAAAAGAATTTATTTACATTGGGTGTCAAATAATTAATAAAAAATTATTTATTAAAGAGAAAATAGAAAATTATTCAATTTTGGAAATTTGGAATAATTTATTAGACCAAAAAAAGTTATTTGGTTACGAAAGCCAAAAAAAATTTTATCATTTAACTAATCTGGATATTTTTAAAAAACTAAAAGATCTTTAGCTCTATCTTGATCAAGATATTTGCAATTAGAAATTTTGCTGTTTTCTAATTCAATTAAAAGCGGGTTTCCTGTTGGAATTTCAAGTTTAGATATCTCATTGTTATTTAAATTAAACAAATATTTGCAAAGAGCTCTAATGGAGTTTCCATGAGCAGAAATGAGAATATTTTCACTTGTTTTGTATTCTATCTCTTTGCTATAAAATTTTATTACTCTTTCATATGTATCTTTTAGTGACTCAGTGTCAGGAATATTTTCTAAAGGAATTTCTTTATAAGTTTCAATATTTAGCGGATGAAATGGATTTTTTTTATCTAAGGGGTCAGGTCTAAGATCCCAGGAACGTCTAAATTGATGAACTTTTTCTTCTCCAAGTTTTACTTTCATTTCATCTTTATTTAATCCTGTAAGAGCTCCGTAATGTCTTTCATTTAATTCCCAGGCACTCTTAACTTTTTTAAAATCTTGTAATTCTTCCTGTATAATTTTTAAAGTATTTTTAGCTCTTAATTGAAAAGACGAGTAATACAGATTAATCTCAATTTTTTCTCGTTTTATTAATACACCAGCTTTTTTTGCCTCTGATTTTCCATCTTCAGTTAGATCGACATCGACCCATCCAGTAAATTTCTTTTCAAGGTTCCATACACTTTGACCATGTCTTATTAAAATTAAATAACTCATTTGTTTATCTTTTAAATCAATTTGATAAATAAAACTATATTATTAATGATTAATTATTTTTTGAAATATAAATTTATTTTTTATATATGCAATTTGATTTTAATTGTTTTGTATTTGTTTCCAGGTAGTTTGCTTGGCTGTTATGTTTATGATGATTGTAAAATTCAGTCTCAAATAACTGCAAACTTTATTGTTTCAACAAATCATTTGTATGCCTATATAGTGCTTTCAGTTATTGGTTTTTTAACTTACCGAAAAAGTAATCAATTCAATATTTTAAGTATATACTTAATATTTTTATCTATTGTGCTTGAAGTTTTACAATACTTTGTACCCAATAGAAGTTTTGAATTTTCAGATTTATTCGGAAATCTATCGGGTGTAATTATAGCCATAATTATATTTTACTTTTTTAAAAAAAATGAAAATTTTAGAAATTAATTATTTATTTATTTTAATAATTTTTATTTCAGGTTGCTCGTCTGTTCCAAAAAATACAGCAGATAGTTGTTCTATATTTACTGAAAGATATATGTGGTATAAACATGCAAAAAAAGCTGAAAAAAAATGGGGAACCCCAGTTTATTTACAGCTTGCAATTATAAAAATGGAATCCAGTTTTGATTGGTTAGCAAAACCTCCTAGACAAAAATTATTTAAAGTAGTGCCTTATAAGAGACCATCAAGTTCTTTCGGCTATTCACAGGCTGTAAAAGGAACTTGGAAACAATATAAAGAAGAAACTGGGAATAAGCTTGCTGCTAGGACAAGATTTAAAGACAGTGTAGATTTTATTGGTTGGTATACTAATAAAACTGAAAAAATTTTAAAAGTTTCAAAAAAAGATGCTTTCAAGCAGTATATTGCTTATCATGAAGGGTGGGGTAACTATAAAAATTATAAAAAAAATAAAAAAGTAATTAATCTAGCCAAAAGAGTGGAGAAACAATCAAATATTTATAAGCAACAATTATCAGAATGTAAAAATTCTTTATCAACGTCAAAATATATTATTTTTTAATTTAGCTGTTTTTTTAATTCAATATCAACTGCATCAATTCGCTTAGTATTTTTTGCAAGAGCTAAATACATTGTTGGAGTTACATATAAAGTAAAGAAGGTTGAAATAATCATTCCTCCTAAAATTGTAGAACCCACAGCTAATCTAGAGCCTTCACCTGCACCTGGGCCAATATTTCCAATAACTAATGGAAGCATTGCTATCATTGTACTAAGTGAGGTCATTATGATTGGTCGAATTCTAAGTTGGCAAGCTTTAATTATAGCGTCCTGAATTTTAACACCGGTAGTTCTTATCTGGTTTGTGTAGTCTACAATCAAAATACTATTCTTTGTGGATATACCAATCAGTATTATTAAAGCGATTTGAGAGAAAATATTTACTGAACTATTTAAAAATAAAATAAATACTAATCCACCAAATACAGCTAGTGGAACTGTTAAAATAATAATAAATGGATGAACAAAAGAGTTAAATGTTGCTGCCATAACTAAATAAGCAGTTAACAAAGCAAGAGCAAAAATTAAGTATATTTCATTTGTTGTTTCTTTTAACTCTTCAGATTTTCCTTTCCAAGTGATTTGATTTTGAGGAGCAACTCTAATCATGACATCTTCCAGGTATTTTATGGCCTCTGTTAGAGTGTAATCTTCTGCAAGCGCAGCAGAAATTGTAACTGCTCTTTGACGATTGTATCTTGGAAGCGCTTCAGCAGTGCCTTTCTCTTTAAACTCAACTAAACTTGCAACAGATACAAGTTTACCAGTTGTTTCAGATCTAACAAAAATTTTTGATAACCCATCTTTATCTCTTCTGTCTGCTAAATATTGTTGTAAAATAATTGGGTATTCTCTTCCTTCTTTACTAAAAGTTGTTACTCTTTTTCCTCCATAAAGAGTTTCTAGAGTTCTACCTATATTTTCAGTAGAAACTCCCAAATCATTTGCTCTATTTTTATTAGTGATTAATTTAACCTCGGGTTTGTTTTTTGTATAATCGCTTTCAATTCTAGACATATTACTATTTTTTCTTAATTCTCTTAAGACACTATTTTGAATTTCCTCTAATTCTTCGTAACTAGATCCATATATAACCATTTGAACAGGCTTATTGTAACTAGATACTCTTATTGATTGTGGAGAAATTGGAAATGCAAAAGTTTCAGGTACAGAAACCACTTGTCCGATAGCTTCTCTTAGTATTTGTTGACTACCTTTTTCTCTATTTTTCCACTCATCAAGCAATGCAATAATTATAAAACTGTTATAAGATGTTGCAGATCTTCCAAAACCAGGAACTCTCATTATTAGTCTTGCATATGGACTATCTTCCGCCTGCAATAATCTTAATATTCTTCCTTCAATTATCTGCGCTTTTTCTTGGGTGTATTCAAATGAACTTCCTTCATCAGTTGATCCAATAATTAAATAAGCGCCTCTATCTTCAACTGGTATCAATTCTTTTTTAGAAAAACTAAATAAATAAGCTGAGGCAGCAACAATTAAAATTATAAATATTGAAATAGTTTTTTGTTTATTCACCCAATATTTAAGAGAGTTTACATAAAATCCTGTAAAAGATTTGAATCCATTATTGAATTTTTTTACAAAGAAATTAATTTTTTCTTTTTTGTTTAAAAATTTACTTCCTAACATTGGAGATAATGTTAATGCGACAAAAGAAGATACAACAATTGAAAAAGATAAGGCTATTGCTGTTTCTTGAAATAAAGTTCCTGATATTCCTTTAATAAAAATTAAAGGTAAAAATACTGCTATAAGAATTAAAGTAGTTGCAATAATTGCAAATGTAATTTGTTTAGAACCTTTGTATGCAGCCACTAATGGTGTTTCACCGTTTTCAATTCTTGTATAAATTGCATCTGTCATGATCACAGAGTCATCAGTGATTATACCAATTGCTAGAATAAAACTTAGTAATACAAAAATATTAATTGATAGATCAAATATATATAATCCAAGAAATGATCCAATAAGACTAACTGGTAAAGCAACTGCAGGAACTATTACTGCTTTAAGGTTACCTAAAAAAAGATAAATAATTAAAACAACTAATACAAATGCAATTACTAAACTTTTATATACTTCTTCTATTGCAGCGCCAATGTACGTTGCTCTGTTAAACGCTATTTCTAATTTTAATCCATCTGGTAAGGACTTGTTAAGTTCTTTGATTTTAGTTTTTATTTGTTTAGAAAGCTCTACTGTTGATGCACCACTTTTAGCATAAATACCAATACCAACAGTTTTTAAATTTACTGCATTTTTTCTTTGTGCTTTAAATAAAGTTTTTTCTGAAACAGGTCCAAACTCTATATTAGCCACATCGGATAAAATAATAACTTTTTCTTTATTTTTCTTAAGTGGCAATTGTTTAATAGTATCAATATTAGAATAGGATTTATCAATGTTTAAAGTTAAGTCTTTGTTATTAGCTTCTAAGGTTCCTGCTGGAAGATTTATATTCTCATTTCTAAGAGCTCTTTCAACTTCTTGAATTGTAAGATCGTTTGCAGCTAATTTTATTGGATCTATCCAAACTCTAACACTAAGCTCTCTTAATCCACCAACTAAAATTCGACCTACGTTTGGTACGCTTGAAAATGCATCTATTAGATATCTTTCAGCATAATCTCCAAGATCTAGATCATTCCAGGTTGGGGATGATAATGCTACCCACATTGTAGTTGTAAAACCTGCTGCCTGTTTTAAAATTTGTGGAGGGTTTGACTCACTTGGTAAATTATCTACAACTCTTGCAACTCTTTCCCTAATATCATTAGCAGCATCATCTAAATCAATGTCTGTGTTGAATTGAATATTAATCCTACTTCTTCCATTGAGAGAACTTGAATCAATATTTTTTATACCTTCTGCTCCACCAATTACATCCTCTAATTTTTGAGTTATTTCTTCATCAACAATTTCAGCTGAAGCAGATTTATAATCAGTTTGAACTTGAACTACAGGAGGCTGTATACCATCAGGAAGTTCTCTTACTGGCAATTCTAAAAAGACAAAAATACCAAAAATAATTAATATTAAAGACATGACCCAAGCTACCACAGGTCTTTTAATGCTAACTTCAGTTATATACATTTAATTATTTTTTCTCTTTATCTGATTTTTTAAAAATATTTTTCAACCAATCAAATTTACCTTTTTTTTCTTCAGCTTTTTTTGATTTATCTTTTTTACCCCAGCTAGAATTTCCTTGTTTTTTTTTAGCACCTTTCTCTATAGGTCTGATTATTAAATTTGGTCTTACTTTTTTTGTTCCTTCTGCAACAATTTTATCTCCATAATTTAATCCATCTAATATTTCCACAAAGCCTAAGTATCTATCACCAATGGTTACCTTTGTTTTCATTACTTTATTTTTTTCATCTACTTTATAAATAAAAACATTTTCACCCTCGACAATTGTACTAGTGTCGGGAGCACTTAAGCCATTTCTTACATCATATTTAATTGATATTTCTAAAAATGAGCCAGGTAATATTTCACCTGATGAATTATCCATCTTAATTCTTGTTGCTAAAGCTCTTGTATCTTCACTTATCCTGCTAGCAAATGAGTCTACTTCACCTTTATAAATTTTATTTTTATATCCAGAAAATTTAATATCAACTGGCAGACCAACTTTAATAAATGGTACAAAAATTTCAGGTATATCTACATCACAATATATTGAGCTAGTATCTTCAAGATTTATTAATATTGAAGATTTTGAAACCTCTATATCTTCCGAAAATTCTCTTTTTCCAATAACACCATCAAATTGAGCAATTACTTTTCGATTTTTAAGATCAGCAATTACATCGCCCTTTTTAACTTTTTGATTATAATTTATGGGTTTCAATATTTCATATTTTTCAATTTTAAATGATTGTGTTTGAATTGGAGTTGCAGTCCCATAGGTACTAACAACATTTTCAAAAACTCTTTCTTGAGTAGTAGTCACTATTATTCCAGGAGGTGGTCTTTTACTGAATTTTTTTTTGAAATGATTTCCGATCATTGTTCTTCCGATAATCACTGTTGCAATTATAAGAAAAAAAATAATTACTACGCTTGTAATTTTTGTTGATGTTTTCATAGTTAGTTTTTTCCATACTCAGCCCAAGAGCCGTCGTAGATGGTCGGCATATATTTAGCATTTATTAAAGAATAAGCTAGTGCCAAAACACTTGCGGTCACTCCAGAACCACATGAAAATACTATGTTTTTATCATGGTCAAATTTAAATGACTTAAACTTTTCAAGTATTTTGTCTTTACTAACGAAAGTGTGGTCTTCGTTAATTAATTCAGAAAAGGGGAGGCAAAAAGAATTTTTTATAGAACCACTTCTAAGACCTTTCCTTGGTTCAGCAACTTTACCTTCAAATCTTTCTCTACTTCTTGCATCAACAACATTAAATTTTCCTGTATCAATATTTTCATCTATTTGTTTTTTATTTTTAACAAGTTCTTTATTTTCTTTACATGTATACTTAGAAGTTTGAGTGGTCACTTCTTTATTATTTGTAGATTTATTTTCTTTTTTCCATTTTTTTAATCCACCATCTAGAACATGAACTAGTTTAGGGTCATGTCCATAATAAATTAAATTGTACCAACATCTACAAGAGCTAATAACATCAGAGTTATCGTAAACTACTATTCGATCATTATTTTCTATACCCATATTGCTCATTATTTTTTCCCAAGATTTAGTATCGGTAAGCATATGTGGTAAATCAGTATCTAATTTGGAATTTTTATCTAAATCAAAAAAAATAGCATTTGGAATATGTTCCTCTGTATATTCCTCAAAACCGTTTCTTTGAGCTTGAGGCATATGCCATGAGCAATCAATAATTTTTACTTTATCAATATTATTTTCTAACCAACTTGTATCAACTAAAGACATTTTATCTTTTTTCCAAATATCGTTGATGATACTCTTCAGCTGGGCAATAATTTTTAACTAAAGAAGTTTTTGTTACTACTTTTCCTGATAATTTGATGTTTTCTTTTTCTATCATTTTTTCAGCAGTAATTTTTTGCTGATCATTTAAATAAAATATTTCACTTCTATATTGAGTTCCGAAATCTGGCCCTTGAGAATTTAAGGTTGTTGGATCATGAATTTCAAAAAAATATTCAAGAATTTTCTCGTAAGATATTACTTTAGGATCAAAATCTAATTTTACTACTTCTGCATGATTTGTTGTACCTGTACATACTTCTTTGTAATTGGTTTCAGCATTATGACCTCCACAATAACCTACTTCTGTTTTTATAACTCCATCAAGTTTACTAAACTTAATTTCTGGTCCCCAAAAACATCCTAATCCTAAAATTGCTATTTCCATTGATAATTAACTTAATTAATCTAAAGTTAATCATATGCTATCAAAAAATCAATTAGGCTTTTTTTACATGTTCATATCGGTATGTGCATTTTCACTTATGGATGTCATTGTAAAATGGTCTGAGGATTATCCCGTTGGACAAGTATTATTTTTCAGAGGATTTTGTGGAATAATTCCAATTTTATTTCTTATTCCTAAAGATAGATATTTAGATTTTTACAAAACAACGAGACCATTTCTTCATTTTAAAAGATGTTTAGCAGGATTAATTGCTTTGGTTTCTATATTTATAGCATTAAGAAATCTACCTTTAGCAACAGTTGTAAGTATTTCTTTTGCAGCACCAATATTTATAACAATATTTTCAATTTTTTTATTAAAAGAAAAAGTTGGTATTTATCGATGGTTAGCGGTCCTAGTTGGATTTGTTGGTATAATTTTCATCACTGAACCAGGTTTTAGCTCTTTAAATTTATATTATATTTATCCAATAATTTTTTGCTTAGGTCTATCTTACGTTGCTATTGCTATAAGAAAATTATCATCAACCGAGCCTGCTTGGTTAATTAGTTTTTTCTTTTCATTCTCGATAATGCTTTTAAGTTTTTTATCTTTTTATCAGGGATGGATTTTGCCAAGTTTACTAGATTTATTTTTGTTATCAATGGTTGGAATATTAGGTGGTCTTGCAAATTTATGGTTATCGCAATCTTACAAATACTCAGAAGTAAGTTTGGTTTCCCCTTTAAAATATCTTGGTTTAGTCTTTGCTATAATATTTGGATATTTTATTTGGAACGAAATACCAACTTCTAAAACATTATTAGGTGCCTTATTAGTTATAGTTTCATCTGTTATTATATTTAGAAGAGAAATGTACTTGAAAAAAAAGTTATCTGTTTCTAGACATGAGTAAAACCCCATCATATTGGAATAAAGCAAAAAAATATTTATCTGCAAAAGATAAAACTATGTACTCTTTAATTAAAAAATACAAATCTCCTTCAGAAACAGTTTTAACATCAAGAAAAGATGTTTTTTTCTCTCTATGTAAAAGCATAATTGGTCAACAAATTAGTGTTGCTGCTGCTAATTCAGTTTTTTTAAAATTTAAGAAAAAATGTAAAAATAAAATTAATGCAAAAACAGTTAGCAAATTATCTACTATTCAGCTCAAAAGTTGTGGTCTCAGTAGACAGAAAGTAAAAGGAATAAAAAGTTTAGCCCAAAAAATATTAAGTAAAGAGTTTAATCCAAGACTTATTTCGAAAATGTCTGATGAAGATGCTATAATTTATCTGTCTCAATTAAGACAAATTGGAAGATGGTCAGCAGAAATGATTTTGTTATTTACTTATAATCGTCCTAATATTTGGCCAATCCAAGATATTGGTTTGTTAAGAGCTATTTCAAAAAATTTTAATAAAAAATATCTACCACCAGAAAGTTATGTGAAATATCTAAACAAAAAATTTTCCCCTTACTGCTCTGTTGCAACTTGGTATTTATGGAGAAGTATAGATCCAGAACCTATTCAATATTAAATCTTTATTAGCTTACATTCCCTCAAAAATTATGTGTTCTCTAGTAGCATTATTTTCTAAATGTTTTCTAGCTTCGACATACTCCTCAGAATTGTAACAATTTTTTGCTGTTTCAATATCAGGAAATTCTGCAAGAGCTACTCTTACCATTTCTCTTCCTTCTAAAGTTACATTATTTGCGCTTCTCGCTATTATTTTACCAGAATATTTTTCAACCGCTTCTTTTGCTTTAACGGCGTATTTTTTAAGTCGTTCGTCGTCTTTTATTTCAGTATAATTTGCAACCCAATAAGCTTTCATAATTCTCCTTTTTAAATTTTTTTAATTATGATACCAAATTTATGTGAAAAAATTATTTTTAAATTTCTTTGGTACATCATTATTTTTGATATTTTTATCATTAACGCACGTTAATGCTGATGAATTGTTTAATAAGGGAAAAGAAGTTTTTCTGGAGGCCGGAAATTGTGCAGCATGCCATATGCTTACTGATGCTGGATCGAACGCAATGGTTGGTCCAAATTTAAATGAAATTAGACCTGATATTCAAAGAATTTTAATGGCAGTTAGAAACGGTATAGGAGTAATGCCCGCAATGGAGGGTATACTGACTGATGAGGAAATAGAAGCGGTTGCTCACTATACTTCTATAGCTGCGGAACAATAATAAAAATTTTAACTATAATTTTTTATCCAATGTTTAGCTATATCTACTCTTCTGCAGATCCAAATATCCTTAAATTTTGTGATGTAATTTAAAAATTTTTTAAGAGACTGTATTCTACCTGGTCTTCCAATTAATCTACAATGCAGACCAACCGACATCATCTTTGGTGAAGTTTTTCCTTCCTCATAAAGTGCATCGAAACTATCTTTTAAATAATTGTAAAATTGTTCACCAGAATTAAATCCTTGATTGGTTGCAAACCTCATATCATTGTTATCAAGCGTGTAAGGAACCATTAGTTGTTTTTTATTACCTTTTTTTATCCAGTAAGGAAGATCATCACTGTATGTGTCGCTACAGTATAAAAAACTACCATTATCAATTACTAAATCTAAAGTATTTTCGCTACACCTGCCTGTGTACCAACCAGCAGGTTGATCACCAAAAATCTTTTTTATAGATTTGACTGCAAGCTTCATATCATTCTTTTCTTTTTTCTTTGATACATTTTGATAGTCAATCCATCTCCACCCATGACTAGCAACTTCATAATTTGCTTTTTTTATAGCCGAACAAACTTCTTTATTTCTTTCCAATGCCATACCAACTCCAAAAATAGTGAGTGGAATTTTCTTTTTATTAAATAGATCATGAATTCTCCAAAACCCTCTTCTTGATCCATATTCATAAATTGACTCCATATTTAAGTGTCGACCTTTAATTGGTTTTGCCCCTATAATTTCTGATAAAAATACCTCTGAAGTTTTATCACCATGAAGAGTACAATTCTCTGCTCCCTCCTCGTAATTAAGTACAAATTGCAAAGCTAACTTAGCATTACCAGGCCACTTTACTTTAACTTTTTGGGAACCATATCCCACCAAATCTCTTGGGTATTTTTTTTTCATTTTTTCAAAATAATTTTATCTTTTTTAAATTTATAAATGACGAGATTGTTTCCTTTTCCTTTTCTATCAACAATTAGGAAATTCATATTTTTCATAGAAATCAACGGAAAGTGCCAAATACCAGCATTGTAATTAACCCCAGTTTGTTTTGGGACTAAAAAGGATTGGATTTTATTTACATCTGGTTTATCTCCTTTTGGTGCTACAAACACTAAAAATTTTGTATCTTCCATAGGTATAAAGGCTTGGCTTCCTAAAGGATGTTTTTCCATCATATCAATTTTCATAGGAAACCTTCTTTTTTTTGCTTTAAAAATACTAACAATTGCTTTCCCTTTGTTTTTAGATGCATCTAAATTTATCAAATTATCAAATCTTTTTGCATATCCATCATTAATATTTATAGGATTTTTTTTTGACGTATCTATTAATTGACCAAATTTAGAAAAATTTTTTTTAGTAATTTTTTTTGCTTTTATTACTTTCATTTCACAAAATTTCCAAATGCCCTTATTCTTGAAATTCCACCGTCTGGATAGATATTTATTTTAAGATAATTTTCCTTACTTCTTTTAATTAAGAATTTTTTAAAAATATGTTTCTTGTGAGCTGAGAGTTTTGACTTATTTAAAATAAACTTCCAATTTTTTGAATTATTGACAATTGATTTATTGGACAGATCTTTTGAAATGCTTGCGGTTTGAATTGAACAACTATCGGGATAGTTTCCTTTAAAATGATGGGTATCTATCTCTAGTTTTTTTATTAATCCTGGTTTTCCAAATTTTATTATAAGCCAATCAAAGTTTTTTCCTCTACTTCTTCTTGTTTCCCAACCATCTCCCATATTTTTTCCTTTACCAGGTGCTATGATATTTTCAGCCCTGCCAAAATGTTCATTATTACAACCAACAATTGAAGCGCCATTTAAAACAGATGTAAGGTTGATAGTTTTGTTACTTAAAAAGTTTTTTTCCATTTCAATTTTTCCATAAAGTCTTATTCTTGCAACTCCACCATCTGGAAAAATGTTTAGTCTTATATAATTAAAAACAGATTTGTTTTTTGATTTGAAGCTATGGTTTCGGCTTGGCCCAAGTTTTTTTTTGCTCAGTAAAGAAATCCATTTTGTTTTCTTATTAGGCTTTGTTTTACTTAAGCAGCCCTCTAACGAAGCATGTGTGGGTTGGTTTCCATTGAAGTGTGTTGTGTCAATGTCTATATCAAATATCTTTCCAGGTTTACCAAGTTTTAAAATTAAATAATCAAAACCTTTTGATCTTCTTCTCCTTGTTTCCCATCCATCCATCCATTTACCATGTTTGTCAAATAGTCCATCTTTAAAAACTGGAGTTTCGATGTTTAATATTCTATGAGCAGCTGCAAAAAAATCATCAGTCTTAAATATAACTTTAGATCCAATTCTTGGATCTGCTAAGTTAATCATTTTTGCACTTATAAATTTTTTCATTTTTTGTTTATTTCATTCAAACGAAAGGTTGCGATTTTTTTTACTTGTTTTTTTGCTTCAAGGAATTCACTTTCTACATCACTTTGTATTCTTTGTCTAAAATTATTCAAAATTTCATTTTTATCTTTACCTTTTACGGCAATTATAAAAGGAAAATTAAACTTTTTTTTATATTCTGCATTTAATTTTTTAAATTCCTCATATTCATCATTAGAACATTGGTTTAATTTTGCAGAGGC
Organism: uncultured Pelagibacteraceae bacterium; assembly: GCA_902592375.1. Lineage (GTDB taxonomy): Bacteria > Pseudomonadota > Alphaproteobacteria > Pelagibacterales > Pelagibacteraceae > Pelagibacter. The sequence continues at coordinate 131,668 of CACJEG010000003.1, read as the reverse complement.
CTGTTCTGATATAGATTCAGAGGTCATTTTTTTTGCTACAGCAAGCTCAGGATGTGCATTTAAAATCTCTAAAATTTTATTCTTTTCGTAATTTTCATAAATATCTAGCATTTTAAACACAATATCTTCGAAGTTTTTAAATGGTCTTGACTCAAAAGCTTCTATAGCAACTGATTCAGTTTTTTCAAAAACATTACCAAATACAGACAAAAAATCAGACTTGTTAAGATCGTTAATGTTATCTATTGTTCTCATATAACTTTAAATAATTTAAGTTTGAAATTAAATGATACTATAATTTTATGACAAAGCTCACAACTCATGTTTTAGATGTGTATTCTGGTAAACCTGGCAAAGGTATCTTAGTTGAGTTATTTTATATTAATAATTCAGAACGAAAAAAATTAACGTCAACAAAACTCAATGACGATGGTAGAGCTAATTCACCATTAGCAGAGGGAGATGTTTTTATTAAGGGTAAATATGAATTAGTTTTTCATATTGGTGATTATTTTAAAAATACATCTTCAGCTAGTGATGTACCATTCTTGGATGATGTTGTTATCAGATTTGGTATTTCAGATCCTTCACAGCATTATCATGTTCCTTTACTTGTTTCACCTTGGAGTTATTCTACTTATAGAGGTAGTTAAGTGATATCGAGTTCTGTTAAATTTTTATTAAATGACAAGCTTATAGTAATCAAAAATCCAGATCCAAACCAAACATTACTTAATTATATTAGAACTGAATTAAAAAAGACTGGAACTAAAGAGGGATGTTCAGAGGGTGGCTGTGGTGCATGTACAATTGTTTTAGGTGAATTAGTCGATAATAAAATTGAATATAAAGCAATTAATTCTTGCATTGCATTTGTCCCATCATTGAATGGTAAGCAACTTATAATTGTTGAAGATTTAGTTTCTCAAAATGGAAAACTTCATCCAGTGCAAGATGCGATGGTTAAATTTCATGGTTCCCAATGTGGTTTCTGTACCCCAGGATTTGTTATGTCTTTATTTTCAATGTTTAAAAATAATAAAAAACTTAGTAATGAATTAATAACAGATTCTATATCAGGTAATTTATGTCGTTGTACTGGTTATAGACCTATAATTGATGCTGCCAAAAGTTTAAATAAGATAAACAAGAATGATCAATTTTCTAAAAATAAAAATAAAGTTATTCAGCAATTAAAAAAAATTAAACCAAAAAATGTTTATATTAAAAAAGATGATAAAATTTATTTTTCACCAAAAAATATTAAAGATTTAAAAGTAATAATTAAAAAACACTCTAAATTTAGTTTTCTTGCTGGTGGAACTGACTTATCTTTAAAAGTTACAAAAGAAAGAAAAGAAATTCCTTTTATAATTGATTTAAAAGAAATTAATGAATTAGATTTTATAAAAGTAAGTAAAAATTATTTAGAAGTTGGTTCCGCTACACCATTAATAAAATTTGAAAAAGAAATTAAAAAATATTATCCAGATTTTTATTCGGTTCTAAAAAGATATGGATCTGTTCAAATTCGAAATGTTGGAACTATAGGTGGCAATATTGCAACTGCATCTCCAATTGGTGACTCACTGCCAATTCTATTATCTTTAAATGCAGAGGTTTTAATTGAAAGTTTTAATAAAAGAAAAGTATTACCTTTAAATCATTTTTTTCTTGATTACAGAAAAACTAAATTAAAAAACAATGAATTTATACACTCAATAAAAATACCATTATTTAAGAAAAATATTTTTAAGGCATTTAAGATCTCAAAAAGATTTGATGATGATATTTCATCTGTTTGTGGATCTTTTAATTTTGAGATTAATAATAATAAAATTAAAGAGGTTTATATTGCATATGGAGGTATGGCTGCTGTGCCAAAAAGAGCTAAAGCATGTGAAAAAATTCTTAAAAATAAGCCTCTTACAATCAACACTTTTGATCAAGCAAAAAAATATTTAGAAAAAGATTTAAGTCCTATTGGAGACATGAGAGCTAGTAAAGAATACAGACTAGAGATAGCAAAAAATTTATTGATGAAATGTTTTGTAGAAATAAATTCTAATAAGTTTTCAAGAGTAAATTAAATGAGCAAAGAGAACTATATTGAGGAAATAAGACCACATGATAGTGCGTATAAGCATGTGAGTGGATATGCAGAGTATACCGATGATATTAATGAGCCAAAAAACACAATTTATGGCGCTATTGGTTTAAGTAAAAAAGCTCATGCAATAATCAAAAAAATAGACCTCACTGAAGTAAAAAAAAGTAAAGGAGTTATATCGGTAGTTACTCAAAGAGACATCCCTGGTAGGAATGACGTAGGTCCTGTTTTTGAAGGTGATCCAATCTTTCCAGAAAAAAAAGTAGAGTTTTTTGGTCAGCCATTATTTGCTGTAGCTGCTACAACTACAGAACTTGCTAGAAAGGCAGTATTAAAAGCTAAAGTTAGCTATAAAGATTTAAAACCAATTATTACAATAAAAGAAGCTTTAAATAAGAAGCAATTCTTATTTAAACCTAGAAAAGTTAAAAAAGGCAACCCTTCTAAAAAAATAAAAAATTCAAAAAATAATTTAAAAGGAAATTTTACAACTGGAAGCCAAGAGCACTTCTATCTAGAAGGCCAGGCAGCTTTTGTTGTTCCTAAGGAAGACGATAATTTTTTAGTTTATAGTTCAACACAACACCCATCAGAAACTCAACAATTAATTGCAAAAATGTTTAATCAAAAAAGTAATTCAATAAATGTAGAAGTTAGAAGAATTGGAGGTGGGTTTGGGGGGAAAGAAACAAATTTCATGACAGCGTGCATTTGTGCGTTGTTGGCAAAAAAATCAGGACAGCCAGTCAAACTAAGATTAGATAGAGATGATGATATAATATTGACTGGTAAAAGACATGAATTTTTATCTGAATATGAAGTTGGTTTTAATGATGAAGGAATTATTGAAGGATTAAAAATAAACTTATCCTCAAATTGTGGAATGTCACCCGATTTATCAGCTGCAATAAACGAGAGAGCTTTGCTTCATGTGGACAATGCATATTATATTTCAGATATCGAGGTAACAAATAATTTATGTAAAACAAATATTCCAACCTCAACTGCATTTAGAGGCTTCGGTGGAAATCAAGGGATGATGGCTATAGAGAATATTATAGATAATATCGCAAGGTACTTAAAAAAAGATCCTATAGAAGTCAGAAAGAAAAATTTTTATCAAAAAGATAAAAGGAATGTAACTCATTATGGAATGACAGTTGAAGATAATGTTATTAATGAAATATTTAAAAAATTAGAAAGAAAATCTAACTACAAGAAAAGATATTCAGATATAAGAGAATTTAATGAAAAAAATAAATTTAAAAAGAAGGGTATAGCTATTACACCTTTAAAATTTGGTATTTCATTTACTACAATTCATTTAAATCAAGCTGGAGCCTTAGTTCATATTTACACAGATGGAAGTGTTCATTTGAATCATGGAGGAATTGAAATGGGTCAGGGGACTCACACAAAGATTGCTCAATTAGTGGCAAATTCTTTAGGATTACCATATAATTTAGTTCATATCTCATCAACAAATACAGCCAAGGTTCCAAATACTTCAGCTAGCGCCGCTTCGTCAACTACAGACCTTAATGGAGCAGCAGCTCTAAATGCAGTAGCAAAAATTAAATTAAATTTAGAAAAATTTATTAAGAAAAAATATAAGATCTACAATCAAGAGGCAGTATATAAAGATCAATATATAATATTTGGAAACAGACAATTTGAATTTAAAAGCATAATTCAAGAGGCATATTTAAATAGAATATCTCTTTCATCATCAGGCTTCTATTCAACACCAAAAATTAATTTTGATAAAAAAAAATTTAGAGGAAGACCTTTTTATTACTTTTGTTATGGAGCAGCTGTTTCGGAAGTAACTGTAGATACATTAACGGGTGAAAATATACTGGAAAGAGTGGATATCTTACACGATGCCGGCAAACCAATAAATCCAGCACTAGAACTAGGTCAGATTGAGGGTGGTTTTGTGCAAGGACAGGGATGGCTGACAATAGAGGAATTAAAGTGGAATTCAGATGGTCAGATTACAACTTTTTCTCCATCGACTTACAAAATACCTGCAGTAAGTGATATTCCAAAAAAATTTAATGTAGAAATCTTTAAAGAGGGATTAAATAAAGAAAAAGTTGTTAATAAAGCAAAAACAACTGGCGAACCTCCTTTGATGCTAGCCATGAGTGTTTTTTATGCAATTAAAGATGCAGTTGCTTCAATTGGAAATTACCAGTGTGCACCAGAACTTAATGCACCAGCAACACCTGAAAGAATTTTAATGAGTATTAACAAAATTAAAAATAAAATAAAAAATTAAAATGGAAGATAAAAAAAAATTTATGGCAAAAGCGATTGAGCTATCAATAAATAGTGCGAATACCATTGGAGGTCCCTTTGGAAGCGTTATAGTTAAGGATGATAAGATTATTGCAGAGGGTTCTAATAAAGTTACTTCTTCAAATGATCCAACTGCTCATGGAGAAATAGTAGCAATTCGAGAAGCCTGTAAAAATTTAAATACTTTTGATCTTTCTGGATGTGAGATTTATACATCTTGTGAACCTTGCCCTATGTGTCTTTCGGCAATTTATTGGTCAAGATTAGATAAAATATATTATGCAAACACTAGAGAAGATGCAAAAAATATAGATTTTGATGACTCGTTTATTTATTCGGAAATCCCAAAAAAAATTGATGATAGGAAAATTAAAATGGTACAAATGCTTAGGGATGAAGCTTTAAAAGCATTTGAAATTTGGGATAAAAAAGTAGATAAAATAAAATATTGATGGAATTTTTACCTTATACAATCAAATGGTTAGAAGTTATTCTAAGATGGGGTCATGTATTATTTGCAATATTATGGGTAGGTAATAGTTTTTTATTTAATTACTTAGATAATAATTTAAATAAAAATATAACAAGTGATGATATCGATGGTGAAGGATATCTGATGCATTCTGGTTTTTTTTATAAACTTTCAAGGTTAAAAACATCTCCACCTCAAGATTACTTAAATAGATTAGTAATCTTCAAGTGGCAAAGTTACTTAACCTTTGTAACTGGAATGTTGCTCTTAGTTGTAATTTATTATTATAACGCTGGAGTATTGATGGTTGATAAACGTGTTCTATTAATGCCTCCTAGTTATGCCATTATTATCTCGCTTTTATCATTGATTGTGGCTTGGTTTATTTATGATCTCTTGTGCAAATCTAAATTAATTGAGAATAATATTTTATTTATATGCACTGGAATAATTTTGTTAGCTCTCGTTTCTTTCGGTCTCACAAAATTATTTGGACCTAAATTTGCAATTTTGAGTGTTGGATTAATTATTGGTACTAATATGTTTGGTAATGTTTTTACAGTAATTATCCCAAATCAAATGAACATAATTAGTAGCAGTGAAAGAGGAGAAAAATTTGACATGAGTTTATCTTTGGCAGCTAAACAACGATCAATTCACAACAATTATTCAACTTTTTTAGTTTTGTTTATAATGCTTTCTGGGCATTCGAGCTTTTTAGTTTATCATCAATATAATTGGTTAATATTATGTGCGATTGCTATTATTTCTGGTGTAGCAAGACATTATTTTAATTTAAGAGGAAGAAACATTCATAGGTTGTATATTCTAATTTCTTCAATAATAGCTCTTATCGTTCTTGCAGTTTTAGTTTTATTATTTAAATAACTAGATATAAAAAATTATGTCTGAAAAAATGATTGTCAGCTGGGACGAGTATAACAAAACTGTTGAGAAACTAGCAATCCAAATTGATGAGAGTGGATATAAACCAACAATACTCGTTGGCATAATGCGTGGAGCAGCGCCGATGATAGATGTTTTAAGTAGAATTTTTAAATTAAAATGTGCGTATCTTGCAGTCGAATCTTACAGTGGTAAGGGAGTAGAGGATGAGCAGGGTGACATTGTGTTTTCAAGAGAAATGAGTTCGATAGCACCTAATATGGGCGGAAAAATACTTTTATGTGATGATTTATCTGACACAGGAATTACTTTTAACAAAAGTATAGATTGGTTAAAAAAATATGAACCCATTAAGGATAAAATAGAGGATATTAAAACCGCAACATTATTTAAAAAAAAGAAATCAACATTTGAGCCAGACTTCTGTGCAAATAGACTTCCTGATAATCCTTGGATAGTACAACCCTTCGAAATTTATGAAGAATTAAGGATCGAAGAAATCAAAAAAAAACATCAGATATAAAAAAGGCCAGTTAAAAAACCGGCCTTTTAAATTTTTTAAATTGGAAATTGATTACTTAGGTATATCTCCTTCAACACCTTTAACGTAAGTCATCATTCCTGCAAGCATTCCATCATCTGCAGTTTTTCCTTCTGCTACCATTAAATTACCTTTCTGGTCATAAATTGGTCCTGTGAAAGAATGAACTTTTCCAGATGCTAAATCTGCTTGAAGTTTTTTAACTTTTGATCTTAGGTCAGCTGGCATTTGTGAATCTAAATCTGATATCACAACCATACCATCTCCAATACCATGCCAAGTATCTTTTTGATTCCATGTACCGTTCGCAACAGCTTTAACTCTGTCCACGTAATATGGCCCCCAATTGTTTTCAACTGAAGTCAATACAGCTTTAGGAGCAAACTTGTCCATATCACTTGCTTGTCCAAAAGCATATACTCCAGCTTTTTCAGCCATTTGAACAATAGCAGTACTATCTGTATGTTGAGCAATTACATCAGCACCTTGATCGATTAAAGCTTTTGCTGCCTCTGCTTCTTTACCTGGATCGTACCAAGTGAAAGCCCAAACAATTTTAGTTTTAATATTTGGGTTTACTTTTTGAGCTGCTAAAGTAAATGAATTGATACCTCTGATAACTTCAGGAATTGGAAAAGATGCAACATAACCAATAACATTTGATTTTGTCATAGTTCCAGCAATTGTTCCTAAGATAGTTCTACCTTCATAGAATCTAGCTGCGTATGTTGAAACATTTGCATGTTCTCTTTTGTATCCTGTAGCATGTTCAAATTTTACATTTGGAAACTCTTTTGCAACTTTGTTAGTTGGATTCATATATCCAAAACTAGTTGTAAAGATAATGTCATGACCAGAATTAGCTAATTGTCTAAGAACCCTCTCAGCATCAGCACTTTCTGGAACACCTTCTACGTAAGTTGTTTTAAATCCGGCAGCTTCAACAGCTTTTCTACCCACATCATGCTGATATGTCCATCCATGGTCACCAGTTGGACCAATATAAACGAACGCTGCTTTCACATCCTTTGCTATTGCAGTTACAGTCAATGTAAATAATAAAACTAAAGAAGAGACGAAAGAACGAATAAATATTTTATGCATAAATTTATTTCCCCTTTTGATTTTTTAATAAATTTAAATTTAGATTAAATTATCTAAAAAAAAATAATTATTTTTGAATTAATTGTCTTTATGAAAAGATTTCCCCAGAGAACTAGGAGTACTTAGCCTAATTTTTCTACTATCACGAGAAATTACAACTAAAACTATTATTGTAACGATGTAAGGTAGAGCTGTTAAAAATTGTACAGGAATTCTTACTCCAATTGCTTGCATATGAAATTGAATAATTGTTAAGCCACCAAAAATCATAGCACCAATCAAAATTTTAATTGGGTTCCATGTTGAGAAAACCACCAGAGCTAATGCGATCCAACCTCTTCCACCTGTCATATTTTCAATCCACTGTGGAGTGTAAATCATTGATAAATATGCACCAGCAAGTCCACTCATTGCGCCTCCGTAAAGAATACATAGGTAACGAACTAGCCTAACATTTATTCCTTGATTAGATGCAGACTCTGGTGAGTCTCCTACAGCTCTTACAATTAACCCAATTTTCGTTTTTTTTAAAAAATAGCTAGTTATGAAGGGAAGGGTAAAAGCAAAATAAAAAACAATTGAATGTCCAAATAATATTGGACCTATAAGTGGTATTGTATCTTTTAAATTTTCAAATAAAACAGGAAATTCTTTTCCGGGAATACCTACAAAATTTTTTCCTATCATCGCTGATATTCCAATTCCAAATATAGTAAGAGCTAAACCAGTAGCGACATGATTTGTGATTAATGTTTGTGTCAGGAATGCAAAAATAGTTGAGATTAAAACTCCAGCTAACATTGCTCCAAAAATTGCAATAATTAAACTTCCTGTAACGGTCATTAATGCGAAACCTGAAATAGCACCAATGATCATCATTCCTTCAACACCAAGGTTTAAAACTCCAGACCTTTCTGTAATTAGTTCACCACAAGAAGCTAAAATCAAAGGCACAGCAGAGGCCATGATTGATGCAATTATCAGTCCAATAAAATTTATATCGATGATCATTTTTTTGAACCTATAAATTTAATTTTGAAAAAAAGTAAATAATCTGATGCAAGAAGAAAAAATAAAATCATTCCTTGAAAAACTTGACCAGTATATTTAGGTATTTGCATAAATATTTGAGCTGTTTCAGCACCCAGATAAGTTATTGCAACAACTAGAGATGCAAAGATGATACCAACAGGATGTAAACGCCCCAAAAACGCTACAATTATAGCAGTAAAACCATAATCTGGAGAAATTTCTCTATGAAGCTGTCCGATAGGACCAGTTATTTCTCCAACTCCAGCTAAACCTGCGCAAGCACCACTTATTAAAAAAACGAGGATGATCATTTTTTTACCTTTGTAACCTGCATATTTTGCTGTCTTTAAACTAAAACCTGAAACTTTCATTTGGAACCCTAAATATGTTTTATAAAAAACAAACCAACTGACAATCACTGCAGCTAAAGCTAAAAATATTCCTGCGTGAATTCTTAGTCCTTCAAATAACAACGGAAGTTTAGCAGAGTCACTGAACTGTCTAGTTTCAGGAAAATTAAATCCTTCTGGATTGCTCCAAGGACCAACAACAAGATAGTCCAAAATTAATTTTGAAACATATACCAACATAAGACTTACTAATATTTCATTTGTATTAAAGTAAGTTTTTAAGATTGCCGGTATTGATGCATACAGCATACCACCAATTGCACCAGCTAAAATTACTATTGGAAGAATGTAAAACCCTTCCTGTTCATAAAACAATAATGCTACTCCTCCAGAAACTATCGCCCCGAAAGTTAATTGACCTTCAGCTCCAATATTCCAGTTATTACTTTTAAAACAAAAAGATAAACCGATTGCTATTAAACAAAGCGGTGTAGCTTTTAATAGTAATTCGCTGAAACCATATTTATCTGCAATTGGAACTATGAAAAAAAATTTTAGAGCTTCAAATGGTTTAAAACCTAAAATAAAAAAAATCAAACCTCCCGCTACTAATGTTAGAAAAATAGCTAACACAGGTGTAAAGAAAAAAATAGCTCTTGATGGTTGATCTCTTTTTACGATTTTGATCAATTTACTCCTCCCATTAGTATCCCAAGTTTTTCAGAGGTTACTTCTTCAGCATTCATAATTTTTGACAATTTTCCTTTATGAATTACTGAAATTTTGTCACTTAATTTTAATAACTCATCAGTGTCTGTAGATATTAATATAATTGATTTATTTTGTTCATTGATTTTAATCAATGTTTCGTGAATATAATTTATGGCTCCAACATCTAAACCCCAAGTTGGATTAAAGCAAATTAATAAATCTGGAGATGTTATTAACTCTCTTCCAATAATTAATTTCTGTAGATTTCCTCCTGACAAAAATTGACTTTTTAACTCTATGTTATCTGTATTAACATTAAAGTCCGAAATTATTTTTTTTGAATGTTCCTTAATTTTGTTTTCGTTAATTAATCCATTATTAAAAAAATTTGATGATTTAAAATTGTTTAGAGCCACATTTTCAAAAATTTTCATTTGTGGAATTGCAGCCTGCTCAAGTCTATCTTCTGGAGAAAAGGCCATCAAATATTCTCTTCTCTCTTGAGGATCTAAATCTCCTATGTAATTATTATTAAATTCTATGCAATTCTTGTCTGATATAATTTCACCACTTAATACTTGAAATAATTCACTTTGACCGTTTCCTGATATACCAGCAATTCCTAAACATTCACCTCGATTAACAGAAAAATTAATATCCATTAAGTTTGTTTCAAAAGGATCTTCACTTGTAAAATTAAGATTAGTTATCTTAATCAATTGATCTGATGAAGTTTTTGCTTTTTTTTTCTTAATTGTTTTAAGGTTCTGACCCACCATTTTGTTGGCAAGTGACTCAATATTTTCATTCTTTATTTCACTTACAGAAACTAATTTTCCTCTTCTCATTACAGCAACTTCATCACAAAGCTGCATAACTTCCTTTAATTTATGGGTTATATAAATAATTAAAATTCCTTCTTCTGAAAATTTTTTCAAAGATAAGAATAATTCACTTGTTTCTTGCTCTGTTAATACTGATGTTGGCTCATCCATAATTAAAACTTTTGGATTTCTTATCAGACATCTAATTATTTCCACTTTCTGTTTTTGACCTGCTGACAGATTTAGAACAGGAATATCAAGATCAATTGAAAAATTATATTTTTTCATAATTGAATCAATTTTTTCTCTTAAACTTTCCCTTTGTTCATCTGAGTCTATTATTAAGTTTTCAAATACGGACAAAGTTTCAAAAAGATTAAAATGTTGGAATACCATTCCAATATCATTTTTTTTTGCATCTAATGGAGAATTAAGCTTTAGATTATTTTTATTTAAATAAATTTCACCTTCATCAGGAATTATGACGCCTGATAGAATTTTAACTAGTGTAGATTTTCCAGCACCATTTTCTCCAAGAAGAGCATAAATTTTACCACTATTAAACTCTAGCGAAACATTATCGTTTGCAACACACCCAGGATATATTTTAGTTACATTTGAAATTTTAAGGTTTGTATTCATTTCTTAATTTAATGGTATAGAATTTCCATCCTTATTTTCCTGATATTGATTTGATAAAATTTGATATTTTTTTTTAATTTCGTCTAATTGTTTTAAAATATTTTCTTTTTTTGAAGTAGGTAAATTTTCAATAAGTAAGTTTATATTTCGACTTTTCCAATAGGAATTTTCTTTATTATATTCTCCATCATTAATTTTAAATACTTCTTTGAGTATATTTAAATCGTGTGGAATATTAAATTCATTATTTGTGGCAATATACGGAAACAAATAATAAAAATTATCAAATCCAGAAAATGTGATTGCACTCAAACACATACTACAAGGCTCATGTGAACTTAAGAACATGCAGTCTTTTTCTTTTGGTCTTGTATTTGGATCTAATTCATAAAATTTTTTAAGAGTATGCATTTCTCCATGCCATAATGGATTTTCTATTTCATTGTTTGTTTCTGCAACTACAAGAGATAAATCTTCTTTTTTAATTATTGCGGCACCAAATATTTTACTACCTTTAGCAACACCTTTTTCAGTTAAGGGTAAAACTTCTTTTAAAAATATATTTAGTATCTTTTCTAGGGTTTTTTCATTCATATGCTTGAACCATCAAATAAAGAACACAATTGGTACTATAATTAAACTTAAAAGTAATAAGAAATAAATTATTTATACAACTTAAAAGTTAATAATTTATGAAACAAAAAATGTTAATTTGAACTTATGTCAAAATTAAAATCAGCAATAAGTCTTGTAATTGTATTAATTTTTTTTTCAGGGTGTCAAACTGTTAAAGATAAAACAGATGCAATTGTTGAAAAAGAAAATGAAAAATTAAGTAAATTCCTTGGAAAATCAGCTAGTGAACTTCAGATGGAGCTTGGAAAACCAGACGAAGACTTTAAAAATGCTAAAGGGAATTTTGAGCTAGTTTATAATAGTAAAAAATACCTTGTTCCATGTGAACGTAGGTTTGAAATAAATTCAGAAAATATAGTTGTGGGTTTTGTTTCAAACGGTTGCTTTTAAATTTATTAATTTAAATAAATCTGCTCATTATAGGTTTTTTTTACTATCTAAAGTGGAGTTGTTCTAAAGTAATCAGTTTTTTTATATTAATTCATAGCCAATAATGTAACGTCTATTTAGTTAACGACGGAGGTTATATGGCTTCAAGAAAAACAAAAGTGGGCTCTACAAACAGTCCGGATAAAAAACTTCCATTAAATAAATCCATACCTTTAGGAATTCAGCACGTACTAGCAATGTTTGCTGGTAATATAACTGTTCCTATAATTGTGGCTGGAGTTTTTGGTCAAACGCCTGAACAAAAAATATTTTTGATACAAATGGCTTTGTTTGTTGCGGGAGTTGCAACAATTATCCAAACAGTTGGATACAAAGAAATTGGTGCAAGACTTCCTATTGTTCAAGGAACCAGTTTTGCATTTATACCAATCATGCTACCATTTAAAGCAGCAGGATTAGGTGCAGTATTTACAGCAGCGTTCATTGGAGGAATTTTTCAAATTTTCATTGGAAAAGTTTTAAAACCAATAAGACATCTATTCCCACCATTAGTCACAGGTATAGTTGTGCTAATGATTGGATTTAGTTTGCTTAAAGTCGGTTTTATGTATGCAGGTGGAGGTGGATGGTTAATGAATAATAAACCTGAAATCTTTGCAAATGCAAATCATTTAACGGTTGCCGCTTCAGTGTTCATAGTTGCTATCTTTTTCAATCTTAGAGGTAAAGGAATGGCTTCTGCAGCTTCAATTTTGATTGGAATAGTAGCTGGCTTCATAGTTGCAGCAGCACTAGGAATGGTTAACTATGGTAAAATTGCATCTGCATCATGGTTTGCATTTCCAATGCCACTTCAATATGGAATTGATTTTGTGCCTGGTGCAATAATTCTAATGTTGTTTATGTCAATTGTTACAACGATTGAAACAATTGGAGACATAAGTGCTACTACAATGGGTGGTGCTAAACGAGAAGCAACGGATAAAGAAATATCAGGTGGAATTATGGCAGATGGTGTTGGTACTGCATTTGGTGCAATATTTAATGCGATGCCAAATACATCCTATTCACAAAATGCTGGACTAGTTGCGTTTACAGGAGTGGTAAGTAGGCACGTTGGAACTATTGCAGGAATAGTATTAGTTCTAATGGGATTATTTCCAAAATTAGGTGGAATAATCGCAGCAATGCCAGAGTCGGTGATTGGTGGAGCAGCAATCATTATGTTTGGGATGATTGTAGCTGCTGGTATTAAATTGATTTCAAGGGCAGAAATGGATCAAAGAAATTTATTAATCTTAGCTCTTTCTTTGTCTTTTGGAATTGGAATGTCATTGTTACCAGACTTTGTGAAAAATATTCCAGATTTTGGAATAAGTTTAAAACTACTGTTAACAACTGGACTTATACCTGCTGGATTATTAGCATTTGTTTTAAATGCTATAATGGCAAAGAAATAATTAATTTAAACTTGTGGGGAGAAATCCCCACAAGCAAGGTTTAAGACTTATTTAATTTCAATAAGCTTCTTTTTTTTATGTTCTGGAATTATTCTTTCACAAGATATTGTTAAAAGACCATCTTTAAGCTCAGCACCATTAACTTTTACATCATCAGCTATAGTGAATGATCTTGCAAATTGTCTTTGAGAAATCCCTTTATGAATAATTTCTCCATTTACATCACTGTCCTCAGACTTATTAACTTGTTTTGTTCTAACTGTTAATAAATTGTCCTCGAACTCAACCTCAACGTCTTTTTTGCTAAAGCCAGCCAATGCTACTTCAATTGCATAGTTGTCTTTACCTGTCTTTCGGATGTTGTATGGTGGATAATTTGACTGCATCGTCAAATTTCCATTTCCTAACATATTTTCGAATTGGTCGAACATATCATCAAAACCAATTGAAAAAGGTCTAAGTGAGTTAAATATAGATAGATCCTTACTTGTCATAATATCCTCCTTTTTTAAGCAAGTTTATTTATGCAAGCCCCATTAGGCGACTTACCTAACTTATATGGGAATTAATTTTTTTTTTTCAAGATTGAATATGTACTAAATTTTATTTGAAATTTTTAATGCAAATGCATAATCAATCGCAATTTCTTCTATTGCGCCATCTCTTCCTGATTTTCCACCATGACCAGCATTCATTTCGGTTTTTAAAAGAAGTAAATTATTATCTGTTTTATAGTCTCTAAGTTTTGCTGTGAACTTTGCAGGTTCATCAAATAAAACTCTATTATCACTTAAACTTGTTGTAATAAAAATATGTGGATAATCCATTTTTTTAATATTGTTGTAGGGCGCATATGAAAAAATATAATCAAAGTGTTCTTTATTCTCTTTTGCATTTCCAAATTCGTCAAATTCTCCCACAGTTAAAGGTAAAGAATGATCAAGATTTGTTGTTAAAGAATCCACAAAAGGAACAGCCATGATAATTCCTAAAAATAATTCAGGAGATTGATTGACTACAGCTCCCATCAATAATCCTCCAGCCGATCCACCCATTCCAATAATATTTCCTTTTGAAGTATAATTCTTTTCAATTAAATATTTTGCTGCGTAAATATAATCTTCAAAAGTATTTTTTTTGTTTGTTAATTTTCCCTCTTTCCACCATTTCATCCCTTTTTCCATACCACCTCTAATGTGAGCTGTCGCCCAAATTATATCCCTATTGATAAGACTTAATCTTGTGGAAGAGAAACTTGGTGACATAGAATTTCCATAAGACCCATATCCATATAATAAAACATTTGCAGACCCATCAATTTTTGTTTTTTTGTGTCTAGTAATTGTTAATGGAACCATTCTTCCGTCATGAGATTTAAACTCAACTCTCTCAACAATATAATCATCTTTATTATGACCAGATGGGATCTCTTGCTCTTTAACAAGTTCTTTAGATTTTGTTCTTAAATTATATTTAAATACTCTAGAAGGAGTTTTGGGCGATGAGTATCCTAAATAAACTTCATCAGTATTTCTATCTTTTTGAGTTAAGCTCACTCCTGGAACATAAACAGACTCATCAGAGAAAACTAATTCTTCTTCTTTATTCGTAGAAATATTTTTGACAAATAATTTATCTAGTGCATCTGATGTTTCACCACGAATAATCCAATTTTTAAGGAATGTTAATCCACCAATTAAAACTTCATCTTTTGCTGGAATATATGCTTTCCAATTTTGATTTTCTAAATTGTCACAAATATCAATTTTAAAGTCTTCAGCATTTTTATTTGTATGATTATAAAATTTACCATCCCATGAATTAACAGAATATAGAACACCTCTTTCTCTTTTAATAATCAGTTTTGGAGATGGATTTAATTCATCTGATTTAAAGTAATATTGTTCTGAAGTATTATGGTCAGAAGTATTTATAAAAAAATATTTTTCATCTGAGCTTTTTCCAATTCCTACTGTAAAAGCCTCGCTTTTCTCCTCAAATATTAATTCATCTTTGGCCTCAAAATCTCCTATTTTGTGCCTGTATATTGTTCTTGCTCTATGATTTTCATCAAGTTTAGAATAAAAAATATATTTATCATCTAGACTAAATGTTATTCCCCCTGATGTTTCCGTAATTTCTTTTGAAATAATTTTGTTTGTTTTTATATCTCTTAAATAAATTGTATAATATTCAGAACCCTTAAGATCTAAAGAGTACCCAAGATATTTATCATTATTACTTACTTCTAAATCTCCAACCCCAAAATATTCAGTTTTAAGTTTTTCTTTTTCTTGATCTCCATTCCATATTTCCTCAATATTTTCTGAACCAATTTTTTTTCTAAGTTTTATGGAATAATTTCCTGTTGTTGTAGTTTTTGTCCAATACTCATAGGTGTGATCTTTATAGGGCAAAGATTCATCATCTAATTTAATTCTTCCTTTAATTTCATCGAATAATTTTTTTTGAATATCTTTTGTATCTTTTAAATGATGATCTGTGTAAGCATTTTCATCTTCTAAATATTTTTTCACTTCAGGATCTAACTTGCTTTTATCTCTGAGAACTTCCAAAATATTATCTTGATGAATCCAGCTGTAATTGTCTTCCCAATCAATATTGTGACAAGTTTTTATCTCTAGTTTTTTTTTAAGTTGTGGTACTTTCATCTAATAAGGAAATATATGAATATTATTATTTATCTACTTGTAATTTTAGTCATCTTATATTTTTTATTAAGATGGTGGTCAAATATTTCTCCAAAAAAAATGTCAAAAGGAGTTAGGCTGATTACAATTTTATTATTGGCTTTATTAGCAGTTTTATTTGCTATTGGTGGAAAATTTCTACTCACATTGCCATTAACTCTTGCAAGCCTTGCTCTAGTTAAACTTAAAGGTTTATCATTGTTTCAATTGCTTTCTCTTTATAGGCTTATTCAAACCTTAAGAAATTCTGGAAGATTTTCTTTTAATCAATATCAAAATAATAACTCGTCATCATTATCAATATCTGAGGCATATAAGATTTTAAATTTAGACATTAATAAAAAACCAACTAAAGAAGCTCTAAATAAAGCTTACCAAAAAATTCAAAAAAAAATTCACCCCGATATTTCTCCAGAAACCTCAAGATTATCAGCTATTGTTAATGAAGCTAAAGAAATAGTTCTTAAGGATATTTCTTAATTAATTATTGATAATAGTTTTTCATAAATCTTATCTGGATTTATTTTATCTTTACCATGAGTATTGTGAGAAACAGTTGTTTCTCCATCAGGAATTATAGGATACATATTTGTATTATAAGAACCATAAATTAATGGTGTATCTGCCATCAATGTAATTGTTTTAATTCCTAATGCTGATGATAAATGTGAGAAACTCGTATCATTGCAGATTGCAACATTACAATTTTTAATAATAGGCAATGTATCCCTTATACTGAGGTTATCTAAAGCAACACACTTTTCTCTAAATTTTGTATTTAATATTTCCATTAAGATTTTTTGCTCATCTTCATTTTTACCTGTGGCTAAAAAAAACCTACATTTTTTAAAAGCTTCTAATTTTTCCATTACGTCTAGAAAAGTTTTTGATGGTATTCTCTTTGTTGGGCCTGAGCCACCTATACCCAACAAAACATTAAGTTCATCATTATTAATATTAAAGTTTACTGCTGTTTTTTGAACTAAACTGTTATCAATTTGAATTTCTGGATTATCAATAGTTTCGATATCTAAATATTTTTTTATTATAGCTTTAGCCGGTTTAGTGATGTGTTGATTTTGTTTCTCAAATAACGGATATTGAAATATTTCTTTAACACCTGCTAATTTAGAAATTAAGTTATATCTCAAAGATGAATTAAAAATAAAAACTTTATCAAAATTATATTTTTTAAGATCACTTGCTAATTTGAAAAATCCTTTAAAACCATCATGTCTTTGATTTATTTTATTGTCTCTTTCTAAGTGAATTATTTCTTCAATATAATTTGTTTGATTTAAAAATTCGTTAGCTTTTGAATTTTCTTTCACTAGCAAACTAACAGGTACTCCAAATTTATTTGAAATAGCTTTAATAAAGGGTAGGAAAATTACCGTATCACCTATACCCATCCTGTTTTGAATTACTAATATTTTCATGGTTAATTTATAAACTTTACTAATTAATATTTTTATATAAATTTTTACTATGAGTAAAATTAAAGGCATTTATGCGGCCTCAATGTCGATATTAAATGATGATTTGACGCTTGATATTAAAAAAACCATTCTGCATGCAGAAATGGTTATTGACAATGGTTGTCACGGAGCAGCTATATTTGGAAGTACAGGGCAGGCTCAACTTATACCTGTCTCTGAAAAAATTAATTTGTTAAATCATCTGACTTCAAGCAAACACAAAGAAAAATATATTATAGGTACTGGTTTAAATTCTTTAGGTGAAACAATTAATTTAATGAGAGTTTCTAAATCTTTAGGTTTTAATAGATTCTTAGTTATGCCGCCTGCTTATTATAAATATGGAGATAAAGAAGTAATAGAATTTTATAGCAAAATAGTAGAGGCAATTTCTGATTGTGAAATAGTACTATATAATTTTGAAAAACTTTGTGGTTATAAGTTTAGTATTGAATGTATTGAAGAGTTAGTAAAAAAATATCCAAAAAATATTATTGGAGTAAAAGATAGTTCTTACAATCTTTTTGAAAACCTAAAAATTGACGATTTTTCAGTTTTACCTGGATCAGAGTCCAAATTATTCAAAGGGCTTCAATTAGGTTGTTCAGGAATTATCACAGCTACATGTAATGCTACTTCTTCACTGGCAAGAAAGGTATACGATGATTTTAATGATGGAAATGAACAGACAGTAAACCAAAACCTTTGTGAGGTAAGAGCTGAATTTGAAAAGTATAATTTGATTTCAGGTTTACACACATACTTTAGTAAAAAAGAAATATATTATAAAAATCTTTTACCACCACTTAGTATTTTAAATTCTAAAGATGAAACGGATTTAATCAATAATTTAGAAAAATTAAATTTTTCATTAAAAAATAATAAGGCGGCTTAGATGCAACTGGCTAGATTTTTAAATAATGTTTTTAAAAAAGATGGATTTATATTAGTTGACGCTAATTCAAAAAGTTACATTATTGGAAATCCAAAAAGTGAAAACCCTATAAAAGTTAAAATTTTAAATAAAAATCTTCACTATAAGTTACTATTTCATCCAGATTTATATTTTGGTGAAGCATACACAGATGGAGAAATAACTATTGAAAATGGAACATTAACTGATTTCTTGGATCTTTCTTTGATGAACTTTGGAAGAGGAGACTTAAATTTTTTTAGTTATTTACTTAATAGATTAAGAGGTTCTTATAGATATTTAACTAATTTTAATTTTATAAAAAAATCTAAGATGAATGTCTCTCATCACTATGATATTTCGGATGATCTTTATGACTTGTTTTTAGATCCTAAAAGACAATATTCATGTGCATATTTTAAAAATGAAACAGACACGCTTGAAACAGCACAAAATAATAAAATTCAACATATTATAAAAAAACTCAATATAAAGCCTAATCAAAAAGTCTTAGATATCGGATGCGGATGGGGATCGCTTGCAACTGATATAGCAAAGAGTGCAAATTGTGAAGTCACAGGTATCACCCTTTCTGAAAATCAATTTAATTATTGTAAAAAAAGAGCAAAAGAACTTAATTTAGAAAATCAGTTACACTTTAAACTTATGGATTATAGGGAGCTAGACGAAAAATTCGATAGAATCGTAAGTGTTGGAATGTTTGAGCATGTAGGAAGAAAATTTTATAGAAAATTTTTTTCACAAATTGAAAAACTTTTGAAAGATGATGGAGTTTCATTGATTCATACTATAGGGTCAGTAAATCCACCTCGAGATCCACATCCGTGGATTACGAAATATATTTTTCCTGGTGGATATACACCAAGTTTGAGTGAGGTAAGTCCACATATAGAAAAGTCGGGATTAATCGTTGCAGATATTGAAGTTTTAAGGCTACATTACATGCACACTTTAAGACATTGGAAAGAAAATTGTCTCAAAAACAAAGAAAAAATAATTGAAATGTTTGATGAAAAATTTTTTAGAATGTGGGAATTTTATCTTGCAGGTTGTGAGATGGCATTTAAATGGGGTGATCAAGTTGTATATCAATTTCAATTAACAAAAAATTATTCTTCAACACCAGTTACAAGAGACTATATTTATCAATAAATTATTGATAAATATAAATTTCCTCAAATGAAAAAAAAGAAAAAAAAAATAAAAAAAAATTTTTCCAAAAATAAAAAAAAAATTAAAAAAGCTCTAAAAAAGATCAAGAAAAGCAACATTAAAAAAGTTAAGGTAAGACAAAAAAAAAATTCTAAAAATAGAAAAGTTAAAAAATCTAAAAAAGTAATAAAAAAATATAAATCTACATCACCAAAGAAACCAGATTTTCTTTTAAAGTTAGTTAACTTTCAAAATTCTCTAAAGCCTGAATTTAAGTTTAGATTAAATTTCGGTTTTGAAAAATATATCCAAGCATTTTTTGATAAAATAGCAGACACAATTTCACAGTATAAAATTCTAAAAAAAGATGAAGCAAGAAGATTAAAATTAGAAAAACAAGAACAAGAAAGGTTAGAAAAGATCGAAATTGCAAAAGAAAAACAAAAAGAGGCTGAATTAAAAGTTAAATTAAAAGAACAAGCTTTAAAGGATGAAATTAGATTAGAAAAACAAAGAACAAAAGAAATAAAATTATTCTTAAGAAAAGAACAGGCTCTTTTAAGAATTGAACAAGCAGAAAAACAAAAGAAATTTTTACAACAATTAAAATTAGATAAGCAAATTGAAAAATTTAGAGTTAGAGAGGTTAAAGAATTAGAGAAATTAGAAAAAATTTCTTTAAGAGAAAAGAGAGAGGATTATGCTGGCTTACAACAAAGAATAGAAAAACTTAAAGAAAAATACAGAATTATTAGAGATCAAAAGATTAGGGAAAGAGTAGAGGCCTTAGGAGTAAAAATTCAAGGAGATGAAGATAGAGAAACACTTTTACAAAAAGAAAAAGAATATACTTTAGCTAGACAAAAAATTGAGTTTGCTCTCGAAAGTTTTTACAGAAGTGCTAGTAGTTTAGTCTTTCAGTTAAACAAAAGACACATAACAAGACATATGTCTATCTTTAGATGTATAGACAGAAGATTTGAAACAGGAGAAATATTTGTTAAATGGGATGAAGCCTCAGATGATGAATGGCTATTATTAATTTATATAAAAAATAATTCACCAGATGAAGGAATAGTTATTGAAGACAAAACTAATCCAGAAAAAAATATTTCTCATGAGTTTAAAAATAATGAAATATTTAAGGCCTCAGATACCATGGTTGATGCTCTTACACAGTTAATCGCAAGAAAAAGAGCCAAAAATATCAATTAAATTATCATACATAATTAAGTACTATTAAGAATGTTACTTTCTTCAATACTAATGATTATTTTGTATCTAGTATTAAAATATGTTCTTGCATGGATAAGGTATTTTAACAGTCTCGACTCTAGATTAGGCCAATCTACATGGCGATGGAGTTATGACTATCCCGTAGTTGGTGAAAGGGATATTTCAGATTTAGATGATAAAACTTTTGTTAGACTAAGGAGAAAAAGAAATAGAGTTATAACTCTTATGTATTCAATTTTATTAATTATGTTTTTATTATCTATGTCTTTACTCAGTGAATTTTTAATATTTTTTTTAACTTAGTTTTTTAAGTTGTTTTTTATTTTTTAAATATAAAAAAAAGGCAATTATTTCATACCCATATTTAAAGATTGTGAAAATTATTGGTAGTTTGAAAAATTTATATAAAAATTCATATTTTGGAATTTTTTTCCAAACATAAAGAAATGCCTCCGCACCTTCAATAATTTTACCATTCTCCTTGACATGCAATCTTCTTAATAATTCTTTATCATTTCTAGATGTTTCTTTCTCAGCATCTGAATTATTTGTTATATCTATCCAGTCAATATCTTTGATATTTTCTTTTTTATATAAGTTAATTTCTGATCTACAGATTTTACAAGAGTTATTAAAAAATACTTTCATTTAACAATAATTAACTTTTAGTAATAAATTGTACATGCGTAAAATGATCAGTTGAAAATTATCAACAAACCACTATTTAAGATGAATGAGTAATTTCTTTAACAAATCTGATTTAACAAGACAAGATGCAGATAAAATAGTATCTGAAACACTAAATAATTGTGATGATGGTGAGCTTTATTTAGAGGAGTCAAAATCAGAGTCAATTGTTTTAGATGATAATAAAATAAAAAGCTCAAACTATAGTTCTGATTTAGGATTTGGCTTCAGAGCTATCTCAAACGAGGTTGTTGCTTATTCATATTCTAACGAAATATCAAAAGATTCATTAAAAAATTCCTCAGAAAATCTTAAATCAACTCTTAAATCAATTAAAGGCACATATAATCATGAAATTCCAAAATCTAATAAAAAATTTTATGAAGATATTAATCCAATTGAACAAAAATCTTTAGACTCGAAATTAGAAGTTTTAAATAAAGTAAATGATTTTTTAAGAAAAAAAGATGGATCAGTAAAACAAGTGACTGCTAGTTTTGCTGGTGAGCAAAAATCAATTGAAATTATTCGATCAGGTGGAGAAGCACTTACCGATGTACGTCCATTAATTAGATTTAATGTCTCTGTAATGTTGGAAAAAAATGGAAGAAAAGAAACTGGAGTATATGGAATTGGTGGCAGACAATCTTATGACGATTATTTAAAAAATGATAATTGGAAAAATGTTTGTGAAGAGGCTTTTAGAATTGCATCAGTAAATTTAGACAGCAAACCAGCACCTGCTGGTGAGATGAAAGTAGTCTTAGGACCTGGTTGGCCTGCTATATTAATTCATGAAGCAATTGGTCATGGTCTAGAAGGAGATTTTAATAGAAAAAAAACATCAGCTTTTCACGATCTTATGGGTCAAAAAGTTGCAAGTGAGGGTGTAACAATTGTTGATGATGGTACGATTGATAATAGAAGAGGAAGTTTAACAATTGATGATGAGGGAACGCCAACGGAGAGAACAGTTTTAATTGAAAATGGTATTCTTAAAAACTTTATGCAAGACAGGCATAATGCGAGATTAATGAAGACAAGATCCACTGGATCTGGAAGAAGAGAAAATTATAGACATATTGTTTTGCCAAGAATGAGAAATACAATGATGTTAAGTGGCAATCAAACTCAAGATGAAATGATCAAATCTGTTGATAAAGGAATTTTTGCTGTAAGCTTTGGAGGAGGTCAGGTAGATATCACATCTGGAAAATTTGTATTTAATTGCACCGAAGCCTACGAAATAAATAATGGAAAAATTGGGTCTCCAATTAAAGGAGCAACACTAATTGGTGATGGGCCATCAATACTTAAAGAAGTATCAATGGTAGGAAATGACATGATGTTGGACCCAGGTATAGGAACTTGTGGAAAGGCTGGACAAGGAGTTCCTGTGGGAGTCGCTCAACCTTCAATTTTGATCGATAAA
Source organism: uncultured Pelagibacteraceae bacterium (assembly GCA_902592375.1). Taxonomy (GTDB): domain Bacteria; phylum Pseudomonadota; class Alphaproteobacteria; order Pelagibacterales; family Pelagibacteraceae; genus Pelagibacter. The sequence continues at coordinate 108,556 of CACJEG010000003.1, read as the reverse complement.
ATGACAGTTGGTGGAACTAAACTTTAATTATGGTTAAGGATCAAGAATTTCTAAAATCTAAAGCTTCATATTGTTTGGATTTGGCAAAAAAAATGGGAGCAACTGATGCAAGTGTTACAGTTGGTCACTCAATTTCAGAAACAGTTAATTTTAGAAATAAATCCCTAGAAGCTTCAGATAGATCAGATGGATTGGCATTAAGTATAGAAACTTATTTAGGTAAAAGAAGATCATCAATTTCATCATCAAATTTACTAGATGAAAATATAAAAACTTTAATTGAAAAGTGCTTTGAAACTACAAAAATTACACCAGAGGATGAATTTAATTCTTTACCTGATAAAAATTTATTAGCCAAACAAATTAGTAGTCTTAATTTGTATGATGAAACAAGATTCGAAAACGATAAAAAAATAAAATATTTAAAAGATTTAGAAGAGTCTGCTTCATCAAATAATCAAATCATAAATACAGAATCTAGTTTCACTGAAAATAAATCGAATTTTATACTTGCAAATAGTGACGGTTTTTGTGACGGTTATAAAACTTCTTCTTTTACTACTTCTTGCGTAACAGTTGCAAAAGATGAAAATAGCATGGAAAGAGACTACGAGTTTTCTAGCAAACGTCATTTGTCTGATATTAAGCAAGCAATAGATCTCGGAAATAAAGCTGCCAAGCAAACTATTAGAAAATTGAGCCCTAAAAAAATTGGAAGTGAAAAGATCAGCATAATTTTTGATAAAAGAATTTCAAAGGGAATGTTAAGTGTTTTTGCAAGTGCAATATCTGCCTCCGCAATTGCAAGAGGTACTTCATTTTTAAAGGATAAAATTGGTGAACAGGTTTTTGCTGATTCGATAAATGTAATTGATAAACCTGATATAATTAAAGGAATGGGTTCTCAAAACTTTGATGCAGAGGGTGTAAACTCAAATACATTACAACTTATAGAGAATGGAATACTTAAAAATTATCTTGTCGACACATACAATGGAAAAAAATTAAATTTACAATCAAATGGAAGAAGTGGTGGAACTACCAATTTATATTTTGAAAAAGGAAATATAAGCCATGAGGATCTTATGAAAAAAAATTCAAGAAGTCTTTATATTACTGAAACTATTGGTCACGGATCTAATCTTGTAACAGGAGATTATTCAGTAGGGGCCACTGGTTTTTTGGTTGAAGACGGAGAATTTAAATATCCTGTTAATGAAATAACAATTGCTGGAAATTTTAAGGATATGTTCAAAAATATTATTTTAGCTAATGATTTAGAATTCGAATATTCAGTCAATTCACCAACTATGATGATAGAAGGTATGACTGTTGCAGGAAAATGAGTAGTTATTGTGTAATTGGCTCTGGAATTTCTGGAGCAACAATAGCTAATTTGTTAAGTAAAAAAAATTCTGTACACATTTATGACAAAGCCCGAGGTCCAGGTGGCAGATCTTCTTTTAAAAGATTAAATAAATCAAAAGGATTTGATCATGGGGCACAATATATTTCTCCAAAAACAATTAATTTTAAAAAATTTATTACAAATTTACGTAAAAAAAAAATTCTAAAAAAATGGGGCGGCAAACATGTGTTTTTACATAAGTTAAAAAAAGAAAATAAAAATCATGTTAAAATAATTGGCTGCAAAGGTAACAATGATATTAGCAAACATTTAATAAAAAATATAAATTGTAACTTTCAAAGTGAGTTGGAGAAGATTAAATATATTAAAAATAAATGGAAATTAGATTTTAATAACAACCAAACAAAATATTATGATAAGTTGATATTAACTTGCCCATTCCCACAATTAAAAAAATTATCAAAAAAATTTATAAAAGACCCGTTCATCAAACAAAAAATAAAAATGGATGCAAATATTACAGTCATGATCGAAATTAAAAAAACAAATAAAAATATATCGAGTTATTTGTTTGATGATAAAATTTTAGGCTGGGCGGCTAAAGAAAATAGTAAAAAAAGATTTAAAAGTAATAATGATTTATGGACTTTACAAAGTACAAATTTATGGGCAAATAAAAAAATAAATAAAAATAGAGAAAATAAAGAAAAAAACTCAAAGATTTTAATTAATCAATTTTTTAAACTTACTGGAATTAAAAAAACAAAAATAATAACTTCATTAAATCATGGTTGGAAATATTCCTCAAATTCTAGGCCCTTTAAAGTCAAAAGTTATTGGAATAATAAATTAAATTTAGGAGTGTGTGCAGATTGGTTTGTAGGCCCTAGAGTAGAGGCTGGATGGATAAGTGCAAATGATCTTTATAAAAAAATAAATAAATAATTTTATTCAAGATTTTTTAAGCGATATTCCCAATTTCCCATTCTCTTATATGTAATTTTAATAATCACTGAAGTTTTTTTATCCAGCCAAATATCAAAATTTAATTTTTTATCTTCAGGTAGAGACATATCTTTAGATGTAAGTTTGAAATGATCTGTTTCGTATTGTTTGCCATTAATTGAAATATTTTCCTTACCAATAAAAGTAACTATTTGTTCTTTTATACTTCCAGAAATAGGACTTATTTGGCTTTCTGCTTGTAAAATTTTATGACTCCACCAATTTCCAATAATATTTTTAATAGAAGCTTCACCTGAGTATGAAGATCCTTTGATGTCAAATTTCTTATTATTTTTATCAAGTTTTAAGTTTACAAATTTTTCTTTTTTATTTTGAAGCGTCTTTGATTGAAAAGATATTAAATTATCTTTTAAATAAATTTCTTCTCCATATCCCTCTACTTTAAATATTGTTGCAGATAGGAGTTTTACCTCAAATTTATATTGATTTTTTACTATCGTTTTTTCACCATCTCTTTTAAAAAAATAATTGTTATACCCAATTACTTCATCATTTCTCAAGATCTCCATTTCTATTTTGTCAAATTTGTTATAATGACCAATATGGGCTAAAGAAATTGATGAGAAAAATGTTAAAAGTAAAATAATTGCAATCTTTTTCATTTGCTGATTACAATATTAGAATTTTTCATTAATAGATATAGCTTATTATAATTATGTTTTTAAAAATAAAAAAAATTCCAAAAGTAAAATGGAGCTCAGAAAAACCATTTAATTTTAAACCAAAGTTTTCTACATTTTTTTTCTTATGTTTTGGTTTGTCTTTATTTGGATTAGGTGAAGGATTATTAATTGTTTCATTCACAGGAGCCTCTCCTTGGAGTGTTTTAGCCCAAGGTATTTCCTTAAATATTAATTTAAGTATTGGAACTATTACATTATTAATAAGTATTGCTGTTTTAATTTTATGGATTCCACTCGGGCAAAAACCAGGGATGGGTACAATATTTAATGCTTTGATAATTGCAATTATGATTGATCTTTGTATCAAATATGTTCCAACACCATCAAATTATATTTATCAATTATTATTAGCTGTAATTTCTGTAATTACAGTTGGAATAGGTGGGGGTATTTACTTAGTATCAAATTTAGGAGCCGGCCCTAGAGATGGACTTATGATAGGATTACAAAAATTAACTAATTTTCCTATAGCTGTTGTAAGAGCAACATTAGAAATTTCAGTTGTTAGTATTGGATGGTATTTAGGAGGAACAGTAGGGATTGGAACATTATTGTTTGCATTTGGCATAGGTCCTTGTGTTGCGTTAGGACTTTATTTAGTTGATAAAACTTTTGATTAGGCTGCAGCTGAAGCTTTTTCGCTTTTCTTTCTTTCGTGTGGATCAAGAATTGCTTTTCTCAATCTACATGAGTCTGGAGTTATCTCTAAAGCTTCATCTGTATTAAGCATACTTAATTGTTCTGCAATTGACATTTTTCTTACAGGTGTAAGTACAACATTCTCATCTGTGCCCTGAGTTCTCATATTTGTTAACTTTTTACCTTTCATAACATTGATTATCATGTCACCTGGTTTAGGTGAAAGACCTACGATCATTCCAGGATAAACAGAGTCGTTATGTGTAACAAACATTTCTCCTCGTGCTTGTAAGTTAAAGATTGCGAATGCAACAGCTTTTCCTTGTTCCATCGAGATTAAAGCTCCATTTCTTCTACCTTCCATTTCTCCTTCATAAGGACCATAGCTATGAAATATTCTGTTGATCACCCCATTTCCTTTTGTAAGTGTAAGAAATCTACTTGTGTATCCCATTAAGCCTCTAGTAGGTGCATGAAAAATTAATCTTTTTTTGTTAGTTCCAGTATCTTTTAATTCTATTAGTTTACCTTTTCTTCTGTTCATAGAATCTATAACTTTTGATGAATATTCTTCATCAAGATCCATTGTAATTTCCTCAATTGGCTCAAGTTTATTTCCACTTTGATCAATTTTATATAATACTTTCGGAGGGCTTACTGTCATTTCAAAACCCTCTCTTCTCATTTGAGTTAGAAGAATTTCTAACATTAACTCACCTCTACCGCTTACAACAAAAGAGTCTTTACCTTCGTTTTCTGAAAACGTAATACCAACATTATTTTGTGCCTCTTGAAATAATCTATCTCGTATTTGCGTGCTGGTTAATTTTTTACCTTCAGTTCCAGCCAAAGGTGAAGTATTTACAGTAATTGTAATTGACATTGTAGGAGGATCTATCGGTGTAGCGGGAATTGGTTCATTTACCTCTAGGTCACATATTGTATCGGCAACGTTTGCTTTTTCTAACCCAGCAATAACTACAATATCTCCAGCCTCGCCAACATCTATTGGAACTTTTTTTGTTCCTTCATATCTAAAAATTTTTGTTAACTTTCCTTCATCAACTTTTTCACCATTTAAATTAATTGCTTTTATAGATTGATTAGCTTTCGCAGTGCCTTGAGTAATTCTTCCAACTAAACTTCTTCCTAAAAAACTATCTGCATAAAGCAGTGTTGATAACATTGCAAAAGGTTTAGTTTTATCAAGTTCAGCAGGTTTCACATGATCAACAATTAAATCTAATAGAGGATTTAAATTTTCTCTTGGACCATCAACTTCATGATCAGCCCAACCTGATCTTCCACTTGCGTACAGAACTGGAAAATCTAATTGTTCTTCATTTGCATCTAAGCTAACAAATAAATCAAATGTTTCATCTAGAACTTCATTAGCTCTCTGATCAGCTTTATCTAATTTATTAATAACAACAATTGGCTTTAATCCTTGTTTAAGTGCTTTTGATAATACAAATTTTGTTTGAGGCATAACACCTTCTGCAGAGTCAATTAATAACAGTGCTCCGTCTGCCATACTTAAAACTCTTTCAACTTCTGCAGCAAAATCTCTATGGCCTGGGGTATCAATTATATTTATTCTTGAATTGTTCCAATTTATTGAAGCTGGTTTAGCTAAAATTGTAATTCCTCTTTCTTTTTCAAGCTCACCAGAGTCCATTAATCTTTCTTCAATAATTTCATTATCTCTAAATGAACCACTTTGTTTCATTAAATTGTCAATTAGAGTAGTTTTACCATGATCAACATGGGCTATGATTGTGATGTTTCTGATATTATTATTCATAAATTCTGGCTCTTATACATATTTAAAAGGATATTAAAACTCAAAAAAACTCATAACTGGCTTGAAAATTTTTTTAAAATATTGAATTTATTAATCTTTTTTTAAAATTAAATGTTTTTTTCTGATATTTAGATAATTGATGAAACTTACTTATCGCCCAGAGATAGATGGTTTAAGAGGAGTCGCAGTTATTGCGGTGATTCTGTATCACTCTCAAATAAATATATTAGGCCATAAATCTTTTAAGGGTGGGTTTATAGGAGTTGATATATTTTTTGTGATATCTGGTTATTTAATTTCATCAATTATTTTTAAAGAACTATTTATAAAGGGTTCATTTTCTTTTAAGAATTTTTATGAAAGAAGAATAAGACGAATACTGCCTGCTTTGTTATTTGTAATGTTGGCATCTCTTCCATTTGCTTGGTTATATATGAGACCAACTATTTTCATAGATTTTTCAAAATCCATTCTTTATTCAATTGGATTTAGCTCAAATTTTTATTTCTGGTATTCAGGTGGTCGTTATGGTGCTGAAAGTGAACTGTTAAAACCATTTTTACATACCTGGTCTCTATCCATTGAAGAACAATTTTATATATTATTTCCAATAGTCTTTTTGGTTTCATTTAAATATTTTAAAAAATATTTAATTTTTATTTTAATATTTGGATTTATTATTAGTTTAGGTTTAGCCGATTGGGGCAATAAAAATCATCCTTCATTTAATTTTTATAATTTAACATCAAGAGGTTGGGAATTGTTAGCAGGTTCAATTTTATCATATTTTGAAATTAAACTTGGATATAGAAACAGAAACAATAGGCTAGGTTTAATTTTGCCTACCATTGGATTGATCTTGATCATTCATGCAATTATTTTTTTTGATGATAGGTTTCATCCATCTATTTACACATTATCACCAGTCTTAGGTGTTTGTTTAATTATATGGTTTTCAAAGAGAGATGAATTAATTACAAAGATCCTTTCAACAAAGTTTATTGTTGGAATTGGCTTAATTTCATATTCTTTATATCTTTGGCATTATCCAGTTTTTGCATTTGCAAGAATTAAAAATTTTAACATCTCAGAATATGAAAAGTTAGAGTGTATAGTTTTAATAATCATATTATCCTTGTTAAGCTATTTTTTAATTGAGAAACCTGCGCGAGATAAAAAAAATAAAATGAATATATTAGTTTATATCATATTACTTTTTATTTTTATATTAGTAAGTTTTAATACTTTAAATATTATAAAAAATGGTTTCAAAAATAGGTTCCCTCAAATATTATTATCGTCAATTGATGTTGAAAATCCCTGGGGCAAGCTAAAGCCTAAAATTAATACTAAAGATTATAACGGAACATGCATGAATAGTAAAAAACCATGTGAATTTTTCAATGAAAAAAATAGCAAAATTATTTTATTTGGTGATAGTCATGCTGGATCTTTATCATTTGATTTATACAAAAAATTACAAAATAAAGATTATAATTTCATAACAACTTATAAAACTTGTTTTAACTTTAGAGATGTTAATTATGTTAATAGATTTACTAATAAAAAACATAAATTTTGTAATAATGAAACTTTAAATCAAGAAAATAAATTTTTTAAAAAAACGACAAATTCAATAGTTATTATTGCAGGAAGATTTCCCTTATATTTAACAGAGCTATATTTCGATAATAAAGAAGGATACATTGAAACTGGTGGAAAAGAAGGAAATAAATTTGATTATAAATTAAATAAAAGTGAAATAGAAAATTCTTTAAGAAACTTTGTTTCCGATATTTTAAAAAATAACAATAAAGTTATAATTGTTTATCCAATACCTGAGGTAGGTTATTCTGTGCCCAATGAAATAATAAAAAAATATCGTAAAAAGGGCAATGAGATGGAAAATGATTATTTAACAACTTCTTATAGTGTTTATGTTGATAGAACCAAAAGTTCATTTAATCTCCTAGACAGTTTAATAAATAAAAATATTTATAGAGTTTACCCTCACAAATTATTTTGTAATACTGTTATTAAAGGTAGATGCGTAACTCATGATGAGGAAAATATATTTTATTCTGATGATGATCATCCATCCCTAAAAGGTGCCGAAATGATAAATAATTTAATTATGGATATAATAAAAAAAATAGAAAATGAATGAAAAAATAATACAATTTGTTCCTAAAAAAAACCCCCGAAACTTTCGTTCCAGGGGGTTCTAATTTTGTTGAGTTTATGTTTTAGAGTGTTCTCTAAATGGAAACGTATTACATTCCCATTCCACCCATTCCACCCATACCGCCCATACCACCTGGCATACCACCTGGCATACCACCAGCAGCATCTTTTTCCTCTGGTTTGTCAGCAATCATTGCTTCTGTAGTTACTAATAATCCAGCAATTGAAGCAGCATCTTGAAGAGCAGTTCTCACAACTTTTACTGGGTCTATGATACCTTTTGCAAACATATCACAATACTCCTCGTTTTGAGCATCGTAACCGTTAGTTTTTTTCTTCTGCTCTAATAATTTACCAACTACCACTGAACCATCTACACCAGCATTTTTAGTAATTTGTCTAATTGGAGCTTCCAATGCTTTTCTAACAAGATCCACGCCTGCTTTTTGGTCATCACCTTTTGCTTTGACTTTATCAAGTTCTTGAGCAGCATAAAGTAATGCACAACCACCACCAGTTACAATACCTTCTTCAACAGCAGCTCTAGTTGCATTCAAAGCGTCCTCAACTCTATCTTTTCTCTCTTTAACTTCAACTTCAGTTGCACCACCTACTTTAATTACTGCAACTCCACCAGCTAACTTAGCAAGTCTCTCTTGAAGTTTTTCTCTATCGTAATCAGAAGTAGTTTCCTCAACTTGTTGTTTGATAGAAGCACATCTAGCCTCGATATCAGATTTCTTTCCACTTCCATTAACGATAGTACTATTATCTTTATCAACTTTGATTTTCTTACAAGATCCAAGATCATCAAGTTTAACATTTTCAAGTTTGATACCTAGGTCTTCAGATATAACCTGACCTCCAGTTAAAATAGCAATATCTTCAAGCATAGCTTTTCTTCTATCACCAAAACCTGGAGCTTTTACAGCTACAACTTTCAAACCACCTCTAAGTTTGTTTACTACTAAAGTAGCTAAAGCTTCGCCTTCGACATCTTCAGAAATAATCATCAATGGTCTACCAGCTTGTACAACAGCTTCTAAAAGAGGGACCATCGGTTGCAAGTTAGTTAATTTTTTCTCATGTAATAGAATAAAAGGATTTTCTAACTCTGTAGTCATTTTATCACTGTTAGTGATAAAGTATGGTGATAGATATCCTCTATCAAACTGCATACCTTCAACTACATCTAATTCTGTTTCAATACCTTTGTTTTCTTCAACAGTAATTACCCCTTCATTTCCAACTTTTTGCATTGCTTTTGCAATCATAGTTCCGATTTCTTTGTCACCATTTGCAGAAATTGTTCCTACTTGAGCAATTTCATCACTGTCTTTTACTTTTTTTGCAGATGCAACAAGGCTTTCTTTTACTGTTTCTACAGCAGCATCAATTCCTCTTTTAACATCCATTGGATTCATACCAGCCGTTACATACTTCACACCTTCTTTGACAATTGCTTGCGCAAGTATAGTTGCAGTAGTAGTTCCATCACCAGCTTCATCGTTAGTTTTGCTAGCAACTTCTTTAACCATTTGTGCACCCATATTTTCAAACTTATCTTCAAGGTCTATTTCTTTAGCTACAGAAACACCATCTTTAGTAATTCTAGGTGCACCATAAGATTTATCCATTACTACATTTCTTCCTTTTGGTCCTAAAGTTACTTTAACAGTGTCAGCTAAGATATTTACACCTCTAATCATTGCTGCTCTTGCTTCAGCATCAAATTTAACAACTTTTGCCATTATTTTTCTCCTTTAAATTAAATTACTTACCTGAAATACCCATAATGTCAGACTCTTTCATTATGCTGTATTCTTTACCATTAATTTTGACTTCAGTTCCTGACCATTTGCCAAATAAAACTTTATCACCAACCTTAACATCCATTGGAATTATTTTTCCATCTTCAGTTTTTGCACCACCACCTACAGCAACAACTTTTCCTTCTTGAGGTTTTTCTTGAGCTGTGTCAGGGATAATTATTCCTCCAGCAGTTTTTTCACTGCCATCTAATACTTCAATTAAAACTCTGTCATGTAACGGTTTAAACTTCATAAATTCTCCTTAATAAATCTTTATAAATATGAGCTTCATATAGATATTTCACCGTCTATTTCAAGATCAGAAAATCTTTAGGATATTAATATTGCTAGTAAATTCGGGATTTTATGGTTTATACCTTAAAATATGACCAAAAATTTAGATTTTAATGGCTTACAATCAATTGCTGATAATTATGATCTTTTTTATATAGACTTATGGGGTGTTGTTCATAATGGGGTTAATCTTCATGAAAAGGCAATAGTTGTTTTGAACGAACTATTAAAAAAAAAGAAAATGTTAGTACTTTTAACAAACGCCCCAAGACCAAATAAAACTGTTCAAAATTTTTTAGAAAAGATGGGCATGGATAAAGTACTCAGAGATCACGTATTTACCTCAGGAGAGGCAGCTCTAAATTATTTGAAAAAATCGTACTTATCGAAAAAGTTTTATCACATAGGTCCACCAAGGGATTTTGATTTATTTTATTTATTTGAGAAAAATAAGTGTGAAGATATTAGTGATAGTGAATATTTATTGTGTACAGGATTATTTGATGATCATGATAAGGATTTAAAATTTTATAAAGATTTACTTGAAAAACATATTACCAAAAAAATGATTTGCACAAATCCAGATTTAATTGTTGATCGTGGTGAAGTTAGAGAGTTATGCGCAGGTTCTGTCGCAATGGTTTTTGAAAAAATGGGTGGAGAAGTAGTATATTTTGGAAAACCCCATCCAGAGGTTTATAATCAGTCAATTAATAATAAAAATAAGAAAATATTAGCGATTGGTGATAATTTAAATACCGATATTAAAGGTGCAAATCTTTTAAATTATGATTCTTTATTAATTAGTAATGGAATACATAGAAATGAAATAAAAAATAAAGGTATTCAAGATGTTTCAAAAGAGTATGAAGCGATAGTTAATTTTATTCAATCAGATTTAAAATGGTAAAACATTATAGAAATTTTAATATTAAAAAATTACACAAAGGATCAATTATTCTAATTGGTAATTTTGATGGTTTGCATTTAGGACATCAAAAATTATTTCAATTAGCAAAATCATATAAGAAAAAATATAATTTAAAGATTGGTGTTGTAAATTTTGATCCAATGCCAAAAATGTTTTTCAATAAAAAATTAAAAAATTTTAGACTTTCTAATATTGATCAAAAAATTAAATTACTTAGTAATTTAAAAGTAGATTTTGTTATTACAAAAAAATTTGATAAAAAATTTTCAAAAACTAAAGCGTTAAACTTTATTACTCAGATTTTAAATAAAAAATTAAGTTCTAAATTTATATTTGTTAGCAATAATTTTAGGTTTGGAAATAAAAGAGAAGGAAATGTTAAGTTATTAAAAAAATACGAACAATTGTTTAATTATAAAGTTGTTAAACCAGAACCATTACTAAAAAGTAAAAAGATTGTATCATCATCTTTAATAAGAAATCTTTTAGAAAAAGGTCTATTGGACAAAGCCAATAATCTTTTAAAAAGAAACTGGGCGATACAAGGAGTGGTGAAAAAGGGAAGACAAGTAGGAAAAAAAATTGGATTTCCAACTTGCAACATAGACATCGGTGATTATGTTTTAGCAAAACCAGGAGTTTATGCCGTCAAGATTTTGAGAAAAAATAGTGATAAATATCTTAAAGGAATTGCTAATCTTGGATACAGACCAACATTTAATCAAAAAAAAATATTATTAGAAGTTCATTTATTTAATTTTTCTGGAAATCTTTATAATAAACTTTTATCAGTAGAGTTTTTAAAGTTTATTAGGAAAGAAAAAAAATTTAATAATGTTAATCAATTAAAAGCACAAATTAAAAAAGATTTAAATATTGCAAAGAAGATTAAATGACTAAATCACAAATAAATCTACCAAAAACAGCTTTTTCTATGAAAGCTAACCTTCCTACGAGAGAACCAGAAATTCTTGAATATTGGAAAAAAATAAAACTTTACGATGAATTAAGAAATGAAAGTAAAGGAAGAGAAAAATTTATCCTACATGATGGTCCTCCTTATGCAAATGGAAATATTCACATGGGGACAGCTCTGAATAAAATTCTTAAAGATATAATTGTAAAATTTCATCAAATGGATGGAAAAGATTCTATTTATGTTCCAGGTTGGGATTGTCATGGCTTACCAATTGAATGGAAAATTGAGGAACAGTATAAAAAAAGTAAAAAAAACAAAAACGAAGTTCCAATAGTAGAGTTTAGAAAAGAATGTAGAACATTTGCTGAGAAGTGGATTGAAGTTCACAAAACTCAATTTAAAAGATTAGGTGTTGTAGGGGATTGGGAAAATTATTACTCAACAATGAGCTTTAATGCAGAAGCTCAGATTGTAAGAGAGCTTGGTAAATTTTTAAAGGAAGGAAGTTTATATAGAGGTTTTAAACCTGTGTTATGGTCAACAGTTGAAAAAACTGCGCTTGCAGATGCTGAGGTAGAATATCAAGATCATAAATCAGATACAATTTACACTTCGTTTAAAGTGAAATCATCTAATTTAAAAGATTTAGTTGGAAGTGAAATAGTTATTTGGACAACAACACCATGGACAATTCCAGCCAATAAAGCTTTAGCATATAACGAGTCTCTTGATTATGTATTATTAGAAATAAATGACGAGAGTGATTTTAAAAATAGAAAAATTGTTATTGCAGACGCTCTACTAGAGTCAGTTGTTAAAGAGTGTAAATTAAATAATTATAAAAAAATTCATACCTTTAAAGGAAAAGAATTTATTAATACTATTTGTAATCACCCTTTCTTAAATCTTGGTTATGACCATGATATCCCAATGCTTGAGGCTAGATTTGTAACAACTGAGCAAGGAACTGGAATAGTTCACTGCGCACCTAGTCACGGACCTGATGACTTTAATCTTTGTTTGAATAACGGTATAAAAGCAATAGAAACAGTTGATGGAGATGGAAAATATACTAACAATGTGAAATTGTTTGAAGGAATTCATATTTTTAAAGCAAATCCTGTTGTAATTGAAAAACTTAAAGAGCAAAAAAATTTATTATTTAAAGGTGAGTTGGTTCACTCTTATCCACACTCATGGAGGTCCAAGGCTCCACTTGTACATAGAGCCACTCCACAATGGTTTATTTCAATGGAAAGTCATAAATTAAGGGATAAAGCATTAAAAGCTATTGATGAAACCACTTTTTATCCAAGCAAAGGAAAAGAGAGATTAAAATCAATGATAGAAACAAGACCTGATTGGTGTGTTTCAAGACAGAGAGTTTGGGGAGTACCTCTTCCAATTTTTATAAATAAAAAAACAAAAGAAATTTTAGCTGATGATGAGGTTATAGATAATATTGCATCTATTTACCAAAAAGAGGGTTCTGATTGTTGGTTTTCAGATGATCCCCAACGATTTTTAGGAAAAAAATATAAAGCTGCTGAATACGATAAACTTAGTGATATTGTTGAGGTTTGGTTCGACAGTGGTTCAACCCATTCATTTGTATTAGAAAAAAGAGATGACTTAAAATGGCCAGCATCAATGTATTTGGAAGGATCTGATCAACACAGGGGTTGGTTTCATTCATCATTATTAGAGTCATGTGGAACTAGAGGTAGAGCACCATTTGAATCTATTTTATCTCATGGTTTCGTTGTAGATGGTAAAGGATTAAAGATGTCAAAATCATTAGGAAATGTAATTGCACCTGATGACATCTTAAAAAAGTATGGTGCAGATATTTTAAGAATTTGGGTAGCGTCATCTAATTATGCTGAGGATTTAAGAATTGATTATTCAATTCTAGATCAACATGCCGAATCCTACAGAAAAATTAGAAATACTTTTAGATATTTGCTTGGAAATATAAACGATAATTTTGAAACAATAAATTTAGAAGTACTAAATATAGATGAATTTCCTGAGTTAGAACAGTTAATGTTGCATAAAATTTATATATTAAATAATAATTTTAAAAGATATTTTAGCAATTACGATTTTCATAATTTGTATAAAGAATTGTTAAATTTTTGCACCGTTGATTTATCTTCCTTTTACTTTGATATTAGAAAAGATAATCTTTATTGCGATCCCATTGACTCAAAAAAAAGAAAATCAACAATTTTGACACTTAATATTATTTTAAACGCTCTTTTAAAATGGTTTGCTCCTATATTGTCTTTTACTACCGAAGAAATATTTAGGTTATTATTTAAGGATCAAAAAAGTATTCATCTTAAAAAATTTCCAGAATTGCCTGATAAATTTAAAAATGAAAAACTTAGTAAAAAATGGATCGAATTAATTAAAATCAGAAATACTTGCAATATAAGCATTGAAGAAAAAAGAGCGAGTAAAGAAATAGGATCAAGCTTAGAAGCAGATTTAAAAATAAATATAAATAAAAAATTAAAAAATCTTACAGAAAAAACAGATTTTTCCGAACTTTGTATTACTTCAAAAGCAGAGGTTAGTTATGAAGATGATATAGAAACGACAGCAATCACTTCAAAAGCAAAAGGATCAAAGTGTTCGATTTGTTGGAAGATTAAAGAAAAAGCTTGCTATAGACCTAATTGTGCTCTGAATTAGTAATGAAAATAAAAAACTTAGGAAAAAAATTTTTTATTAATTCATCTTTAGTTATTCTGATTTTTTTAATTGATAGAATTTCTAAAGTTTATGTAATTTATCTAGATAAGAAATTTTTTGGATCTGAAATATTATCTTTAAAATTTTTGAATATTCACTTGATCTGGAACGAAGGAATTGCATTTGGTTTATTTTCATTCGACGAAAAGTACTTTTATAATATTTTAACGTTTTTTATTTTAATAATAATATTAGTAATTTTTTTTATGATAATTAAAAGTGAAGGTTTAAAAAAATACTCACTTTTAATGATTTTAGGTGGAGCATTAGGTAATATTTTTGACAGAATTTTTTATAAAGCTGTTCCAGATTTTATCGATTTACATATTCAAAATTTTCATTGGTTTATTTTTAATGTAGCAGATATATTTATTACGCTCGGTGTCATTTTTATGATATTAATTGAATTAATAACGAATGACAGTAATAATAAAATATGAAATGCTTTAGAATATTTTTAATATCATTAATAAGTTTATTTTTATCTTCATGTGGAACACTCAAAGAGGGTTTTACAAATCAAAAAAAAAATAGTTCAGATGAATTTTTAGTCGAAAAAAAATCACCTCTTGTAATGCCACCAGATTATGACCAATTGCCTATTCCAAAATCTGAACAAGAAAATCTTGATCAAGAGAATAATTCAATTAAGTCACTAATTATTAACAATGATAATAAAGATCAATCTGTAGAAAATAGTAATAGTGATTTTGAGGAAAATTTACTAAAAAAAATTAAGAAAAATTAATGCTTACATCAGGAATTAATTTTATTGGTTTTAAGAAAGGAGGAAAATTATCTAAAATCAAACTAAGACTTAAAAAATTATTTAAAGAAAAAAATCAAATTTTAAAATCTTTATCCCAAGATTATGAGGATAGTTATAAAAATAAAAATCTAATTAAATTTAAAAATAAATCAAATTATAGATTAATAGGAATGGGAGGTTCATCTCTCGGTTCTAAGGCAATTTATAATTTTTTAAAAAATAAAACAAAAAAAAAATTTATTTTTATTGATAATCTTATACCTGAGAAGAAATTAAATAAAAAAAAATTTACCAATTTAGTTATTTCAAAATCTGGAAATACAATTGAGGTGATTGGAAATACAAATGTTTTAATTAAAAAAAACGAAAAAAATATTTTTATTACAGAAAACAAAAAAAGTTATCTGTATCTTTTAGCTAAAAAATTAAAATCAGAGGTTGTTCATCATAATAATTTTATTGGTGGAAGATATTCTGTTCTTTCAGAGGTTGGAATGTTGCCAGCAGAATTGATGGGGTTTAATGTTAGAAAATTTAGACAACTTAATTCGTTGATAAAAAATAAAGGATTTTTAGATTTATTGGTTAAAAATGTTAGCTCTTTATTAGAATTAATTCATCAGAAAAAATATAACTCCGTAATATTAAATTATGATGAAAAATCAGAAAGTTTTTTTAAGTGGTATCAACAATTAGTTGCTGAAAGTTTGGGTAAGAAAAAAAAAGGTATTTTGCCAATAGTTTCAAATATGCCAAAAGATAATCATAGCGTCATGCAACTTTATTTAGATGGTTTTCAAAAAAATTTTTTTACTTTATTTTATGTACATGACAAAGGTTCAAAAATAATCAATAATAAAGCATTATTATCTTCACATCTTTTCTTAAAAAATAAAAAAATATCAAACATTACTTACGCGCAAAAATTAGCAACTGAAAAAGTATTTAATACTAAAAATATTCCATTTCGCAGTTTTGAGATTAAAAAAAGAGATGAGAAGACTCTAGGTGAATTATTTTGCTTTTTCATTTTAGAAACAATCCTATTAGGTAGATCTTTAAAGTTAAATCCTTTTGATCAACCAGCTGTAGAACTAATAAAAAAAGAGACAAAAAAATTGTTAATTTAATTGAATTAAAAAAATTATTTTTGATATGCCGTATTTTTTTTCTTCTATAATTTTGAAGTTTGGCGAAATTTTTTTTTTTTCATTCTTATGTCTATGCAAAATAATTATTCCGTTGTTATCTAGAATTTTACTTTTATTTATTTTTTCCAATACTATATTCAAATTTTTGTCTTTATAAGGAGGATCTAAAAAAATAATATCAAATATAATATTTGAATTAAAAGAAACTTTTTCATCATAAACATTTTTTTCAATTACTTTATAGTTGTTTAAATCCTTTAAGTTTGACAAATTTTTTTTTAAAATTGGAATAACACCTGAATAATTTTCATAAAAAATTACATTTTTTGCACCTCTAGATAAGCATTCTATTCCAAAGGAACCTACGCCAGAAAATAAGTCTAAAACATTTGAATTAAATAAATTAACTTTAAATTTATTTGAATGTAAAATTATATTAAAAATGGACTCCTTTGTTAAATCTTTCAATGGTCTTGTGTTTTGATTAATTGGTTCTAAAATTTTTTTTCCTTTAAAAATCCCGGAAATAATTCTCATAATTTGATAACTTTGTATCCGATATCATTTCTGTAGAAGCCATCGGACCAATTTAATATTTTTAATTTTTTAATAATTTTATCTCTAGCAAATTTAAAATCATCCTCGATAGTTACAAAGTTCAACACTCTTCCGCCCACTGCATATATTTTTCCTTTTTTATCAGAAGTTCCAGCGTGAAATAAAAATTCATTATTACCGAGTTCTAAATTTTTTAGTTTTTCTATCTCAATATTTTTTTTATAATTATCAGGATATCCATTCGAGCAAAGAACAATGCACAAACTTTTCTTATTTAGCCAATTAATTTTGGTCTCTTTAAGTCTCTCTTCACAACAAGCTAAAATAATATCACTTAAATCAGAGTTTAATTTTGGAAGTATCGTTTGGCATTCTGGGTCTCCCATTCTAACATTATATTCAATTAAATAAGGTTCATTATCTACAATCATTAGGCCTGCATATAAAAAACCTTTATATTGACATCCAAGATCAGACAATCCATTAAGTGTTGGTTGTATAATTTTATTTATAATTTTTTTCTCAAGTTCATCGTTAATTAGTCTAGAAGGTGAATAAGCCCCCATACCTCCAGTATTTTTACCTTTATCACCTTCTAACACTCTTTTATGATCTTGCGCTGTACCAAAATTTTTAAATATTTTTCCATCATGAATAGTAAAGAAACTCATTTCCTCACCAACTAAGAATTCTTCTACAAGCAGTTTGTTTGCTTTACCAAATTTACCATCAAAAATTTCATCGATAGCACCGTAAGCTTCTATTTTATTATTAGAAATGTAAACACCTTTGCCTGAAGCTAGATTATCTGCTTTTATTACTACAGGGAAATTCGTATTTTTTATAAATTTTTTTGCATTATCTCTATTTTTAAAAATTCCAAATTTTGCAGTTGGAATATTAAACTTTTCACAAAGTTTTTTTGTAAATATTTTAGAGCCTTCTAGTTGAGAGGCAATTTTGTTTGGGCCAAAAACTTTTATTTTAAACTTTTCAAGGTAATCAACAATTCCATCGACCAAGGGTTTTTCTGGACCAACAATTATTAAATCTATTCGATTATCTAAAATAAAATCTTTTAAAATTTTGAAATTTTTTAAATCTATTTGAATATTTTTTGCAATTTCTTTCGTTCCAGCATTTCCTGGAAAACAAAAAATCGTATCTACTTTAGCTGATTTTTTAATAGATTGGCAAATTGCGTGCTCTCTTCCACCACTTCCAATTATTCCAACTTTCATATAAAACTATATAAACTAAAAATGACAAAAAAATTAGCTAAAATAAAATATTTACCTAATAATTTTCAAATTATTGAACAAGGAGATTATGTTGAGTGCGCTGTAACTAAGAAAAAAATTAATATTGAAAATCTAACTTACTGGAATGTAGAGTTACAAGAGGCATATTATTCATATAAAGAAGCTTTTAAAAAAAGAGAGACGATTTAAAATAATTTATTATTTCCAACGATTGTGAGACCATATCCAATCTTCTGGATTTTTAATTATCATTTTTTCAAGAATTTTATTTAGTTCATCGGTTATATTTTCAATAGACTCATCTTTAGAAAAGTATATTGGTTTATTAATTTTAATTTTATAGCTTACACCCTCAATTCTTTTAATAAAAACTGGTATAATGGGAATATTAAATTTTTTCACTAGCTGAGCAGGTATTGTTGTAGTTAAAGCTTTTTGATTAAAAAAATTTGATAGTATTCCCTCAGACACACGTTGATCTATCATTAAGGCTGTAGAGAATTTATTTTTTTTTAATTTAATCAATTTTTTAAGACCTCCAATTCCTTTTTTGATTTGATTTTTGCAAATATATTTAATTCTTATTCTTTCCATTATTCTGTTAAGAAAAATATTATTTAATGGACGGTATATTGTTGAGAGATTAATATTTGATTTTTCTAAATACATTGCCATAAGTTCAAAATTACTGAAATGACCAGATATAAATATAGCTTGTCTATTCGATGATTTGATTTCGTTTAATATTTCTTGGCCATCTATTTCAATTTTATTTGCAAGTTTTCCAAATCTAAAATCTTTCATAAACATGAATTCGGCAAAAACTTTCCCATAATTTTTCCACATAGAACTAGAAATTTTTCTTAGAGCCAGTGTATTTATATTTGGAAAAGCTTTTTTAATATTCGAATCAATAACCTCTTTAGATCTAAAATACGGACCAATTAACTCAAAGATTTTCCCACTAATCTTAGAAGATAAATTTGGTCCTAATATTTTAAATATTAAGAAACTTAAAATAACAAACAAAAACTGTATAAAATATTTTATATATTTCATATTTTAAATTATTGCTTTTATAAATTTTTCTTCGTCAACTATTTGTAATTCTGTCTTAATATACAGAATTTTATTTGAGTATATATCATTTAATCTAAAAAAATCTTTTTCAGTTGTAATTATTTTACAATTCAACTTTTTTGCTTCATATAAAATTTTATTTATATCAAAACTTTTGTATTCATAGTGATCTGGAAATTCCAAATCTTTTAAAACATTTAATCCATAATTTTTAATCATTGAAATAAAAGTGTGATGGTTTCCAATACCAGAAAATACCAAATATTTATCATTTTGATTAAAACTCTCTATATTTAAAGGTATGTACTTCCCTAAATGAATAGTTATTTTAGGATTTATTTTCAGAATTTCATTTTTTAAAAAATTTAAATTTTCTAAGTTTCCATTTAAAAATATGTGTTGATAATTTTTAAGACTTTCTATTTTTTCTCTTAATGGACCAGAAGGAATAGTCATTCCATTTCCTATCCAACTTATATTATTAAAGCAAACAAAACTTAAATCATATTCTATAGAAGCATCATGAAGTCCATCATCTAAAATAGCAACTTCATACTTTTCATTATCTGCTCGTTTAATTGCTTCAATCCTGTTTTTGGACATAAAAAGCTTGCCATTCTTACTCAAAAGTTTTTGCTCATCTAATTGATTTTTATAAAATTTTTTAATGAAACATGATTTTATTTTTTTTTTTATTAAAAGTTCATTTAATTTAATACTTAAAGAAGTCTTTCCTGTTCCACCGATATATATATTTCCAATACAAATAGTTTTAATTTTGAATTTTTTTAAAATTTTCTTTTTCCTTTTTGGTCTAAAAAATTGAATTAAATATGATAATGGGGAAAGTATATATGCGATTGCATTTGGTTTATTATTGTCCCAAAACTTAGGTTTTTTTAAATTCATTGTTAATTAGCTTGTCTAATTCGTTTATAGTTTTTTTTAGAATTTTTTCTCCAATATTTTTGATTTTAATTCCTATAGTTTTATTTTTTTTAAAGATTATGGCAGATGCTAATTGTTTTGGCGTATTAATTTTTTTTGAAACCTTAAATTTTTTTAAGAGTTTATATACATCTTTAAAATTATCTATATTTGGACCATGTAAGATCTTTGCACCAAATCTGGCAGCCTCTAGTGGATTTTGTCCACCTCTCCGAATAATAGAGCCACCTAAAAACACCGAATTTCCAATTCTATGAAACTTTTTAGTTTCTCCAAATGTATCAACAATATAAATATCAACCTTATTAAGATTTTTTGAATTAGAACTATGAAGAGTTACTTTTAAATTTAGATTTTTAATTTCGCTAGCAATATTTTTTGTTCTGTGTACATGTCTGGGAATAATTATTGTCAATAAATTTTTAACTTTTCTTTTAAGCTCTATATGAGTTTTTGCACAAAATAATTCCTCATTTTTATGCGTACTTGATGCAATCCAAATTTTTTTATTTTTAAACTTTAATTTTAAATTATTATCGTTTTTATTTAAATTTTCTTCAGGATTTTCTGCAAATTTTAAATTACCTATAGATTTGATTTTTTTTATATTTAATTTTTTTAAATAATTTTTTGTTTCAATATTTTGCGGGAATGCAACTGTAATTCTTTTGAAAATTGAAAATGAAAAATACTTTAATTTAAACCATCTTCTAAATGTTTTTTTTGTTAATCTTGCATTTAATAAAATTAATGGGATTTTTTTATTATCTAAATTTTTAAACATACTTGGCCAGATTTCCGAGTCGATAAATATTGCTAATTTCGGTTTCCAGTAATTAAGAAATCTATTTGTAAAAATTGAAAGATCTAAAGGGTAATATTGATGAATTGTTTTTTTAAATTTAAATTTTCTAAAAACCTCATAAGAACTAAGCGTACTTGTAGTTATTAAAATTTGATTTATTGATTTATTTTTCTCATAATATTTAATTAAAGGTATTATACTAATTAATTCGCCTACACTTGCTCCATGGAACCATATTAAATTTTCTGATTTTTTTTTTTGGGAAGGTATACTTAATTTTTCTGTAAATCTTTTTTTATCCTCTTTGTTTTTAATTATTCGTAAAATTAATATAATTGGGGATATTATTAATAATGTTGTTATTAATATTTGATAAAAAAAAAACATATTTACTTTTGAATCTGTTTTTCATAAAATTTTTTATACAATTCAGATTCTTTCATTAATTCAACATGCTGTCCACTTTCAACAACTTTTCCAGCATCAATTACATAAATATTGTTTGAATTTAATATTGTAGATAAGCGGTGTGCTATCACTATTGTTGTTTTATCTTTTGTTAAAACTTTTAATGCTTCTTGAATTTTTGATTCCGTTTCGGAGTCTAAAGAAGAAGTTGCTTCATCAAGTAATATAATTGAGCTTTTCTTTAGCATTGCTCTTGCGATTGATATTCTTTGTTTTTCACCACCTGATAATCTCACTCCATTTTCACCAATTAATGTATCAAATTTATTTGGTAAATTATTTATAAATTCATCACAAAATGATAATTGTGAAACTTTATAAATTTCCTCATCAGAAGCATCTTCTTTTGCATATTTTATATTATTTTTTATTGTATCATCAAATAAAGTGGTTTCTTGGCTAACCATGGAAACTTCTTTTCTAATTGACTCAATTGTACATTTATATATTGACTGACCATCAATTAAAATATCTCCTGATTGAGGATCATAAAATCTTGGTATTAAATTGAGTATTGTTGATTTCCCAGATCCACTATGACCTACCAACGAAGTCATTTTGCCACCCATAAATTCAAGATCTATTGATTTTAATGTTTCACCTTCATCAATCTCATAAGAAAAATTAATATTTTTGAACTTAATTTCAGAATTATTTATTTTTAGTGGCTTGGAATCATTTTTGTTTTTAATTTTATTTTCTTGATCAATTATTGGCAAAATTCTTGATGCTGCAGATAGGCCTTGATTTAAAACCATATTTAGTGTCGATAATGCTCTCACAGGTTGGTAAGCTAGCATCATAGCCGCTAAAAATGAAAAAAAATTATTTATATCAAGATCACCATTTGCCATTAATTTACCAGAGTAAAAAATTAAAATGGCGATCATTATTCCCGTCAAAGTTTCCATTATTGGAGACATTCTCACATACACAGTTTGGATTTTTTGGCTTTTTTCTTTTAATTGGGTTAAATATAAATCTGCTTTAATTTTTTCACGTTCTTCTGTTTGAAAAATTTTAATTAACTTATGATTTTTGAACAATTCGACTAAATAAGTTGTTAAATATCCAGATTTTTCTTGAGCCTCTGTTGCAACTTTGCCCATCCTTTTACCTAGTGTTTTAGCAGCTATGCTAGCTAGTGGAATCATGACAATAGAAATAAGAGCTAGTTTCCAGTTTTGTAAAAACATTACAATTAGCAAACCAATAAGTGTTAGTGAATCTTTAAAAAGAGTTAAAATTGCGTTACTTAACAAATTTGTAATATGAGTTACATCATAAGTTAGATTAGATATAAATTTTCCTGAATGTTTTTTATCAATAATTTGTGTGTCCGTTCCAATTAAATTATTAATCATATCATATTGAAGTTTTTTTTTAACAGACTCTCCAACAGCAATCATAATTGATTTTGCAAGGTACAATGATATGCCTTTGATTGCGAATGCTAAAACAATCATTGATGGAATTAAAATTATTAGTGTTTGATCTTTTTCGATAAATAGTTTTTTTATAGCTGGATCTAATAGCCAGGCAATAGAAGAAGTGCTACCAGCGACTAGAATTGAAAAAAATACTGAAAGAAAAATTTTATTTAAATATTTTTTAGAATAATCATTAAAAAGTCTTTTATAAATTTCAGATCTATTCATTATAAATTTTTTGCAATTAAAATATTCAAGAAAATAATTAAACCAAAAAAATTGTTGCTTTTAAAAATTTTAAGACATTTTTTTGGATTTTCTAACTCAAAATTTTTAATTTGGTAAAAAAACAAATGGACCAAAGGTAGTATTAAAAGAATATAATAACTAAAATGTATTTTCATAACATATCCTCCAATTAAAAATAGAGTAAATAAACAAACATAACATGTAAGTAAAAACTCTTTTGCGTATCTTTTAAACTTTATTGAGGTTGACTTTAACCCTATTATTTCATCATCTTTAATATCTTGATATCCGTAAATAGTGTCATAACCCAATGTCCAAAATATGGCCCCAATATAAAAAAGAACTGCCACTAAATCAATTTGACCTCTAACAGATGTCCAGCCAAGTATTAGCCCATAATTAAAGGTAATACCTAGAAATAATTGAGGCCAGTAAGTATATCTTTTCATCAAGGGGTAAATAAATGCAAGAGGCATTGAACCTAATGCTAAAATAATCGTAAATAAATTAAAATTTATCAAAACTATTAATGCTAAAAAGCATAATGTTATTGAATAAAAAATTGCTAATTTTACAGATAATTTTCCAGATGCAATAGGTCGATTTTTTGTTCGAGATACTCTTGCATCAAATTCTTTGTCTAGTATATCATTTACTATACATCCTGCAGATCTCATAAGTAAAGAACCTAAGAAAAAAAGAACAAAATAAAATAAATAAATATTTAAATTTTTAGAGAAATCAAAAGCTAAAGTAAGTCCCCAAGCACATGGCCAAAACAATAACATAAACCCTATTGGTTTTTTTAATCTGGTTAATTCAATAAAAAGTTTTAGTTGGTTCATAATATTTTACTTGTAAATAACAAAGCCTAGTTTCATAATCAAATTGATTCGTATGAATATAGATTACACAGTAACAGCGCTTATGTTTCCTGCTATTCCATTGCTAATGGGAGTTTATAGCAACAGATTTCATTCTCTAAGTATTTTAATTAGACAGCTTCATGATGAGCATGTTTATGAAAAACATATTCCACCTGAATGGAAAAAGCAGTTCATTAATCTTAGTGGCAGAATAACTCTTTTAAGATGGACAATATTATTTGCTGCATTCGGTTTTTTGTTTAACATGTTGACTGTATTTGCTCTTTATTTGGATGAAGTCTTTCTCGCGAGAGTAATTTTTGGTTCATGTTGTTTATCAATGATTATTTCTATTATTTTTTTTATAAGAGAAATTCAAATATCAACAAATGCTCTTAAGCTGCACATGTCAGATATGGATGTTGATGTTAATTAGGAACTATAACAGCTGGGCCTAAAATTTTTCTTCCTTCAAGATCCTTATGAGCTTGGACCACCTCTTCTAACTTATACTTTTTAAAAATTTTAATTTTTACTTTTCCAGAACTAATTTTTTCAAACATTGTTTTTGAGGCTTCTTCTAATTCTTCTCTTGTTGAAAGGTATTGTTGCATAGAGGGTCTTACAAGATACAAGCCTTTTGGCTGAATAACTTTTGGCACATTAATATCTGACAAGGGTCCAGATGCATTTCCAAAAGAAACCATCATTCCTCTAATAGCTAAACATTCAATAGATCCATCCAGTGTATCTTTACCGACACCATCATAAACAACTGGGACACCCTTACCGTCAGTAATCTCTAAAACTTTTTTTGCAAAATCTTCTTTATTGTAATTTATTACGTGATCATACCCGTTTTCTTTTGCTATATTTACTTTTTCATCTGATCCAACTGTGCCTATAACAGTACATCCTAAACTTTTTGCCCATTGTCCAAAAATCTGACCAACACCACCAGCAGCTGCATGAAATAAAATTATTTCTCCAGATTTAACCGGGTAAGTTTTATGTAAAAGATAAAATGTTGTTAAACCTTTTGTCATTAATGTTGCAGCTACCTCAAGATCAATACCATCTGGTACTTTTACTAAATTCTTAGTTGGATAGTTTCTGTGTGAAGAGTAGGAACCTAAAGGAATACCTGCATAAGAAATTTTATCACCAACTTTAAAGTCTTTTACGTTATCTCCAACATCAATAATAACTCCAGCACCTTCTAAACCTAAACCAATTGGTAATTTTAAAGGGTAGAGACCTGATCTATGGTAAGTATCAATGTAGTTAAGACCAATTGCTTTTTGTTCAATGGTTACTTGATCTGGTCCAGGTTTATCTAACGAAATGTCCTTAACCTCTAAAACTTCAGGTCCACCAGTTTTATTGATTTCTACAGCTTTCATAATTTATTTTACAAACGTACCATTATGATAATCTTGAACTGCTTGCAAGATTTCTGCTTTAGTATTCATTACAAATGGTCCACCTCTAGCTATTTCCTCATTTATTGGTTTACCCGAAATCACTAAAAACTTGGCATTTGATTTTGCCTTAACACTTAAATCTTCACCCCTTGTTAATAATATTAAAGTACTATCTATAACTTGATTGTGTTTTTCTTTTCCAATTTCTATTTCACCATTTATCAAATAAACAAACGTATTGTGAGTAGATGGTAATTTAAAATTAAACTCTTTATCTTTATTTAGCTCAACATCAAAATAAACAGGCTCAACGTTATGACCTTTTACTGGTCCTTCAGCTTTTTCAAATTTTCCAGCTATTACTTTTACTTGTTTATCATCGTCTTTGTGAACACTCATTTTATCTGCATCAATATAAATGTATTCAGGTTTACTCATTTTTAATTTAGCAGGCATGTTAATCCACAATTGAAATCCATGAAGTCTTCCTTCTTTCATTGCAGGCATTTCAGAATGAATAATTCCACTTCCTGTTTTCATCCACTGGACATCTCCTGCAGTCATTCTACCTTCACCACCTGTACTATCTTTATGTTCAAAATCTCCAGCTAACATATAAGTAACTGTTTCAATTCCTCGATGTGGGTGGGGTGGAAAACCTGCAATATAATCCTCGCTATTTTCTGATCCAAATTCATCTAGCATTAAAAAAGGATCAAAGTAATTTGGCTCAACACCAATACTTCTTTTCAATTTAACTCCTGCACCATCAGAAGCAGGGATAGGATCAATAATTTTACTAACTTCAATATTTTTCATATTTCGTAAATAATAATTTTTTATAATATATCAAGTAACTTACTAAGATCTTTGATTTGATGTTTTGGGACATAATCTAGATTATCAAAAGTATTGTTGCTTCTATTAACCCAAATAGAATTATAACCATAGTTTCCACCACCTGAAACGTCCCAAGTATTTGCACTCAAAAAAGCAACTTCATTTGTTCGAATTTGATATTGCTTTATTGGAAGATCGTAAACTTTAGAGTCTGGTTTATAAACTCCGACCTCTTCAATTGAAAAAATATTATCAAATATATTTTCTAAATTATTGCTCTTAACCAATTCTTCAAGAAGGGAAGGAGTACCATTTGAAAGAATAGCAAGTTTAAAATCTTTTTCTTTTAATGATTTTAAAACTTTAGGAACTTCTTTAAATGGTGAAAGAATTTTATAAAGGTCTAATAACTCATTTTTCATTGAAGAGTCTATCTCATAAGCTTTCATTGATTTATCCAAACTATCCTCTGTCACTTGCCAAAAATCCTTGTGACGTTTCATTAAACTTCTTAGCCAAGTATATTCTAATTGTGTAGTTCTCCAATGATTAGCAAAACCTTCCCACTTATCACCGATTTTATCTTTACATTTCTCAGCAGCTGAATTGACATCAAATAAAGTTCCGTAAGCGTCAAAAATTATTGCTTTAATATTTTTCATAAACTAATTTATTAATATGAGTAACATTAGATTATTTTATTCAAAAAGTTTATCTCTTAATTTGAATGACAAACTTGATAAATCTCAATCTCATTATGTTTCTAAAGTAATGAGAATTAAAGAAAATGAAGTTTTTTCTTTATTTAATAATAGTGGAGAATGGGAAGCTAAAATTTTAAATATAACCAAAAGCATAGTGGAGTTTAACGTTACGAAGCAATTAAGACAGAAAGAAAATACCAAAGAACTCTGGTTAGCTTTTTCTCCAATAAAATCAAATTACTTTAATTTCATGATCCAAAAAGCAACGGAGCTTGGTGTAACTAAGTTTTTACCAATTATCTTTGAAAGAACAATTGTTAGAAAAATAAATAAAGAGAGATTGGAAAAAGTAATCATAGAAGCTGCTGAACAATCAAATAGAATAACAGTTCCATCAATTGAGGATCCTCAAAAATTAAAAAGCTTTCTAAATAATGATATGGATTTAATTTTTACTGATCTCAACACTACTAATACAAAAATTGACATTAAAAAATTAACTATAAAACCTACTTGCGTAATCATAGGGCCAGAGGGAGATTTTTCTGAGGAGGAGAGGGAAGAGATTCTTAAATTTAGTGGTGTTCAGCCTATTAAAATCAATGAAAACATATTGAGATCTGAAACGGCTGTAATTTCTGCTCTATCGATCATAAATTACGCCATTAATTGATATTTTGTCGCTAAAAGTAAAAGTGTATTTTTTTAAAAGACGCTCTATATAGGGTAAAAAAATGAAAAAAATTTTATATATATTTCTAACATTCTTTATCACTTCAAGCGCGTTCGCTAATCAACCTGTCGATTGGCAACTAGGATTTCAAAAGGCTGCTTCCGAGACTATGAGAGATATCGTTAATTTTCATGATAAATTGTTGTTACCAATTATAATAGCAATCAGTGTTTTTGTTCTATTTTTGATGGTTTATGCTTGTATTAGATTTAGAGCTTCAGCAAATCCAGTTCCATCAAAAAGAACTCATAATGTTGCTGTTGAAGTTTTATGGACTTTAATTCCATGTTTAATTCTAATCGTGATGGCAGTTCCATCATTTAAAATTTTATACAAACAAGATGCAATTCCAAAAGCAGACATAACTGTTAAAGCTATTGGATATCAATGGTACTGGGGATATGAGTATCCAGACGAAAATATTTTCTTCGACTCTTACATGATCGAAACTAAGGACTTAAAAGAAAACGAGCCAAGACTGTTAGCTGTAGATAATGAACTGGTTGTTCCAGTAAATAAAGTTGTTAAGGTAATGATCACAGCTAATGATGTTCTACATGCATGGGCACTACCTTCATTTGGAGTAAAACGAGACGCTGTGCCTGGAAGAATAAATGAAACTTGGTTTAAAGCAGAAAAAGTTGGAACTTATTATGGTCAATGTTCTGAACTGTGTGGAATTAAACACGCGTTTATGCCAATTGAAGTTAGAGTTGTTACTGAAGAGGAATATCAAGACTGGTTGTTAGACGCTAAAGTCAAATTTGCAAAAGAAATTAATGAAGAAGATCAATTTAAAAAACTAGCGAGTAAATAATATGTATACACAAACAGCATCACACGACGATCATCATACACCAACTGGTTGGAAACGTTGGGCTTATTCAACCAACCACAAAGATATTGGAACTATGTATCTAATATTTGCAATTATTGCAGGTGTGATTGGTACTGCATTCTCAGTTTTAATGAGAATGGAATTGATGCATCCAGGTGATGGAATTTTAGGTGGAAACTATCATTTATATAATGTCTTAGTTACTGGTCATGGTTTAATAATGATTTTCTTTATGGTTATGCCAGCAATGATAGGTGGCTTTGGTAACTGGTTTGTCCCAATAATGATTGGTGCACCTGATATGGCTTTTCCTAGAATGAATAATATTTCATTCTGGTTGCTACCTACATCTTTCATATTATTAATAATGTCAATTTTCATGGATGGCCCTCCAGGTCAAACAGGAGTAGGAGGAGGATGGACAATATATCCTCCGTTATCATCTACAGCAGGTCAACCAGGTCCAGCAATGGATTTTGCAATTTTAAGTTTACACTTAGCTGGAGCTTCTTCAATTTTAGGTGCAGTGAATTTTATTACAACAATCTTGAACATGAGAACACCTGGCATGACATTGCACAAAATGCCATTATTTGCTTGGTCAATATTAGTAACTGCTTTCTTATTATTGTTATCATTACCAGTATTAGCAGGAGCAATTACCATGCTTCTTACAGATAGGAACTTTGGAACAGCATTCTTTGATGCACAAACTGGTGGAGACCCAGTTCTATTCCAACATTTATTTTGGTTCTTTGGTCACCCGGAAGTTTATATTCTAATTTTACCAGGTTTTGGAATGATCAGTCATATTGTTTCAACATTTTCTAGAAAACCAGTTTTTGGATACTTAGGAATGGCTTATGCAATGGTTGCAATTGGAATAGTTGGTTTCGTTGTTTGGGCTCACCATATGTATACAGTTGGTTTAAGTACAGATACTAAAGCATACTTTTTAGCTGCAACTATGATCATTGCAGTTCCAACCGGTATAAAAATATTTTCATGGATAGCAACCATGTGGGGTGGTTCGATTTCATTTAAAACTCCAATGGTTTGGGCTTTAGGATTTATATTTTTATTTACTGTTGGTGGAGTAACCGGTGTAGTTCTTGCAAATGCTGGAGTAGATACTGCAATGCATGATACTTACTACGTTGTTGCTCACTTTCATTATGTATTATCTTTAGGTGCTGTATTTGCAATCTTTGCAGGGTTTTACTACTGGTTTGGAAAAATGTCTGGTTACGAGTACTCAGAGTGGATGGGTCAATTACACTTTTGGCTAACTTTTATTGGAGTAAACTTGGTTTTCTTCCCACAACACTTTTTAGGTCTTGCAGGAATGCCAAGAAGATATGCTGACTATCCAGATGCTTTTGCAGGATGGAATTACATTTCTTCAATTGGTTCTTATATTTCTGTAATTGGATTGGTAGTATTTTTTATAAATCTTGCTTATGCTTTTTATAAGAAAAAGGCTGCAGCGCAAAACCCATGGGGAGAAGGTGCTACAACTTTAGAATGGACTGTACCATCTCCACCTAATTTTCATACTTTTGAAGAATTACCAAAGTTTGAAGATGATGAGGGTGTTGAAAAATCTACAAGCTAAATATAGCAAACAAGATTTTTTAATTTTAAATTAATGATTAAGTCTAAATTAAAAAATAGAAACTTATCCCAAGAAGACGCCTTTAATTTATCTGAATTATTTAAATTAATGAAACCAAGAGTAATGTCTTTGGTTATCTTTACATGTGCAGTTGGATTGTTAATGGCTCCTAATATAATTCCAACAAAAGATGCAATCATTGGAATAATTTTAGTTTCAATTGGAGCAGGAGCGGCTGGGGCTTTAAATATGTGGTACGAGTCCGATTTAGATGCTCTTATGACAAGAACTTGTTTAAGACCAATTCCAACAGGCAAGGTAAATAGAAATCAAGCACTAGTATTTGGAATTTCTCTTTCGATTTTTTCTGTAATTGCGCTCGATTTTTACTCAAATAGAATATCAGCTGTCTTGTTACTGTTTACTATTTTGTTTTATGTGTTTGTTTATACAATTTGGTTAAAAAGAAAGACCCCACAAAATATAGTGATAGGAGGAGCTGCAGGAGCATTACCCCCAGTGATTGGTTGGACTATAGCTACCAATTCTTTAACTTTTGAGCCAATTACATTCTTTTTGATTATATTCTTTTGGACACCTTCACATTTTTGGGCTTTAAGTTTGTATAAATCAGATGATTACAAAAAAGCAAAAATTCCAATGCTTCCGCTAACAAATGGTGTTGAGAGTACAAAATTAAATATACTTGTCTATTCTTTAACAATGTTACCAGTAATTGTTTTGCCTTATGCTATTGGCTTTGTGGGTATAACTTTTTTAATCCCATCATTAATTTTGACAATTTATTATAATTATTTATGTTTCGAACTTTATAAATTTAAAAAAAACAAATTTGATGCAAAAAAAGCAAAATCTATTTTTGGATATTCAATTTTATATCTATTTTTAATTTTTGTTCTTTTTTTAATTGATAAAATTTTATGATAACGCCTGACAAGAAAACAAAGAAAAAAAATATAATAACCGCGATAGCAATTTTAGCTTTTATGGTTTTTTTATTTGTTTTTACACTTTATAACGTCGGAGTATTTGATAGGCAGATATGATGAAAGGCAAAACATTAACCCCAA
This sequence comes from uncultured Pelagibacteraceae bacterium, assembly GCA_902592375.1. Classification (GTDB taxonomy): domain Bacteria; phylum Pseudomonadota; class Alphaproteobacteria; order Pelagibacterales; family Pelagibacteraceae; genus Pelagibacter. Next base: position 77,305 of record CACJEG010000003.1, on the reverse strand, counting down.
TATTGTTAGCAGGAATTTTTGTCCTTATGCTAGGTTTGTCATTTGCTGCAGTACCTTTGTATGATTTATTTTGTAGAGTAACTGGATTTGGGGGAACAACACAGGTTTCAAAAGAAGCTCCAGATATAGTATTGGATAAAGTAGTAAGTGTTAGATTTGATACAAATGTAAACAATCTAGAATGGGACTTTAAAGCAAAATCGAATGTAATTGATGTTAAGGTTGGCCAGGTTAATAGAATAGAGTTTGAGGTAGAAAACTATGGTGATGATACAACTTTTGGAGTAGCGAGCTTCAATGTTTCACCTGCTAGTTTTGGCAAGTACTACAGTAAATTAGGATGTTTTTGCTTTGAAAAACAAGAGTTGAAGGCTGGTGAGAAGGCTACTTATGTGATGACTTTTTATTTAGACCCTGAACTTGTAAACGATCCAACTACAAAAAATCTAAAAGATGTAACCATGTCGTACACTTTTTTCTCGACAGATTACTATAAACAATCATAATCACGAAAAATGTCAGCAGAAAAAAAACACGATTACCACTTAGTTGATCCAAGCCCTTGGCCAATCTATACATCGTTTGCATGCTTAGTATTAGCAATAGGTGCAATTTTTTATATGCATAACGGTATTTCCTGGGGAATGTATCTTGGTTTAGCTTTATTAATTTATGGTGCTTACATGTGGTTCAGAGATGTAGTTATTGAAGCTGAGCATCAAGGCCATCATACTCCAGTTGTCCAAATTCATCATAGATATGGAATGACTCTATTTATTGCTTCAGAGGTAATGTTCTTTGTTGCATGGTTCTGGGCTTACTTTGATATAAGTTTATTTCCAAATGAATTTGTTGGAAACGTATGGCCACCAAAAGATATTGAAACATTTGATCCTTGGGACATTCCTTTAATAAATACTCTAGTATTATTATTATCAGGAACAACTGTTACTTGGGCTCATCATGCTTTATTAGAAGATGATAGAAAAGGATTTATACAAGGATTAACACTAACTGTAATTCTTGGTTTCTTTTTTACTTTATTACAAGCGTACGAATATCATCATGCTACATTTACTTACTCTGGCCATATTTATGGAGCTGTATTTTATATGGCGACAGGTTTTCATGGTTTTCACGTAATAATTGGAACAATATTTTTAGCAGTATGTTTGTGGAGAGGAAGACTTGGTCATTTTACTAAAGATCATCATTTTGGATTTGAAGCAGCTGCTTGGTATTGGCATTTTGTTGACGTAGTGTGGCTATTCTTGTTTGCTGCAATTTATATTTGGGGAAGTTAATATTTATCCTTGAAGAATAAATTTCTATTTTCAGTTTTTGTTTATTTTATTATTTTAACTCTTCTCTCCCTAGGGTTTTGGCAAATTTATAGATTAAATTGGAAGTTAGAGCTAATTGAGCAAATAGAAAATTCTTTAAAAAACGACCCAGTAGAATTATCCAATATTGAAAAAAAAAACTATCTTAGAATAAAGACAAGTGGAGATATTGATTTTGATAAACAAATTTACCTGTACAATTTAAATGATGTAGGGAAACCTGGATTTGAGGTAATTAATCCAATAAAAATTGGTGACGAAAATTACTTAATGAATAGGGGATGGATACCTTTTGAAAAAAAAGATCTGCCAGAAATAAATTTAATTGATCAAAATCAAATAGTCGGCACTCTTATGCTACAAACTAAACCAAGTACATTCAAACCTGAAAACGATATTGAGAAAAATTATTGGTTTACTTTGAATAGAGAAGATATTTCAAAATTTACTGGAAGAAATTTTTCAGAGTATGTCATTTATTTAAACGGTGATTATAAAATTCCACAACCAAGAGTGATTACTGCTAAAATTTCAAATAATCACAAGAAGTATGCAATTACTTGGTTTTCTATGGCGATTTCAATTCTTTTAATATATTTATATTTTAGGAAAAAAAATTATTAAATGAGATACGTAAGTACAAGAGACACATCAAAAACCTTTGAATTTAAAGACGTTTTTATCAAAGGTCTTGCTGATGATGGAGGTTTATTTATTCCCGAAACTTTGACGAAATATACTGAAAATGAAGTTCAAGATTTTAAAAAACTAAGCTACTCAGATTTAGCCAAAAAGATCGTTCATCCATTTATTGGTAATTTCATGTCACAAGCAGAATTAAGTAAAATTATTGATAAGTCTTACTCTACATTTAGACGGGATAATGTTGTAGATTTTATAAAACTTGGAGACAGAACTGTGTTAGAGCTGTTTCATGGTCCAACTTTAGCTTTTAAAGATGTTGCTATGCAACTTTTAGGTAACTTTTACGAGTATTACCTAAATAATGAAAATCAAAAGATTAATATTGTTGTTGCCACATCTGGAGATACTGGTGCTGCAGCAATTGATGCAATTAAAGGTAAAAAAAATGTTAATATTTTTGTGCTTCATCCAGATAATCGTGTTTCACCAGTTCAAAGAAAATTAATGACAACAGGTAAAGATGAAAACGTATTTAACATAGCCATAAAGGGAAATTTTGATGATTGTCAAAACCTAGTTAAATCCATGTTTGCAGACAAGAAATTTTCAAATGATATTAAAATGTCAGGTGTAAACTCTATTAACTGGGCGAGGATTATTGCTCAAAGTGTTTATTACTTTTATAGTTATTTATCAGTTGAAGATGCGAATGAACCAACAAATTTTTCAGTGCCGACAGGAAATTTTGGAGATGTATATGCAGGATATTTAGCCAAAAAAATGGGCTTGCCGATAGATAAATTGATTGTTGCAACTAATCAAAATGATATTTTACATAGAGCAATTTCAAAAGGTAGTTATGAAGCAGAAAAAGTTTCAGAAACTATCTCCCCAAGTATGGACATACAAATAGCCAGTAATTTTGAAAGACTTATATTTGATCTTAATAATGGAGACGATCAACAGACTTGTCTAGATATGAAAAATATTAAAGAGAAGGGACAGTATTTAATAAATGACGATAAATTAAATAAGATTAGCGAAAACTTTTTATCAGCTAGAATGAGTGAGGATGAGACCTTAGAGGTAATTAAAAATGTATATGAAAAATTTGCAGTAGTTTTAGATCCACACACAGCTATTGGGTATGGAGCATTTGATAAACATAACTTAAAAGGAAACAATATCGTACTTGCAACAGCACATCCCTGCAAGTTTCCAGGAGCCATTCAAAGTGCAATTAATGTAAAAGCAGAATTGCCCAATGAATTAACTTTTGTTTTAGATCAAAAAGAAAATTATGATATTGTTGAAAATGATATTGAAAAAGTAAAACAACATATTAAAGATAGAACATAATGAAAATAAACGAAAATGATTTACTGCCTAATTCAGAAGTATTTGTTTTAGAAAATGGTGAGCCAACTAAAAAAAAAATTGAAGATTTTTTCAAAAATAAAAAAGTAGTCTTATTTGGATTACCAGGTGCTTATACATCAGTGTGTTCTGCTAAACATTTACCTGGTTATGTTAAGTTACATGATAAGTATAAAGAAAAAGGTATTGATCATATTATTTGCATATCTGTAAATGATCCTTTTGTTATGAATGCCTGGGGAAAAGAAAATAATGTAGGCGATAAAATTATTATGATGGGAGACCCTTTTTTAAACTTTACTAAAGATATAGGTGCGGATGTTGATAAAAGTGGTAGAGGTTTAGGTATTAGATCAAATAGATACACGATGTATGTTGAAGATATGAAGGTTATTAAGTTACAAGAAGAAAAAGATACTGGATCTTGTGAAATTTCAGCAGCAGAAAACTTTTTAAATTTAGTCTAAATTTGCAGCTTTTTTAGCTAATAAGTCTACTTCTTCATTCATAGGATTTCCATCATGAGCCTTTACCCAATTCCATTGAACATTAAGTGATTTATTCAAATTATATAATTCAATCCACAAATCTTTATTTTTAACATCTTCTTTTTTTGATGTTTTCCAATTATTAGCTAACCAAGTATTAATCCATTCGGTTATTCCATTTTTCACATATTGAGAGTCAGTATATATTTTTATCTCAACACCAGGTTTCATATCCTTCAGTGCATTTATTGGAGCAAGTAGCTCCATTCTATTATTTGTAGTGTTTTTTTCACTACCACTAATTTTTCTTATTTCTTTTTCATCATTTATAATAGCAGCCCATCCACCATTACCTGGATTTGTTAAACAAGAACCGTCTGTGTAAATTGTAATCATTAATTTAAATAGTCTTTAAATGAACTTAAATTGTTGTGAGAAAGCAATTTTTGATAATATTCATTAGGATCTTTAATTTTAATCAATGCTGTTTTTGGTGTATTTGAATAGTCATACAATCTTGTTAATAAATATCTTAATGCTGCACCTCTACATAAAATATTTATAGATTTCTTTTCCTTTGTTGAAATTTTTTTAACGCTTTCATACCCTTTGATTAAATTTTTAATTTTTTTATGATTCATTTGGAATTTTCTCTTTTTATAGTCAAAACAAAGAGCATTGATGCATATAGCAATTTCATACATAAAATAATCATTAGCAGCAAAGTAGAAATCAATAATTCCTGAAAGTTTATTTTTTTTGAAAAATATATTATCTATAAACAAGTCACCATGGATGATACCTTTAGGTAATTGTTTAGGCCAATTTTTATTAATATCTTGTAGGTTATTTTTTAAGAATACTTTTAAATTTGAAAATTTTTTTGACTTAAATTTAATACTTTCCAACAAGGGTTTTAAATTCCTAATACCCATCGAATTTTTTCTATTAAGCTTCATTTTATTTGTGACCACATGCATTCGAGCAATTATTTTACCAATTACATAACAATCATTTATATTTAAAATTTTTTTATCTTTACCCTCTAAGAATGATACAATACATGCAGTTTTGTTTTTTAATTTAATAAGATATTTATTTTCTTTAGTTTTCAGTGGCTTAGGACAGTTTATTTTTGAATTATTCAAATGATCCATTAACTTCATAAAAAAAGGTATTTCTTTTTGCAAAACTCTTTTTTCAAAAATAGTTAAAATGTATTTTTTCTTTTTTGATTTAAGAAGATAGTTTGTGTTTTCTATTCCTTGCTTGATACCTTTAAAACTTATTACTTTATCAATATTAAATTTTTTATTAATAATATTAATTTCTTTTTGATTTATTTTTGTATAGACAGCCATTTTTAATTTAATTTGTTGGGAACTTTAAATACAACATCTTCTTTAATTATTTCAACTTCATCGATACTTATAGAAAATTTATTTTTTAAATCATTAATAAAATTTTCTACTAATATTTCTGGCGCTGATGCTCCTGAAGATATACCTATAGTATTGCAATTTTCTATTTGATCATACGGTATTGAGCTTTCTGAGTGAATAAGTTGTGAATTTTCACAGCCTGATTTTTTTGCTACTTCAACTAGTCTAACAGAATTTGAAGAGTTTCTACTACCAATAACAAAAAACATGTCACAATTTTTTGCAATATTTTTTACTGCCATTTGACGGTTTGTGGTTGCATAACAAATATCTTCTTTCATTGGTTCTTTTATATTAGGAAAATTGGTTTTTAAAATTTTGATTATTTCTTTTGTATCATCAACTGACAAAGTGGTCTGAGTAATATATGCTAATTTTTTGTCTTCTTTATTTTTATAGTTTGCAGCATCTACCTCATTTTGGATTAGATCTATAGAACCTTCATTTAATTGACCCATAGTTCCAATTACTTCTGGATGATTTTGATGACCAATTAATATTATATGGTAGCCAGCTTTATTAAGATTTTCTGCTTCTCTATGAACTTTAGAAACAAGTGGACATGTAGCATCCACATAAGTCATTTTATAATTTTTTGCATCTTCAGGTATTTTTTTCGGAACACCATGCGCTGAAAAAATTACCGGTCTTGATTTATCCTTTATCTCCTCCAGCTCTTCAACAAATATTGCCCCTTTATTTTTTAAATCATCTACAACATACTTATTGTGTACTATTTCATGACGCACATAAACCGGAGCTCCAAATTTTTGTATAGACTTTTCAACTATTTCAATAGCTCTTTCCACCCCAGCACAGAATCCACGAGGTGCAGATAATAATATTTTTAATTCTTTATTTTTCATTTTTTTCTAAAAAATATTCCAGCAATATATGTGGAAAGGTTAAAGACGCCAAACCTATAAATATTATTTTTAAAATTGCACTATCTAAATTAAATGAATTATTCAGTAGATAAAGTGCAATAAAAGAAAAAATAGCAGTTAAAATTGTTAAAGGTAAAGCTTTATTAACAAATAATTTAAATCCATTAACTATACTATTTTGATCAAGTTCAATAGCGAGGGAAATTGAATGTCTTATTGAATGTAAAAAACAGAAATAAACAGTAAAAGCTATTAGTGGAGATAAATAATAATTTAATATCAAAATTGAAAAATAATCTAAAAAAACAACAAATTTCTTGATTTCAAAATTCTTTAAGAAAAGAAAAATACTAGATAGTGTGCTGCAGAATATTCCTATTTGAATTACATTATTTGTCTCAATAAAATCTAAACTTGAATAAAATGTCTCATTATTGATTAATAATAATTTGAAAATCGCTATTGTTTCCTGAAAATGAAAATACAAAGGAGCAAGTATAATTAATAATCCTTTCAAAAAATAAAGTATTTGAGCGAAATAAGATTTTTCATTAATCAAAAATTGTGTATCTTCTTTGCCAAAGTGGTAGGAAGCGATCATTAAAAAAATAATTAAAGTTATTGATGGTAACAATATCCAAGTTACGATAACTAATGCCGAAATTAAAATATATATAATATAGAATATATAACTTGATTTTATATTAAACAATTTAAGCAGTTTTTTTCCTTTAATATGATCTAATGAACCGTGGGAAACCCCTATAATTAAAATTAAAAGTAAACACAAAATTGATGAAATATTCAAATTATTAAATTTGAACAGTAAAATACAAAAAATGTTTACAACAAAGAAAAAAATAAATGAATGATTTAGATTTATTTTTTTTATTTTATTGTTCATTTTAAATTAATTCTTTTAAAAATTTCCACTTTGGCATTTTTAGAATTACCTCTAAATCTTCAATAAAACTGCTTTTATTTGATAAAAAATTGATAGCTGTTTTAGGTTTTGAATTAAAAACTTTGAAAAATATGTTGCCCATTTCATTTGAATTATTTTTAAGAACTCTTAATAAGATTTTATCTAAAAAATCATATTTTGAATTAATTTTAAATAAATTTACATTTTTAATATTATCTATGTTTTCTCTTATATATCTGCTCTGTTCTTGAATATTTAGGAAAGTATAACCCGTACTTAATCTAGTCATACCTCCTGCTGAGCCTATGTAAATTTCATTTGATTTTTTTAAATTTTTTTGTCTAAAAAGTGGGATTGCTCCAGTTTCTTTGAAGTTAATTTTACAGTTTCTGATATTTAGATGTTTACTCAAATAATCATCAATTTGCTCATCATAATCTTTCAGTTTTTCATTATTTAGTTCAGATATCCAAGTAGTTTCAACTAATGCATTTCTCTTAGTGAATGGTAGCGTATAAAAAAAATGAACTTTGTTTCTTTGATCACAAGCAAAGTCCATCAAATTGAAAATTTCGTCATCAAAAAAGTCTTTTTCTGTTTCTATTTCAACCCCACAAAAGTGTTGCCACAACTCACTCTGTTTATTTTCAAAATTAGGTACACTATTAAATACAATTGAATTTGATTTATCTATTTCATCAATACTTTTAAAAAACTGAATATTTTTATTTAATTTAAGTTTTGAAAGTATTTTTTCGTAGAACATACCACTATCAATTGTTTGATATGGCGTATGTTCGCAATTTATATATTTTGTATTATTGGGTGTATTTATTGTAAAATTATTCCAACTTTTTTTGACACAGTCATCAAAATTATGGGAAAAAACTTTCCAAAATGACCAGGTTTTATCTCTTTTATAATCTTCTCTTGGTTCAATTATTGCTAGGGTTTTATCTTTTAATTTTTCATAAACTTCCAGCTCATATGCCAATGAAAGACCTGCGCAACCTCCGCCTATAATTGTGTAATCAAATTCTTTCATCTAAATTTATTTCTTCATTAATTAAATTATGGTCATGATTAATATTATCATCGTTTTTACTTATAAGTGATAACTTAATTAAGTCAAAAATAGATAAAAAAGTTTCAATAATTTTCTCAATATTTGAAACATAAATTTTTCCAGACTTTTTATAATTTTCTATGTTTTGTTTATTTAAAATTTTATTTCCTATTTTTCTATAAACTCTTCTTGCTACTAAAATAGAAAATCTGAAACTTAATGGTATTTCTTTAATTGAGTAGAATGAATTTTCATAAAACTTTTCTGAAAGCTTGATTGTATTCTTTATTTCTTCAAAACTTTCATTGATATAAGATCTATTATTTTTTTTATCTTCCATAACATCTCTAGAAATATTTGTTAATTGCATAGCAATCCCAAGATCAATAGCTGATTTTAGAGATTGTTCTTTGTGAACATTTAATATCTTAGCCATCATCAATCCAACTGTTCCAGCCACCCTATAGGAATAAATTAATAATTCTTTTTTTGAATTAAGTTTAACATTTTCTTTTATATCAGAATTAATACCCTCAAATAAATCGTCTACAATTTTAGTTGAAATACTAAATTCATTAATAAGACTCCACATGTTTTTAATAATTGGATCATCATAATTTTTATTAACAAAATTATTTCTAAATTTAATAAAATTATCTTTTTTTATTTCAATATTGTTTTCGTCATCAGCAATATTATCTGCTTCTCTACAAAAATCATAAAGCGCAGAGCATTTTTCATAGGTTTTTTTTGGTAAAAAAAAGCCTGCCCAATTAAAAGATTTTGCGTAAATGGCTAAATAATTCTTTGTTAACATTAAAATAATTTATCTAAAACTTTTGCTGAAGAGAGAACGCCTGGTACCCCAGCCCCCGGATGTGTACCTGCACCAACAAAGTATAAACCATCATATATTTCTGACTTATTATGAAACCTAAAGTATGCGGATTGTGTAAATTTAGGTTGAATTGAAAACCCTGATCCAAATTTTGTATTTAACTCCTTTTCAAAGTAATCAGGCGTTAGATAAAAATCCTCAACTATATTATTCTTAAGATCTGGCATTAAGTCTTTTTCCATTTTTTCAATTACAAGATTTTTCATTTTTTCACCTTCAGTTTCCCAATTTATTTTTGACTGATTGTTAGGAACAGGTACTAATACATAAAAACAATCATTTCCTTCTGGGGCCATAGTTTTATCAGTCGCTGTAGGTCTATGAAGGTAATAGCTAATATCATTATTTAATTTTTTCTTATCAAATATGTCATCAAGATGTTCTTTATATTTATTTCCAAACTTTATTGTATGATGTTGAACATTCTCATAAATTTTTTTTGTTCCAAAATAGTAAACAAATAAACCCATAGAATATTCCATTCGATTTTTTTTCCAATTAAACAACATGGAATTCTCGTTGCTTTTGCTTAACATCTTCTCATAAAATGCAGGTGGATCTGCATTACAAACAACATTGTCTGCACCAATTTCATTTTCATTATTTAATTTTACACCACTTATTTTATTATTTTTTGATATAATTTCTGTTACTTCACTGTTTTTTATTATTTCAATACCAACCTCATTCATTAATTTTTCAAAACCTTTAATTATATTTCCTGTTCCTCCAACTGAATAATGTATTCCCCATTTTTTTTCTAAATAAAGAATTAATCCATAAATAGAAGTAGTGGTAAAAGGGTTTCCCCCAACTAGTAAGGGATGCATACTAAGCATTCTTCTTAATTTTTCATTTTTTATATAAGATGAAACAAGTGAGTAAACTGATTTATAACTTTTAAGTTTTAACAGAGCAGGCAATTGTTGCATCATTACGAAAGGTTTATCAAATGGTACATCTGCAAGTTCTAAAAAACCTTTATCAAATATTTTTTTTGTAAAATTAACTAATTTTTCGTATCCATTTACATCTTCTTTGCTAAGTTTCTCAATTTGGTCTTTCATCTCTATTTCGTCGCCTGAATAGTTAAATTTAGTTTTGTCCTCAAAAATAAACTGGTACCAAATTTTAAGTGGAGTTAGTTCTATATAATTTTTTGGATCTTTATTGAATAACTCAAACAATTCATTAATTAAGTAGGGTGCAGTAATTACTGTTGGTCCAGCATCATATATAAATCCATTTCTTTTAAAAACTCTAGCTCTACCACCTAGGTCTGGATGTTTTTCTATTAATTTTACCTTATGTCCTTTTGCTTTAAGTCTTAGTGCTGCTGCGATTCCACCAAATCCTGATCCAATGACTATAGAGTTCATTTTAATAATTTATAGCTTTTTTGAAAAATTGTAAGTGTATTATGAGTTAATTTTTTTTAACTCTGCTTTAGTTTCATCTAAATTTTTTTGAAACACAGCATCTAATTTTGACTTATCTACAGATGTAGTTATTATTTTTTTAACTGAGTCTACGGCAATCTTTATTGATGCGTCCTTAATTTCTTTTAAGGCTGCTTCTTTCATCTGACTTATTTTATTTTCAGCTAAATTTTTTTTAATTTCTGATGATTTATGAAACTTATCATTCATTTCAATTATTAATCTGTCCGCATCTTTTTTGGCGTTCTCAAGAATTTCGTTGCTAACAGACTGAGCTGTATCTAATTTTTTTTGTGAGTTATCTAATAGTGTTTTTGCCTCAGTTCTTAATTTTTCACTTTCATCAATTTCATTTTTAATGTCAGATATCATTTTATCTAACATTTCAGAAATTTTTTGAGGAATTTTTAGGTAAATTAACGCTCCAAAAAAAATAATAAATGATACGGCTACCCAAAATGTTGCATCAATTGCCATAGTATTTATTTCCATTTCTTTTAGATAGATCGTCAACAATTGCAGATATACTACTATTATTTACTTCTGCTCCAATTAGTTTTTGCAATAACTCAGATGAAGTCTCAATAGCAATTTTATTTATTTTATCTGGCGCATTTTTTCTTAATGCATCTATTTCTTTTTCAGCCTCAGCAATTTCATTATCAATTTGCTTATCTAGTACTTCTCTTTTTGCACCAATATCTTTTAGTGCTTTTTCTCTTGCTTGATTGAAAATACTATTAGCCTCAAGTTTACTTTTAGATATAATTTCATCGTATTCTTTTAGTTTTGCATCACTATCTTCTCTTTGTTTCTCAGCAGCCTCAATATTTTCTAATATTTGAGATTTTCTCGATTCTAAGTTGTTACTAATTTTTGGCAGTATTAGTTTAGATAATACTAAATACATAATACCAAAAGTAAGTATTAGCCAAAAAATTTGAGAAACCCAAAACTCTGGATTTAATTGAGGCATACCTCCGCTTTCAGCTGCAAAAGCTTCTTTAATAAAAAAGAAGCTAAAAAATATTGACTGAAAATATATTTTTTTAACCATCAATTTAAAACGCAAAGAGAATGATTAACGCAACTACCAATCCGAATAATCCTGTTGCTTCTGCAAGTGCAAAACCTAAAAGCAAGTTAGGAAATTGTTTTTGTGCTGCAGACGGATTTCTCATTGCACCAGACAAATAATTTCCAAAAATTATTCCGATACCAACACCGGCTCCAGCTAAAGCAATTGCTGCTAAACCTGCCCCGATCATTTTTGCTGCTTCTAATTCCATTATATCCTCCTCTGTTATTAATGGTGTAAATTTAATGCATCATTTAAATAGATGCAGGTTAAGATTGCAAAAACATAAGCTTGAAGAAAAGCAACTAAGATCTCCAAACCAGTTAACGCAACCGAAAAACTTAGTGGAAGCCATCCACCAACTATTCCAAGGCTAATTACAAAGCCTCCGAAAACTTTCATCATTGTGTGACCAGCCATCATATTGGCAAATAATCTAACTGATAAACTTATAGGTCTACTTAAATAAGAAATAATTTCTATTACAACAATTAAAGGGAGTAATACTGCAGGAACTCCACTTGGAACAAATAATTTTAAATACCCAAATCCATGTTTAATAAACCCAATTACAGTCACTCCAATAAATATAAATGCTGCGAGCACAAATGTTACAATGATATGACTGGTTACAGTGAAAGTATAAGGTATCATTCCAAACATGTTACAAAATAAAACAAACATGAATAGAGAAAATATAAATGCAAAGTATGGTTTAGCTTTTGATCCAGCTGTATCGCTAATCATTTTGGATACAAAGGTATAGCTAAGTTCTGATAATAATTGAATTTTGTTTGGTAGTATTGAATTTTTTTTTGATCCTAAATTAAAGATTAATAAAATAGATACAGTACTTAAAATCATAAACAAACTTGCGTTCGTAAAAGATATGTCGAATGCTCCAACTTTAATTTCTGGTCCAATTCTATAAACGTCGAATTGGGACATAGGATTTGCTGCCATAATACTTATTTATTTTTGCATTTTTTTTGCAGATCTAATCACATTGGTTATTCCAGCAACTACACCAACAAAAAAAAATATTAATATAAACCAGGGTTTAGTACCAAAGGTCTTGTCAAAAATAAACCCAATAATTGTCCCCACAGCCACTGCAGAAACAAGTTCTGTGCTCAATTTGAATGCAGTTCCTATAGGTGAGGGGTCATTCTTCTTATTGTAGAGATTTTTCTTTGAAATCTTGCTTTTTGCAATCTCTAAGCGAGTTTTGAAAGGGTCTTTTGGCATTTATATAGTTTAAGCAACCATACTCTCTGCTTTTTGTAAATCAACAGCCACAAGCTGACTAATTCCTTTTTGAGGCATCGTCACCCCATATAGTCTGTTCATTTTTGACATGGTTAAAGCATGATGAGTTACAATTATGAATTTGGTGTTGGTGATTTTAATTAGTTCCTCAAGTAAACTACAAAATCTAGTTACGTTAGCATCATCAAGCGGCGCATCAACCTCATCCAATACACATATAGGCGAAGGGTTTGTTAAAAATACCGCAAAGATTAATGAGAGAGCAGTCAATGCTTGCTCACCTCCAGATAACAAAGTTATAGATTGAAGTCTTTTTCCCGGAGGACTAACTAACATTTCTAAACCTGCTTCAAGTGGATCATCAGAGTCCACCAGTTCTAGTTTGGCATTTCCACCATTGAAAAGTTTTGTATAAACTTCATTAAATTTTCTATTAACTTTTTCAAAAGCTTCAATCAATCTTTCCCTTCCTTTTTGATTAAGTTCATTGATGCTATCTTTCAGTTTCACAATAGCAGTAACAAGGTCGGCACGATCCTGTTCCATTTTTTTTATCTCTTCTTCATATTTACTTGTTTCTTCATCTGCTTTTAAATTTACAGATCCTAATTTTTCTCTTTCTTGTTTTTTCTTGTCTAAAGCATCTTCTTGATCAACTGGATTTGGAAGCTCTTCTACTCCGTTTAAATTTGAATTTTCTAAAATATTATCTTCATTCAAATTTAACTCAGAACTAATTCTATCAAGGAGATCATTTTTTCTTTTTTGCAGACCTTCAATTGTAGCTCCTGAGCTTGCTTTTCTTTCTCTGATTTGAATTGATTGTTCTTGAATTTCATTTAATTGCGTTCTTAACATTTCAATTTTTTGATCTGTTTCATCTATAATCGCTTCATTATCAATTTTTTCTTTATCTGAAATTCTTAAATTTTCTGAAATTTGACCTTTTCTCTCTGCCTGTGCTCTAGGTTGATTTTCTAAATCACTTAATTGTTTTGATAATTTTTCTTTTCTTTGTGTTAGTTCATTAACCATTTTTTCTGAGTTAGTTAATAAATTTTTCCAACTTTCAATTTCCGTTTCAATGGTTTTAATTCTCTCATTTCTTTTTATGGACTCATTTTTAATTGATTGATTTTTACTATATGCATCGGCATATTTTTCTTGGAGTAATTTTATGTTTTCTGATTTTTCGCTAACTCCTAATAACTCACTTCTAGATCTCTCATTTTTTAAATCATTTAAAAAACTATCTAGCTCCATATTACATCTATCTAGAAGTGTTACTGCTTGATTTATTTCATTACTATCTATTAATTCTTTTACCCTTGATATTGTATTTTTTATATTTCTTATTGGACCAACACTTATATTGACAGTTTCTTCAGCTAAATTATTTACAACTTCATCAACAGCTTTTTGTTCTTCTTTAAGTTTATTTTTTGCACTTTCTAACTCTTCATTAGATAATTTTTCTGTTTCAAAATACTTCGAGTCTGTCTCAATTAATTCAGTCTTTTCTTCCTTCAATCTTTTTTCATTTGAGTTAGCATCTATAATAATCCCTTTTTCTCTCGTGATATCATCATCAAGTGTTTGAATTGATTTTTTAATGCTTTCTATCTCATCTTGAATTCTAGTATTTTCCTCATCTAAACTTTGAAGTTCTAGATTAAGTCTTTGTATCCTAGATAAATTTTCTATATTTTTCTCTCTCAATGGATTTACTTTATCTGTAAAAGTTTTAATTGAATTTTCTAATTCAGATATTTTGTTATTAAATCCTTCTACTTCTCCTTCTGCCTCTGTATTAATTTCATTTTCTATTCTAATTTCTTTATCTATTTCTAATAATTTTAAATAATATAAACCTGCTTCAATTTTTTTAATTTGATCTGAAATTAGTTTGTATTTAGTTGCCTCTTCTGCTTGTTTTTGAAGATTTGCTAATTGTTTTTCTTGCTGTCTTCTTAGTTCATCTGCTCTTTTTAGATTATTCTCAGCCGCACCTAATCTTAATTCAGCCTCATGTCTTCTAACATGTAAACCAGATATTCCAGCAGCTTCTTCTAAAATAGCCCTTCTATCTGTTGGTTTCGCTGTTACCAATGCACCTATTCTTCCTTGACTAATCATAGATGGAGAGTGCGCACCAGTCGAAAGATCTGCAAAAAACATTTGCGCATCTCTTGCTCTTACTTCTTTATCGTTAATGTAAAATTTAGATCCTTTATCTTTTTCTATTTTTCTTCTAACTTGTATTTGCTCTAATTCACGGTATTGGATAGGGCCTTCTTTATCTTTGTTTTCAACTTCGATTGATACTTCTGCAATATTTTTTGATGCTTTATTAGATGTCCCTGAAAATATAACATCTTCCATACCAGATCCACGCATACTTTTTGCCGAGGTCTCTCCCATTACCCATCTTAAAGATTCTACAATGTTAGATTTTCCACAGCCGTTAGGACCCACTATACCCGTGAGACCATCCTCAATTAAGAAGTTGGTTTTTTCAGCAAAAGATTTAAATCCGTTTAATTGGATTTTTTTAAACTCCATGCACTAACTTATATCAGTTTTTCTAGAGCTTTTTTTAAATTTTTATAATTTAGAGTTTTTTCAAATTTTTCGTTGTTAATAATAATCGTAGGAGTTGCGTTCACTTTGAAGTTCTTTGCTCCATCGATTCGATCGTTTAATACAAAATCTTCAATTTCCTTATTATTTATACAAGTATCAAAATCAATACTAAATCCCTCACTTTTTAAAAATTTTTGTAGATTTTTATTTGCCTCCTGTATTGAACTTCCCTTTACCCATTTTTGTTGATTAGCATATAAACTTTCAAGGATATCTGAATTTCCATCATTCTTACACTGAGAAACTTTAGATGCATTAAAGGCCGCTATGTCTAATGGAAAATGTCTAAATTCTATTTTAGCGAGTCCGGTATCAAGATACTCTTCTTTTAATTGAGGATAAACATTTTTATGAAAATTTGCACAATGACTACAAGTTAACGATTCAAAAGCTATAATAGTTATTTTTGCATCTTTGTTCCCAACACTTATCCTTTTAATTTCCTCAGCTTGTACATTTAAGACTGTAGTAAAAAATATTAAAATTAAGAATATAATTTTTTTCATTTCTCTCTAAAAACCCTGGTTAACTCTGTTAATGATTTTTTAATCTTTTCGTTTTTAACACCTTTAATCTTATCTTGATATTTACTAATTGCCACATTTTTAACTTTTGTTTCGCTCGAGCCCGTCATTTCATGTTCATCATCAAAACTTATAAATTTAAGCTTTTCAACAACAGAATATCCAAAAAAATTATTCATTTTATCCAAAATATCTTTTTTCGAATATTCTACGTCAACTTCATGCCCTCGCTTGACCATAACCACTAAGGTGCTAACACCAAATTTATTTGAATTTTTAAATGTTTTTGGATAGCAAATTTTAAATAATTCGCTTCCAACTAAATATTTCCAATTGCTCAGCGTTTCTGAATATACATGACCTTTTTTATTTATTATTTTTTTGACATTTTTTGGCAAAGTGTCTTTGAAAGATCTTAATCCTTGAATGCTAGCGTTTCTCTGCTTAGTATTATTTTTAGATTGCATATGAAAGATCCAATAATAACAAATAATATTCTTAATTGGTATGATTTAAATAAAAGATCTTTACCTTGGAGAAAGAATGTTTCTCAAACAAAAAAGCAATACTATACTTTAATAAGTGAATTTATGTTGCAGCAAACCCAGGTTGCAACGGTAATACCTTACTTTAACAGGTTTATAAAAAATATTCCCACGATAGAAAAATTATCTAAATATGATGATAGAAAATTAATTAAACTTTGGGAGGGTCTTGGATACTATTCAAGAGTAAGAAATTTAAAAAAAACAGCTCAAATAGTTGTTAAAAATTTTAATAAAAAAATACCTAGAAATTTTTTGGATTTAAAGTCTCTTCCAGGAATTGGAGATTATACAGCAAGTGCAATTTCTGCAATTGCATTCAATGAACCAATAATTCCTCTAGATGGCAATATTGAAAGAGTACTAAAGAGATACTTATTTTTAAAAAAACAAGATCAAATAAAAAAAGAAAATTTACACGAGAAGAAAAAAATTTTTGGAACATCTATCAAAAGGTCTAGTGATTATGCTCAAGCTTTGATGGAATTAGGAGCACTAATTTGTAAACCTGTTAGTCCTAATTGTAAGAATTGTCCATTAGTAAAAAAATGCAAATCATTTAAAAATAAAAATTTTGATTTAGTAAAATTTAAAAAAAAAGATAAGGAAACTTTTTACAAGCTTAATGTTTATAAAAAAAATAATCATTATTTATTAATCAAAAATAATAAATTTAATTTTTTGAAAAATTTTAATATCTTCCCGATGGAGGAAATAAATAATCCTAAAAATTTTGATAAAGATTTGAATTTTAAAATGTCTAATATGAACATGAATATTAAAATTGAATTTAAAAATAAATATAATTTAAATAAAAATAATTATTGGATTGATCCAACAAAGCTTCAAAATTATACACTGCCAACATTTACAAAAAAGATAGTTAAATTTTTAGAAAGTCATAAATGAAAAAAATTGCAATAATTGGTGCTGGAATTTCTGGTTTGTATATTGCCAATTTATTCAAAGATCACAAGGATTATCAGGTCACGATTTATGAAAAAAGGAATTCAATAGAAATGGAAGAAGGTTATGGAATTCAGTTGTCAGTAAATAGTGTAAAGCTTTTAAATAAAATAGGCTTCACTTCTTTCACTGAAGATGAAAAATTTAATCCAAAAAAAATTGATTTTTATGAAATTAAAAATTCAAAAAAAATTTGTGACTTAGATATTTCAAAATTTAATTCTGAAGATTGTAAATACACAACATTGAAAAGAGCAAAATTACTTCAATTTTTAAAAGAACAAATAAACGAGAATATAATTAAATATAATCACAGTATTGAACAGATTGATTATGATAAAGATTCAATAAAATTAATATTTGATAAAAATAAAATTAGTTGCGATTACTTAATTATTTCAGACGGTGTGTTTTCTAAGGGGAAGTTATTAATCTCAAACAATAAATCAAAACCAATTTACAATGATACGATTGCTATTAGGGGAAGTATATCGAGAGAAAATCTACAAAATATAAATGAAGAAAATATTTCTTTGTTTTTAGGACCAAATTTTCATTATGTTGTTTATCCAATTAATAATGATAAAAATTTAAATTTTATTGGCATTTTAAAACATAAATTAAATTCAAATGAGCAAGAGAACTATAATCTTTTTACCGAGAGTTCTTTTATAAAAAATATTAAATTTAAATTATCTAAAAAAGTTTCTCAAAGTTTTTTGAAAAGTCTTCAAAATATTAAATTATTTCCAATATTTGTAAGTAAAAATTTATATAATCCTCCAAAAAACATATTCCTTGTAGGAGACGCATTTTTTGCTTTTTCACCTTCATTTGCACAGGGAGCTTCCCAATCAATTGAGGGGGCTAATGAATTATATGAATGTTTAATAAATAATAATAATTTTTATGATATCAGATTAAAGAGAGTAAAAATGATTAACAGTAGATCTAATTTCAATCAATTTGCCTTCCATTTATCAAATCCAATTATGATCATATTTAGAAATATTTTTTTAAAACTTTTAACTAAAAATAAAAAATTTTTAGAAAGTTATTTGGGTAAAATTTATAAAAGTTAATTTTTAGAAATTAATCTTTGTCTAAGATAATCAATAGGATAAGTTCGTCCATTTATATCACAGTGCCAAAAAGTCCATCCGTTGCAACTTTCAGCTCCTAAAATAGTAGCCGCAACTTTGTGTATAGAACCCTCTGCTTGATTATGTTTTATACTACCATCGGCCATAATTCTGGCTGTTATTTTTTTCTTATTATCAAAAATATTAGTTCCAGGTTTAATTATTCCAAGCTCAACTAATGAACCAAAAGGAATTCTTGGTTTTGATCTATTATTTTTTAGCGTATCTAATAAGTCGTCCTCAATAGGCTTTGTAACTTTTATTCGTTGCTCAGCAGCTTTAAAATAATTTTTTTCTTTTTCTATTCCAAAATAATTTCTTCCTAGTTTTTTTGCTACTGTAGCTGTTGTTCCTGATCCTAAAAAAGGATCAAGTATGAGGTCATTTTTATTAGATGTAGCTAGTAAAATTCTATGTAAAAGTGCTTCTGGTTTTTGTGTGGAGTGAATTTTTTTTCCATCCTTTTTAAGTCTTTCAGATCCATTGCATATTGGAAGATCCCAATTAGATCTCATTTGCAAATCATCATTTAAACATTTTAAAGATTGATAATTAAATGTATATTTTGATTTCTCACTTTTAGATGCCCATATTAAAGTTTCATGAGCGTTAGTAAAACGTGTTCCTCTAAAATTTGGCATTGGATTATTTTTATTCCAAATAACATCATTTAAAATCCAGAAACCTAAATTTTGGATTGCTGTGCCAACTCTAAAAATATTATGGTAGCTTCCTATAACCCAAATTGCTCCATCTTTTTTTAAAATTCTTTTGCATTCACTAAGCCATTCATAAGTAAAATCATCATATTTTTTAAAATTTTCAAATTGATCCCACTTATCATTTACCGCACTAACCTTTGATCTATCGGGTCTAGTTAATTCACTTTTTAATTGTAAGTTGTAAGGAGGGTCAGCAAAAATTAAATCAAAAGTTTCACGTGGAATTTTTTTTAATTCTTCGAGACTATCTCCATTAATTATTTTATTTTTGAAATCAGTTTTCATTTGTAAAAATTAATTAGACTCCAAATGGATTCTTCGGTCAACCTGAGATTGAAAAATTTGGATTCGATTAGTGTTTCTAAATTAGGAGGTAACTAGATGTAGTGTTAATTTATTTTAGATATAGGTGAAAAAGTTTTTCTATGATGTTTAGTAATACCCAACTTTTTCAAAGCTTTTAAGTGCTGTTTTGTTCCGTACCCAAAGTTTTTATCCCAATCATAGCCTTTATTTTTTTTTGATAAAGTGGTTATAAACTTATCTCTTGATACTTTTGCAATTATAGAAGCTGCTGAAATAGAGGGGATTTTTTTATCTCCTTTAATAACTGATTTTAAATTATAATTTTTTAACTCTGGAGTTTTGTTTCCATCTATCAGAACGTGTGTTGGTTTTCTCTTAAGTTTTTTGATGGCTCTTTTCATAGCCAGTAAACTTGCTTGAAGTATATTCAGCTTTTCTATTTCTTTGACAGAAGCTTTGCCTATAGACCAAGTAGAATTTTTTTTTATATATGTACATAGATGCTCTCTCTCTTTTTTACTTAATGATTTTGAATCTTTTAATAACTTTTGATTAATTGATTTTTTTAAAATTACTGCTGAAGCATACACAGGTCCAATTAAACTTCCTCTACCAACTTCATCAACCCCTGCAATTATCTTCATTAAATTTTTAACTTCAGGTCTTTAATCTTGTCTCTAATTTTCTTTAAATCTTCCCATGAGTATTTTTTATTTTCTGGAAAACGGATGAGATAAGATGGATTAAAAGTTATCATTAAAGGGAATGTTTTGTTTTTTAAAATCACTTCCTTCCAATGTCCTCTTTCAGCAGTTATTTTTTCGCTTATTCCTGTTATAGCCTCCATTGCTGAACTACCCATTAAAATGATAATCTTTGGGTTTATAATTGATATATGCTCTTTCAAAAATACTGAGTACCTTTTAATCTCGGTTGAGGTTGGTTTTCTATCATCAGGTGGTCTAAAATTGATTGCATAACTTGTATAAATATTTTGCCTCTTAATATTGATGGCTATAAGCATTTTGTTAAGAAGTTCGCCAACTTCACCTCCAAATGGGACACCCAACTTTTCTTCTTCAGCCCCAGGAGCCTCTCCAATTAACATTAAAGGGCTATTTATATTTCCCTCGCCTAAAATAATTTTGTTTGAATTTTCTTTCAATTTACAATTTTCAATTGAATTTATTTGATCTTTTAAATTTTTTAGTAATTCTTTTTTATTAGTTTGCAGAGTGCCATTTTTCGTTTCTAAATTATTAAATCTATTTATTGGCTTATCAGCGAATATAAATTTTGGCTCAATAGTATTAATTAGTTCTTGGTTTAATTTGGTATTTTGATTTATCACTTTTTTAGTCATAGTATGGTTACATGTTCCTAAAATTTCTAAAATTAATACTATTAATATTTATATCTTATCAGACACCTTTGTATTCTAAAAGTGCTACTTTTAATGATTTCAACTCAAGAGATTTGTCAAATTATTTTTCTGGAATTGTTGCATTTGAAAATCGAAATAATTCTGAAGCTTTAAAATTTTTTAACTTAACCAAAGTATTAATTAACAAACATGACAGTTATTTAAAAAGATATGTTAACTCTTTAGTTTTAGATAACAAAGTACCTCAAGCAATTAATGTATTAAATAACAATGCAAACAAATCTAATTCAGATTTTTATGATGCGTATATAATTTTAATAATTGACAGTTTAAAAAAAAATAACTTTAAAAAGGCTGACGAATATTTAACACAAAGTTTAAAATTTCAAGATGAAGATAGAATAAACCTAGTTATATTTGAAACTCTAAAACAGTATATTTATACATTTAAAAATAAAAAAATATTAGATAACAAAAAAAATTTTGGAAACTTGTCTCTTATAGCCGAGACATTCCAAAGATGTTATATTGAAGATAAAAGAACTTCGTCATTTTTTCTTAATTTAATAAATAATCAACAAGGTGATTATTCAAGATACATTTTCTTTTATCTTAATCATTTAATTGATAACAATAAATTAAATGAAGCAAGATTAGTTGTTGAACAAATTGATTATATAAATTCAACACTTTTACTCTCACAAAGCAAAAGTTGGGTAGACAAAGAAAAATTTGATGATTTTGGAAAAATTTTTTCATGCAAAGATCATAATGATCTTGTAAGTGAGTTTTTATTTTTAATCTCTAATCTTTATTCTTCTCAGGATAATTTTGAGAAATCAAATTTTTACTTAAATTTGTCAAACTATTTGAATCCCAAGTTTGAATTTAATTTGTCATTGGTTGCAGAAAATTTTTATCTCAATGATGAATTTGATAAATTACAAAGGATCTTAAAAAACTTTAAAAAAGAAGATGAATTTTATTATTGGTTTAGATTAAAAAAGGAAGCTCAAATAATAATTCAACAGCAGGATTATGAAAATGGAATTAAATACATAGACTCAAAATTTAATAAAATTGAAAATCCAAATATAAAAATGATTTTTGATTTAGCCAATTTTTATAAAAATTCTAAAAATTATGAAAAGGCAATAGATCGTTATACAGAAATTATTTTAACACTGGATGACAATTCACTTATCAAATCAGATGTATTGTATCGTAGAGGTGGTAGTTATGAAAGAATGGGCAATTATGAAAAGTCAGATGAAGATTTATTGCATGCGCTTAAAATTGATCCTAGTGATGCATATATTTTAAATTACCTTGCTTACTCTTGGTTAGAGCGTGATTATAAAATTAATGAAGCAATGGATATGTTGAAAACAGCATATGATTTAAAAAGCAATGATCCATATATTATTGATTCAATTGGATGGGCTTATTTTTTAATAGAGGACTATGTAGAAGCAGAAAAGTATCTAAAAAGAGCTGTAGAATTAATGCCAGATGACCCGATCGTGAATGATCATTATGGAGACATTCTATGGAAATTAAATCGAAAAATTCAAGCAAGATATTTTTGGAACAACGTATTAACTTTTGATGACACCGAAGACGATATGAGAGAAAAAATCAATATTAAAGTAATTGAGGGTCTTAAAAATTCCTAAATGAAAATTAATAAAATTAAATCTAATGCAAAGTTAAATTTAGCACTAAATATCACTGGAAAAAAAAAGGTTTTACATAAAATTGAAAGTATAATTGGTTTCATAGATTTACATGATGTTATTTCCATAAATCAACATAATGGAAAAAAACACCACATTTCTTTTTATGGAAAGTTTTCTAAAAATATTGGAAAAAAAAATACTGTTCAAAGATTATTTCAGATACTAGATAAAGAAAATTTATTAAAAAATAAAAAATTCAAAGTTAAAATTAAAAAATTAATCCCTCAAGAAGCTGGGTTGGGTGGGGGATCGATGAACGCAGCTAGTGTGTTTAATTATCTGGTTAAAAAAAAAATTATTAATCCTAATCATCAAAAAACTCGAAGTATCTGTGACTGGGTTGGTTCTGATGTTATTCTGGGAACCATTTCATCCAGCTGTGTGTTGTCATCAAGTGGTAGAATAAAAAAGATTTATAATACTCCAAAATATTATTCTACTTTAGTAAAACCTGATTTTGGGTGCTCAACTAAAAAAATATACTCAGCTGTTCGAAAGTATACAAAATCAAAATATAACAAACCTAAAAAAAACATGTTTGGAGTAAAATATTTGATTGATCAACAAAATGCCCTTGAAACAATAGCACTCAAAAAATATCCAAAACTTAAAAAAATAAAGTTGTTCTTAGAAAGTATAAATAATCCATTATTTGTAAGAATGACTGGTTCAGGATCAACAATTGTTGCCTATTATAATTCATTAAAGAGTTGTAAATTGGCAAAAGCTAAATTTAAAAGAAAATATAAAAATTATTGGTGTGTTACAGCAAAAACTATATGAATTTTATATTTTTATGTTATAGGAAGCTAGTATTGGGGCGTAGCCAAGCGGTAAGGCACGGGTTTTTGGTACCTGCATCCTAGGTTCGAATCCTAGCGCCCCAGCCATTTATGAAAAATTTTTTAGATAAATTTTTTTCCAGATCAAAAAATCTTGATTATATCAGTCAAAATTTAAAACAAATTACTTTAACAACACCAGCAAATAAAATTTTTGAGGCAATTAATAATTTTTCAGAGAAAAGTGAAATCAGATATGTGGGTGGGTGTGTAAGAAAAGTGATAAAAAAAGAAAATGTTGATGATATTGACCTAGCAACAAATTTAACTCCCCTGGAAGTTTGTGAGGCTCTTAAAAACAAACAAATAAGTTATTACGAAACAGGAATTGAACACGGAACTATAACAGCAATAATTGATGAATATAAATATGAAATTACTTCTTTAAGGAAAGACGTCTCAACTGATGGAAGGCATGCTGAAGTAGAATTCTCTTTAGATTGGAAGGAAGATGCCTCTAGAAGGGATTTTACTATCAATTCAATTTATGCAGATGGTGATGGTAATTTATTCGATCCATTTAACGGTAAAAAAGATTTGGAGGATGGTTATATTAATTTTATTGGCAATGCGGAAAAAAGAATTCAAGAGGATTATTTGCGTATTTTAAGGTATTTAAGATTTTATTTAAACTACTCAAATCATGAGCACCAGCCAGAAATAATAAAAAATATAAAAAAAAATATTGATGGAATTTCAAATATATCATCTGAAAGGTTAATCGATGAGCTAAAAAAAATAACTAATTCAAATGGATTTTTAAAACTTTTCAAAGATAAAGAAAGTTTAGAACTCATAGAAATAATTTTCCCTCAATTAAAGAATATTAAAAATTTTAAAAAACAAAATTCTTATGCTGCAGAGAATTTTTTAAAAATTGACTTTATATTCTTAATTGCGCTTTTAGTGATTGATGGGACTGATAATGCTGATTATTTTCTTTATAAATTTAAAATATCTAACAAAGATAAGAAAAGATTAAAATTAATAGATCTTTTTTACAGAGAAAAAGTAACTTTAAACAACTTTACAGAGAAAAACTTGAATAAATTTTTTTATTTTAATGGGCGACAGGCTGTATTGGATATAATTAATTTTAAAATATTTATCTCAAACAAAGTAGAGAAAAAACTAATCAAACTATTAGATACTTATAAAGAGAAAGTAATTCCAACTTTACCAATAGGAGCCGATCTATTAATGTCTAAATTTCAAATTCCTGAGGGCAAAACTTTAGGTAATAAATTAAAAAGAATAGAAGAAACTTGGGTTCAAAACGGATTTCAAATTTCAGATAAGCAGGTTCAACAAATAGTTAAAAGTTAAATATATTTAACGTCTTTAATTTCAAAATTTTTTACACCAGAGGGTGTATTTATTTCAACTAAATCACTTTTATTTTTTCCAATCAAACCTTTGCCAATTGGTGATTGAAAGAAAATTAGTTTTTGTTTTAAATCTGCTTCATCTCTTCCAACAATTTTATAATTAATTTTTTCACCAGTATCTAAATCTTCTAAATAAACTGTAGATCCAAAAATTACTTTTCCTTCATTGTTTAGTTTTGTAACGTCAATAACATTTGCTCTTGCAATAATATCGTTAATTTCTGTAATTCTTCCTTCGTTATGCGATTGTTCTTCTTTAGCTGCATGATATTCAGCATTTTCTTTAAGGTCTCCATGGGATCTCGCTTCAGCAATTGCAGCTACTATCTCAGGTCTTTTTTTTTCTTTTAAAAAAACTAATTCTTCTTTTAGCTTATTTAATCCGTTTAATGTTATTGGCTCTTTATCCATTTTTTTATTTCCATTTTGCAACCGGAGGTAATGACATCAAAATTCCTTCAACATTACCACCAGTTTGTAGCCCAAATTTTGTTCCTCTATCGTAGAGCAAATTAAATTCTGCGTATCGACCTCTTTTAATATACTGAAACTCTTTATCTTTTAAAGTCCATTTTCTTTTTAATTTTTTTTTAATTATTTGATTAAATAGCATTTGAAATGTAACACCAACATCTCTGACAAATTTAAAGTCATTTTCAAAATTATCATTTTTATAGTCAAAAAATATTCCACCTATACCTCTGGCTTCTTTTCTGTGAGGTAGATAAAAATATTCATCACACCACTTTTTATATTTTTTATAATAATTTTTATTATGTCTATCGCACATTGCCTTTAATATTTTATGAAAGTTTTTCTTCTCTTTTTCATCTTTTATTGCTGGGGTTACATCCATACCTCCACCAAACCAATTCTTTGTTGTACAAATAAATCGGGTATTAAAATGCATTGCAGGAATATGGGGATTTTGCATGTGCATAACAATTGATATTCCTGATGCCCAAAATCTAGGATCTTTACTAGCGCCAGGTATATTTTTTTGAAATTGCTTAGGAAATTTTCCATAAACTTTTGAAAAATTTACTCCTACTTTTTCAAAAATTTTTCCATTTTTAAGAATTCTATATTCACCACCACCCTCATCTTTTTTACTGCTTCTATTCCAAGAAGTTGTTTGAAAATTTATTCTGTTTTTTTCAATTTTTAAAATGTCGTCACATATTGCATTTTGTAGTAGCTTAAACCAATTACTCGCTAAGTCTTTTTTAATTGAAATATCCATTTTATATTAATTCAATTTGACGCAAACTTTCTGCCAAAACAATGGCAACAGACGATGAAATATTAAGAGATCTTACTTGATTATTCATTGGTATTTTTAAACGATTTTTAATAATTTTATGAACGTTTTCGGGTACCCCAGCACTTTCTCTTCCAAACAAAATAGTATCATCAGGCTTAAATTTAAATTTAGTATAATTTATTGAACCCTTTGTTGTCATCAATACGATTCTCTGTTTTTTCTTTGCCTCAAAAAATTTTTCTGAACTTTGATAAAACTCTATTTGACTATAGTCCATATAGTCCATAACCACTCTTTTAAAACGTTTGTCTGATAATAGAAAGCCACATGGTTCAATTATTTCTAATTTAGCACCCAAACAAGCACAGGTTCTTATGATTGCAGCAGTATTCTGAGGTATATCAGGCTCATACAAAGCTATTTTGGGTCCTAAAATTGTTGAATTCTGTGTCATTCTTTCAGTAGTAAAATAATTATTTTATATTATATGAATTCGTATATTAACTATTTTAAATCAAAAAGAGATAATAATAAAAGCTACTAAAAGTGTCTGAAAAAAAAACAAAAAGAAGAGATTTTTTATTTACAGCTACCACAGCTGTAGGAGCTGTTGGCGCAGCTGCAGTAGTGTGGCCAATGATAGATCAAATGAATCCAGATGCTTCTGTTAAAGCATTAGCTAGTACAGAGGTCGATGTAAGTTCATTAACACCTGGAAATACATTGACTGTTTTATGGAGAGGTAAACCAGTATTTATAAGAAGAAGAACCCAAGAAGAAATTGATGAGGCAAGAAAAGTTAAGATGGAAGATTTAATTCATCCAGAAAAAGATGAAGATAGAGCAAAAAACCCTGAGTGGCTTGTCATGTTAGGTGTATGTACACACCTTGGATGTGTACCTCTAAATGACAAAGGTGATTATAATGGCTGGTTCTGTCCATGTCATGGATCTCATTATGATACATCTGGAAGAATAAGAAAAGGACCAGCACCTTGGAATATGGAAGTGCCAAAATATGAATTCGTTGATGCAAACACAATTAAAATTGGATAAAGAAAATGAGTGACCACGATTACAGACCAAAATCGAAGGTAGGACAATGGTTTAATGATCGATTGCCACTATTAACTCTTGCAAATCATTTAACAGATTATCCAACTCCTAAAAATTTAAATTATTGGTGGACATTTGGTGGAATTTTAACTTTTTGCTTAATCACTCAAATTGTTACCGGATTAACTCTTGCAATGCATTACATTGCTCACGCAGATATGGCTTTTGAAAGTGTTGAGCACATCATGCGTGATGTTAACTATGGTTGGTTAATTAGATACATTCATGCAAATGGTGCATCTATGTTTTTCTTAGCAGTCTACATTCATATCTTCAGGTCATTATTTTATGGTTCTTATAAAGCACCAAGAGAAATAATTTGGATAATTGGAATAATTATTTATTTGCTAATGATGGCGGCTGCATTTATGGGCTATGTATTGCCTTGGGGACAAATGAGCTTCTGGGGAGCAACTGTAATCACAAATTTATTTAGTGCTATTCCATTAGTTGGAGAGGGTATCGTCACTTGGTTGTGGGGAGGTTATTCAGTCGACAACCCCACGTTAACTAGATTTTTTACTTTGCATTATTTAATTCCATTTTTAATTTTAGGATTAGTTGTTTTACACATATGGGCTTTACATGTTCCTGGTAACAATAATCCAGTTGGAATAGATATAAAAAAACCTTCTAAAGATACTGTACCTTTCCATCCTTACATAGTAATTAAAGATGGTTTTGCTTTATTAATGTTCATGATTGTGTTTGCTTTCTTTGTATTCTACGCACCAAATATTTTAGGTCACGCAGATAATTATATCGAGGCAAACCCAATGGTAACACCCGCACACATTGTTCCTGAATGGTATCTCTTACCTTTTTATGCAATATTAAGATCAGTTCCTGATAAATTGCTAGGAGTTGTAGCTATGTTATCTGCAATATTGATCTTAGCGGTTTTACCTTGGTTAGATACGTCAAAAATAAGATCTGCGGTATTCAGACCTTTATATAAACAATTTTACTGGATACTAGTTGCTGATGTTTTGATACTTGGTTATGTGGGTGCGATGCCAGCTGAGGGACTTTACTTATTGATAGCACGAGTTGCAACAGCGTATTACTTTTTGCATTTTTTAGTTATTCTTCCTGTTCTAGGCTTTAAAGAAAAAACTTTACCAGTGCCTCTAAGTATTACCGAACCTGTTCTAGGTGGTTCACCAAATCTAGCTGCCGCTAGAAATAAAGAAAGTAAAATAGAATAAGGTGAAAAATTTATTTAAATTATTTTCTATAATAATCTTAATTATTACTTCAAATTCAAATTCTTTTGCTGCTGAAAAAGTAGAATATCTAAAAACTGACTGGAGTTTTAAGGGTCTATTTGGAAAATTTGATAGAGCTTCTCTTCAAAGAGGTTATCAAGTTTATACTGAAGTATGTGCCTCATGTCATTCGATGAAGTATTTAAGTTATAGAAATTTAGCAGAGCCAGGAGGTCCAGAATTCTCTGAAGCTCAAGCTAAAGCTATAGCAGCTTCATTTGAAGTAACTGATGGTCCAAATTCAGATGGTGAAATGTTTACAAGACCAGGTAAATTATCTGATAAATTTGTAATGCCGTATGACAATGTAAAAGCTGCCCAAGCGGCAAATGGTGGTGCATACCCTCCAGACATGTCTGTTTTGGTTAAAGCTAGAGGTGGTGGAGTTGATTACATATATTCTTTATTACAAGGATATGAAGAAGCTCCTAACAACGTATCTTTAGATGACGGAGTTTATTACAACAAATATATGTATGGTAATAAAATTAGAATGGCTGCTCCATTATCAGATGGATTAGTAGAGTATGGTGACGGAACAAATGCAACAGTAGAACAGATGTCAAAAGATGTAACGACCTTCTTAATGTGGTCAGCTGAACCTCATTTAGAATCTCGACATCAGATGGGCTTTAAAGCGATTGTTTATTTAATTATTTTAACTGTTTTAGTTTATTTTAGTATGAAAAGAATCTGGTCACGTGTTGAATCTGAAGTTTAGTACGTCTCCATCTTTAACAATATAGTCTTTACCCTCTAATCTCATTTTTCCGTTAGCTTTAGAATTTACCCATCCATTATTGGCTACAAAATCCTCATAAGATATAGTTTCAGCTCTAATGAAACCTTTTTCAAAATCTGTATGAATTTCACCTGCAGCCTTAGGTGCAGTACAGTTTTTTTGTATAGTCCAAGCTCTTGTTTCTTCAGGTCCAGAAGTAAAATACGTATCAAGTTCTAATATTTTATAGCCCTTTTGAATTAACATACTCAGACCTGTGTCTTTTAAACCAATCATATCCATATAATTTTTTTTTTCATTTTCTGCTAATTCATTTATTTGGTTTTCTATGTCTGCGGAAACAATCAGAGTGTTATCTTTTCCAAATTTTTCGATAAAGTTTTTAGTATATTTATTTCCATCCTGTACGCTTTGCTCATCTACATTGCAAACAAAAATCTTTGGTTTTATTGATAAAAGACCACTTTGATTAAGTTGTTTTGTGTCAAATTGAGAATTTAATATTGATATATCTTTATCATTATTAATGCAGTCTAATGCAATCTCTAAAATCTTAAGCTGATCTTCATCAACGTTTTTCTTATTATTTTTTTCAAGTCTTTTTTGTATAGACTCTAGGTCAGCCAACATCATTTCAGTTTCAATGATCTCAAGATCTCTTATTGGGTCAACGTTCGGATTAACATTTTGAATATCGTCCGAGTCAAAGCATCTAATCATATGAATAACTGCATCAACTTCTCTTATATGGGACAGAAATTTATTGCCTAATCCTTCACCTTTAGATGCACCTTTCACAAGACCAGCTATATCCACAAATGAAATAGTTGTATTTATTGTTTTTTTTGATTTTGAAACTTCTGATAATTTGTTCAATCTTTCATCTGGAACGGGGACTACTCCCACATTAGGATCTATTGTACAAAATGGAAAATTTGCAGCTTGGGCTTTGCTTGAGTTTGTAAGAGCGTTGAAGAGTGTAGATTTACCCACATTAGGTAAACCAACAATTCCACATTTAAAACTCATTATTTATTATTTACTGTGCTAGAGAATAAATCTAATTTTTTGTCTATGAGTATTGAAATAGAATCTGTGATGTTATTTGTAATTTTTTCCAATCCAAGCATTTCATCCTCATCAAAATTTTGAAGAACAAAATCACTAACTTCCATTTTATCTTTTGGTTTACCAATTCCTATTCGCACTCTTGAATAATCTTTACCAATAAATTTATCTATTGATGCAATTCCGTTATGTCCTGCATCAGAGCCACCAAATTTTGCTTTTATTTTTCCAAATTCTACATCTAGATCGTCATGAAAAACGATAACATCCTCAGCATCTATTTTG
This sequence comes from uncultured Pelagibacteraceae bacterium, assembly GCA_902592375.1. GTDB lineage: Bacteria > Pseudomonadota > Alphaproteobacteria > Pelagibacterales > Pelagibacteraceae > Pelagibacter. The sequence goes on along the minus strand of CACJEG010000003.1, from coordinate 46,504 downwards.
AAATATTCAATTAATTCTCTAATACAAATTCCAGAATTATTCATAAATGTTAAAGGTTTAATTGCATAAACTTTTTGTTCTCCTACATTACCAGTTGTAAGAAGTCCTTTGAATTTTGGTTTTTGTTTTGAAAGTCCAAATTTTTTGTTTATTGCATCTATAATTTTGAAACCAATATTGTGCCTATTATTTTCACTGTCTGGGGTTGGATTGCCTAATCCTACAAGTAAAAGCATAAAATATTAATATTGGAGAATAAAATTCAATTTTAATTAACTTATTTTTTTTCTTCAGCAGGTTTTTTTTCTTCACCTTCTTTTTTATCACCTTCAGCTGCTGGCTTATCTCCACCTTCAGCTGCTGCCGCTTCTGCTCCTTCAGCACCTTCTCCCTCAGCCGCCTCAGCTTCTGCAGGTTTTTCAGGTTCCTTCATAACAGTCGGAGCTGCTAGAGTTGCAATTACGAAATCTCTTCCTTGAATTGTAGGAGTAACGTCACTGTCAAGATTTATAGAAGAGATCTTAAAACTCTCTCCAATATCAACTCCATCAAGATCTATCACAAGATTTTCAGGAATTTTTTCGCTTGGACATTTTAGCTCAACTTTTCTTCGTACAATGTTTAAAACCCCACCTCTTTTCAAACCAGGAGATTTTTCATGATTTAAAAATTTTACAGGAACTTCAATTCTAACTTTTATTCCTGAAACTATTCTTAGAAAGTCTACATGAATTGGTTCATCTGAAATAATGTCATATTTTATTTCTCTTGGTAGAACTTTTTGAGGTTTACCATCAACATTTAAAGTTATTATGCTTGATAAAAAGTTTTCTTTTTCAATTAGTAACTTGAGTATTTTTTTAGATATTGAAATTTTTTCGTTTTGAGCCTCTCCACCATAAATTATAGCAGGCACATTGCCATTATCTCTTAATGAATTTAATTCACCTTTAGTTTTGGTATTTCTGATGTTGGCGTCTAATGAATTCATAAAAACAAGGCTTTTTAGCTCAAGTTCCTTAATAACTCAAGGAATTTATTTGAATAAATCTGATACTGAGGTTGAATTAGATATTCTTTTAATTGCTTCTCCCATAAGCGCTGAAATTGATAGAACCTCAATGTTTTTAACACCTTTAGTTCTGCTCATGTTATCTATTGTATCAGTTATTACTAAATTCTTAATTACTGAATTTTTAATTTTTTTTACAGCTTCACCGCTGAGTACACCATGAGTTATATAGACATAAACTTCTTTAGCCCCTCTATCTTTAAGAGCTTTAGCTGCATTTACTATTGTTCCACCAGAATCGATTATATCATCTACAATTATACAAGTTTTACCTTTTACATCTCCTATGACATTCATGACTTGAGATTGACCTGGTTTAGGTCGTCTTTTATCTACAATGGCTAAGCCAACATTTAACAGTTTACCTAGTGCTCTTGCTCGCTCAGTTCCACCCACATCTGGAGCAACGCAAATAAGGTTTTTACTTTTTATCTTTTTTTTTGCATGTCTTGCAAAAATAGGTGTTGCAAACAAGTTGTCGACTGGAATATCAAAGAAACCTTGAATTTGACCTGCATGTAAATCAACAGTAACTACTCTGTCAGCACCCGCTTTAGTAATTAAGTTTGATACTAATTTTGCAGAAATTGAAGTTCTAGGTACCACCTTTCTGTCTTGTCTAGCATAACCAAAATATGGAATTACGGCTGTTATATTTTTTGCAGAAGATCTTTTTAGTGCATCAATACACAACAAAAGCTCCATCAAATTATCATTAGCAGGCGAAGATACAGATTGAATAATAAAAATACTGTTTCCTCTAATATTCTCATTTATTTCAACATAAATTTCTCCATCAGAAAAATTTCTAATACTAGAGTTTACTAATTTAGATTTTAGATATTTAGCAATGTTCTTGCTTAATGGTTTGTTGCTATTTCCGGATAATAATTTCATTAAAAAAGCCTAATAAAGCATAATTATTGAAATATTTCTACCATAATCATCATGATTTAGCCTTAACGCTCTTCTTGCGCTAAAAAAATTATTATTAATATCAAATGTATCAATATTTAAAGAATCAATATTTTTTATTTTATTCTTTAAAAGACATGATTTTACATATTTAGGTAAATCAAAATAAAGCTTTTTGTACTTAATTTTAAAAAATTTATTATTTTTTTTATCCTTTTTTATAAATTTTCTTTTAAAATCTTGTTTAACTTCATAATTTTTAGCTGAGATAGCAGGTCCGATAGCTGCAGTAATATTTTTAGGATTAGATCCTTTTTTGATCATAAATTGGATTACTTTGCTAATTATATCTTTGTATGCACCTTTCCACCCTGCATGAATTGCAGCAACTAATTTTGTTCTTTCATCACAGATTAAAATCGGCACACAGTCAGCAGTTAATACACCAATTGGTATGTTTTTTTGGTTTGTAATTACTGCGTCTGCTTTTGGTTTTGATCTAAATTTATTTTTTTTATTAATATAAATAAACTTATTACTATGTATTTGATGAAGTAAAAAAATACTTTTAGCAGTGCTTTTTATTTTTTTTTTAACTATTTGTAAATTTTTTTTAACATCTGAGGGATTGTCTTTAGAGCCAAGACCACAGTTTAAACTTTTATAAATTTTTTTTGATTTACCACCAGTTTTATTAAAAAAACCATGTTTAATTACTTTTATTTTCGAAAGTTTTTTTGATTTTATCAATTTTGAAAACCCGTCTTGAAATTGTTTCTCTTATTTTTTACAAGCATGACTTTGAACAATTCACCCATTTGATTTTCATCTATTAAACGTCTTACTCTATAAAATAAATCTGCTTTTTTAGAAAATGCTATATTTTTGCTGATTATTTCTGCTCTTTGAAGAATACCCATATTTGTTAAAAATTTTTTTTGATTTGTAAAAATTGAATTAATTTCTTTATACTGATTTATAAATTTTTCAAAGGAATGAAAGTTTATATTGTAAGTAATATCAGAGTCTCCAATATTTTCTAAAACGTTAGAATATTTGTGATTATTTACTGCTTGAAGAGTTTCATGCATTCTACTATCCGCATAACCATAATCAATAACTAACATTCCTCCATCATTTTTTTGTATTAAGTCACAAATTGTTCTTAAATATTTAAATGTATCTGGCGAATATTCTATAACGCTCTGATCTTTTGATATTTCGAAATTAAGATGTTTTTCAATTGTTTTTATATCAATTTTTTCTTCTTTAAATTCAGCTTTGTTTGGATCACTCAAATTCACAAATCTTTCAAACCAACTATCTTTTTTTTTAAAAAATTGTTTGATCGGTATGGCGTCAAAAAATTCGTTAGCTAAAAAAATTGTTGGGTTTGAGTTTATTTTTTCAATGTTTTTAACCATGAAAATTTTTTAGAAATTAAATTTTTTTTTTGTTCATTTAATAAAAAATCACTTTTTTCATGAATTACAAAACTGCAGGCATTGTAACACTCGGGAAAATTTATAAGTGTCTCATCTATGACTTTCATCATTTCACCATTTCCAGCTCCCAGTTCTAGCAAATTAAATTTTTTTGGAGAGCCAATGCTTTTCCAAAAAGTAATCGTCCAAATTGCGATAATCTCTGAAAATAATCTTGTGACATTGGGAGCAGTAATAAAATCTCCATCTTCACCAAAAGGATTTTTTTTCATATAAAAACCTTTGTCCTTATCGTACAAAGCAAAATTTATAAATTGATCTAATGGTAAATTATTTGTTTTAGCGAGTTTCATATTTTAAATAAAATAAGATTACTCCTGATATTATAAATATTAAACTTACTACTTGCCCCATCGTTAAGTTTAAAAGTATATAACCAAGCTGTTCATCTGGTACTCTATAAAATTCAACAATAAATCTGAAAATTGAGTAAATTATTAAAAATAATCCTGAAATCACACCAGGCTTGTTTGAAAATTTATTTTTAAAATAAATTAATAATAAAAATAAAAATAAACCTTCTAATAGTGCTTCATATAATTGTGAGGGATGTCTAGGAAGATTATCTACCTGAACAAATGTTACTGCCCAGGGCACATTAGTTATAGTTCCATACAACTCGGAATTTATAAAGTTTGCTATTCGCCCAAAAAATAATCCAACTGGAGCTACTAAAGCGATAATATCTAAATATAAGAATGGATTTTGATTATTTTTTTTAGCGAAAAATATAGATGCGAAAATAACTCCAATTAAACCACCATGGAAGGACATTCCTCCTTGCCAAATTTTAAATATATCTAATGGATTATTTATATAAAAACTTAAATTATAAATAATAATATAACCAAGTCTTCCTCCTAAAATTATACCTATAATTAAATAAGTTAAATAATCATCAAATTTATTTTTAACCTCTATATCTTGGATAAATAATTTTTTTGCGAGAATCCAGCCTAATATAATTCCAAATATATAAGCTAAAGAATACCATCTGATTTCTAAAGAAAATATTTCTAAGGCTACTGGGTCAAAATTATTAATGAACATTTTTAATAATACTTATAATGTATATCTTAAATATGAAAAATTCTAAATTTATAATTGATAAGTTTGCTAAATTAATTGAGCAAGGACTAATATCTTCAAAAGACTTAACTACTGAATTATTTAATATCTTAAAATCTAAAAGAGATGAGTTTGTTTTTAAAATGAAACTTACAAGTAAAGATGAGTTCGAAGTACTCTCAAAACGTGTTGAGAATCTTGAAAATAAAATAAATAAATTTGAGAAAAAAAAAAATAAAAAAGCTAAACAGGCAAGAAAACCTTAACTCTTAAACCATCCATTTTTGATTTTTCTAACATTATATTTCCGCCATGAGATTTGATAATGTCTGATGAAATTGATAAGCCAAGACCTACACTTGATTTAGAGTTTGCTCGACCCTTATCTATTTTGTAGAAAGGTTTAAATACATTTTCATACTCATCTTTTGGTATTCCAGGACCATCATCATCAATAATAATGAATAAGTTTGTATTTTTCTTACTTAAGTTAATTTCAACTTTATTTGCATATTTCAGTGAATTATCAATTAGATTATTAAGACACCTATTTATTAAATTTTTCCTGCCATTAAAGTAAATTCTTGGTATTAAGTTTTGTGAAATATTTTTGTTATTATATTTTTCAATAACTTCTGAAATTAATTCAGATAGATTAAACATTTCATCTTTTTCAACATATGATGAGCTGGTGAATTGCAAATATTCATTTAGCATTTTCTCCATTTCATTGATGTCTTCAGTCAATTTATTAACATTTTCTTTATCTTTTATAAAAGCTAATTGTAGTTTCATCCTTGTTAAGGGTGTTCTTAAATCATGACTTATTCCAGATAACATTTCTGTTCTTTGATTTAAGTGTCTCTCAATTCTCTTTCTCATTTTATCAAATTCATGTCCTGCTTGTCTTATTTCAAGGGCTCCAGAAGGTTTGAACTCTTCAATATTTTCTCCTTTACCAAACCTTTCAGCCGCACGAGCTAGGTTAGTGATTGGTCTAGTTTGATTTTTTAAAAATATTAGAGAAATGATCACCATTATAATTGCAGGTACTGTGATCCAAAGTGCAAATATTCTTGCTGAAGAACTTGCAACCCTATCTTTAGGTACTAAAAATTTAAAATAACCATCTTCATATTTAATTCTTAAATCAATTAATTCTTTATAACTTGTTGTATCAAACCAGTATTCATCTAATCCAAATTTAGATTTTAGTTCTCTTCTTAAAGTTCTATCTATAGGACTAAACCATCTTTCAGTATCTGTATTTTGTAATTTTTCGTTATTAGTAAACTCAATATTTAAATCTAAAAATATGGAAAAAAGATCTAGCAACTCTTGTTTATTTTCTTGCTCACTTTCATAGCCTTCAATAAATGTACTAATTTCATTTACCAAGGTTCTTGTCATACCTTTATTTGTTTTTATCCAAAGACTATCAAAAAAAACAATTGTAATTACTAGTTGCAAAACTAAAACTGGAATAGCAACTATAAGAAGTGCTCTATAAAATAATCTTTTTGGTAATATTTTTTTTAAGTAATTACTCAATCCAGAGAACATATCCTGCACCTCTTATTGTTTGCAAAAATTTTGGATTTTTTGGATCAATTTCAATTTTTTTTCTTAGCCGAGTAATAATAACGTCTATTGATCTCTCTTTATCTAAATTGATTAATTGACCGATATCTTCCCTAGAAAATGTTTTGCCCGGGTTATTAATCATTTTTTCTAAAATCGTTTTTTCCGTTGCATTAATCTTAAATTCTTTATTATTTTTAAATATTAAAAGTTTATTCAAATCAATTTTAACATTTGCAAATTCTATAACCCTTTTCTGATCTGTTTTGATAGTTTTATTTAATATGTTCTGTATTCTTAGAATTAATTCTTTTGGTTCAAATGGTTTTGGTAAATAATCATCAGCACCAATCTCTAATCCCTCAACTCTTTCACTTGCTTCACCTTTGGCAGTGAGAAGTATAATTGGTGTATCTAATTTTTTTTTATTTTCTTTTAAAAATTCAAGTCCACTTTTACCAGGCATCATTATATCCAAAATTATTAAATCAAACTTAATTATTTTTATTTTCTCTGATGCATTTTCCGCATTTTCAGCAGTAGTGACTAAAAATTTATTTTCATTTAAATACTTTTTTACAAGAGATCTAATTCCATCATCATCATCAACCACTAGTATATGCGCAATAAACTTATCCATTGATTATTTTACTTAGTACATTATCAAAATTTATAACTTCTTCAGAACTTGAATTTAGCAAAGCATTATAAATTCTCTTTTTTTGTAAATTGAAAATTTCATTAAAAATTTTTTTACCTTTATCATTAAGAAAAATATGTTTTACTCTAGTATCTTGGTCATCTTTTTTAAAGATGACGATTTCAAGTTTAATCAAATCTTTGAGAACACGATTTAAGCTTTGTTTTGTGACTTTTAATCTCTTAAGCAGCTCAGAAATTGATATCCCCTCATACATTGACAGTAAATGAATTACTTTATGGTGTGCTAAACCAATTGAATATTTATCTAATATTTTTTTAGAGTCAGAAAAGGTTTCTCTATAGCTTACGAATAGTTTTTCAATTAAATCTTTAAGCTGGTCATCTTTTAAATATAAAAGTTCTTTCATAATAGGTAAGTTATATTGACATATTAAAGATACAAAGATATTTTTCATTTATAAATTAAAAAAATTTTCACACATGATACCTTACGACAAGCGATCTGGAAAAATATGGTACAACAACGAATTAGTTGATTGGGCTGACGTTAAACTACATGTTTTAAGCCATGGTATGCACTACGCCAGTTGTGTATTTGAGGGTGAGAGAGTTTATGATGGTTCAATTTTCAAATTAGAAGAGCATACAGCTAGATTTTTTCATTCTGCAAGAAGAATGGGTTTTGAAATTCCATACACAGAAGAAGAAATAAATAATGCATCCAATAAAATTATAGCAACTCAAAAAGTAGAAAATGGTTATGTAAGACCTGTTGCTTGGAGAGGTAGTGAGATGATGGCTATTTCTGCGCAACAAACAAAAATACATGTTGCGATTGCAACTTGGGAATGGGGATCATATTTTGATCCTAAACTTAAAGTAGAAGGAATAAGATTAAATATTTCTAATTGGAGAAGACCAGCGCCTAATACAATACCATGGGATACAAAGGCGTCAGGTCTTTACATGATTTGTACACTCTCAAAACATGAGGCAGAAAAGCAAGGATATACAGATTCTTTAATGCTTGATCACGAAGGAAATATTGCTGAAGCAACTGGTGCAAATATTTTTTTCAAAGATAAAAATGGAGAAATTCATACTCCAATACCAGATTCTTTTTTAGATGGTATTACAAGAAGAACCGTAATTGGAATTGCAAAATCAAAAAATATAAAAGTGCATGAAAGAAAAATTAGTCCTACCGAATTACCTAATTTTGTTGGATGTTTTTTAACAGGAACAGCAGCAGAGGTAACACCAGTTTCTTGTATTGCTGAAAATCAATTTAAAGTTTGTGATACTATTATTGATTTGAATGAAAGTTATCAGGCATTAGTTAGGAAGAAAAAAGCAGCTTAGTCTTTACTATCCTCAGACATAGCGTGATCAATACCTTTTCGCATATAATCATATGCAGTAAAAAGTGTTAAAGCAGCGGATAACCACAAAAGAATTATACCTATAGTTTGAGCATTATAATCTTGGAAATTAATTATTTTATTTCCAGTATCTCCAGATAATAAAAGAGCTATCGATACCATTTGTAATACTGTTTTAAGTTTAGCAAGGTTTGAAACAGGAAGTTTTATTTTTCCCTTTGCTAAAAATTCTCTCAAACCTGAAATTAAAATTTCTCTTGTCAGAATTATGATTGCTGCAATCACCTCATAATTTCTGATTGTTCCATCCATAACCAGAAGTATTAATGCTGTAGCAACAATGATTTTATCAGCTATAGGATCTAATAATTCACCCAGTTTTGATTCTACTCCAAACATTCTAGCCAACATACCATCCAAGAAGTCTGTAAATGATGCAATAATAAATAATATTAAAGCAGTAAGATCACCATAAAATCCTGGAAGATAAAAAGCTAAAACAAAAAAAGGAACAATTATTATTCGCCCTATCGTTAATATGTTTGGAATTTTTTTTAGCATAATTATTCGTGAAAAAAGTTATATATCTTTTTTGCTACTTTTTCTTCAACACCTTCTACAGATTTTATTTCATCTAAGCTAGCAGACTCAACCGATCTTGCAGATCCAAAATGGTTCAATAAAGCTCTTTTTCTTATGGCCCCAATCCCCTCTATTTGATCTAACAGAGATTTGCTTATACCTTTTTTTCTCTTTGCTCTGTGAGCGCTTATGGCAAATCTATGTGATTCATCTCTTATTCTTTGAAGAAAAAATAGGGTAGGGTCATTTCTAGTGAATTTATATTCTTTGCCATCGTGAAAAAAAGTTTCATTTCCACTATTTCTAAATTTACCTTTTGCTATTGCAATAATTGGAATGTCGTGAAGTCCTAATTCATTAAGGCTCTCTCTAGCGACTGAATATTGACCTTTTCCCCCATCTACTAGAACCAAATCAGGAAAAGCAAGGTAATTATCTTTTTCTTGAACTGCTCTTTTGAACCTTCTATTTAATACCTCTCTCATCATTCCATAGTCGTCTTGCTCATTTTTTTTATGCTTAATATTAAATTTTCTATATCTTTTTTTGATAAAGCCTTCATCGCCGTAGGCTATTAAAGCGCCAACACTATTTGTGCCTTGAATATGACTATTATCATAAACCTCGATTAAATTTATATTGGTTTCTAAATTAAATTTTTTAGCTACTGCATCGAACAATTCTTTATTATTCTGACTTTCATAAAGTTTTCTATTTAGACTATCCTTTGCGTTTTTAATTGCTTGATTAATTACTTTTAGTTTTGATCCTTTTTTCGCAACTGAAATATTTATTTGTTTACCTTCTTTTTGTGTCAGTGTTTTTTCAATTAGTGCTTTTTCCTTTATTTCTTCTGAAAGGATAACCGATGAAGGAACACTTTTATTTTCATAAAATTGAGAAACAAATGAATTAAGGATTTCACTAAACTTTTCATCTGGATCGTGTTTAGGGAAAAAAGCTTGATTACCCCAATTTTGTTTTGATCTATAAAAAAATACTTGAATACAAGTTTTTCCAGATTCTTTATATCCAGCAATAACATCTGCCTCAACTAAGTTTGCTTCATTAATTCTCTGTGAAGATTGAATGATGTTTAATGCTTTAATTCTATCTCTTAAAATTACAGCTTTTTCAAAATCAAGATCCTCACTTGCCTTTTCCATTTGGTTAGAAAGATTTTTTTGAATTTTCCTAGATTTGCCTGAAACAAATTCAATAGCATCTTCGACTGTTTGATTGTATTCCTCTTTTTTTACATATCCTACACAAGGTCCAGAACATCTTTTTATTTGATATAAAATACAAGGTCTTTCTCTGTTTTTGAAAACGGTATCATCACAAACTCTTAAATGAAAAATTTTTTGTATCATTTTAATTGTCCAATTAGCTGAACCAGCAGAGGCAAAAGGTCCAAAGTAAAAACCTTCTTTTGTTTTTTTTCCTCTATGTCTTTTTATTTGAGGCCATTTATCTTTATTACCAATAAATATAAATGGAAATGACTTATCATCACGTAAAAGGATATTAAATTTTGGCTTATGTTTTTTAATTAAATTTGCTTCTAGTAATAAAGCTTCACTTTCATTAGATGTTGTTGTTATCTCTAATTTTCTTGTTTGAGACAACATTCGTTCAGTTCTAATTATATGATTTTTTTCTGCAACATAACTCTTTAATCTATTCGGTAAATTTTTTGCTTTACCTACATAAAGAATTTCATTCTTTTCATTAAGCATTCTGTATACGCCTGGAAGTTTTGGGACTAGAGGTAGTTCTTTTTTAATTACTTCTTTTCCTATTTCAGAGCTTATCATGGCTTCTCTTTTTGGTAATTTGAATACCAACAGATGAACACTGTTTTAAAATTTCTAATTTTTCAATTTTCAACATTATTTTAGCAATCCTTTTGTCTTTAAATAATTCGTCAAAAACAGCTTCTGCTAAAGTTTCTAAGAAATTGTAATGTTTCTTTTTTACAAGTTTTGTAATTAATTTTACTATAGTTCCATAATTAACAATGGATTTGATATCTTTATCGCTTGAAGGTTTTTTGTCTTCATAGTCTATTTCAAGACTAAATTTAACTTTTTGTGGTTTTTCTTTTTCAAAATCGTAATAACCAAGTTTTAAATTCAAGATTAATTCGTTAATTAGGATTTTTTTCTCATAATTAAATAAACTTTTATTTTTATCTATTTTGACAATTTTTAAATTGTTCTTTTTCATTCTTTACCCATTACATCTGGTGTTTGCCAGTTAAGATTTTGACCACTATCAATAGCCAAAACTTGACCAGTAATAGATATATTTTTAATAAAAAAGTCAACAGCATTACATATTTGTTCCACATCAACTTGTCTTTTAAGAGGTGTTGCTAAATATTGCTTTTTGAAATGTTTTTCAGATTGTCTTTGATTTTTTATAGTGGGTCCAGGTGCAATTGCGTTTACTCTTATATTTGGAGCCAAACTCATAGCGCTAGTTTTTGTTAAAGTATACAAACCAGTTTTGCTAAGGGTGTATGAAAAAAAGTAAGGAGTTAATTTGAAAACTCTTTGATCAATAATATTTATAATATTATTATTTTTACTTTTAACATTTTTAGCAAATTCTTTTGTTAATAATGCAGGTGCTCTTAAATTGGTTCTTAAATGCTTACTCCAACTATCCAATGAAAAATTTTCTAATTTATCATTTTCAAATAAAGAAGCGTTATTAACAAGACAATCAAAAAACTTTAATTTAGATTTTGCAAATTTAATTATTTTTTTTATATCAGTTTCTTTACTTAAATCACCTTTGACTAAGTATACTTTTGTACCTTTGTTAGATAATTCTTTTTTTAATTTTTCTGCTTTTAATTTTGACTTATTGTAATGGATTAAGATTTCTTTATTTGGACCAGATAATTTTCTGGCAATTGCTGCCCCCATTCGAGTAGCCCCACCAGTAATTATTATTTTCCGTGCTTCCATTTCTTATCTCTTTTTTTTGTAACTTTAGTTCCTGGCATACCCATAGTTGATCTACCTTTTGGATAAAGCTTATTTTTTACATCATACTGCCTTATTTTTGGATTTAATATAATTTCTAATTCAGTGCTTTCTAATTTTCTTATCTCATCTCGTATTTTAGCAGCTTCTTCAAACTCTAAATTAGATGCTGACTCTTTCATTTTTTTATCTAGGGCTTTAAGGTGTTTTTTAAGATTTCCTCCGACATTAGACCCTTCGCTTACTTTAACGTAGTCTTTTTCATAAACACTTTCTAGAATATCACTGATTTCTTTTTTTACCGATTTTGCATCTATCTTGTGTTTCTTATTGTAAGCTAACTGAATTTTTCTTCTTCGGTCAGTTTCAGCAATTGCTTTTTTTATACTTTTCGTCTCCTTGTCTGCATATAAAACTACTTTACCATCAACATTTCTAGCTGCTCTTCCTATAGTTTGAATTAAAGATGTTTCTGATCTTAAAAAACCTTCTTTATCAGCATCTAAAATTCCAACTAAGGCACATTCGGGAATATCTAATCCCTCCCTTAATAAATTAATTCCAACTAGAACATCAAACACACCCATCCTCAAATCTCTCATAATTTCTATTCTTTCAAGTGTATCAATATCAGAGTGTAGATATCTTACTTTAATTCCATTCTCATGAAGATATTCAGTTAAATCTTCAGCCATTTTTTTGGTTAGTGTTGTGACTAATACTCTATGATTATTTTCAATTACTTTTTTACATTCATGCATTAAATCGTCGACTTGATTTTTAGCTGGTCGTATCTCTACGACTGGATCTATAAGACCAGTTGGTCTGATAACTTGATCAATGAATTTCCCTTTAGTTTGCTCTAGTTCCCATGGACCGGGTGTTGCTGAAACGAAAACAGTTTGGGTTCTCATTAAGTCCCATTCTTCAAATTTTAATGGTCTATTATCCATGCATGAAGGAAGTCTAAAACCGTATTCTGCTAAAGTACTTTTTCTTGATCTATCACCCTTATACATTCCATTTAGCTGAGGAACTGTAACGTGACACTCGTCCACAAATATTAAAGTATTATCTGGAAAATATTCAAAAAGAGTAGGTGGGGGCTCTCCAGGTTTTCTTCCTGACAAAAATCTTGAATAGTTTTCAATGCCAGCACAAGAACCAGTAGCTTCAATCATTTCAAGATCAAATTTAGTTCTTTCTTCTAATCTTTGCGCCTCTAATAATTTATTTTCAGCACGGTGTTTTTTTAGAGTTACTTCTAATTCTTTTTTAATATTAATTACCGCTTGTTCAATTGTAGGTTTTGGGGTGATGTAGTGACTATTTGCATAAACTTTTACTAAACTTAATTCTCTTACTTTATCACCAGTTAACGGATCAAACTCTTCTATCTGTTCTAATTTATCCCCAAATAGACAAAGTCTCCAAGCTCTATCTTCTAAGTGTGATGGAAAAATTTCTAAGTATTCTCCTCTTGCTCTAAATGTTCCTCTATAAAAATTTTGATCATTTCTTTTATATTGTAGAGCAACTAAAGATTTGATTATTTCTTCTCTATTGTAGTCATAATTTTTTTGAAGAGTTAGTGTCATTTTACTATACGCTTCAACTGAACCTAATCCGTAGATACAAGAAACACTTGCTACAATTAAAACATCATCTCTTTCTAAAAGAGATCTAGTTGCTGAGTGCCTCATTCTATCAATTTGTTCATTTATAGAGGCTTCTTTCTCTATATATGTGTCTGATCTCGGCACATAAGCCTCTGGAGTATAATAGTCATAGTATGAAACGAAATATTCAACAGCATTGTCTGGAAAAAAGGTTTTCATTTCCCCATAAAGTTGAGCAGCAAGAGTTTTGTTTGGAGCTAAAATTAAGGCAGGTCTATTAGTAGCTTCAATTACTTTAGCCATTGTAAAAGTTTTTCCAGATCCCGTTACACCAAGCAAAACTTGATTAAATTGATCTTTGTTAGCACCATTTACTAATTTTTTTATCGCTTCAGGCTGATCACCAGCAGGTTTAAAATCAGATTTAATTTTGAATTTTTTTCCACCCTCTAGTTTTCCACCTATTTTAGGATTTTTACTCTGAATATCTGTAATTAAATCTTGATAAGTATTTTCCATATATTAAACAAGGTAGTAGAATTTATTTATATTTCAATGAGCATAATATCAGACAGTTTAAAGAAGATTAAACCATCACCTACTATTGCTGTTACTCAAAAAGCAAGAGAATTAAAAGCTGCTGGAAAAGATGTTATTGGATTAGGTGCAGGGGAACCAGATTTTGATACTCCAGATAACATTAAGCAAGCAGCTATAAAAGCTATTAACGATGGTGATACAAAATACACCGCAGTAGATGGGACTCCAGCATTGAAAAAAGCGATTGTAGAAAAATTTAAAAAAGAAAATAATTTAGATTATACAACTGATCAAATTACAGTTGGTGCTGGTGGAAAGCATGTAATTTATAATGCAATGATGGCCACATTAAACCAAGGTGATGAAGTTATAGTTCCTGCTCCTTATTGGGTTTCTTATCCCGATATGGTTTTATTAGCTGGAGGAAAACCAGTGATAATGGAATGTGATGAAAAACAAGGTTTTAAAATAAATCCAATTGATCTTGAAAAATTTATAACTCCAAAAACAAAATGGATTATTCTTAATTCTCCTTCAAATCCAACTGGAGCATGTTATTCAGAGCAAGATATAAAAGCAATTGCAGATATTTTGAAAAAACATAGTCATGTGTATATTTTAAGCGATGATATTTATGAGCATGTGACTTATGAGGGTTTTAAATTTTTTACAATTGCTCAAATTGAAAGTTTAAAAGATAGAGTGCTTACAATGAATGGTGTAAGCAAAGCTTATTCAATGACAGGCTGGAGAATAGGGTATGCAGCTGGTCCAAAAGATATCGTTAAAGCTATTGCTAAAATTCAATCACAATCAACAACTAATCCTTCTTCTATTAGCCAAGCCGCTGCAGTTGAGGCACTTAGTGGAACACAAGACTTTATTAAGGAAAGAGCTAATTCTTTTCAGGAGAGAAGAGATTTTGTTGTTAATGCTTTAAATGCGATAGATGGAATTGAATGTCTGAACCCAGATGGAGCGTTCTATGTTTTTCCAAGTTGCAAAGGTTTAATGGGTAAAAAAGATCCAAATGGAAATGAAATTAAATCTGATACTGATTTTGTTCAATCATTATTAGAGAATAGTGGAATTGCTGTAGTCCAGGGTTCTGCATTTGGTTTAGAAGGTTTTTTCAGAATTTCTTATGCAACATCAATGGATAATCTTAAGAAAGCAATGGATAAAATATCTAGTTTTTGTAAATCCTTAAGTTAATGAAAACAGCCCTAGTGTTTGGTTCATCAGGTTTAGTTGGCGGGCATCTTGTTAATGAACTTATCCTGAATTCAAATTATTCAAAAATAAAGATTTTTGTTCGTTCAAAAATAGAACTTATTAATCCAAAAATTGAAATTATTGAAACTGATTTTAATAATTTAGAAAAGCATAGAAATGATATTACAGGTGAAGACTGTTTTTTTTGTATTGGTACAACAAGAAAAAAGTCACCTAATAGAAATGAATATGAAAGAATTGAGCTCAATATTCCTAGACAAATTGCCCAAATCGCTAAATCAAATTCAATTCAATCATTTTTTTTTGTTTCATCTGGTTATGCAGATCCAAAAAGTTCAGGTGATTATTTAAAATTCAAAGGATTAGTTGAACAAGAAATTAAAAATCAAAATTTTGATAAAATTGGGATCATGAGACCATCCTTCTTATTGGGAAATAGAAAAGAAAAAAGAATAGGTGAAAAATTTGGTATAGTATTATTTAAATTGTTAACTCCAATTTTAGTTGGACCTTTAAGAAAAATGAAACCAATTAGGGCAGAAATAGTCGCTAAAGCAATGGTAAAGTTGGCAAATGAAAATATTAATCAAAGTATATTTGAATCAAATGAGATAGTTGAATTAGTGAGATAGGAATTTTTCGGCTTCTAATGCTGCCATACATCCCATACCTGCAGCGGTTACAGCTTGTCTAAAAGTTTTGTCTTTAACATCTCCAGCAGCATAAACTCCTGGAATATTTGTTTCAGTAGAATCTGGTTTAGTAATTAAATAGCCCTCATTATCCATCTTAAGTTGATCTTTGAATAGTGAGGTTGCTGGATCATGTCCAATAGCGATAAATAGTCCATCTAGTTTTAATTCTTCAGTTTTATCTGTTTTTAAATTTTTAATTTTAATACCTTTAACATTTTTAGGCTCTTGATCTCCCAATACGTCTTCAACAACAGAGTCCCAAATAATTTCTATTTTTTTATTTTCCATTAATTTTTTTTGAAGCATTTTTTCAGCTCTCAAACTATCTCTTCTGTGGATTAATTTAACTTTGGATGCAAACTTTGTAAGGAACATCGCTTCTTCAACAGCTGCATTACCTCCTCCAACAACTGCAACCTCTTTATCTTTAAAGAAAAAACCGTCACATGTAGCGCAAGCAGAAACACCAAATCCTCTAAATTCTTGTTCAGATTTAAGATTTAACCATCTGGCCTGAGCCCCTGTAGAAATAATTATGCTATCAGCAGTATATTTTTGCCCGCTATCGCCTATAGCTTCAAACGGAGTAGATTTTAAATTTACCGAACTAATATGATCTTCAATCATTTCAGTTCCAACTGCTTTTGCTTGTTCTTTCATTTGATCCATTAACCACGGACCTTGAATAACTTCAGCAAATCCTGGAAAATTTTCAACATCAGTAGTTGTTGTTAATTGACCACCAGGTTCAGAACCATAAACTAAAATTGGATTTAACATCGCTCGAGCCGCATAAACTGCTGCTGTGTATCCGGCAGGACCAGATCCAATTATTAACACTTTTGTGTGTTTAGTTGGATTTTGACTCATATGAAAGCTATATAGTGATTAATGTCTAAATTAAAAGGTTTATTATTAACTCAAGGAATGCATGGCATGATAAGCCAGGTAGAAGGTTTAGCAAAAGCCTTGGATATTGATTTTACACACCATAAGGTTGAACTAAATAATTTTTGGAAAATTATTCCACCAAAATTAACACCAGTATCACAAAACGTTTATAAAAAAATAAACGAGTCCGATTTTGATCTAATTATTTCATGCGGAAGAAAAAGCGTGATTCCCTCAATTCACTTAAAAAGCATTTCAAAAAAAAAAGTTTTAAACATTCATATTCAAGATCCAAAGGTGGATTTTAATCATTTTGATTTCATTGTTGCTCCCGAACATGATGGGATAAGCGGCACAAATGTAATTAAAACAAAAGGTGCAATTCACTATTTAACGGAAAATGAAATTGAAGAAAATAGAAGTTATCTAAATCCATATATCAAACAGGATAATAGAAAAGTTTGGTGTTTGATAATGGGTGGTCCTACAAAATATTATGATTACTCAACAAAAAATATGAAGCACATCTTTTCAATTTTCTACAAATTATTGAAAAAACATGATTTTCAACTTGTGGTGATACCTTCAATGAGAACACCGTTAAATACTATACATTATGCAAAAGAGTTTTTTGGAGAAAATCACACTGTGATTATGAATGTTGATAAAAAAGCTTATCTTTCAGCTTTAGCTATTTCGGAAAATATAATTGTTACATGTGACTCTAGCTCAATGATATCTGAAGCTGCTTTGACTGGAAAACCAATTTATGTTGCTAATATTTTACCAAAAAGAAAAGACGTCAGATTTCAGAATTTTAGAAATTTATTTAGAGAATTAAATATTACTAGAAACTTAGGTGAAGAAATTGAAAATTGGAACTATCAAAAATTAGATGAAACGAATAGAGTAGCAAAAATTATTAAAGAAAAAATACAATCATAATGTCATTTTTAAATTCAATTAAAAATAATTCAAAAGAACATAATTTCCCTTTTAATCACTGGGAGTACAGTGATGCTTTGTCAGAAGAAGCAATTGATGAAGTAGTTAAAGCCGACATTCCTGATGTCAGTAAACATAATCTTAATTATGATGGAACAAGAGCAATAGATGGTGGAGCTGCAGAATTTAGAAAAGGTATAGCTTCAGGCGGACAAGCCATAAAGTTTAGATGTTTCATTAATAAAGAAAACGCATCTAAATTTCCAAATTTAGTAAAATTTATAAATGAACTTCAATCTAAAGAAACATATGAAACAATTTCTAAAATGATAAATAAAGATTTATCAAATTCCTATGTTAGGGTTGAGGTTATATGTGACAGAGAGGGTTTTTGGTTAAAACCTCACTGCGATATAAAAGAAAAACTTATGTCAGGTTTAATATTTGTTAATAAAACAAATGAATCTGAAGATTTAGGAACTGATTTTTACAATGAAAAATTAGAAAAAGTTAAGACACTTCCTTACAAACATAATTATGGCTATCTTTTTACAAGTGGACCAAACACTTGGCATGGTATGGAGAAGAAAAAGATCGTTAAAGAAAGACGATGTATTCAAGTAAATTATGTTACCTTTGAAACTGATTGGAAAGTAAATTCTTAAACGTCCTGAAGAGAAGCCACTTCTAATTTTTTTGTTTTTAGTGATCTAATTGCTTCTAAACAAGCTTGAGCAGTAGACATATTAGTACAATAAGGAACTTTATTCTTTAGTGTTGCTCTTCTTAAAGCTATTGCATCACTTAATCGATGTTCACTATTTCCGCCTCCAGTATTTATCACTAATGCAATTTTTTTAGAGTCCAAAACGTCTACTATATGAGGTGAACCTGTGCTTACTTTATTAATAATTTTACATTTCATTCCATGCTTTCGAATATATTCAGCAGTTCCTCTAGTTGCACATAATGTAAACTTGAGTTTAAGAAGTTCTTTAGCTAAATCTATTCCCTCATCTTTGTGACTATCTTTAAGAGATATAAAAGCTAATCCTTGTTTTGGTAATGAGTTAGCTGCTGCGATCTGACTTTTGGCAAAAGCCATTCCAAAATTTTTATCAAATCCCATCACTTCTCCAGTGGACTTCATCTCAGGCCCCAACAATAAGTCACTGTTTGGAAATTTATTAAATGGAAATACTGCTTCTTTAACTGCGTACATACCCTTAGATTTATCTTTTAAATTAAACTTAGATAACTTTTCACCAGCCATTACTCTTGATGCAATTTTAGCAAGAGGAAGACCTTTTGCTTTTGACACAAAAGGTACCGTTCGACTTGCTCTAGGATTTACTTCAATCACATAAATTTCATCTTTTTTAATTGCAAACTGTATATTCATGAAACCTTTAACATTTAAAGCTATCGCTAATTTTTTTGTTTGATTTTCTATTTCTTTTAGAAGGTATGGTTTAATTGATATAGGGGGTAGGCTACATGCCGAGTCTCCTGAATGAATTCCAGCTTCTTCGATATGTTGCATAATACCTGCAACGTGAACTTGTTTTCCATCTGATATAGCATCTACATCTACTTCCATTGCATGATCAATAAACTTATCAATCAAAATTGGATTGTCTTCTGCAGCTTTAAACGCTTCTTCAACAAATTTTTTAAGCTGATTTTTTTCATGAACAATTTCCATTGCTCTTCCACCTAAAACATATGAAGGTCTTACCATTAATGGTAATCCAATTTTATCAGCAATTTTTATTGCTTGATTAAATGTTTTTGCAATTCCACTTTCTGCTTGTTTTAGTTTTAATTTATTTAATAAATCTCTAAATCGGTCTCTATCCTCAGCTAAATCGATAGAAGTATATTGTGTTCCTAAAATTGGAAGCTTGTTGTCGTGCAAAAATTTAGCAAGTTTAATTGGAGTTTGGCCACCAAACTGAGCTATCACGCCAATTAGATTTCCTTTTTCTTGTTCTTTTTTAATTATGTTAAAAACATATTCTTCTTTTAAAGGTTCAAAGTATAATCGATCACTCGTATCATAGTCTGTTGATACTGTTTCAGGGTTGCAATTAACCATAATAGTCTCAAAACCTGCGTCTTTTAATGAAAAACTTGCCTGACAACAGCAATAATCAAACTCAATTCCTTGACCAATTCTATTTGGTCCTCCTCCAAGAATAATTATTTTTTTCTTATTAGATGGATCTGCTTCACATTCTGAGTTAATTGAAAAGTTTCTTTGATATGTTGAATACATATAAGGCGTAAACGATTTGAATTCAGCTGCACAAGTATCTACTTTTTTATAAACTGGAAGTATTTTAAGCGCTGATCTTTTTCTTCTAACAACGTCTTCAGAAGTTTTAGTTAATTCCGAAAGTTTTTTATCTGAAAATCCTATTGATTTTATTCTATTAAATTCTGCAAAATCTTTTGGAAGTCCTTTGCTTTTGATTTGTGTTTCGCAATCGACTATCTCTTTAATTTGTTCTAAAAACCAAGGATCAATTTTAGATAAATTGTATATTCTCTTTAAATCTATTTTTTTTCTAATTGCTTCAGCAACTAGTAATATCTTATTTGGAATAGTTTCTTTAAGCCTCTTTTCAATTTGTTTTTTATTTAAATCAAAAATTTTGTCTAAACCTGAAAAACCAGTTTCAAGAGATACCAATGCCTTTTGAAGAGATTCTTTAAAATTTCTTCCAATAGACATTGCTTCACCTACCGATTTCATTGATGTCCCTAAAGTTGCAGGAGAAGTAGAAAATTTTTCAAATGTAAATCTTGGAATTTTAGTTACTACATAATCTATACTTGGTTCAAATGATGCAGGAGTAACTTTAGTTATTTCATTTTTTAATTCATCCAGAGTATAACCAACCGCTAACTTTGCAGCTACTTTCGCAATTGGAAATCCAGTTGCTTTTGATGCAAGTGCTGATGATCTTGATACACGTGGATTCATTTCAATGACAACCATTCGACCATTTTTAGGATTGATAGCAAACTGAACATTTGATCCTCCAGTTTCAACTCCAATTTTTCGTAAACATGCAATAGATGCATTTCTCATTACTTGGTATTCTTTATCTGTAAGTGTAAGAGCTGGAGCAATTGTTACTGAGTCGCCCGTATGAATTCCCATTGGATCTATATTTTCAATTGAGCAAATGATGATACAGTTATCTTTCTTATCTCTTACAACCTCCATCTCAAATTCTTTCCAGCCCTCTAAACATTCCTCTACAAGAACTTGGCTTACTGGAGATTCATGCAATCCATTTTTAACAATCCTAAAATAATCTTTTCTAGTTTTGGCTATTCCCCCACCAAGTCCACCAAGTGTAAAGGCAGGTCTTATAATTGCAGGTAAACCAATTTTTTTTAATACTTTTGATGCTTGATTATTATTATTTACGATTTCTGATTTTGGTAAATCTAAACCAATATCTATCATATTTTTTCTAAATTTCTTTCTATCCTCGGCATTAGAAATTGCTTTAGAATTTGCTCCTATCAACTCAATTTTGTATTTTTTTAGAATTCCTTTTTTCTCTGCTTCCATTGCAAGGTTAAGCGCAGTTTGCCCTCCCATTGTTGGAAGAATTGCATCGGGTTTTTCTTTCTTTAGAATTTTTTCTAATACATCAAGTGTAATTGGTTCAATATAAGTTTTATCCGCAACATCTGGATCAGTCATAATTGTTGCAGGATTTGAATTTATTAAGACTACTTTATAACCCTCATCTTTAAGAGCTTTACATGCTTGTGTACCTGAATAATCAAATTCACATGCTTGTCCTATAATTATTGGACCAGCTCCTACAACTAATATTTTTTTAATATCTTTTCTTTTTGGCATTTTTTTTCATGTTGTTAATAAATTCTTGAAACAAATAAACACTATCTTGAGGTCCTGGATTAGACTCTGGATGATATTGAACTGAAAAGACTGGTTTATTTTTTAATTTGATACCTTCAATACTATTATCAAATAAAGATTTATGTGTGACCTCAATATTTTTTGGTAATGTTTCTTTAACTACTTCAAATCCATGGTTTTGACTCGTTATCTCAACATTATTATGAATTAAATTTTTAACAGGGTGATTTGCTCCTCTATGACCAAGTTTCATTTTCTTTGTTTTACCTCCTAATGCCAATGCTAAAATTTGATGACCCAAACATATACCAAATATTGGTAAATTTTTTTTAATTAGATCTTTAATAATTTCTATAGCATATTTTCCTGTTGCAGCTGGATCACCAGGACCATTTGATAAAAATATTCCATTTGGTTTTAAAGCTAAAATTTTGTGTGCACTAGTTTTACAGGAGACAACTGTAACTTTACAGTTGAAGTCAGAGAAATATCTTAAGATGTTTTTTTTAATTCCATAATCAATTGCAACAACATGAAATGAATTCTTATTATTTTTTTTATGTCCAAGTTCTTTTTTCCATGTTTTAAGACCTTTCCAAATATAATTTTTCTGGGTTGAAACTACTTCTGCAAGATCAAGATTTTTTAATCCACTCCATTTTATTGTAGAGTTAGTCAATTTATTAATATTAAACTTTCCTTTTTTTGAATAACTAATTGTGCCTTTGGGGGCACCTTTGTCTCTTATAAAGTTTGTTAGGCTTCTAGTGTCTAAGCCAGTAATTCCAATAATTTTATTTTTCTTTAGCCAAGTATCTAAATGTAGGAATGATCTGTAATTTGAGGGTGAAGTTATTTCAGAATTAATTATCACTCCTTTTGCCCATATTTTATCTGATTCATGATCTTCTTTATTGGTCCCAACATTTCCAATATGGGGAAAGGTAAAGTTAATAATTTGACCTGCATATGAAGGATCAGAGATGATTTCTTGATAGCCAGTCAACGATGTATTAAAGCAAACTTCGCCTGTGGCTTCTCCTTGGTATCCAATTCCAATTCCTTTAAATACTTTTTTATTTTCTAGAACTAAAACGCCTGTGTTGATTTGAGATTTATTTTTTGAGTTAGTTTTTTTTGCTTTTTTGATCAATTACAACTCATGAGTTAAAGGTTAATACAATAATTGCTTTATTATCGCAACAGAGATGTAATATAAAATTGTAAAAAAACAATTTTTCTTTTGAAGAATTTTTTCTTTAAAGTAGATTAAAAAATTATGCCATTAAAACAGACTATCGAAAACGATTATAAAAATGCATTAAAATCCAAAGATAAAAATAAAATATCAACCTATAGGTTAATATTATCCTCTATTAAGGATTTGGACATTGTTAACAGATCGGGTCCTAACAAAAAAGAAACTGATGATGAGGACATTAAGAAGCTCTTAAAAAAAATGGTTAAACAACGAGCCGAATCGATCGATATTTATAAAAAAAATAATAGAACAGATCTTTTAGAGGTTGAACAAAATGAATATGATATTTTAACAAGTTTTTTACCTAAGCAGCTTAGCGAAGAGCAAACCAAGAAAATTTGTTCAGATATTATTTCTAAAATTGGAGCAAATTCATTAAAAGATATGGGAAAAGTTATGGGTGAGCTTAAAAAAAATCATGCGGATGAAATTGATTTTTCCAAAGCAGGATCAATGATTAAAGAATTGTTGAACAAATAATGAAATACCCAAAAGAGTATCTTGATGAAATTAAAAATAGGTTGAAAGTTTCAACGGTAGTATCAAAAAATGTTTCCTTAAAAAAACGAGGTAAAGAATTTGTGGGTTTATCACCTTTTAAAAATGAAAAAACACCATCTTTTACCGTCAATGATGAAAAAGAATTTTATCATTGTTTTGCAACTTCTGAACACGGCAATATCTATGATTTTGTGATGAAAACCCAAAATTTAAAATTTGGAGAGGCGGTTAAATATTTGGCTCAATTAGCAGGGATGCAGCCATATATGTTTTCAAAACAAGATGAAGAAAGAGAGAAAAAATGGAATGAGTATAAATCTATTTTTAGTCATTATATTGAATTTTATCACAATGAACTTTTAAAAAATGAAGATTATTCGATTGCTAGAGAATATTTAAAAAATAGATCATTAACTAAAGATGAAGTAAAAAAATTTAAAATTGGATATATAGAAAAAAATCCGAGTTTTTTTGAAAAATTAAATAAAGATTATAGCGAACAAACTTTATTAGAAACTGGTTTATTCTATTTAGATGAGAAAAGAAAAATTTATTTAGAAAGATTTAGAGGTCGATTAATTTTTCCAATCAATAATATTTCAGGTCAACCAATAGCTTTAGGCGGAAGAATAATTGAAAATTTAGATTACTTAGCCAAATATATAAATTCACCTGAGACAAATTTTTTTAAAAAGGGATCAAATTTGTATAATTTAGATATAGCAAGAAAACTTTCTAATAAAGTTGATCACATTTATCTGGTTGAGGGATATATGGATGTAATAGGTCTAAGTAAAAATGGAATAGATAATGCAGTAGCAAATCTTGGTACATCTTTAACCGACAAGCAAATTTTAACTTTAAACCAATTTTTTGATGATATAATTATATGTTTTGATGGTGATGAAAGTGGATATAAAGCTGCTGTTAGAGCTGCTGAAAATTCAATAAAGGAATTAAAACCTGAAAAACAAATTTCTTTTTTATTTTTACCAGATAAGGAAGATCCAGATAGCTATGTAAATAAAAATGGCAAGGCTGATTTTGTAGATTTTACCAAGCAGACCAAATTATCAATTCATCAATTTATTTTTAGTCATTACAAAAACAAACTAAAAATAACCCATCTTCGATGGCTATTTTTGAGAAAAAACTTAGAGGAATTGCAAATACAATAAAAGATGATTTTATAAAAAAATATGTTTTGGAATATTTTTTAGAAAAAATTGCTGAGTTAACACCACATTCAAATCAAAATAATAAAAGATTTTATTCAAAGAAAACAAAATCTTTAGAAAGTACAAAAAAATATTTTAAAGAAAGTCAGTCTTTGACTGGTGTTGAATTAAAAGAGTTTTCTTTACTATATTTGGTTATAAATAAACTAGATTTGTTGCAAGCAAATATTCATCTGATTGAAAATATTAAATTATTTACTGAGTTTAATAAAAAAATATTTGAAAAGATTGTTGAAAAATTAAAATCTGGTTCACAAATTACAATTCAAGATCTTAACTTGGATATTCAATTAACAGAAAAAATAAACAAATTTGCACCAATTAAACATATTCTAAAAAATCAATCTGAGGACGATCAAAAAATAATCGAATTATTAGAGGATATATCTAGAGATTTGATGAATTACGATCTTGAGTTCAGAATCCAGGAATTAGAATCGAAATTTTCTGTGGATATGAGTGAGTCCACATTTAATGAGTTAAAAGAGCTCAAAAAAAAGCAGAATCTCAATTAAACTGGCCAAATTATTAATAGATTTTTATATAATTGACACTATATAAGATCTCTAAACTCAAATTATCGTGGAAAGAATTATTACAAAATCATTTGCTAGACTTATGGGTCGAGGAATCCATAGAGGTTTTATTACTTATGAAGAATTAAGCAAATCATTGGGAAAGAGAAATTTATCTGACGAAAATTTAGCCCAAGCTTTTATACATATTTTAGATGAAAATATTAGTTTAGTTGAAAAAAAATCAGATTTTAAAATTTTAAGAAAAAAAGAAATTTCAAATAAAGAGGAAGGTAAAACTATTGAAAAAAGCGACGACCCTATAAGAATGTATTTACGTGAAATGGGTGGGGTTGAGTTGCTTTCTAGAGAAGGTGAAATTGCCATCGCTAAAAGAATAGAGGCAGGTAAAGATGTAATGTTAATTGCACTTTCTCAAAGCCCAATTACTGCTCAGCAATTTTTTGAATGGAATGAACAACTCCAAAAAGATGAAATTTTAGTTAGAGAAATTATAGATATTGATACAAATTACATGGAAGATGAGTCTACTGGACCAAGTGCTAAACAAAAAAATGCAGGTGAAACAGACAAAGAAGATGGATCATCAGATGATGATGATGATTTTAATCCAACACTTGCTGCAATGGAAACTGAAATCAAGCCAAAGGTTTTAAAAACAGTTAATACATTAACAAAAGAGTATATTAAGCTTATTAAGTATCAAAAAGAAAAATTGGATTGTGTTTTAAACTCCAAAAATTTTTCACCAGCAAAAGAAAAAGGCCACGAAAAAATTATTAATGATATATTAGAAAATATTAAATCTCTTCAATTATCCCCATCTGTTTTGGAGGAACTTGTGCAAAAACATTATGTAGAAAATAAAAAAATTCTTTCTTTAGAGGGTAACCTTTTAAGACTTGCAATGGATCACCAAATTTCAAGAAATGAATTTATTAAATTTTATGTAGGTAATGAAATTAACCCCAATTTAAAAAAATTTTTAGATACAAACTCTGTTTGGAAACAATTTTTTAACAAGAATAAAGAAGAATTCAGAAATATTAGAGAAAGGTTAATTGAAATTAGTCACAAACTTGGAATTTCTGTTACTGATTTTAAAAAACTTGTAAGTAGAATTCAAAAAGGAGAAAAAGAGTCACGAATTGCAAAAAAAGAGATGGTAGAAGCTAACTTGAGATTAGTAATTTCTATTGCAAAAAAGTATACTAATAGAGGTTTACAATTTTTGGATTTAATTCAAGAAGGTAATATTGGGTTAATGAAAGCTGTAGATAAATTTGAGTACAGAAGAGGTTATAAATTTTCTACTTATGCAACATGGTGGATCAGACAAGCAATAACCAGATCAATTGCAGATCAGGCAAGAACTATACGTATCCCAGTTCATATGATTGAAACAATTAATAAAATTGTCAGAACACAAAGATTGATCTTAAGTGAATTTGGAAGAGAAGCAACTCCAGAGGAGCTTGCAAAAAAACTTAGAATGCCTTTAGACAAAGTAAGAAAAGTTTTAAAA
Source organism: uncultured Pelagibacteraceae bacterium (assembly GCA_902592375.1). Classification (GTDB taxonomy): domain Bacteria; phylum Pseudomonadota; class Alphaproteobacteria; order Pelagibacterales; family Pelagibacteraceae; genus Pelagibacter. The sequence goes on along the minus strand of CACJEG010000003.1, from coordinate 19,846 downwards.
ATTTCAAAAGAGCCAGTCTCATTAGAAAAACCTGTTGGAGACGAGGAAGACAGCAGTTTAGGAGACTTTATTGAAGATACAAAAGCTCTTGCCCCATTAGAACAGGCAATTAAATCAAATTTAGGTGAAGCAACAACTAAAATTTTATCTACACTCACACCTAGAGAGGAAAGAGTTTTAAGAATGAGGTTTGGGGTTGGAATGAACACGGACCATACACTGGAAGAAGTTGGTTTACAATTTTCAGTTACAAGAGAAAGAATTAGACAAATCGAGGCTAAGGCTCTTAGAAAATTAAAACATCCTAGTAGATCAAAACAATTAAAAAGTTTCCTTGAAAGTTAGAACTGGGCCGTTAGCTCAATAGTAGAGTACTGCATTGACATTGCAGGGGTAGTTGGAGCGTAACCAACACGGCCCACCATTTTTTAATTATCTTTAATTGATAACTTAATTAAAATGATATAACTAGTTCTTTAGTTTGGGCCTGTAGCTCAGTTGGTTAGAGCAGTACACTCATAATGTATTGGTCCCAGGTTCGAGTCCTGGCGGGCCCACCAAAAAAAATTTTTTTATTTATTAGAGAATTCTTCTAAGGTTTTAAATAAGACATTAATATCTCCATCATTTGAATTTAAAATTGATGAAAACTCTTCTTTTTGAGTTCTTGCTAGACTTAAACCTTCAATTATTAAATCTCTTATTAATGGATTGTCTGGATTTTTAGTATAAATTCGCCAATCAATTTTTACTTCAGGTCTATCAGTTGTTCCGATTAATAGGCTGTTTACAATTGTATAATTTTTATTTAGAACTTCTTTATCTTGAACTTCAATTTCTGGATTTGTATACTCGGCCAGTCTACTTGAAAAACTCTTTAAAAAGTAAGATTCAAATAATTCTGAATACTTAATTTTTTGATTTTCATCTAAAGTTTTTCTTACCGATCCAAGTGAATAAAAACCAACACCTTCAATATCGACAGTCTCTTTAGCTATTACCTTTAATTCATTTATTTTATCATCTTTAGATATATTTTTAGACAAAATATTAGACGCTCTATTAACTGTAGATTGGACAAATACATCTGGTTCTATTGAATAAGAATTTGTAAAAAATAATGTGTAAGAAAATAAAACTAATAAAAATTTTCTAAATTTCATTAAGTTTGTTTTAATTACTGAGTTTCTATCTCTTCCCAATCACTATCATCTTGGGTTTCAATAATTTTATTTGTATTTAAAATTTTTTGTTGTCTATCTTGTAAATATAAACTTTTTACTGAAGCATAAAAATCAATTGAATTTTTTTCTAAATTTTCTATTGCATCATAGTTTTTTGCTCTAAAATCTATACCACTTGTAACTCTTGATGCATAATAATCAAAATCACTGAAATGTTGTGTATCGTTTGCAACCGTAACATTATACCAAGCGTCTCCACCAACCAAGTTTGCTACAGATGCAGTAGCATCTCTAACTGTACTTGGTCCTAAAACCGGTAAAACTAAATAGCAACCAGGGCCAACACCCATTGTTGCTAAAGATTGACCATAATCTTCTTTCTCATATTCAGGAAATCCTAAATGTTGAGCTACATCAATAAAACCTAAAATACCAACTGTTGTATTAATAACAAATCTACCAGAGTTAACTCCAGCTTTTTTTAATTCTCCTTGCAAAATATTATTTGGAATTGTTACGAGTGTAGATAGATTGTCTAGAGAATTACTTACACCGGTCTTGATAGGAGAAGGCAGCACTCTGTATGCACTGGCAACTGGTTGAAATAATATTCCATCTAATGCTTGGTTAAAAGCAAAAGTAGCTCTATTTAAATTTTCAAAACAGTCTTTAACTTCATTAGGCTGATTTTTTTTTAAAATTAATTCACCATCAGATCCAGCATTTGCACTGAATGCCGAAAATAAAATTATAGTCGTTATTAATGCCAATTTTTTAAACATTACAGCTTATATAATATATAAATTTTAAATGTAAATTAAGTTTTATTTTATAAAAATGACAATAAAATGTCTATAAAGTAGCTAAATTTGATATCCATAATGAGTATAAATACAACTCTCAATTACTCCCCTAATTTTGATAAAAAAAAAAGAAAATTTAAACAAATTAAATTTATTATTTTTCATTATACTGGAATGAAGAATGAAAAAGACGCAATAAGACGATTAACCAACAGCAAATCAAAGGTCAGCAGCCATTACTTTATTAAACACAATGGAAAGATAATAACTTTAGTGCCAGAACTTTATATTAGTTGGCACGCAGGAATTTCGTCTTGGCAAAATTATAAATCAATTAATAAACATTCCATAGGTATAGAAATTAGTAATCCAGGTCACAGTTATAATTATAAAAAATTTTCAAAAGAACAAATTCATTCAATATTAAAATTAACTAAATATTTAATTAAAAAATATAAAATTAAAAATGAATTTATTTTAGGACATTCTGATATCGCGCCTTTAAGAAAAAAAGATCCTGGCGAAAAATTTCCTTGGAAATATTTATCAAAAAGTAAAGTTGGTTCATGGCATGATTTAAATGAAAAAAAACTCTTTAAAATAAGAAAAAAAATAATTGGTGAATATGAAAAAAATAATTTTCTTAAAAATTTATATAAAATTGGTTATTCAAAAGTTTTAAATAAAAACAGAAATAAAAATATTAAATTGCTTACAAGCGCTTTTCAAAGAAGATTTAGACAGGATTTGGTAAACGGGATAATTGATGAAGAATGTTTATTGATAAGTAAAAATCTCAGTAAAAATCTAAAATAATTAAACTTGAAAATTTTAAGTTTAGTAATAAATTGATAATGCCAGATAAATGACTTATCGCTTTAAGTTTGCTTAAAGAGGAAAGTCCGGGCTCTACAAGGACACAGTGCCAGGTAATACCTGGCGGGGGAAACCCTAGGGACAGTGCCACAGAAAATAAACCGCCATAACATGGCAAGGGTGAAAAGGTGTGGTAAGAGCACACCGGTTCTATTGGTAACAATGAACGCTGGAAAACCCCACTGGGAGCAAGACTAAGTAGAGATGACATTGTTGAAAAACTAAAAGCCGTCCTTGGCTAGTCATCAGGGTTAGTTGCTTGAGCTTAAGAGTGATCTTAAGCCTAGACAAATGATAGGTTTAAATGACAGAACCCGGCTTATAGTTTATCTGGCAAACTTATTCAATTTCTCAATTTTTTAAATTAATAAATGTTCTCACTTTGATTCAATTTTGAGTCATAAATGTTCTGTTTTTTCACTTTTTTAATGAACTGTAATAAATTTGAAAAAAGATACAGGCAATAAAATGTAATTAAAAAAATCCTTTATGATCAAGCAAAATTGCTTAGATTCAGGGTTTGACACTTATTTTAAATACCCATATATTCCCATATATTCCCAATTATGGAATTTATAAAATTAAAAATATATGTTTTTATCAACTTACGAGAACAAATTGGACAAAAAAGGGAGAGTGTCTGTGCCTGCTAGTTTTAGGTCACACTTATCAAACCTAGGATACAATGGTGTTATTTGTTATCCATCTTTTAATAATTCGTCTATAGAAGCATGTTCTCAAGATAGAATTGAAAAAATTTCCTCGGCAATTGATTCTTTAAATCCTTTTGAAGAAAAAAGAGATTATTTTGCAACATCAATACTAGCAGAAAGTACTAATCTACAATTTGATAGTGAAGGAAGAATATCACTATCATCAAAATTATTAAAACATGCAAAAATTAAAAATAGTATGTTGTTCGTTGGTCAGGGTCAAACTTTCCAAATATGGGAACCAACAGCATTTGAAAAATTTAAGACATCAGCAAGAAAAAAAGCAAACATAAATCGTGCAAGTCTTAAATGGGAAAAACACTTAAACAATAACGAGGGGAAATAAGATGACAATTAACTTTAAAGCACCAGAAATTAAAGAGTTACAACCACGATTGCTAGTTTTAGGAGTTGGTGGAGCTGGCGGAAATGCAATTAACGAAATGATAGAAAACAATCTACAAGGTGTAGAATTTATTGCAGTAAATACTGATGCACAAGATTTAAAATTAAGTAAAGCAAAAACAAGAATTCAAATTGGTTTAAATTTAACAAAAGGTTTAGGAGCAGGAGCAAAACTTGATATCGGTCAAGCAGCTGCTGATGAATCTTTAAATGAAATTGTAAACACACTTCAAGGTGCAAACATGGTTTTTATTGCAGCTGGTATGGGTGGTGGAACAGGCACTGGTGCTGCTCATGTCATCGCAAGAGCTGCTAAAGAATTAAATATCTTAACTGTAGGTGTTGTGACTCTTCCATTTTTATATGAAGGCCCCTCTAGAATGAGAAGAGCACAACAAGGTTTGGAAGAGCTAAGAAAACACGTTGATACAATAATTGTTATACCTAACCAAAACCTCTTTAAAATAGCTAATGAACAGACTACTTTTGAAGAATCTTTTAACCTTTCAAATAATGTTTTGATGCATGGTGTTCAAAGTATAACTGATTTGATGGTTAGACCTGGTTTAATTAACCTAGATTTTGCTGATGTAGAAACTGTTATGGCAGCGATGGGCAAAGCTATGATGGGAACAGGTGAAGCCGAGGGAGAAGGTAGAGCTCTAAAAGCAGCGGAGATGGCAATAAGTAATCCGTTAATTGATGACTATACTTTAAAAGGTGCAAAAGGTTTATTGGTAAATATTACTGGTGGTAAAGATCTTAAACTTTTTGAAGTTGATGAGGCTGTAAATAAAGTTAGAGCTGAAGTTGATCCTGAAGCAGAATTAATTATTGGTGCAATTACTGATACAGAACTTGATGGAAAAATGAGAGTTTCAATTGTTGCAACCTCATTAGATGGTCAACAACCTGAATCAAAATCAGTAGTAAATATGGTTCATAGAATTCAAAACCGTAATCCTGGTTACTCTGATTTTTCAAACATGGGATCCTCTCAATCTTTCAATTTTTCAAACACAACAGCGTCAAATCCAATTACACATGGTGCTAATGCTTTAAAGCTTGAAAATGAGATTATCCAAGAACAACAAACTGAAAGTTCTCAAAATCAAATGATGAATGAGGAAGTTGTTCAAAATACTAGCATGGAAAGTGAAAGTATTGTTGAAGATAATTCAGTTAATGAAATGGAAAAATCTTTTGCACAAGAGGCTTTGGAAACTAATAATGAAGAAACTCTAGAGAATAATACTGATGAAGAGGTTTCTAATGATCTTAAAGAATTTGGAGTTGATTCTGATGCGCCAGATTTATTCAGTTCAGAAACTGAAACCTCAAGTTCAGATGAACTTTTATCTTCAGAACATGAGGAAGAAGAAGATGATCTTGAGATACCAGCATTCTTAAGAAGACAAAAAAATTAATGGTCTTCCAAGAAATAAATGGACGCCACCATAGTACCAAAAATGCAAAAGCATTATCCGGTACTGCTAAAAGAAATTATTAGCGTTATTTCCCCTCAACATGGTGGCACATTTATTGATTGTACATTTGGTCAAGGCGGGTATTCCAAAAAGATTCTAGATTTTGAAAATACAAATGTAATTGCTCTTGATAGAGATAAAGAAAGTGAAAAAATTGCTAATCAATTAAAAGAAAATTTTGAGGATAGACTTATATTTAAAAATATTAAATTTAGTCAATTAAGTAATTTAAAACTTAAAAACGAAAACATAAGAGGAGTAATTTTTGATCTCGGTTATTCCTACACTCAAATTAAAGACCCACAAAAAGGATTATCATTTGAGACGGATGGCAAATTAAATATGCAGCTAGGATTAAATAGTTATTCTGCAGAAGATGTGATCAATAATCTTGATGAAAAGGAATTAGAAAAGATTTTTAAATTTTTTGGAGAAGAAAAAGAAGCAAAATACATCGCACGAAATATTACAAAAGAGAGATTAAAAAATAAAATTGATACAAAAAGTTTAGTTGAAATTATTGACAAATCAAAAAAAAGAAAAAATTTTAAAGTAAATAATGCAACAAAAGTGTTTCAGGCACTTAGAATATTTGTAAATAAAGAAATAACCGAATTGATTTATGGACTTATTAATGCGGCTAAAGTTTTAAAAAAAGGTGGTGTTTTAGGTGTAGTTACATTTCACTCTTTAGAGGACAAAATAGTAAAATATTTTTTTAAAAGTCTTTCTGAAAATAAAAGTATTTCACGATATAGCCCAGTTATAGAGCAAGCAGATACACTGTTTAACTTAATTCAAAAAAAACCAATAACTCCCTCAAAAGAAGAGGTAAGCGAAAATCCACCATCTAGATCTGCTAAATTTAGATATGCGATTAAAAAAAAAGATTTTTATAATTTTGATACTGATATAGAGGAACAATTCAGAAATTATATTGAAATTGAAAATTACGGAGACAAACTGTGAAAAAGTTTGTTTTAGTATTAATTATATTTTTTTTAGTCCTCTCAACTGCAATAATAAAAAATACGACTAAAAAAATTGAAGATGAAATATTTACAATGAAAGAGAGTATTAGAGTTTTAAATTCTGAATTTGAAAATATATCCTTGGAGTATGATTATTTAAGTTCTGCAGAAAGATTACTTGAATATCAATCTCAGTATTTTGAGCATGAGTTAATTCAAAAAAATATAAACGACATAAAAATCTATAATATTTCAAAAGATATAAATAAAATTCAAAATTTTAAAATTATTAAAGAGTAATGGCTGATAATAAATCAAAATTTACTATAGAAGATTATAAAAGTGATTTCACATTTAAGAAAAAGGAGAATGGATTAAATATTCAATTTAATCGAGTAGCTTTTATTTTCTTTATTTTTTTTATTATATATCTAATTTACACAATACACCTAGTTCACTTAGGTACACGAAAGAGTAAATTAGAAAAAATAAATAATCTTCCTGCATCTAAAAATCAGCTTTATCGAGCAGATATCATAGACATTAATGGAAATTATTTAGCTAAGACAGTAAAATCGATTGATATTGGTTTAAAAACTTCAGATATAATCAACGAAAAAAAATTACTTCTAAGTTTAAATATTATTTTTCCTGATAAAAATTTTGATGAAATTAAAAAAAAAATAAAAACTAAGAAATTTTTTTATTTAGAGAAGAAAATTTCAGAGGAAAATTATGAAAAAATAATGAAATTAGGGGACAAATCTTTAGTTCCAGAAGAAAAAGTTTTAAGAATTTATCCACAAAAAAATCTTTTTAGTCATGTGTTAGGTCAGATAGATGATGATAATAATGGTATTTCGGGATTAGAAAAATCGTTAAATGATGAACTTAGAAAGTCAAACGATTCTATTAAACTTACCTTAGATAAAGATATTCAATTTTTAATTAGAAAAGAATTAATTAAATATCAAGAAATTTTCAAAAGCAAAGGTAGTGCAGCCATTTTAATGGATGTCAATAATGGCAATATTTTATCATTAGTTTCTTTGCCAGATTTTAATCCAAATGAAAGACAAAATATTACAGATGTAAATTATATTAACAGGGTAACTAAAGGAACATATGAACTTGGTTCTGTATTTAAAGCATTTACTTTTGCTAGCGCCTTAAATGAAAAGGTTATTAAACCAGAAACTAAATTTTTAGATTTACCCAAATCAATCAAATGTGACAAATACAGAATAGGTGAGTACGATAATGAAATACCATCAGATTTAACTGCAGAGCAAATTTTAGTTAGATCTGGAAATATAGGATCAGTAAAAATTGCCCAAAAAGTTGGTTCAGAAAAATTTAAATTATTTTTAGAAAAAGTTGGCGTATTAAGTGATATTGATTTTGATATTGAAGAAGTTGCTCCTCAAAAAAAATATGATTTTGGAAAATGCAGATTGGCTACAGCTTCTTTTGGACATGGAATAGCAACTACAATTCTTCAATTAGCAAAAGGTTATTCTGTTCTATCAAATGGTGGTTATGAAATTAACCCAACATTAATTTATAAAGAAAACAATTTTAATAAAAAAAATGAAAGAATATTAAACAGAGGTATTTCAGAACAAGTTGTTAGCGCGTTAAGAAAAATTGTAAATACTGAGGAAGGGACAGCTAAATTTGCAGATGTTCAAAATTATGAAATTGGTGGAAAAACAGGAACCGCTGATCAACCTGAGGGAGGAGCATATTCAGAGGCAAAAATAAATACTTTTGCTTCTATTTTTCCAACATCAAATCCACAATTTGTTTTTGTTGTAATGCTCGATACGCCAAAAAAATCTAAAGATTATTATTATAAGTATAGACATCGAAAAGGAGGGTGGAAAGGTACACTTTATAATACTGCTGGCTGGACCTCAGTAGAGGTAGCTGGAAAAGTTATAGATAAAATTGGGCCTATTTTAGCCACAAAATATATAGAGGTTAATTAATTATGCTTCTAGGAAACTATTTTCATAACATAAAAAAAAATTATAGAAATTTTTCTTTTTCAGGAATTTCATTTGATACAAAAAATATTAAAAAAAATAATATTTTTTTTGCAATCAAAGGAAATACAATTGATGGTAATAAATTTATTCCTAAAGCAATTAAAAAAGGATCTAAAATTATTGTAACCGAAAGAAAAACAAATCCATTCAAAAATGGAATTTTGTTTATTCATACAAATAGTGTAAGGAAATTATTAGCTGAAACTGCTTTTAAAATTTATAATAAAAAACCAAAAAATTTAATTGCAGTTACTGGTACAAACGGAAAATCATCAGTTGCAGATTTTTATTATCAAATATTAAAATTAAATAATAAAAAAGTTGCTTCAATTGGCACATTAGGCGTTAAATCAAAAAGAATTAATTTGAATTTATCCAATACCACAATAGATCCAATTAAATTGGCTAAAATTTTGACTAAGTTAAAAACTCAAAAAATAGAAAATGTAATTATGGAAGCTTCAAGTCATGGTATAAAACAAAATAGATTAGATGGTTTGAAGTTTAATTCGGGAATATTTACTAATTTGTCCCAGGATCATCTTGATTACCATAAAAATTTAAAAAATTATTTAAAAGCAAAACTTTATTTATTTGAAAAACTAATTCAAAAAAGAGGTAATGTAATTACAGATCAATCAATTCCAGAGTTTAAAAATATAAAAAAAATTACAATTAATAAGAAATTAAAATTGCATACACTAAATGATAAGAAAAATAATCTAGAACTTTTATCTCATAACTTTAATGGAGAGGGGCAAGTTCTCAGAATTAAATTGAATAGCTCAATAAGAGATATAAATTTAAATTTAATTGGAAAAATACAATTAAAAAATGTTTTGATGGCAATAATTGCAGCAAAATATAGCGGTATTAGTATAAATAAAATTTTAAATACAATTCCAAAATTAAAACCAGTTGAGGGAAGGTTTGAAAAAATTGGTAAAATTAAAAATCAATCAAAAGTAATTCTTGATTATGCTCATACGCCTGATGCTTTAAAAACATGTCTTTTAAATCTTAGAGAACAATTTCCTAATAAAGCAATCAAAGTGTTATTCGGTTGTGGTGGAAATAGAGATCAAAATAAAAGATCAAAAATGGGTAAAATAGCCAGTGATTTTGCAGATAGTATTATTCTTACAAATGATAACCCTAGATTTGAAAATCCTCAAAAAATAAGAAGAGATATAAAAAAAGGGATCAAAAAAAAGGGGGTTACTGAAATTTCTAATAGAGCAATAGCAATAAAAAACGCTATTCATAATTTGAATTCAGGTGATATTTTGTTAGTTGCTGGAAAAGGACATGAGAAAACGCAAGATATTGGAATTAAGAAAATTTTCTTTTCTGATCGCAAAGTAATTTTGAACGCAATTAAAAACAAAAATAAAAATTTATCAGATAATTTAAAATTAAATTTAGTTAAAGAAGCAACTAAAATTAAAAATTTGCCTACATCTGTAACTTTAAAAACAGCCAGAATTAATTCAAAAGAAGTTACTAAAAATGATATTTTTTTTGCTATTAGAGGAAAAAAAAATGACGGCAATAAATATGTTGCACAATCATTCAAGAGAAAAGCATCGTTAGTTGTAGTAAACAAAATCCAAAATAAATTAAATAAAAGCCGTCAGATTAAAGTAAAAAATACTTTAAAATTCCTAACAGATATTTCAAAAACGTATAGAAAAAGTATTGATACAAATATTATAGCTATCACTGGCAGTTGTGGCAAAACTACACTCAAAGAATTGTTGGGTGATGTATTAAGTAAAATTTCAAAAGTAAGTATTTCTCCAAAATCTTATAACAATAAATTTGGGGTTCCTTTAAGTCTTTTTAATTTAAAACAAAATGATGAATTTGGAATTTTAGAAGTTGGAATGGATAAAAAAGGTGAAATTGATTATTTGTCAAAAATTATAAAACCAGATGTTGGTGTGATAACAAATATAAATTATGCACACGCTAAAAATTTTAAAAATATCAAACAAATCGCTTTGGCAAAATCTGAAATTATTAACAATATAAAACCTTATGGTTATGTAATATTAAATGCAGACGACAACTTTTTTCAATTTCATAAAAAAATTGCCAAGGAAAATAAAATTCAAGTAGTTTCTTTTGGAATTAAAAGTCAGAAAGCAGATATTAAATTAATTAATATAACGCCATTTAGAAAAAAATTTAGAATTAATGTTAGATTAAATAATAAAAAAAAGTATTTTACATTATCTAATGATTTTCAAAATAATATATATAATACACTCTCTGCTTTGGCAGTTATAAGTATTTATAAAAACATATTTAAACTTAATGAAAATATTTTCCTCAATTTCAAAATTCCTGGAGGAAGAGGAGATCATTCTGTTATAAAAATTGACAATAAAAAAATTAATTTGATTGATCAAAGCTATAATTCAAATCCTCTATCATTAAAATCAGCAATAAAAAATTTTGATAAAATAAACTCAAAAAAATCAAATAAATATTTACTAATTGGTGACATGTTAGAGCTCGGTAGTCATTCTAAAAAACTTCATCAGTCTATTGCTCCAATAATTAATCAAACTAAGATAGATAAGGTATTTGTTAAAGGTAAAATGGTACCTATAATATTTGCAAATATTTCAAAAGCCAAAAAAGGTAGGATTTTATTAAACAAATCTCAAATTATTGAATTGATTAAAAAAGATTTAAATAATAATGATTATTTAATGATTAAGGCCTCACTTGCGACAGGATTCAACGAAATAGTAAAAGATCTGAAAGGATTGCATTAAATGCTTTATCAATTTTTATTAAATTTTGTTGATACTTTTAGTTTTTTAAATGTATTTAAATATTTAACTTTTAGAACTGGTTTATCTTTTTTTACTTCATTAGTTATTGTGCTGATTATTGGAGGTCCATTTATTAAATTCTTTTCAAGACAAAGAATTTTAAATCCCATCCGAGATGATGGACCAGAAGATCATATAGTTAAAAAAATTGGTACGCCAACAATGGGAGGTGTTATAATCTTATTTGGTCTATTAGCCTCAGTAATATTTTGGGCAGATCTTTCTAATGTAAACATTTTATTTTGTATATACATTGCAATATCCTTTGGTTTGTTAGGAGCATATGACGATTATAAAAAAATTAAATATAGTAACTCATCAGGAATTTCTTCAAAGTTTAAAATAACTTCACAAATAATATTGGCAATTATTGGTGTAAGTTTTTTTGTTTATTTAAATGATTATCAAGATTTAAATAATTTATATTTTCCATTCTTTAAAAATTTAATCATAAACCTTGGATGGTTTTTTATACCATTTGCAATATTTGTAATTATTGGTTCGTCAAATGCTGTCAACCTTACGGATGGATTAGATGGTCTAGCAACAGTTCCTGTAATATTAGTTGCAGCATGTTTTGCTTTTATAAGTTATGTTACTGGAAACGTCGTATTTTCAAATTATTTACAAATACCCTACATAGAAGGAACTGGTGAAGTATCAATTTTTTGTGGTGCAATTATTGGCTCTTGTTTAGGGTTCTTATGGTTTAATGCTCCACCTGCTAAAATTTTTATGGGTGACACAGGCTCATTATCTCTTGGAGGATCTTTAGGTGCAGTAGGAATTATCACAAAGCATGAGATTGTTTTAGCTATAACTGGTGGACTTTTTGTACTAGAGGCAGTTTCAGTAATGGTTCAGGTTATTTCGTTTAAACTTACTGGAAAAAGAATTTTTAGAATGGCACCTATTCACCATCATTTTGAGAAAAAGGGATGGCCAGAGTCTACAGTTGTAATTAGGTTTTGGATTATTTCTATCATACTAGCAATGATTGGTTTAGCCACCTTAAAATTAAGATAATGAAATTATTTAATAATATTTTTTTAGAAAAAAAAATATTAATTTATGGTTTAGGAAAGAGCGGAATTTCATCTTATAAGTTTTTAAAAAACAAGTCGGATGTATATTTGTTTGATGACAATCAAAAAATTAAATTAAAACTTAAAAAAAAAATAATTAAGTTTGAGCAAATTCAAAAAATAAATTTTGATAGAATTATTATTAGTCCCGGAATTGATATTTCAAATTGTAAATTATCGAATTTTTTAAAGAAAAATTCTAAAAAAATTCATACCGACCTTGATGTGTTGTTTTCATTTTATAACAATGAAAGTATTACGATTACTGGAACTAACGGCAAATCTACAACTGCTAAAATTTTACATGATGTTTTGATCGATCAAAAAAGAGACTCAAGACTTATTGGAAATATTGGTAATCCAGCATTATCAGAGAAAAATATTACGAAAAAAACAATCTTTGTAATAGAGGCTTCTTCTTATCAGCTAGATTACAGCAGTGTATTTAGATCAAAATATGCGCTAATTTTAAACATAACTCCAGACCACATTGAGAGACATAAAAGTTTAAAAAATTATGTAAATGCAAAATTTAAATTATTAAAATCTCAGACAAGAGGATCTTTTGCATACGTAAAAAAAGAGGATGAACTAATAAATAAAAAATTAAATAAAAATAAATATAGTTCAAAAATTTACAGAGTGCAGACTTCAAGTATAGATAAAAAGTTTAGTAAAATTACTAATAAATATTTTTTATCTGATGGTAATAAAGAAAATTTATCATTTATATTAAAAATTGCTCCAAGATTAAAACTTAATTACAAAAAATTAATTAAAACCATTAATAAATTTAAAGGCCTAGATTTTAGACAACAAATTATATTTGATAATAAAAATCTCACAATAATTAACGACTCTAAATCTACAAGCTTTTCTTCCTCAGAAAATATATTAAAAAATTTAAATAATACATATTGGATCTTAGGAGGAATTCCAAAAAAAGGAGATAAATTTAAACTATCAAAAATAAAGTATAAAAATATCAAAGCTTATATTTTTGGATCACATCATAGAAAATTTATAAGAATTTTAAAAAATAGATTAAAAATTAAAAATTTTAAAAATTTACAAGAAACTCTTAAAGTTATTTTTTCAGAAATTAATATTAAACAATCTAAAAAAAATATTATTTTTTTCAGTCCAGCTGGAGCTTCCTTTGATAGTTTTAAAAATTTTGAAGATAGAGGGCATTATTTTAATCAGATAATTAAAAAGCATATAAATGCAAAGCGATAGTTTTATCTATAAATTTTATTATCAATGGTGGAAAAACATAGATAAATCTATTTTTTTACTAATAAGTTTATTATTTATTATTGGATTATTTTTTTCTTTAGTTTCAACTTCTCTAATAGCTTCTGATAAGTTAGATACCAATAGTTATTTCTTCTTTTTTAAACATTTGATTTATGTGTTAATTGGAATATTTCTTATTTATATATTTTCCTTATTAAATTCAGATCAATTATATAAATACTCTATTATTCTTTTTTTTATTTCACTTATTACTTTATTTTTAGTTCCATTCATTGGTGTTGAAGTTAAAGGTTCTAAAAGATGGATAGACTTATTTTTCTTACCAAGATTTCAGCCCATAGAAGTCCTAAAACCATTTTTGATAATAATTTTAGCAACTGTTCTATGTGATATTAAATCAAATATTTTATTTAAGTATTTGATATCTATTTTTGTGATATCTGTCATTTCTTTACTGTTAATCGCTCAACCAGATATCGGCCAAACTTTATTAGTGGTATTTTGTTGGGCAGTTCTAATTTTCACATCAGGAATTAATATATATATTCTTTTAGCAATATTTATTGCTGGTGCGTCTTTGCTTACTTATCTTATTATTTATGTTCCAAAGTTTGATTATATTCAGGGACGTATTTTTTCATTTTTTAATAGAGAAATAGGTACTCATAACTTCCAATCTGATAAAGCAATAGAGTCAATTACAAGTGGAGGTTTTTTTGGAAAGGGCATAGGTGAAGGAGTTCTTAAAAATAGAGTTCCTGAAGCCCATACAGACTATATTATTTCAGTAATTTCTGAAGAGTTTGGTGTTGTTGCCATAATGTTAATATTTTTATTGTTTTTGATCTTAATTTATATGGTTTTTAAAAAAATAAGTTTTGAAACAAATGATAAAGTTAAACTTATTTTAATTGGATCAATTAGTTTAATATTAATACAGGCCACTATTCATATTGGAGTTAATATAAGATTATTACCAACTACTGGAATGACATTGCCTTTTTTAAGTTATGGTGGTTCATCAATAATAAGTACATCAATATTGGCTGGGATAATTTTAAATTTAACAAAAAGAAAAATTAATTGAAAAAATGACAAAAAAAATTTTAATTTCTACAGGCGGGTCTGGAGGTCATGTGATACCAGCAATTACAATTTATAATCATTTGAAAAATACTCATGAAACCTTGATTTCTACTGATAAAAGAGGTCTTAAATATTTAGAAAAAAATTATAAAGCATTTGTAATCAACACTCCAAAATTAAATAATTATTTTTTACTTCCTTTTTCATTTTTAAAAATATTTTTTCTGACTATTGAATCTTTTTTTCTTTTAAGAAAAAATAATATTTCAATTTTAATTTCTACAGGAGGCTATATGTCTTTACCACTATGTTTGGCAGCAAAAATATTAGGAATTAATATTTTTTTAATTGAACCAAATATAGTTCTTGGAAGAGCAAATAAATTTTTTTTAAATTTTTCGAGAAAATTAATATGTTATTCAAAGAATTTAATTAATTTACCATCTGAAATTAATCACAAATTAACTACTATTAAACCTTTGATACGAAAAGAATATTATGAAACCAGTACGTATCAAAAACATGATAATTTATTTACAATTATAATCATGGGAGGTAGTCAGGGTGCAAAAATTTTTGATGAGCTTTTAAATAAATCTTTTGTGAGTGTAGCAAAACAAGTATCTATAAAAATTATTCATCAAACAAGCGAGAAAAATATAAATTTTTTAAAAGATTTTTATTTTCAAAATAATATTGAAAGTAGAGTTTTTAGTTTTGATCACAATCTTAACGAGGTTTTAAAACAAGGAGATTTATGCATAACTAGAGGAGGTGCCTCAAGTTTAGCTGAACTATCTTTTTTAAATATTCCATTTATAACAATACCCCTTCCGTCATCAAAAGATAATCATCAGTATGAAAACGCAAAATATTATGAGGAACAAGATTGTTGTTGGATAATTGAACAAAAAAATTTTGACGATCAAAAATTTGAGAAATTTTTATTAGAATTGACAAATAAAAGTCAGGATTACATGACAAAAAAAAATAATTTACAAAAATTAAATTATCAAAATACATGGAATAATGTTAATCAAAAAATATTAAAAATTATTGATGAAAATTAAATTAGCAAAAACAGAACTTATACATTTTGTAGGAATAGGTGGAATAGGCATGAGTGGCTTAGCACTTATAATGAAAGGTAAAGGTTTCAAAGTTCAAGGAAGTGATATTTCAAATAATAAAAATATTGAAAGATTAAGAAAAGAAAAAATAAAAGTTTTCATTGGACATAAGAAACAAAATATAGAAAAAGGGACTATCCTAGTTGTATCTTCTGCTATTAAAAAAAATAATCCAGAGCTTCTTGCGGCTAAAAAAAAACAATTACCTATATATAAAAGAGGAGAAATGCTTGCCAATATTGTTTCTCTAACAAAAAATATTGTTGTAGTTGGATCACACGGGAAAACTACAACAACATCGTTGATAGCTTCTATTTTTCAAGAGACAAAAATTGATCCTACAATAATCAATGGTGGAGTAATAAATTCGATTAATAATTCTGCAAAGCTTGGAAAAAGTGATTGGTCTATATTAGAGGCAGATGAGTCTGACGGAAGTTTTGTTTTCATACCCCCAACGTACTCAATCATCACCAACATAGATCGAGAGCATATAGATTATTATGGTACTATGGATAAATTAATTAAATATTTTGAAAATTTCGTTAATAAAGTTCCTTCATTTGGAAAATCATTTATTTGTTTAGATGATAAAAATAACAAAAACTTAATTAAAAATATTAAAAATAAAAACTTTTATACATATGGTTTAGACACAAAATCAAATTTTTGTATTAAAAATATAAAACAATTACGAGAATTTTCCGAGTTTGATTTAAATATAAAATTACCTAATAAAAAAATTCAACTAATTAAAAAATTTAAAATTCCTCTATTAGGAATTCATAATATTAAAAATTCTGTAGCCGCTACAGCATTAGCCCTAACAGTAGGTCTTCCAGTAAATAATATAAAAAGAGGACTTAAAAATTTTAAAGGGGTTCAAAGAAGATTTAATAAAATTTTTAATTTTAACAATGTAGATTTTTTTGATGATTATGCTCACCATCCTACTGAAATTAAAGAAGTATTAGATGGCGTAAAAAATGTTTATAAAGACTATGAAAAAATATGTGTTTTTCAACCACATAGAAAATCAAGATTAAAAGATTTAAAAAAAGAATTTACCTTTGCATTTAAAAATGCTGATAAAGTTATTTTATTTCCAATTTATACTGCAGGAGAAAAATTAAAGCTTGGATTTAGTTATATAAATTTTGCGAAAGAAATAATTAAAAACTCAAAAGTCCAGCTTTTTTTAGTAGACGATAGATTCCAATTAGCGAAATTTATTAAAGCAAATATATATGGAAAAAAAATCGTTATAGGTATGGGTGCCGGGACTATTTCAAGCTGGATGCGAGAATTACCTAAATTATTATCATGAAAATTGATCTAAAAGAGCTGGTTAAAGAATTTAATAATAATTTAAAGTTAGATTATGATCTAAAAAAAAAAAATTGGTTTAATATAGGAGGCAAAACCAAAGCTTTTTATAAGGCAGATAATTTAAAAGAATTAATTAAATTTCTTAAAAAAATTCAAAATAAAGAAAAAATATTTATACTAGGAGCTGGTTCTAATACACTTATATCTGACAACAAATTTGATGGAGTTGTAATCAAACTTACTCAAAATTTTAATAATATTTCTTTACATTCCGAGCAAATTATAGTGGCTGGTAGTGCAGTTACAGACAAATCATTATCTGAATTTGCAATGGAAAATAGCTTGGGGGGGTTTGAGTTTCTCTCTTGCATACCTGGTACAGTAGGTGGTGGTATTAAAATGAATGCAGGTTGTTTTCAAAGGGAGTTTAAAGATATTCTTATTTCTATTCAGGCAGTAAATAAATCAGGTCAGGTGATAACTATACCTGCAAAAGATATTAATTTTAAATATAGAGACAGCAGATTATCTGAAGATCTTATTTTTTTAAGTGCATCATTTAAAGGTTTTAAAAAAGATAAGAATTTAATTAAGAATGAGATAAGACTACTTAAAGAAAAAAAAGACCATGCTCAACCAACAAAAATTAAGACAAGTGGTAGCACATTTAAAAATCCTATAGATCAATCTAACAAAAAAGTTTGGCAACTAATTAAAGAGTCTGTGCCTTTAGAAAAATCATTTGGAGATGCATCTATTTCACAAAAACACTGTAATTTTTTTGTAAATAAAGGTAATGCTAAGTTTGAGGATATGAAAAAATTGATAGATTTTGTGTCTGAAAGTGTATTTAAAAAAACAGGGGTTAAACTAGAAACAGAAATTAAAATTTTAGAATAAATTGAAAAAAAAAATACTAATATTATCTGGAGGTATTTCTAAAGAGAGGTTAATTAGTCTTGATACTGGACAACAGGTTGCTAAAGAATTAAAAAAAAATGGTTATAAAGTAAAAATAACTGAGCCGGATCATAATTTAAAAAAAAATATAAAAAACTTTAAACCCAACGTAATTTTTAATGCTTTGCACGGTCAATTTGGTGAAGATGGATATATTCAAACTATCTTAGAACAATTTAATATTCCCTATACCCATTCAGGTGTAATTCCATCATCTATAGCTATGGACAAAGAAATTTCAAAAAAAATATTTATTAAAAATAATATAAAAACACCTAAATTTTTTACTTTTTCATATGATATGAAAGTTCAAAATTTAATTAAGAAAATAGAAAAAAAACTTAGTTTCCCCGTAGTAGTAAAACCGCTAAATGAAGGTTCAAGTGTAAATGTTTATATTTGTGAAAAAAAAAACGTTAATAAGATTTTAAAAGGACTTAAAAATTACAAAAAAATAATGATTGAAGAGTTTATTGGTGGCAGAGAAATACAAGTCGCAATAATGGGAAATACTAAGTTAGGGGCAATTGAGCTTAAACCAAAAAGAAAATTTTACGATTATAAAGCCAAATATAATTCTGGCGCAAAAACTGAGCATATTATTCCTGTCGATTTACCAAAAAAAAAATTAAGTCAAATATTGAATATGGCTCTAAACGCACATAAAGTAATTGGCTGTAAAGGGGTTACAAGATCTGATTTTAAATATTATCAAGGCACATTTTTTTTA
Organism: uncultured Pelagibacteraceae bacterium; assembly: GCA_902592375.1. Taxonomy (GTDB): domain Bacteria; phylum Pseudomonadota; class Alphaproteobacteria; order Pelagibacterales; family Pelagibacteraceae; genus Pelagibacter. The sequence continues at coordinate 930 of CACJEG010000003.1, read as the reverse complement.
TTGGAAATAAATACCCAGCCAGGAATGACAAAGCTATCTCTTGTTCCAGAAATCGCTGAGCATAAAGGTATAAACTTTCTAAAACTTATAGAATGGATTTTAAAAGATGCATCAACAAAAAGGTAAAAAGATTTTTATATACCTTTTTTTACTAATTTTGGTTGGATCAATCAATAACTTTGAAATAAATAATTATAAAATTTTTAAAATAAGAAATATCGACATTTCGGGTCTAAATAATTTAGAAAATTTAGAATTAAAAAAGAAAATAAAAAATCTAAATTTAAAGAATATACTTTTATTAAATAGATTTGAATTATCTGAAATAATAAACTCAAATAATTTAGTACAAAGTTATGAAGTTATTAAAATTTATCCATCATCTATTGACATAAAAATTTTAAAAACAAAAATTCTGGCAAGAATAAATAAAAATGGAAAAACATTATATTTAGGATCTAATGGAAAGTTGTCTGAGTATAATATTTCCAAAAAAAATTTACCTTTTATATTTGGTAATCCTAACAGTGATGATTTTTTGAATCTAAAAAAAAAAATTGATGTGTCAAAATTTTCTTATGAACAATTTGAGAATTTTTATTTCTTTCCTTCAGGAAGATGGGATTTAGAGCTTAAAAATAATATTCTAATTAAATTACCTGAAAATAAAATAAATGATTCATTGAATTATGCATTTGATTTTATGAAAAATAATAATATTGATGATTTTAGAGAAATAGATTTGAGAGTTAAAAATCAGATAATACTTAATGACTAAAGAACTTGATCTAGACACATATCTAATTATCACTAATTATAAATTTGTAATTTGTTTATTTAATAAAAAAAATTTTAAAAGCATATACAACCAAGAATTTACATTTAAAAATAAAATTGGAGCTATAGATTTTCATTCTTTAAGTCAATTCC
>CACJEG010000002.1 GCA_902592375.1 uncultured Pelagibacteraceae bacterium | reverse complement strand
CTACTCTTCAAAATATAAGTGAGAAAATAAATTTAAGTATTGCTCCTACTGCAAGAAGAATAAATCAATTAGAAGAAAACAATATAATAAAAAATTATTCAGTAAATATTGATGAAACCTCACTTGGTTATAAATTTCCTGCATTTATATTTATTAGCTTAGAAAAACAGCAATCAAAAAATTTTGATAAATTTGAGAAAAAAATTTTAAATTTTCCTGAAGTTGTTGAGTGTTGGTTAATGACAGGTGCTAAGGATTATTTAATAAGAATTGCAGTTAAAGATGTTGAGGAATTTGAGGATTTTTTAACTAAAAAACTAACTGTAATAGAGGGCGTTTCTTCTGTTGAAACCTCTATACCTTTGAGGAGAGTAAAGTCGGAATACTCGCGTGTAGAATAAAATGGAAATTTTAAACATATCGTTATTCTTTTCTACATTGTTATGTTCTCTGGTAACTGGATTTATACTGACTTATGCTATTGTTGTAATGCCAGGTTTATCAAAACTTGACGATAAGGAATTTATCAAAGCATTTCAGGTTACAGACGGGATTATTCAAAATAATCAACCAATTTTCATTTTAATTTGGGTAGGTTCCATAATATCTGTTGTAAGTACAATTATAATCTCAATATTTACTTTAGGCATATTAGAGGGATGGAAAATAATATTTGTGAGCTTAGTTTATTTGATAGGCGTGCAAGCTATTACAATAATAATTCATTTACCTCTTAATAGACGTATTCAAAAAATTGATATTAATTCGACTAATTTGCAATCATTAAACGAAGAGCGTAAAAATTTTGAAACAAAATGGAATTACTTTAATAATATAAGAACAGTTATTGCTTTTTTGGTTACTTTATTTTTTCTTTTATTCTAATAAATAAAATACCTCATATACCAATGAATTTTAAAAAATATATATGGAAATGTAGATTGTTAGTTTTGAATACTCCAAACTATACTAATCAAGAGTACAAAAGACAAAAAGTATCAGTATTATTAGTGATTGTGAGGTTGTGATTAGTTTAATATTAACTTAAAATATAAATTTATGCTTAGTTATATAATTCCATTTTTAATTCTTATTTTAGTAGTCGTTTTTATACATGAATATGGACACTACTATTTTGCAAGAAAATATGGAGTAGGTGTTACAGATTTTTCAATTGGGTTTGGTAAAGAATTATTTGGTTGGAATGATAAATCAGGTACAAGATGGAAAATTTGTGCTATTCCTCTTGGCGGATATGTAAAATTTTTTGGAGATCGAAACGTTTATTCGCAAGCAGATCATCAAGAAATACTCGATAAATATAGCGAAGAAGAAAGAAAAAAACTATTTACATTAAAACCATTATATCAACGGGCATTAATTGTGTTTGGTGGCCCTTTGGCTAACTTTTTGTTAGCTTTAATAATATTTTTCTGCCTTTATACTTTTGTTGGCAAAGATTTTACTCCTGCGGTAATCAGTGAGGTTCAAAAAGATAGTCCTGCAATGATAGGAGGACTTAAAGATCAAGATATAATTTTAGAAATTGATGGAAATGAAGTTAAAAGTATTATGGAAGTTTCTAAATTTATTACTCTTTCTACTGGAGACTTTATAGATTTTAAAGTTAAGCGTTCTTATGACGAATTAATTTTAAAAGTAAAACCCAATGTTGTTGAAGGTGATGATGGATTAGGGAACAAAATAAATAAAAGAATGGTTGGTATAAAATTATCAGCTTATAATGATAAAATTAATCATGTTAAATTAGGACCTGCAAAAGCACTATATCACGCAGCAAATGAGGTTTATTTTGTAAGTATTTCTTCGCTTAAATACATAGGAGGAATGATTTTGGGAAAAGCAGACACTTCTCAATTGGGCGGCCCAATTAGAATTGCTAAAATTTCAGGACAAGTTGCAACCTTTGGAGTGTTGGCTTTTATTAGTATGATGGCCTATATTTCAATAAGTTTAGGGCTTATTAATCTATTTCCAATACCAATGTTAGATGGAGGACATTTAATGTTTTATGCATTTGAGAAAGTTTTAGGCCGACCTTTATCTCAAAAAACTCAAGAAGGTTTTTTTCGAATCGGATTGTTTTTGTTGCTATCATTGATGTTTTTCACCACATTTAATGATCTAAAAGACCTAGGTTTATTCAGATAATTCACATTTTAAAAGTTAAAAAAAGTCAATAAAAACAACGTTTATTTTTGTTTTTACAAGATATTGTGTGTTTTAAAAAACAAAACACTAAAAAAAAGCTTGATTTATCAACGTTTATGAGAAGTATAAATAATAACCAACAAAACCGGAGCTAAAATGAACAAAAAACAACTAATTGCTAAGCTTTCTGGCTCATTAAATTTGAGCAAAGCAGATGCTGAGCGAACTTTTGATACAATTACCAACACTATTTTAGATGCTCTAAAAGGTGATGACTCAGTAAAAATTGCTGGATTTGGTACGTACAAAGTAGCTAAGAGAAAAGCAAGAGTTGGAAGAAACCCTAGAACAGGTGAGCAGATTCAAATTGCTGCTTCTCAAAAGGTAAAATTCTTACCAGCCAAAGCTTTAAAAGAAGTATTCAACAGATAATATTCTTTTTCTACAGCCCTAAACGTTTTAAAAGCACGTTTAGGGCTGCTTCTATATGCAAAAACTGCATAGCCACTTTTCCTAATCAGCGTTAGTTTTAAAAATTAATAAAACTATAAGACACCACTTAAACAAGTGGAGGTCTAATGACTAAAATAATAAAAAAAATATCAGCACCGCTTCTAAGTTTAATTTTTTTATTAAACATGAGTAGTGCAGGTATGGCAGAGACAACTGTCTCTGGAGAAGTCCAAGCGATATTTAATTCGCTACTATTTTTAATTTGTGGTTTCCTTGTCATGTTCATGGCAGCAGGGTTTGCGATGCTAGAATCTGGTATGGTAACTTCAAAAAGTGTATCAGTAATTTGTGCTAAGAACATAGGTCTATATTCAATTGCCGGAATTATGTTTTGGCTTTTTGGTTATAATTTAGCTTACGGAATTCCTGAAGGAGGATACATTGGAACATTTACACCTTGGTCAGATGCAAGTGCAGTTGATACTGGTTATGCTGATGGTTCTGACTGGTTTTTCCAAATGGTATTCTGTGCAACAACAGTTTCAATTTGTTCAGGTGCTATGGCTGAAAGAATTAAGCTATGGCCATTTTTCTTATTTGCAGCTATTTTAGCTGGGATTATTTATCCAATCGTTATGGGTTGGCAATGGGGTGGAGGCTGGTTAGCAGAGCTAGGCTTCTCTGATTTTGCTGGTTCTACATTAGTACACTCAACAGGTGGTGCAGCTGCTTTAGCAGGTATCATGCTTTTAGGTGCTAGATATGGAAGATTTGATAGCAAAGGTGAGGCGAAAGCAATTAAACCTTTTGCTGCTTCTTCAATTCCATTAGTAACTGTTGGAGTATTTATATTATGGTTAGGTTGGTTTGGATTCAATGGTGGATCTCAACTAGCTATTGGAACATTTGATGATGCAGTTGCTGTATCAAGTATATTTATTAATACTAATCTTGCTGCTTGTGGTGGTGTTATGGCTGCTGCAATAATTACAAGATTAATGTTTGGTAAAACAGACGTAATTCAAATGTTAAACGGAGCAATTGGTGGTCTTGTAGCTGTTACAGCTGAACCATTAGCGCCATCACCTTTAGCAGCAATTTTCATTGGAGCTGTAGGTGGATTAATCGTAGTATTTGGAACTAAATTATTATTCAGTTTCAAACTTGACGATGTTGTAGGTGCAATTCCAGCTCACATGTTTGCTGGTATTTGGGGAACATTAGCAGTGCCATTAACAAACGCTGATGCATCGTTTAGTGCACAATTAATCGGTGTACTTTCAATTAACATTTTTGTGTTTGTTGTGTCCTATATAATCTGGTCAATAATGAAAGCTACGTTTGGAATTAGGTTAAGTAAAGAAGCTGAAACCAAAGGTACTGACGTTACAGAAACAGGTGTAATAGCGTACGCAATACGAGACTAATTGTATGCAATATAGAGGCTCTTCGATCTCCATGTCGTTATCTCATTGAAGAGCCTCTAATAAAAAGAATTAACTATAATCTCTCTCTCTAGTTAGTTAACAAAAGGCCCCTTAAAAATAAGGGGTCTTTTTTTTATTTTTTTATAATATTTTGGAGAGTTTTTAATACTTCCTTAGCATGGTCTTTAACTTTAACATTATCCCAAACTTTAAGTATTTTACCTTTTTTATCTATTAAATAAGTCGTTCTGATTATTCCCATAAATTCACGACCCATAAATTTTTTCTTTCCCCAAACCTTGTATTTTTTAAGAACTTCTATTTCTTCGTCAGCAAGTAAATCAAACTTAATTTTGTATTTATCTTTAAATTTGTCATGACTTTTTAAACTGTCCTTTGATACCCCATATATTTCACAGTCTAATTTTTTAAATTTAGAAAGAAGTTTATTAAAATCATTAGTTTCAATAGTACATCCTGGTGTATCATCTTTTGGATAAAAATATAAAACTAGATATTTTCCAATAGAGTTTTTCAATGAATATTTACCAACTGAAGTTGCAGGAATTTCAAAACTTGGTGCTTTAGAATTTATTTTTAATGTCATATTTTATTTTCTTTCCATAATTTTTCATAATCTATCAAAGGTGATAAACCATATATTGAATTTATGTTAGTAAAATGAACTGCTAAAGCAGGCATTGGACTGATACACAATTCCTTTTTATATATATCATGAAATGGTTTTTCAAAAGGATAATGTTCAAACTCACAAGCACTAATAAATTTTTTAAAATGTTTGTTAATTAGTTTTTTACTAGTTAAAAAAGTACATAAAGATTCTTCAACAGATCTCCAATGGCAATTGTTTCCTAATATTATTTTTGAATTTTCAACCTTATTATACAGATATGGATAATCAGCAGGACACATAATTAATTCTTTACCTATTTGTGAAGAAATCCTTTCATAAGAAAGGATCATTTCCTCTATAGCATCTCTCTTATGCAAGTAATCATCCTCTACAAAATAAACTAAATCATCACAGTTTTTTCCAATATTAAGTGATTGATTAATATTAGACATATTTGAAATTTGATTATCCGTAACTTTATTTCCTTGTTGATTAATTTTTTTAATTTTCTTTTTATAAAAATTTATATTTAATTTATGAATTTCACTTTTAAAGAACTGTTTTTTTAAAAGTTTTTTAAATTTTTCAATAACTTTAGAATTAGAGTTATGATCAATTATAGTAAGTTTGACTTTAATGTCTTTAAATAATTTTTTATTATTGTTGATTGAATTAATAAGTGATTTTAAAGTTTTTAAAGAATAATCTTCTTTATTTGATTTAAATATCCTTTTTTTCGATTGAGTTAGCATGTTCACGGAGGCGCATGTTCTTAGAATTATATCCAGTGATCTAATTGGTCTTTTTATTTTAATTCTACCCATTGGTAGAACAAGGGATTGTATTCCTAAATTGGATAAGTTTTTAGAACCTTTTTTATTCGTTGTTGGAAAACTAAGATCACCTTGATCGACAATTTCATAATCGAAAAATCTGCAAATTTTTATAAACAGTTTTTTAAAATAACTAGATTTTCTTGTTTTATTTTGAACTTTCATAAGTTAGAAATAATTAATTATGACGGTTAAATCAATTCAAAGTTTAGTTAATTCAGCAATGCAGGAAATAAAAACTATTACTGCAAATCAAGCTTATGAAATGCTTGAAGACAATAATTGTAATTTAATTGATATCAGAGAGATAAATGAATTAGATAATACTGGTAGAGTTGAGGGCGCAAATCATATTCCAAGAGGTATGCTAGAAGTTTATTTAGATCCTAATAGTCCAATTGTACAAAATGGACAGGTTGATAAAAATAAAGAGCTTATTTTATTTTGTGCAGGAGGCGTGAGATCTGCTTTGGCCGTAAAATCATTGAAAGAAATGGGCTATGAAAAAATTTCTCATATTGACGGTGGATTTGCTGCAATGAGCAGCAGCGGTTTTAAAATAATTTAATTATTATTTATCTCTTCTAAAGCATATTCAAGTCTATCTTGTCCCCAAAAAATTTTATTATTTACTATAAAGGTGGGGGTTCCAAAAACTTCTTTTTGAAAAGCATCAGTAGTTAATTTAATCAATTTATCTTTAACTGATTGTTCTTTTATAGATTGAAAAAATTCTTCACTATCAATATTTAAATCTCTTATTAATTTAGAAATATTCTCAACATTTGATAAGTCATAATTATCTTTCCAATAAGCATCAAAAAAACAATTCAAGTAATCATTTTGCTTATCTTTACTAACACTAATATATCCCCTCATTATATTTAAAGAATTTATTGGAAAATTAGAATTCCATTTGAATTCAATGTTATTTTTTTCAGACACTAAATTGCAATCGTTAATATTATTTTTTAATTTATATTTATTAAATGCAGGAGAATTAATTCCAGCTAACTTATGAAGACCTCCTAAATAAATTGGTTTGTAATTAAATATGATATTTTTATGTTTAAGAATTTTTTTGTGTGCGATGTATGCATATGGGCTAATTATATCGAAATAAAAATCTATATGATTACTCATATAAACTTATTCTTTTTGCGTAAAAGATTCTAATTATCCAATATAAAAATAAACCTAAAGGACCAATTAAATAAGTCACAATTAATGGCACAGCCATCAAAACTTTGTTTATAGCAAACTTTTGAGAATCTTTAACAATCCAGCCACCAATAAATAAGTTTATTGCTATGAAATGAGTCCAAAATATCATTATGTATAAATGGTCTTCAAACAATCTAGATAGCTCACTTAGACCAAGATAAAGAGAGAAATTTCCATCAAAATCGTAACCAATTAAATAAGATTTATATAAAATGAAGATATAGACACCACTTAATATGACATAAGGAAAAATAGATGTTACAAAAATTCTACTTAAATGTGATTGAGGAAACACTATTAAGATAAACCAAAAAGGTAGAACTCCAAGGTTGATCCACATATAAAGTGTCTCAATTGTGAAATAAGTATAAATTTGTTCAATCATTTGGATATATTATATTAAATCTAACAATGATTCCTATAAGAAATAAAAAGAAAACACTTCAAGTAACTGTTGATGAGATGCGTAATTTTGCCTTTGCTTATGTTGAAAAGTATGCCCCTTCAAAACAACAACTTAAAACTTATTTATTAAAAAAATACATGAAATTATCAGCGTCTGATGTAAGAAAAAAAGATGTAAATAAACTGATTGATATTGTTTTGTCCGATCTAGAAAAAAATAGATTTATAAATGATCAATTTTATTCTGAAAGTAAAGCCAAAAGTATGATCCAAAGAGGAAACTCAATTAATAAGATTAGAAATTATTTAATTGGAAAAGGCATTAACGAGACATTTATTAAAGATACAGTGGATAAAATAAAGGAAGATAATTCTGATCAAGATTTTTTTTCAGCAATAAAATTATGTAAAAAGAAAAGAATTGGCCCAGCTAGAGTGGAGGATAATAGAACTTTATTTTATAAAAAAGATATATCGTTACTTGCAAGAAACGGATTTGATTTTGAAACATCAAAAAAAGTAATGGATATAGAAAAAGATGAATATCTAAAAATAATAAATCTACTTTAACTTTTTATCTTCTTCTTCTTTTACGAGCTGATTTATTTTATTTCTTATGTAATTTTTTACGAAAACGAACACCAATAATCCAAAAATTGAAACAGATAAAATAATTATTAGTATTATTCTTAATTGTTCATCCATTATAAAATATTTTTATTTTTCAAAATTATACTTGGATTTTTTAAATCTTTTTTACCGTACAAAATTTCATTTCCTTCAAAATCAGTTACAGATCCACCCGCATGTTCTAAAATTGCATGACCAGCTGCTATATCCCATTCATATGCTCTAGGTTCAGCAACATAACCACCATATTCGCCAGCAGCAACAACACAGAATTTCAAAGAACTTTTCATTCTAGTATTTTCTTTTACACCCAAATCATCATAAATTTTTTGAATTTCAGGCTTTATTTTAGTTGAATATGAAATAAATTTTAATTTTTCTTTTTTCTTAGCAGGTAAATTGCTTAAGTTTGTTTTTTTACCGTTGCTCAGCTCAAAAGCATTACCTTTTTCATATGAATAAAACATTCTTTTTTTTGCAGGAGCATTTATTAATCCTGCAACAGGCTTGTTGTTTATAATTAAACCAGCGTTAATGGTAAATTCTTCTAAATTATTAATATAATCATAAGTTCCATCAATAGGGTCAACAAGCCAGAAATCTTTTAAATTTAGGTTATCTTTATTTTCAGAGGTCTCCTCTGAAATGATAGGTAAATTAGGAGTAACCTCAGAAATTTTTTTTGATATAAATTTGTTTACTTCCAAATCACCATTACTTACTGGTGTATTGTCTGATTTTATTTTTTTTACCAAACCTTTTTCTCTTAATTGAATAGCTAAATCTCCAGCCTCTAAAAAATTATCAATTAAATTTTCAACTATTTCTTTTAAGTTCAACTTCATTTTCCAAGTTTTTTTAACTCAACATTTTTTACGTTAATTACTTTTTTTCCAGCATTTTCAAAATTAACTGTCACTTTATCGTTAATTATAGATTGCACTTGCCCAATTCCCCATTCTTTTTTTTGAGGATTAGTGACTTTGTCACCTGGTTCATAATCTAAAATCATTTAATTTAACTTATATTGTAAATAAGTATAAATACCACCTTATGAATAAAGATTTAAATTCTATTGGTTTAGATAAAAAACCTTCAGATACTACCGTAGTTGTTGCAATGTCGGGTGGAGTAGATTCTTCCACTGTAGCAGGCATTATGAAAAAGGAAGGATATAATGTAATTGGAATAACTTTAAAACTTTATGACGATGGTAAAGAAGTAGCAGCATCAAAACAATGTTGTTCAGGTCAAGATATAATGGACGCCAAACGTGTTGCACACAAATTAGGTATAGAGCATAAAATTTTATATTACCAAGATAAGTTTAAACAAGGTGTTATAGATAATTTTGTTGAGAGTTATTTAAAGGGCGAAACTCCAATTCCATGTGTTCAGTGTAATCAAACTGTTAAATTTAAAGATTTATTTGAAGTTTCAAAAGAACTAAAAGCTGATGCTTTAGTTACTGGTCATTATGTTAAAAGTATTACCGAAAATAAAACTACCAACATGTATAGAGCCATAGATGAAAATAGAGATCAAAGTTATTTTTTATTTAATACAACAAGAGAACAACTAGATTATTTAAGATTTCCATTAGGTGGAATGTTAAAAGACAAAACCAGAGAAATTGCAAAAAATTTAGATTTAAATGTTGCTGACAAACCTGATAGTCAAGATATCTGTTTTGTTCCGAATGGCGATTATGCTTCAGTAATACAAAAGTTTAGACCAGACTCTTTTCAGAAAGGAAATATAAAAAATTTAGATGGTGAGGTAATTGGTGTTCATGATGGAATTATAAATTTTACAATTGGACAACGTAAAGGCATTAAAGTTTCAGATAAGGAAGCCCTTTACGTGTTAAAGATAAATTCTGATAAAAATGAAATAATAGTTGGTCCTAAAGAAAAACTTGGAAAAAAAACAATTTCTTTAAAGGAAATAAATTTACTAACTAACAAAGAGGATTTAGATCAAAATTTATTTGTTAAAGTTAGATCTACCGGAAGTCTTTTAGAGGCAAAAGTTGATTTAATAGATAATAATAATGCAAAAGTTAATTTAGCAATTCCAGAAGATGGCATTTCACCTGGTCAGGCATGTGTTTTTTATCGTAAAGACCAGTTTGGCCACAAAGTACTTGGTGGTGGTTGGATTAAAGAATAGCAGAAGAATTATTTCTTCTTATTTTTTCTTTTAGCTCTTCTTTTTTTAGACCCTTGTTTTCTTCGGCCTCTATGTTTCTTTGGGTAACTCATTTAGTCCTATTTTAATTTTATTGACGTTTTTCATGGGATATAGCATTGTCTTAATAACATATCAAATTTATTATGGGTAATTCCTTCAAGACTTTCCTGAAACATACAGCTAAAGATTTTCATAATCAGTCAGTAAATCCTCCTGTAGTTAGAGCTTCTACTATTATTTTTAAATCTATGCAGGATATTAAAAAAACGCAGAATAAATATTTGAAGGATCCAGTAAGTGGAAATTTTGATTATGGCCGACAGGGAACATCCACAACATATGCTTTACAACAAATTTTAAGAAAAATTGAAGAATGTTATAAAGTTTATCTAACACCTACTGGTTTTGGTGCAATATTTCTTGGAGTGTTAAGTGTTGTGAAACCAGATGATGAAATACTTGTTACAGATTCAGTTTATTCACCATCAAGACTTTTAACAGAAACATACCTAAAAAAATTTAATATCAGAGCAATATTTTACAATCCAAATGACTTTAATGATCTAAAAAGCAAGATTACAAAAAAAACAAAGCTTATTTTTGTTGAAAATCCTGGAAGCAACACCTTTGAATTTCAAGATTTATCTAAAATAGTTGCATTAGCAAAAAAAAATAAAATTTATACAGCTATAGATAACACTTGGGGGACACCTTATTATCTGAAACCAATAAAGCTAGGTTTTGATATGTCGATTGTTTCCGCAACAAAATATTATTCTGGTCACTCAGATGTAATGGGTGGCAGTTTAGCTATAAGTAAACGAGTTTTTAAATTAGTCGAAGCAACAAATAAAGTTTCAGGATTAAGATTAGGTCCTGACGATGCGTATTTAATTCTAAGAGGTATTCGAACTTTAGATGTAAGATTGGAAAAACATCAGGAAAATGCGCTTAAAGTATCCAAGTTTTTATCAAAACAGAAAAAAATAATTAAAGTTTTTTATCCATATAAAAAAGGTAGTCAAAATTATAAATTATGGAAAAAATATTATTCTGGAGCATCGGGTTTATTAGGATTTAAAATAAAATCAAAAAGTAAAAACTCAGTGTTAAAATTTGTTAATTCTTTAAAACTTTTTGGGTATGGATTTAGTTGGGGAGGTTTCGAAAGCTTAGCGCTTTATCAAACACACCAAGCACTAGGTAAGAGACAATTTACACATATAAATAAAGATGAACATATAATAAGGATGCATATTGGACTTGAAGATCCTAAAGACATTATAGACGATATAAAACAAGCATTAAAATTTATTAAATGAGTTCAGAAAGTTTTACTATTAGCAAAAAAGCACTAATCACTTTAATTGCAGCTTCTATAGTTGTAATTATTTCTTTAGGAATAAGACAGACCTTTGGATTGTTTTATTTTGATTTTAATACTGACTTAGATATTTCCATTTCTCATTTTGGTTTTGTTATGGGATTGCAGTTATTACTTTGGGGAGTATTCAGTCCGTTGTTTGGTGTAATTACTGATAAATACGGAGGAGCTGTTGCAATATTTATAGGTTTTGTTTTTTATTTAGTTGGGGTTTTGCTTTTTTATTCTGGCTATAATACTGGAGGTTATTTTACTTTAACTATAGGAGTGATGATTGGAATAGGCTTAGGCTCCACTGCAATAGGTATTCCGGTATCAGTAGTAGCTAAACATTTTCCAGCATCTAATAGAACTATTGCAACAGGAATTGTTACATGTGCAGGTTCGTTTGGATATTTTGTATCACCTTTACTTGTAAGATATTCCTTGGTTGAAACAGGCTGGGAAAATACTCTTTTATATTTTTCTCTTCTTTTAGGATTAGGATTAGTGGTAGCTTTGTTTGTTAGTACTCCAAAAATACCTGTAGGAGTTAATCAAGATAACAATCAAACAGCAAGAGAAGCTCTAAAAGAAGCATTTGCAAACAAAAGTTTTATTTATCTTACTTTAGGTTTTTTTGTTTGTGGTTGGCATATTGCTTTAGTAGCAACACACATTCCTACCTATATGTCAGATAAAGGTTTGCCTGATTGGACACCTGCAATGGTTTTAGCTTTGATTGGTGTATTTAATATGGCTGGTACGATTACCAGTGGTTATTTAGCAACAAGGTATAGTAAGAAAAAAATTTTAAGTGCTATTTATCTATTAAGAGGAGTTTCTATAATTTATTTTATTTTCTTACCACCAAGTATATTTAACTCGGTAGTTTTTGGAGTTACTTTTGGTTTTTTATGGTTATCCACAGTTCCTCCAACAAATGGAATTGTTGCACACATATTTGGTACAAAATATGTTGGACTGCTATATGGAATAGTTTTTGTAAGCCATCAAATTGGTTCTTTCCTAGGAGCATATCTAGGTGGTGTATTTTATGAGTTAAATGGAAATTTTGATTATGCATGGTACGGATCTATCGCATTATCAATTTTTGCAGGTCTGATACATTTACCTATAGTAGAGAAAGCAATTGAAAGAACTCAACCAGCATAAGTTTAAATTTAACCCTTATCTAGAGGATCTGTATCAATCAGATAAACCTTTAATTATTTATAAAGTAGATGACGGGTATAATATTTACACTGATTTTTCAAAAAAAATTGTTTTAACAAAAAAAAATATACATAATTTTCTTAACTCGTTAGAGAATAAAAAATACAAAAAAGAAACAGATTTATATCTTGGTTTTTTTGGTTACGAAATTTTATGTTATTTAATTGGCATTAATTTAAAAAATAAAAAAAGGATAAATTTTTATAAAGGGGTTTTTTATAAACCTGAGACGATAATTAAAATTAGAAAAGATATTAAAGTTATATCTAATATAAAAAAACATACATTCAATTATCAATTCAGCAAAACTCAAATACTAAGTCCTTTTAAGATTAATATTTCTTATGAAAAATATAAAAAAATATTTGAACTATTTTCAAAAAAAATTAGACAAGGAGAGACTTATCAAATTAAAATTTGTACAAAATATAAGAATAAATCATTAATAAATCCTGTTAATTTTTTTTGGAAATTAATGCGTGTTAATGCTTCCCCAGAGTCATTTATGATAAAAGACAAAGATTATTCTATAGTAAGCTGCTCTCCTGAAACATTAATTGATAAGAAAAAAAACAAAATAATTACCAAACCAATTGCTGGTACTTTTAAGAAAAAATACTCTTCTAATAAAAATACAGCTCTTAAATATTTTAAAAATAATGAGAAAGAAACCAAAGAACACAACATGATAGTTGATATGGAAAGAAGTGATTTATCTAAAATTTGTAAACCAGGAAGTGTTAAAATACTCAAAAAAAAATATGTTGAGGAATACAAGCATCTTTTTCATTATGTGACTTCAATTGGTGGAATATTAAACAAAAATATAAAATTGATTGATATCATTAAGGCAATGATGCCTGGAGGATCTGTAATTGGCTGTCCTAAGATAAGAACTTTAGAACTTTTAAATAATCAGGAAAAAGAAAGTAGAAATATTTTTACAGGAAGTTTTGGACTTATTAAATTTAATCAAGATATGAAGTTTAATATTATAATTAGATCTATATTAAATTATAAAAATCAATCAGAGATCTCTGCTGCATCTGGCGTAGTATTAGATAGCTCACCAAAGAAAGAGTTCAATGAAAATTATATTAAAGCAAAATCTTTATTGGAGTTATTTAAATGATTTATATTATTGATCATCAAGATTCTTTTACTTGGAATGTTGTTCATCAATTTGCAAAGTTTGATAAAGTTTTTTGTTCAAATTATTATGAGTTAAATAACAAATTACTTGATAAAAGTGATGTGATCGTTTTATCACCAGGACCTGGATCACCAAAGGATTACCCTAATACTTCAAATATTTATAAAAAATACAAAGGGAGGAAAAAAATTATTGGCATTTGTCTTGGTTATCAAATGATTTTACATAATGAAGGAGGCAAAATAATACAGCAAAAAAAAATTTATCATGGTTTTCAATCCAAAATAAAAACAAATAATCAAAGTAAAATTTTTAAAAACAATCAACAGTTTAAAGTTGGAAGATATCATTCATTAAAATTAATGGAGCCATTTAAATCAAATTCAATTAAAATAACTATGAGATGTAGTAAAACAAAAATACCAATGGGACTTGAGGATAATCAAAATAAAATATATGGATTTCAATTTCATCCAGAATCTTTTTTAACAGAAAATGGCAACACTATTATTAAAAAAATCTTATCAGCTTAGTAATCTTAAAGAAGTTACTTTCAAGGACCTTTGGGGATCTAGAGGTGTATTCACCACAATGCGAATGGTTGGAAAGCCTCCTAAGTTAATACTTTTAAAACCTCATATTGAAAACCTAATAAAATCTACAAAAAAATATGGAATAAGAAAAAAAAATTTAAAAAACATAATTAAAGATTTAATTAACAAAAACACTATATACAAGGGTCCTGATAATTTATTTCGTATAGCGTTAAATAAAAAATTAATATCAGTATCAATTAGAAAAAGACCAAAACCAAAGAGTAATTTTAATTTGTTATTATTTAAATATAAACGAATAGAGCCAAATTATAAAAATCTATATTATAAAAAAATATTAGCAAAATTAAACAAAGTTGATTCAACTAAATTTGATATTGCTTTAGTTGCAAATGAAAAGATTTTAGAAACTGGTACATCAAATTTAGTTTTTGTGAAAAACGGAAAGATCTTTTCACCTAAAAAAAATTGTTATTTTGGAAATACACTTAAATTTATAAGAAAGACAATTAAAATTAATTTTAAAGATATTTTTATTAAATCAATCGATGATTATGATGAAATAATTCTTATTGGATCCGGTAAAGGAATAACTTCAGTTTCAAAAATAAACGAACTTAAATGGAAGAGAAGAAAGACTGGTTGCTACACAAAGTTAAATAAAATATATAACTCTCTTGTTTAAATATGAAAGATCCAAACAATCCTTGTATATTTTGTAAAATTAGAAAAGAAGAGCTTCAATTTGAAAATCAATTGGCTTATTCATCTACAGATAGCTATCCTGTCTCAAAATTTCATAGTCTTATCGTTCCTAAAAGACATGTTGAAACATATTTTGAGCTTACCAAAGATGAAATTCAGGCATGTAACGAGTTAATCTTTAAAACTAAAGAAAAAATTTTAAAACAAGATACTAGTGTAAAAGGTTTTAATGTAGGCACAAATGCAGGAAAATCTGCAGGTCAATCAATCATGCATTGCCACATTCATTTAATTCCAAGAAGAGAAGGGGATGTCGAGAATCCTCAGGGCGGTGTTAGGTCAGTGATTCCCAACAAACAACACTACAAACGTAAACTTTGAGTTGTTATTAAAGACAAATTGACCAATACTTTTGGTTGAACTCTATAAGTTTCTAGAATAGAAAACCTTAAATTAATTCAATTTTATTTTACAAGAGTATTAAAAATGTTTGCAACAAATCCTTTTTCAATTCTAGCTGAAACAGTTCCATCTATAGTTATGCAAGGTTTTGTAGTGTTAATGGTTTTATTAATTGTTGTAGGCACTCTTTTAGACATAATTCATAAAAAGAATGTGAAATACTTTTTTGAAAACGCCAAGAAAGCAAAAAAAAATGCGACCAAAGAACTGTCGACTGGTGAAAGAATTGCAGTTGTTTCAAAAACAATAGCATATGACATCGGAACTACATCAGAACTAGGGGCGGGCAAAAGAAGAGTAGCGCATGTTCTTGGTATGTACGGTACTATATTGTTTTGGGTTGGCTCTGTTGTGATGATATTTTGTTATTCATCAGCAAATGCAGAAACCCCAAGTATTTGGCCAATGATCTGGCATATTGGCGCATTGATGACGATCTTGGGTGGATCATGGTTTTGGTTCTTTTTAAGAGTTGATGTTTATTCCGAAGCGCAACCTTGGTACAGAATTATTAAAGCAGATTTATTTGTATTAGCTCTGATTGCAACTTCCTTAACTGGATTTATTTGGTCATATCTTCAAGGTTTAAATTTAGAAGGAAGATGGGATGCAACTTTATTTTTAGTATTATTTGTAGTTTCAAACCTAGTTTTATTTGGAGGAGTTTATTGGTCTAAGTTTGCACATATGTTTTATAAACCTGGGGCAGCAATACAAAAGAATTTAGCTGAAGCAGATGGTTCAAGAGATAATTTACCACCACCTGCAGATGCACCTGAACAATTTGGTTTGGGTATTAAAAGAGAACAACCTAAACATTATTAATTATGATAAAATTTAAAAAGGAGAGAGAATAATATGTCAACATTTGTATATATGACAAGATGTGATGGCTGTGGTCATTGCGTAGATATTTGCCCATCAGATATAATGCACATTGATGAAAATATTAGACGTGCAAAAAATATAGAACCTAACTTTTGTTGGGAATGTTATTCTTGTGTCAAAGCTTGTCCTAATCACGCTATTGATGTTAGAGGATATGCAGACTTTGCTCCAATGGGACATAGCGTTAGAGTAAGAAGGGAAGAAGAAAAAGGAACAATCTCTTGGAAAATTAAATTCAGAAATGGAACTGAAAAAAATTTCGTATCTCCAATAACAACTAAGCCTTGGGGAAAATTTATTCCTAAATTAGCTGATGGGGATAAACCTAATCAAGGTGAGATAAATTCACAAAGATTATACACTGAACCAGAAGGATTAAACATAGACGGAGAGCTTCCGAGTGTTCCAAAAGAGTCGTTCAAAAAAGGAGTTTACTATTAATGGCTAGTCATAAAACTCATTACGAAGATTGCGATATATTAGTTGTCGGTGGAGGTATGGCCGGTACTGGTGCTACCTTTGAAGCAAGACACTGGGGTAGAGACATGAAAATTGTTTGTGTTGAAAAAGCTAACATTGATAGAAGTGGAGCTGTTGCTCAAGGACTTTATGCAATTAACTGTTACATGGGAATGCAGTGGGGCGAAAACCAACCAGAAGATCACGTAAGATATGCAAGAAATGATTTAATGGGAATGGTAAGAGAAGATTTAGGTTATGATATGGCTCGCCACGTAGACTCTACAGTTCATATGTTTGATGAATGGGGTTTACCTATGATGAAGAACGAAGAAACTGGAAGATATTTAAGAGAAGGTAAATGGCAGATAATGATCCATGGTGAAAGTTATAAACCTATTGTTGCTGAGGCAGCAAAAAAATCTGCAGATAAAATCTATAACAGAATAATGATTACTCATCTTTTAATGGACGAGTCTCAAGATAACAGAATTGGCGGAGCAGTTGGCTTTAATATGAGAACTGGTGATTTCCATGTATTTAGATCAAAAGCAGTAATTGTTGCTGCTGGTGGAGCTTCACACATCTTTAAACCAAGAGCAGTTGGAGAAGGAATGGGTAGAACTTGGTATGCTCCATGGAGTAACGGATCTGCATATGCATTACCTATTGCAGCTGGTGCAAAGATGACTCAAATGGAAAACAGAATTGTATTATGTAGATTTAAAGATGGATATGGACCAGTTGGAGCATATTTCCTTCATTTAAAAACATACACACAAAATGCAAATGGTGAAAACTATGAGAAAAAATGGTATGACCAAACTAAAGAGTTAGTTGGAGAATATATTGATCATCATCCAACTCCAACTTGCTTGAGAAACCATGCTTTTATTCAAGAAGTAGCTGCAGGCGGTGGACCAATTCATATGGTAACTACTGAGGCTTTCCAAGACCCACACTTAGAAACAGTGGGTTGGGAAAATTTCTTAGGAATGACTGTTGGGCAAGCTGTTGTTTGGGCATCTCAAAACATTGATCCAAAATATACAAATCCAGAATTAACTACATCTGAACCTTATGTAATGGGTTCTCATGCTACTTGTTCCGGTGCATGGGTAAGTGGGCCTGAGGATTTATCGCCACCAGAATATTTCTGGGGTTATAACAGAATGTTAACTATTGATGGTTTATTTGGTGCAGGAGATACAGTTGGTGGAAGTGCCCATAAGTTTTCATCTGGATCTTTTACAGAAGGTAGATTGGCCGCAAAAGCTGCTGTTAAATACATTGAAGACAAAAAAGCTGAAGGAGTTAAAGTTTCAGATAAACAGTGTGAGGATTTCAAGACTGCAGTTTATAAACCACTAGAAAACTACACAGTTGCTAGGAATGAGATAACTGGTGGAACAGTTTCTCCTAGTTATATATCTCCAATTCAAGGTCTTCAAAGATTACAGAAAATCATGGATGAATATGTTGGTGGAATTACCTCAAATTACATGACTAATGGTAATATGCTGAAAAGAGGGCTTGAGTTATTAGATTGGCTACAAGAGGACCTGGAGCATGTTGGAGCTGAAGATTATCACCAACTTATGAGAGCTTGGGAATTAAAACATAGAGCTTTGACTTCTCAGTGTGTAACAGAACATACATTATTTAGGGAAGAGACTAGATGGCCAGGCTATTATTATAGAGGTGATCATATGAAGCTTGATGATGAAAATTGGCATTGTTTAACAGTCTCTAGAAGAGATCCTAAGACTGGTAAATTTAGTATGGAGAAAGTTCCTGTCTACCATATAGTGGATGAGAACGAGAAGAAAAAAGCCTCTTAATAAATAATTTAAATAAATCAAATGGATATTTTATCTAAATCAGATGATGAAATATATGAATTAGCCAAACCTATTTGGGATAATTTAGTTAAATCCTCTAATCTCAAAGATTATGGCGGTTTTACAAGAGATTTCTCTACTCAAATGCTTTTTGGCGCTAACGAAGTAGAGCTTGGAAAACAGTGGGCTAATAATAAGCTAATTACTAATCTTAAAGAGACTTTTGAACCTTTCGGTTGCCTTAGAAGAGGAGATCACATAACTGTTCTGATAAAGCAAACAAATAAAGAGATCCCAGGAGAGTTTCTTGGTAGGTTAGTCCTAGGTGTCGAAGACGATACGGTAAAGGTTTTTGGAGCCACGATCTATTAAGAAAAAAAATTACTTAGCTTTAAATAATTGTTTGACAAATTTCGTTGTGGGTGTATTGACGGATTTAATGTTATTTTCTAACGTAAAAATTATTAATAAACTCTCAAATTTTAGAACTATATTTATTAAAGCAGGAATTATAGCGAGCTTAACAGCTTACTGGGGAGTGATTTTAGTTGGAACTTTTATCACTTTTAACTAAGTTGTTTTTTAACAACTTTTAAAGTTTTTATGGAAGTATTTTTACCGATAGCTCAAGTTTTTATTAACCCTATCGAGATACTTTTACTAAGTGCAATAGTTGGAGTTCTTTCAGGTTTATTTGGTGTTGGTGGTGGATTTTTGATGACACCTTTTTTAATTTTTTTAGGAATACCCCCTGCATACGCAGTTGCTAATGAAGCAAATAATATTTTAGCTACTTCAGTTTCTGGTTCTACCACGCATTATTTAAAAAATACTTTAGATTATAAAATGGGTTCAATGATTGTAATTGGAGGTGTAATTGGAACTTCTTTGGGAATTTACACTTTCACTTATTTCAAAGGTATTGGAAAAATTGATACAGTTATCTCTCTGGCCTACATGTATATATTAGCAATAATCGGAACTTTAATGCTTGTTGAAAGTTTGGGTGAAATAGATAAAGCAAAAAGAAACGTCGTAGTTAAAAAAAAATTACATGTTCATTATTGGATACATGGTCTTCCATTAAGAATGAGATTTCCAAAATCAAAATTATATGAGAGTATTTTTACTCCAATTATAATTGGTTTATTAGTTGGATTTATTGCAGCTATTATGGGAATTGGAGGTGCGTTTATTTTAGTTCCAGCAATGATTTATATAATTAAAATGCCTACTAAATTAGTTCCTGGCACATCTTTATTTGTAACAATTTTTGTAAGTGTGGTTGTTACTTTTCTTCATTCATTTAATTATGGATCTATAGATTTATTTTTAGTTACCATGTTGGTTGTGGGATCCATCATAGGAGTGCAGGTTGGACAAAAATTAGGAGAAAGAATTGATAGTTCTGGTTTAAGAGCTTTATTGGCAATTTTATTATTAATAGTGGGTATAGCGATAGCATACGATACTTTTTTCGCAGAAAAAGTTATTAACGTATCAGCTAAAGGAATTAGTTCAGATTTAAACTTCTTTTCTAAATTTATAATTGATTTTTCTAAAGAGATGCCTTTCTTTTATGGACTATTTACAATTATGTTTGCAATTATTTTAGGTGTTGGAGCAGCTTTTATAAGACGATTTATCTCAAATTTTAGAAAAAAATTATTAGTTAAATCTTAATTAAAATAATTTAGATATAATTCTATAGTTGTAATACAAACCAAACCAACAGTTGCCATACCTATAAAACCAACGACAAAAGGTTTGTAACCCATATTTTTAATTTCTTTTAAATTGGTAGAAAGACCTATTGCTGCCATCGCCATTGTTAAAAACATTTTTGAGGACAATTTAATACCCTCAATTGTAAACAACCATTTGTAATTATTTGAGTACATTAGATCACCTAAATTTCTAATTATTATCATGGCCACAAAACCTAATACAAAGTAAGGAAAAATATCTAGTATTGAGTATTTCTTTTCTGTAGTTTTTCCTCGATTATAAAGAAATGCAAATAAAGGGATCATGATAATTAGAAAGGTATTCCTAATTAATTTCGTCACTGTTGCAATATTTAAAGTTTCAGGACTATTAAATTGCTGGTCATAAATTAGTCCTGCGGCTGCAACTTGAGAAGTTTCATGGATAGAGGTTCCCAAAAACAATCCAATTAATAAAGGCTCACTTTCGAAATAAAAGTTAGCAAAATATGGATAAATAAGCATCGAAAGTATTCCAAACAATGTAATATTAGCAATTGCATATGATACTTCATTTTTTTTTGCACCAATAACTGGAGCAGTAGCCATTATTGCAGTAGTACCACAGACAGTGCTGCCTATTGATATTAAGTAAGCCATTCTTGTTGGTATTTTTAATTTTTTAATAAGAAGTTTAATTACTATTAGTACACTAATTATACAGATTATAATTAATGGAATTGCTATTGCTCCAAATTCTAAAAATTCAAATGGTTTCAATTGAATACCTAAGCAAATAATTCCAAGTTTTAGAATATACTTTTGTGTAAAATCTAATCCTTTTAAAAAACTTTCTCTAATTTGAAAAACGTTTCCGAAAAACATCCCCAATAAAATAGCGATCATTGCATTAGATATTGGGCTTTTTTCATAGCCTAATATCTCAATGCCAAGAATGTTATTTAAGCCTTCAGATAAAGTATAAAAAACAAATGCTAAAATAATACCAGGTAATACTACCAGGTATTTTTTTAAATTCATGTAAAGTATTTACTTATTAAGCACTTCTGTAAAGTTTGGTCATAACAAATTCTCTATGACCTAATGCTTCAGCACAGGTTAACCTTCCATTAGCAGCTCGAAGAGTTGCTTTAATCAATTCATCTCCTGCTTCATCTAAATTCATTTCTCTTGAAAGAATTTTTGAAACATCACAATCAATATGTTCACTCATTTTAACTGCTGTTAATGGATTGGCAGTTAATTTTACTACAGGCTCAATTGGATTTCCGATGATATTTCCTTGTCCAGTTGGAAATAAATGAATATTAAATCCACCAGCAGCTTGTAAAGTTACACATTCAGCAGCAGCAGAAGATGTATCCATAAAATATAAACCCGGACCTTTTTGTGGTTCTTCAGCTGGTGTCAAAACATCTACAAATTGCCTTGATCCAATTTTTTGAAAATTACCAAAAGCCTTTTCTTCAATAGTAGTTAAACCACCTGCAATATTACCAGCAGTTGGTTGGCTTTCAGATAAATCATCTGTAGCTTCCTTTAGAATAAAGTCATTATATTCATTCCAGGTTTTTTTAAATTTTTCTTGAGCTTCTGGAGTTTTACCTCTTTTTTCACAAACAGTTTCAGCACCGGTTAATTCAGAAGTTTCTCCAAAACATAAATGAACACCTAATGGCTCAAGTTTATCCATCAAATTTCCAACAGTAGGATTAGATGCAAGTCCTGATGTAGTATCAGATTCTCCACATTTTACTGAAATCCATAAATCACTGATTGGGCATTCCTCTCTTTGTTTTTCTGATGCCCACATTGAAAATTCTTGTGCTTTTTTAGAAGCTTTCATAATAGTTTCAATATCACCAGCTCCTTCAATGCTAAATCCCTCAACTGGTTTACCAGTTTTAGCAACCTCATCTACAATTCTTTTTGTCCATTTCGGTTCAATTCCAATAATGATTGCAGCTGCAACATTAGGATTTTTTGCAGTTCCGATCATAGTTCTAAAATGTAATTCTAAATCTGCTCCAAACTGTAGCCTTCCGTAAGAATGAGGAAGAGCAATTGTTCCTTTAATATTATTTGCCACTGCTTCAGCACACGCATTAGATATGTCATCTACTGGAAGAATGATTACGTGATTTCTTGTTCCGGCTCTGCCGTTTTCTCTCTTATAACCTAAAAAACTTTTTGGAATTTCCATAGTATTACCATTTCTTCGTTTTTACATTATGAACATGCACATGTTCACCTTTTTTAATTGATTTAACTACTTTACCAATATCGTGACCATACTTAATAATTGTGTCACCTTCATTAAGGTCGGTCATAGCTATCTTGTGACCTAAAGGAATTTCATCTGCTGATTGAATACTAACAGTTTTATCGTTTTCCATTACCCAGCAAGAGCAATCTTGTTTTGGAGTGATTTTCTCAATTACAACTACTCCAACGTTATCTTTTTCATCATGAATTATAATATCTGTTGACATATCGTGTCGATTTGTTTGTTTGAATTTCGTAAAATCTTATATATTAATCGCAAAAATTAACAAACGAATTTTATAAATACTTAAAATTACACTTTAGAGAGGTTCTAGTTTTATGACAAAAATGACAACTGAGGAAGCTTTTGTAAAAGTTTTACAAATGCACGGTATAGAACATGCATTTGGAATTATAGGTTCGGCCTTTATGCCAATCTCAGATATTTTTCCAGATGCAGGTATTACTTTCTGGGATGTCGCTCATGAAACAAACGGGGGTTTAATTGCTGATGGTTACACAAGAGCTACTGGAAAAATGTCAATGGTTATTGCTCAGAACGGACCTGGAATAACTGGATTAGTTACACCAATTAAAACAGCTTATTGGAATCATACTCCTCTTTTATTAGTTACACCACAAGCAGCGAACAAAACAATGGGGCAAGGTGGATTTCAAGAAGTAGAGCAAATGAACTTGTTTAAAGACATGGTTTGTTATCAAGAAGAAGTAAGGGATCCATCAAGAATGGCTGAAGTACTAAATAGAGTTATAGAAAAAGCTATAAGAGGATCAGCACCAGCACAAATTAATGTTCCAAGAGATTATTGGTGCCAAGTAATTGATATCGATCTTCCTCCAATTGTAAGACTTGAAAGACAAGGGGGAGGAAATGATGCTGTAGCTAAAGCAGCTGACTTGCTATCTAAAGCGAAGTTTCCAGTTATATTATCTGGAGCAGGTGTTGTTATTGGAGGAGCTATAGAAGCTACAAAAAAACTTGCAGAAAAGTTAGACTCACCTGTTTGTTCAGGTTACCAACATAATGACAGTTTTCCAGGAAGCCATCCTTTAGCTGTTGGTCCTTTAGGTTACAATGGATCAAAAGCTGCAATGGAATTAATTTCAAAAGCTGACGTAGTTTTAGCTTTGGGAACTAGATTAAATCCATTTTCTACTTTACCTGGTTATGGAATTGATTATTGGCCAAAGAATGCAAACATCATTCAAGTTGATATTAATCCTGACAGAATAGGTTTGACTAAAAAAGTTACTGTAGGAATAAGTGGTGATGCGAGGTTAGTTGCTGAACAAATTTTAGAAAAATTATCTTCAAACGCTGGTGATACTGATAGACAAGCTAGAAAAGATTTAATTCATCAAACTAAATCAGCTTGGTTACAAAAACTCTCAAGTTTAGATCATGAAGAAGATGATGAAGGGACAGTTTGGAATAAAGAAGCTAGAGAAAGAGATGCGGATAGAATGTCACCAAGACAAGCTTGGAGAGCAATTCAAGCAGGAATGCCTGATGATGTAATTATATCAAGTGATATTGGAAATAATTGTGCTATTGGTAATGCCTACCCAACATTCGAAAAGCCAAGAAAATATTTAGCACCAGGTTTATTTGGTCCTTGTGGCTATGGTTTCCCATCGATATTGGGAGCAAAAATTGGTTGTCCAGATACTCCTGTTATTGGATTTGCTGGCGATGGTGCTTTCGGTATCAGTATGAATGAGATGAGTTCTTGTGCAAGGGAAGAGTGGCCCGCTATAACAATGGTTATTTTTAGAAATTATCAATGGGGAGCAGAAAAAAGAAATACAACATTATGGTTTGATAATAACTTTGTTGGTACAGAGTTAGATCCAGAATTAAGTTATGCTAAAGTTGCTGATGCTTGTGGTCTAAAAGGTGTAACTGTTAGAACAATGGAAGAAACCACAAATGCACTCAAGCAATCTTGTGAAGATCAAAAGAAAGGGATTACTACCTTTATAGAAGTAATTTTAAACCAAGAACTTGGTGAACCTTTTAGAAGAGATGCTATGAAGAAACCAGTAAGAGTAGCAGGTATTAAAAAAGAAGATATGAAGAAGCAACCTTCTTTGAATTCTTAAAATCTTTTAAATAATAAACAATTATCGTAATCTACTTCTATGGAAGTTGTAAATGATAATGGTTGTAGTTGGGTTAAAGATCTAAGTCCAAGAAATAATATTAAAATATTAGCATCTGATTTAGATTGTGAATGGTTAATTGTAGGCGCTGGTTACACTGGATTATCTGCAGCAAGAAAATTGGGTCAACTTTATCCTAATCAAAAAATATTATTAGTTGATGCTCAGCTGGCAGGAGAAGGAGCAAGTGCTAGAAACTCTGGCTACTTAGTTGACACAACATTAAATGATGGTTTTATCTCTAATAAAGAATTAGATAATTATAAAAAAAAGGCAGACATTTATAAATTAGGAATAGAGACTGTCAAAAGATTTATTAAAGAATATCAAGTAGATTGTGATTGGAATGAATGTGGAAAATATTTTGCGTCATCAAAGTTAGAGGATAAAAAAATATTAGAAAAATTTTCTAACACCCTAAATAAATTAGGTTTTGAACACAATTTATTATCTAACGAAGAACTTAAAAAAAGACTAGGTACTAATTTTTACAATATAGCTCTTCATACAAGGGGTGGAATTTTATTACATCCAGGTAAATTAGTTAGAGCTATGATTGACACCTTGCCTGAAAATATAAATCTTTATGAAAATTCTTTATTATTAAATTGGGAGAAGGTTAAAGATTCAGTTATTTGTAAATTTAAAAATGGTTCAATTAAAACTAAAAAGATTATTTTTGCTACAAATGGATTTCTGAAGTCTTTAGGAGTAAAATCAAATTATAATTTTCCAATTACTTTAACAGCTAGCATGACTAGATCTTTAACAAAAGAAGAGTTTGCATCTATTGGTGAACCAAAAGAGTGGGGGGTATTACCTGTTAGACCTATGGGGGCCACTATCAGGATGACTAAAGATAAAAGAATTTTAATTAGAAATACTGCAGAGGTTTTTAATCCTTATCAAATGTCTAAAACTGAATTAATTAAAAGATCATTAAAACAAAGACTTGGAATTAAAAAAAGATTTCCTGAATTACCTGATGATATTATTCAATCTTCTTGGTCAGGCATTGTTTCAAGAACAAGAAATAGTTCTCAAATTTTTGAAAAAATTGATGACAATACATTTGTAGCAGGATGTTACAATGGCTCTGGCATTGGAGTTGGTACTTTATTTGGAGAGCAAATAGCAATCAAAGCAAGTAATGAAAATACAAAAGAGATAGAAACTATTGAAGCAAGAAATAAACCCACTTGGCTTCCTCCTGATCCAATTTTAAGTTTAGGAGTTAGAGCAAGATTGATTTATGAACGTTTCAGAGCAAAATCTGAGATTTAGTTTAAGACAGACATTGGATCTAATCGTGTTTGAAACCAATTAATTCTAAAATCTAAGTGAGGTCCTGTTGACCTGCCAGTTGATCCTACAGTTCCTATGATATCTCCCTGATTAATTTGATCACCAACTGAGACTAATACATTTTCTAAATGAGAATATATTGTAGATATCCCATGACCATGATCCATTATTACTGTGCCACCAGTATAGTATAAATCATCTTCAGCCATAGTAACGACACCAGAGCCAGAAGATTTAATCATCGTTCCTTGTTTAGCAGCAATATCTATTCCATAGTGAGGCCATCTTGGTTTTCCATTTAAAATTCTTTGACTACCATAAACACCACTGATTATACCTTCAACTGGCATGATAAATTTTTCCTTAAAAAATTGTAGATCCGAATTAATTGCTCTTGCTTCTCCAATGGCATTATTTTCTTTTTTAATTCTTTTATAAACAGACTCAGGTGGAGTGACTTTACTTTCTGCCAAACCATCTATTCTTTGTATATTGTATTTCCGCTTTAAAACTTTTTTTGTAGTTATTGTTTTTTTTCCATCAATAATTTTTGTAAAAGCTAGGTCGTATTTTTGATCTCGATCTATACCAAAAACAAAAAAACCGTCTTTTGAAACTTTTACTTCTTTTTTTCCAACCAAAATTTTAGCATTAGGGTCAGTTTTACCTAATATAAAATGACCTTGCAGAAATTTACCTTGGAATTCAATAGCGTTTACTGGTGATATAAAAATTAAAAAAACAAAAAAAATTCTATAAATTATTGAGCTGTCCATCCACCATCTATAATTATTGATGTTCCAGTTATCATTGAAGATGCTGATGATGCTAAAAAACAAACAGTTGTAGCAACATCACTTTCAGTAGCTGCTTTACCCATAGGAATATTTCCAAGAGCTAATTTTTTAAACTTTTTGTTTTTAAAAAATTTTTTAACCATTGGTGTTTCAACAAAAGTAGGTGCTACCGTATTAACTCTGATATTTTTTTTGGCTAATTCAACACCCATACCTTTAGTCAATCCCTCAATTCCAAATTTAGTCATATTGTATACATTTCTTCCACCCATACCAACATGACCGAGTTGTGATGACATATTTATAATTGAACCACGTCTTTTTTTATTTTTAAGCATTTTTTTTACTACAAGTTGTGCCACGTTAAATGCCGCTTTAAGATTTAAATCCACAAGGTAATTCATACTTTTTTGTTTAATTTTTTCAAAAGGTTCTGGAATGTTAGTTCCTGCATTATTTACTAATACATCAATAATCTTAATTTTATCTAATTTTTGTTTTAAATCCTCATAGTTCATTACATCGCATGAAACCTTAATAATCTTACCTTTAACTTTTTTGATATCCTTTTCTAATTTATCAAGATCCGAAGATGTTCTGCTTAAAGCTATAACCGTTGCACCTGCCTCAGCTAACGCAATTGAACATGCTCTACCCAATCCTTTACCTGCGCCAGTAACTAAAGCATATTTGTTTTTAAGATTTATTTTTTGAAGATACATTAAAAGAATAATATTTTAATATCTGTGTAAATCAACTCAACAGCTACTATTAATATTGCTAATAATCCAACCCAAGCAATCCATTTATATTTTTTAATCCATCCAGATATTAATGTTGCTGCAGTTGCCATTAAAACGATTGATAATACTAACCCAAATACAAGTAGACCATAATGATCACCTGCAGCTCCAGCAACACCTAAAACATTATCTAAACTCATTGTAAAATCTGCTAGTAAAACAGTCCAAATTGCTTTTAGAAAACTTGAATTATCTACCTTTATATCTTCTTCTGTTTCTGAACCTTTGATTACATCTGCGTAAAGCTTGTAAACGATATAAAGTAATAATAATCCCCCAATTAATCTTAAACCGGTTATTTGCAGTAAATAAGCTGTGAGTAAAGTTAGTATTATTCTTAAAATTACAGCACCACCAATTCCCCAGAAAATAACTTTTTTTCTTTGTTCAACTGGAAACTTAGATGCAACCATTCCAATTATAATGGCATTGTCTCCTGCTAAAACTAAATCGATAAAAATAATTTGAGTTAATATTGCTATTTGTTCAGGCGTAAAAAATTCTGCAAACATCAATTGTTTAATATCATGTCAGACGCTTTTTCTGCAATCATTATTGTTGGAGCATTGGTATTCCCTGAGGTGATGTTAGGCATTATAGAAGCATCAACAACTCTTAGATTGCTTACACCTCTAACTTTAAGCTTCTCGTCAACTACTGACATTTCATCTTGACCCATTTTACATGTTCCAACAGGATGAAAAATTGTTTGGGTGAAATTTGATCCTTCTCTAACTAATTCTTCATCATCAGTAATATGAGATCCAGGTCTATATTCCTCTGGCTCATATTTTTTAAATGTTTCTGTTTCTAACATAATTTTTCTTACAATTTTTAGTCCTTGAGCCGCAACTCTTCTATCATCATGTGTTGATAAATAATTCATCTTTATTTTTGGATATACTCTGCTGTCACCACTAGCAATATTGATTTCACCTCTACTAGTTGGTCTTACATTTGCTACAGTAGGAGTAATTCCCTCGAAATCATGCATTGGAGTAACTCCTAAAATATCTGTACTAACAGGTGATACATGAAATTGTAGATTCGGAGTGGCTCTTGAAGGATCACTTTTTACAAATCCGCAAACTTGACTTGCACCCATTGTTACTGGACCACTTTGATTTAAAACATATTCAAGTCCCATTAAAAACCTACCAAATAAACTTTCTACTTTTCTATTTAACGATTTTAAATTTTTTACTTTATATACAGGCCTGAACATTAAATGATCCTGTAAATTTAAACCCACACCATTCGATTCATGAATAATATCTATGCCAAATTTTTTAAGCTTTTCTTTATTACCAATACCAGATACTTGCAATAAATGTGGAGATCCAATAGATCCAGCAGATAAAATTACTTCTTTATTTGCTTTAACAGTAATTAAATTTTCACCTTGATAATAACTTGCGCCAACTACTTTTTTTCCTTCAAAATTAATTTTTTGGACATGTGCATTTACCACAATTTTTAAATTAGGTCTTTTTTTTGCAGGATTTAAATATCCTTTAGCAGCACTACATCTTAATTTTAATCCCCGTTTGTTGAAGCTTGTTGTAAACTGAAAAAAACCTACACCAAAATTATCTCCGGTGTTAAAATCAACTGTTTTTGGAATTCCATATTCTTCAGCAGCATTTTGAAATTCATCAAGCAGTTTTAAATTTATTTTTTTATTTGCAACAGTAATTGGGCCATTATCGTTATGAAATTCACTTTTACCTAATTCGTTATTTTCAGATTTTAAAAAATAAGGCAAAACATCATCCCAGCCCCAACCAGTATTTCCTAATTGTCGCCAAATATTATAATCTTCTTTTTGACCTCTAATCCACAAAAGACCATTTATTGAGGAGCTCCCTCCCAAAGTTTTTCCTCTTGGATATCTTATTGATCTATTATTCATTGTTTCATCAGGCTCAGTTTTAAAACACCAATCAACTTTTGGATTGTGCATAGTTTTAAAGTAACCAACTGGAATATGTATCCATGGATAAGTATCCTTGCCTCCAGCCTCAATTAAAAGTACCTTATTTTTAGGATTTTCAGACAATCTATTTGCAAGAACACATCCAGCAGATCCAGCTCCAATAATAATAAAATCAAAATTTTCCATTGCTTAGAACTCTTATAAATTAAAAAAAATTTTTTACTAACAATACTGTAAAAAAATTAAAAATATTCAATATTAGCACTTGTTTTAGAATTCATTCTTTGACAAGCTTTGTTTTTTAAAAATAAAGAGAGGGAAACAAATGAAAAAAATCATTTCAATGTTATTTGCGGTTGCAATGGTATTTGGATTTATTTCAAATGCTAATGCTGCAAAAACACTAAAATGTCAGACAGTTCTTAACACAAAAGCTGATGAAGTAAAAATGTTAAAGGACTTTACTGACACAGTAACTGAATTAACTGGTGGATCTCTAAAGTTTGAAATTATGCCTGCAGGAGCAGTTGTTGGTGTAAAAGAAACTCTAGACGCAGTTGACAAAGGTCTAATCGATTGTGGGTTCGCTTGGACGCACTATTGGTCAGGTGATCACCCTGCAGCTATGTTATTTGGTTCACCAGTAGCAGGTGGTGGAGTTGGTATTGACAATATTGCATTCTTATCTTGGTTTCAGTATGGCGGTGGAAAAGAGTTATACGACAGACTATGGAAAGAAATGGGAAGAGATATTAAAGGATTTATGATTCAACCAGTTGGACCAGAAGCTTTAGGTTGGTTTCCAAAACCAATTAAAGATATGGCTGACTTTAGAAAATATAAGTTCAGAACTCCTCCAGGAATTCCAGGACAAACTTATAAAGACATTGGTATAGCATCTGTTGCCATGGGTGGTGGAGACATTCTACCAGCTTTAGAGGCAGGAACTATTGATGCTGCTGAATGGTGTTGTCCTAAGCCAGATTTAACGTTTGGTTTTCAAAAAGTATTAAAGCACTACTACCTACAAGGTTTACACCAAGTAGTAGTAAATGCTGACTTTTATATTACTGGAAAAACTTACAATGCTATGAGTGCTCATGAGAAGAAGTCTCTAGAAGTTGCAGCAAATGCATCTTTAGCAAAATCTCTAAGTTACAGAATCTATGAAAACGGAAAAGCTTTAAGAGAGCTTACAGAAGTTCATGGTGTAAAATTAGAAGATACTCCTTCTGACTACTTTACTGAATACATGGCTGCAGCTAAGAAAAGTTTGGAAACAAACGCTGCAAACAATGCATTTTTTGCAGAAGTATGGGACTCTATGAAAGAATTTGCTGATATCGCAGTTCCTTTCTGGAGTGGTGCTCAAATGTCTAATGCGAAGCTAGGAATGGCTCACGCAGCAACATTAAAGTAATCATTAAATAATCTTTACGTTAGAGCGGACTTAATAGTCCGCTCTAATTTTTTATATAAAATTTTATGGCAGAAGAACCAGGTAAACTAGATATATCAGATGAAATGATTGCCGAAAGGCGAGGTGGTTCAGGAAAAATGCCAAATGATATGCCGTCATGGATGGCAAGTTCAATTGTTAATATCGATAAATTTAGCAAATGGGTAGGCAACATTGTTTGTTGGATATTAATGCCATTAATTTTTGCAATGACCTACGAGGTTCTTGCTAGAAAATTATTTCATGCTCCAACAATTTGGGCCTATGACATCAGTAGATTTTTATATGGTGCACTTTTTATGTTGGGTGCTGGTTACGCACTATCTAAAGGTGTTCACATCAGAGCTGATTTTTTATACAGGAATTTTAAAACTAAAAATCAAGGTTTAATAGATTTTTGGTTATATATTTTATTTTATTTTCCGGGCTTAATTGTATTTCTTTATATGACTATTGGATATGTTGGAGAGTCTATTCAAAGAGGTGAGAGAGGAATGGATACTACTTGGATGCCTTACATGTGGCCGATTAAAACTTGTTTATTAGTTGGTATAATATTTTTATTAATCCAAGGTATTTCAGAATTATTTAAAAGTTATTGGGCTGCTACAAGAGGAAAGTGGCCAGGAGAAGATGAATGATAGCTGAATTTATAGATCCAGCATATTTAGGTTTTATTTTAGTTGGAGTAATGTTGTTTGCTATCTTTGTTGGATTTCCTATTTCATTTACATTAATTTTCCTAGGTTTTGTATTTGGTTATTTAGGATTTGGAAAATTAGTGTTTTATTTAATGACTCTCCAATTCTCGATGGTCATGACCGAACAAACTCTCGCCGCCGTCCCACTCTTTGTCTTTATGGGTATTATGATGGAACAAGCAGGACTGATGGAAAGATTATTCTCATCATTTCAAATGATGTTGGCTAGAGTAAGAGGTGCATTGTATTATGCTGTATTGTTTGTTTCAGTCATCTTTGCTGCAGCAACAGGAATTGTTGGTGCCTCAGTAACTATACTGGGAATCATGGCAGCAAAATCAATGAATAGATCTGGATATGATGTAAGACTTGCAGCCGGTACAATTACAGCTGGTGGTACTTTAGGAATTTTAATTCCACCAAGTATTATGCTTGTTGTAATGGGTCCAATTATGGAAATTCCTGTAATTGATTTATTTGCTGCCGCTATAATACCAGGAATTCTTCTTGCAAGTTTATACGCCGGCTACACAACAATAAGATGCATGATAAATCCAAAACTAGGACCTGTAATTCCTGAAGAAATGAGAGCAGCAAGCATGAAAGAGGTTTGGATAGAATTCTTTTTAGGCTTAGTTCCTCCTGCAGCACTAGTTTTCGCAGCATTAGGAAGTATTTTGTTTGGTTTTGCAACGCCAACGGAAGCAGCTGGTTGTGGTGCAATGGGAGCATTGTTACTTTCATTAGCATATAAAAAATTAACTTTATCTAAACTACAAGAGGCTTTAGTTAAAACGTTAGAGATTACTGCTTTAATTATGGTTTTAGTTGCTGCTTCAAACTTTTTTGGCGCAGTATTTGCAAGACTAGGCACTCCAACTTTATTAACAGAATTTTTGCTAGGCCTAGAGATGAATAAATATTTAATTTTAGCAATTGTAATGGTTGCAATATTTTTATTAGGTTGGCCATTAGAATGGGTACCAATTGTGATGATTATTGTGCCAATTCTTTTACCATTAATTGAAGCTTTAGGTTTTAATTTAACTTGGTTTGCAATATTAGTCGCTGTCAATCTCCAGACCGCCTGGCTGTCTCCACCCGTAGCTTTGTCTGCCTATTTCTTAAAAGGCGTAGTTCCTGAATGGGATTTAAAAGATATTTATTATGGAATGATGCAATTTATGGTTCTACAAATTATAGGCTTAATTTTAATTATAATATTTCCTAAGATTGCCTTATGGTTGCCAACTCTCTTATATGGACAGTAGAATTTATTAGTTTAAAATAAATTTAGTGAATCAGCCAAAAGTAAAATACTCTCTTTCCAATTGGGACCTAGTTACAGTTAATCCAAATTACAAAACTTGGAATTGGAAAGATTTATTTTGTTTTTGGGGCGCTAATGTACAAAGTGTAATTGGTTTCTCTTTAATATCCTCTTTATACTTAATGTATAGTTTAAATATTTTTGTAGTTTTTTTTGGAATAATACTAGGATCTTTTTTTGTTTATTTATTTTCAAATATTATCGGAAAACCTTCTCAAAAATTTGGTTTACCGTTTGCAGTATTGTTAAGATCTTCATTAGGGTTTAATGGTGCTAAATTTTTTGGATTAATCAGAAGTTTAGTTGGAATTTTTTTATTTGGAATTCAAACTTATTTTTTATCTAAAATATTAGTTTATTTAATTAGAATAATAATTTTTTCTATAGATAATTCTTTATTACAGCAGGAAATATTTATTTTTTATTATTTTGGTATGAACATTATTGATTGGTCTGCAATAATAATTACAATATTTTTACAAACTTTATTTTTTACTGTTGGGATGCAGTATAATAAAAAAATAATTAATTTTTCAGCGATAACAGTTTATGTTGGAATGCTAATTTTTTTCTTCGTTGTTTTATTAAGTGATGTAAAAATAACCACTGAAGCTTTTTCAAATATTTTTAATCTTAATAATTTTTTAGACGTTAATAATTTAGCACCTCTGTTAACAGTTGCAGGTACAATATTTGCTTATTTTTCAATTTTAATCATTAGTTTTGGTGATTTTTCTAGGTATGTTAAAAATGAAAAAGAATTAAAAAAAGGAAACTTAAGTTTAATTTTGAATTTAATTATTTTTTCTTTTTTGTCTGTTTTTATTGTTACAGGTTCTGATGTTTTTCTAAATCAAAAATTTTCAGATATAGATAGAATTTTTACTAATCCTACAGATATAATTGGGAAGTTTGATAATATACAGATAACAATAGTAGTTTTGTTTTTTATTATAATAGCTTCAGCTTCTACAAATTTAGTTGCCAATTTCATCCCATCTCAATACTCTCTAATAAATTTTGCTCCTTCAATATTAAGTTTAAAAAGCGCTAGTTATTTAATTGCTTTTTTTGGTTTGTTGATCGCAATCTTTTGGCTGACTATATTGAGCCAAATAGGAATTTTATCATTTGTTGATACTTTTGGTGCTTTCTTTGGTCCTTTATTTGGAGTGATGGCAGCTGACTATTATTTAATTAAAAATCAAGAATTAAGTAATAAAGACCTATATTCTATAGACAAAGAGAGTGTTTATTATTATTCAGGTGGTTGGCATATAAAAGGTGTTTATTCTTTAATATTAGGATTTATTTTTTCAGCGTCAACAATTTGGAATACTAATTTAATGTTTTTACAATCTTATGCTTGGATAATAGGTGCATTTGTTGCCTGGATAACATACTACTTGTTAGCAAAAAAATAATTTTAATGCATACATTTGATTTTAAAAATAGAACAGCTGTAGTTACTGGTGGAGCTCAAGGTTTTGGTTTAGATGTTGCAAAAAGATTTTTAGAAACTGGGGCTAAAGTATTTATATGGGATATCGATGAAAAGCTTCTTAAATCAGCAGTTGATGAAGTAAAAAACCCTAACTTATTTTACAGTGTCGTTGATATATCAAATTATCAAGATGTTGAGAAAAACGTTGCAGACATAACCTCAAAAACAAATATTGATATTTTAATAAATAATGCTGGAATAACAGGACCTACTGGTCCTTTATGGGAGTATGATGTCGATATGTGGAATAAAATAGTCCAGATAAATTTAATGGGTACCTTCAACTGCTGTCGAGCAATTGTCCCAAATATGATTAAAAATAACTATGGAAGAATCGTTAATGTTGCTTCCGTTGCAGGTAAAGATGGTAATGCAAATGCAAGTGCGTATAGCTCCGGAAAAGCTGGCGCAATTGGGTTAACTAAAGCTTTGGGCAAAGAATTAGCTGATAAAGATATAGCTGTGAACGCTGTCACTCCAGCAGGTGCTAAAACTAGAATTTTAGATCAAATGAGTAAAGAGCACGTACAAAGAATGCTGTCAAAGGTGCCAAGAGGAAGATTTCTTGAAATACATGAGTTTACTTCACTAGTTTGCTGGCTTTCTTCACAAGAAAACACTTTTTCTACAGCTGCGGTATTTGATATCAGTGGTGGTAGATCCACATATTAGTCTCAAAAATTTGAAACTATTTTTAGATCTTTATTTTGATTTTTAATAGAATTTTTACCCATAACAGGCGCTGTGATCATTATTGACCAATAGATAAGAAGTATAAAAACAGAAATTATTTTCATATTATTCATTTAGCAATCAATCTTGTATTTAGAATGTTTAAATTGTGACTGAATATTGAATTTATAAATAATTTATCTATAAGAAGATCATGTTTAAATTTTTTTATATTTTTATTACATCATTAATTTTTCTTAGTTCTGCACTGGCTGAAAATGTGAATATTTTTAAATTTACAGAGCAAGAGCTTTCAGAACTCGATGTTCGTAAGGTTAGAGGAGCAGACAATAAAACAGTTTATACTGTTGGATCAAATGAGAATGGTAATTTTTTAAAAGCCGTAGCTGATAACTCTGCTTCTGGCCTTGGAAAAGAGGTTAAAATCGATCTAAATAAAACACCTTTTATTAATATTACCTGGAAAATTGAGAAAGATTTGCAAGGCATTAATGAGAATTCAAAAAAAGGTCATGATTTTGCAGCTAGAGTCTTTGCTGTAAAAAAAACAGGAGCAACACCACTTTCAAATAGAGCAATTAATTACGTTTTTTCAAGCAATAGTGCAGTTGGCCAGAGTTGGTCAAGCCCTTATACAAAAAAATCAATAGATAATGTATTAGCAACTACAAAAGATAATCTGAATGTTTGGGTAACAGTGAAAGCCAATGTTAAGGAAGATTTTAAAAAATTTCATGATTTAGATGTGAATGAATTAGATGGCTTAGCTATAATGGCAGATACTGATAATTCTAAAATGAAATCAATTTCTTATTTTCAGAATATTTATTTTTCAGCAGATTAATTACCATTTTAAATACTTTTTTAATCCAATACTTAAAAACGATAATAAAATAGCTGCAATAACATCAGCGATTGGAATTGCATTTGGAAATCCAAAGTTCCATAAAATTACACCAATTAACCAAATTAAATAAATTTTCATTAAAGATATTATATCTTAGTTTATATTAAATTTTTATTTATTTGATATTATTAACTTATGCATAAAAACTTTACTCATAATGTTAAAGTGTATTATGAGGATACAGACGCTGGTGGAGTAGTGTACTATGCTAATTATTTAAAATATTTAGAAAGAGCTAGAACTGAAGCGTTA
The DNA here is from genome assembly GCA_902592375.1 of uncultured Pelagibacteraceae bacterium. Lineage (GTDB taxonomy): Bacteria > Pseudomonadota > Alphaproteobacteria > Pelagibacterales > Pelagibacteraceae > Pelagibacter. Next base: position 141,888 of record CACJEG010000002.1, on the reverse strand, counting down.
TCAACTATTGGATTAAGCAATACAAAAATAAAAAATGATTTTGGTGCTCTAATAATTGTTAAATCGTGCAATATTGAATATAAAAAATCTGCATATCTAGAAGATAATTTACAAATTAAATCTTTTGTTGAATCTATTTCAAAAACTTCTTTTTTAATGTATCAATCAATATTTAAAGATGAGGAATTGATTGTAGAAGCTAAAATTCATCTAGTATTTATAAACGAAAAATTCAAACCAGTTAAAATTCCAGAAAAAATTTTATCAGAATTTAAACCTTATACTTCTAGTTCATAGTTATTTTTCTAGCTTTTTTAAATAAATCTACAAACATTCTTTCAGATACAAGCTTAGTATTTACATTTCTGGGGCTAGGGTGGTAACAGGCAATTAATTTAATATTTCCTGGAAGTAAATAGGATTTTCCATGAATAAATTTTATCTTTTCTTTTAAATTATATTTTTTTTTATAAAATTTAACACAATTATCAAATGCTACTTTTCCTAATGCAATAATAGTTTTTAATTTTTTTAAATTATAAATCTCTCTATCAAAGTATTTTGAACAATTATTAAGCTCTTCTATTTTAGGTTTGTCTCCAGGAGGAACACATTTTAAAATATTAGTTATATATGTTGATTTTAGTTTAAGGCCATCATTCAGATTTTCTGAATTTGGTTGGTTTGAAATTTTAGCTTTAAATAAACATTTAAATAAAAAATCTCCAGATTTATCACCCGTGAATGCTCTTCCTGTTCGTGTGCCTCCATGTGCTGCTGGGGCTAATCCAATTATTAAAATTTTTGCATCAATTTCGCCAAAACCTGTAACTGGTTTTCCCCAGTAAGTTTCATTTATGTTTTGTTTTCTTTTTTCTGTTGAAATTTTTTTTACAAAATTCACAAGCCTTGGACATTTTTTACATTTAAGAATTGTTTTATTTAAACTATCTATTTTAATATTCATAAATGAAAATTTTAAATTATTTAGTCATAATATTTATATGCATTAATCCTTCAGTTAAAGCAGATTCAAAACAAACTTTAATTAATGAATTACAAAAGGGTGGAAAATTAATTTTCATAAGACATGCTTATGCCCCTGGAGGCGGAGATCCAGATAATTTCGATATTAACGATTGTACAACTCAAAGAAATTTAAGTGATAGTGGTAGGGCTCAATCACAAAAAATTGGTAATTTTTTTAAGAAAAACAAAATTTCAATTGAAAAAGTTTATTCTAGTGAATGGTGTCGATGTAAAGAAACAGCATCTATTGCATTTAAAGAATATGAAACTAAAAATTTCCTAAACTCATTTTTTAGTGCAAAATTTGCTAATAATAGAAAAAAGCAAATTATTGATTTTGATAAATTTATTAGTAATTGGGATAAAGATCAAAATTTAGTTTTTGTTACACATTATGTAGTGATTTCTGAAATTTTAAATTATGCACCATCATCTGGAGAGATTGTTGTTTCGGATAAAAGTTTAAAAGTTATTGATACTTTAGAAATTGAATATTAAAGTAAATTATCATGTCATCTAAAAGAGCAATGAGACAAGCGCAAAAACAAGCATACGCAAAGCATCGTTCAAATATTACAAATAGTAGATTTGAACTTAAGAAAAAATTTATTACCAAAAACAAAGAAGAAAAAAAAAATAAAAACTAACTTTCCTGATCAAATTTCTCTATTTTTTTACAATCTGAGATTTTAGATAAACTTTCGACATCATTCAAAACAGCCTTAACAAATATTTCTGGTTTATCTTTTTCAAATAAAATTTGAGTATAAAACTGAGGATAACCATGTTTTAATGTAAGTATTTTTCCATCTTCCTCATAAATATTTCTCACATAGGAGTTTTTCTTTTTAACGCTTAAATCAGTGACCTTATATTTTTGATAAGTTTTTTCATTATAAACATAATTACGTGTCATAATTAATTCATTAAGATTTAAAATATATTCATTTTTTAAAAAACCATCCTCTTTATGATCACATTTGCTCAACACAATTATTTCTGAGTGAGAATTAAAGGATATAAAAAAAAATGATAATAAAAATATTAAAAACTTATTTTCTCTCATTCTTATCTACAAAAAATAAAGCTATAATAAATATTACAGTCCAACCAAATACAGACAATGTTTTTAAAGGAGTGGTATCTGCCCCCCAAACATCAAAGAATAAAGCACCAATAATTATACCAATGGCATAGATAATACTTACAATTTTAACTTTACTCATAGTTTATACTACTCTTCGATTAAATTTTTCTTGAAAAGAGACATTCCATTATTGATTTTATAAGAGTACGATTCTTTAAAACTTTCAAGTTGCCAACCAGTCAGCCTTTTTTCAATTTGTATTATATTTTCTTTTTTCCAATCATCAGTTGTTTCTTCAAGCTTCCAAAGTCTTTTTTCCTCATTACTTCTTCCACAACCATAACAATAGCCTGTTGATGGATCAGTTTTACAAATGCTTATGCAAGGTGAAATAATCATTTTTTATAAATTAGTATAAATATTATTAGATAAATAGATAATTTTTTAACAATTGTCATTGGACAAATAGTTTCAATAATATATAAAACCACGTAATTTGTGGGGCGATGGCGGAATTGGTAGACGCGTTGGTCTTAGGAACCAATATGGCAACATGTGAAGGTTCGAGTCCTTTTCGCCCTACCATTAAAATATTATGAAAGTTACTGTAGAAAATAAAAAAGGATTAAATAAAGACCTTAAAGTTTTTATCGATAAAGAGACAATGAACTCTTATATGGATGAAAAATATGAGGAGATAAAAGGTAGTGTAAATCTTAAAGGATTTAGACCAGGCAAAGTTCCTAAAGAAATTTTAAAGAGACAATTTGGTAAAGCAGTTTTTGGAGAGGTTTTAGATAAAGTTTTAAAAGAAACGTCTACAAAAGCATTAGAAGAAAATAAAATTAAACCAGCTGGTCAACCTAAGCTTGACTTAAAGACTTACGGTGAAGATAAAGATCTTGAGTATGTTTTATCAGTTACGGAGCTACCAAAAGTAGAAATTAAATCTTTAGAAAATATTAAATTTGACGAATACACTGTAAAAATTGACGAGAGTGAGACTGATAAAAGAATAAAAGAAATAGCAAAAAACCAACCAAATTTTAAGGAAGTAAGCCCCGATACAAAAGCTAAAAAAGGTGATTTAGTTTCTTTAGATTATAAAGCAACAGTTGATGGTATGGATTTTAAAGGAAGTGAAGGAAAGAACACTCAGCTAACTTTAGGTAAAGATTTATTCTTAAAAGGATTTGATGATCAATTGATCGGAGTAAAGAAAAACGATGAAAAAATTGTAGAAGCAACTTTGCCAGAAAATTTCCCAGAAAAAGAATTAGTAAATAAAAAAGCTAAATTTAATTGTAAAATTTTAAGTGTTAAGAAATCAGAAGAAGTAAAAATTGATGATGATTTTGCAAAAAATTTAGGAGCAAAAGGTTTAAAAGATTTAAAAACATTAATTTCAAAACAAATTAATGATGAATACAAAAATTCATTAGATCAATTATCTAAAAACCAAATTTTAAAAGAAATAGAGAAAATTAAAGTAGATGAAGTCCCAGAAAACTTAGTTGAAGAAGAAGTTAAAGTTCTTTCACAAGGTATGTCCGAGGAAGAAGCAAAGAAAAATAAAAAAAACTATGAAGAAAAAGCAAAAACAAGAATTAAAACTGGATTAATTTTAAATGAGTTTGGTGAAAAAAATCAAATTAAAGTAACAGAACAAGAAGTTCAGGCTGAAGTGCAAAAACAACTAAGAATGATGCCTGGACAAGAAAAAATGGTTATGGATTTTTATCAAAAAAATCCATCTGCAATAGCAAGTTTAAGAGGGACTGTATACGAGGAAAAAATTTTAAATTTAATTAAAGAAAAAGGTAAAGCAAATAAGAAAGAAATTTCTAAAGAAGAAGCTGAAAAAATTTTAAAAGAAGCTCATAAGCATGATCATGATCATGAACATAGTCATGGAGAAGAAAAAAAAGAAACTAAGAAAAAATCATCCTCAACATCTGCGAAAGAAAAAAAACCTGCAACTAAAAAGGCAAAATCAAAGCCTGCAGCAAAAAAGACAAAAAAAGTTAGCAAAAAGTAATCTCAAGTTGTATAAGTAGAACGAATCAACTTATGACAACAAAATTATCAGAATATATGAGCAACCTTGTTCCCATGGTTGTTGAACAATCTAGCAAAGGTGAGAGAGCCTATGATATTTACTCAAGACTTTTAAAAGAAAGAATTATTTTTTTAACTGGTCAGATTAATGACAATGTTGCTTCATTGGTTACTGCCCAATTATTATTTTTAGAGGCAGAGGATCCAAAAAAAGAAATTTATTTATACATAAATAGCCCTGGTGGTTTGGTTACAGCTGGTCTCGGTATTTATGATACAATGCAATATGTGAAGCCAGACATTTCTACTTTATGTATTGGTCAAGCAGCTTCTATGGGTTCTTTTTTGCTAGCTGCAGGAACTAAAGGAAAAAGATTTTCATTACCAAATTCAAGAATAATGGTCCACCAACCTTCAGCAGGCTTTCAAGGTCAGGCAACAGATATTGAAATTCATGCAAATGAAGTTTTGTCTTTGAAGAAAAGGCTTAATGAAATTTATTCAAAGCATACTGGAAAAAGTGTTGAAGAAATAAAATCTGCTCTTGAAAGAGATAATTTTATGACTGCAGATGTCGCACAAGCTTTTGGTCTTATTGACGAAGTAGTAGAAAGAAGATCTTAATACACAATATATTGAGTTATTATTAATCGAAACTTGATTAGTGTGAGTCTTCTATAATAAAGTAATTAAATTGATTCGTTATAAAAATTAAAATGACAACAAATAATAAAAATATTCTTTACTGCTCTTTCTGTGGCAAGAGCCAACATGAAGTAAGAAAGTTGATTGCTGGTCCAACTGTTTTCATCTGTGATGAATGTGTTGAGCTATGTATGGACATCATTAAAGAGGAGAGCAAAGATACTTTTGTAAAACATCAAGATGGTCTTCCATCCCCGAAGGAAATTTGTTCAGTATTAGATGATTATGTAATTGGTCAAGCTCATGCAAAGAAAGTATTATCTGTTGCAGTACACAATCATTACAAAAGATTAAATTATGAAAGCAAAACAAGTAAAAATGTTGAGCTGTCTAAATCTAATATACTTTTAGTGGGTCCCACAGGTTGTGGAAAAACATTGCTTGCACAAACCCTTGCTAGAATTCTAGACGTTCCATTTACAATGGCTGACGCAACTACTCTCACAGAAGCAGGTTATGTTGGAGAGGATGTTGAAAATATTATTTTAAAATTGTTGCAAGCATCTGACTATAATGTTGAAAAAGCTCAAAGAGGAATAGTTTATATTGATGAGGTTGATAAAATAAGCAGAAAATCTGAAAACCCATCGATTACAAGAGATGTTTCTGGTGAAGGTGTTCAGCAAGCTCTACTTAAAATAATGGAAGGTACAGTTGCAAGTGTTCCACCTCAAGGAGGTAGAAAACATCCTCAACAAGAATTTTTACAAGTAGATACAACAAATATTTTGTTTATTTGTGGTGGTGCTTTTGCAGGACTTGATAAAATTATTTCTCAAAGAGACAAAGGAACATCAATTGGTTTTGGTGCAGATGTTAAAAATACTCAAGATAAGAAAACTGGTGAATGGATGAAAGGTTTAGAGCCAGAAGATTTATTAAAATTTGGATTAATCCCAGAATTTATTGGAAGACTTCCAATGATAGCAACACTTGAAGATTTAGATGAAAAATCTTTAATAAAAATATTACAAGAACCTAAAAATTCTTTAACAAAGCAATATCAAGAGTTGTTTAAATTGGATGGTGCAAAATTAATATTTAAAGATAATGCTTTAAAAGAAATAGCACAAAAAGCAATTAGCAAAAAAACTGGAGCAAGAGGTTTAAGATCTATCTTAGAAAATATTTTGTTGAAAACAATGTACGATCTACCTAGTCAAGATAATATTGAAGAGGTTATTGTTGATGCTGGTGCTGCAAAAGGTCAGTCCCAACCAATTTTAGTCCACGCTAAAGGTGACAATAAATCTAAGTCAAATAAGACCACAGCGGCTTAATATCCTTAATAAGTAATAAATACCTATTGCATTATAAAATATAATATCCATATTATTCTTATGGAAGTCAAAATTTCACTGCCCTTACTCCCATTGAGAGACATTGTAGTCTTTCCAAGTATGGTAATTCCTTTGTTCGTAGGAAGGGATAAATCTATTTCAGCTCTAAACGAGGTGATGAAAAAAGATAAAAAAATTATTCTTGTTACTCAAAAAAATTCAGAAATTGATGATCCTAAGAAAACAGATGTTTTTATGTACGGTTGTGAAGGAAGTATTTTACAATTGTTAAAATTACCTGATGGAACTGTTAAAGTTTTAGTAGAAGGAATTAAGAGAGTAAAAATTTTAGATTTTAAAGATAATGAAAAATTCATAACTTGTGATTATACCCATTATCAAGATATTTTACCTAAAGATGAGGATTTGTTTCCTTTAGCAGCTACGGCTTTAAGAAGATTAGAAAAATTAACCTCAATAAATAAAAAAATTTCTAGTGAAACAATTAATACAATTAAGCAATTAAAAGAACCTTCTCAGATTGCTGACAATATCGCATCTCATATAACTGCTACAATTTCTGAAAAGCAACAAATTTTTGAAACCGTAGACGTAAAGAAAAGATTAAACGCTATTATTAAAATAATGGAAAACGAAACAAGTATTATTGGTGTTGAAAAAAGAATTAGGGGAAGAGTTAAAACTCAGATGGAAAAAACTCAAAGAGAGTATTATTTAAATGAGCAACTAAAAGCTATTCAAAAAGAACTTGGTGAAATTGAAGACGGTAAAGATGAAACAACTAGTCTAAATAAAGCAATTACAAAAGCCAAGATGCCAAAAGATGTAGAGAAGAAATGCTTACAAGAATTAAAAAAATTAAAAAATATGAGTCCTATGTCTGCAGAGGCAACAGTTGTTAGAAATTATTTAGATTGGATGACAGAATTGCCTTGGCATAAAAAAAGTGAGGTTGATATAGATTTAAAAAAAGCTTTAGATATTCTTGATAAGGATCACTTTGGATTAGAAAAAGTTAAGGAGAGAATAATAGAGTTTTTAGCTGTTCAAAAAAGAATGGAAAAAATTAAAGGCCCAATTTTATGTTTAGTTGGACCTCCAGGTGTTGGAAAAACATCATTAGGAAAATCCATTGCAAAAGCTACAAATAGAGAATTTGTTAGAATGTCAGTTGGCGGAATGAGAGATGAAGCTGAAATACGTGGTCATAGAAGAACTTATATTGGTTCTTTACCAGGAAAAATTATTCAGATGATGAAAAAAGCTGGAACAAAAAATCCTTTAATTCTACTAGATGAAATAGATAAAATTGGAAATGATTATAGAGGAGACCCATCTTCAGCATTATTAGAAGCTTTAGATCCTGAACAGAACACAACATTTAATGATCATTATTTAGAAGTAGACTATGATTTATCTGATGTGATGTTTGTAACGACTGCTAATACCTTAAACATTTTACCTCCTTTATTAGATAGAATGGAAGTAATCAGGTTAGCAGGTTACACTGAAGATGAAAAAATTAGTATTGCAAACAAGTATTTACTACCAAAACAAATCAAAGATAATGGTGTTAAAGAAAAAGAAATGAAGTTGGATGATGACATTATTAAAGAAGTTATAAGAGGATATACAAAAGAATCCGGTGTAAGAAATCTTGAAAGGGAAATTTCTAAACTTGCAAGAAAAGTTGTTAAAAAAATTGTTGCAGGTGAAGAAAAAGAAGTTGGAATAAATAATAAAAATTTATCTGATTTTTTAGGTGTCCCTAAGTTTAAGTTTGGAGAATTAGAGTCTGAAAATAGAGTAGGTATAGTAACAGGACTTGCTTGGACTGAGTATGGTGGAGAAATTTTAAAAATTGAAACCGTTACAATGCCTGGTAAAGGGAGAATGCAAATCACTGGTAAATTAGGTGACGTAATGCAAGAGTCGGTTAAAGCTGCAAAATCTTTTGTAAGGTCAAAATGTTTGGAGTATGGAATCATACCTCCTATTTTTGAAAAAAAAGATTTCCATATTCATGTTCCTGAAGGAGCAACTCCAAAAGATGGTCCATCAGCTGGCATTGGTATGGTAACCTCAATTGTTTCATCAATAACAAATATACCTGTAAGAAGAGATGTTGCTATGACTGGTGAAGTAACTTTAACAGGTCAAGTATTACCAATTGGTGGTTTGAAAGAAAAATTATTAGCAGCACACAGAGCTGGAATAAAAGAAGTTTTAATTCCTAAAGAGAATGAAAAAGATTTAGTGGATATGCCGAAGAAAATTATAGACGATATTAAGATCACTCCAGTTGAATATGCTGATCAGGTTATAAAAATAGCTTTAACAAAAGAACTTAAACCAACAGAGTGGGTTGAGGTCGATATATCTAAAAAAGACGATAAATCTCAAGCTAGTATTCAATAATAATTAATTTACATTATTTAAGTGTTGATGTAATAAGTAGCACTGTTTTGGGCGGTTAGCTCAGTTGGTAGAGCATCTCGTTTACACCGAGGGGGTCAAAGGTTCGAGTCCTTTACTGCCCACCAAAACAACAAAGTGGGGGTGTAGCTCAGTTGGTTAGAGCGATCGCCTGTCACGCGATAGGTCGAGGGTTCGAGTCCCTTCACTCCCGCCACTTTTTCGCATTTTTCAATGTTAATATTAATAAAAATGTGACGTATCAGCCCTTCAACAACAGATAAAAACTGATATATAGATTTCCATGTTATCTGATTTTTTAAAAGATTACCTACCAATAATAATATTTTTAGTTTTAGCTCTTGGGTTAAGTTGTGCTTTTGTGGTTGTAAACTTTATTCTATCACCTAAAAAACCTGATCCTGAAAAACTTTCAGCTTATGAGTGTGGTTTTGAACCTTTCGAGGATTCAAGAATGGAATTTGATGTGAGATTTTATTTAGTTGCAATTCTATTTATTATTTTTGATTTAGAGATAGCATTTTTATTTCCATGGGCAATATCTCTTGGAAATATTGGATTATTAGGTTTTTCATCAATGATGATTTTTTTGTTCATTCTTACAATAGGTTTTATTTATGAATGGAAAAAAGGTGCTTTAGACTGGGAATAAAAATTATAAACCACAATGAATAATAAAATAGATCAAGTTCCTGAGGAATTTAAACAACTTGCTGAAGATTTTAGTAAGAATGGTTTTATAACTACATCACTTGATAATTTAATTAACTGGTCAAGATCAGGATCACTTCATTGGATGACTTTTGGATTAGCTTGTTGTGCCGTTGAAATGATGCAAACAGCTATGCCGAGATATGATTTAGAAAGATTTGGAGCAGCTCCAAGGGGTTCCCCTAGACAATCAGATGTTATGATAGTTGCAGGAACTTTAACAAATAAAATGGCGCCAGCTTTAAGAAAAGTTTACGACCAGATGCCTGAACCAAGATATGTGATTTCAATGGGTAGTTGCGCAAATGGAGGTGGATATTATCATTATTCATATTCAGTTGTTAGAGGTTGTGATCGAATTGTTCCAGTAGATGTTTATGTGCCAGGATGTCCTCCATCAGCAGAGGCACTGTTATATGGGATACTGCAACTACAAAAAAAAATTAGAAAAAAAGGATCTTTTATTAGATAGTTATGAAAAGTTTAGAAGATCTAGAAAAAAAAATTAATTCTGAGTTAACTACTAAAATTGACAAGACAGAAATTAAACATAACCAAATTTATATTGAAACAGATAAGGAAGACATTATTGATGTCGCTATTTTTTTAAAAACAAATCAAGATACTAAATTTAGGCAATTAATAGATATAACAGTTGTTGACTACCCAGAACAAAATCAAAGGTTTGAGGTAGTATACTTGTTTTTAAGTCATGAATTTAATCAAAGATTGATTGTAAAATATTCAATTGCTGAAAATGAAGTTATTCCATCATTAACTAGCATTTTTCCATCAGCAAACTGGATGGAGAGAGAGGTTTTTGATATGTATGGGGTATCTTTCAAGGATCATCCAGATCTTAGAAGAATACTAACTGATTATGGATTTGAAGGCCATCCATTAAGAAAAGATTTTCCATTAACGGGTCACTCAGAAGTTAGATATAGCGAAGATCAAAAAAAAGTGATTAGCGAACCAGTAAAGCTTGAGCAAAATTATAGAAATTTTGATTATGAAAGTCCTTGGGAAGGAACAAAATATATTAAAGAAGAAATTGAGAATAATGACAAAAAAAATTAAAAATTTAAATTTAAATTTTGGTCCTCAGCATCCTGCAGCTCATGGTGTTCTTAGATTAATTCTAGAGCTTGATGGAGAAGTGGTAGAGAAGGCGGATCCTCACATCGGTTTACTTCATAGAGGAACAGAAAAACTTATAGAAAACAAAACTTATATGCAGGCAGTTCCTTATTTCGACCGATTAGATTACGTCGCTCCAATGAATCAGGAACATGCTTTCGCACTAGCTGTTGAAAAAATACTTAAAATAGATGTACCAATTAGAGCGCAATACATAAGAGTTATATTTTGTGAAATTGGGAGAATCTTAAGTCATATTTTAAACGTTACAACCCAAGCTCTTGATGTAGGAGCATTAACACCTTCTCTTTGGGGTTTCGAGGAAAGGGAAACTCTAATGACATTTTATGAGAGAGCTTCAGGGTCAAGACTTCATGCAAATTATTTTAGAGCAGGAGGTGTTCATCAAGATTTGCCAAAAGGTTTAGAAGAAGATATTGCAAAATTTTGTGAAACGTTTCCGAAAATAATTAACGATTTAGAAAGTTTGTTAACTGATAATAGAATTTTTAAACAAAGAAATGTCGATATAGGAGTAGTTACAAAAGAAGATGCATTAGATTATTCTTTTTCAGGAGTTATGATTAGAGGCTCAGGAGTTCCATGGGATTTAAGAAAATCTCAACCTTATGATTGTTATGAAAGTTTAGATTTTAAAATTCCAGTTGGAAAAAACGGAGATTGTTACGATAGGTATTTATGTAGAATTGAGGAAATGAAAGAAAGTGTTTCAATTATCAAACAATGTCTTGCTAAAATGGAAAAGGGTCCAATTAAATCATTAGATGGCAAGATTAGCCCTCCACCTAAGGCAGAAATTAAACAATCAATGGAAGCTTTAATACATCATTTTAAACTTTTCACAGAGGGATACAGAGTTCCAAAAGATGAAATTTATACTGCTGTTGAGGCACCAAAAGGAGAATTTGGTGTTTACTTGATATCTGATGGATCAAGCAAACCTTACAAATGTAAAATAAGAGCACCAGGATTTTCACATTTACAATCGATGGATTATTTAATTAAAGGTCATATGTTAGCAGATGTTCCTGCGGTATTAGGTTCTTTAGATATTGTTTTTGGTGAGGTAGACAGATGAGCTTAAGAAGACCCGCTAAAGATCAACCAGAAAGTTTTGAATTTAATGCTTCATCATTAGAAGCAGCAAATGTTATTGTTGCAAAATATCCTGAAGGTAAACAGCAAAGTGCTGTAATGGCTTTACTTTATATTGCTCAAAAGCAAAATAATAATTGGATACCATTAGCTGCAATGAAATACATCGCTAAGTTTTTAGATATGCCTTATATTAAAGTTTATGAGGTAGCCACTTTTTATACAATGTATAATTTAGCTCCTGTAGGCAAATACTTTGTTCAAGTATGCACCACAACACCATGTATGATAAGAGGTGCAAATCAATTAGTTGAGGCTTGTAAAGAAAAAATTTCTGAAAACGAATGTGAATTATCAAATGATAAAAGCTGTTCTTGGATGGAAGTTGAATGTTTGGGGGCATGTGTCAATGCTCCAATGATGCAAATTAATGATGACTATTATGAAGATTTAGATAAACAAAAAACTTTAGATATTTTAGATAAAATTTTAAATGGAGAAACTCCAAAACCTGGTTCGTATAGAGGAAGAGTTAATAATGAACCAGAAAATAACAGGAAAACCTTAATGGATTTAAAAAATGCTTAAAGATCAAGATAGAATTTTTCAGAATTTATATAATGACAAAGGCTCAGATGTATCTTCATCACAAGAGAGAGGTGATTGGGTAAATACAAAAGAAATTACTGACAAAGGAAGAGACTGGATAATTAATGAAATTAAAGAATCTCAACTAAGAGGTCGAGGTGGCGCAGGATTTCCTACTGGTTTAAAATGGTCATTTGCGCCAAAAGAAGTTGGATCTAGACCACATTACTTAGTTATTAACGGCGATGAGTCTGAACCAGGAACTTGCAAAGATAGAGACATTTTAAGATTTGAACCTCACAAATTAATAGAAGGTTGTTTAATAGCATCTTATGCAGTGCAAGCACATGTTTGTTATATTTACATAAGAGGAGAATATTTTGTTGATGGTCAAAAACTTCAAGCAGCAATAGATGAAGCTTATGAAAAAAAATTGTTAGGTAAAAATGCAGCTGGTACAGGATGGGATTTAGATATTTATATTCATTACGGAGCTGGTGCATATATTTGTGGTGAAGAGACTGCACTACTTGAAAGTTTAGAAGGTAAAAAAGGTCAACCTAGATTAAAACCACCTTTCCCAGCTTTGATAGGCCTGTATGGATGTCCTACAATAATAAATAACGTTGAAACAATTGCAGTGGTTCCAACCATTTTAAGAAGAGGAGCAAAATGGTTTGCTTCTTTAGGAAGAGAAAAAAATACTGGAACCAAAATTTTTTGTATTTCTGGAAATGTAAACAATCCTTGTAATGTTGAAGAAGAAATGAGTATTCCTTTAAAAGAATTAATAGAAGTTCATGCTGGAGGTGTAATTGGTGGATGGGAAAATTTGCAGGCTGTGATACCTGGAGGTTCTTCAATGCCACTAATACCGAAAGAAAGGTGTGAAACTTTAAAAATGGACTTCGATGCATGTGTTGAAGAAAAAAGCGGACTTGGTACAGCTGGTATTGTTGTTATTAACAAAGATCAGGACATAATTAAATGTATGGCAAGGATTGCAAGATTTTACAAACATGAGAGTTGTGGTCAATGTACACCTTGTAGAGAAGGTTCTGGTTGGATGTGGAGAATGCTTGAGAGAATGGCAAAAGGTGATGCAACAAAGGATGAAGTAGATATGTTAGGTGATGTTACAAATCAAATTGCAGGACATACTATTTGTGCTTTTGGAGAAGGCTCATCATGGCCAGTTCAAGGATTGCTTAGACACTTTAAAAAAGAAATTGAGAAAAGAAACAATTTGGATCCTATTGTTCAAAAGAAAAACAATATTCCATATTTGGTAGATCAACATTTATTGGATAAAAAAAATGCTTAAATTAAAAGTAAATGAAATAGAAGTAGAAGTCGAAGAAGGTTTAACCGTACTTCAAGCTTGCGAAAAAGCTGGAGTTGAAATTCCAAGATTTTGTTACCATGAAAAATTATCTATCGCAGGTAACTGCAGAATGTGTTTAGTTGAAATGGAAAAATCTCCTAAACCAATTGCTTCATGTGCTATGCCAGCTGCTGAGGGCATGAATATTAAAACAAATACTGCTTTAGTAGAAAAAGCTCGTAAGGGAGTGATGGAATTTTTATTAGCTAACCATCCCCTAGATTGTCCAGTATGTGATCAAGGTGGTGAATGCGATCTTCAAGATCAATCAATGTACTATGGAGTAGACAAATCAAGATTTAAAGAAAATAAAAGAGCTGTTCCTGAAAAAAATATGGGACCTTTAATTAAAACTCAAATGACAAGATGTATTCACTGTACGAGATGTGTGAGATTTGCAACGGAAGTTGCTGGAGTTCCAGAGCTTGGTGCCATTGGAAGAGGTGAAGATATGCAAATTACAACTTATCTAGAGCAATCAATGCAATCCGAATTGTCTGCAAACGTTGTAGATTTATGTCCTGTAGGAGCCCTAACTTCAAAACCTTATGTATTCGAAGCTAGACCATGGGAACTAAAAAAAACTGAAACAATTGATGTAATGGATGCAATTGGATCAAATGTCAGAGTAGATACATATGATTGGGAAGTCAAAAGAGTACTTCCAATTATTAATGAAGATATCAATGAGGAATGGATCTCAGACAAAACAAGATATGCTTGCGATGGTCTTCTACATCAAAGGTTAGATACTCCATTTATCAAATACAACGGCAAATTTGAAAAGGCCTCATGGGATGAAGTGTATAAAATAATTAAATCTAAATTTGAAAACACATCTAAAGAAAAAATATGTGGTTTTGTTGGTGATTTAACCAATATGGAGACTAGTTATATTTTTAAAGAATTTTTTGATCGAACAATTGATACTAAAAATTACGAGTCAAGATCTGATAATAGATTTATAAATACTTCAAAAAGAGAAAACTATTTATTTAATTCTTCTATAAATGGTATTGAAGAAGCAGATTTAATTTTTATAGCAGGTGCAAACCCAAGATATGAAGCAACTATTTTAAATGCTAGAATTAGAAAAGCTTATTTAAACAACAATACAAAAATAATTTCACTTAATGATGTTGGTGATTTAACTTATCCTTATCAAAGTTTAGATGGTCAAACTCAAACTTTAAATAATATTCTTGAAGGAAATCATGACGTATCTAAAGAAATTATTAACTCAAAAAAACCAATAATTATTATTGGTGAGTCTCTACTTACATTAAAGTCTTCAGAATATTTATTTAATAAAACGAAAGAATTTTTATCAAAAAACAATAAAATTTCAGATGAATGGAACTCTTTAAATATTTTATCAACTGATGCAGCAACAGTAGGAAATATTGATCTTGGAATAATTAATAATGAAAATAATTTAATAAGTGATCTAAAAGAACATAAATTCGATATTGTTTATCTTGTAGGTCAAGACAATCTAGAATTTGATAAAAAAGATGAATTTATAATTTACCAAGGTAGCCACGGTGATAAAGGTGCTGAGTCTGCTGATATTATTTTACCAGGCGCTGCTTACACTGAACAAGATGGGCACTTTACAAATTTAGAAGGAAAAATTCAAAAAGCTTATAAAGCATCGTATCCACCAGGTGATGCAAAAGAAGATTGGCAAATAATTAATGAACTGGCTGAATTTATGAATAATAGAAAATTATTTAATGACAAAGATGAATTGGAAAGCAGCATGTTTAACTATTTAAATTTACAAAAAGAAAAACAAGTAAATGAGATTAATAATTCTAACAATGAATTTAAAAATGAAAATTTAATAATCAATGTAAAAGACTATTATTTTTCAAATGTAATTGCTAGATCATCAAAAACGATGGTTGAATGTAATAATTCTAAATTAAATTTAAAATCAACAGGTACAGAAGGTTAATATGGAATACTTGAGCATAGTTTTTCAAGAAGTTTATAAGATTTTATTCTTACTGGTGCCTGTTCTTGTTTCTGTAGCAATGATAGTTTGGCTTGATAGAAGAGTTTGGGCTTTTGTTCAAAAAAGGCAAGGACCTAATGTTGTTGGTCCGTTCGGTTTATTACAATCTTTAGCTGATGCTTTAAAATATATATTTAAAGAAATCATTATTCCATCTAGTTCAAATAAAGTGATTTTTATATTGGCTCCTATAGTGACTATGACTTTAGCTTTAATCGCGTGGGCTGTAATTCCATTTAGCGCAACTCAGGTTTTGGCCGATATCAATGTTGGAATTCTTTACTTATTTGCTGTTTCTTCACTAGGTGTTTATGGAATAATAATGGGAGGTTGGGCATCCAATTCTAAATATCCTTTTCTAGGAGCAATTCGTTCTGCTGCTCAAATGGTATCTTATGAAGTTTCAATTGGGGTAATAATAATCAATGTTTTACTTTGTGTTGGTTCATTAAATTTAAACGACATCGTTATTGCTCAACAAAATATGTGGTTTGTAATCCCATTATTTCCAATGTTTGTAATATTTTTTATTTCTGCTTTAGCTGAAACTAACAGACCTCCTTTTGATTTGCCAGAAGCCGAAGCAGAGTTGGTTGCTGGTTACCAAACAGAATATTCAGGAATGATGTATGCAATGTTTTGGTTAGGTGAATATGCAAATATTTTATTGATGTGTGCAATGGGAGCAATATTATTTTTAGGTGGTTGGATGTCCCCAATCGATGTTTATCCATTTACATTAGTTCCAGGTGCAATATGGTTAATATTAAAAATTCTTCTTTTATTCATCCTTTTTGCATTAGTTAAGGCAATAGTACCTAGATACAGATATGATCAATTAATGAGACTAGGCTGGAAAGTTTTCCTCCCTCTTTCTTTAACTTGGGTGGTATTAACGGCTAGCTATTTATTTTATTTTAACCTTTTACCAGTGAATTAATTATGAAGATTTCAAGATTCTTTAAAACAATATTAATGACTGATTTTATTGGTGGTTTGTTTATTGCTATTAAAGAATTATTTAAATCAAAAAAAACAATTAATTACCCTTTTGAAAAAGGTAAAATAAGTCCTCGTTTTAGAGGAGAGCATGCTTTAAGAAGATATCCAAACGGAGAAGAAAGATGTATTGCTTGCAAATTATGTGAAGCAGTGTGCCCAGCTCAGGCAATAACGATAGAGTCAGCTGAAAGAGAAGATGGAAGTAGAAAAACAACTCGTTATGACATCGATATGATGAAGTGTATTTATTGTGGTTTGTGTGAAGAGGCTTGTCCGGTAGATGCAATAGTCCAAGGTCCAAATTTTGAATTTTCAACAGAAACAAGAGAAGAACTTTATTATACAAAAGAAAAATTATTAGATAATGGAGATAGGTGGGAGAATGTTTTGGAGGCAAATATTAAAGCCGACAATATCCATAGATAAAAATGATTGCACACGCTATTTTCTTTTATACATTTTCAATAATTGCTGTTGTTTCAGCTATAATGGTAACAGCTTCTAAAAACACAGTTCACTCGGTATTTTTCTTAATTCTTGATTTCATTAGTATCTCTTGTCTTTTCATAATGATAGGTGCTGAATTTTTGGGAATGATAATGCTAATTGTTTATGTTGGGGCTGTAGCGGTTTTGTTTTTGTTTGTTGTTATGATGTTAAACGTAGCCCAACAAAAAAACCAATGGTTTGCAGGTGAACAAAGTTCCAGACATATCCCAGTTGGTTTAATTATAAGTACTTTAATTTTCTTTGAAATTATAATTGTGATAGGTGGCTGGAAATATAAACCAGAAATTTTCGATATTAACAATTCACTTGCTAATACAAGTGTAAGCAACACTCATTCATTGGGCCAAATTTTATACACTGATTATATTCATGTGTTTCAAATAAGTGGAATGATCCTACTAGTAGCTATGGTTGGAGCCATTGTATTAACATTTAGACAAAGATCAGGTCTTAAAAGACAAAGTTATATCAAGCAAATTTCTAGAGAAAGAGCGGAAGGTGTTGAAGTGCTAGAAGTTCAGAGCAATAAAGGAGTTAAAATAGATGATTGATATAGGTTTAGGACATTATTTGACTTTAGGTGCTGTTATTTTTTCAATTGGAGTAATTGGTATTTTTCTAAATAGAAAGAACATTATTGTTATATTAATGAGTATTGAATTGATATTACTTGCTGTAAATATCAATTTAGTAGCTTTTTCTATTTATTTGGGAGATTTGGCAGGACAAGTCTTTACTTTATTTATCCTCACAGTTGCAGCCGCAGAAGCAGCCATAGGATTAGCAATAATAGTCGTTTATTTCAGAAACTCTGGAACAATACGTGTTGAAGAAATAGATAAGTTAAAAGGATAATCATGGAACTATCGATTATATTTCTTCCACTTATTGCTTCAATTATATCAGGCTTTTTTGGTAGATATATTGGTGATAGAAACTCTGAAATAGTAACAAGTGCTCTGGTTTCAATTTCTGCACTCTTATCAATTCATGTTCTTTATCAAGTAATTGTAAATCAATACGAAGAAAATATTGTTATAGCTACTTGGATAAGCTCAGGGTCACTTGATGTAAATTGGTCAATGTTAATTGATCCTTTATCAGCAGTGATGTTAGTGGTTGTAACCTCTGTATCAGCTTTAGTACATATCTATTCAATTGGTTACATGTCTCATGATCCTCATAAGCCAAGATTTATGGCTTATTTATCATTGTTCACATTTGCAATGTTGATGCTTGTAACATCAGACAATTTCATTCAACTATTTTTTGGTTGGGAAGGTGTTGGTCTTTGTTCTTACTTTCTAATTGGTTTTTGGTTTAAAAAAGAAAGTGCAAATGCTGCAGCTATAAAAGCATTTGTTGTAAACAGAGTAGGTGACTTTGGTTTTGCTTTAGGAATTTTTTTAATATTTTATTTATTTGGAACTGTTAATTACTCAGAAGTTTTTCAACAAATTCCAACAGTTGTAGATAAAAATTTATCATTTTTAGGTTTTGAAGTTAAAGCAATAGACTTAGTTTGTTTACTTTTATTTATCGGAGCAATGGGTAAATCTGCACAGATATTACTTCATACATGGTTACCTGATGCTATGGAAGGTCCAACCCCTGTTTCTGCATTGATTCATGCAGCAACGATGGTAACAGCTGGTGTTTTCTTAGTAGTAAGATGCTCTCCAATTTACGAATATTCACCATTAATACTAAATTTTATAACTATCGTTGGAATGACTACTGCATTCTTTGCAGCAACAGTCGCTCTAGTTCAAACAGATATAAAAAAAATTATTGCTTACTCTACGTGTAGCCAACTTGGCTATATGTTTTTTGCAGCTGGAGTAGGTGCATATAATGTTGCTATGTTTCACTTATTTACTCACGCATTTTTTAAAGCTTTATTATTTTTAGGATCTGGTTCAGTAATCCACGCATTTAAGGATGAGCAAAATATAAATAATATGGGAGGTGTATGGAAAAAGTTACCCTATACCTATGCTTTAATGATAATAGGAACACTTGCTTTAACAGGTTTTCCGTTTTTATCAGGATTTTATTCTAAAGACGCAATTATAGAATTTGCGTATTTAAAAGGTAATACTACCGGTTATTATGCAGCTGGGATTGGAATAATTACAGCATTTTTGACATCTATTTATTCATGGAGATTGATATTTAAAACTTTCCATGGAGAGTACAATAACAAAGAGATCAAGATAGAAGAAACACACGAGTCTCCATTAGTTATGCTTGTTCCATTATTTATTCTTTCAATAGGAGCTGTGTTTGCTGGTTTTCTATTTAAAGGACTATTTATTGGTCATGGTGAGAATTTATTCTGGGCAGAGTCTATTAAGTTCTTAGTGCCTTTGAGTACTGAGCATCCACCTTTATGGTTTTTGCTTTTAACACCGTGTTTGGTTTTATTGTCTATTCCAATCGCCTATTACTTGTTTGTTAAGAACAAAGAATTACCTAATTCAATAGCCTCTATGAATAAACCTTTGTATAATTTTTTAGTAAATAAATGGTACTTTGATGAGTTATATGATGTATTATTTATTAAATCTTCAAAAAAACTAGGTTTATTTTTATGGAAATTTTGTGATGGAACCATAATTGATGGTTTCGGTCCCGATGGAATTTCCTCTTTCATAAAAAAATGTTCAATTAAAGCAACTAAATTTCAAAGTGGTTTTATCTATCAATACGCATTTGTAATGTTATTAGGTTTCTCTGCTTTACTAACTTTTTTAATAGTTAAATAATGAATTTTCCCATTCTTTCATCATTAATATTATTGCCAACAGTTGGTGCTTTATTTTTGTTTTTTACTAAAGATAAAGAAGGAAATAATTCAACTGCTAAATATGTTGCTTTATTTACGACTATAGTAAATTTTTTAATTTCGATTTATCTTTGGATTTCTTTTGACCAATCAACTTCTAATTTTCAATTTGTAGAAGATAGAACATGGATTGAAGGTTTTATTAATTATAAAGTTGGTGTTGATGGTATTTCAATTTTATTCATTATTTTAACTACATTCATAACTCCGTTATGCATTATATCTGTAAACAATTCTGTCAAAAATAGATTAAGAGATTTTTTAATTGCAATTCTAATTATGGAAAGTTTCATGATTGGTGTTTTTTGTGCACTTGATTTAGTTGTATTCTATTTATTCTTTGAAGCAGGATTAATTCCAATGTTTTTAATTATTGGAATTTGGGGTGGTCCAAAAAGAGTTTATTCAGCTTTTAAATTCTTTTTATATACATTACTAGGTTCTGTTTTAATGTTAGTTGCAATAATTTCTATTTATTGGATTTCAGGTACAACAGATGTTATTCAGCTTTATGAACTTGGTATAGATGCTAAATATCAAAATCTTTTATGGTTAGCATTCTTTAGCTCTTTTGCAGTTAAAACTCCTATGTGGCCAGTACATACTTGGTTGCCAGATGCTCACGTTGAAGCTCCAACTGCAGGATCTGTATTGTTAGCAGCGATCTTATTAAAGATGGCAGGTTATGGTTTTATCAGATTTTCTCTAGGTTTATTTCCTGTTGCTTCAGAAGTTTTTACACCCTTAATTTATACTTTAAGTGTTATAGCAATTATATTCACTTCTTTCATTGCTTTAATGCAGGAGGATATGAAAAAATTAATAGCTTATTCCTCTGTTGCCCACATGGGATTTGTGACATTAGGAATATTTACTCTTCAACAACAAGGAATTGAAGGAAGTATTATTCAAATGATTAGTCATGGTTTAGTTTCAGCCGCACTTTTCTTATGTGTTGGTGTTGTCTACGATCGGATGCATTCAAGGATGATCAATTCATATGGAGGAATAGTTACAATAATACCCAAATATTCAATTTTATTTATGTTGTTTACATTGGCAGCATTGGGATTGCCGGGGACAAGTGGATTTATAGGAGAATTTTTAATTTTAATGGGTGCTTTTAAGGATAATTTCCTAGTAGCTGTAATTGCTAGTTTAGGTGTAATACTTGGAGCTGCATATATGCTTTGGTTGTACAAAAGAGTTGTTTTTGGAAAGCTAGTTAACGAAGACCTTAAGAAGATGTTTGATTTAAATAGATCGGAATATCTGATTTTATCTTGTCTAGCAGTTCCAACTTTATTCTTTGGGTTTTATCCAGATCCGTTGATAAATACTATAGAAGTTTCTGTGACCGATCTAATTAATATGCATAACACAAATATAGCTAGTAAATAATATGGAAAATTTAAATTTAGTATTGCCTGAAATATTTATTTCACTTTCAATCATGTTTTTACTTGTTTTGGGTGTTTTTAAAAAAAATAGTTCAAAAATGACTTTCAATCTTTCTTTGTTTGCAATTTTAATTACAGCAATAATAACAATAAACGAAACATTTTCGGTTAGTAGGGAAACTTTGTTTAATGAAAGTGTTGTAATTGACAGTATGTCCTCACTAATGAAAATTATAACTTTAATTGGAGGTTTTTTAGTTTTAGTTATTTCATCAAGTTATTTAAAAACATTTAAAATATACAATATCGAATACCCAGTTCTTATTTTGAGCTCTATTCTTGGTATGATGGTGATGATTAGTGCAAATGATTTAATCGTTTTTTATATGGGCTTAGAATTACAATCACTAGCTCTTTACGTATTAGCAACATATAATAGAGATCAATTAAAATCATCTGAAGCTGGTTTAAAATATTTTGTTTTAAGTGCATTATCTTCAGGATTATTGTTATATGGATGTTCTTTAGTTTATGGTTTTTCTGGTTCAACTAATTTTGATATAATATCAAATCAATTAAATTCTAATGAATATGTTTTAACATTTGGAATTGTATTTATCTTAGTTGGTTTAGCATTTAAAATTTCTGCAGTTCCATTTCATATGTGGGCACCTGATGTTTACGAAGGGTCACCAACAACTGTAACTTTATTTTTTACAATGGTGCCAAAGATCGCCGCTTTGACTGTATTTATAAGATTTTTATATGTTCCTTTCTTAAATTTAATTGATCAATGGCAAATGATAATAATTTTCTTATCAATAGCTTCTATGGTCTTTGGAGCTGTTGCAGCAATAGGGCAAACTAATATTAAAAGACTAATTGCTTATAGTTCTATTGGACATATTGGTTACACATTGGCAGGACTAGCCACAGCTTCTAACGAAGGAATTCAAAGTTCTATAATTTATATTTCAATATACGTAGTTATGAATTTAGCTCTTTTCTCTTGTCTATTGATGTTAAGAAGAAAGGATCAATATTATGAGGATATTGAGGATCTCTCAGGATTATCAAAAAACCATCCACTATTATCTCTGTGTTTGCTTGTAATACTCTTTTCTTTAGCAGGTATTCCGCCTCTAGCAGGTTTCTTTGCTAAGTTTTATGTTTTTAAAGCTGTATTAGAACAATCAATGTTTTTCTTAGCTATAGTAGGATTGTTATCTACAGTAGTTGCAGCTTTTTATTATTTAAGAATTATAAAAATAATTTATTTTGATAAAGAAAAAGACAAATACGATACGGATCATAGCTTATGGTTAAAATTTTCACTTACAGTTTCAACGATATTAATTCTTTTATACTTCATATTCCCAAGTCAGTTAATAGAAGTTGTTTCAAGAATTAATATTATTTGATGAAATTAAAAAAATTTAAATTTAAAAAAGTTAAAAGCACAAATAATACTGCAATAAGAATTATCAAAGAAACTAAATACAACTTAGGTATGATTGTTGTTGAAACACAAGCAAATGGCAGAGGACAGTATGGAAGAAAATGGATATCATCAAAAGGAAATTTATTTATCTCTTTTTTCAATGAACTAAATAAAACGAAACTATCGATTAATGCTATTACAAAAATTAATTGCCTTTTAGTCAAAAAATTACTCTCGTCATTTACAAGTAAAAAAATTTTATTTAAAAAACCAAACGACTTATTAATTGATAAAAAAAAAATTAGTGGCATTTTACAAGAAGTTATATTTGTAAGAGACAAAAAATTTTTAATTACAGGTATAGGTATAAATATTAAAAAAAATCCAATTATAAGGAATTATCCTGCCACAAACTTGCAAGAGGTAACTAAAAAAAGTATTAGTAAATTAATTGTAGAAAATAAACTTAAACAACTTTTTGAAAAAAATTTATCTAAATTGTATAAAATTAAATAATGTATATTCTAGGCGATATCGGTAATACGGAGACAAAATTATGTATTGTTTCTAAAAATAATAAAATTTTAAAAAAAATTACTTTTTCATCAAAATCTGTAAACAACAAGCAGCTTAATATTTTATTTAAAAAAAATAAAATTCAATTAAATAAAATTGAAAAAATATTATTTTGTAGTGTTGTTCCAAAAACATTTTCTATAATTAATCAATTTTTATCGAAAAAAGTTAAACTAAAATGTCATGAGGTTAAAAAATTAAACTTAAAATCACTTATAAAAATCAAAGTAGATTATAAACAGGTAGGCTCAGATAGAATTACTAACGCCATAAGTTTAATGAACAATAAAAATAATTTTATAATTTTAGACTTTGGTACAGCAACAACTTTCGATGTACTCATTAAAAATACTTATTATGGAGGAATTATTGCCCCAGGTGTGAGATTATCTCTTAATACCTTATCTGATAAAGCAACTTTAATTCCAAAAATAGATTTAAAAAAGATTAATAAAGTTATTGGCAACAATACAATCTCAGCTGTTAGATCTGGCTTTTTTTGGGGTTATGCGGGTTTAATTGACAATATTATTAATTTAATTAAGAAAGAGACTAGAAAATCTTTTAAAGTAATTATTACTGGTGGATTTTCAAATTTATTTAAAAACTCAATAAAAACGAAAGCAAGTCACAACCAAGATATTACAATTAAAGGCTTAATAAAGATTTCAAAATTAATTAAATAATATGCAAGATGAACTATTATTTTGTCCATTAGGTGGATCAGGTGAAATAGGCATGAACATGAATTTGTTCGGCTATGGACAGCCTAGTGATCACAAATGGATTATGGTCGACATAGGGGTAACATTTGCAGATGATACTATTCCAGGTGTTGATTTAATTTATCCAGATCCTGGGTTTATAGTAGAAAGAAAAGATAATTTATTAGGAATAGTTTTAACACATGCACACGAGGATCACATTGGTGCAATTGCTCATCTATGGCCAAAATTACAATGTAAAATTTTTGCAACTCCTTTTACAGCTGTATTAATTCGAGAAAAATTTAGAGAAAAACAAATCGATATAACTAATGATTTGCAGATTGTTGAGTTAAATGGAAAGGTTTCTCTGGATCCATTTGAAATTGAATACATTACTTTAACGCATTCTATATTAGAACCAAATGGACTTAGAATAAAAACTCCTGCAGGAGTCATTTTGCATACTGGAGATTGGAAGGTAGATCCAAATCCTTTGATTGGAGACAATATAAACGAAAAAAGATTAAAGGAAATTGGTGAAGAAGGCGTGTTAGCAATGATTTGCGATTCAACAAATGTTTTTAGCGCCGGTAGATCAGGTTCAGAATTAGATGTAAGAAAAAATATGTTAAACGTTATGTCTCGATTAAAAAAAAGAGTTATCATAACATCATTTGCTTCCAACGTAGCTAGAATGGAGACAGCTTTTTATTGTGCAGAACAGACAGGAAGACAAATCTCTTTAGTTGGTAGATCAATGCATCGTATTTATAAAGCTGCACGTCAATGTGGATATTTAAAAAATACAATTGAGCCAATTGATCCAAGAGAAGCTAAAAATTTTTCAAGAGAAAAAATTGTGTATTTATGTACTGGAAGTCAAGGCGAACCAATGGGTGCAATGATGAGAATTTCTAGTTATGTTCATCCAGATGTTTTTATTGAAAAAGGTGATGCTGTAATTTTTTCTTCAAAAATTATACCTGGTAATGAAAAAAAACTTTATAAACTTCACAACCAACTTGTTAAGGATGGAATAGAAGTAATATCTGAAGAAACCGAGTTTGTTCATGTTTCTGGTCATCCAAATAGGGAAGACCTTAAAGAGATGTATCAATGGGTAAAACCTAGATGTGTAATACCTGTACACGGTGAACATAGGCACATGATAGAACACATTAATTTTGCAAAAGAAATGCAAGTGCCACATCCAGTTCAAGTCGAAAATGGTGATATTGTTAAGTTATATCCAGGTGAAAAACCTGAAGTTTATGACAAAGCCCCGAGCGGCAGACTTTATTTAGATGGTAGTGTAAGCGTTGATCCAGATTCACAATCGATAAAAGATAGGAAAAATTTAAGTGCTAATGGATATCTTGAGGTAACAATAATGATTACACCTAAAGGTAATATACACAATAACCCTATTCTTTCATTTCGTGGTTTACCTGTAGATGATCGAGATGATTTTGTTTATGGATTAGAAGAGGAAATAGAGAAAACCTCTAGAACTTTTAAAATTGGAAGCAAACAACAAGAACATAATCTTATTGACGCATTAAAAATTGCCTGTAGAAAGTTTTCAAAAGAGAGAACAGGGAAAAAACCTTTTACCAATATCAATTTAGTAAGAATTTAATGAGCGCAACTGGCTTAGCTATTATCTATATAATTATATGGTGGATAGTTTTTTTTGCTATTCTACCTATTGATGTGAATCGAACAAAGACTGTAAAAATTGATGGTGAGGATCCTGGATCACCTGAAAATCCAAAAATGCTGAAAAAATTCCTTTATTGCACTGGAATTACTACTGTCATTTTCATAATAATTTACTTATTAATTAAATTTGAATATTTAAATTTAAGAAATATGATTAATTAAGATGCTTTTATCAAATTCATTTATACCAATATTAAAAAACAATCCTTCAGAGGCAAAAATTAAATCTCATCAATTGATGTTGAGAGTAGGCATGATTAAGCAAGCCTCTGCAGGAATTTATTCATGGTTACCTTTAGGTTTTAAGGTAATGAAAAAAATAGAAGACATTGTTAGACAAGAACAAAATAAAATTGGAGCTCAAGAAATATTAATGCCAACAATTCAATCCAGCGAAATTTGGAAAGAAAGTGGTCGTTATGACGATTATGGTGAAGAGATGTTAAGAATAACCGACCGTCAAAATAGAGAAATGTTATATGGACCAACCAATGAAGAGCAAGTTACTGAAATTTTTAGATCTTCAATAAAATCTTATAAATCACTCCCACAACTTATGTATCATATTCAATGGAAGTTCAGAGATGAAATTAGACCTAGATTTGGAATTATGCGTGGTAGAGAGTTTTATATGAAAGATGCCTATTCATTTGATGTATCAGATGAAGAAGCTTTTTATTCTTATAATAAATTCTTTCTTTCTTATTTAAGAACATTTAAAAGATTGTCTTTGACAGCAATACCCATGGCTGCTGATACAGGACCTATAGGTGGAAATTTATCTCACGAATTTATTATTCTTGCTGATACTGGAGAAAGTAAAATTTTCACAGATAAAAGAATATTCGATCTTGATAGCGATGATACTGAAATAGAAAAAGTATCTTTGGAAAGTATGAGAAAAAAATATGAACAGTTTTATGCTGTAACTGATGAAAAGTTTAATAAAGAAGAGTTTGAAAAAATTGTTTCCAAGGAAAATCAATTGATTACAAAAGGTATCGAAGTAGGTCATATATTTTATTTTGGTGACAAATACTCAAAACCAATGGGAGCATCTGTTGATTTACCAGGAGGAAAAAAAGATTTTGTTAAAATGGGTTCTTATGGAATTGGTGTATCAAGGTTAGTAGGGGCTATAATTGAGGCAAAATATGATGATAAAAATGAAATCATGAAATGGCCATTGTCTGTTGCTCCTTATGATATTGCTTTAATACCTATGATAAATAAAAATGACAGCTCAGCTTTAGATAAAGCAAATAATATCAATATAGAATTGCTCAAAAATAATATTGATGCAATCATTGATGATACAGATGAGAATTTCTCATCAAAAATTAAAAAAATGAATTTAATTGGTGCTCCATATCAAATTATTATTGGTAAGAAAAGTGAGGGTGATTTATTAGAGTTCAAGGAAACCGGTGGTGAAACTCAAAATTTACCATTAAGTAAAATTATAGAAATTATAACTAAACAAAAAAATTCGATTTGATTTCTACTTTAGAAAAAGAAATTACTTTTAGATTTTTAAAAGCTAGAAAAAAAGATGGCTTTTTGAATGTTATATCTATTTTTTCCTTTATAGGAATAAGTCTTGGAGTTGCAGTTCTTATTATTGTCATGTCAGTTATGAACGGATTTAGGACTGAGCTGATTAATAAAATAGTAGGCTTTAACTCACACATAACTGTAAAAACTTATGGAAATCCAATTGATGAAAAAAAAATAAATAAAAAAAATTTAAAATTAATTTCAGAAAATATTATTTTAAGCAACTCTGGTGAAGCTATTATACTTAAAAACGATACATCAAAAGGTATAGTATTACGTGGATATAAAACAAATGATTTTCCAAGTTTAGAAATTGTTAAAAATGAAAAATTTAAAGGGAACAAGGGTCAATTAAATAAAAACTATATTTCTATAGGTAATGAATTAAGTTTTTCTTTAGATCTAAAAATAGGTGATGAATTAACTTTACTTTCACCATCAGGGGTAGAAACAATTATTGGTAGTATGCCAAAACAAAAAACTTTTTTGGTAGCATCAATTTACAATAGTGGTTTAGCTGAGTTTGATAATAATATCGCATTTATTAACTTAAGTACTCTTGAGGATTTTTTTGACTATAGGTCAGAGGATAGAAATTTAGAAATTTATTTAAAAAACCCAAATAAAATTGAGCAGCAAAAAATTATTGTCCAAGAAATTTTCGATGAAGAATTTGTTGTTAGTTGGGCTGATATGAATAGTTCATTATTTTCTGCCTTAAAAGTAGAAAGAAATGTAATGTTTATTATCCTATCTTTAATAATTATTGTTGCAGCCTTTAATATAATTTCTGGGTTAACAATTTTAGTTAAAAACAAAACAAGAGATATCGCAATTTTAAAGTCAATTGGTGTGTTAAATAAATCAATTGTAAAAATATTTTTTTTAGTAGGTGTAATAATAGGAACATCAGCGACTATTTTTGGAATTTTTTTAGGTGTAACGTTTTCTCTTTACATAGAGAATTTTAGACAATTTCTTAGCTCAACATTCAATATAAGTTTATTTCCAGAAGAGATTTATTTTTTAAGCAAGATGCCTTCAGAAATAGATCCAATATCAATTTTTTTAATATCAATTTGTTCAATAATTATAACAATAATAGTTTCAATTTTTCCTGCCTTTAAAGCAGCCAAATTGGACCCAATAAAATCTTTAAAATATGAATAATTTTCTTGAATTAAAAAAAATATTTAAAACTTTTAAAACTGAAAAAACAGTTAAAGTATTAAAAAATCTTTCTCAAAAGTTTGATAAAGGTAAAAGCTATTCTATAATGGGGCCATCTGGGTCAGGCAAATCAACTTTATTAAATTTAATTTCATTGATTGATAGACCATCATCTGGGTCAATCCATTTTGATAAAATTCCAGTAAATTTCAATGAATCTGAAAAAAATGATGTTTATAGATCTAAAAAAATAGGAATTGTTTATCAACAAAATAATCTTCTCCCGGATTTTACTGCTTTAGAAAATATATATTTGGCCTCACTTGCAATTAATGACAATAAAGATTTAGCAATATCTAATGCAGAAAAATTACTCAAAAAAATAGGTCTTTCTAAGAGGGCAGATCATTTTCCATCTCAACTGTCAGGTGGTGAGGCTCAAAGAGTTGCTATAGCAAGAGCAATTGTAAATGATCCTGAAATTATTTTAGCAGATGAGCCAACTGGAAGTTTGGATATGGAAACTGCAAAAGATGTTTTTCAACTTTTTTATAAACAAAAAAGGTCAGATAGACTTATTATATTTGCAACTCATAATAGATTCTTTGCCAATAAGGCAGATTGCCTATTGGAGATGATAGATGGTAGTATAAAATCATCTCATGTCTGAGTCTTACCCTCAAAATTTCAATCATCTTAAAATTCATACTCAATATTCTATTTGCGAAGGAGCAGCTAGAATTGATGATTTACAAGAATATTCCAAGAAAAATAAAATAAAATCCCTTGGTTTGTGTGACACTTCAAATTTATGTGGAGCACTTGAATTTGCTGAAAAGATCTCAAAGTCTGGAACTCAACCAATAATCGGAACTCAAATTAATTTCAAAATCGGAGAAACAATAGGTTTACTCCCTATATTTGCTCTTAATGAAGTTGGATATAAAAATATAATAGAACTTTCATCTTTTTCGTATTTAAAAAATGATAAATTATCAGACCCGCATGTAGATTTTGAATTATTATTATATAATTCTAAAGGTGTTGCTGTATTTTCAGGAACTGTTTTTGGTTTATTTGGTAAATTATTTGATAAAGGAAAGTTTACTGAAATTGATGAAACTTATAGTAAAATTAAAACAACCTTTGGGGATAGATTTTATATAGAGATTCAAAGACATAACGATCAAAATGAAATTGGATTTGAAAAATTTAATTTAAAAAAATCATTAGATCTAGAAATTCCTATTATTGCAACTAATGAAGTTTTTTATTTAGATAAAGAAATGCATGAAGCTCACGATGCTTTAATTTGCATAGGTAACAAGACGTATGTAAATGAAAAAAATAGATTAAGATTAACTGATCAGCATTACCTAAAAACTAATTCAGAGATGTCAGAGTTATTTGCTGACTTACCTGAAGCTTTGGAAAATAATTATAATTTTCCATTAAGATGTAGCTATAGACCATTATTTTCTAACCCAATATTGCCTAATATTAGCAGTAACAAAGATGGAAATGCAGATGAAATTTTAAAAAAAGATTCTATTGAAGGTTTAAAAGTTAAATTCAATAAGACCTTTAATTTAAGTAATGAAGATTTAGAAAATAACAATTCTTATAGAGAATATAAGGATAGGCTTAATCATGAACTTTCTATTATTATAGAAATGAAATATTCTAGTTATTTTCTTATCGTTGCTGACTATATAAAATGGGCTAAAAATAACAATATCCCTGTAGGTCCTGGAAGGGGTTCGGGTGCTGGTTCATTAGTAGCTTGGTGTTTATCAATTACAGATGTTGATCCAATAAAATTTAATCTTATTTTTGAAAGATTCTTAAATCCTGACAGAATTTCAATGCCAGATTTTGATATAGACTTTTGTGAGGATAAAAGAGATCAAGTTTTTGAGTATCTAACAACAAAATATAAAGATAGCGTAGCTCATATAATAACATTTGGTAAATTAAAAGCCCGAATGGTAATTAGAGACGTAGGGCGAGTTTTGGGTTTAGCTTATGGGTTTGTTGATAGTATATCAAAAATGATACCTTTTGATCCATCTAGACCACAAAACTTAACTCAGTGTATTGCTGGTGAGCCACGATTACAAAAACTCATAAATGATGATCCAAGGGTAAAGAAACTTACTGATCTCTCACTAAAATTAGAAGGTCTGAATAGAAATGTTGCCACACATGCTGCTGGAGTAGTTATAGCAGATAAAAAACTTACTGAAGTTGTTCCTTTGTACAAAGATGTTTCTGCAGATTTACTATTACCATCTACTCAATTCGATATGTACTCAGCAGAAAATGCAGGTTTAGTAAAATTTGATTTTTTGGGCTTAAAAACTCTTACTGTAATTAACAACACACAAAAACTTATAAGAAAAAAAATTAAAGATTTTGATATAGAAAAAATAAATCACGAAGATCAAAAAGTTTTCGATCTAATGTCAACAGGTAAAACAGTTGGCTTATTCCAAATTGAAAGTGCTGGTATGAGAGAAGCCTTAATTCAAATGAAACCAAATCATATTGAAGATATTATTGCTTTAGTTGCTCTATACAGACCAGGACCAATGAGCAATATTCCAACATATAATGACTGTAAACATGGAAAACAAAAACCAGATTATTTACATCCACTCCTAGAAGATATTTTAAAACCAACTTATGGTGTAATTATTTATCAAGAACAGGTAATGCAGATTGCACAAAAATTATCAGGATTTACAGCAGGACAAGCTGATCTATTGAGAAGAGCAATGGGTAAAAAGAAAAGAGCAGAACTTGAAAAACAGAAACAAGGTTTCATCGCTGGAGCTGTTAAAAATGGAATTGCAAAAGATGTCGCTGCTGGAATTTTTTTAAAAATTGAACCATTTGCAGAATATGGTTTTAACAAAAGTCACGCTGCTGCGTATGCAATTATTTCTTATCAAACTGCTTTTTTAAAAACATATTATCCAAAAGAGTTCATTGCAGCATCAATGACTATGGATATATCTAATCAAAATAAGTTAAGTGAATTTTACGAAGAATTAAATAGATTAAATGTTGAAGTTGTCCGTCCAGATATAAACGAATGTTTTGCTGATTTTAGAACAATCAATGATAAATTCTACTATGCTTTAGGAGGAATTAAAGCTGTAGGTTATGAGGCAATATCAAATATAGTTGAGGAAAGAATTTTAAATGGAAAATTTGATTCAATTCATGATTTCATAAATAGAGTAAATCCAAAAGATATAAACAAGCTCCAATTAGAAGGTTTAGTAAAAGCTGGTGCTTTTGATAAATTAAACTCAAATAGACAAGCTTTGTATAATTCTATTCCCGCAATTATAGCTAAAAATAAAAATATATTTGATAATAAATCTGCTAATCAGATTGATTTATTCTCAGAAGATGAAAGTTCACAGAATGAGATTTTAATTAAAACTGAAGATTGGAAATTTGAAGAAAGATTATCTAAAGAATTTGAAGCGGTAGGTTTCTTTATTTCTGACCATCCGTTAAATCAATTTACTGAGATTTTTAATGATTATAAAATAACAGATTATTCAAATTTTATTTCAAAAGAAGATTTAAAAGACGCTAACATAGCCGCAACACTTCTGAAGGTTCAAGAAAGAAAAACTGCAAAAGGTAATTCTTACGCTGTTTTAAAATTAACAGATTTATCAAGTGTATTTGAACTTTTTATTTTCTCAGATGTTTTAGAATTAAATAGAGAAATTTTGAAAGAGGGTAACTCCCTTATTTTAACTTTATTTAAAAATATTTCTAATGATGAAAATCGACTCACTAGGATTAATGTTCAAAAAATAGCTTCCCTTAAAGATGTATTTAATAGTCCTATAAATGAGGTTTCATTTGAAATTAAATCGAAGTTAGAAATTGAAAAAATATCCAAAATTTTAGAAGGCGATGGCAAAACTATTGTAAATATTAATTTAAATTCTGGAAAAAATATTCTTAAATTTAAATTAAAAAATGCACGTAAATTAGACAGAAAAGCTCTAAATCTCTTAAGAAATCAAGAAATTCAGGCAATAATTAATTAAATAATTACTTGTTAAATATAGTAAATATTTGTAAATAATCCCTAAATTAAATTAACACGCACACAGTTGTTGGTTTTATACCTCCGGTCCTTAATTGGAAATTACTGTGGTGGCTTAACCGGGAATAAATATGAAAATACCTAACGTTACAATACAACAATTACTAGAAGCAGGCGTTCATCTTGGACATAAAACTTTAAGATGGAATCCAAAAATGAAAAGATACATTTTTGGAAAAAGAGACTCTATTCACATTATAGACCTTACCCAAACCCTTGAATTAACAAAAGTTGCTTTGGAAAAGGTTTATGAAACTATTTCAAATAATGGAAAAATTTTATTTGTATCTACAAAAAAACAAGCATCCGAAGCCATAGCTGAGGTTGCAAAAGAAACAGATCAATATTTTGTTAATTACAGATGGTTAGGAGGAATGTTAACCAATTGGGGAACAATTTCAAACTCAATTAAAAAATTAAAAAAATTAGAAACTGATCTAGTTGCAGAAAATAGAGGTTTTACAAAAAAAGAACTTTTAAAAATGAGTGTTAAAAAAGATAAACTTCAAAGGTCTTTAGGTGGTATAGCTGAAATGAAAAAAGTTCCAGATTTAGTATTTGTTATAGACACAAATTATGAATCTCTAGCTATCGCCGAGTCTTCCAAATTAGGAATACCAATTATTGCTATTTTAGATAGTAATTCTAATCCAGACAATATTGATTACCCAATTCCAGGAAATGATGATGCAAGAAGAGCTATTGATCTTTATTGTAATTTAATCAAAGAAACTATCAACAGTGCTAAAAACTCTATGTCTGTAGCTGAGAACAAGAAAGATAAAGTTAAATCTGATGATAAAATAAAAACTATTCAGGAATTAGATAGAGAAAAACTAGAAAAAAAATTTTCTAAAGATGACAAGGAGAAATTAAACTAATGAGTGATGTAGAGAAAGTAAAAAAACTTAGAGAAGCAACTGGTGCTGGTTTTAAAGATTGTAACTTAGCTATTAAAGAGTCAAATGGTGATTTAGATAAAGCAATTGAAATTTTAAGAGTGAAAGGAATTTCAAAAGCTTCAAAAAAAATGTCTAGAGATGCAAAAGAAGGTGTCGTTGTAGTTAGCGGGGATAATAAAAAGACATCTGTGATTGAAGTAAATTGTGAAACAGATTTTGTTGCTAAAAATGATGATTTTATTAACTTCGTTAAAGAGTTAAGTGAATTAAATAATCAAAATAATTCAAGCATTGAAGATTTAAAAACATCTAAAATGAAAAATGGACAAACAGTTGATGACAATCTAGTAGCTTTAATTGCAAAAATTGGTGAAAAAATTACAATAGGAAAAGCTAAAACTATTCAAAATAATGACGGAGTTAATAATCACTATCTTCATACAGTTGTAAAAGATAATGTTGCAAAATTAGCTGTTATGGTTTCTTTGGATACTAAAGATAATTCAGAAATAGTTAAAACATTTAGCAAGCAACTATCAATGCATATTGCAGCATCTAACCCACTAGCTTTAGAGTCAGGCTTAATAGATCAGTCTATTATAGACAAAGAACAAGAGTTAGTTACTGAAGAATTAAAGAACTCTGGAAAACCTGAGGATATTGCAAAAAAAATAAGCTTAGGTAAAATGAACAAATTTAAAGAGGAAAATGCTCTTTTAACACAGGCTTGGGTAATGGAACCTAAAAAGAAAGTTAAAGATGTATTAAAAGAACTATCTATAGCTGATTTGAAAATTAAAGAGTTTTATAGAATAAAGATTGGAGAATAAATGTTTGATGAGAAATCATACAGCCTTAAAATGGATAAAGCCATTGAGGTATTCTCTAAAGAACTATCATCCTTACGTACTGGTAGAGCAAATGCTGCAATGTTGGATTTAATTAAAGTAGATGTTTATGGACAACAAATGCCAATAAATCAAGTTGGAAGTATAACAACCCCAGAACCTAGAATGATAAATATTCAAGTATGGGACGTTAACAATGTATCATTAGTAGACGCGGCAATACAAAAATCAGACTTAGGACTAAATCCTCAAATAGATGGACAATTAATAAGACTACCTGTACCAGAACTTAATGAAGAAAGAAGAACAGAAATTAAAAAATTAATTAAATCTATCGGTGAAAAATGTAAAGTTTCAATTCGAAATATTCGAAGAGAGGCAAATGAAGATCTAAAGAAACTTTTAAAATCAAAAGAGATTAGTGAAGATGAAGAAAAATCTCATGAAAAAAAAGTTCAAACAATCACAAATGAGCACATAAATTCAGTTGATGAAAAAGTTTCTTATAAAGAAAAAGAAATAATGACAATATGAACCCATTAAATCATGTAGCCATTATCATGGACGGTAATGGAAGATGGGGAGTTAGGTATAAAAATTCAAGAAATGCAGGTCATAAAGAAGGCCTAAAAACAGTAGAAAAAGTAATTAAACAAACAATTAAAAATAAAATTAAATTTTTAACTTTATACGTATTTTCTACTGAAAATTGGAAAAGACCAAAAAAAGAAATAAATTATTTATTTAATTTATTAGAAAATTTTTTATTAAATAGGATTGATGAGCTACATAAACAAAATATTAAACTTAAAATTTTAGGATCAAAAAAATTTTCTCCAAAGCTAAATAAGTTATTAAATGATTGTGAAAAAAAAACTTTAAAAAATTCTAAATTACAAATCAATCTTGCTTTAAATTATGGATCAAAATCTGAATTAATTGAGGCTTATAAAAAAATTAGGACAAGCAAAATAAGTATCAACGAAAAAAATATAACTAGAAATTTACAGACTAAAAATATACCTGATCCAGACCTATTAATTAGAACTGGAAACACAAAAAGATTAAGCAATTTTTTACTTTGGCAACTTGCATATGCAGAGATATTTTTTGAAAAGAAATTGTGGCCAGCCTTTAATGAAAACGATTATAATAAAATAATTAAGCAATATATGAATATTAAAAGAAATTTTGGTAAAGTATGATTAATAAAGAACTTCAAAAAAGAATATTAAGTTCAATATTCTTAATACCAATTACAGTGTTTTTTATCTTTCAAGAAAAAGTTTTTTTTGCTTTTTTTCTAGGTATTTTATTTTTAGCAAGCTCTCATGAATGGATAAAAATGAATAAAAAAGATTTTGTTAAAATTATTGGAATATTCTATCTTTTTTTTTCATTCTGTTTAGCTTATTTATTAAGAGAAAAATTATCAATTGGAATATTTATTTTTATTTTAGTTGTTTGTATTTTTACCGATTTAGGTGGTTATATATTTGGAAAAATATTTAAAGGACCAAAATTAACTAAAATAAGTCCAAAAAAAACTTATGCAGGTGTCATTGGTAGTTTTCTTTTATCGCTAATTGCAGCATTAATTTATATAAAATTAATATCTATTAGTCCTTCAAGTAAATTAACTCTTTCAGGTTTGATTGGTAACAATTTAGTATCTGATAGTATATTCTTTTTATTCATTTCATTTATTAGTCAAGTTGGAGATCTGATAATATCTTATTTCAAGAGATTAGCTAAAGTTAAGGATACTGGAAATTTATTACCAGGTCATGGTGGTTTATTAGATAGATTAGACGGAATAATTTTTGCAGTACCAATTTCTTACTTATTTATTATTTATATAAAATGATAAAAAAAAATATAGCAATTTTAGGTTCTACTGGTTCAATAGGAAAAACCTTATTAAAAATTATTAAAAAAAATAAAAAAGACTTTAACATACAACTTCTAACAGCTAATAAAAATTATAAAAAAATTTTTGAGCAAACAAAAAGTTTTAAAGTTCAAAATGTAATTATTACTGACAAAGATAGTTATATTAAATTTATAAAAATTAATAAAAATAAAAATATTAAAATTTATAATAACTTTGCTAATATTAAAAAGATATTTAAATTTAAAGCAGACTACATAATGAGTTCAATTGTGGGTATTGATGGGCTGAAACCAACTTTAAATGTAATAGAACACACAAAAACTATTGCCATAGCAAATAAAGAGTCAATTATTTGTGGATGGAATTTAATTAAAAAAGAATTAAATAAAAATAACACTGAATTTATACCAGTTGATTCTGAACACTTTTCAATATGGTATGGTTTAAAAAACAATAAAGATACAGTTAAAAATATTTATTTAACTGCTTCTGGTGGTCCTTTTTTAGATTTATCAGTTTCAAAATTTAAACATATAAAGTTATCAGAGGCTTTAAATCACCCTAACTGGAAAATGGGAAAAAAAATAACAATCGACTCTGCTACAATGATGAATAAAGTTTTTGAGATAATAGAGGCAAAAAAAATATTTAACATAAGATATAGTCAATTAAAAATATTGATACACCCATCGTCTTATATTCATGCAATTATTCAATTTAAAAATGGATTAATTAAAATAATTGCACATAACACAGATATGGTAATACCAATAAACAACACTTTATCAAATAATATTAATTTTTCTTTGGATGGGTATAATAAACTGAACTTTTCAAAGCTAAATGATTTAAAATTGCAGACTGTAAATTTAAAAAAATTCCCTTTAGTAAAAGTAATTAATTTTCTGCCTAAAAATAATTCTCTATTTGAAACTGTTGTAGTTTCAGTAAATGATGAATTAGTTAATCAGTTTTTACAAAAGAAATTAAACTTTACAGATATAAATAAAAAAATGATTAAAATATTAAAACAAAAAGAATTTCTAAAATATAAAAATAAAATACCTAAAAAAGTTGAAGATATACTGGAATTGTCTAATTATGTTCGTTCCAAAATTATATCAAAAAGTATATAACATCTAATCTATTATGAAAAAAATAGTACCAATATTATTTCTATTATTTGCACTATTAATAAATTCAGTGGTTATTGCTGACACTATTAAAGAGATAAGAATAAATGGAAACGAAAGAATACCAGATGAAACCATCTTGATGTTTGCGGATATTAATGAAAATGATCATATTAATGACAACAAAATTAATGATATTGTAAAAGATTTATATGATTCAAATTTTTTTAATAATATATCGGTATCTTATAATAAAAATATATTAACAATAAATTTAGAGGAACTTCCGATAATAGATAATATTTTTATCGATGGTATTAAAGCAAAAAAATATGAGGAAGCATTACGTTTATCTTTAATCTTAAAGCCAAGAAGTTCTTTTAGTGAATATTTATTGGCTGAGGAAAAAATAATTATTCAAAATGTTTTAAAAAATTTTGGATATTATTTTGCTACAGTTGACACTTATGTTGAAGAATTAAATAATAACATGGTGAATATTAAATATGAAATCGAGTTAGGCAATAAAGCTAAAATAAAAAAAATAAAATTTATCGGAGAAAAAATATATAAAGATAAAGAGCTAAAAAATATTATTATTAGTGAGGAAGCTAAATTTTGGAAATTTATATCAAACAAAAAATATCTTAATGAAGAATTAATTAATATGGACAAACGTCTCCTAAAAAATTTTTATCTAAATAAAGGTTATTACAATGTTGAAATAAATTCTAGTTTTGCAAAACTAATCCAAAATGATGAATTTGAATTAATTTATAATATTACACCAAATAATAAAATTTTTTTTAATAACCTAAATATTATTTTTCCTAAAGATATCGATAAATCTAATTATGAGAATTTAATTAAAACTCTTGTTGATATAAAAGGTGAACCTTATTCTCTTAACTCTGTTGAAAAAATTTTAGAAGAAATTGATTTAATAACTGTTAATCAAGAATTCAAATCAATTAAGGCCTCAATAGATGAAACTATTGATGATAATAAACTTAATATCAATTTTATCATTCAAGAAACAGAAAAGCTTTTTGTAGAAAAGATTAATATTCTTGGAAATAAGATTACAATGGAAAGCGTAATAAGAAATCAGCTGGCTGTTGATGAAGGTGATCCTTATAACGAGATATTAACCAAAAAATCTGAAAATAACATTAAAAGTCTAAATTTCTTTAGAAGTGTAAAAACCACAGTTGTTGATGGTAAAGATAATAATTCCAAAATTATTAATTTTGAAATCGAGGAAAAGCCTACGGGAGAAATCTCTGCTGGAGCAGGTTTTGGTACATCTGGAGGTAGTGTAATGTTTGGTGTCAAAGAAAACAACTATTTAGGCAAAGGCTTGTCAGTAGACGCTAATGCTACGCTTTCAGGTCAAACCTTTAAGGGCCTTTTAAGTGTTTCAAATCCAAATTATAAAAATTCTGACAAATCTATTTATGGTTCTATACAGGCCTTAGAAGTGGATCAATTAGCAAATTACGGTTATAAAACTAATAAAACCGGATTTGAATTAGGTACCAAATTTGAATATCTAAGAGACTTTAGATTGGGTTTTGCTACAAGTTCATTTTATGAAAAAATTGAGACTGACTCAACTGCTTCTGCCCGTCAAAAGTCTCAAGAAGGTGACTACTGGGATACATTTGCTAATTTTGATTTTAATTATGATAAAAGAAACCAAAAATATAGAACAACAGATGGTTTTGTTTCGAGCTATAACATATACGTACCCTTAATCAGCAAAACAAATACATTAACTAACTCTTATTTATTTAAAGTGTATGGAGAACTTTATTCCAATAATATTTCATCACTTTCACTTTATTTAAAGAGCGCAAATTCAATATCTGGTGATGATGTTAAATTATCTGAAAGATTGACCATTCCATCTAGAAGGTTAAGAGGGTTTGAAAGTGGAAAAGTTGGCCCTAAAGATGGAAATGATTTTATTGGTGGAAATTATATTACTGCACTAAATTTTAATACTTCTTTACCACAAATAATGCCTAATGCACAAAATTTAGATGTTTCTTTATTTTTTGATGCAGCAAATATTTGGGGTGTTGACTACGACTCATCCATTAATAATGCAAGTAAAATTCGTAGTTCAGTAGGTATAGGTGTTGATTGGTATACTGCAATAGGTCCTCTTACCTTTTCTTTATCAGAAGTGATTTCAAAGGAGAATACGGATATTGAGGAAACATTTAGATTTAATATAGGCACTTCATTTTAATGTTTCAATATAAAAAATTAATACTACTAATAATTTTATTCTCATTTCTAAATTCATTGCCAGCAATCTCTAGTGATAAAGTTGCATTTATAGATGTTGATTATATTATTAAAAATTCAGTTTTAGGAAAAAATGTTTTAAAAAAAATTACTGATCTTGATAAACAAAATATTAATAAATTAAATTCTAGAAATGAAGAATTAAAAGCTAAAGAACTAGAATTAAAAAGCAAACAAAATATTATATCTGAAGATGTATTCAAAAAAGAATTGTCTCAATTAAAGGAAAAAGTCAGCATATACACACAAGAAAAAAATAAAATGATTAATGACTTAAAAATATTTAAAAATAAAGAATTAGACAATGTATTTAAAAAAATTGGCCCAATCGTAAGTAAATATATGGAAGCAAACTCAATTAATATTGTGTTAGATTCTAAAATCATATTTATGGGAAATTCTAAGGTTAATATTACACAAGAAATTTTAGATGAAATAAACAGACAATATAATTAGATGACTAAACTTGATAAAAAACAAATAGCAGATTTATTACCTCACAGAGAACCAATGCTTTTAATTGATGAGCTCTATGATATAAAAAAATTATCAACTGCAACTGCTGTAGTTAATGTAAAAAAAGATAGTTTTTTTGTGCAAGGACATTTTCCTGACAATCCTGTTATGCCAGGTGTCTTAATAGTTGAGTCATTTGGTCAAGCAGCTGCTGCTCTTACAGCGCATGGCCTAGACAAGTCCACATATGAAAATAAATTAGTTTTTTTAATGGGTATTGAAAAGGCGAGATTTAGAAATCCCGTAATACCTGATTGTAAGCTGATCTTAAAAATTGAAGCAATAAGGTCTCATGGTAGAGTTTGGAAATATAAAGGTGAAGCTTTTGTAGAGAATAAAAAAATGGCAGATGCCATTTGGTCTGCAACTATCGTAGATAAGAAATAAATAGCAATAAATATTGATAAGTCATTTTATTTTGCTTTGATAAAAGCAGATATGTCTAATCCTTTTTTTAAAAGCAAAGGTCCATTTAAAATTAGTGAAATTTTAAGTAATATTAATGAAGATATCGATGTAAAAAACTTTGATAAAGTTATTTTTGATATTAAAGATTTAGCTACTGCCACTAACAAAGATATTACATTTTTTCATTCTAAAAAATATGAGTCAGTAGCTTCAACTACTAAGGCATCATTTTGTATAACTACAAAAGAGTTATCTAGTGAATTACCTAATAACTGTGAATCAATAGAAGTTAAAAATGTGCTTGTTTCAATAGCAATGATTACCCGAATGTTTTATCCAAATTCAGTTATAGATAACTTTGACCCTCATACTTTAAATATCGAAAAAACTTCTTTTAATCATTCTGTTAATCATGGCCAGAATATATTAATCGGAAAAAATGTTAAAATTGGATCAAACTGTTCAATTGGTCATAACACAATCATTGAAAGTAATGTTGTTATTGGTGATAATTGTTCAATAGGGTCTAACGTTATTATTAGAAATACATTAATTAAAAACAATGTTTCAATATTAGACAATTGTGTTATTGGAAAAAAAGGATTTGGTTTTTTTCCTAATAAGAATGCAAATATACGTTATCCTCATATTGGAATTGTAATAATTGAAGATAATTGTGAGATTGGTTGTGGCTCAACAATTGACAGAGGTTCTTTATCAAATACTATAATTGGTAAAAATACTTTTTTAGATAATCAAGTACATATTGCACATAATAATAAAATTGGTGAAAACTGTATTATTGCAGGCCAAGTTGGTTTTGCTGGAAGCTCTTACATTGGAAATAATGTTATGATTGGTGGACAATCAGGAA
This sequence comes from uncultured Pelagibacteraceae bacterium, assembly GCA_902592375.1. Classification (GTDB taxonomy): domain Bacteria; phylum Pseudomonadota; class Alphaproteobacteria; order Pelagibacterales; family Pelagibacteraceae; genus Pelagibacter. The sequence goes on along the minus strand of CACJEG010000002.1, from coordinate 100,351 downwards.
TATCAGGACATTTGAAAGTAGGAAACAATGTTCAAATAGGTGGCGGTTCAGGAGTGATCAAAGATATCCCTGATAACTCTAAAGTTATGGGGTATCCAGCTAAAGATTTAAAAAAATTTATTAAGGAAAACAAATGATACACAACACTTCAATAATTGATCCAAAAGCAAAAATAGCATCAAATGTTGAGATTGGTCCATATTGCGTAATTGGTCCCAATGTGGAAATTGGTGAGAACACTATTATTCATTCGCATGTTAATATTTCAGTAAATGCAAAAATAGGAAAGGAGAATAGTATTTATCCTTTCGTTTCAATTAACAATCCACAAGACTTGAAATACAATGGTGAATCCACAAAGTTAGTAATTGGTAATAATAATAAAATCAGAGAATACGTAACAATAAATCCTGGAACAGTAGGTGGTGGTGGTAAAACAATAATTGGAAATAACTGTTTATTAATGATTTCTTCACATATTGCTCATGATTGCCAAGTTGGGAATAATGTAATAATTGCAAACAATGTCCCTTTAGGTGGTCATGCAATCATTGAGGATAATGTTATTATTGGGGGTAACTCTGCTGTTCAACAATTTACGAGAATTGGAAAAATGGCTATGATTGGTGGGATGACAGGTGTATTGCATGATGTAATTCCTTATGGATTATCAACAGGAAATAGAAATTCATTACAAGGATTGAATTTAATAGGGTTAAGAAGAGCCAAATTTGAAAATAAGGATATCTTAGGCTTAAGCGAGGCTTATAAAGAAATTTTTGCTACTAAAAATATTAATGAAAATATAAGTAAATTAAATATTTCTTTCAAAGAGAATCCGTTAGTTAAAAATGTAATTGATTTTATAACAAAAGATAAAAAAAGATCTATTTGTACACCATTCTCATAAAATGATAGGATTAATTTTTGGTGACACTGATTTTCCAAAGGAAATTTTAAAAACTATCAAAAAAAAGAAAATAAAGTATTTGATAGTTGATTTATCAAAAGCAAAGAAATTTAAAAAAGATAAAAAATCTTACTCGGTATCCATAGGTCAGTTTGGTAAAATTATTAACATTCTTAAAGAAAACAAATGTAAACAAGTCTTATTTGCTGGAAGAGTAAATAAACCAAATTTTTCTAAATTGAAGTTAGATTTAAAAGGAATTTATTATATGCCTAGAATAATCAAAGCTTCAAAGCTTGGAGATGCTGCAATACTAAAAGAAATTATTAAAATATTAGCTCAAAATAAGATTAAAACTAAAAGTTCACTTACATTTAATTCAGAATTATCCTTGAAGAAAGGTAATTTTTCAAAAATCAAACCAAACAAGCAAGATAAATTAGATATTAAAAAAGCTGTAAAATCATTAAATAATTTAGGAGAATATAATTTTAGTCAAGGGGTTGTAGTTAGGAATAAAAAAGTAATTTCTATTGAAGGAAAAGGTGGAACTAAAAAAATGCTTGAAAAAAGTAGAAGCAAAAAATTTAGAAATCAAGGTGTTTTAGTAAAGTTTCCAAAAAAGAAACAAGATTTAAGAATTGATCTACCTACTATTGGATTAAAGACTTTAAAACAATGTAAAACAGCTGGATTGAAAGGTATTGTAGTTAAAAATAAACAACATGTTTTTTTAGATAAAATGAAATGTATTAACTTTGCTAATAAAAACAGGATGTTTATCTCTGTAATATGAAAAAGATTTTTATAATTACCGGTGAACCTTCAGGAGATAAACTTGCTTCTAAAGTCATATATCAACTTCAAAAAAATGATCCTAATATTGAATATTCTTGTGTCGGTGGAGCATATTTAAATTCATTGGGAATAAAATCTATTTTTGATCTTAAAGAAATTACCTATATTGGTTTCACAAGTGTTTTGTTAAATATTTTTAAGATAAAGAATAAAATAAACAAAACTGTAGAAGAGATAATAAAATTTAATCCAGATGTTTTGTTTAGTGTAGATAGTCCTGATTTTACATTAAGAGTTGCTGAAAAAGTAAAAAAAATAAATAATCAAATCAAGACTGTTCATTATGTGGCTCCTCAAGTATGGGTATGGCGAGAGGGTAGAGTTAAAAAATTTAAAAAGTTTTTAGATCATGTTTTGTTATTATTTGATTTTGAAAAAAAATATTTTGATAAAGAAAATATTCCAAATACTTTTGTTGGACATCCATTATTAGAAAAAGAAACAAAAAATAGAACAGATCTATCTAACATTATATCAAGTGATAAAAAAATTATTTCGCTTTTTTGTGGTAGTAGGTCGTCTGAAGTAAATTTACTCTTACCAATATTGATTGATTTTATAATTTTAATGAATAAAAAATTTGATAATTTTACTTTTGTTTTTCATGCTACTGAAGAAAATAAAAATTTAATCAATGTTAAAATTAATAATACCAATTTAGAAAATGTTGAAGTTATTTCTGATGAAGATATAAAAAAACAAATATTGAATAATTCTATTTTTGCAGTTTCAAAATCTGGAACAATTTCTCTTGAAATCTGCAATGCAAAAGTACCCTCTATAATTATCTATAAAATGAATTTTTTAAATTTTTTGATTGTCAAAATGTTAGTAAAAATAAAATTTGCTAACATCATTAATATTATAAATAACAAAGAAATAATTCCAGAATTAATTCAAAAAGAATGTAATGCTAAAGAAATTTACAATTCTGTTGTTTACTTTTTAAAAAATCCAGAATTAATGAAAAAACAAATTAGTGATTGTGAGGAAACTTTAACTAAAATTAGATCTAAAACTTCATCTTCTGATGAAGCTGCTTCAGTATTAAACAATTATCTTGTTAGTTAATCTTTTTGTTACTTCCTCTTTTCCCAGAGAAATAATTATATCGTATATTCCAGGTCCAAATTTTGAACCTGTTAAAGCTATTCTCAAAGGTTGTCCTACACCCTTAAAATTTGTATCGTTTGATTTAATTAAATCATTTACAATGGGCTCTAATGTTTCTTTGCTAATTTTATCAACGGCAGCAAATTTAGTGGCAAAATCAGTAATGACTTTTTTTGCCTTATCATCAATTAGTTTAATATCCTCCTGATTAAACTTTACCTCATCTTCCATAATATATTGACCATTATTAAATATATCTTCTAATGTTTTAGCCTTGTTCTTTAAGAAAGTTAGAGATTTTTTTATGTTATCTTTTTTATCTGATTTAATTTCAATTTTATATAATTTGCAATATTCAGTAAGTTGATTGAATAAATCATTTTCATCAATATTTTTAATGTAATACTCATTCATTGATAAAATTCTACTCATATCTAATTTAGATGGTGACTTTCCTATACCTTCTATGTTGAAGTGCTTAATACTCTCATCTAAAGTAAATATTTCCTTATCCTCATAAGACCAACCTAGTCTAAGCAAATAATTCCTCAATGCATCAGGCATTATGCCGATTTTAGAATAATCATTTAATGTTGATGCATTGTCTCTTTTTGATAGCTTTTTACCTTCTATTGTATGAATGAGGGGTATATGTGCAAACTTTGGTAAATCCCAGTTCATTGCTTCATAAATTTGCATTTGTTTAAATGTATTAATTTTATGATCATCACCTCTAATTATATGTGTCATATTCATTTGATGATCATCTACAGTCGCAGATAAATTATATGTTGGTGATCCATCATTTCTTAAGATTATAAAATCTTCAATTGTATTATTTTCAATTTCAACATCACCTTGAACTAAATCTTTAAGTATTGTTGATCCTTCTATTTTACTTTTAAATCTTATCACGGGTTTAATATTTTTAGGAGCATCTTTCTCATCAGCATCTCTCCATTTTCTATTGTAGATATACGGAAGTTTTTTTTGTCTAGCTCTTTTCTTTTGCTCTTCTATTTCTTCTGCTGAGCAATAACATTTATACGCATTACCTTTTTTAAGTAATTCATTTGCAACCCTAATATGATCATTGATTTTACTTGATTGAATGTATTCATCCCCATCATGCTCAATACCAAGCCATTTTAAAGAGTTAATAATCTGTTTTTTATGTTCGTCTTTAGATCTTTCTTTATCAGTATCTTCAATTCTAAGGTGAAAAGTTCCTTTTTGATTTTTAGAGAATAGCCAATTAAATAATGCGGTTCTAACTCCTCCAATGTGAAGAGCTCCAGTAGGGGACGGTGCAAAACGTGTTGCTACTTTAGACATCAATGTTGTTTAGACTATTTTTTTAGAAGTTTCTATATAAAGATACTAAAACTCCTTGAACTTTTACTCTATCAGGTCCAAAAATCTTGGTTTCATAGTTTCTATTTGCACTTTCAAGGGCTACAACTTTGCCTTTTTTTCGAATTCTTTTTAACATAGCCTCATGCTCATCAATCAATGCTACAACAATTTTACCATTATCGGCAGTGTCTGTTCTTTTTATAATCACTGTATCACCTTCATGAATACCTGCATCTATCATTGAGTCACCTTGAACTTTCAATCCAAAGTAATCTCCATTTTTTTCTAAATTATTTGGCAGGGGAATTCTAGAAACTTCATTTTGTATTGCTTCTACAGGCGTTCCTGCAGCAATTTTTCCAAGAACTGGTACTTCAATTTCATCAGAATTAATTTGTTCTTCATCTAATCCACCTTTAATTACACTTGGTGAAAAGCTATTATAAATATCATTTGCAGAAGCGGTCTCTGGTAATTTAATTACCTCTAAAGCTCTTGCTTTGTGAGCCAATCTTTTAATAAAACCTCTTTCCTCTAAAGCACTAATCAACCTGTGAATACCTGATTTAGATTTTAAATTAAGAGACTGTTTCATCTCTTCATATGAAGGAGAGACGCCAGAACTTCTCAACTTCTTGTTGATAAATAAAAGCAGGTTTTTTTGTTTTTTTGTTAACATAAGAACAAATATCGTACAAATAATGTTCTATAAAAGTTCTTTTGAATTAACAATACTTAAAAAAACAAGTAAAATAGGGCTTTATTTAGCTATAAAACAGAAAAAATAGAATTTTTATCTAAATTTTTCAAAAGTGATTCACCAATCAAAAAAGTTTTAATTGATGTTTTATTATTTAGTTCTAACAACTCTTCTTTATTTTTAATTCCGCTTTCAGATATTAAAGGACCTTTATGATTTTTTATAACATCATAAATATCATAAGTTGTATTTATATCAGTTTTAAGAGTTTTTAAATTTCTATTGTTTATTCCAATTAATGCATCTTTAAAATTCAAAGCTTTTTTTGCTTCTTCCACTGTATGAACTTCAACTATAACAGACATATTGTATTTCAAAGCCTCATCGTATAATTCAGAAGCAAGATTATCTGAAACCCCGGCCAAAATAATTAAAATAGCGTCTGCGCCATAGCTTTTTGCCAATGGTATTTGAAATTTATCGATAAAAAAATCTTTACACAATACAGGTAAATTAATTTTATCTTTTATTTTACTGATGTGAATTAAATTTCCTAAAAAATAATCTTCTTCGGTTAAAACTGAAAGACAAGTTGCTTTATTATTTAAATAAATTTGAGCGATATCTACTGGGTTATAATCATCTATTATTATACCTGCTGAAGGACTTGCTTTTTTAATTTCAGCAATAATTGAAGTTTTATTATTTTTTATATTATATTCTATTTTCTCCTTAAAATTAATATAGCTATTATTTTTATCAATAAATTTATCCAGAGTTTTAAGATCTAAAGATTTTTTTAATTTATCAACTTTTTCAATTTTCTTTTGAATGATATTTTGAAGTATATTTTCAGACATTTTGAATTTTTTCTAGATGTAAAAAAGTTTTTCCAGAAAGGATAAATTCTCTTGTGTGATTATAAGCTTCAGAAAAGTCAGAAAATTTTTCTCCAACAATTAAACCTGCTGCAGCATTTAAACAAACTGCTTTTGAAAAATCATTATCTTCTCCTTTAAATATTTCAATCATTTTATCAGAATTAAATTTTGCATCATCACCTACTAAATTTTTAAAATTATCTGCATTAACTCCTAAAGCATTTGGATCTATTTTTATTTCAGATATTTGACCGTCTTTTAATTGAATAACATTGGTGATTGCATATGGAGATATTTCATCTAATCCATCCTCACTATTTACTATCCAAGCAAATTTTAAATTTAAATTTTTAAGTCCTTCTGCAAAAATTTTTAGTAATTTTTTATCAAAAACGCCAACAACTTGTCTTTCTACAAGAGCAGGATTACTTAAAGGACCAATCATATTAAAGATTGTTCTTTTTCCAATTTTTTTTCTAACAGGACCAACAAATCTCATTGCACTATGATAATTTGGTGCAAACATAAAACCAAAATTATTGGTATTAATTTCTTTTTCTATATCCTCAGGTTCTAAATCAATTTTAATTTTAAGAGCCTCCAAAACATCACCAGATCCACATTTTGAAGAAACAGCCTTATTTCCATGTTTAGCTACTTTTGTGCCCATACTTGCTAAAAGTAGAGCAGATGCTGTTGAAATATTAAGTGTATTCATGCCATCACCGCCTGTTCCACAAGTATCAATACAATCATTTACATTCACTCTTTTTGATTTTTCTCTTAATACAAAAACACCACCAGCTATTTCATCGGCAACTTCACCTTTTTCAGACAATAGTGTTAGAAAGCTAAAAATTTTTTCATCACTGGCTTTTCCAGTCATTAAAATTTCAAATGCAGACTTACTTTCCTCAAATGTTAAATCTTGTTTATTTGTTAGTTTTTCTAAAATTTGATCCATAAATTTAATAATTTATAAAGTTTCTTAGTATTTTCATCCCAAATATAGTTTTTATACTTTCAGGATGAAATTGCACGCCATGAATGTTGAATTTTTTATGTTGAACACCCATTATAACGCCATCCTCTGTTTCAGCTGTAATCATCAGCTCTTTTGATAATGTTTTTTTATCAATTACCAAACTATGATATCTGGTAGCTTCAAATGTATTTGGAAGATTTTTTAAAATACCGATTTTTTTAGATTTAATTTTGCTTGTTTTGCCGTGCATTAACTTTCTTGCTTGTATAATTTTTGATCCAAAAACTTGTCCAATTATCTGATGACCCAAACATACTCCTAAAAAAGGTAATTCTTTGTATAATGATTTCAATATTTTAATACAATTGCCAGATTGATTTGGGTTGCCGGGTCCTGGTGAAATAACAATTTTATCATATTTCTTTTTAATGATTTCTTTAGAATTAATTTTATCATTCCTAACTACGTCAACTTTAATATTTAATGAGGAGATATAGTGATACAAATTAAAAGTAAAACTATCGTAATTATCTATTAACAATACTTTCATTATCTTAAAGCGTTTATTAAAGCCTTCGCTTTATTAACTGTTTCCTCATATTCATTTTTAGGTTTACTATCTGCTACTATACCTGCACCTGCTTGCACATAAAATTTTTTATTTTTAGCAACAGCAGTTCTTAAGGCTATGCATGTATCAAATTCGCCATTTGCAGCGAAATATCCGATTCCACCAGCATATACTTTTCTTTTTGTTGTTTCTAATTCATCTATAATTTCCATAGCCCTAATTTTTGGAGCTCCAGATACAGTACCTGCTGGAAAACCAGCCAAGAGCGATTTAAATTTTGAAAATTTTTTATTATATTCTCCAATTACATTTGAAACTATATGCATAACATGAGAATATCTTTCAATAATGAAGCTTTCTGTAACCTTTACTGAATTTATCTTTGAGACTTTACCAGCATCATTTCTACCCAAATCAAGAAGCATCAAATGTTCTGAAAGCTCTTTTTTATCTTTAAGTAGGTCTCTTTCATAAAAAAGATCTTCTTTTTTAGTTTTACCCCTTGGTCTAGTTCCTGCAATTGGTCTAACAGTAATTTTATTATCCCTAAGTCTCACAAGTATTTCAGGACTTGCACCGATTATTTGAAAATCCTCAAAATTGAAGAAAAACATAAAAGGAGAAGGGTTTGTTACTCTAAGTTTTTTATAAATATCTAACGGTTTTTTTGTTAATTTTGCCTCAAATCTTTGACTTAAAACAACCTGAAAAATATCTCCTAATTTTATATATTTTTTTGCTTTTTTTACTATCGATAAAAATTTATTTTTTGAAGTATTAGATTTCACTTTTATATTTTTTGATTTTTGAATTATTTTTTTATCAATATTTTTAATTGATGACTGAATGAGTAATTTAAACAAATCAGATTTAACTTCTTCATATTTATTTTGATAGCTTTTAATTTTTTCATCTTTAAAAATGTTAGATATATAAAATATTTCTTTTTTATAATTATCATGAATGACTAATGTTCTTGGACGAAGAAGCCTCACATCAGGTAAATTGAGATCATTTTTACAATTATTTGGAATTTTTTCTATATATCTAATTGAATCATAAGAAAAATACCCAGAGATTAATGAGCAAATTTTAGGTAAATTTTTAGGAGTTTCAAATTTGAAGTCTTCAATGATTTTTTCAATTAATTTTTCTGGCTTGTCATTTAATTTTCTTTTTTTATTTTTTTGAATTAGATAAGAATTATTATTATTAAATTCCCAAATTTTATCAGGATTTTTACCAAATATTGTATATCTACCTTTGATTTTACCTTTTTCTACAGACTCGAATATAAAACTATTTTTTTCCTCCAGGAAATTATCGATTAGGTTTAATACTTCCTCATCATTTTTTACTTTCTTTTTAGTAAAAATGATTTGATTTTTTTTGCTTCTGTGTCGAAACTTAAAATCTTTGAAGCTTCGATTAATAATCATTTGAAGTAATTTTTAACTCTATCGATAGTTTTTTGGTTTAATTGTATTTTATATTTGCTAGTTAGCAATTGATCATAGGCAGCCAAAATACTTTTTCTTGTATTGGTAAATTCACTACTTTCAAAATTCTTGTAATCTTCATCTTCTTTGTTTAGCAGGTTTTTATTATATCCTGTTATTTTTACTAAATAAATTTTATTTTCACTATTGTTTACTAAAGTAAAAGAATTGACTGGCAATGAGTAAAGCATTTTTACAGAATTTATCTCAAAAACTTTGTCGTCGTTAATAGAGCTAATTGACATGTACTCTTTGTTAAAATTACTTAACTCATCAAATTTAGTGTTGTTAAATTTATTATTTTGAATTTCTTCTAAAATTTTTCTGTTGTAATCAAATTTTCCTTTTTGATAAATTAATTCAACTATTTCACTTTTGATTATTTCATCATCTAAATCTGGAGATAGATCATATTCTTGATCTATATTATAAAGTAAAAAATTATCACCACTCTCAATTAAATCTAATTTTGTTTCTTTTTTTGAATAAATTAATTCTTCATATATTTGTTCACTTGAGGTAGGTGCAAATTTAGAAATATTCATTATATTTATATTAATATTTTCCAAAATATTTTCAAAACTAGTACCTTGTGAAATTTTGTTTTCAATTTCATCAATTTCATCAAAAAAGTCTTGATTAAATTCTTCAATACCAATCAAATTTTTAGGATTTAAAATAACGTATCTAAAATCAATATATTCTCTTTTTAATTGGTCTTTATTTTCCTCTATAAATACTTTTATTTCATCATCTGTATAATCTGACTTTAGTTTATATAGATTTTCCATATCAAAGTATTCAATATCCAAAGATCTATTATTTTCTTCAAATTTTTTATTAATTATAAATTTTGGTGTAATAGTTCCGGCTCCAATAAAATCAAATAGATGTTTTTGTAATTCTCTATTTTTTAATTTTAATTCAAACATTGGTGCAGACATATTGTTTGATAATAAAAATTTTTCATACTTAACTCTTTCAAATTTACCATTTTCATCATGAAAGCTTTTATTCTCTTTAATATTTTTAAGTATTGTTTTTTCATTAATTGAAATATTAAAATCCTCAATCTCTAGATCAATAAGTGTAGTTGATATAAGTCCTGATAATAGTTCCTCTATAATATTGTTATCTAAATTATTTCTAATTGCATCTGCTGAAATTCCACTTTGATTAACGTAATCCATAAAATCTTGAGTGGTGACATTTGTTTTATTTATTTTTGCAATATTGTTTTGATTATTTGTACTAAATCCACCACCAAAACCACCAAAACCAAAAGCAATAATAATTATAATAATTAAAACCAATCCACCAAATTGTTTCCAGCTTAAGTTTTTTAATTTTTCAATCATTGCGTTATAAATTTATTGATCTGTAAAAAACAAATCTATAGATTAAAAAGTCAATTATGACAAATAAATATATGTATTTTGTAGCTAATTGGAAAATGTTTGGTGATTTAAGAACTCTAAATTCACTTGATAAAGTAATAAAGTTTTCAAAAATTAATAAAAAAATTAAGTTTAAAATAGTTTATTGTCCACCAAATACATTAATTCGACCTTTATCGAGAAGACTAAAAAAAACAAAAATAGAGGTTGGTGCTCAAAATTGTCATCAGAGCTATGATTATGGTGCTTATACTGGTCAAGTAAATTCCACCATGCTTAAAAATGTTGGAGCAAAGTTTGTTATTTTAGGACACTCAGAAAATAGACAACTAGGTGAGACAGATAAATTAATTAATTTAAAAATAAAAAGTGCAATTAAATCAGGTCTCAAAATTATATTTTGTATTGGCGAAACTTTTAAAGAAAGAAGACAAAAAAAAACTAATCAAATTTTAAAAAAACAAATTGAAAAAGGATTAAAATCGATAAAAAATAAATCTAAAATTATTATAGCTTATGAACCTGTATGGTCTATCGGTACGGGTGTAATTCCAAAAGAAGCTGATTTAAATAAAACTATTTCATTTATTAAAAGTAGATTTTTAAAAAAATATCCTAAAATTTTATATGGTGGATCTGTAAATACTAATAACGTAAGTATATTAAAAAAAATTGCTAGCATTGACGGGTTTTTGATTGGAGGTGCATCGCAAAACCCAAAAAAATTTATTGATATAATCAAAAAAACCATTAATTAGACCCTCATGGAAACTTTATTATTAGTAATCAACATCATACTTGCAGTTATTTTGGTTCTTTTGGTTTTATTGCAAAAATCAGAAGGAGGTGCACTTGGTATTGGAGTTTCCCAAGAAAATTTTATGCTCTCTAGATCAGCAGGCAGCTTCATGACAAAAGCCACTGCAATCGTGGCAACGCTTTTTATCATTTGTAGTTTAGCTCTAACAATTATTTCTAGAGCAGAACTTACTCCTACGGGGTCGGTATTGGATACAGTTGAGGAAAAAACTGAAGATACACCTTCAATTCCAGAAAATAATTAATTAATCCTTTTCAATTCATTTTTTATTCGCTATAAGATACTTCCATGGCGCGATATATATTTGTCACCGGCGGCGTGGTTTCTTCCCTTGGTAAAGGTCTTTCTTCAGCATCTTTAGCATATTTATTACAATCAAGAGGTTACAAAGTTCGTCTAAGAAAATTAGATCCTTATTTAAATGTGGATCCGGGAACAATGAGTCCTTTTCAACATGGAGAAGTTTTTGTAACTGATGATGGGGCTGAAACAGATTTAGATCTAGGTCACTATGAAAGATTTTCAGGTGTAACTGCAAAGAAAACAGATAACATTACAACTGGAAAAATTTATAGCGATGTTCTTAGAAAAGAAAGAAAAGGCCAGTATTTAGGTAAAACTGTTCAAGTTATTCCACATATTACGGATAGAATTAAAGAATTTATAAAACACGATACATCAAAAGAAGATTTTGTCATTTGTGAAATAGGCGGAATAGTAGGGGACATAGAAAGTTTACCATTTGTAGAAGCGATAAGACAATTTTCAAATGATATTGGTAAAAAAAATGCATTATTTATTCATTTAACTTTAGTTCCTTATTTAAAAGCATCGGATGAAATAAAAACAAAACCAACACAACATTCTGTAAAAGAATTAAGAAGTATTGGTATCCAACCTGATATTATAATTTGTAGATCAGAAAGACCTATTCCTTTAGAACATAGAAAAAAAATATCATTGTTTTGTAATGTTGATATTAAAAATGTAATTGAAACTGTCGATGTTAAAACTATTTATGAGGCACCGATTAGTTTTGCTAAAGAAAAATTAGATGTTCAAGTTTTAAATTATTTCAAAATAAAATCCAAAAAATCAAATAATTTAACACCATGGAAGAAAATAACTAAAATCACTCTTAATACTAAAAGAAATGTTAACATTGCAATTATTGGAAAATACGTTGAATTAAAGGATGCTTATAAATCTTTAGATGAAGCACTCACTCATGGAGGAATATCCAATAATCTTAAAGTTAATTTGGTTAGAATAGACTCTGAACAATTAAAAGTTTCAGAAATAAAAAATAAACTTAAAAATGTTTCAGGAATTCTAATTCCAGGTGGGTTTGGTAAAAGGGGAACTGAGGGTAAAATTGAAGCTATAAGGTATGCAAGAATAAATAAAATTCCGTTCCTTGGAATTTGTTATGGAATGCAAATGGCAATAATTGAATTTGCTAGAAATCAATTAAAGATTAAAAAAGCAACTTCTTCTGAGTTTGATAAAAGTGGCGTTCATATTATTGGCTTGATGCATGAATGGGAGAAAAGTGGCAGAAAAGTTAAAGGAACAGATAAAGATTTAGGGGGTACCATGAGACTTGGTTCTTATGATGCTATCTTAAAAGATAAATCTAAAATAAGGGATATTTACAAGTCTAGATTAATTAAAGAAAGACATAGACATAGATATGAAGTGGATATTTCATATAAAGAAAAATTTGAGAAGAAAGGATTAATATTTTCAGGTTTATCCCCAGATCATAAGCTACCAGAGATAATTGAACTTAAAAATCATCCTTGGTTTATAGGAGTTCAGTTTCATCCTGAATTTAAATCTAGACCTTTGAACCCACATCCTTTATTCTCTTCTTTTATCAAAGCAGCAAAAAATCATAGATGAGTGCGATTAAAGTAAATTGTGAAAATATAGAAATTTCAAATAATAATAAGATTTGTATTATTGCAGGCCCTTGTCAGTTAGAGACAGAGCAACATGCAATGGATATGGCTGGAAAAATTAAGGAAATTACTTCAAAATTTGGCCTTGGATTTATTTACAAAACTTCATTTGATAAAGCGAATAGAACAAGTTTAAAAGGTAAAAGGGGAGCAGGATTAGATGCATCACTTCCTGTATTTGATAAGATTAAAAAAGAATTGAATGTTCCTATTTTAACAGACATACATAATTCTGAACAGTGTGAAATTGTTTCAAAACATGTTGATGTTTTACAAATCCCAGCTTTTTTATGTCGACAAACAGACTTGTTAATTACTGCAGCTAAAACAAATAAAATTATTAATGTAAAAAAAGGTCAGTTCTTAGCACCGTGGGATATGGTCAATGTAACTAAAAAAATTTCTGAGTCTGGAAATGATAAAATATTAGTAACTGAAAGAGGTGCAAGCTTTGGTTATAACACTTTAGTTTCTGACATGAGATCTTTACCTATTATGGCAAAGAATGGTTATCCAGTAATTTTTGATGCAACTCATTCTGTTCAACAACCAGGTAGCCAAGGAGAATCCTCTGGTGGTCAAAGAGAATTTGTTGAATATTTAGCAAGAGCTGCAGTTGCGGTTGGAGTTGCTGGTGTATTTATTGAAACGCATCAAGATCCTGATAATGCTCCATCAGATGGACCAAACATGGTACCATTGAATAAATTAGAGAATCTATTAAAACAATTACACGATATAGATAATCTAATTAAAAAATAGTGAGTAAAATTTTAAAAGTAAAAGCACGTCAAGTTTTTGACAGCAGAGGAAATCCAACAGTAGAGGCAGAGGTTTATATTAAAAATAATAGTTCATCCGCTATTTGTCCTTCAGGTGCTTCCACAGGAACTTTTGAAGCTTTTGAAAAAAGAGATAAAAATAATAAACTGTATTTAGGAAAAAGTGTTTTAAATGCAGTTGACTTAGTTAACACAAAGATTTCAAAAAAATTAAAAGGACAAAGCATCCATAATCAAGAAAGAATTGATGCTTTGTTAATCAACTTGGATGGTACAAGACAAAAAACTAACTTAGGAGCTAATGCGATGTTAGCTGTTTCTATGGCTGTTAAAAAACTGTCCGCAAAAGCAAAAAAATTACCTTTGTATAAAACTTTTTCTCAAAAAAATAACTTTCAATTACCTTATCCATTAATGAACATTATTAATGGTGGAGCGCATGCAAATAATGGTCTTAGAATTCAGGAGTTTATGATCAGACCTGATCGTGCAAAAAGTTTTTCTGAGGCGATGCGGATTTGTTTTGTTGTCATTAAAAACTTAAGCAAATTAATTAAAGACAAAGGTTTATCAACTTCAGTAGGTGATGAAGGTGGGTTTGCACCGATGATCAGTAGCAATAATCAAGCTTTAGATTTAATTGTAAGTGCGATTAAAAAATCAGGATTTATTAACGGGAAAGACGTTTCTATTTGCCTAGATGTGGCTGCTAATGAATTATATAAAAAGAACAAATACTCTATTCATTCAAAAAATTATATTTCAGTAGATAAATCTATTAAGGAATATCAAAAAATTATTCAAAAATATAAAATTAAGTCTATTGAAGACCCATTTGCCGAAAATGATTGGTTGGCATGGAATAAATTAATGAAGTCAATAAAAAAAGTTCAGATCGTTGGAGATGATTTATACGTAACAAACCTGGAAAGATTAAAGAAAGGTTTTTTAAATATTTCCTCAAATTCTATTTTAATAAAATTAAATCAAATTGGCACTGTTTCAGAAACTCTAGATGTAATCAAATTTGCTCAAACCATTGGATATAAAACAATTATATCTCACCGATCAGGTGATAGTGAGGATACGTTTATTGCTGATTTAGCGGTCGGTACTAATTCAAACCAAATTAAAACCGGATCTTTAGCTAGATCTGAAAGAGTTGCAAAATATAATCAATTAATCCGTATTGAAGAACAACTTGGAAAAAAAGCGAGGATGAATAAGATCAATTAATGCTTCGATTAATAAAAAGAAATTATTTTTTATTAATTTCTGTTTTTCTTATTTTCTATTTTGGTTTTAACTTGGTATCTGGAGAAAGAGGTCTTTTTTCGTATATAGAAAAAAAGGAACTTTTGTCTAACTTGAAAAAAGAAGAATTAACCCTAACTAGTAAAATAGAAGATATGGATCATAAAAATTCACTTTTAAGTACTAATTTAGATCTTGATTATATTGAGACTTTAATTAGAGAACGATTTTTATTTGGTAAAAAAAATGAGACAATTTATATAATTAAAAAAGATGAAAAGTAGACATCCAGAAAAAGAAAACAAACCGGTTAATCCAATTAAAAAAAAACCAGAATGGATTAGATCAAAACTTACAAATAGTAAGGAATTTTTTTTAACTAAAACAATAGTAAATAACAATAATCTTGTAACTGTTTGTCAGGAAGCAAACTGCCCGAATATAACCGAATGTTGGAGTAAGCGACATGCAACTTTTATGATTATGGGAGACACATGTACAAGAGCTTGTGCTTTTTGCGATGTTAAAACTGGTGTACCAGGAAAATTAGATCAACTTGAACCAGTTAAGATTGCTGAAGCAGTAAAAAAATTGAATTTAAAACACGTTGTAATTACTTCAGTTGATAGAGATGATTTAGATGATGGTGGATCAGAACATTTTTTTGAAGTAATTAACCAAACTAGAAAATCAAATCCAAATACAACTATTGAAGTTCTCACACCTGATTTTTTAAGAAAAGGAGATGCATATAAAAAAGTTTTAGCTGCTAAACCTGATGTTTTTAATCATAATATTGAAACCGTCCCTAGTCTTTATTTAAAAGTTAGACCTGGATCTAGATATTTTGCATCATTAGAACTTTTGAAAAATGCTAAAAAAGTTAATAAAAATATTTTTACAAAATCTGGAGTAATGGTAGGCTTGGGAGAGACAAGAGATGAAATTTTACAAGTCATGGATGATTTAAGGGCTGCAGATGTTGATTTCATAACTATAGGTCAATATTTACAACCATCAACTAAACATTATCCACTAGATCGATATTATACTCCAAAAGAATTTGAAGATTTAGGAACAATAGCAAAAGCCAAAGGATTTTTGTTAGTGTCTTCATCCCCTTTAACTAGATCCTCATATCATGCCGATGAAGATTTTGCGAAACTTCAACAAAACAGATTAAAAAATAATTAATGCCAAAAGCATCAGTTAAGCGATTAATTGATAACAGAAAAGATAAGCTAATTGAGTTTGTTTTAGATATTGAAAAATACCCAGAATTTATTCCTTTCTGCGACAATTCAAAAGTTTATGAGAGAAGTGATAATGGCGATACAATAAATATAATAGCAGATCTTACAATAGGTAAGGGGCCGTTTAAGGATACATTTAAAAGTGACGTTAAATTAAATAAAAAAAAAGATCATATTCATGTTGTTAATTTAGGTGGACCATTAAATCATTTAGAGAATAATTGGAAATTTATTGAAGTAGGAAATGATACTGATGGTTACAAAACTGAGGTTATGTTTGATATTGATTTTGAAATTGAAAATAAGTTTTTAAATATTTTAATGACCAAATCTTTTCAATTTGGTTTAGAAAAGATAGCAGACGCGTTTCAAAAAAGAGCTGAAAGTATTAAATAATTTTACTAATTATCTTAATTACAGAACGAACCGTTGATTTTTGTATTGATTTACGGTTTCTTGATTTAAATTTATTTTCTTTAATAAGCAAAGTTTTACCTTTTTTGATGCCAATATAAACAAGGCCAACTGGTTTTTCTTTTGATCCACCTCCCGGTCCAGCAATTCCTGTTATCGATACATTGATTTTACTATTTGAAATTTTAGATAAATTTTGAACCATTGCCTTACAACACTCATGACTTACTGCTCCATATTTACTAATGATATTTTTATTAACTTTTAATATCTTTATTTTAGATTGATTAGAGTAAGTAGTCAGACCCATTTGAAAATACTTTGATGAATTAGCTAATTTAGTCAAATTATGAGCCAATAATCCACCTGTACAAGACTCAGCAACAGATATTGTTAATTTTTTTTTAATTAATTTCTTATGAAGTAATTGAATAGTCATTAGAATTTTAAACTTATTAAATATATTAATATCATTGAATATAAACCTGCCATTATATCGTCCATAATTATCCCAAAATAGTTCTTATGATATTTATCAAAATAACTCACTGGAAAAGGTTTTAGGATGTCAAAAAGTCTAAAAAAAACAAAAGATAAAATATAATAAATTTCAATTGAAATATTTATTTGATTAGTTTGATTTAAATACAATAACAAAATTAAAGGCATGGATTGTCCTAAAACTTCATCGATTACTATTTGTCTTGGATCTTTATTTTTAAATTCAGACTCAGAGTCTTTTACGGCATAAAATGAATAAAAGAATAAAAGTATAAAAAAAATAATTGAAAACTTAAGATCTATGTAACCTAAAATTTCATAAGCAATATAAATAAAAACAACTGTTACAGCGGAGGTTAAAGTGCCAGGAATTTTAGTTAAATAACCATAACCAAAGAAAGTGGATAACAAAACATTTATTTTTTTCATTGTGTAATTGAGCAAATAACTTCACAAGCTATTGCTTTTTCCTTTCCAATTAACCCAAGTTTTTCTACTGTTTTACCTTTTAGGTTAATTAATTCTTTATCAATATCTAATAAATTAGATAGAGATTTGATTATTTTATCTCGATACTTTGAAACTTTTGGGTGTTCACATATTAAATTTATATCTAAATTATTTATATAAAAGTCATTATTTTTTAACATCTCAACAATAGGCTTTAGCATTTTAGGTGATCTTATATTTTTATATTTTTTTTGATTATCTGGAAAAAAGGTGCCAATATCTTTTTTTCTCATTGCTCCAATAATAGAGTCGATTATAGAGTGAATAATAACATCTCCATCTGAATGACCTTTAAGTCCTGAGTGATAAGGAATTTTTGTACCACCTAAAAAAAGTTTTTTTCCTCTTATTAATCTGTGAATATCAAAACCTATACCAAAATAAGTTTTATTAGTTTTGATATCTTCTTTAAATGTAATTTTATTATTTAAGTTTTCACCTTTTATAAATTTAACTTTTAAATTTTTTTCAATAAATAATGTTGCTTCATCACTAATTTTATTTTTTTGTTTATTTGAAAGACTATATAAATCTTTAAATTTAAATGCTTGAGGGGTTTGAGTTAAAATTGAATTATTTCGATTTAAATTAAAAAGTTGGTTTTTTACTTTGTATTTAATGGAGTCTTTTGAATGTATGAAGGGTATTACTGCTTTATTCTTTTTAAGTGATTTAATTAGATTTTTTAGAAGCTTGATAGTGAAATTTGGTCTAGCAGCATCATGAATTAGAACATTATTTGGTTCAAATTTTTTTATATATTTTAAAGCAATTAAAGAAGAATTGGATCTTTCTTTACCACCTTTTATAATTGACACATTTTTAGGTAATTTTTCTTTAATACTTTTTTTATTATTTACGACTAATATAATTTTTTTAAACAGCTTTGATTTCATTGCTTTTTCTAAAGAATGTTTAAAAAGAGCCTTGTTTTTATAAATATTGAATTGCTTTGGTTTTTTTGAATTAAATCTTTTGCTTTGTCCCGATGCTAGTATTATAAAATAATTATTCATTTATTTGGTAGTATTTATATTCAAATGTACGAATTTATTAAAAAAAATATATATCTAATAATATTATTTATTATCACATTATCGATAGGTTTTTTAACCTTTTTAACTTTTATAGATAAAGGATTTATTGAATTAACGGATCAAAATTTACAAATTTTGTTAGTTCTAAATATTGTTCTTTTAGTAGCGCTTTTTGTTTTTATTTTTATTGAGATTAAAAGTGCGATCAAAAATGATATCGATAAAGATGGTTTTAAATCTAATAAAAAATATATTACTTATTTTGGTTTATTCACTTTAATTCCATCAGTATTAATTTCAATATTTTCACTCTTTTTATTTTCTTTTGCCTTAGAAAAGTATTTTGACAAAAAAGTTACCACAGTTGTTAACAATTCTTATGAGTTAGCAAGAAATTATGTTGAGGAAATCAGAAATAAAATTCAATCTGATATTGTTTTAATAGCTTTTGATACCAATAAAAGTAGAAAGTTTTTAAATGATAATTTAAATGAATATAAAAGATTTTTAGATACACAAAAATTAATTCGAAATGTTGATGAAATCCATATTATAGATATTAATAAAAAACTTTTATTTTCAACTTTAAATGATGATCAACCATATGTGCCTCCTGTTGATAGAGCTTTAAATTTAGTTTTGGATGACGATCGTCCTTTAAAGATAATTAATGCTCCGGAAAATATTTCTGCTGCAATAATGAGACTTCAAAATTTTGAAGATAGATTCTTATATGTTGTTAAATATTTAGATAAAGATATTTCACGATATTTAACAGAGTCTGAGGAAGCTATTAACTTTTACTATACAGTTGAGGAAAAAAGCACTGGAATTAAAATCTCATTTGCTATTATTTATATTATAGTTGTTAGTGTTTTATTGTTTGTATCTATAACTATCGCTATCAGATTTTCATCTAGGTTTTTTAGGTCTATCAATAATTTAATTCTTGCATCAACATCTATTGGACAAGGAAATTTTAACGCAAAAGTTCCTGAAGTAAAAACTGATAAAGATTTAGAAACTTTAAATAAAAATTTCAACTTGATGATAGACAGACTTAAAAACCAGCAAGAAAAGTTAATTATAAATGAAAGACATGAGGCATGGGGAAGTTTGGCTAGGAAACTTGCTCATGAAATTAAAAATCCACTTACACCAATTCAATTAACTATAGATAGATTAAAAAATAAATATTCAAAACAATTAAATGAAAATGAAACTGAAAATTTTAAAGATAACTTAAAAATTATAAATAACCAAATAAAACAAATTGAAAAATTGGTTAATGAATTCTCTGACTTTGCAAGAATGCCCAAACCTATTTTTAGAGAAAATAATTTAGCAGATATTATTCAGGAAAATTTAAAATTACTTAAAGAATTAGACAATTCAATCAATATTTCTTTTAATAATAATTTTGATAAAATATTGTTAAATAGCGATAAAGAACAAATTAGTAGAGTTTTTTTAAATTTAATTAAAAATTCTATAGAAAGTATCAATCAAAAAGCTCAAAACAACAATAATTTCAGTAAAAATATTGCTATTGAACTTACTGAAGATGATAGCCACATAAAGGTAACTATAGAAGACAATGGTGTTGGTTTTAGTGAATTAAAAAATAATATTAAAGATATACTTAATCCGTATTTCACAACTAAGAAAAATGGAACTGGTTTAGGATTGTCAATAGTTAATAAAATAATTAATGATCACAATGGAAAAATAAATTTTATACCAATTAATAATGGTGCAAAAATTAATATTATATTTTTAAAACAATAATGAGTGAAGAAATTTTAATTGTAGATGATAACGCTGATATCAGGAACATAATTAATGAATTAATCATAGATGCTGGTTATAAAACTAGATTAGCAGCAAATTATAACCAGGCTCTAGCCGAGATCGATAAAAAACTACCTGATGTAGCAATACTTGATGTTAAGTTAGATAAAGGAGATAATGATGGTATTGAGCTTCTTTCACATATTAAATCTAAAAATAAAGATACACCAGTAATAATTATATCTGGGCATGCAAATATTGAAATGGCTGTAAAATCTTTACAGCATGGAGCTTTTGAATTTATAGAAAAACCATTTGATCAGGAAAGATTACTTAATTTTGTAAAAAGAGCAGTCGAAAACTTTAATTTAAAAAAACAAAATAGAGAATACGAAAATAAATTATTTTCATCTTATGAATTAGTAGGAAATAGCAAAAATATAGTAAATATAATTGATCAAATAAAAAAAATTTCAGTAACAGAAAGCAGAGTTTTTATAAGCGGTCCCTCAGGCTCAGGGAAGGAATTAATTGCTAGAAAAATCCACAAGGCTTCTCCTAGGAGCAAAAATCCATTTATAATCCTAAATGGTGCTTTGCTTGATATCAACAAATATGAATTAGAATTATTTGGTGAAGAAAAAGAAAATGGTTCTATTTCATATGGCGCTCTTGAAAAAGCAAATAAAGGAACATTATTAATAGACCAAGTTTCGGAAATACCATTGGATATACAATCTAAAATACTAAGAGTTTTAACTGATCAAAAATTTAAAAGAGTTAACGGTAGTAATGATGTCAGTGTCGATGTAAGATTAATCTGCTCATCAAGTAAAGATTTAAATAAAGAAATAGAAATTGGGAATTTTAGGGAAGATTTATTTCATAGAATAAATGTTTTTGAAATAAATATTGAACCATTAAATCAAAGAATTTCTGATATTCCTTTATTAATTAAATATTTTTCAAAAAAAATATCTGAAAATTACAACATCAAAGAATTAGACATTGACGAAAATAATAGCTACATACTTAATCATAATTGGCATGGTAATGTTAGAGAGTTAAGAAACTTAATCGAGAGAATAGCAATATTACAACCTGATACTAAGGACAAAATTTCAAATATTATTAAAGAATCTTTAAAAAATACAAATTTTGATGATCAATTGGCTGAAAATAGCCTTTCTGTGCCATTAAAAGAAGCTAGAGAAAAGTTTGAAAAGGAGTATTTAACTATTCAACTGAAAAAGTTTAATGGAAATATTTCAAAAACTGCAAATTTTGTTGGAATGGAAAGAAGTGCATTACATAGAAAATTAAAAGGTTTAGGCATCAAAGAATTTAATTAGATGAATATAATCATTTGTGGAGCTGGAAGAGTGGGATTCACTATAGCTAAACAGCTTAGTGAACAAGGTCATTCTATAACTGTTATTGACCCATCTAGTGAGGATATACAAAAAATTGATGATTCATTGGACGTCAAAGCTATAGTGGGAAAAGGTACTTATCCATCTATATTAGAAAAGGCTAACGCAGCAGAGACTGACATGATTATAGCAGTTACTAGAAATGATGAAATTAATATGCTTATTTGCCAAATAGCATTTTCAATTTTTAAAATTCCAAAAAAAATAGCAAGAATTAGATCTCAAGATTATTTAAACCCAAAATTTACAAGAGTTTATAATAAAGAAAATTTACCTATTGATGTAATTATCTCACCTGAAATTGAAATTGCAAAATCAATTCAAAGAAAACTTGAGGCACCAGGCGCATTAGACAGTGTTCCTTTTGCTGATAATAAAATTAGATTGTTAGAAATATTGATTAACGATAATTGTAAATTAAGCAATATAAAGCTGAATGATTTAACTAAAAAACACCCTAACTTGGACGCTAATATAATTGGAATTATAAGAGATGAAAAATTTTTAATTCCTAAGAAAAATGATGATGTAAGAAAAAATGATAAAATTTATGTAATAATAAATTCTTCTCAAATGTCAGAAACCCTAGAAGCTTTTGGACATGATGAAAAAATATCTAAAAATATTTTAATTGTAGGTGGTGGTAACATAGGTTTTAACTTAGCAAAAAATATTGAAGAAACTTTGGATGCAGCGAGAGTAAAAATTATAGAAAAAAACAAAGAAAGAGCTGAATTTCTTGCTAGTGAATTAAACAATACTATTGTTATTAACGGAGATGCTTTAGATGAAGAAGTTCTTGTAGAAGCTAATTTACAAGAAGCTGAAACAGTTCTTGCTTTAACAAATGATGATGAAGATAATTTAATGGTAAGTGTTCTTGTTGAAAAATTTGCAAAAGATGAAAAAGATGTAGATGATAAAAGAACAATGGCTTTAATTAATAAGCCAAATTATTCTTTGTTACAAAATTCTTTAAAAATTGATGACCTTATAGATCCTCGAATGAATACTGTCTCAAGTATTTTAAAACATATTCACAAAGGTACAATTGAAACAGCTTATACAATTATGAATGGTGAATTTGAGGTAATTGAAGCTGAAATTATAGAAACGTCAGAACTTATTAATAAAGAATTAAAAAATTCTAACTTACCTGAAGAAATAAGAATAGGTGCTGTATTAAGAGAAAATAAAGTTATTATACCTCGATCAAATTTTGTTTTTCAAAAAGAGGATAAAGTTGTTTTTCTCGCTAAGAAAGACTCAATTTCAGTAGTAGAAAATATATTTAGAATTAGTTCTATTTAATTAAATGTCATTCTTTAGAGTAAAATACTTAAGTTTTTTTTTTATAGTAATTTCTTTCTTTTCTTTTTTTAATATAATTTATTCATATTATTTTAATTTATATCTAAATCTAAATACATATTATTTTAGCTTAATTATTTCTGTAGCGATTGGAGTAATTTTTTACAAAATTAAAGCTGATCCAAAAAAACCATCAATATTTGAAAAAATATTAACCGTCTTATTGGGTTATTTTTTAATGCCGTTGATTTTATCAATTCCTTTTTATTTAAGTATTTATAATTTATCTTTTTTAAATTCTTTATTCGAAGCTGTTTCAGGATTTACTTCAACAGGTTTTACTATTTTTGAAAATATTAAACATATCGATCAAAGCTTAATTTTATGGAGATCATCAATACAATGGATAGGTGGTTTATATTTTTTATATTCTATTATTTTTTTAATTGATATCTATGACGCAAGTTTAAAAAAATCTTTAACTAATTTTTTATCTTTTAATTCTGCCGAAATTTTAAAACAGTCAATTAAAATTTTTTTATTATACTCAGGATTAACCATATCAATTTTTATTATTCTAAATATTCTTGGAATTAGATCATTTAATTCATTTAATTTATCAATGACGATAATTTCCTCAGGTGGGTTTCTGCCTGTGAATGAACTTTCGTCAATTTTAATAACTAACTTTCAAATAATTGTATTTTCTTTTTTAATGTTAATTTCTTTTTTTAGTATTTTTTTTACATACAATTTAATTTTTTTAAGAAATAAAAACTTAAATTTTTTTTATGAAGATATTCATTTATTTTTATATTTTATTGTAGTTGTAAGTATATTTTTTATTTTCTTTAGTTATGATGCTAATTTCACATTTAGTTTTTTATCCTTAGTGAGTAGCATTTCTAATATAGGCATTTCTCATGAAGTTGATCAAGCTAATTTACATTTTATATATATCTTACTTGTAATTATTGGTGGATCTTTTTTTTCTACAAGCTCAGGTTTAAGGTTTTTAAAAATATATTCTTTAACTAAATATTCTATTAATCAAATTCTTTCTTTTAGTAGGCCAAAAAATGTATTTATGAATAAACTTATTTTTTCTAAAATTAATTTTGATACAAAAGATATTAATAAATATTTTTTAACAATATTAATTTTTGTTATTTCACTTTTTTCTTTAACAATATTATTGTCTTTGTCTAATATTCAATTTGAATCTTCTTTTAAATTAGCTGTATTAACCTTAATGAATACGGTTAATTCATCTGCTTACGGTCTATCTGACTTTGATTTTCAAAATTTGCACTTTTTAACTAAATATTTTCTAATATTTTTTATGATTATCGGAAGGGTTGAAATGTTATCTTTATTGTTGATTGCTAAAAAATTCTTTTTTAAAAATTAATTTAGTATTATATATATCAATAAATTTTGCGCCCTTAGCTCAGCTGGATAGAGCATCGGTTTTCTAAACCGAGGGTCGGAGGTTCGAATCCTCCAGGGCGCGCCATTTCTTACTTTTTACCTATTAATTATTTAAAAATTAGGCTTGACGTAAATCTTTATAGAATTCAAATTTATTGTTAATTTTCCTTGAAGAGTATTTTCTTACATGTTTAAATTATAAATATTCAAAAGTAATTTTGAATTATTTGTTAACAAATAAAAATAACATAAAGGAAGAATAATGTTTAAATACTTAAAACAATTAACTTCTTTAGTTGCTATGGTTGCAGTGTTGTTTACTTTTACAACAGAAACTATGGCTGCTAAAAAATCTAAAACACTTAAAAACACTCAAAAGAAGGGTTTTGTAAGATGTGGAGTATCTCAAGGTCTTCCAGGATTTTCTAACGCTGATGCTGCAGGAAATTGGACTGGTATTGATGTTGATGTATGTAGAGCGGTAGCTGCTGCAGTACTAGGTGATGCAAACAAAGTTAAGTTTACACCACTAAGTGCTAAAGAAAGATTTACAGCTTTAACTTCTGGTGAGATTGATATCTTATCAAGAAACACAACTTGGACTCTTTCTAGAGATGCTGATATCGGACTTACTTTCGTAGGTGTAAACTTCTACGATGGTCAAGGTTTCATGGTTAGAAAAAGTTCTGGTATTACTTCTACAAGCCAATTCAAAGATGGTATCTCAGCTTGTACAAACATTGGTACAACAACTGAGTTAAACATGAGAGACTTCTTTAACTCTAAAGGAATTTCTTATGAGCCAGTTGCTTTCGAAAAAGCTGATGAAGTCGTAGCTGCTTATGATGCTGGTAGATGTGATACTTATACTACTGATAAATCAGGTTTAGCTGCACAAAGAACTAAAATGTCTAACCCAGATGATCACATTGTATTACCTGAAACTGTTTCTAAAGAGCCTTTAGGACCAGTTGTAAGACAAGGTGACTCTGTTTGGGAAGATATCGTTAGATGGTCTTTAAATGCTATGATCGAAGCAGAGGAGTATGGAATTACTTCTGCAAATGCAGACTCAATGAAAACTTCAGATAATCCAGCTGTAAAAAGATTAGTTGGTGCTGAAGGTGAATTAGGTGCTGCTTTTGGTCTAGACAACGAGTGGAGCTTAAGAATTATTAAGCAAGTTGGTAACTATGGTGAAAGCTACAAAAGAAATATAGCTGACACTGGAATTTTACCTGACAGAGGTCCAAATGAATTATGGACTAAAGGTGGAATTCTATATGTACCACCTGCAAGATAATTGCATATTTAACTAATTAAAAAGGGCTAGATTTTTCTAGCCCTTTTTTTTATAAGCGTTCAAATGGACCTGAAATTACAAAAAATCATTCCCCAATTAATTACCGTTTTAGTTGTAGTATTAGTTTTTGGATTTTTTACATATAACGCTCAAATCAATATGGAGAATAGAGGTATTGATTTTGGATATGGGTTTCTTTCTCAAGAATCTTCATTTGATGTACAGTTTTCACTTATTGAATATGATGGATCTCATTCTTATTTCCGAGCATATCTAGTTGGTTTGCTTAATACTATTTTGGTTTCTGTAATTGGAATTATTTTTGCAACAATTTTAGGTGTTATAGTTGGTGTTGCAAGACTCTCACCAAACTATTTAATTAATCAATTTGCTGCATTTTATGTAGAATTTTTTAGAAACATACCATTACTTTTACAAATATTTTTTTGGTATTTTGCTGCTTTGAGAGCACTACCATTACCTCAGGATGCGGATGCAATGTTGGGTGTTTTTTTCTTAACGATTAAAGGTTTGTATGTTCCAGCATTCATTTGGGAAAATCTTAATGTATTTTTATATTCAATAATTGCAGCAATAATTGCAATAGTTGTAATCAGAATTCATGCAAGAAAAGTTCAAGAAACACAAGGAAAACAGTTGCCTGTTTTTTGGATATCAGTAGGTTTAATTTTTATTTTACCTTTATTAAGTTTTTTAATAGGTGGTGTAAGTTTATCTTTTGAAATACCTAAATTAAAGCAATTAGCAACAACATCATTTATTTATGAAGGTGGTTTAAGTTTACCCCCTGAATTAATAGCTTTAACTTTATCACTTGCTTTATATACGGCAACTTTCATTGCCGAATGTGTGAGGGCTGGTATTCAAGGAGTGGGGAAAGGACAAAAAGAAGCTGCTGCATCAATTGGTTTAAATCCTAATCAAGTTTTAAAACTAGTTGTTATGCCACAAGCATTAAGAATTATTATTCCACCAACAACTAACCAATATTTAAATTTAACTAAAAATTCATCTTTAGCTGCTGCTATAGCTTATCCTGATTTAGTATTAGTTTTTGCTGGTACAGCGCTTATGCAAACTGGTAAAGCGATTGAAATAGTTTCAATAACAATGCTTACTTATTTAAGCTTAAGTATTTCAATTTCAATTCTTATGAATTGGTACAATAAAAAAATTGCTATTAAGGAAAAATAAATGTCAAAAATTAACTTTTTAAAACCAGATAAGGAAAATTTAAATACCTTTTTGTATTTGGGTTCATTTTTATTTGTTATAAGTGTTATTGATGTTTTTCTTAATTCATTCTTTAGTTTAAATATCACTGGATTTTTACCATCATCTTTAAGCTTTTTAATTCCAATTATATTAGGATTTGTTGGTCTGTATTTTATAAGAATTGAACACAGTGGTTATAAGTTTCTAGATCAAGTAAATAAAAATATTAATACAAACAATTTCAATGCAGTTTTATCCTTATTAATTATTTTTATAATTATTAAAGCAACACCACCAATTTTAAGTTGGTTTGTAATAGATGCAAGTTTTGCAGGAGATAGTAAAGATGTCTGTTCAGGTACAGGAGCTTGTTGGACCTATATTAAAGTTTGGTTTAGAAGATTTATGTATGGAATGTATCCTAATGCTGAGCAATGGAGAATAAATTTATCTTTCATAGCATTAGCTCTTTTAGGTTCTGTAGGATATTTTGCTACGGAAAAATTTAAAAAATATTTAACTTTATATTATGTTGTAATTTACCCATTTATAGCTTTCCTATTTATTTTCTTTTTTATATCAGGTGGCCCAGTATTTTTTGACTTTTCATACGGAATAATTGCTGCTGTAGTTTCAATCATTATTGGTTTTTTTATTCCAGGTAAGTTTAAATTTTATTATTTTATATTTGTGCCAATCTCTCTTTATATTGCATTAAAATATTTTATTTTTTATGAAGAATTAATTGAATTAGGTAAACTTGATGGATTAAACTGGGTCGAAACTGGAGCTTGGGGCGGATTATCACTTACATTTATAATTTCATTTTTCTGTTTAATTTTCTGTTTTCCTATTGGAATGGCTTTTGCACTAGGTAGAAGATCTGATTTTCCTTTAATTAGATATATATCAATTGGTTTTATAGAGTTTTGGAGAGGTGTTCCTTTAATTACAGTATTGTTCATGTCAGCTGTAATGTTTCCAATGTTTTTACCTGAAGATTTTTTTATTGATAAGTTGGTTAGAGCAATAATAGCAATTTCTTTATTCGAAGCTGCTTATGTTGCAGAAGTTATTAGAGGTGGTTTACAAGCATTACCACGTGGTCAATATGAGGCTGCAAAATCACTTGGAATGGGATATTGGAAAATGCATATTTTTGTAATTCTTCCTCAAGCTTTAAAATTGGTAATACCAGGAATTGCCAATACGTTTTTAGCTTTAGTTAAAGACACACCTCTAATTTTTGTAGTTGGCTTACTTGAAATAGTAGGAATGTTAAATTTAGCAAAAACTAATCCAGAGTGGTTAGGTTTTGCTATGGAAGGCTATGTATTTGCTGCAATAATTTTCTGGATTATTTGTTATGCAATGAGTAAGTATAGCTATAATCTAGAACAGAAATATAAAACAGAGCGATAAACTATGTCTGACAGCATTATTCAAATAAAAAATGTAAATAAATGGTTTGGGGATTTTCAAGTTTTAAAAGATATTAACTTAGAAGTTAAACCAAAAGAGAAAATCGTTGTTTGCGGTCCATCAGGATCAGGTAAATCAACATTAATCAGATGTATAAATAGATTAGAAGAGCATCAGCAAGGTGATATTATTGTAGATGGAAATACTCTAACAGAAGATACCAAAAATATCGAACAAATCAGAGCAGAAGTTGGAATGGTATTCCAACAGTTTAATTTGTTTCCTCATTTATCAATTGTAGATAATTGTACACTTGCGCCAATTTGGGTAAAAAAAATGCCAAAAAAAGAAGCTGAAGAATTAGCTTTGAAACATTTAGAAAGAGTTCAAATTCTTGATCAAGCACAAAAATTTCCTGGCCAATTATCAGGTGGTCAACAACAAAGGGTTGCTATAGCTAGAGCTCTTTGTATGGAACCTAAAATTATGTTGTTTGACGAACCCACATCAGCCCTTGATCCTGAAATGATTAAGGAAGTTTTAGATGTAATGGTAAATCTAGCAAATCAAGGTATGACAATGATAGTTGTTACACATGAGATGGGATTTGCTAAAGAAGTAGCTGATAAAATGATCTTTATGGATGAAGGAATGATAGTAGAAAAAGCTGATACTAAAGAGTTTTTTGCTAATCCAAAGAGCGATAGAACTAAGCTGTTTTTAAGTCAGATACTGTAAAAAATATATAATTTTTAAGCAATAAATTTAGATTAAATCAATCGAAATATGTTCATTTTGCACTCAACTAATGCTTGACAGTATTTTAATTATATTAAATTTCTTACAAAAAAAAATAAATTTTTCTATTGCAGTAACTTTAATAAATAGGTTGAATAGACCTTATAAAATTTAATTAAGAGGGGTCTTAATGGAAGATAATTTCAATAAACACTTAGGCAACAAGCTTAAGCTAAGAAGATTAGCTTTAGGTTTAACACAAACTAAAGTAGCAAAAGCAATTAATGTAACATTTCAACAAATTCAAAAATACGAAAAAGGGACTAACGGTGTAAGTTCAATAAGATTACTTCAACTTGCAAATTATTTAAAAGTGCCAATTAATTATTTCTTTGAAGATTTTTCAGAATATTTAGTGAATTTAGAAAAATCACAAGAAGGTCACATGAATATTAATTATAATTTTTTAGTAAAATTATATTCAGAACTAAATGCTGATCAAAAATTAAAATTTAATAAATCTTTACAAATTTCAGGATCTGGAATTTCAAAAGCAGTTTAATTAAAGTTTTAATTAAGACCCTAGATTTTTATTTAAGAGATATTCTATTTTATAATTTTAAATTTTTGGCTCCTCGGGCAGGACTCGAACCTGCGACCAATTGATTAACAGTCAACTGCTCTACCAACTGAGCTACCGAGGAATGTAAAAAAACCAACTTACTTTTTTTTGTAACTAAAACAAGATTTTTTTTGGAGGCAACGCCCGGAATCGAACCGGGATACAAGGATTTGCAATCCTCTGCGTAACCATTCCGCCACGTTGCCATCTTATTTTTAGCTAATAGCTACAGATGCCTTTTTATATTAAATTTTTTCTATTAGTCTATTAAATAACGATCCAAATTGATTATTGTTAATTTAGATTATTAAATTATAAACTTTAAAATCAATGAGTAGCGATAAATATATACATTCTGATGTAGAAAATAGAATTTATTCTTATTGGGAAAAAAATGGTCTTTTTAAACCTAAAGAAAATTCAAAAAAATTCTCAATTGTAATTCCACCACCAAATGTGACGGGTAGTTTGCATATGGGACATGCGCTTAACAATTCTATTCAAGATTTATTAGTTCGTTACCATAGAATGAATAATTTTGAAACTTTATGGCAACCGGGTACAGACCACGCTGGTATAGCTACTCAAGCTTTAGTAGAGAAAAAATTAACCTCAGAAAAAATTGATAAAAATGAAATTGGTAGAGAAAAATTCATTGAAAAAGTTTGGGAGTGGAAAGAGCAATATGGAGACATAATTATTAATCAGTTAAAAAAACTTGGTTGTTCTTGTGATTGGTCAAGAAATGCCTTCACAATGGATGAGAATTTATCTAAGTCAGTAATTAAGGTTTTTGTAGATCTTTATAACAAAGGTCTAATCTATAAAGATAAGAAATTAGTTAACTGGGATACAGTTTTAAAAACAGCTATTTCAGACCTAGAGGTAGATCAAAGAGAGGTAAATTCTAAAATTTATTACATCAGATATCCAATAGATGGGACTGATAAATTTATTACAATTGCAACAACAAGACCTGAAACTATGCTTGGTGATACAGCTATAGCTGTAAATCCAAAAGATGAAAGATTTAAAACCTTTGTTGGAAAAACAGTTACCATTCCAATTGTTGGAAGAAAAATAAAAATTATTGAGGATGACTATGCAGATCCTGAGCAAGGAACAGGAGCTTTAAAAATAACTCCTGCACATGATTTTAATGACTATGATGTTGGTAAAAGAAATAATCTTGAAATAATAAATATTTTTACTGAAGCTGGTAAAATAAATGAAAATGTTCCAGAACATTATGTGGGCCTTGATAGGTTTGAAGCTAGAAAAAGAATTTTAAAAGAACTTAAAGAAAAAGAATTTTTTGTAAAAGAAGAAAATATTAAAAACAAAGTTCCTTATGGAGATAGATCCAATTCAATAATCGAACCTTTCTTAACAGAACAATGGTTTGCTGATGCTGGTAAATTATCTGTTAAAGCTAAGGAAGTAGTTAATTCAAAGAAAACAAATTTCTTTCCTGAGAATTGGTCAAAAACTTATTTCCAATGGATGAATAATATTGAACCATGGTGTATTTCAAGACAGCTTTGGTGGGGCCATCAAATACCTGCTTGGTATGGTCCTGATGAAAAAATTTTTGTTGCTGAAAATGAAGATGATGCTAAACAACAAGCCAAGAAACATTATGGTAAAGACGTTGAATTAAACCGTGATCCAGATGTTTTAGATACTTGGTTCTCATCAGGATTATGGCCTTTTGCAACACTTGGTTGGCCTGATGATAATAAATATGTAGATAAATTTTATCCAACGTCAGTATTAGTTACAGGTTTTGATATTATATTTTTTTGGGTAGCTAGAATGATTATGTTTGGCACAGAGTTTTTAAACAAAGAACCATTTAAAGATATTTATGTTCATGCATTGGTTAGAGATGAGAAGGGACAGAAGATGTCTAAATCGAAAGGAAATGTAATTGATCCTTTAGATTTAATTGAAAAATATAGTGCAGATGCTTTAAGATTTACTTTGTTATCTATGGCCTCACCAGGTACAGATGTTAAGCTTTCTGAGGATAGAGTAAAAGGTTACAGAAATTTTTTAAATAAATTATGGAATGCAAATAATTTTTTAATAACTAATGAATGTGATTTTAAGGATATCGATAATGTTCCAAGTCTAAACGTAAATATTAACAAATGGATTTATTCAGAACTTGTTGAAGCTAAAAATAAAATAGAAAAAAACCTTGAAGATTATAGGTTTGATGAAGCAGCTAAAAATGCTTATCAATTTGCATGGCATTCGTATTGTGATTGGTATTTAGAGCTATCTAAAACTATACTCTTTTCAGATGATGAAAACGCTAAAGCAGAGGTTAAAAAAGTATCATCTTTTGTATTCAAACAAATTTTGATTTTGCTACATCCTTTTATTCCATTTGTTACTGAAGAAATTTGGCTTAAGAACAAATTTGATAATGATGGCAGTGATTATTTGATGCTTAAAAACTGGTTATCTGGGGAAATAAATAGGGATAGTAGCACCGCACAGGTAGAAAATATTATCAATATTATTTCAGAGATTAGATCATTTAAAAACGAGCTAAATGTAAGCCCAGGCTCATTTATTGATGTATCAATAAGCAATATTAATAAAAATCAAAAAGATTTTATTAATACAAATGAAATTATTCTAAAAAAACTAGGAAGAATAAACAGCATATTAGATAAGGATTTAGATAAACCAGCTGCCACAATGGTTGTTTCTGGGGATTTGTTTAAGATTTATTTTGATAAAGATGTTGATTTAAAATTAATAAAAGAAAATTTAACAAATAAACAAAGTAGATTAGAGCAAGAGATGAATAAAATATCTCAAAGATTAGAGAATAAAAGTTTTGTAGACCGTGCTCCAAAAGAGATTGTTGAACAAGAAAAAAATAATTATAATAATTTAAAGAATGATATTGAGAAAATATCAATAACAATAAAGGGTATATAATGGCTAAATTTAACAAAAAGAAACTTCCAAGCAGACATACATCATTAGGTGCTGATAGAGCTCCACATAGATCGTTTTATTATGCTATGGGAGAAACTGAGAAAGATGTAGCAAAACCCTTTGTTGGTGTCGTTTCTACATGGAATGAGGCAGCTCCTTGCAACATTGCCCTAATGAGGCAGGCTCAATCAGTTAAAAAAGGAGTTAGAGCAAATGGTGGAACTCCAAGAGAATTTTGCACAATTACTGTTACTGATGGTATCGCTATGGGTCATGAAGGAATGAAGTCTTCATTGATATCTAGAGAAGTAATTGCAGATTCTGCTGAACTAACGGTTAGAGGTCATTGTTACGATGCTTTAGTTGGTATTGCAGGATGTGATAAATCCTTACCAGGTCTAATGATGTCTATGGTTAGATTGAATGTACCAAGTGTATTTATATATGGTGGATCAATACTACCAGGGAGATACAAAGGAAAAGACGTAACAGTAGTAGATGTATTTGAAGCTGTTGGTAAACATTCTTCAGGTCAAATGTCAGCTGCTGAACTTAGAAAATTAGAATTAGTTGCTTGTCCTAGTGCAGGTGCTTGTGGAGGTCAATTTACTGCGAATACAATGGCATGTGTATCTGAAGCAATAGGATTAGCTTTACCTTATTCAGCAGGAACACCAGCTCCATATGAAGAAAGAGATAAATACGCAAAAGCTAGTGGTAAAATGGTTATGAACCTTTTGAAAAAAGGAATTAAACCAAGAGACATTGTAACTAAAAAAGCTTTAGAAAATGCTGCAACAGTTGTTGCTGCAACTGGCGGATCTACTAATGCAGGCTTACATTTACCTGCTATTGCAAATGAAGCAGGAATTAAATTTGATTTAATGGATGTTGCTAAAATTTTTAAAAGAACACCTTATCTTGCAGATTTAAAACCGGGTGGAAAATATGTTGCAAAAGATATGTGGTTAGCAGGTGGTGTACCAATGTTATTAAAAACTTTATATGAAGGTGGATATATTCATGGTGATTGCATGACGGTTACTGGAAAAACAATGAAGGAAAACTTAAAAGGAATTAAATTTAATCCAAAACAAAAAGTAATGAGATCTTATAAAAATCCATTATCACCTACAGGAGGTGTTGTAGGATTAAAAGGAAACTTAGCTCCAGAAGGTGCAATCGTTAAAGTTGCTGGACTTAAAAAATTACAATTTACTGGAAAAGCAAGATGCTTTGATAATGAGGAAAGTGCAATGAAAGCTGTTCAAAGCAGAAAATATAATGATGGTGATGTAATTATAATTAGATACGAAGGGCCTGTGGGAGGTCCAGGTATGAGAGAAATGTTATCGACAACAGGTGCAATCTACGGTCAGGGAAAAGGGGAGAAAGTAGCCCTTATTACTGATGGTAGGTTCTCTGGTGCTACAAGAGGCTTTTGTGTAGGTCACGTGGGCCCTGAGGCCGCTCTAGGGGGTCCTATAGGCCTTTTACGTACAGGAGATATCATCGATATCGATGCTAAAAAAGGAACTATCAATGTAAGACTTTCTAAAAAAGAAATGGCTGCAAGAAAAAGAAAATGGAAAGCTAGAAAATCAGATTTTGGATCAGGTACATTATGGAAATATGCTCAAACAGTAGGACCAGCATATTTAGGTGCACCAACACACCCAGGTAAGAAAAAAGAAGTTAAGGATTATTCAGAGATTTAATGAAAATTCGTCCAGTTATTTTATGTGGAGGTGCTGGAACTCGACTTTGGCCAA
This sequence comes from uncultured Pelagibacteraceae bacterium, assembly GCA_902592375.1. Classification (GTDB taxonomy): domain Bacteria; phylum Pseudomonadota; class Alphaproteobacteria; order Pelagibacterales; family Pelagibacteraceae; genus Pelagibacter. Next base: position 65,529 of record CACJEG010000002.1, on the reverse strand, counting down.
ATTCTAAAAATCATCAAGCAAAACAGTTTATTGATTTTGGTAATTGGACTTTGCTTGGAAAAACACTTGAGAGAACAAAAGCATCAATATTTGATGCTCCAGTTATAAGTACAAATAAAAAATATCTTAAACAAATAAAACAACATCTTAGAAAGTATAAAATAAATAATTACAAAATTGTTCTAGAACCAGCAAAAAGAAACACTGCACCAGCTATATTAAGTACGGCTTTGATTAAAGACATTCCAGACAATCAACCTTTAATGTTTTTTTCAGCAGATCATTTAATTGAAAAGATGAGTATTTTTAATAAGGCTATTAATAAAAACAAAAAGAATTTAAGTGATCAAAATATATTTATATTTGGGATAAAACCAAGCTCACCATCTAGCGAATATGGTTATTTTTTAACAAAAAAAATCAAAGGTAATATCAATAAAGTAACAAGATTTATTGAAAAACCTAAAGAAGCTAAGGCTAAACAAATTATAAAGAATAAAGGCTATTGGAATTCTGGAATGTTTTATCTTAGAAAAGATTCTATTATTAATAACTTTAAAAAATATCAGCCTAAAACTTACAGAAATTGTGTAAATGCAGTTAATAAAGCAAAATATAAAGCTAATACTTATTACTTAAACAAAGCTTCATTTATTAAAGCAACTGCTAAATCTTTTGATTATGCAATTCTAGAAAAAACCAAACAAATCAACGCTATCAAATTAGACATTCCTTGGTCAGATCTTGGTAGTTGGAAAGAAATTCTGAAGATGTATGACAAAAATAAAAACAAATATATTAAGAAAAAAAATATCTATTACCGTCCATGGGGTAGATACACCAATCTATTTGAAGGAAAAGAGTTTTTAATTAAAGAGTTATATGTAAAACCAAAAGGTATTTTGAGTTTACAAAAACACCATCATCGAGCTGAACATTGGTTAGTTACACAAGGTAATGCCAAAATAACACTTAATAAGGATATTATAATTAAAAAACCAGGTGAACATATTTTCATTCCGTTAGAAGCAATCCATAGAGTTCAAAATCCAGGAAAAAAACCTGTTAAAATTGTCGAAGCTCAAGTTGGCTCAATTTTGAAGGAAAGTGATATTGTTAGATATCAAGATGTATATGGTAGAGTGAAGTAATGGAGTTATTAACAATAATTTTATTAGTAATAATTGTTCTTCTTACTTATCTATTACTAAAAAAAGAAAAAGTATTAGGTATTAAAACTGAAACTAAAGATAATAATGATCAAATTAAAGTTGTAGAAAATAAAGACTATAGAAAAAATATTTATGATTTATTAAATTATATTCCTGAGGGAATAATAATTTTAGACAAAGGTAAGAAAATTCTTTTTAGCAACAATTCTGCTAATAAATTATTTCAGATAAAACTAGAAGAGAATATAAGCGGCTTTTTAAGAAACCCTGATCTTTTAAGTTCAATTGATAAATCATTTGAGGGTAACAATATTTCAGATCTTGAAATTGAAATTAGAAACCAAGCTGTTCAAAGATTAAATATAACAATTTACCTTGATAAGAATAATCTATTTTTTGATGAAATATGTTGTGTGTTATTTATAAGGGATTTAACTGAATTTCATAAATTCCAACAATTAAAATCTGATTTTGTGGCTAACGTATCACATGAGCTAAGAACGCCTCTACAATCCATTAAAATGGGACTTGAAACATTTGAAAATAATTCAGATTTAAAAAAGAATTCGGAAGTAACTAATTTATTACCAGTAATGAGCTCTCAATCTGAGAGAATGGAAAATTTAATCAGAGATTTATTATCATTATCTAAAATTGAATTACAGGAACATATTCGACCAACACATGAAATAGATCTTATAGAACTGATTGATTATGTTATTAAAACTTATGAAAAAATAATTAGTAAAAACAATATTAGTATTAAATTTAACAAAATTGATAATTTTAAAATAATTGGTGATAGAGATAAATTAATAGAAATTTTTACTAATCTTATCGATAATTCAATCAAATACAGTGATAAAAATAAAGAAATTACAATCACTGCTAAAAAAGATGGTGAGTTTAATACTGTTTCAGTAGCAGATCAGGGAATAGGTATTCCAAAAGAATCTATACATAGAATCACTGAGAGATTTTTTACTGTTGATCCAAGCAAAAGCCGAAGTGTAGGTGGTACAGGTCTTGGTTTAGCCATTGTAAAACATTTAGTCTCACAACATAGAGCTGAGATGGACATTAGTAGTATTGAAAATGAAGGAACTACCATAGATATCAAATTTAATCCTTTGTAATTCAACTAAAAAGTTAGTCGTTGTAACAAAAGTTTAACCTTCCTTTAATAAAATGTTTAAGAATCAATTTTATTTAGGTTGAATTATGAATCTAAAAAGGAGAATTATGAATAAAATAATAAGCGTAATATTTGGATTTCTTTTAGTATTAAGTTTTACAACAACTAGTTACTCAAGAGACCAAATCAAAATTGTAGGGTCATCAACAGTTTACCCATATGCAACAGTGGTTGCTGAAAAATTCGGTAAAAGTGGAAAATTTAAAACTCCAGTTATTGAAAGTACAGGTACTGGTGGTGGAATGAAATTATTCTGCGCAGGAGTTGGTGTTAATCATCCAGATGTAACAAATGCTTCAAGAGCAATTAAGCCAAAAGAAAAAGCATTATGTGAAAAAAATGGAGTTTCTGAAATTATTGAAATTGTAGTAGGTAACGATGGAATTTCATTTGCACATGCAGTGAGTGCCCCAGATGCAGATTTTACAAAAGAACAATTGTGGAGAGCTTTAGCTGCTAAAGTTGATGTTGATGGTAAACTTGTTGAAAATCCATACAAAAAATGGAGTGATATAGATGCAAGTCTTCCAAACAAAAAAATTGAAATTTTAATAGCGCCCCCAACATCAGGAACTAGAGATGCGTGGAATTCTTTAGTTATGGGTAAAGGATGCACAAAAACTGCAAAATCACTTTATGACGCTGCAGGTAAAAAAGCAAAAAAAGAATGTGCTAAAATGAGAGAAGATGGTTATGCAGTTGAAGCTGGTGAAAATGACACTTTAATTGTTCAAAAACTAACTTCAAACCCAGACGCTTATGGTTTCTTTGGTTATAGTTATCTAGTTGCTAATAAAGATAAGGTTAAAGCTGCTTCAATTGAAGGTGTGCAACCATCTTTAGAAGGTATTCAAGATTATTCATATCCAATTGCTAGACCATTATTCTTTTACGTTAAAAAAGCTCATATTGGTGTAGTTCCAGGTATTGAGGAATATTTAAAAGAATTTACCTCTAAAAAATCTATGGGTAACAGAGGTTATTTAGCGAAAATTGGATTAGTTCCATTAGCTTCTGATAAGTACAAGGTAACTAGAACTGCAGCTTTGGATCTAAATACAATTAATATTAAATAAATTTAAACTTATCCCCAAAAAAAGGCCGGTATTTACTGGCCTTTTTTTTTATTTCAATCAAGGCTTTAATTTGTAACAAAATTGTAACATTTAAAAGATATCAATCTGAGCGAATGAATTTCGTATTAATCTTTTTAATAACAATATTTTCATTATCATTATTTTTCTACGGTAGATCAAAAACTAAAAGTATTTCAATTGAGAAAAATATAAAATTAAATGCTCTACCAAAATTTTATGGGTATTATTTAGTCCTATGGTGTTCTATACCTTCATTGGTATTTCTTTTAATTTGGACACTATTTGAACCAGTAATTATTAAATCAATTATTATTGAAACTGCTGCTAATCAAGGAGCTATTTTTAATGATAAAAATGAAGCTAACTTAATTTATGAAAAAATTAAAGCTATATATGCTGGAACTTATTTTGGGGATATAGATACTATTTTAAAAGAAAGTGCACTTTCCTACGCAAAATTTATAAATCTTTTTACTAATTCCAAAATAGTATTAATTTTTGGTATCGTTATTGCATCGGTAATTTATTCGTTAAAAAAAATAAAAAATAATAATAAAGCAAGAGATGATGTCGAAGTTATTTTAAAAGGATTATTATTTGCATCATCACTAATTGCAATTTTAACAACTTTAGGAATAATATTTTCTCTTCTCTTTGAAAGTATAAAATTCTTTTCTGTAATCAATATTTTTGATTATTTGTTTGGAACAAATTGGAGTCCTCAAAGAGCTTTTGTTAGTGATGCTTCTGCAATCACTGCTGCAGAATATGATGAATTAAAAGATGCATTTGGATTTATTCCATTAATAGCCGGCACTTCCTTTATTGCTTTTATCGCAATGCTTGTTGCTGTCCCAATTGGACTGTTTTCTGGAATTTATATGGCTGAATATGCATCAGTAAAAATTAGAAGAATTTCAAAACCAATTATTGAAATCTTAGCCGGTATTCCCACAGTTGTTTATGGTTTTTTTGCAGCTTTAACAGTTGGACCCTTCTTTAGACAAATTGGAGAAAATTTAGGATTAACTGTTTCATCAGAGAGTGCTTTAGCTGCTGGATTAATTATGGGTATAATGATTATTCCATATGTTTCATCACTATCAGACGACGTAATAAATTCTGTTCCTCAATCATTAAGAGATGGATCATATGCGGTAGGAGCCACTAAATCAGAAACGATAAAAAAAGTAGTTATACCTGCAGCATTACCTGGAATTATTGGTTCTGTTTTGTTAGCTGTCTCGAGAGCTATAGGAGAAACCATGATAGTTGTGATGGCAGCTGGTCTTGCTGCAAATCTCACAATTAATCCTTTAGAGTCTACAACAACTATAACCACACAAATAGTAATGATTTTAGTTGGAGACCAAGAATTTGATAGTCCAAAAACTCAATCTGCTTTTGCTTTAGGTTTAACATTATTTATAGCCACACTTGTTCTTAATTATATAGCTCAAAGAGCAGTTAAAAAATATCGTGAGAAGTATGACTAAAGAAGAAAGATTAAAAAAAAGACATAGTGCTGAAAAAAGATTTAGGTTTTATGGTCTAGCATCAATTTTTGTTGCTTTATTATTTGTATTAATCTTAGTACATAATATTTTTTCAAAAGGTAGCTCAGCATTTATGAAAACAGCTATAAATGTAGAGGTTTTCTTTGATCAGGAGTTATTAGAAATTAAAAATGGTGCCACTGAGGATCAAATTTTAGAGGCTGATTTCTACGACATTACAATTGAAAGTCTTTTAAAAGTATTTCCAGCTCAAGATTTAGATCAAGAAAATCAGTTAATTGATTTATTCACAACAGATGCAGAAATCGAGATTAAAAGAGCCTTTTTAGAAAATAACAATTTAATTGGAAAAAAAATAAATTTAGAAATAACCGCATCTGATGATATTGATCAACTTCATAAAGGAAATTATCCAAGAGATTTACCTGAAGACAGAAGAAGAATTTCAGATTTTCAATTAATCATTTATGATAATTTAGTTGAAAATAAAAAAATTATTAAAAATTTTAATAATTATTTCTTTAAAAATGGAGACTCACGTGATCCTGAGCTTGCTGGTATAGGTGGTGCTCTAATTGGATCATTCTATAGTATAATTATTTGCTTATTGTTAGCATTTCCTGTTGCAGTGTTAGCATCAATTTATTTAGAAGAGTTTGCGCCAAAAAATAAAATCACAGATTTTATTGAAATTAATATTAATAATTTAGCTGCTGTGCCGTCAATAGTTTATGGTTTATTAGCACTACAAATATTATTAGCAACAATTCAATTACCTAGATCAACACCATTAGTAGCTGGAATTACTTTAGCACTCATGACTTTGCCTAGAATAATCATACCATGTAGAGCATCATTAAAAGCTGTACCACCATCAATAAGAGAGGGTGCATTGGCTGTTGGTGCCTCTAAGTTTCAATCTGTATTTCACCATGTAGTTCCTTTAGCATTACCTGGTACACTTTCAGGAACTATAATAGGATTAGCACAAGCATTAGGAGAAACAGCTCCATTAATTTTGATAGGAATGGTAGCTTTTGTTGTTGATATTCCATCAACACCAATTGATCCTTCTTCATCTTTACCTGTACAAGTCTATTTATGGTCAGAGTCTGCTGAGAGAGGATTTGTTGAAAAAACATCAGCTACTATTATGATGTTATTAAGTTTTTTGATTGTAATGAATTTTTTAGCAGTATACTTAAGACAAAAATTTGAGAAAAGATGGAACTAATGAATAATGTAAAAATAAAATCTAAAAATCTAAATGTCTATTATGGAGAAAAACAAGCTTTGTTTGATGTGAATTTAGATTTAAACGAAAAAGAAGTTACTGCTTTAATTGGACCATCAGGATGTGGAAAATCTACTTTCATCAGATGTATTAACCGCATGAACGATGTAATCGATATTTGTAAAGTATCTGGAAACATTGAAATAGATGGTGTTGAAATCAACGATAAAAATTTAGATGTAGTATCTTTAAGAGAAAGAGTAGGAATGGTTTTTCAAAAACCAAACCCATTTCCAAAAAGCATATATGATAATATTTCTTATGGTCCAAAAATTCATGGAAAAGGTGAAACTAAAAGTGAATTAGATGAAATTGTGGAAAATAGTTTAAAGAAAGCTGCATTGTGGGAAGAAGTTAAAGATAGACTCGATGAACCTGGAACTGGTCTTTCTGGTGGTCAACAACAACGTCTTTGTATTGCTAGAGCAATTTCTGTTAATCCTGAAGTTATATTAATGGACGAACCTTGTTCAGCCTTAGACCCAATAGCAACAGCAAAAATTGAGGAATTAATAGATGAGCTTAAAAAAACCTATACTATAGTAATTGTTACTCATTCAATGGCACAAGCAGTTAGAGTTTCGCAGAAAACAGGGTTTTTTCACCTTGGTAAACTAATAGAGGTAGGCAAAACAGAGAAAATTTTTAAAAATCCTGACAATAAAATGACACAAGACTATATTACAGGTAGATTTGGATAAATTATGAGCAATGAACACACAGTAAAATCTTATGAAGAAGAATTAAGGCACTTAATAGACTCTGTTATAAAAATGGGAAGTCTAACCGAGTCTCAATTAATTGATTCAATGGATGCGGTAATTAAAGTTGATAAAGATTCAATTGATAAAATTATTAAAAGTGATGATGAAATAAATAAATTCAGATCTAAAATTGATACTCAAATAATGACATTGTTGGTAAAGAGAGCGCCAATGGCAATTGATTTAAGAGAAACAATTAGCTCATTAAAAATATCTCAAGATTTAGAAAGAATTGGAGATTTATCTAAGAGTAATGCAAAGAAAGTTAAACCTCTTCCATTAGATTTACCTGAAGAACTTTTAGGTAATTTAAAAAGATTAGGCGAATTAGTTATAAAGCAATTAAACGATGTACTAGATAGTTACGTTAATAAAAACTATGATAAGGCAAAAGAAGTGTGGGAAAAAGACGAGCAAGTAGATGACCTTACTTATATTGCTATGGAAAGTGTAATTGATTTTCTCTCTAAAGATAAAAAGAATTTAGACTTTTCAACACATTTAATTTTCGCAACAAAAAATCTTGAAAGAGCTGGAGATCATATAACAAATATTGCTGAGTCAATTTGTTATTTAATTAAAGGCGAGTATCTAAAAGGAAGCAGACCAAAAGGTAAAGTTATTCAGCAATAAAATGAATGGCAAAATATTTATTATTGAGGACGAACCTTCAATAATTCAATTAGTTCAACATAATTTAGAAAAAAATGGTTTTTTAGTTTCATCGTCATTGAATGGCAATGATGGTTTAAAGGAATTAAAAAAATTTCAGCCAGATTTACTTTTATTAGATTGGATGTTACCTGATCTCTCCGGTATTGAAATTTGCAAAAATATTAGAAAAGACAATAGTTTTAAAAATTTACCTGTGATCATGTTAACTGCCAAAGGTGAAGAAGAAGATAAAATTAAAGGGTTAGATAGTGGGGTAGATGATTATTTAACTAAACCTTTCAGTTTCAATGAGCTAATGGCGAGAATTAAAGCAGTTTTAAGAAGATCTAATCCAAATACTGTATCAGATAATTTAAAGTTTGATGACTTAATGTTAGATAGAATTGAAAAAAGAGTTTTTAGAGACGGTCAAGAAATTAAACTTGGGCCAACTGAGTTTAGGTTATTAGAGTTTTTTTTAACAAATCCTAAAAGAGTTTATTCTCGAGATCAAATACTAGAAAGTGTTTGGCCAAATAATGTAAATGTCGAAAGCAGAACTATAGATGTCCACATTAGAAGATTAAGGCAATCAGTTAACTTAAAAAATAAAAAAGAATTAATTAGAACAGTTAGATCTTCTGGTTATTCACTTATTTAAGAAAATCTTTTTTACCAAATATATAGCAATCAACATACCAATCAATTCAGCAGCTATATAAAAAGGAGTGTTTAAATAACTTATACCAGTAAACGACTCTGTGAATGTTCTTGCTATTGCTACAGCAGGATTTGCAAAAGATGTTGATGAAGTAAACCAATAACCAGCTGTAATGTATAACCCAACAGATGCAGCGACAGTAATTTTACCTGACTTCATGGATCCAAAAATAATAATTATTAGTCCTAATGTTGCTATAATTTCTGATACAAAAATATAGATACCATCTCTTGATTTTGTCGATAATTCAAAAATCTGATGTTCAAAAAAGAAATTAGCTAAAGCCACACCTAATAAACATCCAAGGATCTGAGCTGAAATATAAAAGGGTAGAAGACGTTTTTTTAGTTTTCCTGTAATTGTCATAGCAATACTAACAAATGGATTAAAATGAGCTCCAGACACATCAGCAAAAACAGTTATTAGCACAAACAATCCAGCTCCAGTTGCTATAGTATTTGCAATTAGCATTACCGCTGTATCATTGGTAAGATTTTCTGCCATTAACCCTGACCCAACTATGATCATTACTAGAAAGCAACTTCCAATAAATTCTGAAAGAAAATATTTATTTTTATTTTTCATCTAGCCAATCTTTAATTTTATTGCTTATAATATTGAAAGTGTTTCTAATGATTATTTGCTTTTCTTCGTCATTAGCATTTTGAAGTTTAGTTACTGGATCGTCTATATCCCAGTGTATAATTTGGTTTTTATCAGGCCAAATAGGACATACCTCATTATTTGCGTTATTGCATACCGTTATTACGTGATCCATCTTTACTTCATTATTTATAAACTCTCCAAAGTTTTTAGAACTATAGTTAGTTAGATCATAATTTTTATTTTTCTCTAAAAAACTTCTAACATCAATATTGATTTTTCCTGATGGATTGCTACCAGCACTAAAAGCTTTAAATTTATTTGAGTATTCATTATTGATAATACTCTCAGCTATAATGCTTCTTGCTGAATTTCCTGTGCATACAAATAAAATATTTTTCATTAAAAAATAATTTTATAAATACCGATTACAAATAATGGAATTTGTAACCCAAAGTTAGTTAAAATGGCTTTATCCTTTAATAAGAAACCTGAAATTGTCCATCCGACAACACCAAGCCCATGAAAATAAATATTCAGCGGGTAAATATTAAGATTTGTAAGTAAAATACCAGTTAACACTAAGAGTGTACTTATCCACTTTAGATATTTTTTAAAAAATGACATTCAGAATTTATATGAATGTTTTGTTAAAGATTTATTACAATAAACTTCAATGTGATTTAATTTTTTTGAAGTTCATAGATAGAAACGTAGTGTTTCTTCTTAGGCAGTGGGATTATGGTTGGGACTTTAGTCAATCTTGGTTTTATTGATTTATTTCCAACAATGATATTTTTATCATAATTATCTAAATTAACCTCAGGATGAGGGTTTCCATCATTAATTAATGGCCATGCATCACAAGCTCTATAACCAAATAAAATTAAGGGTCTTGAGTTATTCATTTGATTGTGTCCAGACCCATGAACTGATCTACAATGAAAAAATACTACTGTTCCTGCTGTCCCAGTTATAGAAACACTATCTTTAGTTCCTATTTTATTTTTTTTAGTGTCTATTTTTCCAACAAAATAATTTTCTTTGCTGTGGTGGCTGTACAATTTCTTTTTGTGTGAATTCTTTATTATTTTAAGTGGCCCATTTTTTTCATAGCAATCATCTAAATATACGCCAACTGTAATTAAATCATCGTTCGTATGAGGGTAAAAAGCCCAATCTTGGTGCCATCCAATTTCACTGCCTTTTTTCTTATTTGGAAGCTTAAAATTTAATTTACCTAGATGAAATCTTACTGTTCCACCTAATAATTTTTTAGCTATAGATATAATTCTTTTATCTCTAGACAATTCATAGAAAACTTTATGTCTGTTTTGAGGATTATTTAATCTTAGAATTTCTTTATTTTTTGATGAGCCTGAATTGTAGACAAAATGGTAGTTATTATAGGACTGAGTTCCATTTGTACCATTACCTTTTTTTCTTTTTTTTTCTTTAGAAATTACTTCATTAACAATTTTATTAATTTTATTTATCTTAGTTTGAGAAATTAGATTTTTTTTAACAAGAAAGCCATTTTTTTTAAATAAATTTAAATCATTCATAAGATAGATTATGAAAGAAAATAAATCTTCTTTAAAATAAATACAATCTTTTTTGTGAGATTAAATAACAATAATAATTATTTGTTAATCCGAGAATTTGAAAAAATTCCCGGATTAAACCTAATTTTTAATTAACAACCTTTGAAGGATGCAGACATATTTCTAATTAAATTGAAATATAAGTCTTTTCCTGGATCTAATGTTGCACCAAGAGGATCTAGAACACCAGTTTTAATCTTCATATCTTTTGCAACTGCATTGATAATATCAGGATTAAACTGAGGCTCTGAGAATACACAAGCTACTTTATCATGCTCGATAATTTCTCTAATTTCAGCAAGTTGTTCAGCTCCAGGCATAACATCTGTATTAACAGTAAATGCACCTAACACTTTAACATTAAATCTTTCTTCAAAATATTGATAAGCGTCATGGAATACAATTGAAGAAACACTGTTGCTTAAATCTGTCATTACATCAATTGTAAGTTTATCTATTTCTTGTAAAGCTTTTGCTAAATTACTTTTATATTTAGCTTCATTTTTAGGATCATTTTCAATTAAATGTTCTGCCATTTCATTTAACATAGCTTTTGCATTAATTGGGTCCAACCAAATGTGTGGATCAAATTCACCATGCGCATGTCCATCATGATCGTCATGTCCGTGGTCGTCATGATCATCCTCTTTTTTACCATGATCGTCATGATCGTGGTCGTGATCATCTTCCTTTTTACCGTGGTCATCATGGTCATGGTCATCTTCTTTTTTACCGTGGTCATCATGGTCATGGTCATCTTCTTTTTTACCGTGGTCATCATGGTCATGGTCATCTTCTTTTTTACCGTGGTCATCATGTCCATGATCGTCGTGATCATCTTCTTTCTTACCATGGTCGTCATGTCCGTGATCATCATGATCATGTTCGTCAAAAATATTTCTCTCTCTAAATTTTAATACCTGTAATCCTTTAGTTTCCATTAATTCAATTTTTTCTGCTTTCTTAGCAATTGAACTCAATGGTTTTTCTAAAAAACTCTCTAAATCTTCACCAACCCAGAATATTAGATCTGCATTTTGAAGCATTTTTGCGTGCGAAGGTTTCATTGCAAATCCATGTGGAGAAGCATATCCATCAACTATTAAATCAGGTTTAGCAATACCATCCATTAAGTAACTAGCTAATGAATGAATTGGTTTAATAGAAGCAACTACTTTTATTTCAGCATTTGCTGGTGTAAAGAATGTTAGAATTGATAATATTGAGAATATAAGTGGTATTTTTTTAATATTTTTCATAATAAGTAATTTAATTGGTTGTTATAATATAACATTATGTAATAATATAACATTTATAAGTCAAGCAATATATGAGCTCAGAAAATAGTACATTAGTAAAATTAAATAACGCTGGTTTTAAACAAAATGATAAATGGCTAGTGGAAGGAGTTTCATTAACTGTTGAAAAAGGAAAGATTGTTACCCTTATTGGACCTAATGGATCTGGAAAAAGTACTACCGCAAAAATTGCATTGGGAATTTACAAAAACATAGAAGGAAGTGTTGAGAAATACACAAATAAAGTTGGATATGTTCCTCAAAAAATATCTATTGATTGGACCTTACCTTTAAGAGTTTATGATTTTATGCTTCTAACTGAAAATATTAAAGATGAGGCAATTGATGAAGCACTTACATTAACAGGTGTTATACATCTTAAGAATAAAAATTTAGGAAATTTATCAGGTGGTGAATTTCAAAGAGTTTTAATTGCTAGAGCTATTTCAAAAAAACCTGAATTATTAGTTCTTGATGAACCTGTTCAAGGAGTTGATTACACTGGTGAGATTGCTTTGTATGAATTAATTAAAAGAATTTCTGACACACTAAATTGTGGAATTCTATTAATCTCACATGATTTGCATACAGTTATGACTGCAACTGATCACGTGGTTTGTTTAAATGGTCACGTATGTTGTTCTGGATCACCAATGGATGTTGCTAAAAACAATGAATATAAAACCTTATTTGGTGAACAAGCATCTCAAATTCTTTCTGTATATGAACATAAACATGATCATGTTCATTCAGATAAAGGTGAAATAAAAAAAAACTAATATGTTTGATGATTTTTTTATAAGAGCACTAATTGCAGGCTTAGGTATAGCTTTAGTAACTGGGCCTCTTGGTTGTTTTGTTGTTTGGAGGAGATTATCTTACTTTGGTGATACTTTAGCTCACTCAGCTTTACTTGGTGTTACTTTAGCATACTCGTTTGAATTAAACATTGCTCTTTCAGTATTTATTATATCATCTTTAATTGCTTTAATTTTAATTCAATTACAGAAGAAAACTAATTTACCTGGTGATGCTTTGCTTGGTCTATTAGCTCACTCTTCTTTAGCGGTTGGATTAGTAGTAATAGGTTTTTTAACCTTTATTCGTTTTGATATTATGGGACTTTTGTTTGGTGATATATTAGCCGTAACAATTGATGATTTATTAATTATCTGGACTGGTGGGGCAGTAATTTTATTAGTTCTAAAATTAATTTGGAAACCATTGTTTGCATCTACAGTTAATTACGAATTAGCAGAAGCAGAAGGGTTAAACCCTGATAGAGCAAAAGCTATTTTTACAATTCTTATGGCCGCTGTAATTGCAATATCAATTAAAATGGTTGGTCTATTATTAATAACAGGAATGTTGATTATTCCAGCTGCTATGGCTAGAAATATTTCTGATAGTCCTCAAAAGATGGTGTTATTTTCAATAATTGGAGGATTGTTGTCAGTATTATTAGGACTATTTTCCTCTCTAGAATTTAATACATCATCTGGGCCTTCAATTATAATGGCTTCTTTGATTTTATTTATATTGTCTTTACTCAATATTAAACAATCGATTAAATTGAAAAATTGATAACTAATTGATAAGAATTTAAAGATGCAAAAAGAACATAATCTTTCCAAAAATCAAAAAATCATTTTTGATCTTATTGATAAATCTGGTGGACCTATGAAAGCTTATTCAATTTTATTTAATGTCCAAAAAAAAGGAATAAAAGCACCACTACAAGTTTATAGAGCCCTAGATAAGTTGGTTGAAATAGGAAAAATTCATAAGATTGAAAGCAGAAATGCTTTTATAGCTTGTCAAAATTCAAGCTGTCAGGTTTCAAAAGCAACAGCTTTTTCAATTTGTGAAAGTTGTGAAAATGTATCTGAAATAAGTAATTCAAAACTTTCAAAATATTTATCTAATTTTTCAGATGACTCTGGAATGAAATATAGCAAGTATAATTTAGAATTTTTTGGTTTATGTAAAAAATGTAAATCAAAATAATGAGCACTGTATCTTTAACTTTAGACGAAATATTTGAACTAGCTAAAAAAACACTTTTGGCAAATGGTTGTGATGATGAAACAGCATCAATTTTATCTGACCTAATTAGAAATGCTGAAAGAGATGGTTCTGTATCACATGGTCTATTTAGATTACCAGCTTACGTGACTGGACTTAAAGGTGGAAAGATAAATGGTAAAGGAAAACCCGCAGTTAAAAAAATATCTCCATCAGTAATTAAAGTTGAAGGTAATAATTGTTTAGCACCTGTTGTTTTAAATAAAGGATTGCCTGAATTAGCTAAAGCTGCAAAAGAAAATGGTGTTGCAGTATTAGCAATAAATAATTCACATCATATGGCTGCTATGTGGCCTGAAACAGAAAAGTTAGCCGAAGATGGTTTGGTTGCATTTGCATGTACATCTTACAAACCTGCTGTTGCACCTGCAGGAGCAATAAAACCATTATTTGGAACGAACCCAATTTCATTTGCTTGGCCAAGACCTGGTAAAACTCCTGTTGTTTATGATATGGCAACATCATCTATGGCTATGGGAGAAGTTCAAGTTGCTAAAAGAGAAGGGCATAAAGTTCCACTTGGAACTGGTTTGACCAAAGATGGTAAAGAAACAACTGATCCGGGGGAAATTGCTGATGGTGGAGTTTTATTACCCTTTGGTGGCTATAAAGGATCTGCAATTGCAATGATGGTAGAATTAATGGCAGGAGCATTAGTTGGAGATAATTTTAGTTTTGAAACTGCTGCCAAAGATAATAATGATGGTGGTCCTCCAAGTGGCGGTGAATTCATACTAGCCATTAACCCAGATAAAACTTCAGGTACTAATTGGCAAAAACATGCTGAGGAATTTTTTGAAAAAATGAAATCAATGGGTGAAGTAAGATTACCTGGAGAAAGACGTCACAAGAATAGAATGGATACTGGTCCAAGAAATATTAACGAAGAATTAGTAAATAAAATTAAATCTCTAAGCTAAATTAATCTCAATTGGTGTGTGATCAGAAGGCTTTTCTCTTCCACGTGGATCTTTATTAATATTAATATCTTTAATTTGATCAATCATAGAATTTGAAACTAAAAAATGATCAATCCTCATGCCATTATTTTTTTGCCATGCACCCCTCATATAATCCCAAAATGTATATCCTTCTTTATCTTCATAAAAATGTCTGTAGACGTCATTAAAACCAAGATTAATCATTTCTCTAAATTTTTTTCTAATTTCAAGTCTGTATAATGCGTCGTCTTCAAAACTTTTAACATTGTAAACATCTTCAGCCGAAGGGATTATATTGAAATCGCCTGCTAAAATAATGTTTAAATTTTTTTTAGATAATGCTTTTAATTGTTTTATTAATTGATCAAGCCATTCTTTTTTATAATCATATTTTTCTGTATCTACAGGATTACCATTAGGGGTATAAATATTTATTAAATGTATATTTTTTTTCTTATATTCAAATTCAGCTGAAATTATTCTTGATTGTTTTAACTTATCCTTAATTAAATCTGTTTTGACATTTTTTAATTTATTTTTTGAGATGATCGCTACACCATTGTAACTTTTTTGACCAAATACATGACTTTCATAGTCCATTGATGAAAAATCATCATATGGAAAATTAACATCTTCAGTTTTGATTTCCTGCATCATTAAAATATCAGGTTTATATTTTAATAAATAGCTTTTGATATTTTCGATTCTTGCTCTTACCGAGTTTACATTCCAAGATGAAATGAGCATTAAAGTGAGAAAGACACTCCACAACCACATGAAGATTTGGTTTGTGGATTAGAAATTTTGAATTGTTCACCTATAAGTTCAGACACGTAATCAACCTCAGATCCTTTAAGTAAATCAGCTGAAGTTTTATCAATTAAAATATTTTGATAATTTAAATCATCATCTTGTTTTGATTTATCAAATGTAAATTCATATTGAAAACCAGAACATCCTCCACCTTTGATAGCGATTCTGAAGAATGATCCTTTGTCTTTTTTTGATAACAAATTATCTATTTGTTTTAACGCATTATCCGTAAATTTAATTTCTTTAATCATGTCTGAACACTGATATTACTAATATAATACTTAATTATTTAAATTAAAGGATGAAAAAAGACACTTTGTTAGGCGTATTTAAAAGTAAAGGCAGACTTAATAAAGAAGCTAATTCAAAATACAGATCTCCTTTTCAACGCGACAGAGATCGGATAATACACAGCGCATCATTTAGAAGATTAAAGCATAAAACCCAAGTATTTGTTAACACAGAAGGGGATCATTTTAGAACAAGGATTACTCATTCAATTGAAGTTGCTCAAATAGCAAGATCAATTGCAAAATATCTAAAATTAAATGAAGATTTAGCTGAAACCTTAAGTCTTGCTCATGATTTAGGTCATACTCCATTTGGCCATGCAGGAGAGGATGCTTTAGATGAATGTATGCAAAACTATGGAGGTTTCGATCATAATCTTCAGACACTAAGAATCGTAATGTTTTTGGAGAATAAATATTTCAAATTTGCTGGATTAAATTTAACTCTTGAAACTTTAGAAGGCCTTTTAAAACATAACGGACCTGTAGATGATCTAAGCATGATCAATAAATTAATTGGTTCAAAAGTTTTCAAAAATAAAATTAATTTTAATACTTATCCATCATTAGAAGCTCAAATATCAGCTATATCAGATGATATTGCATATAATAATCATGACATTCAGGATGGAATTAAAGCAAACCTATTTAAACTTGAGGAATTAGTTGAATTAGATTTTTTTAAAGACATTTATCAAAAATATAAAAACAAAATTAATAAAAAAAATTATAAAATTGCTATTTACCAAATCATCAGAGATTCAATAGATATTATGATAAGAGATTTACTAAGTAATACAGAAAAAAATATTAAAAAATTTAAAATTAAGTCATTAAAAGATGTATCAAAATCAAATCAATTAATAGTTTCTTTTTCAGATAAAATAGAAAATTCAGAACAAGAAATCAGATCATTTTTAAGACATAGAATGTATGACAATAAATCGGTGCTTAATAAGAATCAAAGAGGTAAAATGATAATTAAGAAATTATTTAAAATAATTAAATCAAATCCAAGAAAATTTCTTACTAAAGAGCAATTGACTAAAGACAAATATAGAGCTATTTCAGATTTTATATCTGGTATGACAGATAGATACGCAATTAACCTTTATAACGATAATAAATGAATATTTTTGAATTATGTTTAGATAAAATAAAATCAATTATTGTTGAGCTTAGTAAAAAAAATCAACTTATCATTCCTGAAAGTTTTAATGGTATTAATGCTGAAATACCACCGCCAAAATTTGATTGTGATATTTCAACTAATGTTGCAATGGTTTTATCTAAACTAAATAAAACCTCTCCAATAGAATTGGCAGAAAAACTTGCACCTGAAATAAAAAATAGTGATGATAAAATAGAAAATATATCCGTTGCAAAACCTGGTTTCATAAATATTAAATTTAAGCCATCTTTTTGGTCAAACTTTATTAAAGAAATAATTAATAACGCTGAAAAATTTGGAATTAATGAAAAAGAGAAAAAAAATAATTATTTAGTTGAATTTGTATCAGCTAATCCCACAGGGCCTTTGCATGTTGGTCATTGTAGGGGAGCTATTTTAGGTGACGTCATATCTAATGTATTAATATTTAATAAACACAAGGTTACAAAAGAGTATTATGTAAATGATTATGGTAACCAGATTATAAATTTTACTAAATCTGTATATTTTAGAATTAGAGAAGTAAAGTTTAATGAAACTTTTCCACAAGACAATCCTGATTTGTATCCAGGGGATTATCTAGTCGATTTTGCAAAAAATATAGTTTCGGATAATCCTGATTTGAATTTTGATGATTATGAGGAAATAAGTGATAAGTTAACAGCTTTATCGATAGAACAGGCGCTACTTTTAATTAAAAAAAACCTTAAGAGTTTAGGAATTAACCACGATAATTTCGTTAGTGAAAAAAGTATTGTTTCAAATAACGAAGTAGAGAGTGTAATAAAATTTTTAGAAAAGAATAAATTTGTATACAAAGGAAAAATTAAAGCACCAGCTGGTGAAGATGATAAAAACTGGGTAGAAAGAGAACAGTTACTTTTTAAATCTACTGATTTTGGTGACGATAAAGATAGAGCATTACAAAAGTCAGATGGAACATGGACTTATTTTGCAAGTGATGTTGCTTATCATAAAAATAAAGTAGATCGTAAATTTGATTATTTAATAAATATTCTTGGTGCAGATCATGCTGGTTACATCAAAAGAATTTCATCCTCAGTTGAAGCTCTTTCAGGAAAAAAAGATAAATTGATTTGTAAAATTAGTCAGCTTGTAAAATTAATTAAAGATAACAAACCATTTAAGATGTCTAAAAGAAAAGGTGACTACATTACGGTTGATGATTTAATTGAGGAAGTTGGAAAAGATGCAACTAGGTTTATCATGCTCAACAGAAGCAGTGATGTAGAATTAGATTTTGATTTTGATGCTGTAAAAGAAAAATCTAAAGATAATCCATTATATTACGTTCAATATTGTTATGCTAGAATTTCATCTGTCTTTAGACATATTGATAAAGATTTAAACTCAAAAATTGAATTAGATGATTTTAGTTTTGAATATTCAAATGATGAGATCAAAATTTTAAAAAAGATTTCAGAATGGCCAAAATGTATCGATGCAGCTAGTTCAAAATTAGAACCACATAGAATACCTGTCTATTTATATGATCTTGCCTCAGAATTTCATTCGTATTGGAATCTTGGTAAACAAAACCCAGAAAAAAGATTTATTAATGATCAAAAAACTGTTTCACCAGATAAATTAATTTTTTTAAAAGCAATATCTAACGTTGTAAAATCAGGAATGGATATAGTTGGTGTAGATACGCCAGATAAAATGTAATGCTAAAAGAAATTAAGTATTTAATCTTTATTGTTGTAATTGCTTTATTTATTTTTTTGACTGGTAGATATTATTTTTCAGACGAAAATAAGAAGAAATCATACAGATCTTATAAAAATAACGATAAAAAAATTAAATTATACTCAAAAAATTTACCTGTTTTGGAAAATGATACAGATAATGTAATAGAATACGTTAAGCAAACAAACAAAAAAAAGAAAAAAAAGTTTAATTTTTGGAAACTTTTAGAGAATGATTAAGAATAGAAGAGCTTTTATTGTTGGTTTAAAATCATCAACATTATCAAATAAAGAGATTACTTTTTTAAAAAAATATAAACCATGGGGAGTTATTTTATTTTCAAGAAACATAAGTTCAATTGAACAAACTAAAAAATTAACTGATAAAATAAAAAAGATATTTAAAGACAAAAAATACCCAATATTAATTGATCAAGAAGGAGGACGTGTAAATCGATTAGGTAAAATTATTTCATTTGATAATTTGACTTCTGAATATTTTGGCAATTTATTCACAAAAGATAAGAAAAAATTTAATATTATTTATAAATTATTTATCGATAAAACTTCGTATTTGCTTAAATCAATCGGTGTTAACATAAATACCGTTCCTGTTTTAGATCTTAGAGTTAAAGGATCTAGCAACATTATTGGTGATAGGTCTTTTTCAAAAAATAAAAAAAATATCTCTAAAATTGGAGATATTTGTATTGATTATTTTCATGAAAATTCCATTGGAACTGTGATGAAACACATACCAGGGCATGGATTAGCTAAGGTAGATAGTCATAAATTTACTCCTATAGTTACCAAAAACTTAAATTATTTGAATAAAAATGATTTTTTTTCATTCAAGAAAAAACAAAGTTATTTTGCAATTACAGCACATGTAATTTATCAAAGTATTGATAAACTAAATACCGCTACACACTCTAAAAAAATTATAAATTTAATTAGAAAAAAAATCGGCTTTAAAAACATTTTAATTTCAGATGATTTATCAATGAAAAGTTTAAAAGATGATTTAAAAACTAATACTATTAAAACGTTTAGTGCAGGTTGTAATCTTGCTCTTCATTGTAATGGTAAATTGTCTGAAATGAAGGTGGTTGGTGATAATTCACCAAAGGTAAGTAATTTTATTATAAAAAAAACATCGCTATTTTATAAAATTTTAAGTTAATATCTGAGTATGACTATTTCTGATTCTGCATTATTTAATGTTGATATTAATAATTATAATGGCCCTCTAGATGTCCTTTTAGATTTAGCCAAAGCTCAAAAGGTAGATCTTGAAGAGATATCAATAACAAAGTTAGCAGATCAATTTCACGATTATATTACAAAAGAAAAAGATTTAAATTTAGAAATTGCTTCTGAGTATTTATTGATGGCAACTTGGTTAGCTTATTTAAAATCTAAATTATTACTTCCAGGAACACCAGAAGAAGAATTTAAAGTTCAAGAAGTTGCTGAAAAATTAAAATTACAACTTAAAAAACTAGAATTGATAAGATTGCTTTCTGAACAAATGTTAAAAAGAAAAAGATTAGGAAGAGAAATTCGATCAAGAGGAATGAAAGGAAATATAAGATCTATTTATAGTACAGAATATAATTTAAGTTTATTTGAGCTTCTTAAGTCATATTCAACAATTATTATGACCAAGGACTTTCAAAAAATGAATATTCCTAAATTACCTGTATTTACTACAGAAGATGGAATTAAAACGATAAGAGAATTTTTCGGTAAATTAATTGATTGGAAGAAATTAGATGATTTAATTCCTCAAAATTTTAAAAGTAATTCAAAATATAAACGTACGGGTAAAGCAGGGATATTTGCTGGATCGTTAGAATTAGTTAAAGAAGGAAATTTAACTATGAAACAAGATAAGTTATTTGATGATATTTATGTGAAGGAAAATAATGATTAAAAAAGAAAAGATTACAAAAGATAACATTGTAAAATTTCCATCTAAGTTAACTGATTTAGAAAAAGAAATTGAAGCAGTTATTTTTGCTGCTGCAGAACCATTAGATAATGATACAATTGAAAGCAAAATTACTAAAAAGGGTAGTGTTGCAAAATCATTAGAGAAGTTACAACAAGAATACTCTCAACGTGGTATTAATTTAGTTTGTATTAAGGATAAGTGGTCATTTAGAACTTCACCGAACTTATCTAATATCATGTCACAAGAGAAGACAGCAGAAAAGAAACTTTCTAGAGCTGCAGTGGAGACTTTAGCCATAATCGTTTATCACCAACCTGTTACTAGAGCTGAGATTGAGGAGATAAGAGGTGTTGCATTTGGAACGAATACTCTTGAAATATTGATGGAACTCAACTGGGTCAAACCAGGAGGTCGTAAAGATGTTCCAGGTAGACCAATTCAGTATGTTACAACTGATGAATTTTTAAGTCATTTCAATCTTCAAAAATTATCTGATTTACCAACAATTGATGAATTAGGTGCCGCTGGATTAATTGATAGTTCTAGTGTCGATAATGCAATTTTTGGAACTGGAAAATTTTACAAAGAAAAACAGGAAGAAAAAAAAGAGGATATTTATTCTAATATTGACGAGATGTTAAACAGCACTCTTGATACAGAAGAGAAAGATTAACCAAAAAGTCACTTTTAAATTAACCATAAAAAGGTTATAAGTTTTTCATGAGCATAGGAATTTGGCAAATAGCAATCGTAGTTATATTAGTAGTCTTATTATTTGGACGAGGTAAAATCTCTAGTCTGATGGGTGATGTAGCTAAGGGAATTAAAAGTTTCAAAAAAGGAATGGCGTCAGATGTTACTGACGATACAGAGCCAAAAAATATATCCGACGAAAATAAAGACTCAGAAAATAAAGATTAAATCACATGCCCACTATTGGTTGGTTTGAGATATTAATTGTTGTTGGTATTGCAATTGTTGTTCTTGGGCCAAAAGATTTTCCAATCATGTTAAAGAAAGCAGGTTCTTGGATAGGGACTGCAAAAAGATATGTGAGCAACATTCAAAATGAAGTTTCTAATTTAGAAATTGATGATGAAAAAATTGATAATGAAATAAAAAAAGAAACTAAAAAAGATGAGTAATGAAGAAAATGAAGGTGGATTTGTTAGCCATCTAACAGAACTAAGAAAAAGATTAATACATAGTTTTATATTTCTAATAATCTTTTTTGTTATTTGTTATATTTTTGCTGAACATATTTACGGTTTTTTAGTTGATCCATTTGCTCAAGCTGTAAAAGATGATGGATCTGATAGAAGGCTTATTTTTACCGCCTTACAGGAAACTTTTTTAACTTATATTAAGGTATCCTTTTTCACAGCTTTTTTTGTGACCTGTCCATTTATTCTAATGCAAATATGGAAATTTATTGCACCGGGATTATATAAACATGAAAAAGTTGCTATACTTCCATATCTTATCTTAACACCAATTCTTTTCTTTTTGGGGGGTATGCTAGTTTATTATTTGATAATGCCTCTAGCTATTAAATTCTTTTTATCATTTGAAAGTACAGGGATGTCTACAACTCTACCAATTCAATTAGAAGCTAAAGTAAATGAATACTTGTCACTTGTTATGAAGTTAATTTTTGCATTTGGAATAAGTTTCCAACTACCTATAGTCTTAAGTTTGTTAGCCAGAATAGGTGTTGTTGACAGTCAATTTCTAAAAGAAAGAAGAAAGTATGTTGTAGTAATTATATTTGCTGCTGCTGCATTGCTTACACCACCAGATCCAATTACTCAAATAGGTTTAGCTATTCCTTTATTAATTTTATATGAATTATCAATATTTTCAGTAAAATTTATAGAAAACAAAAATTTAGAAAAGACTGATGCATAATTTAAAAGAAATTAGAAAAGACTATTCAAAATTTGAAAAAGATCTTGAAAAACGTTCAGTTAAAATTGATTTTAATAATTTAAAAAAGCTTGATGAATTAAATAGAGATTTAATTAAAAAGAAAGAAAATTTAGAAAAAGAAAAAAAAGATATTTCAAAATCTAAAGATGAAAGTTTATTCAAAAAATCTAAAGAAATCTCTACTGAATTAGAAAAGATCGCTGAGCAACAAAAAAATACTAAAGCTGAATTAGATAACATTTTATCAAGTATACCCAACATACCTCATCAGGATGTTCCGAATGGAAAAGATGAAAATGACAATGTGGAAGTTTTAAAAGCAGGTAAAGTTCCTGAATTTGATTTTAAACCCAAATCTCACTACGAACTTGGAGAAAATTTAGCCATGCTTGATTTTGATCTTGCAACTAAAACAACTGGATCAAGATTTGTATTTGTTAAAAAAGAGTTAGCATTACTAGAACGAGCTTTATCTAACTTTATGTTAGATACTCATATCGTTCAAAATGGCTATCAAGAGATTTCACCTCCATTGATTGCATCTGATAATACAATGTATGGAACAGGCCAATTACCAAAATTTGAAAACGATCAATTTGAAATAAAATTTGATCAAGGATCTGATAGAAAATTTTTAATTCCAACCGCTGAAGTAATTTTAACAAACATTGTTAAAGATAAAATCGTTGACCAAAAAGATTTACCAATGAGATTTGTTGCTTCAACTCCATGTTTTAGAAAAGAAGCTGGCAGTTATGGAAAAGATACTAAAGGAATGATTAGGCAACATCAATTTTATAAGGTTGAGATGGTTAGTATTGTAGAAAAAGAAAATTGCCTAGAAGAATTAGAGCGAATGACAAACTGCGCAACAGATATTCTTGATAAGCTACAGTTACCTTATAGAAAAGTAATTTTATGTTCAGGTGATATGGGTTTTAGTGCAGAAAAAACTTATGATATTGAAGTGTGGTTGCCATCAGAAAACAAGTATCGTGAAATATCATCATGCTCTTCTTGTTCAACATTTCAGGCCCAAAGAATGAAATCAAGATATAAAAATAAAAACAAGGAAACTGTTTTTGTTGGAACATTAAATGGAAGTGGTTTAGCTGTGGGTAGAACCTTAATTGCTGTATTAGAAAACTATCAACAAAAAGATGGTTCGATTATTGTTCCTAAGGTACTGCGACCGTATATGAATAATTTGGAATTGATTTCAGCTAAATAAAGTTGTTTTAATTACACAGATAGTATAAGTATTCACATAATTTATAAGGAGATTTATGGAAGGCTCAGGAATAGGACAATTTATACCGTTAATTTTAATTTTTGTTATTTTTTATTTTTTCTTAATCAGACCACAGCAAAAAAAAGTTAAAGAGCACAAAGCAATGGTTGAAAGCCTTAAGAGAGGTGACAAGGTTGTTACTTCTGGTGGAATTACAGGTACTGTGGAGAGACTTATAGACAATGATAAAGTTGAAGTAGAAATTGCTGAAAACGTTAAAGTTGAGATAGTTAAATCAACAGGTATTCAAAGTCTTGTTAATACAAATACACAAGAAGTTAAAAAATAATAATTTTTAGTTAAGTGCTTTATTTCTCTAAGTTAAGAATTTTATTTATAACTCTTTTTTCAGTTTTATTTATTTTAATTGCTTCATCAAATCTTTTTAAATTTGATGATGATTTTTTTGATAAAAAAATTAATCTAGGATTGGACCTTCAGGGTGGATCATATCTACTACTTGAAATTGACAACGAACCTGTAATTGAACAAAAATTACAAAACCTAACAACAACAATTAGAAATTACTTCAAAGAAAAAAATATTAAAATCAACAATATTAAAATAGATAATCAGAATATTTTTTTTAATGTTACAAATAATGATAAGCAATCTGTCTTAGATGTTTTTCAGGACGAAAATAGTGACCTTAACCCTTATTACCCAAGATTTAAATCACATCAGTTAGAAATTGAAGATACTGGGTTAAATTTAAAAGTTAATTTTTCAAGACAGGGTTTAATTAAACTTAAAACTTCTTCTCAAGATCAAGCTATAGAAATAGTAAGAAGAAGAGTAGATGAGGTTGGAACTAATGAACCCAACATACTTAAAAGAGGAAATAACAGAATTTTAGTAGAGCTTCCTGGATTAGATGATCCAATGAGAATAAAATCATTACTTGGTAAAACTGCAAATCTTACATTTCGTTTTGTAACAAATGATGAAAATGATCGTTTTGGTGTTGAAAAATTAAAATTTGAAAATGGCCTTGAAGAAGCCACAGTTAGTAAAAGAATTATAATCAGTGGTGAAAATTTACTCGATGCACAACCAAAAATGGATACTCAAGCTAACCAAACAATTGTTTCATTTACTTTAGATAGAGTAGGCGCAAAGAGGTTTGGTAAGGCAACATCAACTGGTATTGGAAAACAATTAGCAATTGTTTTAGATGGTAAAATTATCAGTGCACCTGTAGTTAGAGATACGATTGCTAGTGGTTCTGGCCAGATAAGTGGTGGCTTTACTTTTCAAACAGCAACTGATCTAGCTTTATTATTAAGATCAGGAGCATTGCCAGCACCATTAGAAATAATTGAAGAAAGAACGGTTGGACCTGATCTTGGACAAGACTCAATTAATGCAGGAATGATTGCTTTGGCAATAGGTTTTATGTTGGTCATAATTTTTATGTTCATAAAATATAAAATTTTCGGATTAATTACCAATGTAACACTAATAGTTAATTTGTTTATTCTTTTAGGTGTTTTAACTTTATTTGAA
This sequence comes from uncultured Pelagibacteraceae bacterium, assembly GCA_902592375.1. Taxonomy (GTDB): domain Bacteria; phylum Pseudomonadota; class Alphaproteobacteria; order Pelagibacterales; family Pelagibacteraceae; genus Pelagibacter. The sequence continues at coordinate 39,918 of CACJEG010000002.1, read as the reverse complement.
GCTACTTTAACATTACCTGGTATTGCAGGAATTATCCTAACTGTAGGTATGGCAGTTGATGCAAATGTTTTAATTTTTGAGAGGATTAAAGAAGAGCTAAAAGATGAGACTAATAATATTTTGGCTTTTGATGGTGGTTATACAAAATCAAGAACAGCAATTTTAGATGCCAATATTACCACATTATTAGCTGCAATTATTTTGTTTTTTATGGGCTCGGGTCCAGTTAAAGGTTTTGCTGTAACCTTAGGAGTTGGAATATTTACAACGCTATTTTCAGTCTATTTCATAGCAAGATTGTTCACTAGTATTTATGTATCAAGAAATAAAGATAAGGAAAAATTAATCTAATGATTGCTTTTAACAAATATTATAATCACTTTAATTTGCTTTCATCAATTTTAATTGTTGTTTCATTATTATTGTTAATTTTTAAAGGACTAAACTTTGGTATAGATTTTAAAGGTGGTACTTTAATTGAGTTAAGAGCTTCAGATTCAAAAATAAATGTAAGTTCATTAAGAGATAGATTTAATCAAATGGATTTAGGAGATGTTTCAGTTAAGAAATTTGGCAATGATACAGATTTTTTAGTAAAATTTGAAAATAAAGATAATAAAAAAAATATTATTGAAGAAATTAAGACTAATTTAGATAAATCTTTTGGAAATAACTATGATTTTAGAAGGGTAGAGAATGTTGGGCCAAAGGTAAGTGCTGAATTACTAAAATCAGGAGTTATAGCAATATCTTTGTCTTTAGCATTAATGTTAATTTATATTTGGATAAGATTTGAATGGCAATTTAGTTTGGGTGCAATTTTAGCTTTGTTTCATGATGTTATTGTAACTCTAGGAGTTTTTTCACTATTTAGTTTAGAAATTAACTTATCAATAATTGCAGCTGTGTTAACAATAGTTGGATATTCAATGAATGATACTGTAGTTATTTTTGACCGTGTGCGTGAAAATTTGAGAAAATATTCAGATATCAAAATTTTCGAATTAACAAACATTTCAATTAATGAGACGTTATCAAGAACTATAATAACTTCTGCAACTACTTTGCTAGCTTTATTAGCAATTTATTTTTTTGGTGGAGAAATATTAAAAGGTTTTTCTCTAGCAATGATACTTGGTGTTGTTTTTGGAACTTATTCTTCAATTTATATAGCTAACACTGTTTTAGTTAGATTAAGGGTTTCACAGAAAACTGTTTTTAGAGAAGAAGACGATAAAAAATAATTTAATATAAGTTTTGAGCTATTACCATTGTAAGTAACATAGGTAATGATAATAAAGTATTTGTTCTTGAGAAAAGCATTGCAGTTTTAGCTGACTTAGCTTTTGTATCTGGATCACTCTCAACTATTCCTAAAGCTCTTTTTTGATTTGGCCAAATCACAAACCAGACATTAAATGCCATTATAATTCCAAGCCACATTCCGATTCCAATTGCTGTATGTTTTGGAACACCTGAACCAATGCTTAAAGTCATTGCATCATGAAGATATCCATTAAGAAGAGCGAGAATTAAACCCGAAAGAACAGTTAATGCAGCAGCCCATCTAAAGTAAAATAATGCAGCTGGTGCTATTACTTTACCAATAGCTGGTTTTTGTTCATCAGGAATTTTTCCCATATTTGGAATTTGAACAAAATTGAAATACCACAATAATCCAATCCACATAATTGCAACAATTACATGTATGTATCTAAATAACCAGCTCCAGAATAGCGTATCGAAAGCAATTCCATCGTTTAAATAAAACAATCCTAAAAACAAAATAATTGCTAAAGCAAGTGATGCGTGGATTGTTTTTGATAAAGATGACAATAAAGTACTCATGATTCTTAATAACTATACACTAATTTTTGAATATTTTTAAGTTGTTAAATTTAAGCTAAAAGCGGTTTTAAAAATTGACCAGTATAACTCTCTTTAACCTTGCATACTTCTTCAGGTTTTCCTTCGGCGACAATATTACCACCCTTTACACCACCTTCAGGCCCCATATCTACAATGTAGTCGGCTGTTTTAATTACATCTAGATTGTGCTCAATAACAACGACTGTATTTCCAAGTTTTACAAACGTATGAAGTATCTCTAAAAGTTTTTTAATATCATGTTGATGTAAACCTGTGGTTGGTTCATCTAAGATATACATCGTTCTTCCCGTTGATCTTTTTGAAAGTTCTTTTGCAAGTTTTATTCGTTGCGCTTCACCTCCTGATAATGTAGTTGCTTGCTGACCGATTTTAATATAGCCCAAACCAACTTTTTTGAGAGTTAATAGTTTTGTTTTTATATTAGATATATTTTCAAAATATTCACACCCTTCATCAACCGACATATCCAAAACATCAGCAATACTTTTACCTTTAAATTTAATTTCTAAAGTTTCTCTATTGTACCTTGTACCCTTACATTCGTCACACTGTATATAAACATCAGGTAAAAAATGCATTTCATATGTAATTACACCATCACCCTCACAAGCTTCACATCTACCTCCTTTTACATTGAAAGAAAATCTTCCAGGTTTATATCCTCTTGTTTTAGACTCTGGAAGGCTTGTAAACCAATCTCTAATAGGACCAAAGGCTCCCGTATATGTTGCTGGATTTGATCTTGGCGTTCTCCCAATAGGAGATTGGTCAATATCAATTATTTTATCAATTAGTTCTACACCTTTATAACCTTTAAATGATTTGGGAGCTTTTCTTGCTTTATTATTTAAAGTTAAATTTAAGGCATGAAAGAGTGTTTGTAATATTAGAGTAGATTTACCACTACCCGATACACCAGTAACACAGGTAAAAGTGCCAGTTGGAATTTTAAGATTTACATTATTTAAATTATTTCCACTTGCACCATTGATTTCAACAAATCTTCCATTTTTAGCTAAACGTCGTGATTTTGGAATATCAATTGTTTTTTTATTAGCAAGATACTGTCCGGTAATACTGTTTTTATCTTTTTTAATTTCCTCATATGATCCTTGCGCTGTTATCTCGCCACCATTACTTCCGGCTTCAGGACCAAGATCAATAATATGATCTGCATTTTCCATTGTCTCGGTGTCATGCTCAACAACAATTACTGTATTGCCAAGATCTCGCAATCTTTTTAATGCATTAATAAGCTTAACATTATCTTTTTGATGTAATCCAATTGATGGTTCATCCAAAACATATAAAACACCTGTTAAACCAGATCCGATTTGTGAAGCTAATCTTATTCTTTGTGCTTCACCACCTGATAATGTTCCAGATTCTCTAGATAATGTTAAATAATCTAAACCAACATTTAAAAGAAAATTCAATCTTTCATTTATTTCTTTTAAAACATGCTCAGCAATTTTGAATTGTCTTTTATCAAGATTATTCTCTAAATTTTTAAACCATTCTGCTGCATCTAAAATAGATTTTTTTGTTACTTCACTTATATTAAGATCATTGATTTTAACACATAAAGCCTCTTCTTTTAATCTGTCACCATTACATGCTTCACATGCTGTATCAGATTGATATTCAGCAATAGCTTCTCTTTTCCATTCACTATCAGATTCTAAAAATCTCCTTTCAAGATTATTAATTACACCTTCAAAAGTTTTTTTATAAGAATATTTCTCGTAACCATCATCATAATTAAATTTGATTTCATCTTCATCAGAACCATAAAGAATAATATCTTTGATTTTTTTGGGTAATTTTTTCCATTTTTCATCTAAAGAAAAACCATAATGTTTTGCTAATGATGCTAAAGTTTGAGCGTAATATAATGTGGTTGATTTTGACCATGGTTCAATAGCTCCATCTGCTAAACTTTTTCTTTCATCAGGAACAACTAAATTTGGATCAACATTTAATTTCATTCCAATTCCTTCACACTCTTCACAAGCTCCATAGGGGCTGTTAAATGAAAAAAGTCTTGGTTCAATTTCCTCAATTGTAAATCCGCTCTCAGGGCAAGCAAATTTGGTAGAGTAAATTAATTTTTCAATTTTTCTAAATTTTTGAGGAAGTGTCTCATCCTCATATTCAACAAATACTAAACCGTTAGCTAAATTTACAGCTGTTTCAATACTTTCAGCTAACCTGTTACCAAGTTTTGAATTTAAAACTATTCTATCGACTAAGACTGAAATATCATGTTTAAGTTTTTTATCTAGATTAGGTGATTTTTCAATATCATATAAAACATTATCAATTTTAATTTTTCTAAAACCTCTTCTTTTGTAGCTTAAAATATCTTTTTTATATTCACCTTTACGACCTCTTACTACTGGTGCGTAAATATATATTGTTGATTTTTTTGGTAATTTTTTAACTAAATCTACTATTTGTGTAATTGTTTGAGAAGTTATTGGTTTACCTGTAAATGGTGAGTAGGGGATACCTGCTCTAGCGTATAATACCCTCATGTAATCATAAATCTCTGTTACAGTTGCAACAGTAGATCTTGGATTTTTGGATGTATTTTTTTGTTCTATTGCAATAGCTGGACTTAATCCTTCAATTAAATCAACATTTGGTTTTTTCATTTTATCTAAAAATTGACGTGCGTAGGCAGATAAACTCTCTACATACCTTCTTTGACCTTCTGCGTAGATAGTATCAAAAGCTAAAGATGATTTTCCTGATCCTGATAGACCCGTTATGACCACAAATTTGTCTTTTGGAATCTCTACAGTAACATTCTTCAAATTATGTTCTTTAGCGCCCTTAATAACTATCTTTTTCATCATAATTTTAGTTGCTTTGAGTTAATAAAATTAATATTCAGAAGAATTGTGATATAATTCTAATTAACTAATTTAACAAATATTAAATATTATGGCTGGAAGTTTAAATAAAGTATTATTAATTGGTCGTTTGGGCGCAGATCCTGAAATTAAGCAAATGGTAAATGGCAAAAGTGTAGCCAGATTAAGCCTTGCAACAAGTCAATCTTGGAAAGACAAAAACACAGGTGAAAGAAAAGAGAAAACGGAGTGGCACCGTGTAGTTGTATTTAACGAGGGTTTAGTAAATGTTGTTCAACAATATTTAAAAAAAGGTGCTCAAGTTTATGTTGAGGGACAACTTACGACTAGAAAATGGAAAGATGAACAATCGGGACAAGACAAATACTCAACTGAAATAGTTATACAAGGATATAATTCTTCACTGACAATGTTGGGAGGAGGAAATTCTAGTGGCGGAATTCAAAATGACACAACTCAACAAAATAATATTGAGGATTCTTCACAAGTGTCAGATATGGATGATGAAATTCCATTTTAACTTCTATGAAAAATACCGAAGAGTTTAAAGATAAAAATATAAAATTAATCTCAATGCATGATGAGATGAGCTCATCATATCTTTCTTATGCAATGAGCGTAATTGTAAGTCGTGCTCTTCCTGATGTTAGAGATGGATTAAAACCAGTTCATAGAAGAATTTTATATGCAATGTACAAAGGCGGATATGATTGGTCTAAACAATTTAGAAAATCTGCAAGAATAGTCGGAGATGTTATTGGTAAATATCACCCGCATGGTGATCAATCTGTTTATGATGCTTTAGTAAGAATGGTACAGGATTTCTCCATGAGTTTACCGTTAATTCAAGGCCAAGGAAATTTTGGTTCTATTGATGGTGATCCAGCTGCAGCAATGAGATATACGGAAACTCGTTTATCGAAAGTTTCTCAATATTTAATTGATGATATTGAAAAAAATACAATTTCTTTCAAAAGTAATTACGATGAAACAGAGAAAGAACCTAGTGTTTTACCAGCGCAGTTTCCAAATTTATTAGTAAATGGAGCCGGTGGTATTGCTGTTGGTATGGCAACAAGTATACCTCCACATAATTTAGGTGAAATTATAGATGGCACCTTAGCCTTAATAGATAACAAAGATATTAAAATTAAAGAATTAATGAAACATATACCGGGTCCAGATTTTCCAACAGGCGGTGTAATTATAGGTAAAGATATAATTAAACAAGGATATAACAATGGTAGAGGGTCCTTTAAGATAAGGGGTGAAATTTCAATTGAGCAACAAAAAAACGGACGTGAAAGACTTGTAATAACCTCTATACCGTATCAAGTAAACAAATCTGTTTTAAACGAAAGGATTGCTCAATTAGTAAGAGAAAAAAAGATCGAAGGAATAAGAGATATTAGAGACGAGTCTAATAGAGAAGGTATTAGGGTAGCAATAGATTTAAGAAATGGTGTAGAACCAGAAACTATAAAGAGACAATTATATAAAAATACTCAAATAGAGAGTTCATTTGGTTTTAATACTTTAGCTATTGTTGGAGGAAAACCACAAACCTGCACACTAAAAGATTTTTTATCTAATTTTTTAACTTTTAGAGAAGATGTTGTAATTAAAAAAACTAAATTTGACCTTCAAAAAGCTGAGGAACGTGCTCATATACTAATAGGATTATCTGTTTCAGTTGAAAATTTAGATAAAATAATAAAAATTATTCGATCATCTAAAACACCCGATGATGCTAAAATATCTATTTTAAAAACTAAATGGAAAATAAATAAATCTCAAAAATTAATTTCTTTAGTTGAGGGAAAAAAAGGTAAAAACCTTTATTCTTTATCTGAACCACAAGTTTTGGCTATTTTAGAATTAAGACTTCAAAAATTAACTGCATTAGGGATAAATGAAATCGAAGTTGAAATTAAAAAATTAGCTGAACTAATAACTAAATATAAAAAGATTATTTCATCAAAAAAGGAACTTTTAAAAGTAATCAGTGAAGAGTTAAAAAATATTAAAGAGAAATTTGCTATACCAAGAAGAACTAAAATTATAGATGCTGTTTTAAATTACGATATTGAGGAAACAATCCAAAAACAATCAGTAATAATTACAGTTACCTTACAAGGATACATAAAAAGGGGTTCCTTAGATGGGGTAAAAAAACAAAAAAGAGGTGGTAAGGGAAAATCAGGTATAACAACTAGAGATCAAGACTCAGTTGTTCAAACATTATCAGTAAATACTCATACTTCGCTACTCTTCTTTTCTACCGAGGGCTTAGTTTACAAGATCAAAGCATGGAAAATACCAGAGGGGTCATCTTCTTCAAAAGGAAAATCTTTATTTAATATTTTACCTTTGAAGAGTCATCAGGCAATAAGCTCAATTATGCCAATGCCAGAGGATGAAACTGATTTAAAAAATTATCAAATTATTTTTGCTACAGCGCAAGGAAAAGTAAGAAAAAATAGTTTAGAAGATTTTTCATCAATTAATGCATCTGGAAAAATTGCAATGAAATTGGATAATAATGATAAAATTGTAGGTGTTAAAATTTGTAAAGATGATCAAGACATAATTTTAAGCACAAAATTTGGAAAATGCATTAGATTTGAAGCTAAGAAGCTAAGAGTTTTTAAAGGTAGATCTTCTAAAGGAATTAAAGGTATAGAGTTAGCACCAAATGATCAAATAGTATCTTTGTCAGTTATTCATAATGATAAAATTAATAAAAAAGGAAAAAAATCAAAAGATGAAAAATCTGAATTAACAGCAAAAGAAAAATTTGTTTTATCAATAAGTGAAAATGGTTATGGAAAAAAGACTTCTCATAGTGATTACAGAGTTACTAACAGAGGAGGCAAAGGAATTATAGGAATAGTAAATTCACCAAGAAATGGAAATATTACTTCATCATTTCCAGTTTTTGAAGGGGATGAAATTTTAATTTCTACTAATAAAGGAAGAGTTATTAGAGTAGCTGTTAAAGAAATTAGAACTGCAGGCAGAAATACTCAAGGAGTTAGAATAATTAAGTTATCAGGAGAAGAAAAAGTTGTTTCAGCTATTAAAATTGATGATAATTTAATTTAATTTAATTTAATGAGTAAAATTGCAATTTATCCTGGAACATTTGATCCAATTACTTTTGGACATATAGATGTAATAAAAAAATCATTAAAATTATTTGATAAAATAGTAGTAGGTGTTTCAGATGAAAGTAACAAGAATTATTTATTTAGTTCTGAGGAAAGAATAGAAATAGTAAATAAAGCCTTATTTAAAGATCTAAAATTAAATAGAAAAAAAATAAAAGTAGTTTCTTTTGGGTCTTTAACCACTGATTTATGTAAAAAATATAAATCAAACATTATTCTAAGAGGATTAAGAGCTGTATCTGATTTTGAATATGAATTTCAGTTAGCTGGTATGAATAGAAAATTAGATCAAAACATAGAAACAATTTTTTTAATGTCTGATGTAGAAAATCAAATAATCTCATCAAGATTTGTTAAGGAAATAGTTAAATTAAAAGGTGATATAAAAAAATTTACTACAAAAAGTACAATTAAATCTTTAAAAGAGAAATATGAATAAAATTTTTATTAAAATACTTATTTTGTTTTTTTTAATTACCAATCAATCAATAGCTGAGGAGAATATAATGATATTAAAATTAAAAGATGGTGACGTTAAAATTGAATTGTTTGAGGATGTTGCTCCAAATCATGTTAAAAGAATTAAGGAATTAGCAAATAGTGGTAAATACGATAACGTTGTTTTTCACAGAGTTATAGATGGATTTATGGCTCAAACAGGGGATGTTAAATTTGGAAATTCAGAATCAAAAGATTTTGATCTTAGAAGAGCCGGAATGGGTGGATCAGATTTTCCTGATTTAGAGCAAGAATTCAATAGTCTGCCACATGACAGAGGAACTTTATCAATGGCAAGAGCTCAAGATCCAAATAGTGCAAATAGTCAATTTTTTATTTGTTTTCAGCCAGCTCCCTTTTTAGATCGACAATATACAGTTTTTGGAAAAGTGATAGAGGGAATGGAATTTGTTGATAAAATAAAAAGAGGTGATCAAAATAATAACGGTGCTGTGACTGATCCAGATAAAATTATTAGTTTTAAATCCCAATAATTTTATTAATGGCATTAAAAAAATTTGCCTTTAACGTTTTAAAAAAAGATAAATTTGCTAGGTGTGGTTTGATAGAGACACATCGTGGAAATATACAAACTCCAGCTTTTATGCCTGTTGGAACACAAGCTACAGTAAAAGCTTGCACAATAGATGACATTAAAAAAACAGGTTCTGAAATTATACTTTCAAATACCTATCATTTAATGATACGACCTGGTGTTGAAAGAATAGAGTCTGCTGGTGGACTTCATAATTTTATGAATTGTGATTTACCTATCTTAACTGACTCTGGCGGTTTTCAAGTAATGTCACTTTCAAAATTAAATAAAATTGATAGGGAGAAGGGTGCAATATTTAACTCTCATGTTGACGGTAAGAAATTTTATTTAAGTCCTGAGGAGAGCATAAGAATACAATTAGGTTTAAATTCAGATATTGTAATGATTATGGATGAATGTCCAAAGAAAACTAATGATTATAATATTATAAAAAAATCAATGGATTTATCAATTTACTGGGCTGAAAGATCTAAAGTAGCTTTTGGAAGTAATCCTCATAAAGCTTTATTTGGAATTGTACAAGGAGGTTTATTTAAAGATTTAAGACTTAAATCACTTGAAGAATTAGTTAAAATTGGTTTTGATGGTTATGCTATTGGAGGATTAGCAGTAGGTGAGACACAAAATGAAATGTTTAATGTTTTAGATGATATCAAAGAATACTTACCTATAGAAAAACCTCACTATTTAATGGGTGTTGGAACGCCATCAGATATTTTAGGCGCTGTTAAAAGAGGTATAGATATGTTTGATTGTGTGTTACCTACCAGATCTGGAAGAACGGGTTTAGCATTTACATGGAATGGAAGGCTTAATATCAAAAATAAAAAGTATCAAAATGATAATACTCCACTTGATTCTAGTTGTGAAAATCTTAACTTAAACAAATATTCAAAAAATTACTTAAATCATTTATTTAATACTAATGAAATATTGGCTTCAATGCTATTGACGCTTCATAATATTAATTTTTATCAAGAATTAATGTCAGAAATTAGAAAAAATATAAATAAAGGAACATTTGATGAATTTCACGACAAATACATTGATAAGTTGTAGTAATTAATAGTGTGCTATTTTGTATATAAAAAAATAAACAAAATGGTTAATTTAACAAGCTTAATTGATTAAAACTTTTTTATTCAACGAATTGAAAAATAAAAATTTATCTGTATACACACACTATTCATTTAGAAAAAATGAATCAATTTTGTGGGCCGTTAGCTCAGTTGGTAGAGCAATTCCCTTTTAAGGAATGGGTCGATGGTTCGAGTCCATCACGGCTCACCATTAATTGATTTAACTTATTTCAATTGGTGGATAGTCTAGAATAACATCGTTCATCTTTTCATTAAGATCTTTAATTCTGTTATCTGAGGAAGGGTGTGTACTCATAAATTCAGGAGGCTCTTTACCTTTGTTTAACTCTTTCATTCTTTCCCAGATCTTAACTGTTTCACGAATGTCATATCCAGATAAAGATGAAAAAATCATACCTAAATAATCAGCTTCACTTTCTTGTTTTCTGTTAAAAGGATTTAATAAGCCTATCTGAGTTATTAAACCTACAGTATTCATTCCTGTTGTTCTATTTACTTGAGATAGTTTTCCACCACTAAAAATATCAATCAATTGAGCGCTTGTATTAACAAGAGTTGCTCTGCTTGCTCTTTCAACAGAATGTTTTGCAACAGCGTGAGCTATTTCATGCCCCATCACAGCAGCCAACCCGTCTGTATTTTTAGTTGCCTCTAGTATACCTGTATAAACTGCTATCTTGCCTCCAGGCATACACCATGCGTTTCTAACTTTTTTTCTATCAATTAATATATATTCCCATTCAAAATTTAGAGTAGGGTCTTCTAATCCAGCTCTGTAAAAATACTCTGAAATTGAGTTTTCCATTTTTTTTCCAATTTCTTTGATTTCATTTAGAGTTTTTGTGTCATCACTCATTCTTTCTTTTTCTTTTATTTTTTCATAAATTGCTGCTGCTTGAGCATTTAATTTTGCCTCAGAAACAATTTTTAATTGTTTTCTGTCAGTTATAGGTGCAGTGGTACAAGAAGAAAGTAATAAACTTCCACATCCACAACCCATATAAGATAAGAATTTTCTTCTATTCATAACTATAAAATTTGATAATAGTAGTTTAACATGAATCTGAACAATAAAATATTAATAGTATTATTTATTATATCAATATTGTTTGTAATTTACGCAAGTTACAGTTAATTATATGGCAAAAAAAGGTACAAAAAAATCTTTATCTTTAACTCTTAGAAACTACTTTATTACTGGTGTTGTTGTTTTAATACCGATAGGTTTCACTCTATATTTAACAAAAATTTTAATAGGAATATCTTCAAACTTAATTCCAAAAAATCTTAATCCAAATAGTTATTTACCTTTCAATATTCCTGGCGTTGAAATTGTAATTTCAATTTTACTTATTACTATTGTTGGTGGTCTGTCTTTATCATTTTTTGGAAGAAGAATTCTAAAATTAATTGATGATTTGTTTAAAAGAATTCCTTTTTTAAGGACAGTTTATTCAGCAATTGTTCAAATGACGGAAACTTTTTCAAAAAAAGATGATGGTAAAAAAAGTGTTGTATTGATTGAATATCCAAGAAAAGGAGTTTGGGCTGTTGGATTTGCTACAAAGGAAAACAAAGGAGAGATGGCAGATAAAACAGGAAAAAATTTAATTAATGTTTTTGTGCCAACCACACCAAACCCAACAAGTGGTTTCTTGTTAATGTTCCCGGTAGAAGATGTTATATATTTAAATATGTCGTTTGAAGAAGCTTCTAAATTTATAGTATCAGCTGGTACTTCAACTAAAAAATCTTAAGCTATATCGTTTATTATATCAGCTCTATCGTACAATTTTATCAAAGGTTTGAATTTACTTATATCTTCATTTGATTTTTCTATTCTTCTCATTTCTTTTTCAGCTAATAAGAAAAGATCACTATTCTGAATTGGATCTGCTAACTTAAAATTTTTTACACCACTTTGTTTAAATCCCAAAATATCCCCAAACCCTCGTAGTTTCATATCCTCTTCAGATATTAAGAAACCATCATTAGTGTCTTTTAAAATTTTTATTCTTTTTTTTGCGTTTTCGCTTAGATTTGATTTAAACATTAATATGCATGTAGAGTCTTTATCTCCACGACCAACTCTACCTCTCAATTGATGAAGTTGGGATAAACCAAATTTATTAGCATTTTCAATTATAATAGTATTTGCATTTGGAAAATCTATCCCAACTTCAATAATCGTTGTAGAAACCAAAATCTTAAATTTATTATTTAAAAAATTGTTTAGTATTTTATTTTTTTCATCTAAATCAGTTTTTCCATGAAGCAAACAAACTTGATTTGGAAACTTTCTTTCTAAATATTCATACTTTTTTACAGCAGATGAGTGATCCAGCTTTTTGGACTCTTCAATTAATGGACATACCCAAAAAATTTGATTTCCCAAGTTAATTTCTTTTCTTATAAATTTTAAAACATCTTCAATTTTAACCTCTAACTTACTATATGTTTTAATTGGTTTTCTATTTTTAGGTTTTTCTCTAATTATTGAAATATCCATATCGCCATAAATTGTCATTGTTAGAGTTCTAGGTATAGGTGTTGCTGTCATTAATAATACGTCACAATTTGATCCACCTTTATCCGACAATTTTTTTCTTTGATTCACTCCAAACTTATGTTGTTCATCTATAATTATTAATCCTAATTTTTTGAAAATTACTTTTTTTTGAAAAATAGCGTGTGTACCAAAAATAATATCAATTTTATTATTTTCTAATCTTTGAAGTATTTCTTTTTTTACCTTGTATTCTGATTTTCCAGAAATAAGAGCTATATTTATATTTTTAGGAAATAATTTTTTTGCTAAATTAAAATGTTGTCTTGCTAGAATTTCCGTAGGAGCCATAAAAGCAACCTGAAAACCAGAGTTTATAGTATTAATTGCTGCTAAAAGAGACACTATTGTTTTTCCACTACCAACGTCTCCTTGCAAAAGTCTAAACATTTTATTTGGTGAACTTAAGTCTTTATTTATTTCGTTAAGTGATTTTTGTTGATCATCGGTAAGAGAAAAATCTAATTTATCAATTAAAGAATTTTGTTTATTTACATTGATTATTTTATTTTTTTTCTTAATTCTTTTTATTTTTTTTCTTATTTCTGAATTAACTAGAAATGTTGAAAATATTTCATCAAAAGCAAGTCTTTGATAAAAATTTGATTTATAATTTCCAATATTTTCAGGTTTGTGCAGTTCTTTAATTGAGCTATTCCAACTTATATTTTTAAATTTAGATAAAATACTTTTAGAGTGCCATTCACTAAAAACTGGTAAATTATTGATTATTTGATTTAAGATTTTATTATATATTTTTTCAGAAATACCTTCGGTTAATGAGTATTTATTATGAGTACGTTTGATTAAAGAAGAATCTTCAGAAACATATTTTGGATTTGTAATTTGGTATTTATTTCTAAAATAACCTATTTTACCACTAACAGTAATTTCTTTACCCAAAGGCAAGATTTTTTTAATATAACCTTCATAACTATTAAAAAAAATACAATCTATTTCACCAGTTTCATCACTGCATAAAACTCTGTTTGGTAATTTCCTTATTCTTGGGAAGTTATACTTTTGTGGAATTATAGTTACTGTTTGTATTTCACCAATTTTTAAATCTTTTATTTTTGATGACAAACTTCTATCTGTATAAGATTTTGGAAGTTTCCATAGTAAATCAAATAAATTATTAATATTTTTCTTCTTTAATAAATTTTTTGTTTTAATACCTACACCTTTTAAAGAACTTAAATCTGACAATAAATATTCATAATTTGTTTTATTATTCATTAACAACTAATATATTCTAATATTTATGATCAATATAGACGAATTAAAAAAAAAAATTATTTATCGATCAAATTATAGGGGCACCAAAGAAATGGATAAACTTTTAGGAGCTTTTGTTAAAAAATATATTAATGACTTAAGTGATGATGATTTAGTGAAATTAGAAAAATTATTGGATATTGATGATTCAAATTTATACAATTTTTTAAATGGTTTAGAGACCGATTTTATTTTTGAAAAAAATAATGTAACTGATTTATTTAAAAATTTTGATTATGTTGAAAAATAGTGGCGGAGAGACTGGGATTCGAACCCAGGAAAGAGTTGCCCCTTTGCCGGTTTTCAAGACCGGTGCTTTCAACCACTCAGCCATCTCTCCGTGAGCAAGGTTTTATAAGTAAAATATTAAAATTCAACAAAAAAACAGGATATTTTTTTTTGAAAAGTTTAATTTGTCTCTAGTTTGTCTCTAGTTATCCTACAAAATCCTATTACTTAGCTACATTGAATCAAGTTTCTGGATCTGACGATTTTTACAATGTATTAATTAAAATTATAAAGATTATATTCATTGAATAAGAAAATTAACTTTTTTATTTGAGAGATTTAAATGAATTCTTTTATGCAAACCAAAATTATCTCCATCAATTTGTACCGGAACTAAATCATTTCCTTTTATAGTGATATTTTTAGAATAAGTTGTTATCACATTCTTATTTTTACTTAAGTCGCCATTAATAATTATTAAAAAAATAGAATATAACAAACCTAATCTTGTTAGATCTTTGAATATATAGGTTACCAATTCATTTTCAAAAATATTTGTATTGTTGATTATATGATGTCCAGCATAATATTTAGTGTTTGAGGATAAAATCCAGTCTGCTTGATAAAATTTTCCATCAAAGGTGACGTTCAATTTTTTATTATTCATTAATATAAAATATTGAAAACCTTTAATTCCAAAAATAATTTTACCAAGAATCTTTTTTATTTTTGAATTAATTGAATGAACAATTTTTGCATCCCATCCTATACCTGCCATTAAAAGGAAGTAATTTTCATTAATTTTTACAAGGCTTGAAGGCTTATAATTATTTGAAATTAATACATTTACTATGTCATCAACCTTCTTATTCATTGATAATTCAGCCTGAAGTAAATTAGCAGTACCAGCAGGAATATAACCTACTGCAAAATCTTCTTTAAATTTAAAATCATTTTTAATTAGTTCATTAATTGCAAAAGAAACAGATCCATCACCACCAGCTATTATTAGTCGATCATAATTTTTTTGACTAAAATTCTCTAAAATTTTTTTGGCTTGATCTACTGTTTTAGTCTCGAAGTAGTCCACTGAATTACTTTCCTTTAATTTTGATAATATTTTATTTATGAACTTTGATTTTCTTCCTGAAGAAGAATTGAGATTATAGATTAAACAAAAATACATAATTCTTTAAAAAAATTTTAACAAATTCTTAATAATTGAATGTCAGAAAACATAAATGATTCACGTTACAATATTGTTACAAAAATAGATTTGTTAATGCTAAATCTTTTAAAATATAAAAGTATATTTGTTTCTGACGTGCATTTGGGGACAAAAGGTTGTCAGGCTAATAAACTTCTTGAGTTTTTTAAATATACAAGATCTGAAAATCTTTATTTGGTTGGTGATATCATCGACATTTGGGCTATGCAAAAAAGTTTTCATTGGCCACAATCGCACAATGATGTCATTCAAAAAATATTGAGAAAATCGAGACATGGTACAAAAGTATTTTACATTATTGGAAATCATGACGAATTACTTAGAAAATTTATCCCAATGAATTTTGGAGATATCCATTTTGTTAATAGAGTTATTCACAAAACAAATTCAGGAAAAAAATATGTTGTAGTTCATGGCGATGCTTGGGATGGTGTTATGAAACATGCAAAATGGTTATCTAAACTTGGATCAATAGCCTACAATTTATTGTTAAAACTAAACGTAATAATTAATTTTTTTAGGAAGTTAAGAGGTAAAGAATATTGGTCACTTGCAAAATTTTTAAAATATAAAGTCAAAAATGCAGTTAAATATATTGGTGAATATGAAAAGACGGTTTCAAATTATGCGAAAAAAAAAAAATTTGATGGAATTATTTGTGGTCACATACACCATGCTGAAGATAGAGATTTTAATGGAGTAAATTATTTAAATTGTGGTGATTGGGTAGAGTCATGCACAGCCTTGGCTGAAAAATATGACGGAACTTTTGAAATTATTTATTGGGACACAAAAAGAAAAGAATATATCTCAGAAGATAAAGACAAGGATAAGTTTACTTACATAAAAGAAGCATCTTAAAGAATGAAAATTTTAATAGTAACTGACGCATATTACCCTCAAGTTAACGGTGTTGTAAGAACACTTCATCAAACTGGTGAGATACTTAAATCACAAGGTCACATTATTGAATATCTTACTCCACAACAATTTTTTACAGTACCAATGCCAAAATATAACGAAATAAGATTGTCTATAAATGTGTGGCCACGTGTAAGTAATTTGATTAATTCCATCAATCCTGATGCTATACATATTGCAACAGAAGGACCCATTGGCTTCATGGCAAGAAGACATTGTATTAAAAAAGATCTGAAATTTACCACAAGTTTTCACACCAGGTTTGATAAATATATGAAACTATATATGCCCATAATTCCAGCTAAGTGGTCAGAAAAATTTTTATGTAATTTTCATAATAAAGCTGAAAAAATTTTAATTACAACAGAGTCTATGCGTGAGGAACTAATAGCATTAGGTATAGATAATAATAAAATGGTAACATGGACTAGGGGAGGCAATCATGGCGCATTTAAAAATCCTGTTAAACAAAATTTACCTTATAAAAGACCTATATGGATATATGTTGGTAGGATTGCAGTTGAAAAAAATATTAAAGCCTTTTTAGATTTGGATCTCGAAGGTACTAAAGTTATTATTGGAAAAGGACCTGATTTAAAAAATTTAAAAAAAAAGTTTCCAAAAGATATTTTTTTAGGTGAAAGAACTAATGGAGAATTAGCTTCACATTTTGCATCATCAGATGTTTTTGTATTTCCAAGTAAAACTGACACTTTTGGTATAGTTATTTTGGAGTCTTTAAATTGCGGAACACCTGTTGCTGCTTATCCTGTACCTGGACCTAAAGATATATTAGGAGGAACTAATATTGATACTCTAGATCACGATTTGAGAAAATCTGCGATGAAAGCATTAAAAATAAATCGTCAAGATTGTCTTGAATTTGCAAAAAATTTCTCTTGGGAAAAAGCTGCAAAAATCTTCCTAGAAAATCTTAATCCAAACAATTGATTATTTAAGAGCAAAATCTATTTTAAAAAATTAATAAATAATATTTGTCTCTAGTTTGTCTCTAGTTTTGTAGCTTAAGCGAGCCAAGAATGATGCTTTTTTCGTAAAAGGTGAAATTAAATAAGTAAGCAATGACTTGATAAGTATGTGAATCGTCTTAATGGGAGTAGGGGTTACTTGGAATTTCAAGACCGGTGCTTTCAACCACTCAGCCATCTCTCCGTGAGCAAGGTTTTATAATTATAATTATTTAATTCAACCATAAAATAGTCTAATAAACTTATTAATTACAAGCATCATGCTTTCCTATGAATAAAGAATTTAATAAAGGCTTATTACTTGCTGGGTTTGGATCTTTTTGGTGGGGATTTTTTGGTGTAATTTATTTTAAATATATCGCTTATATTGGGCATATTGAATTAGTAGTTCATAGATGTTTGTGGACAGCGTTTACTTTAATTCTGACCACTTTTTTTTTCTCTAAATGGAATGTTTTTTTTAAAATCGTAAAAAATAAATCAAATTTATTTTATTTATTTATCTCAGGATTTTTAATTTTTATAAATTGGGGTGTATGGATATATGCTATAGCAACAAATAGAATTATAGATGCAAGTTTTGGGTATTTTATAATGCCCATTTTAAGCGTAATGCTTGGTTATCTTTTTTTTAAAGAGAAACTAAATAAAAAAAGAGTCTTTTCAATCTTGTTGGTTATTCTATCTATTCTTTTTTTAATAATTGTGAGTATTAAATCATTGCCTTGGGTTGGTTTAATTGTTGCTTTAAGTTGGGGGTTTTACAATTTAGTTAGAAAAAAAATTAATGTTGATACTGATGTAGGCCTTCTTATAGAGAGTTTATTTATATTACCATTTGCACTATTGGCTTTTTATCTAATAACAAGCAAAGGTTATAATGATTTTCAATTATCTGATCCTTCAATGATGCTATTTATTTATCTTGCTGGACCTATGACCGTTATACCTTTATTTTTATATGTTAGGGGAGTTGAACTCTGTGGTTTAGGACCGACAGGCATGATATTTTATATAACTCCAACTTTTCAGTTTTTATTGGGTTATTTTTATTACAACGAGCCTTTTTCAATAACAAAATTAGTTAGTTTTATTTTTATTTGGATTGCTGTAATTATATATTTGAAGGATTTGCATGAAACTAATTAATTTTTTTTTATTTTTTATTTTTATTTCTATTAATTTCTCATTTGCTGATATTAATAAAGAATTTGAAAATTGGAAATTAAATTTCAAAAAAATAGCTTTAGAAAACAATATTTCAGAAAAAACGTTTGATACAGTTATGTCTGATACTAAATTTTTATCAGATGTGATAAAATATGATAGGTATCAACCTGAATTTTATGAGGATACTAAAACTTATATTTCAAAAAGAACATCTTCAAAAAAAGTCTCTTTAGGAAAAAAATTCTATGAAAAAAATTCAAAATTAATAAATACTGTTGAAAACGAATTTAATATAGAGAGAGAGTTACTATTAGCTCTGATGGGAATAGAAACAAATTTTGGAACCTATGTTGGTAAAATGGATATTTTATCCTCATTAGCAACTTTAAGTTTTGATAAAAGAAGATCAGAATTTTTTACAAATGAATTATTAATACTTTTGCGATTAATAGAAAATGATCAAATAGATTATAAAACGTTATATGGGTCTTGGGCAGGTGCTTTTGGTTTTTTTCAATTTATGCCATCAACAATGAAAAATTATGCTATTGACCATGATGGCAACGGATATATAGATTTAAAAAATAATAATGATGCTTATGCTTCTGCATCTAATTATTTAAATCAAATAGGCTGGAAAAGTGAAAATCCTTGTTTTTATAGAATTGATTTATCAGACAATATACCAAGTAAATATTTAAACATTTCCGCAAAAAAACTTCATGATAAAAAAAAGTTAAAATATTTTAGAAAATTTATTAAAAATAATGATCAAATAGATAGTAAGTACAACTCTTTAAAGGTGGCTATTATAACTCCAGATAAAGATATCATACCTGATGCCGAAACTTTAAATCCAGCTTATATTGTATTTGATAACTATGAGATAATATTAAAATGGAATAGGTCGTTGCGATTTGCTTTAGCCGTTTGTACATTAAAAGATAAATTTAAAAATGAACTTTAAAAAACTAATATTAATTATTTCTATACTTTTTTTATCTGCATGTAATCAATTTGATCAAAATAATAAAAACTTAGTTTATATTAGTGATCAAAAGTATAGTAATACTGGATTTGCTTTAATTTATGATGATGAATTAAAAAAAGAAAAAAAAATATCTAAAAAAATCGATAATAGATCTCTTCTAATTTTTCATAATAAAATTAAAAAAAATTCATTTGTTAAAATTACCAATCCTATTAATGATAAATCCATTATAGCAGAAGTAATCTCTAATAACGTTAAATTCTCTACTTTTTATAACTCTGTAATTACGCAACGAATTGCTGAAGAGTTATCACTTGACCCTAAAGAACCTTATATCGATCTTGTTTTAATCTCAAAAAGTTCAACATTTGTAGCTAAAAAGGCCAAGACTTTTGATGAAGAGAAAAGTGTAGCTGAAAAAGCTCCTGTTGACGGTATTACCATAGATAATCTAGGTAAAGAAAAGACTAAAGAAGTCAAAACAAAAAAACATAAATTTTTATATTCAATAAAAATTGCAGATTTTTATTACCGAGACTCAGCTGAAAATATGGTTAATAGAATAAAAGATGAGACAAATATAAAAAGATCTGTAATTAAGAAATTATCAAAAACTAAATATAGGGTATTATTAGGTCCATTTAATGATATAAAAAAACTAGAAAAATCATTTAACGAAATAAAAGTATTAAATTTTGAAAATATAGAGATATTAAAAGATGTTTAGAATATTTTTAATTGTAATTTTTTTTAGTTTTTCATTAGTAAGTTTTTCAAAAGCTAATTTTGATGTAAAGGCAAGAACTGCAATATTACAAGATTATCATTCTGGAGAAATTCTCTATGAAAAAGAGCCAGATATTTCAATTTATCCAGCTTCTATGACAAAAATAATGACAGCAATTATTGCTTTCGATTTAATAAAATCAGGCGATCTTAGTTTAGACGAAAAATTTATAATATCTGAGAGAGCTTGGAGATTATCTGCATCTGGGTATTCATCGATGTTTATAATGGTAGGTGATCAGGTCTCTGTAGAAAATTTATTAAGAGGTATTATTGTTGCTTCTGGTAATGATGCATGTATTGCATTAGCCGAAGGTATAGCGGGTACTGAAGAAGAATTTGCAATTTTAATGACTGCTAAAGCAAAAGAATTAGGAATGGATAATACAAATTTTTCTAATTCATCAGGAATAAATGACCCCGACAATTACTCAACTGTTAGAGATATTTTAAAAATGTCTAGATATTTAATTAAAGAACATCCTGAATTTTACAAAATGTTTGCTGAAAAAGAATTTACGTGGGATAGAACAGGGGGCGATCCAATAACACAAGGAAATAGAAATCCATTGCTTTATAAAAATCTTGGAGCAGATGGAATAAAAACTGGTTATTTAGCTGTTGAAAAATATTCTTTAGCATCATCAATAGATAGAAATGGCAGAAGATTGATTGCTGTAGGGAGCGGTTTTAATTCTAAAAATGCTAGATCTAAAGAGAGCACAAAATTACTTACATTTGGTCTTACCAACTATGATCTTGTAGAAATAGCTAAAGCTAATAAACCATTGCACAAAATTGATGTTTGGTTAGGAAAAGAGAATAGCGTGCAAGCATATACAAAGGAAGATATTTATAAAACAATCAAAAAAGCGAAAAAAAAACTTTTAAAAGTTGTTGTTAAGTATGATGGACCAGTCGAAGCACCAATTGAAAAAGATAAAAAAATAGCCACTCTAAGAGTTGTTTATGATCAAGAGCTTATAGGTGAGTATGATTTACTTTCATCGAAAGAAATTAAAAAAGTTAATTTTTTTACAAGATTAATAAAATCAATAAATTATTTAATTTGGGGTGATGTCTAAAAAACCCATCATTGTTTTTGAGGGTATAGAGGGTAGTGGCAAAAGTCATCATATAAATAAAGTATCTAAATATTTAGATAAAAAGAAAATTAACTATATAAAGATAAGAGAACCTGGTGGAAGTCTTAATTCTGAAAAAATAAGGAGATTAATTTTAAATAAAAAATCTAATTTTAACATATATACTGATTTACTTTTATATTTAGCAGCGCGTAGTGAAAATATAAATCTTATAAAAAAATCATACAAAAAAAAAATTATTTTGATTGATAGATTTACAGACTCAACTGTAGCATATCAGCATTATGGTATGGGTGTTGATTTAAACATTATAAATATCATAAATAAATTCCTATTAAAAAACATTAAAGTCAATTTTACTTTTCTCAATGTTGTAAATAAAAAAAATCTATTTCAAAGATTAAAAAATAGAAAATCTCTCAATCGATATGATCAGTTTGATATGAATTTTTATAACAAAGTTCAAAAAGGTTTTTTGAAATTAGCTAAATCAAATAAAAAATCATACAAAATAATTGATTCTAATTTAGATATAAAAACAAATGAAAATTTAATAATTAATCAAATTAAAAAATTAATTAAATGAATTTAAATCCCCTAACTCAAATAAATTTATTTGAGCACAAAGAAGTTTTTAATCAATTATATAAATTATCTAAAAATGATACTTTGCCTAATAAAATTCTTTTATCTGGTGAAAAAGGTATTGGAAAATCAACATTAGCATATCATTTAATTAATCTTGTATTATCGGAAAATGAAGAACATTCATATGATTTTGAAAAAAATAAAATTAATCCAGGTAATAAGTCATACAAACTTATACTAAATAAATCTAATCCAAATTTTTACTTAATTGATGTATTAGAGGAAAAAAAAAATATTGATATAAATCAAATTAGGGAATTGATAATAAATCTAAATAAATCCTCATTTAATAATAAAAAGAGATTTGTTTTAATTGATAATATTGAATTGTTAAATTTAAATTCTATTAATGCTTTGTTAAAAATTTTAGAAGAACCTAATGAAAATATAAATTTTATTTTAATAAATAATAATAAAAGAGTGCTACCAACTCTTAAATCTAGATGTTTAAATTTCAATGTTTTTTTAACAAAAGATCAGTCTATTAGAATTGTTAATCAATTATTAAACGATGATATAAATACTATTATCAATAATAAGTTATTTGATTATTATGCAACTCCCGGAAAATTGCTTAAATTAATTAAGTTGTCTGAAGAATACGACTTAGATCTTGTTAATTTTGATTTAAACACAATACTAAAAACTATAATTAAAGATAAAATTTATAAAAAAGATAAATCAATTATTGAAATCATTTATTCTTTTATTGAACTTTATTTTAGAAACAATATATCTAGCAAAAATATTAATTTACTAAAGTCATACCATTATTTTTTAGAAAAAATTAATAATACTAAAACTTATAATTTAGATGAGGAAACATTGTTTATGGAATTTGAGGATAAAATACTAAATGGATAAAAATTATTATATTACAACGCCTATATACTACCCGTCAGCTAAGCCTCATATGGGTCATGCATACTCGAGTATAATTGCAGATTTTTTTGCTCGATTTAAAAAAATTGATGATTATCAGGTTCATTTTCTTACTGGTACAGACGAACATGGATTAAAAATTCAAAGATCTGCTGAAAGAGTGGGGAAGGAGCCTCAAATATTTTGTGATCAAATTAGTCAAACCTTTAGAGATCTTTCAGAAACTTTGAATTTATCTAATACTGATTTTATAAGAACTACAGAAGCTAGGCATAAAAAAACAGTTCAGCATCTTTGGAATGAACTTGAAAAAAATGATGATATATATTTATCAAATTATTCTGGATGGTATTCTGTATCAGATGAAGCCTTTTATAACGAAGATGAAATTGAGGAATTAGACGGAAAAAAAATTGCTATATCATCAAAATCTCCTGTTGAATGGATTGAAGAAGAATCTTATTTTTTTAGACTTTCAAAGTGGGAAAAACCATTATTAGAATATTATGAAGCTAATCCAGATTTTATCGCTCCACAATCTAGAAAAAATGAAGTTATTAGTTTTGTAAAAAGTGGTCTTAAAGATCTTTCTGTTAGTAGAAAAAGTTTTTCATGGGGCATACCTGTTCCAAATAATGAAAACCACGTTATATATGTTTGGCTCGATGCTTTAACAAATTATCTAAGCGCATTAAACTATCCTAATACAAATGATGATTTATTTAAAAAATTTTGGCCAGCCTCAATACATTTAATTGGTAAAGATATACTTAGATTTCATGCTGTTTATTGGCCTGCCTTTTTATTAGCTGCAAAAATTGATTTACCAAAGAGAGTTTATGGGCATGGATGGATATTATCAGGAGAAGAAAAAATGTCTAAATCTAAAGGAAATATTCTTGATCCACTTGAAATAATTAAAGAGTATGGTCTAGATCCTTTAAGATATTACTTAATTAAAGAAGTTTCTTTTGGAAATGATGGAAATATATCTCAAGAAAGGCTAGAAGATTGTATTAATAGTGATCTAGCTAACAATTATGGAAATTTATGTCAGCGTGTAATAGCTTTTGCAATAAAAAATTGTAATGGAAAAATTCCATTAGAAGTTAAATTTCATGATGAAGATTTATTAATACTAAATAAGTATAAAGATAATTTAGATAATATTAGGTCAGAAATTGACAATCAAAATATTAATTTTTACATTGATTATATTGTAAATTCACTTTTTGAAGCTAACAAATATTTTAATGATCAAGAACCATGGAAAAAGAAAGAAGATATAATTAGATTAAATACTATTGTTTACACTACTTTAGAAATTGTAAGAAAAATAAGTTTTTTACTATATCCAATTATTCCAGAATCTTCTTTAAAGGCATTAAAGATTTTTGACATTGAAGAAAAAAATATAAAATTAGATTCAGTTTCTAATAATGAGTATTTAACAAAAGGTAATAATATTAATAAAATAGACATACTTTTTAAAAAAATAGAGAAAAATAATGATTGATTCACACTGCCATCTAGATCATGAACCATTATTAAGTGATTTAGCTAATGTAATACAAAGATCAAAAGAAGTTGGTATAGAAAAGTTATTAACTATCTCAACTTCGTTTGAAAGTTTTTCTAGAGTAAAAGATTTAATTAATAAAGATGAGATGATCTATGGTACTATTGGTATTCATCCTCATGAAAGCTCTAAAGATATTATCACTTCAAAACAGATCATTGAAAGTCTCAATCAAAACTCAAAAATTATTGGAATTGGAGAAACAGGGTTAGATTTTTATTATAATAATAGTGAAAAAGACAAACAGATAGCAAGTTTTAAAGAACATATAGAAGCATCCATAAAAACCAATATTCCATTAATTGTTCATTCAAGAGACGCAGAAAAAGAAACTTTTGAGATTTTAAATGAATATAAAAATGAAAACCTTAAAATTTTGATGCATTGTTTTACTGGGTCTAAAGAATTCTCAGAAAAACTAATGACTTTAAATTCATTCTTTTCAGCAAGCGGTATCATTACTTTTAAAAACTCATTAGATTTACAAGATACGTTCAAATCTATTCCAATGGATAATATCTTAATTGAGACTGATAGTCCTTTTTTAGCACCCGTTCCTAAAAGAGGAAAAAAAAATGAACCATCATTCATTGATTATACTGCTGCAAAATTAGCTGAAATTAAAAATATATCCAAAGAAGATCTAATAAAAAAAACTACAGATAACTTTAATAAACTATTTTTTAATTGAAATTAATGAAATTTATTATTTTAGGCTGTGGTAGTTCAATGGGTGTACCAAGACCAGATGGTTTCTTTGGAAATTGTGATCCTAATAATAAAAAAAATTATAGAACAAGATGTTCAGCTTTAATAAAAACCACAGATGAAAATATTCTTATAGACACATCTCCTGACCTACGACAACAACTTTTAAAACATAAAATAAAAAAAATTAATAAAGTATTATATTCACATATGCATGGTGATCAGACACATGGAATAAATGATTTGAGATCTTTTTATATAAACAGCAGAAAACAGCTTGATGTTTATGCTGATAAATATACTTCTAAATATCTTAATTCTACATTTTCTTATATATTTAAAAGCTATTCAAAAGAATATCCTGCAACACTAAAACTTAATAAATTGCCTAAAAAAATATTTACTAAAAATAATAATAAAAAAATCGGGATACAATCAATTATGGTTCAACATGGTAAAGTAAAATCAAATTGCTTCATAATTAATAAAAAATTAGCTTATATTAGTGATGTAAGTAAAATTTATAACAAAGATCATAAATATTTTAAAAATCTTCAATATTTAATTATTGATTGCTTATGGTACAATTATCATCCATCACATTTTAATTTAGAAACTTCACTTGCTGTAATTAAAAAATTCAAACCAAAAAAAGCGATTCTTACTAATTTATCACCAGTATTAGATTATAAGGTTCTTAAAAAAATGTTACCTAAAAATGTTATTCCTGCACATGATGGATTAACAATAAACTTATAAGATATTTTCTATGGCTTTAATCATTTTTTTTGAAGTTGGTTTTGTAAATGATGCAAATGTATCTTGAACTTTACCTTCTTTATTAATCAAGATTTTATGAAAATTCCACTTTGGTTCAGCCGACTTACCATGATTTTTTTTTGCCCATTTAAAAAGTTCATGAGCATTTTTACCTTTAACTTCAGTTAATGTTGTTAGAGGAAAGCTAATATTAAAATTTACTTCACAAAATTCTTTGATATCTTTATTATTATTTTTTTCTTGATTAAATGAATTAGATGGAACACCAAGAACAATTAAACCTTTTCCTTTATATAAATCCCACAATTCTTGTAATTCATCATATTGCTTTGTAAATCCACAGTAACTTGCTGTATTTACAACTAAAATGACTTTATTTTTATAATCTTTAAAATTAATTGTCTCTCCAGTTATGCTCTCTATACTGAATTCATAAATTATTTTTTCATAGTTCGCAGTTGTTGAATTTTTAAAGAAAAGCATAATTATAGATAACAGAAATATTATTTTTCTCATTTGCTAGGTTTATTTGGTGTAAGTAATATTAAAAAATAACCAAATAAAGTAGATAGTAATGATCCAGTTAACACACCTATTTTTACACCATCCATATATTGCATATTTTCAACAAAAGCTAAATTTCCAACAAATAAACTCATTGTGAAACCAATGCCAGTAAGAACTCCTACACCATAAAAATTGTACCAACTTGTGTCGTTTGGCATTTGTGCTACTTTCAATTTTATAGATACGTAAGAGAATACAAAAACACCTAGTTGTTTACCAAGGAATAGTCCTAATACGATTCCTAGGGGAACCTTATCAAGTAATGAAGCAAACGATAAACCCTCTAGAGATACACCTGCATTGGCAAATGCAAATAAAGGCATTATTCCAAAAGCAACATATGGACTAATTGCATGTTCAACTTTTATCAATAAAGAAAAATCTTTTTCTTTTTTTCTATGTGGAATTGTCATAGCTAACAAAACACCAGCAATAGTAGCGTGTATTCCTGAGTTATGTGTAAAATCCCAAAGGAAGACACCGACAATTAAATAAGGTAAGAACTTTTTAATATTAAATTTGTTAATTAATAACAAAACTATAAAAGCTAATAACATTAAAGATAAATACTTAATGCTCAAATCTCCAGAATAGAATAGGGCGATAATTACTATTGCTCCCAAATCATCAATTATAGCTAACGCAGTTAAAAATACTTTTAAAGATAAAGGAACTCTTTTACCTAGCAAAGACAAAACTCCTAAAGAAAAAGCAATATCAGTAGCTGAGGGAATAGCCCATCCATTTAAAGTTTCACTATCACCTAGGTTTATGAAAACATAAAATAATGCTGGAACTAACATTCCTCCTACAGCAGCTATTATTGGTAATAAAGCTTGTTTAATATTAGAAAGTTCACCTTGTAAAAATTCTCTTTTAATTTCTAAAGTAACAAAGAAAAAGAAAATTGCCATCAACGCATCATTGATCCAATGCAATACTGATAATTTTAATCCAAAATTATTAATACCTATGAATAAATACTTATTTAGAGTAGCAAAATATAAATCTGCTAGACCAGAATTGCTTATAAATAATGCAATTATTGCAGCAAACAATAGTACAAGTCCACTGGCAGCTTCTAATTTAAAAAACCATCTAAAAGGCTTAGATATATAATTAATCATAAAAAATTAAATAAGGTCTATAATAAATAGTTTTATATCTTGCAATGTTTCAAAAAGGTTAAATAGTATAATTTCTATTCCTGGAAAAACATTAATTAGTGGAGTTTTTAGAGTATCCACTAAGATAATTAATGCAACAAAAGATATAATAAATACTATTAAATAAGAAAAAAATTTACTTCCCTTATTTTCTGTTTTTTTAAGTGTAATTGTATTTTTTTGTTTTTCTGAATTTTTTTCTTTTTTTTTATTATTTATTTCAGTTTTAGTTATTTCTTCTGGTTGTTGTTTCTCTTCTATTTTATCCTCTTTATTTTCAGCTTTTGTTTCAATGTCTTCACTGATAATTTCTTGTTTTAACTCTAATACTTCATTATTTTTTTCTTGGATATTATAAAACCAAATATGATCACATAATCCACATTGCAAATCTCTACCTTCATCTGGTATTAAAGAATTATCAATTTTGAATTGCTTGTTACAATTTGGACAAGTAATTATCATGCTTCGTTATATACCAGATTTTATTCAAATTTCTTTTAATTTTGGTATCTTTATACATTGAAATTATCAATAACTGCTGTATTAGTACTCGGATCGGAGTGTAGCGCAGCCTGGTAGCGCATCTGGTTTGGGACCAGAGGGTCGCAGGTTCGAATCCTGCCACTCCGACCATCATTTATGAAAAAAGCAATTATTTACATACCAAATAAAAATCCAATGCAATCGGGTTTAGCAAAAAATAATAAATGGATTTTAGAATTTAAAACAAAAGATCCAACTAAAAATCCTTTAATGGGCTGGGAAAGTTCATCCGATACATACACAGAGTTAAAATTAGAATTTTCCTCTAAAGAACTAGCTGTTAATTATGCAAAAAAGAAAAAAATTGATTTTGAGTTAATTGAACCAAGAAAAAGAAAAACTGTAAAGAAGTCATACGCAGATAATTTTTTAAAATAATTAATGTTTAGATTTTTCACTCAAAAAAGTTGGTTTCTATGGTCATGGATTGGGTCAGCTATAATCTTATCTTCGCTTTGGATTCAAGTTAAAATTGACGTAAAAATAAATGAATGGTTTGGTGAATTTTATGACATGATTCAAAAAGCTCTTGGAGCTCCAAACTCAATCACTATAGAAGAGTACTGGGCAAGCTTAATATCATTTATAACTTTGGCTGCTATGTATGTTGGTGTTGCTGTAGTAGTAAGTTTTTTTACTTCGCATTATTTATTTAGATGGAGAACCGCTATGGTTGAGTGGTATCACAGTGTTTACGATAAGGCTCGAAAAATTGAAGGTGCAGCGCAAAGAGTTCAAGAAGATACTATTAAGTTTTCTAGAATTATGGAGTCTCTTGGTACCAGCTTAATTGAAGCTTTAATGATACTCGTTGAGTTTATGCCTATATTATTTGGATTAAGTATTGGAATACCAATATTCTTCTTTGGTGATTGGGATTATGGTTTAATCGTTGGTGCTTTAATTTGGTCAATCGGAGGGACAATATTTTTAATTTTACTTGGTTTAATTTTGAGATTAGTAGGTGTTGAATACGATCTACAAAAAAAAGAGGCCGCCTATAGGAAAATACTTGTAATTGCAGAGGATGACGGAACTATAAGACCAAAAACCATAGAAGAATTATTTGATGGAGTTAGAAGTATTCATTTTTTAAGTTATATTAGATACTTGTATTTTAATATTGGAAGAATAGCTTATTTACAGGCTAATGTTTTATCAGCGTATGTTTTTTTAGCACCTGCTATAGTTGCTGGTGCAGTAACACTTGGGGTTATGCAACAAATCATAAGAGCATTTGGTAGAGTAGAGGGTTCTATGCAATATATATTGAAAGCATGGCCAACTATAATTGAACTTGCTAGTGTTTATAAACGATTAAGAGAATTTGAGTATAAAATTAAGCAAAAAGAATTAATAGATGAAAAAGCTTAATGACTATAGATAAAAATTTTATAGACAAATTTGTTAACATAACTTCTAAAGCAGCATTAGAATCATCATATTTGGTGGGGAAAAAAGATAAAATTGCAGCTGATAAAGCAGCTGTAGACTCCATGAGATCTGAATTAAATAAACTAGAAATTAAAGGGCAGATAGTAATAGGAGAAGGTGAATTGGATGAAGCTCCAATGTTATATATTGGAGAAAAACTTGGTACAAATAATGGGCCTGAATTTGATATAGCTGTTGATCCGTTAGAAGGCACAAATTTTGCAGCAAACAATTTACCTGGGGCTTTGTCTGTAATAGCTGTTGCGGAAAAAAATAGTTTATTTAATGCGCCAGAAACTTACATGGAAAAAATATCAACAAAAATTACTGAAAAAAATGTTATTGATTTAGATTATACAGTTAAACAAAATATTTTCAACTTAAGTGATTATCTAAATAAAAATCCAGAAGAATTAACGGCATGTATTCTTGATAGACCAAGACACAATGAGATAATTCAAGAGCTAAAAAAATTAAAAGTTAATTTGAAATTAATTACAGATGGTGATGTATCAGGAGCTTTGTTAGTAACAGATGAAAAATATAATGTTGATATTTTTTTAGGTATTGGTGGTGGACCAGAAGGTGTGCTTGCTGCATCAGCTTTGGATTCATTTAATTGTAATTTTCAAGGTAGATTTTTGTTCAATACAGAAAAGGATAAGGCAAGGGCTAAAAAAATGGGAATTAATGATTTAACAAAAAAATATGAATTAAATGAAATTATTAAAGGTGATTCTATTTTTTGTGCGACAGGAATTACCTCTGGTGATTTAGTTGCAGGTATTAAAATTCAAGGTAATGATTTCTATTCAGAGACATTAGTGACACATAAATCGTCAGGTTTTAAAAAGGTAATAAAACTAAAACAAAATTTATAATGATATGCTTGATTAATTGTTGGTTTTACAATAAAAAGCAGCAATTCGGTCCCTTCGTCTATCGGTTAGGACACGTGGTTTTCATCCTCGAAAGAGGGGTTCGATTCCCCTAGGGACCGCCAAAAAATTAGATAACCTCAGATGGTTTATTACGTATATTTCATTAAAACCTTAGATGGCTACCCGGTTAAAACATACGTTGGATATACTAATAATTTAAATAAAAGATTAGAAAAACATAATTCAAATTTAGGTGCTAAATCTACGAGAGGGTATAAATGGGAATATATTTACAAAAAAAAGTTTTATTCGAAATCTAAAGCACTTACATTTGAATATAAGCTAAAAAAAGATAGAAAAGAAAGATTGAGATTATTATATGAATTTAAAAAAAAATCTTAATATAGCAACAATCTTGCCTTATAAAGAAAACTATACATTTAGTAAAGCATCAGCTGCTTCTCTCTGGGTTTCTGAATTTTTCAAAAAATCAAAATATAAAAAAAATAATATTATTTATGGTCATACAAAATCAAAAGATTACCTAAGTAAAAATTATAAAAATATAAATTTAAAAAATTTAAAGTCTAAATTCAAAAGTACTACAAATGAATATGCAGAAAAACTAACAAGAGAACTTATAAATAATATTTTTGATATTATCGAAGTTCATAACAGACCACAGTTACTATTTAAATTAATAAATAAAATTAACAGTAAATTTGTTTTTTATTTTCATAATGATCCTTTATCTATGAAGGGTTCAAAATCAGTCAAAGAGAGATTAAAGATATTAGAAAATGTTGAAAAAATTATATTTGTAAGTGAATGGGTAAGGGAAAGATTTTTTTTAGATATAGATCAAAAATTGCAAACTAAAACCGAAGTTGTTTATCCTAGTGTAAATAAACAAAAAAAAATAAAAAAAGAAAAAAACATAATTTTTGTAGGAAGGTTAAATTATTCTAAAGGATATGATATTTTTAGAGATGCCGTAATAAGAATATTAGATAAATTTCCTAAATGGAAAGCTTATTCACTTGGTGATGAAGATAGGAGGAATATTTATATTAACCATCCAAGACACAAAGAACTTGGATTTCTTAAACATAAAAAAACTCTAAATATTTTAAATAAGTCTGAAATTGCTGTTGTACCATCAAGATGGGAAGAGCCATTTGGGAGAACGTCATTAGAAGCTACATCTAGAGGATGTGCTACAATTATTAGTAACAAAGGGGGGTTAAAAGAAACGACAAGTTCTGCAATTGTTTTAAAAAAACTTAATTCAAATGAACTTTACATTGAAATTAAAAAATTAATAACAAACAATAAAAACAGAAAAAAAATACAATCTTTAGGTAGAAAAAATGTTAAACATTTAATAACTGAAAATACAAAGATAATAGATCAAATACGTGAAAACTGTTTACCTTTTTTTAATATTAATATTAGTAAGAAAAAATTAAAAATAATAAACTTATACAATCAAGGTCAGAAACTTAATCATAGATTATTTAATATTTCTTTAGGTAAAAAATTTACAAATGGTTTTGTAAGAAATGGCCATGATGTTTTGGAAATTAGTGATAGAGACTACTTGAGGAACAATAAATCCTTTAGTTTAATTCCTAACAGAAATAATTTTCAAACTTTCTTAGTTGATACTTTTAAAAATTATAATCCAGATATTGTTTTTTTTGGACATACAAAAAATATCGAACTCAATACCTTGGATGCTTTTAAATCAATTAATAAAAATCTTATCTTATCACAGTGGAATGAAGATCCGGTGATGCCTAGCCTAAATTATTCAAAACAAAATATTTCAAATATTAAATTATATTCAGATTTTGTAGATCATAATTTTATTACAACAGATCCATCAATTCTAAATAAAACTATTAGTAGAAATAATTTTAATTTTTTCTTTGTGCCTGTAGACAAAAATATCGAAAGATTTGAGGTTTATAAAATGAAACCTAAAAAAGATTTATTTTATGCAATGAGTCATGGAGTTAATAGAGCCACACTTAAAGAAGGTGTAGAAGATGAAAGAATAAACTTTCTAGATAAATTAGTTAAAAAAATCCCTGATATAAAATATGATTTTTATGGATTTGCAAACAAACAACCAATTTGGGGGAATGATTTTAACAATGCATTAATTAATTCAAAAATGGGTCTTAATTTAAGTAGAGGTAAACCAACCAGATATTATTCAAGTAACAGAATTGCCTCAATTATGGGTAACGGATTGCTTACTTTTATAGACGAAAAAGTTCACATGCAGGATATTTTTAAAAAAAATGAAATTATTTTTTATAAAAATATAAATGATTTATCTGATAAAATAAAATTTTACTCAAAAAATGACAAGCTTAGAAAAAAAATTGCTAAAAATGGAAAAAAAAAATATTTCAAACTTTTCAATGAAACAAGAGTCACAAAATACTTTATAGACATTTCATTGGGCGATAATGCTACTCTTTTTTAATGTTTTCAATAATTATACCTACATTTAATAATCTAGAGTACTTAAAAATAACATTAAATAGTATATTAAAAAATTCAAAATATAGTCATGAAGTAATAATTCATATCAATGAGGGTACAGATGGTTCTTTGGAATACATAAAAAATAATAATTTTAAATATACTTACTCAAAAAAAAATTTAGGTTTATGTAGCTCTGTTAATTTAGCTGCAAAAGGTGCAACTACAAATTATATACTTTATTCACACGATGATATGTATTTTTGTCCTGATTGGGATTTTTATTTATTTAAAGATGTTCAGAAATTAAAAACAGATAAATTTTATCTATCCGCATCAATGATTGAAAAAAATTCTGGTCATATACAAATTGATGCTGGTGATAATTATGAAAATTTTGACGAAAAAAAATTACTTTCTTATTTACCCAAAATTAGTTTCTATGATTTTCAAGGTAGTCATTGGGCACCTCATTTAATTCATAAATCAATTTGGGATAAAATTGGAGGTTTTAGTGAAGAATTTAACCCTGGTATGGGATCTGATCCTGATTTAAATATGAAATTATGGAATGAAGGTGTTAGAATTTTTAAAGGTTTATCAAAATTCAATGTTTATCATTTTTCCTCTGTTACTTTAAGAAAAAAAAAAGACCTAATTGCTAATAATGGGAGCAAAACCTTTTTAAAAAAATGGAAAATCACTCCAACTTTTTTTGTAAAATATTATTTAAGGGGTGGTATATTTAAAGATAAAAAGATCGTATCACAGAAATATATTGGGCCTATAGATGAACCAATTAAAAATTTTTTTTATTATAAAGATTTATTAAAATGCAAAATTAAATTACTTTTTTCCTACATTTAAGAACTTTTTTTACAAAAATTAATAAGAATTATATTTTAATTTTGTTTAAAGCATTATTTTTAAATATATTGGCCTCTCTTATATACCTTCTAACCATTTGCGTTGTTTTGTGACCAGTCATTGCCATAATGCTACGTTCATCAGCACCAGATTCTGCAGCGACGGTTGCAAAACCTGATCTTAAACTATGACCTGCAAAATTTTTATTTTCAATACCTGCTAGTTTTAAGTATTCTTTTATTAACAGAACTACAGATTGATCTGTTAATCTATTTTCAGTTAAAGTTGATCCTTTAGAAAATCTTCTAAAAATTGGCCCAGATTTTATTTTAGAAATTTGTAACCAATTTTTAAGATTAGCCACTGGACAATAATTTTCATTAGTGAAGTAGGGTAGACCTTTCATCATTCCTTCACCGAATTGATCAGTTTTTGATCTTCTGATGGAGATTTTGAGACCCTCATTTACAAACTCCAAGTCCTCATGGTTAATTGAAATAAGTTCAGTTCGTCTAAAACCACCTCCAAAGCCTACTAGGATGATTGTCTTATCTCTTGACTTCTTAATTTCCTCAATTTTTTGATGATTTATTACATCAATTATTGATTTTAAATGATTGATTAATATAGGTTTTTTACCTTTCTGAATACTTCCTTTTACCCTTCTTATTCCCATTAAGTTTTCAACAATGATTGGATGTTTTGTATCTAAATAATGCCCTTTTAGTTTATGAAACATGCTAATTGAAACTAATCTTCTTCTTAAAGTGCTGATTTTTGAATTTTTAGAAAGGTGGGTAAGGTATAAAGAAACGATTTTAGGTTCAGATGGTAAAGAATTTAAACCATGCTTAGCACAAAAAGCTCCAAAGTCTTTAAAGTCTGATTTATATGCTCTTAAAGTGTTATTTGCTTTAGAGCTTTTAAGGTTATTTAAAGTTGCCTCATGAAGTGATTTTAGGTCTGTTGTCAGTTCATTCATATAATTACTATTGATAACAATTAATTATCATTAGTAATATATTAAGCGTTTTCTATTGTCAATTAAAATAATTAGTCATTTTTTAGAAACAATTAATGATATTGCCAGCTCAATAATGATGAAATATAAATCATAAATGGGCTTAGATGGAGTAATTGAACCGATATATTTCTTAATAACATCTTTTGGTTTTGCAATATTAAGCTTTATTAATTATAGAAAATCTGGAAAAACTCTTGAAACTATTTATCTTTCAATTTTAACTGTTTTCTTTATAGTTTGCTTCCTTATTTTAAATTTTTATTGATGAAAGGTACTAAATTTCAATTAAAAGTCTGGAATTACCTTAAAACTATACCTAAAGGCACTGTTAAAACCTATAAACAGGTAGCAATAGCTATAAAAAGCCCTAAATCAGCGCGTGCTGTAGCTAATGCATGTGGAAAAAACCCTTATGCCCCCAAAATACCCTGTCATAGAGTAATTCGGTCCGATGGAGGCCTTGGTGGATACTCAGGGAGAGGTGGAATTAAGACAAAACTGCGTTTATTGAGATCCGAAAAAGTTGATATTTAGTGGCTTTTTTGGCCTATTTTATGGTCAAAAAGACTAGTAAAATCAACGTTTTTTTAATATTTAAGCTTATTTAAACATAAATAGTAATATTCACCCTTCAAGTTGCACTATATATCGAAATATAACAAAATAAAGCACCTCTATGGCCGTTTAAAACATATATTCTATAACTGCATTGCTCTACTTTTCAATGATACCAAGGCTAAATTTAGTATCAATTTTTATAGAATTTTTAAAAATTTTTGTTCCCCTACCCACTTATTAAAATAAGAATTTTGAATTTAGTGATTAACTAGCTAATAAAACCATTGGTATTAAACACTTTTAAGTATTATGGTTTATTTTCTTTATTAATATTGCTATTTATGTCTTTATCTATTTAAGATAATAGTAATTTATTTGATAATTTTATTAATTTATCTATATATTAAATATTAAAAAATATAATAATTACAATAATTTAATTTATTATATTAAAGTATTACATTATATATTAGTAACTATCTGTTTACTATTAATTAGAACGATTGAGCAAATATTCTCTTCTAGAAATATATAGACCACTGAGAACAATGATAAACAAACCTAAATAAGTCCAGTTGTCTGGTAATTCATGAAAGAAATAATAACTAATTAGTATATTGGTAATTATCTCTGTATAGCCCAAAGGAGCTAATTTAGAAGCATCAGCGTATTTGAGTGATAATATGAGAAAAAGATGCGCTACAGAGGCTATAAGGCCGATTAAAGCCATTAAAATCCACTGATTTGACGTAGGATTAACCCAAACTGAGGGCATAAATAGGCTAATTATAATGGTTCCTATTAAACCAGATAGTAAAAGGGTTAGAAGAGGATTGTCAGAGGAACTGAGCTTCCTCGTGATAATAAGATAAAACCCATAGCAAATTCCATTACCTAAAGCAGCCATGGTAGCCAAATTAAGTTCTATAAAGCCAGGTCTGATTACAATTAAAGTTCCAATAAATCCTAATGATACAGCAGTCCACCTCTTCACCCCTACTTTCTCATTTAGAAAAAATGGAGATAAGGCTGTAACACAAATTGGAGCAACAAAAGCCAAAGTTAAGGCTTTAGGAAGTGAAATTTCCGATATTGCATAAAAGAATAAATAAGTAGAAAAAACAAAAATTAATCCTCTAATTAATTGAAGGGCTGGTTTTTTCGTCCAAACTAATGAATGCCTATAAAAGATAAGCATTAGGGATAATGTAAAGACTACAGTAAAAAAATATCTTGCCCACGTTATCTGCAAAACATCCATAGATGAGCTTAAATATTTAGCAAAAGCATCCATTACAGGAACAATCATCCAAGCAGATGCATTTAAAATTATAGCCTTCATAAAAGAAGGATATCTCTTAATAGAAGTATTTTAAAGCAAAGAATAATGTTATCGGAATAGTGAATAAGGACATGATTGTAGATACTACAATTGTGCTAGATATATTATCTACAATTTCTTTAGGAGAATACATGTGCGCAATCAAATAACACAAAATTGCACTAGGCATACAAGACTGAATTAACAGAACACCAGCTGGTATACCAGATAAATTAAAAAATTTTATAACAGCAAATCCTATAATAGGACCTAATATTACTCTTCCAAAAGAAGTTATTAATGCATCTTTAAAAGAAAATACTTTCATTTGTGTAAGAGCAACACCTAGCGACATAAGGATCATTACAATCATTCCATAAGCTAAAAGCATTACAGTATTTAATACAAATTGAGGAAATGGAATTTCAAAATACAAAAAGAGTACTGTTATTAAAATTGCGTAAAATGATGGGCTTTTTAATATTGTTTTAAAATCAAAGGCTCTTTTTGCTAAAAAAATATTTAAAGTAAAGTGGAGTAAAACTATAAGAGATGAAATTGCAGCAGCTATACCCATTCCTAATTCACCATAGGCAAATAAACAAATCGGAATACCCATATTTCCAGTATTCGGCAAGATGAAAGTTGGTAATTCACGAATATAATCTTTCTTCATAAGAACAAGAAAAATCAAACCTACAATCCCAAATAATGTTAATAAGATAATTGCGTAACCAAAATATTCACTAAATAACTCAAAAGTTACTCCACCTGCAGTAATAGCAAAAATAACGAGAGCTGGAGTTCCAAAATTACCAGCGTATGTAGTTATAAATGATGTATCAAAATCGGGATTTTTTTTACCCAAATGATATCCAAGACCTACTATTAGGAATACTGGAAATAAAACTTCAAAAAGTTTTAAATAAATTTCCATTAACCAAGCAATCTAATTAATGTTGGTGTTTTTAAAATATTTTTATTTTTTTTAAAAATAGACAAGCAATTATGAATATTAGTTTCAGATGTTTTATGAGTTATAATAACTATTGTTGCCTTATTGTTTTTCTTATCAGGTGTCTGGATTAACCTTTTAACTGAAATTTTGTATTTAGCTAAACGATTAGTTATTTCTGATAATACACCAGGTTTATCTTTTACTTCAAATCTTAAATATAATGAATTTACATAATTATTTACATTATATGGCTTTAAAGATTTAAGCTTAGAAACACTAACACCGAAAGGTTTTTTAATATTTCCACGCAAAATTGATAATAAATCAGAAAGTAATGATGAAGAAGTAGGGCCTGGTCCAGCTCCCTCCCCTTGCAATACACTTTCTCCAACAGGTTTACCTTGTAGAATTAATGCATTCATTACACCGTTAACATTACCAATATAAGATTTTTTACTAACCAAACATGGATGAACAGTTTCAAAAAGATAATTATTCTTTAACTCAGAAATTCCCAGTAGCTTTATTCTTAAATCTAATTGATTTGCAATTTTAATATCTTTTAATTCAATTTTTTCTATTCCTTCCATTAAACATTTATGTTTTGAAATTTTACTATTAAAGGCTAAAGCAGACAAAATTCTAACTTTTGCAAATGCGTCAAAACCATTTAAGTCTAATTTAGGATTACCAGGTTCGGCATAACCAAGTATTTGTGCTTTTTTTAAAACGTCAGCAAAATTTTCATTTGAATTTTCCATTTCAGATAAAATATAATTTGAGGTACCATTCAGAATTCCATAAACCTTTGATATTTTATTTGTTGCTAACCCTTCTTTAATAGATCTTAATATAGGGATACCTCCAGCAACTGATGCTTCAAATTCCAAATTAACCTTATTTTTTTCTGCAAGTTTTGCTAACTCATTACCGTGTTTTGATATTAAAGCTTTATTAGGTGTAATAACATGGACTTTATTTTTTAAAGCAGTTTCAACAACTTTTTTAGAAATTCCGTCTGATAAACCTATAGCCTCAAACAATATATCAATGTTATTTTTTTTAAAAATTTCTAAAGGATTTTTGTAAAATATTTTTTTATTAATTTTAAATTTTCGTTTTTTATTAATACTTCTTGCGGATACAGCAACTACATTTATTTTTTTACCTGTTTTAAGCTCAATATCTTTCTTTTTTTTATTTAGTTCGTTTAGCAAATAATTACCTACCTGACCAAGTCCTACTACTGCAATATTAATTAATTTACTCATTTGCTTATATCTGGATATTTACTTTTTTTTGTATAGTCATCTATATAAATCTCATATTCCTCTAATGTCATTGACGTTATATCGTCTGCCTTTTTTAATATTTCATTTAATTTTTTTTGATTATTTTTTTTTTCAATAGAATTTTCTGTCCAATATTGAGAATCTTTGTTTAAAGAACAATTGGCTAATATTAATGAAAAAAAAATTATTATAAATATTCTCATTTTAATCCAGTCTTTTCAGGAAAATTAAATTTATTATTTAAATTTTGTACAGCTTGACCTGCCCCACCCTTAATCAAATTATCAATAGCAGATAGAATGATTATTTTATTGCTATATTTAGATTTACATACTGAAATGTAACAATTGTTAGTATTTATTACGTCATTAGTGCTTAACAAAGAGTTTGATTTTAATATTTTTACAAATTTCTCATTTTTATAAAAATTAGCTAATGTGTTTAATACTTTTGATTGAGAAATATTTTTTTCTAAGTCTAGATATATTGTGCTTAAAATTCCTCTAAACATTGGTGATAAGTGAGGAGTAAAACTAAATTGAAATTCTTTCTTAGTAAATTTTCTTAACATTTGATCAATTTCTGAATTATGGCGATGGAAACCAACTCCATATGCACTTAAAGACTCGTATAGATTTTTGTCTTTATATTTATTGTGAACATTTCTACCTGCACCTGAATATCCAGATTTTGAATCAATTATTATGCTATTAAGTTTAATTAAATTTTTTTTAAACAAAGGTATCAGGGGCAACAGAATAGAAGTTGGATAACAGCCAGGACACGAAATGATATTATACTTTTTAATCTCACTTCTATTTATTTCTGGAAGTAAATAGATACTTTTCTTTATCA
>CACJEG010000001.1 GCA_902592375.1 uncultured Pelagibacteraceae bacterium | reverse complement strand
GTTACCGTAGATACAAAAGATCCCAAAACTAAAAACTTTTACTTAAATAGATGCAAATTTTCTGTACTAGGAGAAAAATTAGAACTTTTTAAATTTACAACTGTATTTTTTAAAAAAATTTAATTTATTTTTTAATATTTTTTAAATTTAATAAATAAAATTTAGAAAATCAAAAAATTAAATAAATACAAACCTGATAAAAAAGTTAATCTTTTTTATTGATAAAAATTAAAGAAACCGAGATTTTGTATATTAAAGGTAAAAGATTTAGAAATACGTGGAGCTCCTTTTTTATTTATCTCAAAGATAAACTTTCCTTTTTTTGTTTTACGATAGTACATAACAACTTTCTTCTTTCTGTGACGAGTACAGGACGAGTAAATGACCCACACTCTATTATTAATGTTGCTATGATTAGAGAATCACGAAGTAGGAAGGGGCGTTCTGTTGCCAGGTGCCCCAAACCCCGTTTGCTTAATTAACTAAGTTAATTAGGCAGCAAGTGCGTAACTTTCGTTAGCAATTATAAATTAGCCCGTTACGGTGGAACAATCCCGAACGAAAGAATAGCCTTTAGTCACCCGTCGAATCTAGTTCACCCCCATAAGTTGTAATGGTGGAGGTGGTGGGTACTGCCCCCACGTCCGCAATGGTTATTACGAAATTCGTTTATCGTCGTAGTTGGAAAACCAACATTATTAATATAAAAGTAATTACAATAGATTCAATAACAATCATGAAATTAACCAAAGAACAACAAGAGGAAATAAAAAATCAACAATCTCAAAGTAATCAAACAAAAAGAGTTACTGCTCCTGAGCTTGAAAAAATACTTTATGAAGCGATTCCAGCGCTAGATCATGGTTTTGTAAGAGTTGTTGATTATATGGGTGATGACACATCCATAGTTCAATCAGCTAGAGTATCGTACGGAAAAGGAACCAAACAAGTTTCAACTGACAAAGGTTTAATAAAATATTTGATGAGGCATTGGCACAGCACTCCATTCGAAATGTGTGAAATTAAATATCATGTTAAGCTTCCAATATTTATTGCAAGACAATGGATTAGACATAGAACTGCAAATGTAAATGAATATTCTGCAAGGTATTCAATTTTGGATAAAGAATTTTATTTGCCATCACAAGAAAATTTAGCCGCTCAATCAACTAGCAACAGACAGGGTAGAGGAGATGTCTTGGAAGGAAAACAGGCAGAGGAAGTTTTAGAACTTCTAAAAAGCGATGCAGAGAGAACTTATGATAATTATGAGACTATGCTTAATGAAAGATTTGATGGATCAATTATTGACAAAAACAAAAAAGGTTTAGCGAGAGAACTTGCAAGAATGAATTTAACACTAAATACCTATACTCAATGGTATTGGAAAACTGATTTATTAAACTTAATGAATTTTTTAAGATTAAGAGCTGACAGTCATGCTCAATATGAAATTAGAGTTTATGCTGATATAATGCTGGATACTGTAAAAAAATGGGTCCCCACAACTTATGATGCTTTTATGGATTATAGAGTTGGTGGTACCGAGGTTTCTGCAAAAGGAAAGATAATTATTCAAAAACTTATTAAAGGTGAGAGTGTAGATGTCGAAAGTTCTGGCTTGTCTAAAAGAGAGTGGAATGAATTAATGACTGCTTTTGATCTTAAAGATAAGTTGATTTAATTTTTTCAGCAAAATTTAAATATATTTTTGAGATTTCATGCTGGGGGTTACTTTCCACAATTGGCTTTCCCTCATCTCCAGTTTTACCTACTTCAGGATTAATTGGAATCTCACCTAAAAATTCTTTTTGGAATTCTTCAGCAGTTTTTCTAACCCCGCCTTCTCCAAAAATTTTATATTTTTTTCCATCATCTCCAATGAAAAAGCTCATGTTATCAACTAATCCCAAAATCTTAACTCCAAGTTTATCAAACATTTTAATTCCTCTTTTGACATCTAAAAGAGCTACTTCTTGAGGTGTACTTACAATTATTGCACCATCCATTTTTATTTCTTGAGAAAATGTAAGTTGAGTGTCACCAGTTCCTGGAGGCATATCAACGATAATAAAATCTAAATCTTTCCAATTTACTTTCTGAGTAAAAGTTTTAATTGCACTTGTAACCATAGGACCACGCCATATCATTGGTGTTTGTTGATCAGCTAAAAAACCAATCGACATGCACTGAATTTCATATTTTGTAATTGGATCTAATTTTTGACCATCACTTTTTGGTTTTTCATTAATATCAAACATCTTAGGAATTGATGGACCATAAATATCTGCATCCAAAAGACCAACTTTGCATCCAACTTTTTTTAACGCCAAAGCAAGATTCGTTGCAAATGTAGATTTTCCAACACCACCTTTTGCACTAGAGATGGCTATAGTAAACTTAGTTCCAAGAATAGGATTTTTTGTGAATTTTTTAGGTTCTAGCTTACTTTTCATTGCGGCACTAAGTTCAGGTTTTTTATCAGTCATAAAAGTATCATTACTTGTTTTTTGCAATAAAGACACTATATACTTTGGCATATGTCAGACGATTTTAAAGGTCAAAGTCCTTGGGGAGCACCTCCTGGTGGAGGTGGTAGTGGCAATGGATCAGGTAGAGGTCCTACTCCACCAAATGTCGACGAATTAATTAGAGATCTTCAAAATAAAATTAAAAAATTTTTACCTGGCGGAAAAACTTCAGGAGGAAAATCAATAAGTTTAATTTTGTTAGTTTTAGTTTTTGTATGGTTAGCTAGTGGACTTTATAGAGTATTGCCCGATGAACAAGGCGTTGTGTTAAGATTTGGTAAGTTTGTAAAAACTACACAGCCTGGTTTGAACTATCATATACCTTTTCCAGTTGAAACTGTTCAAACACCTAAAGTCACAAAGGTTAATAGAATGGATATAGGGTTTAGATCTGAGAGAGATAGTGGCTTCTCTACAGGTGGCGGTGTTGCTGATGTTCCACAGGAAAGTTTGATGTTAACTGGAGATGAAAACATTGTTAACATAGATTTTTCAGTATTCTGGGTAATTAAAGATGCTGGGAATTTTTTATTCAAAATTCAAGACCCAGAAGGCACAGTTAAAGCAGCCGCTGAAACTGCAATGAGAGAAGTGATAGCTAAGAGCGATATTCAGCCAATTTTAACAGAAGGTAGATCTAAAATTGAGGTTGAGACACAAAATATAATACAAAGTATTTTAGACGATTACGAAAGTGGAATTCAAATTACACAGGTCCAAACACAAAAAGCTGACCCACCTGATCAAGTAATTGATGCATTTAGAGATGTGCAAGCTGCAAGAGCAGATATGGAAAGATCTAAAAACGAAGCTGAAGCTTATGCTAATGATGTAATACCAAGAGCACGAGGTGAAGCACAAAAAATTTTACAAGCAGCAGAAGCATATAAAAAAGAAGTTGTTGCAAAAGCTGAGGGTGAAGCAAGTAGATTTATAGCTATCTACAATGAGTATAAAAATGCAAAAGCAGTGACTCAAGAGAGAATGTATCTAGAAACTATGGAAAAAGTTTTAGCAGATATTGATAAAGTAATTATAGAAAAAAATGCAGGTTCAGGAGTAGTTCCATATTTACCTTTACCTGAACTAAAAAAGAAAGCGACGAATTAAAATGAAAGCTGGAAAAATTTTAGCAGGAGTATTAGTTGCAATTGGTGTTGTAGCCTTTTTATCCGTAATTATAGTAAAAGAAGTTAATCAAGCAATTATTCTTCAATTTGGTGATCCAAAAAGAATTATAATGAAACCAGGATTAAACTTTAAAATTCCATTCA
This sequence comes from uncultured Pelagibacteraceae bacterium, assembly GCA_902592375.1. Taxonomy (GTDB): domain Bacteria; phylum Pseudomonadota; class Alphaproteobacteria; order Pelagibacterales; family Pelagibacteraceae; genus Pelagibacter. Next base: position 333,297 of record CACJEG010000001.1, on the reverse strand, counting down.
TTCAAAACGTTGTTTATTTAGATAAAAGAATTTTAAATTTAGATGCTCCACCTGAGGAGGTTATTGCATCAGACCAGAAAAGATTAATTGTCGATGCATTCGCAAGATTTCAAATTGTAGACCCGCTTAAATTTTATATTTCAGTTGGAAATGAAAGAGTCGCAAGATCAAGGTTATCTACAATTATAAATTCAAGAATTAGAAATGTATTAGGTCAAGAAGAATTACAAACATTATTATCTAAAGATAGATCTAAGCAAATGGCTTTAATTAAAGAAGGTGTAAATAATGAAGCACAAAACTTTGGAATTAATATTGTAGACGTAAGAATTAAAAGAGCAGATCTTCCTCAAGCAAATAGTGATGCAATTTATAGAAGAATGCAGACTGAAAGGGAAAGAGAAGCAAAAGAATTTAGAGCAAAAGGTGCAGAGATGGCTGTAACAATTACTTCAACAGCAGATAAAGAAGTTACAGTAATTTTAGCTGATGCTCAAAAACAATCTGAGATCATGAAAGGGGAAGGTGATGGACAAAGAAATAAAATATTTGCTGACGCCTTTGGTCAAGATCCAGAATTTTTTGCTTTTTATAGAGCTATGCAGGCATATGAAAAAGCTCTTATTGGTGGTGAAACCTCTCTAATTTTATCACCTGATAGTGAATTCTTTAAATTTTTTGGAAATATAAAACCTGAAATTCAACAATAATTCTTAAATGCGTGAGCTAGTTATAGCTTTTGGTCTTTTCTTATTTATTGAGGGAATTTTATACGCCTTATTTCCAGCAAAAATGAAAAGTATGTTAAAAAAATTAGAAATTGTTAAAGATAGTCAACTTAGATCAGGTGGACTTATTTTTGCATTAATAGGTTTTATAATTATTTATTTTATTAAAAGCTAACATGAAGAAGATTAAACTTATATTCTTAACGCTAGTTATTTCATTTACTTTTTCATTTAATGTGAATTCTAAACCAGTTCCTGCATCATTTGCAGATCTTGCTGAAAAATTAATGCCATCTGTTGTAAATATTTCTACAACAACCACTATCACAACAAATACAAATCCTTTTCCTTTTCAATTCCCTCCAGGGTCTCCTTTTGAGGATATGTTTAAAGAATTTGGGACACCTCAACAAAGACAATCAGCTGCGTTAGGTTCTGGATTTATAATTGATGAGAAAGGGATCGTTGTTACGAATAATCACGTTATCCAAGATGCTGACGATATTATTGTAAGAGTAAATGGGGATCAAGAATTTAAAGCTAAAGTTCTGGGTGCTGACCCACTAATGGATATTGCTGTTTTACAATTGGAAACAGATGAAAAATTTATTCCAGTAGCATTTGGAGATTCTGACAAAGCAAGAATTGGAGATTGGGTTTTAGCAATTGGAAATCCGTTTGGTTTAGGTGGAACTGTGACTGCTGGAATTATTTCAGCAAGAAATAGATCAATTGGTTTATCAAGATATGAAGATTTTATTCAAACAGACGCATCTATAAATTCTGGTAATTCAGGTGGACCTTTGTTTGATATGAATGGAAATGTAATTGGAATTAATACAGCAATTCTTGGACGGAATGGTTCTATTGGCATTGGATTTTCTATACCTTCAAACAGTGCTCAAAATGTAATTAAACAATTAATCGAATTTGGCGAAACAAAAAGAGGATGGTTAGGAGTTAGAATTCAAGATGTAACAAAAGAAATTGCTCAAGTTGAAAAATTAGACAAAGCACGAGGAGCATTAGTTGCTAGTGTTGCAGAAAATAGTCCTTCAGAAAAAGCAGGAATTCAAGCTGGTGATATTATTTTAGAATTTAATGGAGAAAAAATAAATCAAATGAAAGAACTTCCAGCTATTGTAGCAAGAACTGAAGTTGGAAAAAAAGTTGAGGTTAAAATTTGGAGAGATAAAAAAGAGATTGTTAAAAATGTTATTTTAGGAAGATTAGAAACTTCAGATGATTTCAAAATAAGTAAAAATCAGGAAACTCAAAAACAAAATAATGAAGAAATAATTGAAAGTTTAAAAATTGCAGTAAGACTATTAACTAAAGAAGATATTAAAAATAGAAATTTACCAAATCAGACAACAGGACTTGTGATAACAAAAATTGCAAACAACAGCCCTTTAGCAAATTCTATAGAACTTAACAGTATTATTATTGAAGCTCAGAAGAAAAAAATTAGATCAGCTAATGACTTAAGAGATATTACTAGAGAAGTTCTTAATTCAAATCAAAAGACAGTTTTACTCGCAATCTATAATAATCAAAATCAACGAAGATACATTGGTGTTAAGTTAGACTAATCATGGGTTTAAAATCCAAGATTATATTAATCTCAGGTCCAACAGCTTCAGGAAAATCAACTTTTGCAATTAAGTTTGCAAAAAAAGTAAACGGAGAGATTATCAATGCAGATAGTATGCAAATATATAAAGAGCTTAAAATCTTGTCAGCTAGACCAGATCCTAAAAAATATCAGAAAATAAAACATCACTTATATGGTTTTCATAGTGTAACAAAAAACTTCTCCACAGGCGATTGGCTTAAGCTAGTCATTAAAAAAATTAAGCAAGTTCAAAAAAGAAAAAAAACTCCAATTCTTGTTGGAGGGACAGGTTTATACTTTAAAGCTTTGACTGATGGTTTAGTTAAAATACCAAATATTTCATTGAAATTAAGAAATCAAATTAGAGATTTACAAAAAAAACTTGGGCAAAAGAAGTTTTATGAAAAACTATTAAAATTAGATCCATCCTCAAGAGGAAAAATAAACCCTACAGACACCCAAAGATCCATAAGAGCTTATGAAGTTAAAAAGTTTACAAAAAAATCTCTAACTGAATGGTTTAAAAACACAAAATCAAACTTCGTGGAAGATGATTTCTTTAAAGTTTATATTGATTTTCCTAGAAAAGAATTAATAGAGCGTATCAATGTTAGAACACGGGAAATGATAGAAAATGGAGCACTTAAAGAAGTAAAAGATTTCATAAAGTTAAGGGTTAGAAAAGATAAAAGTGCCAACAAGGCCATCGGAGTTAATGAAATTAGAGAATATTTAAAAAAACAAAAAGATTTGAATGATACTAAAGAAAAAATAGCCATAAAAACTAGACAATACGCCAAAAGACAAAGTACTTGGGCTAGAGGTAATATGATTAGTTGGACTAAATTAAAGCCACAAGACATGAATAATTTTTTGAAAAAAATTTAAAATTTCCATTCTTAAACTTGACCAATGAGTACAACTTCAGCTAGATTGCCTAATGCCAAAATTATTAACTGGAGCAGAAATTGTATTTAAATGTCTTGAAGACCAAAAGGTAGAACATATTTTTGGTTATCCAGGTGGTGCAGTGTTACCAATTTATGATGAATTAAAAAATCATCCTTCTATAAAACATATTTTAGTTAGACACGAACAAGGTGCTGGTCACGCAGCTGAAGGCTATGCGAGGTCATCAGGAAAACCAGGTGTAGTTTTAGTTACATCAGGTCCTGGTGCAACCAATGTTGTTACAGCATTAACCGATGCGTATATGGATTCTGTCCCACTAGTTTGTATTTCTGGTCAAGTTCCAACACATTTAATTGGAACAGATGCTTTTCAAGAATGTGACACCACAGGAATTACAAGACCTTGTACGAAACACAATTGGTTAGTTAAAGATATTGATGATCTTTCTAAAGTTATTCATGAGGCTTTTAGAGTTGCAACAACTGGAAGACCTGGACCTGTCTTAATTGATATTCCAAAAGATATTCAGTTTGCAAAAACAAAATACAAAAAACCAAATAAAGAAAAAAAATTAAATGGAAAATTGCATAATAAATTTTCTCAAGATCAAATTGATGAATTAGTTAAATTATTAAGCAAGGCTAAAAAACCAATCATCTATAGCGGGGGCGGAGTAATTAACTCTGGTCCAAAAGCAAGTCAGGCTCTAAGAGAATTTGTTGAGCTAACTGGTTTTCCAATAACTTCTACACTTCAGGGATTAGGTGCGTACCCTGGAGATGATAATCAATTTTTAGGAATGCTTGGTATGCATGGTACGTATGAAGCAAATAATGCTATGCATGATTGTGATCTTTTAATTAATATTGGTGCAAGATTTGATGATCGTATTACTGGAAAAATTGATGAGTTTTCACCAAATTCAAAAAAGGTTCATATAGATATAGATCCATCATCAATTAATAAAATTATCAAAGTTGATCTTGCAATAGTTGGTGACGTTACGAGTGTTATCAGTAAAATTAATAAGACGATTGCTAAAAGAAAAAATGGTCATAGCAAATCAAATAAATCAAATATAGCTAAGTGGTGGGAGCAAATCGAAAAATGGAGAGAAAAAGACTCTCTTAATTTTCTAAATAGTGATGAAAGTATAAAACCTCAACATGCTGTTCAAAGACTTTATGAATTAACTAAGAATAAAGATACTTATGTTACGACCGAGGTCGGACAACATCAAATGTGGGCTGCTCAGCATTATAAATTTAATAAACCAAATAGATGGATGACATCTGGCGGCTTAGGAACTATGGGGTATGGGTTGCCAGCAGCAGTTGGTGTTCAAATTGCTCATCCTGAAAAATTAGTAATTGATATTGCTGGAGAAGCTTCAGTTTTAATGACTATGCAAGAGATGTCTACTGCAGTTCAATATAATCTTCCTATAAAAATATTTATTTTAAATAACCAATATATGGGAATGGTTAGACAATGGCAGGAATTACTGCATGAAAAAAATTATTCTGAAAGTTATTCTGAAGCATTACCAGATTTTATGAAAATGGCTGAAGCATATGGATGCAAAGGAATCAAAGCAGACAGTCCAGATGAGCTTGATGATAAAATTCAAGAAATGATTGATTATGATGGACCAGTTATATTTGATTGTCACGTGGATCCTAACGAGAATTGCTTCCCAATGATACCATCTGGAAAACCTCATAACCAAATGATCTTGGGCCCAAATGATCAAGAGGAAAATAAAATTAAAGGAAAAGGCAAGGCCTTAGTATAATTATAATGCCAAAATCAAAATCAGCTTATAGCATACCTACAAAGAAACAAAAATCAGACACATATATATTTGTTGTTTGGGTAGATAATGAGGCTGGAGTTCTTGCAAGAGTAGTTGGTTTATTTTCTGGTCGAGGTTACAATATCGAGTCGTTAGCTGTTGCAGAGGTTGATGCGGTTAAAAATATTTCAAGAATAACAATTGTTACTACCGGAACACCTCAAGTAATTGATCAAATAAAACTTCAATTAACTAAATTAGTGCCTGTTCATAAAGTTGCTGAGTTTAAAAGAGAAGACAAAGGGGTAATATTTAAGGAAATGGCTTTATTTAAAGTAGTAGGAAAAAGAAATAAAATTGAAAAATGCTTAAATGCTTGTAAAAAATTTAATCCCGTAATATTAGATGAAACAAAATCTTCAGCAGTAATTCAAATAACTGCTTTAAGAAGAGAAATTGATGTAATGAATAAAAAATTAAAGCCTTTGGGACTTATAAGTACTTCGAGAACAGGGGCAGTAGCTATGACGAGAGGTGCTAAAATATTTAATTAATTTAATAGGAGAGACGATATGAAAATGTTTTATGAAAAAGATGCAGATGTAAACCTGATTAAGAGTAAAAAAGTTGCTATTTTTGGTTATGGAAGCCAAGGACACGCTCATGCCTTAAACCTTAAAGATAGTGGAGTAAAAGAAATTGTTGTAGCTTTAAGAGAAGGTTCGTCTAGCGCAGCAAAAGCAGAATCAAAAGGATTAAAGGTAATGAATTTGTCTGATGCTGCTGAGTGGGCTGATGTAGTAATGATACTTACACCAGATGAATTACAAGCAGAAATTTACAAAAATCATATTGAACAAAGAGTGAGAGAAGGAACAAGTATTGCCTTTGCTCATGGGTTAAATGTTCATTACGATTTAATTAAAGCTAGAAAAGATCTAGATGTTTTTATGGTTGCTCCTAAAGGACCTGGTCACTTAGTTAGAAGTGAATATGAAAAAGGAGGTGGAGTGCCTTGTTTATTTGCAGTTCATCAAGATGGTTCAGGAAAAGCAAGAGACTTAGCTTTATCTTATGCCTCAGCCGTTGGTGGAGGAAGATCAGGAATTATTGAAACTACATTCAAAGATGAAGTTGAAACAGATTTATTTGGTGAACAAACTGTATTATGTGGAGGTTTGGTTGAGCTAATTAAAAATGGTTATGAAACTTTAGTTGAAGCAGGATATGAACCTGAGATGGCATATTTTGAGACAGTTCATGAAGTTAAATTGATTGTTGATTTAATTTACGAAGGTGGAATTGCGAACATGAATTATTCCATTTCAAATACTGCTGAATATGGTGAATATCAATCTGGACCAAGAGTAGTTAATAAAGAAGAAACTAAAAAAAGAATGAAAGAAGTTTTGGCTGAAATTCAATCTGGAAAATTCACTAAAGAGTGGATGGATGAATGCAAAAATGGTCAAAAAAACTTCCTTGCTACGAGAGCTAAATTAGCTGAGCATCCTGTTGAAAAAGTTGGTGCAGAACTAAGAGCTATGATGCCTTGGATAGGTAAGAAAAAATTAGTTGATAGCGATAAAAGTTAAATTTTATAAGTAAATTATTGCTACTATAATTCAATTATTTCACTTATACTTTTTTAAATAAATTTTAAAAACGAGGGGAATAATGAAGACTAAAAATATAGTAAGAATACTATTGTCATTAGTTCTAGTATTCGGATTTTCTTCTGCATGGGCAAAAACTATTAAATGGTCTATGCAAGGAGACAGTTTAACACTAGATCCACATGCACAAAATGAGGGTCCAACTACACAAGTATCTAGACAAGTTTATGAAGCTCTAGTTCAAAGAGGTTTGGACATGAAAATAGGACCTGCTTTAGCAACAAAATGGAAAGCTACAGATCCAAATACTTGGATATTTACTTTAAGAGAAGATGCTAAATTTTCAGATGGTTCAGGAATGACATCAGCTGATGTTGTTTTCAGTATATTAAGAGCAAAACAAAGAACATCTGACTTTAAAGAATATATTAGCACCATTTCTAATGTTGAGGCAGTTGGGGATTATGCTGTTAAAATAACAACGAGCAAACCAAACCCTATTCTTTTAAACCAGCTATCAAACATTTTTATAATGTCTAAAGCATGGTCAGAAAAAAACTTTGCAATGTCACCACAAAACTGGGATGCAGGACAAGAAACATTCTCAGCTACCAATGCATTAGGAACTGGTCCTTTCAAAATTACATTGAGAGAACCCAATACAAAAACAGTGTTTAAAAGAAATAAACACTGGTGGGGTGAAATGAAAGATAAGAGTGTAACTCAAATCGAATTAATGCCTATTAAAAATGCAGCGACTAGAGTTGCGGCTTTATTATCTGGTGAGATTGATTTAGTTACAGATGCTCCTGTTCAGGACTTAAAAAGAATTGGATCATCTTCAGGTCATAAAGTTGAAAGTACAGCTCAAATGAGAACAATTTTCTTAGGTATGGATCAAGCAGCTGACAAATTAAGAACTGGTAATACAGGTGATAATCCATTTAAGAAAAAAGCGGTAAGACAAGCTCTTTATCAAGCAATTGATATTGAAGCGATCAAGAAAAAAGTTATGAGGGGTTTAAGTGAACCAGCAGGAATAATAACTTTCCCAGGTGTAAATGGATATACAGCTGATCTTGATAAAAGATTACCTTACGATGTTAATGCTGCAAAAAAACTTTTAGCTGATGCAGGTTATCCTAATGGTTTTGATGTTGAACTTAGATGTCCTAACGACAGATATGTAAACGATGAAGCAATTTGTACTGCTGTTGTTGGAATGTTAGGTAAAATTGGAGTTAACGTTAACTTATTCGCTCAAACTAAAAGTAAACACTTCAAAGAGCTTAAAGATGATCAAGGCGATTTCTATATGCTAGGATGGGGCGTTCCAACTTTAGATAGTCATTATGTTTTCCATTATTTATATGAAACTGGTGCTAGCTGGAACAAAGTTAACTTTAGTAACGCAGACGTTGATGCTGCAATTAGAGTTATGGAAGGCGAAGTTGATTTAGATAAAAGAAATGCTGCAATTGCAAAAGCTTGGAAAATTGTAAAAGATGATATTTCTTATCTTCCTTTACATCACCAAGTAATTTCTTGGGCATCTAAAAGCAATGTTGATGTTCCTATCAGACCGAATAACGAACCGTTATTCAGAACTGCTAGTTTTAACTAATTAAAAATTATTACAAGCCCTTTAAAAATTTAAAGGGCTTGTAAGTTTAAACCTTCACAAATTGATAAAATATTTTTTTAAAAGGCTGTTTCAATCTGCTTTGGTGATGTTGGTTGTCGCCTTTGTATCTTTCTCATTATTTAATTTTGTTGGAGATCCAATTAATAATATGGTTGGAGAAGAGACTTCTGATGAGGAAAGAGCAGAATTGAGAGAAACACTTGGTTTAATGGATCCAATTCATGTACAGTTTTCAAGATTTATAGTCAATGCTTCTAAAGGTGAGTTTGGAATTTCATATCAATTAAGAAGACCTGTTTCAGAATTAATAGTGGAAAGATTACCTGCAACTATTGAACTTGTGGTTATTTCAGCACTAATTGCACTAATAACTGGTACATTATTGGGAGTTTATACAGGTATAAATCGAAAAGGATTTTTAAGTGATTTTGTTTTAGCCATCTCCTTGTTGGGGGTTTCACTCCCCACATTTGTAATTGGTATATTATTTATATATTTGTTTGCAGTAATCTTAGGAATATTGCCCTCTTTTGGAAGAGGAGAAGTCGTTGATCTAGGTTTTTGGACCACAGGTTTTTTAACAGCATCAGGACTTAAAGCTATTATACTTCCTTCAGTAACATTAAGCCTATTCCAAATGACTTATATCATCAGACTTGTACGAGCAGAGATGATGGAAATACTACAAACAGATTATATTAAATTTGCACGTGCTCGAGGAATTAGTGAAAACAGTATTAAATATAAACATGCATTAAAAAATGGATTAATTCCTGTAATAACCATAGCAGGAATAAATATTGGAACACTAATTGCGTTTTCAATCATTACTGAAACTGTTTTTCAATGGCCTGGAATGGGTTTTCTATTTATTCAAGCAGTTCAATTCGTTGATATACCAATCATGTCAGCTTATTTAGTATTTATAGCTTTTGTTTTCGTGATGATAAATTTTATAGTTGATATTCTTTATTATCTAATTGATCCAAGAATAAGAGTTAAAGGAGATACTGCAAGTGGATAACAAATCTTTAAGTACTTGGGAAAGGATAAAAGATAGTGATGTTTATCATAGCTTTATTAAATCTCCTACTGCAATTGTATCATCTACTATTTTGTTTATAATTTTTTTCTGTTCTTTCTTTGTTGAGCTGATAACACCTTACAATCCTTTTGATCCATCCTCTCTCTCACTGATGGATGCGTTCACACCACCATCATGGACAGAAGATGGTCTTGCTAAATTTATTTTAGGTACTGATGGACAAGGAAGAGATATGTTATCAACAATTTTGTATGGATGTAGGATTTCTTTAATTGTAGGTTTTTCTGCGATAATTTTTAGTTTAATCCTTGGTGTTGGATTGGGATTAACGGCTGGATTTTTTGGAGGAAAATACGAAATGATAGTAATGAGATTAACCGATGTTCAGTTAACAGTACCAAGTATTTTGATGGCATTGTTGGTTGATGGAATAGCAAGAGGATTAATCTCAAGAGAAATGCATGATGAAATGGCAATTTATGTTTTAATATTTGCAATCGGGATTTCAGAGTGGCCACAATTTGCAAGAGTTTCTAGAGCTGCAACTTTGGTAGAAAAAAATAAAGATTATGTTTCAGCATCAACAATAATCGGGGTTTCAAATATAATTATTATGTTTAAACATATTTTACCAAATATTTTAAGACCGGTTTTAGTAATAGGAACTATTGGTTTGGCTCTTGCTATTTTAGCTGAGTCTACTTTAAGTTTTTTAGGAGTTGGTGTGCCTCCAACGACACCTTCTTTAGGGACGTTGATAAGACTTGGTAATGACTTTTTATTTTCGGGAGAATGGTGGATAACTTTTTTTCCAGCAATTTTCTTAGTTATTTTAGCATTTTCAATAAATTTATTAGGGGATTGGATGAGGGATACTTTAAATCCAAAATTAAAAAAATGACATTTTTAAAAATAAACAATCTTAGTGTTGATTATCAAATGAGAAAAGAAACAGTTTACGCTGCTAAGAATGTAAATATTGAGGTTAACAAAGGAGAAATTTTAGGATTAGTTGGAGAGTCTGGATCAGGAAAAAGTACTGTAGGAAATGCTATCATAAATTTAATTGATGAACCAGGTAAGGTTTCTAGTGGCTCAGTTATTTTAGGTGATCTTAATATTCATGAAAATTCTGAAAGTATTGTTAAATATAGAGGAAATAAAATTGGATTAATATTTCAAGATCCTCAAACTTCACTTAACCCAATTCTTACAGTGGGTGAACAGTTAATCGAAACAATTCAAACTCATCTTAAATTAAGCAAAGAAGAAGCAAAAAATAAATCTATAAATTTATTAAAAGAAGTTGGTATAAAAGATGCAACGGCAAGATTTGATAATTATCCTCACCAATTCTCAGGTGGAATGAGACAGCGAGTAGTAATTTCTTTAGCTCTATGTTGCGAGCCAGAATTATTAATTGCAGATGAGCCAACAACAGCTTTAGATGTATCAATTCAGTCTCAGATTTTAGAACTAATTAAAAAATTAACAAAAGAAAGAAATCTTGCAGTTATCTTAATTACTCATGACATGGGAGTAATAGCTGAAACAGCTGATCGTGTAGCTGTTATGAAAAACGGTAATTTGGTTGAAATCGGTGAAACTAAAAAAATATTAACCAATCCACAAGAAAATTATACTAAAAGTTTAGTAAGTTCAGTTCCACCAACTAACAAAAAAATTTCAAGATTTGTTATAGTTGAAAAAGAAAACAATAATAATAAAGAAAATAGTATTAAGATATTAAATAGATGGTCAAAGAAAGAAATTGTAAACCAAGATTTAGTACAAGTAAAAAATCTTAATAAAAGTTTTGATGATAATTTTTTTACAGAAAATTCTAAAAACTCTGTAATGGCTGTTAATGATGTTTCATTTGAAATAAAAGAGGGTGAATCTTTTGGTTTAGTAGGAGAAAGTGGAAGTGGAAAATCTACAATTGCTAAAATGATTGTAAATTTATTTAAACCTTCATCTGGTGATATTTTTTTTGACAACGTTTGTATAACAAAAATTAAACAGAGATCTGAATTAATGAAATTTAGAAAACAAATTCAGATGATATTTCAAGATCCTTATTCTTCATTAAATGGAAGATTAAAAGTTAAAGACATAATTGCAGAACCAATTACACTTCACAATCCATCTATATCTTCTTTAGATTTAAATAATTATGTTTATGATTTACTGGAATCTGTAGAATTAACTCAAAAATCTGCAGATCGATATCCACATGAATTTTCGGGTGGCCAGAGACAAAGAATATCAATTGCAAGAGCACTTGCCACTCAACCAAGACTTTTAGTTTGTGACGAACCTACCTCTGCTTTAGATGTAAGTATCCAAGCCCAAATATTAAATTTACTTAAAGATCTTCAAGAACAATTAAATTTAACAATTTTATTCATTAGTCACGACCTACCGGTTGTTAGACAAATGTGTGACAGAATTGGAGTCCTGAAAGATGGCAAATTATGTGAGGTTTCAAACACTGAGGATTTATTTTTAAAACCCCGCCATGAATACACAAGAGAACTTTTAAGGTTAATGCCTAAAATTGAGTCTATTTATAATTAATTTTTCGTAAGCCTAAAATGGTCTATTAAAAATGATTATTTAACTAATTATTTTGCAATCTCTCTCATAGATTGTATTATAGATTTTCTAAAATTTTTAATTATGAGCAATAAAGATAGAGTCTTTATATTTGATACTACTATGCGTGATGGTGAGCAATCGCCAGGCGCATCTATGAGTTTAGAAGAAAAAATTCAAATCGCCAGAGTATTTGATGAATTAGGTATCGATATTATTGAAGCAGGTTTTCCAATAGCTTCACCAGGAGATTTTGAAGCTGTTTCAGAAGTAAGTAAAATTTTAAAAAATTCTATTCCCGCGGGACTTTCGAGACACTCAGTAAAAGATATTGATAGAGCTTATGAAGCTCTAAAACATGCACCAAGATTTAGAATACACACATTTATTTCTACAAGTCCATTACACATGAAGCATAAATTAAATATGTCTCCAGAAGATGTTTATGAATCAATTGGAAAACATGTTGCTTATGCGAGAAAGTTTACTGATGACGTTGAGTGGTCATGTGAAGATGGAACAAGAACTGATATGGATTACATGTGCAAAACCGTAGAGCTTGCAATTAAAAATGGAGCTACAACAATTAACATCCCAGATACAGTCGGTTACACAATACCATCTGAGTTTACTAAAATTATAGAAACTTTACTAAATAAAGTTCCAAATATTGATAAAGCGATTTTATCAACTCATTGTCATAATGATTTAGGTTTAGCAGTAGCTAATTCGTTAGCTGGAGTTCAGGCTGGAGCAAGACAAATTGAGTGTACTATTAATGGTTTAGGGGAAAGAGCTGGAAATGCTGCACTTGAAGAAGTTGTAATGGCTATTAAAACAAGACCTGATTTAATGCCATATGAAACTGGAATTAATACGACACTTTTAAGCAAAGCTTCAAAAATTGTTTCAAATGCCACAGGATTTCCTGTTCAATATAATAAAGCGATAGTCGGGAAAAATGCTTTTGCACATGAAGCAGGAATACATCAAGATGGAATGTTAAAAAATAGACAAACTTACGAAATAATGACGCCTGAAAGTGTAGGAGTTAAACAAACTTCTTTAGTAATGGGTAAGCATTCAGGTAGACATGCATTTAAAGATAAAATGAATAGTTTAGGTTACCCGGATCTTACAGATGATGTTGTAAGCAATGCATTTGCAAAATTTAAAGTTTTAGCTGATAAGAAAAAACATGTTTATGATGAGGATATTATTGCTTTAGTAGATGATAGTTTAATAACTGATAACAAAGTTAGTGCTATTAGTTTAAAATCATTAAAGGTTTTTGCTGGAACGGGCGAACCACAAAGAGCAGAAATGACTTTAGATGTTTATGGAGATGTAAAACAAGCTTCCGAAACTGGTGATGGACCAGTTGACGCAATATTTAAATGCATAAAAACTTTGTATCCTCATGATGTTAATTTGCAACTTTATCAAGTTCATGCTGTTACAGAAGGTACAGATGCACAAGCGACTGTTAGTGTAAAAATTGAGGAGAAAGGTAGAACAACTGTAGGTCAAGCAGCTGATACAGATACTTTAGTTGCATCAGCAAATGCTTACATAAATGCATTAAATAAAATGATAATTAAACGAGATAAAACAGCTCCTGTGGAGCAAGAAAGTCAGAAAGTAAGAGGGATATAATGGGGTTATTTAGCAGTGTTAAAAAAATATGGAGCCAAGATATGGCAATTGACCTTGGAACAGCAAATACACTTGTAGTTTTAAAGGGTCAAGGTGTTGTTCTTAATGAACCTTCAGTCGTTGCAATAGTTGATCAAGGCGGAAAAAAAAATGTATTAGCTGTTGGAGACGAAGCGAAAACAATGCTTGGAAGAACACCAGGTAACATTAGTGCAATTAGACCTCTACGAGACGGTGTTATTGCAGATTTTATAGTTACAGAGGAAATGATCAAGCATTTTATTAAAAAAGTTCATAAAGGAAGTACATTTGCTAATCCTAGAATTTTAATTTGTGTACCAACTGGTTCAACACCAGTTGAAAGAAAAGCAATTCAAGATAGTGCTCTAGCAGCAGGTGCAAGAAGAGTTCAGTTAATTGAAGAACCGATTGCAGCAGCTATTGGAGCAAATCTACCAATTTCTGAAGCAACTGGTTCAATGATTGTGGATATTGGCGGGGGTACAAGTGAAATTGCTGTAATGTCTTTAGGTGGATTAGTTTACTCTAAATCTTTAAGAGTTGCGGGTGACTCAATGGATACTGCAATAGTGGATTATATGAGAAAAGAATACAATTTATTAATTGGTGATACTACTGCTGAAAAAATAAAAAAAGAAATGGGAACAGCTGTACCAACGGGAACAAATACTTATCCTGTCAAAGGTAGAGATTTAAGATCAGGTACGCCAAAGGAAGTAAATATTACAGAGGAAGATACTGCTGAAGCACTAAACGATATTATGAAACAAATGGTTGGTGCAATTAAAGATGCATTAGAAAATACTCCACCTGAGTTGTCAGCTGATTTAGTTGATATGGGTTTAACTTTAACAGGTGGTGGTGCTTTGTTAAAAAATATTGATAAAAGGTTTTCTAAAGAAACAGGTTTACCGGTTCATATAGCAGATGATCCATTATCTTGTGTAGCTGTTGGAACAGGTAAAGCTTTGGATCAAGAAGAAACTTTTTCTACTATGTTATCTGAATATTAGGAAAAATGGTTACTGGCAGAGATGATTTTGTAATTGCCATTAGGTCTGCTTTTTTAAAAAAAAAAGATAAACAAAAATTTTCTTTACTAACTTTAATTATTTTATCAATTTTCGTAATTGTTCTAAGTAATTTTAATTTTAAAGCAATACAATTTGTTAAATTAGGAATTAATGAAGTAATTTATAGATCATCTCATATTGCATCAATCCCAGAAAATAAATTAAAAGAAATAACTTCAAAATTCAAATCACATATGGACTTATATGAAAGTCATCAGAAAGATTTAATTAAAATAGAAAATTCTGATCAACTAAATATACAAAATGAGTTTTTAACTGCAGAAAATAAAAAGCTTAGAGAGTTACTTGATGAAAGTATAAATTCTGAAGAAATTTTTGCCAGAGTTTTAATTGATAAAGACAGCCCATATTTAAAATCAGTAGTATTGAATAAAGGCACAAAAGATAAAGTAAAAATTGGAATGGCAGTTATTGACGATGTTTATCTAGTTGGCCAGATAATTGAAGTAAATTATACTAATTCAAGGGCATTACTATTGTCTGACCTTAATAGTAAAATACCATCTGTTCTAGAACCAGATGATATACAAGCTGTAATTTCTGGTACAGGAAGTGATTTTGGAAAAATTGAACATACTCAAGAAGAATTTAGAGAAGATTTTAAAAATAAAGAAATTTTTGCTTACACCTCAGGTCTTGGTGGTTTATTCAAACCAGGAATACCAATTGGAAAAATTAACAACATATCAGAAGGAAAAATTAATTTTTTTTCTGATTTTACACAACTCAACTATGTAAAAATAGTTTCTTATAAAATAGGTGGTGAAGAATAATGCCATCACTTAATAAAAGTCCTTTTTTAAAAATATTCTTATCCTATCTACCATTTATAATGTTATTTTTTTCTGTATTTAATGAATTTGATTTTAATTACTTAAAGCTTGATTATTTTGCTTTTAATTTTGTTCATCTATTAATTTTCTTTTGGACTTTAAGAAATCCTGACCAATTAGGTTATCTGGCAATTTTTTTTGCAGGTATAATTAATGATGTTGTAATAGGTATACCGATAGGAATTAGTAGTTTTTGTTACCTTATTCTTTGCTCAGTAACAGCTTATATAAGAAACATTACTTTAACCCCAAACTTTATGAAGGACTGGATATCATTATTATTCACAATTTTATTAATTAATTCAATTCAAGTAATTATTTTGGATTTAGTCTTTTTAATTAAAGTTGATTACACTAATTATTTAATTAACACAGGTTTTACTGTTTTATTTTATCCAATATTTTTTTTATTTTTTAATTTTTTAAACGAAAGAATTTCATATCAAGCAAATGATTAAATCTAATTCAGGGATAAGAAAAACAGATGTAATTAATAGACGAATGTTCATAATTGGAGCGGCAAAAGTAGTAGTTTTTGTTGGTATTATTGCTCGTTTGTTTTCTTTGCAGATAAATGAAAATAAAAAATATTTAACACTTTCAGATAAAAATAGAATTAGAGAATGGAAACTCCCACCAACAAGGGGAAATATTGTTGATTATTTTGGAAATGTAATTGCAGGAAATTTAAAAGTATATCAATTACACATAATTCCAGAGCAAGTTGAGAATTTCAATTATTTATTAGTTAGATTGAAAAATCTTTTAAATCTAAGTGACAAAAGAATTGTAAGGATAAATAAATTAAAAGCAGAGTTAAAACCTTGGGATAGTATTATTGTTTCTGAAAATTTAAGCTGGAGTCAATTTGTAAAAATTAATAATTATTTATACGATCTTGTAGGTGTTAAACCTGTAATGACAATCTCCAGAAACTATCCATTTAATGATGTATATACTCATGTTCTTGGATATGTGAGTCAACCAAATGAACAAGAAATTTTAGAAAATGAAACCATCCAAGAAAGATTTGTACCAGGAATGAAAATTGGAAAACTGGGATTGGAAAAAAGACTTGAAAATCATTTAATTGGAACAAATGCTATTCAAAGATATGAAGTTAATGCTTATGGTAAAAGAATTAATCAACTTGAGCATCAAAAAGGTAAGCAAGGATCAAAAATACGTTTAACCGTAGATACAGAAATCCAAAAGGCTTGTGGAGAATTGTTAAATGAAAAAGCAGGATCTATAAGTGTAATGGATATTTATACCGGTGATATAATAGCAATGTACTCATCTCCATCTTATAATCCGAATTTATTTTTATTCGGAATAAGTCAAGATGAATGGCAATTAATTAGAAATAATCCATTAAAACCGTTAATAAATAAAACTCTTTCGGGTCTATACTCACCAGGCTCAACAATAAAACCTATCGTTGCACTTTCAGCTTTAGAAAACAAAGTAATAGATACAAAGTTTAAAGTTAAATGCACAGGAAAAATGGAGTTATATGGACAAACATTTCACTGCTGGAAGGAAAAAGGACATGGCTGGGTAAGTTTGAAAAATGCAATGAAACAGTCATGTGATACATATTTTTATGAGGTTGCTAGATTATTAGGTGTTGACAGATTAAACATCACAGCTGAAAAGTTTGGTTTAGGTAAAAAAGTACTTGGTGATTATTTTGATAACGAAAAAAAAGGATTATTTCCAAATACAAAATGGAAAAAAAATAATCTTGGTAAAGGCTGGGTATTAGGTGAGACTTTAATAACAGGTATTGGTCAAGGCTACATACAAACAACTCCCTTACAACTTTGCATGATGACTGCACAAATTGCAAATGGAGGCTTTGCTGTAAAACCAAAAATAATTGTGGATAGTAATCCAATTTCTTATGAAGATGCAAAACAATCAATGGAGAGTGGGTTATTATTTGATAGCGAGTCTGAGGAATTGTTAGACAAAAAGTTATTTAAAAACCAAAAAAATATTAAGATTGTTCAAGAAGCAATGTTTGCTTCGACTAATGAAAGATTTGGAACCTCATATAAATCAAGAATTGAAGACCCTAAATATCAATTTGCAGGAAAAACTGGAACAGCTCAGGTAAAGAGAATTAGCAAAAGAGAGAGAGAATTGGATTTAGAATTAGAGCAAATACCCTACAAAGATAGAGATCATGCTTTGTATGTTGCTTATGGTCCATATGTTAACCCGCGATATGCGCTTAGTATAATTGTTGAGCATGGTGGTTCGGGAAGTAAGGCGGCAGCACCAATTGCAAAAAAATTATTTAAATTAATTATCGACAGACATGATTTAAGGAATAAACAATCAAATTTTGAGAGGATTACCGTTTAAATGTTTCAGCACGATAGATTGAGTAATGAGATTACATTATTTCAAAAAATAAAAAACTTAGACTATATATTGTTGATTTCTGTGATCCTTCTTTCTGTATTAAGTGTTTTTGTTATGTATTCTACAGATGGTGGTGAAATACTTTTTCATACAAAAAATCATTTTGTAAAACTTGCAGTTTTTTTTCCTTTAATGATTTTTGTGGCTTTCTTTAACATAAAATTTTGGCATAACTTTTCCTATATAATTTATTTTATAGTAATACTTCTTTTAATTTATGTTTCGTTTTTTGGAATAAAGTCCTCTGGTTCACAAAGATGGATGGATCTTTATTTATTTGTTTTGCAACCTTCAGAACTTATGAAAATAGCAATCATAATGTGTCTTGCAAAATACTTTCATAGAATAAAAATAGAAAATGTTAATTCATTTACCAGTATAACTATTGTATTATCAATTATAATAATTCCAATAATTTTTGTAATTTCTCAACCTGATCTTGGTACATCTATATTAATTGCTTTAAGTGGATTAATTATATTGTGGTTAGGAGGCATGAAAATTAAATATTTTATATACTCATTTATTACTTTCTTAATTTCGCTTCCATTTATAATCTCATTTCTTAAACCATATCAAAAATTAAGAATATTAACTTTTTTAGATCCAGATAGAGATCCATTGGGTGCTGGATATCAAATTATACAGTCAAAAATAGCTATTGGTTCAGGTGGCCTTAACGGAAAAGGTTTTTTAAAAGGAACTCAGAGCTACTTAGATTTTTTACCTGAAAAACATACAGATTTTATATTCACTTTATTTTCAGAAGAATTTGGTTTTATAGGCTCAGTTGGTCTTTTGATATTATATTCAATAATAATTTTTAGAATTATAAGAATAGGAGCTATTTCAAGAAGTAATTTTGCTAGACTTTTTTGTTTTGGTTATGCTTTTGCGATCTTTATTTATATTGTAGTAAATTTATCTATGGTTTTGGGTCTACTACCTATAGTTGGTTCTCCATTACCTATCATGTCGTATGGAGGTTCCTCAATGTTGGCCACTATGATTGGTTTTGGCATAGTATTGAGTGCAAAAATTAATCATAAACAAATGATTGCATAATTTGTCACTCTGAAAATTTAATATTTACTTGTATAACATTTTTATGAATAAAAATCCTAAAGTAGGAATAGTTGGAGCAGGGATTCAAGGTGTATCTAATGCTTTGTTTCTTCAAAAAAAAGGTTTCAACGTAACTATTTTTGATAGAGATAACCCAGGTAGCCAAGCCGCCTCTTATGGTAATGCAGGTCACTTTTCGCCGTATGCATCTCTTTCTTTAAACAGAACTGATGTTCTAGCAGATGTCCCATCTATGTTACTCAGTTCTTCAGGTCCACTTGCTTTAAAATGGAATTATGTTCCCAAAATGATTCCTTGGTTTATAAAATTTATAATGAATACAACTAAAACTAAGATGATGCATACTGCTAAAAACATGCACCAAATTTTAGATTTAGCCTTACCGGCTTATGATGAATTGTTCGAAGAAATTGATTTGGAAGGCTTAGTTGAAAACAAAGGTATTCTTTATATTTGGAATGATAAAGATTTAAAAAGTAGAGAATTAGAAATCAGAGTAAGGGAAGAATTAGGAGTTGAACAACAATTGGTTACTAAAGCAGAAATACACGATCTTGAACCACATATTAAACCATTTTACCATGCAGGCGTTTATTATCCTTATGCAAGACATGCAAGAAATCCAAAAAGAATTCTTTTAAAATTATTTGATTTATTTTTGCAAAAAGGTGGAAAATTTAACAAAGTAAATATTAAAGATATTAATTTTGATGAAGAAAAGCCGGTTTTTAAAACTGAAACTCAAAGTTATGTTTTTGATAAAGCGGTAATAGCTTGTGGAGCTTTTTCAAAAAAATTAACAGATAATCTTGGCGAAAAAATACCTTTAGATACAGAGCGTGGATATCATGTTCATTTTAAAAATTGTGATCATTTATTAACAAGACCTGTAATATTTTCCAACCGTGGATTTGGAATTACACCGATGGAACAAGGTTTAAGAGTTGTTGGAACTGTAGAATTTGGTGGATTAGATAATCCATTATCTAAATCAAGAGTTAAAAATTTGATAAATAATGCAAAATATATGCTTGGTGATTTACCTGAACATGAGGATGAGTGGCTAGGATTTAGACCCACTTTACCAGATTTTTTACCTGTTATGGGACCGTCAAAGAATTATAAAAATATTTATTATTGTTTTGGGCATCATCATTTAGGATGGACTTTAGGTCCGATTTCTGGAAAGATTGTTTCAGGGATGATAGCGAACGAAAATACAAATTTAGATTTAAAACCTTATAGTTCGCTTAGATTTAGTTAAGTGACTAAAGATAAAAATTTTTTAGCTTATTTATATCTATTTTTAACCGTAACTTTTTGGGCAGGTAATTTTGTAGTAGGTAAACTTGCAAGTTTTTATGAAGTTCCACCTTTTTCACTAAATTTTTATCGCTGGCTTTTTGCTTGGTTAATTTTAGCACCTTTTACAATTCCTGAAATATTAGAGAAAAGAAATTATATAATTAAAAACTATAAGCTTTTTATTGTTTTGGGAGTTACCAGTATTACAGTTTTTAATTCAATTGTTTATTATTCATTAAATTTTACTCAGGTGATTAGTGGAGTTTTAATGATTTCAACTATACCTGTGATGATTATGTTGTTTTCTTCAATTTTAAAAATTGAAAAGACAAATATTTTTCAAATTATAGGGGTAGTCTTTTCTTTTGCTGGTGTAATTATGATTATTACAAAAGCAAATTTGGAAATATTTAAAAATTTAGATTTCAATAAAGGTGATATTACAATGGTGATAGCAATGTTTTCATGGGCATTATATTCAACATTGTTAAAGGGAAAACAATATGAGTTAACTCAAATATCATTACTTCAAGTAGTAATTACTTTTGGTTTAATATTTTTGATACCAGTTTATTTTATAGAATATCAAATTGGCTTTAGGATTAATTTAGAATTACCTTTTATTTTAATTTTATCTTATGTAGTTTTGTTTCCAGGTTTGGCATCTTTTATTTTATGGATAAAAGGAATATCTATGATTGGTGCTAATCGATCTGGTGTTTTTTTACACCTAATGCCGATTTTGAGCGCAATAATGGCGATGATTTTTTTTAGTGAAAAATTTATGTTTTATCATATTTTAGGCGCTTGTTTTATAATTACAGGAATATTGTTATCAAATAAGAAAGTTAAAAATGCTTAAGGTCGCTATATTAGATGATTATCAAAATGTTGCTCAACAATTTGTAGATTTAGAAAAACTATCTGGAAAATATGAATTTAAGATTTTTAGCGAACCCTTTTTAGATGAAGCAGATGCAATTGATCAGTTAGCTGATTTTGAAGCTTTGTTAATAATGAGAGAAAGAACTCCAATTACAAAAAATTTAATTGATAATTTAAATGATTTAAAATTTGTAATCACAAGTGGATTACGTAATAGATCTATTGATTTAGAGGCTGCTAAGAAAAGAAAAATTCTAGTTTGTGGAACAGATATAAATATCAACCCAACGCCTGAATTAACTTGGGCACTAATTCTTGGCTTAGCAAGAAACTTTAAAGAAGAGTTTGATAATATGTATCAAGGATATTGGCAAACTACTATAGGGGTAGAATTGAAGGGAAAAATTTTAGGTTTAATTGGATTAGGCAGGGTAGGCAGTGAAGTTGCTAAAATCGGAAAAGCTTTTGGTATGCAAGTAATGGCTTGGAGTGAAAATCTAAACTTAGATAAGTGTAAAGAATTAGACGTACTACCATGTAGTAAAGAAGATTTAATCACAAATTCTGATGTTCTTTCAATACATGTTCAAGGAGGTGAAAGATATAAAGACTGCATTACTTTAAAAGAATTAGATAAAATGAAAAAAACAGCTTTTTTGATAAATACGTCTCGTGGA
The DNA here is from genome assembly GCA_902592375.1 of uncultured Pelagibacteraceae bacterium. Classification (GTDB taxonomy): domain Bacteria; phylum Pseudomonadota; class Alphaproteobacteria; order Pelagibacterales; family Pelagibacteraceae; genus Pelagibacter. Next base: position 311,353 of record CACJEG010000001.1, on the reverse strand, counting down.
CCTATTATAAATGAAGATGATTTAATCATTGCTTTATCAACTAATGTGATTGCAGGTGCAGGAATTGATGTATATGAAAAAGAGCCCTTACCTGAAAATAATAAGCTTAGATTTTTACCTAATGCATTACTCACTCCTCACATTGGTTATGTTACAGCTGAAAATTATAGTATTTTTTATAATCAAATGATTGAAGGATTAGAGGCTTGTGTAAATGGAAAGCCTATCAGAGTTCTAGAGTAAAAATGGAACTACCCGTTGTTAATCATAAGGATTATTTTGCTAAAATTGGTGATGATCATAAATTTCCTATTAATAAATTTGGAGAATTAGCAAACTACTTAATCCAAAATAAAATAGTAAAAAAATTTCACAAACCATCACCTTGCTCATTTGAAACATTAAGCTTCGCACATGCAAAAAATTATATTTTAGACATTAAAAATAAAACTTTAAGTAAAGAGGGAATAAAAAAAATTGGATTTCCACTTATTGATAGTGTTGTTCAAAGGTCTTTAGTTGCTACAGGCGGTACTGTTCTAGCCTCTAAACTTGCCATCAATTATGGCATATCATGTAATACTGCTGGTGGCAGTCATCACGCAAGTTATGATGTAGGAGCGGGTTATTGCGTATTTAATGATGTTGCAGTTGCGTCACATTATTTACTTAATAGAGGTCTTGCTAATAAAATTTTAATTATTGATTTAGATGTTCATCAAGGAAATGGTAATTCAGAAATTTTTAAAGATAATAGAAGTGTATTTACATTCAGTATGCATTCTAAAACTAACTATCCAGCAAAAAAATCAAACAGTGATTTAGATGTGGAGCTTGAAGATAATATAGAGGATGATGCTTATATCAAAACACTTAAACATTATTTAAATGAGTTAAATCAAGAAAATTTTGATTTCATTTTTTACATAGCTGGTGTCGATATTCATTTTAATGACAGATTAGGAAAATTAAAAATTTCTGATGAGGGTATTAAATTAAGAGATGAGCTAGTAGTAGAAAACTTTTTTTCTAGACGAATACCATTTTGTGGGGTTTTGGGTGGTGGTTATAATAAAGATTTTAATAAACTTGTTGAATTACATTCAATGTTACATCAATCTTGTGCTAAATATATAGGATCATGACAAAAAAAATAAATCCAAATTTAACTGCTGAGCAAAAATTAATTTTATTCGAGGAAGGTACTGAGCGTGCTGGATCAAGTGAACTTAATCATGAAAAAAGGGAAGGAAGTTTTCATTGCGCAAACTGTGGTGAAAAATTATTTGATTCAAAAACAAAATATGAGAGTGGATCAGGCTGGCCTTCTTTTTATGAATCTTTGCCAGACGTATTCGAAACCAAAACAGATCACCACATAGGTTATGCAAGAACCGAATATCATTGTAAAAAATGTGGAGGCCATCATGGGCATATATTCGATGATGGACCTGAGCCTACAGGAAAACGATTTTGTAACAATGGGGTATGTTTAGTTTTTAAACCTAGGAGCTAAATTTAATGTTTGAAAATATCGATATTGAGAAAGTTAAAGAAGAGCTAAGAAATCACTCAAAAAATTATAAAGAAAATTTCGTCAAAATTGAAAAATTCATAGAAACTGAAATACAAGAAATATTAAATCTCAAAAAAAACAATAAATCTATAATTCCAGAAATTAGTATTAATGAGCTAGATCAAAAAAACACAAAGGTAATAGAAAATATAAAAAAAAGGGGCTGTGTAATTATCCGAGATGTTTTTGAAGATAAATTTATTGAAAATTTAAATTTAGAATTAGAGAAGTATATTGATGAAAATAATTATTACGATGATCAAAGGAAGAAAGCTGATTTAGATAAATATTTTAGTGATCTTAAATCAGGTAAACCTCAAATATATGGCCTTTATTGGTCTAAAGCACAAATAGAAATAAGACACTCAGAGCAAATGGCTAAAGTAAAAAAATGGCTAAATAATCTTTGGTTATTTGAAAACTCTGAATATAAAGTTTTTGACCCAAATAAAGAATTGTCTTATGCAGATAGAGTAAGAAGAAGAGAACCAGGTGATGATACTTTGGGACTTTCACCTCATTGCGATGCTGGATCTATTGAAAGATGGACCGATAGTCATTATCAAAAAATTTATAGAGATATATTTTCTGACAACTTTGAACAATATAATCCATTTGAAGCAAAGTATAGAGATAGAACAATAGAGTTTGAGTCTCCTGCGGTTGCACATGTATTTAGAACATTTCAAGGTTGGACAGCTTTAACAGAACAAGGTCCTAACGATGGAACTTTACAATTAATACCTATTGCTAAAGGAATTGCTTATGTTTTAACCAGAGCATTAGTAGATGATGTTGAAGAAAATGAATTGTGTGGATCAAAATTTGGTAGAGCTTTATCAGTAAATAAAGATTATCATTCATTACTGTTAAAAGGTTTAGTTTCAATTCCAAAAATGAAGCCAGGCGACACTGTTTGGTGGCATCCAGATGTTGTTCATGCTGTTGAAGACAAGCATTCGGGAAAAAATTATTCAAATGTTGTTTACGTTGGTGCAACACCTTATTGTAAAAAAAATCTAGATTATACGGTAAAACAATCAAAAAAATTTTTAGAAGGAAAGAGTCCACCAGATTTTGCGTCTGAAGATTACGAAATTAAATATAAAGATAGAGTTAAATTAAAAGATTTAAGCTCTTTAGCTAAGAAACAATTAGCTTTAGAAGAATGGAATTAATTATTTAAAAGATCTTGAAGTTTATTTTCTTTTTCTAATGCTCTTACTTCATCATAACCACCAATATGCTGGTCATCAAAAAAAATTTGTGGAATAGTTCTTTTTCCATTAGCTTTTTTAATCATTTCATCCATTGCTCCATCAACTTTTGAAATATCAATTTCATTATAAGGCGCATTATTTCTAGCTAATAATCTTTTTGCAGCCTCACAATAATTACATAGTGGACCTGTATACATGGTAATTTTTTTCATGAACTATAAATAGTCACCTTTTTTAATTTTACTAGTTATTTCTTTTCTAGAATATTCAAATTTTTTTCGATGTTTTATACTTTTTTGGTTTACTCTTTTTCTCCATAACCTAAAAGATGATGGTTTTAGAGATCTTCGCATAATTTTAATTACATCAGATTCTTTCTTCCCTGTTTTTTTTTCAATTTCCTCGAAAGTGATTCTATCTGCCCAGGCTGCCCAAATGATCCAATCTGGATCGTCCATTTTGGGCTCTGGGTTTTTGACTCTAGTAACTGGTCTGTGACCTTTTTTTTTCATAAATCCTTTATATTTGAAAAAAATATTTAATGCATTTTTTTTAGCCTCTGATATTATGTTTTAGATAGTCCTTCTTAGCCATCTTTAGCTCCCGGTTTTTAAGGACTATCTTTTTCTATGCTCCCCTTAGATTTCATTCTTTATCTACAGATAATAATTTTTCTATTCATTACACCAGGAACCCCAAGAGTTGTGATTATCTCGTATTCAATGAATTATGGAGTTGGAAAATGTGTTTGGTCAGCGTTAGGGGATGTAACAGCAAATTTTATACAAGCAACTTTAGTAATTTTTGTAATAGGATCTTTTTTTTCTGAGAACTCAACGATATTAAATATATTTAAATGGATAGGAATAATTTATATTTTATATCTTGCTCATGATATTTATAAATCACGTCCAAAAACTATTTCAAACGAAGGTGAAATAAAAAAAAGTAACTTATCTTTCTTTCGAGATGGTTTCTTAGTCGCTGGAACAAGTCCTAAAGCTTGGATGTTTTTTCCTTTTATATTTCCCCAATTTATTGACTTTAATTCAAATTTATTGGCACAATTTGTAATTTTAATTACAACTTACATTGTTTTAGATTTTTTATCTTTGATTGGTTATGCAATGCTCGCACAAAAATTAATAAAGTGGATAACTGCTAATACAAAAACAATTAATACAATTTCTGCGAGTGTTTTAGTAATTATTGCCGCAATAATTGTTGTAACTCAACAATATTAATTAGATTTGGCCTTTATTGCCACTTGCATAAAATAAAATTTCTTTATTTAATCACCACATAATTAATTAATTAAAGAGGAAATAAAATGAGATTAAATAAAATAATTTTAAGTTTTGTTTCTGCATTAGTAATTTTATTTTCAACTTCTGTTGCATCTTTTGCAAAAGTTGTTGGTGACAAAATTATTTTAGGTGCTGCGATTTCCTTAACTGGTAAATACTCATCTAATGGTGTTCATACTCAAAATGGTTACAACATGGCCGTTGACAGAATTAACAGCATGGGTGGTGTTAAAGTTGGTGGAAAGACTTATAAGTTTGACATTATTTATTACGATGATGAATCAAACCCTAAGAGAGCTGCACAGCTTGCAGAAAGATTGATTTCACAAGATGGTGTTGAGTTTATGCTTGGCCCTTACAGTTCTGGTTTAACTAAAGCGATTGCGCCAGTGACTGAAAAGTATGGTGTTCCAATGGTTGAAGCAAATGGTGCATCTAGATCTTTGTTTACAAAAGGTTACAAATATCTATTTGCTGTATTAGCTCCAGCTAACTTATATCTTGATGTTGCTATCGAAACAGCAGTTGAGTTAAATGGTGGAAAACCAGTAAGAATTGCACAAGCGTTTGAACAAGATGCATTTTCACAGGATGTTAGATTAGGTATTTTAGATGCTGCAGAAAGAACTGGTTCTAAAATCATAATCGACGATAAATTGCCTAAAGAGCTAAATGATATGGCTGCTACATTGGTTAAAGTAAAACAAATGAAACCAGATGTGCTTGTTGTATCAGGTCACACAAAAGGTGCGTTAACTGCGATCAGACAAATTGCTGAAATGAAAGTTGATGTTCCTATGTTGGCTATGACTCACTGTGATGCGGCTAAGCTATCTAAACAGCATGGTAAGAACTCACAGTACGCTCTTTGTGCTTCTCAATGGCACAAGTCACTAACTTATAAAGATGATTTCTTTAAAGATGGTATGACTTATGCTGCAGACTTTGAGAAAGAGTTTGGATATGATCCACCTTACCAATCTGCTGAATCTTCGGCTGCTTTATTGGTATTCAAAGATGCATTTGAAAGAGCAAATTCTTTCGATCAAAAGAAAGTAAGAGATGCTCTTGCAGCTACGAACATGCAAACATTCTATGGAAATATTAAATTTGCACCTGGTGGTCAGAACGTTGACAAACCAATGGTACTTTTCCAAGTAATGTGTGATGCTTCAGGAAAATGTGAAAACAAAGTTGTTGCTCCATTAAAATGGGCATCAGCTAAGTTGATACATCCAATTCCTAAGTGGTCAGATAGATAAAATAAAATACTAAAGCCCCCTAGTCATAGGGGGCTTTTTTTTATATAACCCAAAAATACTTTTTATGGATTTTCTTGTATTTCAATACCCAATGATAACTGTTCAAGCCTGCTTGGATGGAATTCTTCTTGGAGTTTTGTTTGCATTAATCGCATATGGAATGGCACTTCAATGGGGAGTGATGAACATAATTAACATTGCACAAGGAGATCTTGTTATTTTAGGTGGATACATAGCATATTTTATGTACCTCTATGGTATTCATCCAGCATGGGGAGTAATTGTTGCACCTGTAATAATGTACTTTGTTGGTATAGCGATTTACAAATTAGTAATTAATAAAGTAGTAGATAGAGATTTATTTATCTCTATTTTGGCGACTTTTGGAATAAGTATTCTTTTCATGCAATTAATGAATTTTGCATTTGGTGCAGATGTTGTACTTGCAAACTCTGGTTACGGAACAACTATGTTGTTTGATAGCAATGTTGTGTTACCTAATTCAAAAATATTTTCAGCATTTATAAGCATTTTGTTTGCAGTTTGTTTAGTAATTTACATGAAAAAATCTAAGCTTGGCCGAGCTATTAGAGCTACAGCTCAAAATGCTAGAGCTGCAAAAATTTTAGGCGTTGATACAGAAAAAGTTTATGCAGCAACATTTGGAATAAATGCTGCTCTTTGTGGTGTTGCTGGAGCACTAATTTCAATAACATTTACTATTCATCCTTACATGGGCTTACCATATACGATTAGATCTTTTATGATTGTGATTGTTGCAGGATTAGGAAACTTGCCCGGTGTTGCAATGTCAGGAATGGGATTAGGAGTTTTTGAAGAGTTTGCAGATTATATTTTAGGAACAGAATTTAGAATTGGTTCAGTATTTTTATTATTGGTTTTAATCCTAGTTTACAGAAGATTTAAACTTTCTAGAAAAAGAGAGTATTTAAAATGAGAAAAGTTAAAATTAATGATAACGAGGGGAAATCTGTTGAGGTTGATATAGATGAATTTAAAAAGCATTTGGATGAATATCATTATTCAGGGTCAAGTGTTCATGATGAAGATGGCCATTATTTTACAGTAGATCAGAATTTTAGAGATAAAATCAAGAGCTTATATGAACAAAAATAATTTAATTTTATATATAGGTATATTAATTTTTGGGCTAGCAGCTCCTTATGTATTTCCTGCATTTAAAGTTCAATTATCAATTCTTTGTATATTGATTGTCCTTGCAATCACTTGGAATATTCAAGGGGGTGAAATGGGATATAACACTTTTGGAAATATCTTATTTTATGGATTAGGAATGTATTTATGCGCCTCGGTTCAAGTAGGAATGTTTTTTCCATTAGCTGAATGGACCGAAAGTGGTGGTGAAAAAACATTTGTTCATACTCCAGCTCAATTTTTTCAAGGTATGGCTATGGGACTTGTCGTTGCTGCCGTAGTACCAACAATTGTTGCTGGCTTAATTGGATATGCAATTTTAGGATTAAGAGGTCACTATTTTGCCATTTGTACTCTAGGATTAGGTGTTGCTGCAGGTGAAATTTCCGGTGGAATTGAAATTATTGGAGCAGGTCAAGGTTTTACTACTCCCCCTTTTCCTAATGTAGGAAGTTTGGAAGCCAGAGGTGAATTTTTTTATTTTTTAAGTTTCTTAGTTTTGATCTTAACTTTTCTTGCTGTCAAAGCAATTTACTCTACAAGATTTAAATTAATTTTGAATGCTATAAGAGATAACGAAGATAAAGCAGAGGCGATGGGAATAGAGACTATGAAATATAAAATTATTGGTTGGATGATATCTGCTTTCTTCTGTGGTTTAGCGGGAGGTATTATGGGTGGTTTAGTTGGATACATAGACTCAACTGATGTTGCATTTGATGGAAGAGAAATGGGAGTGTTTATGGTTCTAATGGCTATATTAGGCGGTAAAGGAACTTTATGGGGACCAGTTATTGGAGCAACTGTATTTCATATATTTAAAGAAGGTTTTTGGACATTCTTCTTGGGTTGGCAGTATGTAGCCCTAGGGGTTTTGATTGTTGTAATTGTAATTTATTTCCCAGAAGGAATTATGGGATGGCTAAGAGAAAAATATCCAGAACGATTTGGAGAAGTAGTTGATGAAGCAGACCGAAAGGCACAGGTAGAAATAAAATGAGTATTCTTGAAGTAAATAACGTTAGTAAATCTTTTGGAGGAGTAAAAGCTAATGTTGATATTTCTATGTCGGTTGAAAAAGGAAAAATAGTGGGATTAATCGGTCCGAATGGATCTGGAAAAACAACATTATTTAATTCTATTGTTGGAACTTATCCTATAGATCAAGGATCAATTAAATTTAATGGTAAGGAAGTATCTGAACTTCCAGTACCAGTTATAGCTAAACTTGGTTTATTAAGAACTTTTCAACAAACAAGAATTTATGGAAAATTAAATTGTATAGATAACATGCTTATCAGTCATAAAGGTAGCGATGAAAGTGTATTAAAATTATTTTCAAAGATCCCACAGGAATTAACTGAAAAAGCAGAAAATTTATTAAATTTTGTTGGACTATATCAAAAAAGAAAATTAAGAGCTGGAGACTTATCTTTTGGACAACAAAAGCTTCTTGAGCTTGCTATGGCATTAATGAATGAGCCAGAAATGCTTTTGTTAGATGAACCTACTGCAGGAATTAATCCTACTTTGATCAATGGAATTATAGATAGATTAATAAAAGTAAATCAAGACTTTGGAATTACTCTTTTAGTTATCGAGCACAACATGAGAGTAATAATGCAATTAGCAGAGAATATTTTTTGTTTAGCTCACGGTAAAATGTTAGCTAATGGTTCGCCAGATGAAATTAAAAATGATAAGCGTGTTATCGATGCTTATTTAGGAGCTCAATAATGTCCAATCAATATGAAGTTTTAGGTAAAGCTCCAACACCAGAAGATTTAAAAAAACTTTCTCCAAATGAAATTCATTTAACAATTAAAAATTTAAGTGCTGGTTATGGAAAAATGGAAATTTTGCACAACTTTGATTTATTTGTAAACAAAGCACAATCACTATGTTTAATTGGCCCAAATGGAGCAGGTAAATCTACAATACTTCATTCAATTTATGGTTTTACAAATATTTTTTCAGGTCAAATAGAAATAGATGGAAAAGAAATTACTAATCTAACACCAGCTGAAAAACTAAAGTCAGTTGGTATCGCATATATTTTACAAGATAATTCAGTTTTTCCGGACATGACAGTCGAAGAAAACTTATTAATGGGTGGATATATTAAAGATAAAACAGAAGAATCATTTCAAGAAGCAGAAAGAATTTTAGAAAAATATGAAAGATTAAGAAATAGAAGAAACCAGCCCGCAAAAGTGTTATCTGGCGGTGAAAGAAGATTATTAGAAATATCTAGAGCTTTAGTTATGAAACCATCGGTATTATTGGTAGATGAGCCATCAATCGGTTTAGAACCAAGATACATTGATATGGTATTTGAAATTTTAAGAGATCTTCAACAGAATGAAAAAAAAACTATAATTCTAGTTGAGCAAAATGCCAAAAAAGGTTTAGAGTTTGCAGACATAGGATACGTTCTGGTATCAGGACAAACTGCAATCGCCGGCAAAGGAGATGAGTTATTACAAAATCCAGATGTTGGTAGACTATTCCTTGGCGGTTAATGATTAATAAAAAAATTTTCTTTAAAGGATATAAATCAATTTTAGCACATGACAGTCCTGCAATTGCTTTAGGCTGTTGTTTTATTGCTATTGGTGCACTTCTTAAAAATTTAGGATTTAATATTCAGGAAAGTATTTTTTCAACAATGTTGACTTATGCTTTGCCAGGATCTTTAGTTATGGCAGAGTCTTTATTAGTTGGAGCATCACTCTTAAATATTTTTTTAGCAGTTTGGTTTGTGAATGCTCGTTTATATCCAATGGCTGTCTCTCTATTTCCATTAATGATGCATAAAAAACAACCAAAATGGAAATATTACTTTTCCTGTCATTTTATTGCTGTATCCGCTTGGTTGATTATGAAAAGTAATTACAAATCAATCCCTAAAGAACAAAGAATTGATTATTGGATAGGAATAGGAAGTGCCACTTGGAGTGTTGCTGTCTTAGGTACATTTCTTGGTTTTTATTTTTCAGAATTTCTCAATAAAGAAATAATGATGGGTTTAGCAATTTTAAATCCTATTTATTTTTTATGCATGATGGTTGGAGCATCTAAAACAATTCAAATTACACTTTCAGTGTTGTTAGGGTCTATATTAGGACCAATTTTTTATTTTTTTTCACCAGAGTGGTCAATTTTATTAGGAGGTGTAGTAGGTGGAACAGCAGCTTATCTTATTGGAGAAATAAATGTCAGTTAGTGTAGTTTATGCAATTTTGGTTACTTCACTTGCGACTTTTTTATCAAGGTTTCTTGGAGCTGTAAGTTCTCAAGGAATAAAAGAAACTTCAAAAATTTTTAAATGGTTTAATTGTTTAGCCTATGCAACTTTAGCTGCTTTGATAGCAAGAACAATCATTTTTCCTGTAGGAGTTTTAAATGAAGCAGGATATTTATTAAGACTTACTGTTGTTATCTTGTCGCTGGCAGTGTTTTTTGTTTCAAAAAAAAATTATGTATATCCAACAATTTTTTCTGCAGTGTGCATGGCTGTATTAGCAAGTTATTTTTAAATAAAATTGATTTATTATTTAAGTTAACCTAAAATTTCTTATGGAAAAAATATCTGGCATAGATGTGCAGGAGCACGAAAAATCAAAAAGAATTTTAAATATTAGATTAAAAGACGAAATAATTGAAAAACTAATTTTCCCCTTTAATAAATTTGATTTAACTGCATTAGAACTAAAACCATTTACAAGATTTACTATTGCTAAGAGTTTAGATGATTTAACAAAAAATAAACTAAGTAAGTTAATGAATTCCATAATAAGAGATAGATCTACAGGTTGCTTCATTATTGGTCCGAGTAATATTTCTTCGAAAATCAATGATAAATTTTTAGTCAAATTGTCTACAGCTGTTGCATACTTAATTGGCATTCCCAATCATGACTCTATGGCAGGAAAATATTATGCAAGGTTTCATGTAAAACATGAGGATGCAAGCGATTCATACTTAAGAAAAGCATACAGAAATATGGATCTTCATACTGATGGTACTTATGTAAAAGAGGTAACTGATTGGTTGGTAATGACTAAGTTAGAAGAAAAAAATGTTGAAGGTGGAGAAACGGCCATGCTTCATTTAGATGATTGGGAGCATTGTCATGAATTATCAAATGATCCAGTTGGTAAACAAAATTTTATTTGGGGATCTCCAAAAAGTAAAAATGTAGATTACAAAGTTGAACATCCAGTATTTTCAACAGATGAAAAAGGTAGACCACAAATTTCTTATATTGATCAATTTCCAGAACCAAAAAATATGGATCAAGGAAATTTTCTGCAAAGGTTATCGGATGCGTTGGAGGAAAGTAAAAATAAAGTAATAACAAAACTACCCGTAGGTTGTTCTATAATTGCAAATAATTACTTTTGGCTTCATGGTAGAAAGCCATTTAAAGAAAATAAGGAATTAAGCAGAGAATTGTTACGAATAAGAGGATCTTTTTTTGTTAATTAATTCAATATAATCAATATAAAGTATCCAAAATTATGAATTTAGGTTTTATTGGTACAGGTAAAATTGCTTCTTCAGTTATTACTGGAATATGTAAATCAAAAATTTCTTATAAAAAAATTATAATCTCTCCAAGAAATAAAAAAATAGCACAGGGTTTAAAAAGAAAGTTTAAAAAAATTGTAATAGCCAAAAACAATCAGCAAATTGTAGATCAGTGTAATTGGGTATTTTTATCTGTGACACCGACTGTTGGTGAAAAAATTATTAAAGATTTAAAGTTTAAATCCAATCAAACTGTTGTGAGTTTCATTTCTACTATAACTTTGTCTCAATTAAAGAAAGCAATTAAAGTAAAAGCAAAAATTGTACGAGCAATACCTTTGCCTCCAATTTCATTGAAAAAAGGTCCTGTACCTATTTGTCCTCCTAATCCAAAAGTAAAAGCATTTTTTAATAATTTGGGAACAACTGTAGAAATTAAAAATGAAAAATCTTCAATAAATTTTTGGTCAACATCTGGAATGATGGCACCATTTTATGAGGTGTTAAGAGTTATGACTGATTGGTTGGTGAAAAGAGGGGTAAAAAGAAATAATGCTCAAACATACATAACATCTTTATTTTTGGCTTTATCTCAAGATGCAGTCGTAAATTCAAAAGAAAATTTAAAAAATTTAGTTAAAGAATCTCAAACGCCTAGAGGACTAAATGAACAGGGCGTTAAAGAATTAACCAAAGCTGGATTTTATAAATCTCTAGAAAAAACTTTAAATAGCATTCACAAAAGACTAAACAAATAAATCAAATGTCTGAAAATATTTTAGAGATTAATAATTTAAGTAAATATTTTGGTGGATTAGCTGCTGTTTCAGATTGTTCAATTAAAGTTAAAAGAGGAACAATCACAGGTATCATCGGACCTAATGGATCTGGTAAAACAACTTTATTTAATTTAATTGCAGGAAACTTAAAATCTTCAGGAGGAAGCGTAACTTTTGATGATGAAAATATTACCGATGTTCCTTCCTATGAATTATTTTCTAAAGGGTTGTTAAGAACTTTTCAAATTGCTCATGAGTTTTCAAATTTATCTGTTCTAGAAAACTTAATGATGGTTCCAGGAAATCAATCAGGCGAAAAGCTAATGACAGCATTATTTAAACCAGGTTTAGTTGCAGAGGAAGAATCTGCAGTTAAAGAAAAAGCAAAAGAAGTTGTTGAATTTTTAAACCTTGGACATCTTTCTAATGAACTCGCAGGAAATCTTTCAGGCGGTCAAAAAAAATTATTAGAACTTGGAAGAACAATGATGGTGGATGCTAAATTAGTATTATTAGATGAGGTGGGGGCTGGTGTTAATAGAACTTTGCTTAAAGATCTTGGAACCGCAATAGAAAAACTTAATAAAGAAAAAGGTTATACTTTTTGTATGATCGAACATGATATGGATTTTATTGGAAGATTATGTGACCCAGTGATTGTAATGGCTGAAGGATCGGTTTTATTTGAAGGAACAGTTGAAGAAGCAAAAAAAGATGAAAAGGTTATTGAGAGTTATCTTGGAAGAGGATCAAAATTAAAGGATACAAACTAATGGCTTATTTTGAAGGAATAAAAATGACAGGTGGTTATGGAAATGGTCCAGACATTATTAGTTCGTGTTCTGTAAACGTTAATAAAGGAGAAATAGTTTCTATTTTAGGTCCTAATGGTGCTGGTAAATCAACTGCCATGAAAGCAATGTTGGGTTTATTAAATTTAAAATCTGGATCAGTTATGATTGATGGTAAAGATATTTCAAAATTATCACCACAAGACAGAGTTAAAGAAGGCATTTCTTTCGTACCTCAAACAAAAAATGTTTTTGCAGGAATGACTGTTGAGGAAAATTTAGAAATGGGTGCATTTCTTATGAAGGATGAAATTCAGAACATTATTGAAGAAATCTATGAATTGTTTCCGATTTTAAGAGATAAAAGAAATCAAATGGTTGGAGAACTTTCAGGAGGACAAAGACAACAAGTTGCTCTTGGTCGAGCTTTGATGATTAAGCCTACTGTTTTAATGTTAGATGAGCCAACTGCAGGTGTATCACCAATTGTGATGGACGAATTATTTGATCATATTGTAAAAGTAAAAAGAACAAACGTTGCTATCTTAATGGTAGAACAAAATGCAAAACAAGCCTTAAGCATTTCAGATAGAGGCTATGTGCTAGTGACTGGAGAAAATCGTTATTCAGGAACTGGAAAAGAATTATTAGACGATCCAAGAGTAAGAAGCTCTTTTTTGGGAGGGTAATATGGATTTTGTAAATGCAATAATTCTTTTATTAAATTATATTTTCATTCCTGCATTAACTTACGGTTCTCAGTTAGCGCTGGGGGCAATATTTGTAACACTTATTTATGGAATTTTACGATTTGCGAATTTTGCAACTGGTGACATGATGTCTTTTGGAACCATGGCAACGATTTTATTTACATGGTACTTTCAATCTTTAGGTGTTTCTTTAGGTGTTTTACCTACTGCTTTATTAGCTATCCCATTTGGAATTATTTTGATGATTCTGTATATGCTTTTAATAGATAAATTTGTCTTCAAATATTATAGACATCAGAAAAGCCCCCCAGTTCAGTTTGCAATGGTAAGTATTGGTGTCATGTTTGTAACACAAGCAGTTGTAAGAATTATTATTGGACCTAGTGACAGAAGATTTTTTGATGGAGAAAAATTTATTATTAAAGCTCGTGAATTTAAAGAGATGACAGGTTTAAATGAAGGTCTTGCATTAAAGTCAACTCAAGTAATAACTATTTTTGTAACTATAGTTTTAGTTTCTTTATTATTTTGGTTTTTAAATAGAACAAAAACTGGAAAGAGTATGAAAGCTTATTCGGATAATGAAGATCTTGCATTACTATCAGGTATTGATCCAAAAAAAATAGTTTTAGTGACTTGGGTAATTGCAGGAATTTTAGCTACTATAGGTGGTGTATTGTATGGTTTAGACAAAAGTTTCAAACCATTTACTTATTTTAACAATATGCTTCCTATCTTTGCTGCTGCAATAGTCGGTGGAATTGGAAATCCTTTTGGAGCTTTTTTAGGAGGATACGTTATAGCTTTTTCTGAAATTTTATTAACTTATGCTTATAAAAAATTCTTTATGTATATTTTACCTGAAAGTATGGAACCAAATAGTTTAGTTCAACTACTGTCTACAGATTACAAGTTTGCGGTCTCGTTCTCAATCCTGGTAATAGTTTTAATTTACAGGCCTTCAGGAATATTTAAGGGGAAAGTATTGTGAGAAAAAATTTAAATGTAATAGCAGCTTATAGTATCATGATGGTACTTATTCTAATGGTTGGGATATTTCAATCATGGAATATAGCTTTATCAATATTTAATCTGTGTTTGATTTCCGCGGTAATGACGATGGGTGCAAATATTCAGTGGGGATACGCAGGTTTAATTAATTTTGGAATTATGGGGTATACAGCTTTAGGTGGTTTAGCTGCTGTATTGATATCAGTAGACCCTGTTCAAGAAGCTTGGAGAGCAGGAGGTTTTGATATTTTAATGTGTTTATGGCTTATCATTGTAATGGTTCTAGTTATTAGATTTATTTTGAAAAATTTTGAAAAATCAAAATTAAGAACCTATAGTATTGCAGCTCTCATTATAACAGGGATTATAATTATTAGAGTAACCGCAGAGCCAGGTATTGAAAAAATTGAAGCTGTAAATCCTGCAACAACAGGTTTTCTTGGAGGATTTGGCTTACCAATAATTTTTTCATGGATAGTTGGAGCTCTTTTTGCGGGCGGGTTAGCATTTATAGTGGGAAAAGTTGCTCTTGGTCTTAGAGCTGATTATTTAGCTATTGCTACACTTCTTATTTCAGAAATAGTTATTGCAATTATTAAACACGAAGATTGGCTCACAAGAGGTGTGAAAAACGTTATTGGATTAAAAAGACCTGCACCATATGAGGTAGATCTACAAACTACAGATTGGTTTATAAGCTTAGTTGAAAAGTTTAATTCAGGAAAATTAAGTGTAATTGATAATTTGGCTGATCGACAAGCTGCTTTAAACCAACTTGTAATTGAAGGCTCATCAGTATTTGTAAAACTATGTTACTCAGGATTATTCTTAGTAGTAGTTATTATTCTTTTAATTTTAACTCAAAAAGCTCTTTATTCTCCTTGGGGAAGAATGATGAGAGCAATAAGAGATAATGAGGAAGCTGCAAATGCAATGGGGAAAAATGTTGTTAAACAACACTTGTTAATTTTTATTTTAGGCTCAGCTATCGTTGGAATTGCTGGCGCAATGTTGGTTACACAAGATGGTTTGTTTACTCCAGGAAGCTATAGACCTATGAGATATACTTTCTTAATTTGGGTAATGGTAATTGTAGGAGGAAGTGGAAACAACTTTGGTGCAATTTTAGGTGGTTTCGTTGTATGGTTTTTATGGATTGAAGCTGCACCAATATCAATGTTTTTAATTAATTTCTTTACAGCAGGTATTCCTGAAACAAATGCAATTAAAGCTCATTTAATTGAAAGCGTTCCTTATTTTAGATTTTTACTGATGGGATTAGGATTGTTGTTTATAATGAGGTATCGACCTAAAGGTATACTTCCAGAAAAAATAGAAATAAAGTAAACATAATGAAATATATTATATTAGGTGCTGCCGCTGCTTGGGCTTTGTATATGGCTGACAAGTATTTATTCTTTTAATGAATAAAAATCTTTCGTTACTTATTTTAAGCCAGATTTTTGCTTTTACAGCTGCACCGGTTACCGTTTTTTTAAGTGGTATAATTGGTTCGAAATTTAGTCCAATAAAATCTTTAGCAACTCTTCCAATGGCTTTGTCGGTTGTTGGAATTGCGTTATTTGCTTTTTTTGCTGCAAAGCTAATGAGTTTGATTGGACGAAAATTAGGATTTATTTATGCATCAATAGGCACATGTTTTGCATCTCTTTTAACTGCTTACTCAATAATAATAGAAAGCTTTGTCTTGTATAATTTAGGATGCTTTTTAATTGGCGGAGGAATAGCTTTCAGTCATCAATACCGTTTTGCAGCAGTCGAGGTTGTAGATAAGGATTATGCACCAAAAGCAATTTCTATCATTTTATTAGCGGGAATAGGTTCGGCTTTTATTGGCCCAAATATTGCAAACATTTCGAAAGGATTTATTTCAGATCATATGTATGCAGGTTCTTATCTTGCTCTTGCAGCATTATCTATTTCATCAATAATATTTTTATTTTTTTTTCAAGAAACTAAAAAGACATCAAACAATCAATATAAAACTGGAAGAAGTTTTTTAGAACTTATGTCACAACCAAGATTTCTACAGGCGCTTGTAGCTTCAGCTTTTGCCTATGCTGTAATGACTTTTTTAATGACAGCCACACCTATAAGTATGCACTTGATGGAGAAAATAAGTTTGTCCAAGACTGGATTTGTTATTCAGCTCCATATAGCAGCTATGTTTTTACCTTCACTAGTTACTGGAAATTTAATTAAAAGGTTTGGTCATAGTAAAATTATGCATATGGGAGTTTTATTGTTTTTAGTCACAATTATTACCAGTTTATTTGAACAAAACTTTATTAATTATTTGATTGCTCTTATTTTTCTAGGTCTAGGATGGAATTTTTTGTTTATTTCAGGAACGAGCTTACTTGTTTTGTGTTACAGAGAAGAGGAAAAATTTAGAGCTCAAGGGTATAATGATTTTATCGTTTACACTATTCAAGCAGCAGCGAGTTTGTCTGCTGGGGTGTTTCTAAGCTTAACTAGCTGGAAAACTATGAATTTAATATGTTTGATTTTTCTAATTATAATAGCTCTTTCTACTATAAGAGCTGATTTAAAAAAAAACCCCAGTAATTAAATTACTGGGGTTTTTGAATTAAGATAAAAAATTATCTTTGTTTTTTAGTTTTGAATTTTCCGCCTTTAACTTCTTGTTCTAAGAAAGAACCTTCAGCTTCACCAACTTCAGTAAAAGTTACTCCAGTAGCACCTTCGTAATTAATCTTTTTACCTTTTGCTAGTAAATCTAAACCTTTCTTAAGTTCACCTGGATAAATTTTAGTTCCAGGAGCGTTAGCAACATCCATTACATTTTTCGCAATTGATGCTCTATCAGCAGAGTTACCTGCTTGCATTGCAAGAACGATTAAAGCAGCTGCATCGTAAGATTCACCTGTGTAAGGACCAGAAGCTTCTACACCTCCAGCTTTTGCAACTTCAGCAAATATACCTGCACCTTTACCAGTAGAACCTGGTAATGATCCAAATGATTTGCTTAAATCTTTTCCGAATGCATCAACTAAAGATTGACCGATCATACCATCTGATAAAATAAATCTATCAAATGCACCAGAGTCTAAAGAAGCTTGAATAATTCCTTTTCCTCCTTGGTCAAGGTAACCAATAACTGCTACAGCATCACCACCAGCAGAAGCAAGAGTTGCTACTTCAGATGAGTAATCTGCTTTTCCATCTTCGTGAGCAGTTACAGTTGTAACTTTAATACCATGGGCTTCAACTGCTGCTTTATAAACATCAGCTAAACCTTTACCATAGTCATTGTTAGTATAAGTGATTGCAACACTTTTTACTTTTCTATCTTTAGTTATATCAGCTAAAATTTGACCACCTCTAGCATCAGATGGAGCAGTTCTAAAGAAGTACCCATTGTCATCTAGAGTTGTTAATCCTGGAGAAGTAGCTGAAGGTGAAATCATTACTACACCATTTGGTACAGCAACATTAGTTGCAATAGCACCAGTTACACCTGAACAGTCTGCTCCCATAATCGCAGCCACACCACCTGAAATTAAACCTTCAGCTGCAGCTGTTGCCGCTGCTGAGTCAACACAAGTTGAGTCTGCTCTTACTGGCTCAATTTTTTTTCCACCTAATAGCGAACCTGAATCAGAAGCTTCTTTAAATGCAAGCTCTGCAGATGCAGCCATAGCTGGAGTTAGAGATTCAATAGGACCAGTGAATCCTAAAATGATCCCCATTTTAATCGAATGTCCGTCTGCCATTACATTTGAACCAAAACTTGATACAAACATAAATACAGCGATAAATAGTTTTCTCATTATCTTCCTCTTTATTGTTAACAATTTATAAAAACCAATTTAAGTATGAATACAATCAATATTCAATGACAAAATTATCCTATTTTAGATAGCTTAATTGATGTTGGGAGTTATCTTATAGAGAAGGGGTCTAGAGAAGGTTCGTCTGATGTGTAGAACCAAGTTGTTTTTACTCTTGTGTAGTCTTTAATTGAGTCAATTCCTGCTTCTTTTCCATATCCACTATCCTTGATACCTCCAAATGGAGCTGAAGGAGAAATTAATCTATAAGTATTTACAAATGTTATTCCTGCTCGGATAGCATTAGACACCCTCATTCCTCTTGCGAGATCACTAGTGTAAATACCTGAAGATAGACCATATTGATTATCATTCATTAATTCTATTACTTCTTTTTCAGTATCAAATTTCATGACCGATAATACAGGACCGAAAAGTTCATTCTCAGCAGCTGGTAAATTATGATTTTCACACTCAATAATTGTTGGAGGAAAATAATACCCCTCATTTGAAAATGGATGTCTTTTACCACCAC
Source organism: uncultured Pelagibacteraceae bacterium (assembly GCA_902592375.1). Taxonomy (GTDB): domain Bacteria; phylum Pseudomonadota; class Alphaproteobacteria; order Pelagibacterales; family Pelagibacteraceae; genus Pelagibacter. Next base: position 292,638 of record CACJEG010000001.1, on the reverse strand, counting down.
ATTTAATTTTTCCACCTTGTTCAACTGTTAATTTAATATTTTTTTCTATTACTTCTAATTGTTTAAAGTTACTTAAGGGACCCATTTCAGTATCAGAGTCCATTGGTGCACCTATTTTAATTTTTTCTGCTCTAGATGCCAACTTATCTAAAAATTTGTTATAAATTCCTTTTTGTAAGTACAACCTTGAACCTGCTATACAACTTTGACCACTTGCTCCGAATATTCCAGCAGTTATTCCATTAATTGCATTTTCTTGTTTAGCATCATCAAAAACAGCTACAGGACTTTTTCCACCCAACTCTAAACTTACTTCAGATAAATTTTCTGCAGAATTTCTAATTATATGTCTTGCAGTTTCAGGACCTCCTGTAAAAGCTACTTTCTCAACTAAGTTGTGAGTAGTTAAAGCTTTACCGCATGGATCTCCAAAACCAGAAACTACATTTATTACACCTTTTGGTATTCCAGTTTCTTCAACTAACTTTGCAAACTCAAACATAGTTGCTGGCGCTAATTCAGAACATTTAATTACAACCGTATTACCCATAGCTAAAGCAGGAGCAACTTTTGTTGCGGTTAAAAACATTTGAGAATTCCAGGGAATGATAGCTGCAATAACACCTATTGGAATTCTTGTTGTGATTGCTTGGATATTTGGTTTATCTATTGGAAGAACCGTTCCTTCAACTTTGTCAGCTAAACCCGCATAGTAATCATAATATTCTGCAATATATTTTGCTTGTTGATAAGTTTCTCTATACAGTTTTCCTGTATCAATTGTTTCAATCTTTCCCAATAATTCAGAATTTTCTCTGAGCTTATTTCCAATCGCTCTTAAATATTTTGCTCTATCTCTTGCAAGCATTTTTGGCCATTCACCTTCAAAAGCTTTTTGTGCAGCTTTTACAGCTCTATCAACATCATTTGCGCTAGCTTCAGGTACTACAGCCCAAGGCTTATTGTTTTCTGGATTTAAAGTTTCAAAATTTTTTTTTGTATCAGAGTCTACCCACTGACCATCTATAAACATTTGATATTTTTTTAACTCAGGCATTATTTATATGTTTCATTATTGCATTATTTACTTCGTCTGCATATTCAATAGTACATAAATGTTTTCCATTTTTAATTTCAACATATGTTGAATTTTGTATATCTTTATTTAAATTTTTTGACATATTAGGCGTAGATCCTGGATCATCTGATCCTGTTATAATTAAGGTATTAGTTTTAATATTTTTTATGTTTTCAAGATTGTCCTCATAGTTTGCAAATACTTCATAAGCTTTTATAAAATTTTCTTGATCAATTCCTTTCTTATTAAGAATTTTCATAAAATCGTCGTATAATTTAGGGTTTTGCTCAAGGTATTCATCTGAAAACCACCTCTTCATTGCCATTTGAGATATTGGCATATTTTTTTTTGCTAAATTAACTCTATCAATTACATTTTGTCTTTCTTTAGTTGTCCTTTTGTAAGTAGTGGAAATTAGAGTTAAGGAATTTAAATAATTTTCATATTTTGAGGCAAATTCAATTGCAATCAAAGATCCGATAGAAAAGCCAATTAAATTAAATTTCTCTATCTTTAGATTATTTACTAAATTTGATAATTGATCAGTAAAATTCTCCATTGATAAATTTGGTTCTTTAAAAGGCGTTTTTCCATGTCCTAACAGATCGTAAGTAATAAATGAATTGTCCTTAAAAAATTCAATTTGTGGTTTCCACATTTGCTGATTTAAACCAACGCCATGAATAAAAATTATTGGTAAAGAATTCTTGTTATTAAAATAATAATGATTTTGATCTGTATCAAAATTATAAGACATCAATTAGTTATCAATGCCCATCTCTTTCATGTCTTGATATCTATCACCTGTTCTTGCATGAGCTCGTCCAGTTGGAGCGCCTCCAATAGCAACAACTATTTCATCTTCATTAGGGGCATCATGAATTGTAAATTCATGAGTAAGATAAAAAGGTCTTAATCCAGCATCAGTTTTGTGCATCATTGGAATTGAAATTTTTGCACCTGCAGGACCTCTGGTATTTGTAAAACTTAAATAAGAAGTTCCCCCAACAGCATCTCTAAATTTATTTCCAAATCTTAGAGTATGAATAAATGCAGACGCGTGTTCTATCTCACCATTTAATCCAACCATAGCAGCTTTTCCATAAGCTAAAATTTTTTCACCTGATCCAATTTCTTTTGTTAACTCTGGCACCAAAATATCTCCTAATTGAGGTGCAAGATCTAATATTTCTGGTTTTAAATCTTCTACAAAACCTTTTCCGGCCCAAGGATTTTCTATAACAGCTGCAACCGAAACTAACAGAACAGGTTCTTTAGCTTTTTTTCCACCTTCAATAAAAGTTTTATCAACAAATTTTGCAAATTTTCTAAGTTTTAAATCCATTTACTAACTAGCTCTTTGAATGTTTGTGTCTATCGGTTTTATATTTGGAATTACTTCTTCTGTAAATAATTTGATGCTTCTCATACAATCTTCATGTTTAATACCTGGAAAGTTAGACCAGACTTGTAAATTTTGAAGATTTAATTCTTGCTGAAGTTCTTTTATTTTTTCAATTACAAACTCAGGTGTTCCAAACAATAGATTTCTTTTATGAAGAAATTCATAATTTAATAAATCTAGTTTATTTTTTGTCTCTGGTAATTTTTCATCTGGATCCATATGATTTCCCAATCCTCTCCAATGACAAACCCATCTCATATAATTTACAATATGTTCTCCAGCCATTTTTTCAGCCTCTTCCATAGTTTCTGCAACAAACATATCTCTAACCAAACTAATACCTTCCCCTAGTGGTACATCTCTATTTTCAGCTTTAGATTTTGCATTTTTATAAATTTCAAATCTTTTTTTCAAAGCTTTTACAGTTGGGATCCACATAATTGAATTAAGCCCATTTTCTGCTGCCCACTGAATTGATCTTTCTCCATCAACTACTTGAGAAATTGGTGGGAAAGGTTTTTGATAAGGTTTTGGTAAAACAGATATTTGTTTTAATTCATTTGTTTTTAAATCGACAACATTTTCTTTTGGAGGACTCATATCGTGTTGCCAAATAAAATTAGGAGATGGATAGGTATAAAATTCTCCTTGATGAGAAAAGAAGTCTTCAGACCATGCTTTTTTCATTATGTCTAATGTTTCTGAAAATAGTCTAAAATTTTTTGCTTGGTCTTTTAAGTCAGCTTCTTTGTTCATGTTAATGGCTTCTCTACCATAAACTCCTCTACCAATACCCACTTCAACTCTCCCTTTTGACATTTGGTCGAGTGTTGCGATATCTTCTGCAAGTCTTATGGGATTGTGAAATGTAATTACGTTACACGCTTGTCCTAAACGAATATTTTTAGTTCTTGCAGCAGCATCAGTGCACATCATTAGAGGATTGGTGCACGACTCCATTCCCTCATGATTAAAGTGATGTTCGGTATACCAAATAGAATTCCAATTATTTTGATCACAATATTCTGTGATCTCTCTAGCTTCGTCTAATAGTTGGGTATAAGGTTTTTTATCCCAATTAGTAGTGTTACAAAAGTATCCAAAGTTCATAAAGCCTCCTTTAAAAATTAATTTAAAGACGACCGATCCCACTTTCGTAAATTTTTGAATTTAACGACGAGTTATGTATCGCTTTATATTTAAACTTTATTATTACTAACGTTGATATTCAATAAATTTCTTTAGGGATTTGTTAAGAAATTTCTCATAAATTGGACCATTATTTTTGAATTTGCTTCCATTTAAAAATGAGTGGTTCATTTTGAAATCATAGGACGGTTCAAAGAAAAAAGGAACGGAGAGTCTCTTACTTTTATTCCACAAAACTCTGTGATTAGTTGCTTTAAATTTACCTTTGCTAAGAAATTCTAATGCTCTTCCGGTATTTACAACCAAAGCCTTTTTATTAAATGGAACATCATACCATTTTTTTGTTTTTCTATTTTGTACCTGCAATCCACCTTTTCTATCTTGATAAAGTAAAGTGAACACTCCACTATCAACATGAGTTTCACATCCAAGAGCAACCCCGTCTTGTTTAGATATTTCTACTGGTTTTGTTTGATTAGGATAATAATTAAATCTTAATGTACTTAATGTTTTTAATCTTGAAAAAGCTGCACTAGAAATATCAGGGTTTTTTTTATTTAGTTTTATTACACTTTTAAATAAAGTTTCACTTAATCTAAAAATATTATCAAAATATTTATTTAAAATATTAATTGAGTTTTTATTAAAACACAGACCTAGATTAAGAAATTCTATGTATTGATTATTTAAATTTGCTGAATATTTTTTTGTAACCTTTAAATCGCCTATATCTAAACCTTCTTTTCCATTAACATCATTAGGAAAATATCCTCTATAAAGATTTTTATTTTTTTTATTCCATTTTTTAGGTGACAATTTTCTTTTCTTGCTGTCTGGTAAATTAAAAAATTTATTGCCAACCTCACATGTTTTTTTAATTTCTTTTAGATTAATTCCATGACCGGTAATTTGAAAAAAACCAACATTGTTACAAGCTTTTTCAATTTCTTTAATTGTTTTAAAAGCATTTTGAGTTTCAAAATTATTTTTAATTAGCGATGATATATTAATTGTTGGTATATAGTTTTTACTCATCTTCTTACTGGAGTTTCTGTTGCAATATATTGATCTCTAACTCTTTCTCTAAGGTAAATATAAATTCCAGCTGCTATTATACATGCAACTCCGATAAAGGTTCTAGCTGATGGTATTTCGTTAAATAGAAAATAACCGGGTATCATAGACATTATAATTAAAGAATATTCAAACAATGAAACAACTGATGGTGAAGCAACAATGTAAGCCGAAAATATACAAAGAAAAGCAATCGATGCAGCAACGCCAAAAAATAAGATAAATTTCCATGTATATTCAATATTTGAAAACCATTCTCTAAAAATAAATTGAGTAGTGGGGTCAAAATTAGGATTGTTCAATTGACCATTTCCCATGAATACAAAGATTATTCCACAAAGTATTAACGCAATTAGATAGAAATAAAAAAGTTGTGTGTTTACGTCATCTTTGTCAGATGTATATTTAGTTATTGTCATTGAAGCTGCATAAAAAAATGCACATAGGACTGGTAATAAACTTTTGTACTCAAAGTCAGAAAAGTTAGGATCTAATACAATGAATACGCCAATAAAACCAAATACAATTGCAGACCATCTTCTAATACCAATAAATTCCTTCAAAAAAAATTTTGCAAAAATTGATACAAAAAATGGACATGAAAAAAATAAAGCATTTGCAGTAGCTAACGGCATATAGGTTAAAGAAATGAAGAATGCAGAAAAAGCCAAAAAATGAAGGATAACCCTAACAAGTGTTAAAAAAGGATAATAAGTTTTTAATGAAACTTTTTGGCCTCTGAATTTGATGTATCCAAAAAGTAAAATTGCTGCAACAAAATACCTTCCAAAAAAAATCTCATAAAGTGCAGCTTTTTCAAAAATAAATTTAATTAAAGAATCCTGCATTGCAAACAAAGTCATTGCAGCAATAATTAAAAGAATTCCCTTTGAGTTATTATCAGCGCTCATTATGCACCTATATCAAAAAAAAAATCTTTCGAATATTTAATTATTTCTTCAATTTAGAAGTGAATAGAAGACCTTCAGTTGAAAATTTTGATTTGTTTAGTTCAATAAAGTCTTTCATTATTTTTATTTTTTCTTCCTCAAATTCTGTGACTTTCCTTTTGCTTAAATCTATGTACAGCGATATCCATTCCATAGATGCAGAAAGTTTGTTAGTTTTTTGAGAAATCATCTCCATTTTTAAATGTAATCTTTTTTTATCATGATCAAAATAAGTGAGATTAACATTAACCATCTCACCTTCTTTAACTTCATTTAAGTATTTAGTATTTGTTTCAACTACCATAGTACTTCTATTAAGATCTTTTGCTGCAGTTCCTCCCATTTTGAATTTTTCAAGCGCAACTTCCCATGCTTGATCAAAAACAAGCACATAATAAGCCATGTTCATATGGTTGTTGTAATCAACCCATTCCTTTTTTACTTCGAAAGTTTTTAATAACACTTTATGATCTTGTTAATGAAGACTGTAATTCTTGGTTTGAAATGTATCCCTTTACATTTCCACTTTTATCAACCACTTCACAATTTGAATCTGAACAAACAATTTTTGGTAAAAAATCTTCAATAAACTCATCTTCATTTACTTTAATTAAGTTTGACTTATCTATGTCATTAGCTTGATCAGTAGTTTTCATAATAATCTTTGCCTTGATTACTTTTGCTCGGTTTACATCTTTTACGAAAGCTTTTACATAATCATCAGCAGGGTTCATAATAATTTCCTCAGGAGTTCCTACTTGAACTAATTTTCCAGAATTTAATATCCCAATATGATCTCCTAATCTTAATGATTCATCTAAATCGTGTGTAATAAATACAATTGTTTTTTTTAATTCTGCTTGAAGATCAATTAATTGTTTCTGCATATCACTTCTAATCAGAGGATCTAGAGCGCTGAAAGCTTCATCCATTAACATAATATCTGTATCAGTAGCTAATGCTCTTGCTAAACCAACACGTTGCTGCATTCCTCCCGATAATTGAGCAGGGTATTGATTTTCAAAACCAGTAAGACCAACTGCATCGATTTTTTCCATCGAGATTTTATTTCTTTCATCTTCACCTTTCCCTTGCATTTCTAATCCGTAACCAACATTTTGAATCACTGTTTTATGCGGGAATAAACCAAATCTTTGAAACACCATGCTCATTTTATGTCTTCTAAATTCAATGAGCTTATCTTTATCAAGTGACATTACATTCGTGCCCTCAACTAAAATTTCGCCATCAGTTGGATCGATTAGTCTATTAAGATGTCTTATTAGTGTTGATTTCCCTGATCCCGATAAACCCATGCAAACAAAGGTTTCTCCTTCTTCAATTTTAAGCGAAACATTATCTAATCCAACGGTATGACCTGTTTGCTCTAAAATTTCATCTTTTGTTGCACCATCTTTTACCATTGGCAGTACAGAAGAAGGGTTATTACCAAAAATTTTGTAAACGTTGTTGATCTCAATTTTTGACATGATGTAATGTTCTAACAGTTACAATCATCATATGTAAAACAAATATTATACAACTTATAATTGTTTTAATAAATAACAGTTGTATTTATTTGCTTTTACTTATTTTTTAAATAAAAATTTTATATATGGCGCAAACAGATAAAGATGTGCGATTAGAGTTGTCTGCTCTATATAGAATTTTACATATGTACGGCATGACCGACCTTGCTAACCAATGTGCAGGGGCAAGATCTGTTGAAGATAAGAATTGTTCTTTCGTTCATCCATATGGAATGTTTTATGAAGAAATTACTGCTTCATCTTTAGTTAAAATTGATCAAAACGGAAAAAAATTAGATTCAGACGGACCTTGGTTAAACGATGGATGTATTAATCTTGCTCAATGGATTTTTAACAAAAGAAATGATGTAAACTTTTATGTTCACGGACATGCCAACGATGTGATGGCAGTTGGTGGCACTAAAGAGGGTTTAATGTATCTCTCACAGGCTGCAGTTTATTTAAATCATCTTGTTGGATATATTGATTATGAATTTGTTGAGGACAAAGAATTTGGAAGCAAATTTGAAAACCTAATTAGCAAACACGACATTTTGATTACTAGAAATCATGGATATTACACAGTAGGAAAAACTGCAGCAGAAGCATTTTTCAGAGCTTATTATCTAGAGCAAGCATGTTCAGTTCAGGTGAAAAATCTTGCTATGGGTTTAAATAAACATGAAATAGATAAACAAAAAGCTGCATATTTCTGGGAAAACATGAGTGACTCTGATGATTATAATTATGATGGAAAAACAGAGTGGGCTGCTTTATTAAGAAAATTAGAGAGAGAACATTCAAATTATAAAAATTAATGGAACAAAATTTTACAATTAAAAATATAACTAAAAATTCTACAAATTTAGAAGTTGACTGGAGCGATGGAAAAAAAAGTAAATTTAATTATTTATGGCTAAGAGACAATTGTCCAACTGCACACGATAAAGACTCACGTCATAGAATGTTTAATATTTTAAAAGTATCAAACAATATTAATCCAAAAAAATTTGCAGTAAATAATGAAGGCAAGCTTGAAATTGAATGGAGTGAAGGAGACCACGTAAGTTATTATGATCAAAATTGGTTAAGAGAAAACTGCTATACAATAAAAAATAATTTAGAATATAAATCACCATATCAACTTTGGGACAATTCTTTACAAAATGACCTGAATTCAATTGAGATTGAACATGATGAAATTATGAGTTCAGATGAAGGGCTTGTCAGATGGTTAGAACTTTTACATCATACTGGAATTGCTATAGTAAAAAATGCTCCAACTGAAAATAATTCTGGCTTTAAAATTTTAAATAGAATTAGCCATACCAGAGAAACTTTTTTTAAAACACCATTTGAAGTAATTAACATTCCTAAACCAAATAATTCAGCTTACACAGCGCATGCTTTAAGAAATCATATGGATTTACCATGGTTTGAAACACCACCTGGATATCAATTTCTTCATTGTTTAGTAAATTCTGCAACTGGAGGAGACTCGTCCGCCGTAGATGGCTTTGCAGTAGCGGATTATTTGAGAAAAAATGATAAAGAAATATTTGATACGCTAGTAAACGTTCACTTAAAATTTAGAGACATGGATTATACACAAGAGTCTGTAAGAAGTTATTACGCACCCGCGATATCTCTAACAAAAGATAACGATTACCATGATATACGATTTAGTGTTGCAACCATGGATGCTTTAGACTGTCATCCTGATTTGATGGATAAAGTTTACAAAGCTCATCACCGATTTGGAAATTTGCTTCATGACGATCAATTCCAGATTAAATTTAGATTAGGACCAGGTGATATTTTTTCTTTTAACAATAGACGATTATTACATGGTAGAACCGAATATGATCCAAACTCTGGACATAGACATTTACAAGGTTATTACATGGATCGAGATGAAATTATTGGAAGACTAAGATATTTAAAAAATTTGGTTAACTCCAACCAGTAACATTCTTTACTTCAAGATATTCCTCAAGGCCCCAAACACCTCCTTCTCTCCCATTACCTGATTGTCTGTAACCACCAAATGGAGTTCCGGCATCTGCTCCATTTCCATTAATATAAACACAGCCTGATCTTAATTTTTTTGCAACCCTGTGTGCTTTTTCTCTATCCTCAGTTTGTAAATAATTTCCAAGACCATAAGAAGTATCGTTTACAATATTGACTGCCTCATCCTCAGTTTCAAATGGAATTATAGATAACACAGGTCCAAAAATTTCTTCTTTAGCAATTCTCATTTCATTAGTTACATCTGTAAAGATAGTTGGTTTGATAAAGTATCCTTTGTTCAAACCGTTTGGTAGCTCAGGCCCACCTGCTGCAAGAGTTGCACCTTCAGAAATTCCACTTTCAATAAGATTTATAATTTTATCATATTGAACTTTAGAAATTACGGGTCCTATATGATCTCCTTTTTTTGAAGCTTGATCTACTTTAATTTTGTTTGCTTCATCTATTGCTTCTTTAACAGCTCTTTCGTAAATTGATTTTTCAACAAGCATCCTTGTCGGTGCATCACAAGATTGACCAGAATTGCTCATTACATTTCGAATGCCATCTCTTACTGCATCTTTATAACTGTCAGCAAAAACAATGTTTCCACCTTTACCACCTAATTCAAGACAAACTCTTTTAATTGTTTCAGCAGCGTTTTTTGAAATTAATCTTCCTGCTCGTGTTGAACCTGTGAAAGAAACCATATCAATATCAGGGTGGCTTGAAATGTGGGTTCCCACTCCTGCGCCGTCTCCATTTACCAAATTAAATACACCTTTTGGAAAACCTGCTTCATCAATCATTTCTGCAAATAGCATTCCAGAAATAGGAGCAATTTCTGATGGTTTTAAAATCATTGTACATCCAGTTGCGAAAGCTGGAACAACTTTTAAAGCAATTTGATTAATTGGCCAATTCCATGGTGTAATTAATCCACAAACTCCAATTGGCTCATAATAGATATGATTATTTGATTTATTATCAAAGTGTTCCTCAAATTTAAAATTTTTTAATCTTAAAATAAAATCATCTAAATGATCTTTCCCTGAAGCTGTTTGAACATCTGTTGCCCAATCCATTGGTGCACCCATTTCAAGAGAAATAGCCTCAGCCATTTCATTAAATCTTTTTTTATAAACTGATGATAACTTTTCAAGTAATTCGAGTCTTTCTTCCTTACTAGTTTCTTTCCAAGTATCAAAGGCATTTTTTGCTGATTTAACGGCTAAATCTGTATCCTCTTTTGAACCTAAAGAAATAACAGCAAACGGGTCTTCATTGCATGGATTAATTACGTCAAAATCATTTTTTTTAATTGGATCAACCCACGTACCATTTATGTAAAATTTTCTTTTATCTAACATTTTTTATCTTAACACATTAATTAAATTTCATATCCTTTTTCCTCAGGTTCATTATCAACCAACTCATCAGGAAAACCATTAGCTCTAAAATTAATATTATTTAAATCCTCCATCCTTTTCACAATCATTGATGACCAAGCTCTCGAACCATATTTTTTTTGACCATCTTTAAAAATTTCAACTATTTGTGGAGAAATTTCTAAAGGAGCATTCAGTTTTTTTGCAAGATTGTCAAATAGACTTGTGTCTTTTAAAACCAAATCCATTGTAAAATTTATATTATAAGATCCATTTAATATAACCTGACTTTCAGTTTCATGCACAAATGAATTACCAGAGGAAATAGCAATCCCTTTGTAAGTTTTTGCTAAATCTAAATTAGATTTTTTTGCTACAGTCCAAGCCTCACCTAATGCAACTAAATGTGCAGATGCTAGATAATTTGTAATTACTTTTAATACACTTGCTGTACCAAGCTCACCAGTGTGCAATATTTTTCTCCCCATAACAGTTAATGCAGGTAAAATTTTTTCAAATGCTTTTCTTTCTCCACCCACGAATATAGCAATATTACCTGTTGCAGCTCTATGACATCCACCACTCACAGGTCCATCCAAAGGGATAGCTTTTTTTTCTATTACTTTTTTTCCAAGTCTTTTTACTTCATTTTCGTCTGTGGTACTCATTTCTAGCCAAATTTTCTTTTCTGATAAACCATTTAGAATTCCATCTTCACTTTCCATCACTTCTGCAGAAACCTCAGGAGAAGGAAGAGAGGTAATGATTAAATCGGATTGTTCAGCTAATTCTTTTGGAGATTTTGCAACTTTAGCACCTAAGTCTTTCAAAGAATTTGTTAAAGTTTCATCTAAATCTCTTACTGTAAGATCAAAGTTATTTCTTAATAAACTTCCCGCAAGTTTTCCTCCAACATTACCTAAACCAATAAATCCTATTTTCATTTTATTTCCTCTTCTTTTTTGTTTTTTGTAAATATAATTAAAATCACACCAACTATGATTATTGCACCACCTATAAATAATTCTGGCGTTGGTTTTTCTCCTAAAAGAAAAATAGCAGCTAATAAACCTGTTGGCGGTATCCCCATAGTTACAATCGGCAGTACTTTATAAAGTGGGTTGTTTTTCAAAACATAATAGAAACAACCATAAGTAATTGGTTGCATGATGAAACCTATATAAATTGCAATAATCCAATGATCAAATTTTGCATTTGTTAAATAATTAATTGTGTTTCCATCAATTATTGCAGATAGCATCACTAATATTGGTCCAGAGAATAAGGCTAACCAAGCAACTAACGCTAAAGGATTTATTTCTTTACTTAATGGTTTAACCATAACTTGTCCAAGAGCCCATACAGCTGAACCTAAAATCGTAAGTCCAATTCCAATAAATTTTCCATCTAAGTTAGGAGATCCGGTTAAAATATAAACACCAACAAAAGCGATAGCTATACCAATCAAAGCTCTAATAGTTGGTTTTTCTTTAAGCATGAAGTAAGCAAAAATAACTCCAAATGGAACTTCTGTTTGAACCAAAAGAACTGCTGCGGATGCATCAATTAAATCTAAACCAGAATAAGTAATACTATATTGCAACGTATTAGCGACTAATGATGCAGCAAAAATTCTTTTTAAATATCCTTTTGGAATTGGAAACCACCAAATTAATAATGATGCAGCAAACATAAATCTTATACCCATCAAAAGAATAGGAGGAAAAGATTCAAATGCTGGTTTAGCTATTACAAAACCAAAGCCTAAAAAAATAGGTACTAAGGACGCTACGAAAGTATCTTTTATATTCATACCTATTTTTAATATTAATGATTATTAAAGAACTTCTGATATATTCACCTTTTAAATTATGAATTCAACAAAAATAGATCCTAAATACATCACCAAATCAAATCCGAGAATTGGACTTATTGCGCTTGCTAGCGATTTTATGATTGAGAGAGATTTTATAACCGTAATTAAAGACAGAGAAGTTGATTTCTTTGTAAATCGAATCGAATGCTATAACCCACTAACAAAAGAAAATTTGATCAAAATGTCAAACAAAGTAACTGAGGTAACAAAAGATATATTACCTGATCAGGATATCGATTGTGTTGTTTATGGCTGCACATCTGGAACAATAGCTGCGGGTTTCGAATCTATTGAAAAAAAAATAAAAGCTGCAAAACCTATGGCAGAAGTGACAACTCCAAGTACCGCTGCAATCAAAGCTTTAAAGAAATTAAATATAAATAAAATAAGTCTATTTACACCTTATAGTAAAAAACTTAACGATGAGGTTCTAGAGTATTTTAAAGACGAAGGATTTGAAGTTACTTCAAACTCTTACTTCGATATAGAAGCTGATTACGATATTGGAAAAGTTGATCAGAATTATTTATATAATGTTCTATCTGAGATAGATTTAAATGGGGCAGAGGCACTCTTTGTTTCTTGTACCGCTTTACCAGTATTACCAATAATTGATAAACTAGAGAAAAAATTAAATACTACAGTTTTATCTAGCAATCAGGCATTGATTTGGGATACGCTTGTTAAAATAAATAAAAATAATTCAGTCGAAGGATTTGGTAAATTATTTAAAGAAAATTAATGTTGTTCACAAAAGAAGAATATAAGCAAAGATTAACAAAAGTTAAAAAAATGATGCAAGAAAAAGGCATCGATCTTTTAATCTCACATGACACTAACAACATGAATTACCTAACAGGTTATGATGCTTGGTCTTTTTATTATGCTCAATGTGCAATTGTTCATATAAATGCAGACGAGCCCCTATGTTTTGTAAGAGCTCAAGATGCAGGTGGCGCATATATTAAAACTTATTTAAAGGATGAGAATATTTTAGTTTATGACGAAAATTACATTCATACATGGCCAAAACATCCTTATGATAATTTGGTAGAGATTATAAAAGAAAGAAAATGGGACAAGTTATGCATTGGATTAGAAATGGATGCACATTACTTCACTGCATTTTGTTATGAAAAAATAAAGCAGGGATTACCCAATGCAAAAATTAAAGACAGCGATCGTCTAGTTAATTGGGCAAGGTTAGTAAAATCAGATGCTGAAATAGGTTTCATGAAATCTGCTGCAAAAATTTCTGAAAAAGGAATGAAAACTGCAATGGAGGTTATTAAACCAGGAGTAAGACAGTGCGATGCAGTAGGCGAAATTCAAAAAACTTTATTCTATGGAACAGAAGAATTTGGAGGAGAATATTCTAGTATTGCAACATTACTTCCAACAGGGAAAGGTACTTCAGCTTCGCATTTAACAGCAACACAAGATAAATTTGTGGAGGGTGAGGCTACAATTATTGAATTATCTGGGGTTTATAAGAGATATCATGCTCCAATGGCGAGAACAGTTCTGCTTGGAAAACCCAATCAATTAAAGATTGATACAATGAACAAAACAATTGAAGCTTTAAATGCTGGCATAAGTCAAATTAAGCCTGGTAATACAGCAGATGATGTTGCTCAAGCTTTTTGGAAAATATTAGATAAATACGGAATAGAAAAAAAATCTAGAACAGGTTATTCGATTGGAATTGGTTATCCTCCTGATTGGGGTGAGCACACTCTTAATATTTATAAGGGAGATATGACAGTTCTAGAACCTAATGTTTGCTTTCATATGATAGCAGTGATGCAGTTCGGTGATTGGGGTGTTGAAGCATCTGAGGCTATAAGAGTTACAGAGAATGGATCAGAATTGTTCTGTAATTTTCCAAAAGAGCTTCATATTAAGAGTTAATTAGCTATTGAAATCTATTTACACAAATGTTTTATATTCACCTTTATGTCTAAAAATCCAGAGTTTGTTAAATTCGATAAAGTAGATAAAAGTTATGACGGTAAGGTTCTTGTCGTCAAAGATCTTCAATTAGATATTGCAGAAGGTGAATTCATAACAATGCTTGGTCCATCTGGTTCAGGTAAGACAACTTGTTTAATGATGTTAGCTGGTTTTGAAACACCAACTCACGGTGAAATATTATTAGATGGAAACATAATTTCTAATATTCCTCCACACAAAAGAGGTATCGGAATGGTTTTCCAAAACTATGCATTGTTTCCACACATGACAGTTTATGAAAACTTAGCTTTTCCATTAAGAGTAAGAAAAGTTGAAAAAGATGAAATAGATAAAAAAGTTGATAAAGCCTTATCTATGGTTTCATTAAGTGGATTTGAAACTAGAATGCCAGCTCAACTTTCAGGTGGACAACAACAAAGAGTAGCAGTTGCAAGAGCACTAGTGTTTGATCCAGCAGTTGTATTAATGGATGAACCTCTTGGAGCATTAGATAAAAATTTAAGAGAAAGCATGCAATATGAAATCAAACATATTCATGAAAGTATTGGTGTCACAGTTGTATATGTAACTCATGATCAAAGTGAGGCATTAACTATGTCAAATAGGATTGCAGTATTTAATGATGGAAAAGTTCAACAACTTTCAAATCCAGCAGAACTTTATGAGAAACCAGTAAATTCTTTTGTTGCTGAGTTCATTGGTGAAAATAATACTTTTAATGGAGAGGTAGTTGATATCGCTAAAGATAAATGCAAAGTTAAATTAGCAAATTCAGAAATATTAGCTAATCCAATTTCTGTTAAGTCTAAAGGTGAGAAAACAACAGTCTCATTAAGACCTGAAAGAGCATTAATAAACCCAACTGATAAGATGGACAATATGTTTACTGGGAAGATTGAGGAAGTAATCTATCATGGTGATCATACAAGAGTTAGATTAAATCTTTTAGGAAGTTCTGAGTTTATTCTTAAAGTTCCTAACAGTACATCCAATTTAGAATTAAAAGTTAGTCAAGATATAAATATTGGGTGGAATAGTGTTGACGCTAGAGCATTAGACCCAAAATAATTTCAATTAAAAATATGTATATCTAATATACATTTTAAAGACAAAATCAGCTGTTGACTTCACTTTAGCTATTTGTTGTACTTTTACTTATATAAATTAATTTATATCAACGTTTAAACGGAGGAATAATGAAAAAACTAAGTAAATTATTACTAGCTCTTTCTTTTGTTTTATCTCTTACTTCTTCAGCCTTTGCTGTTACAGTAGCATCATGGGGTGGAGCTTACACAGAGTCTCAAAAGCTTGGGTATGGTGATCCTACTGCTAAAGCACTTGGAATAGAAATCAACTGGGTTGACTATTCTGGTGGTTTATCAGAAATCAAAGCACAAAAAGAAGCGGGTGCTATAACTTGGGATATCATAGACTTATTTGCATTCGACACAATTAACGGATGTGATGAAGGTTTATTTGTTAAATTTGATTTTGACAAAGACTTCCCAGCTGCACCAGATGGAACTCCTGCAAGTGAAGACTTCTTTACAGGAATGCCAAGTGAATGTGCTGTAGGTAACATTTTATATTCTTGGAACTATGCTTTTGATACAAGAGCATTCGGTGGTAAAGAGCCTAAAACAATTAAGGATTTCTTTAACACTAAAAAATTCCCTGGAAAAAGAGCAATCTACAAAAGTGCTTTAACTAATCTAGAAATCGCTTTAGCTGCTGACGGTGTTAAGTTAGGTGACGGCGGAACTAGAGTTTACAGAAAACTTTTAGAAGAAGGTGGAATTGATAGAGCTATGAACAAAATCAAAGCTCTTTGCCAAGATCCTAATGGCGGATGTGTATTCTGGTCTGCAGGTGCTCAACCACCTGAATTATTAGTTGCTGGTGAAGTTGTAATGGCAACTGGTTGGAATGGAAGATTCTTTAATGCTGAAATAGGTGAAGGTGCTCCAATTAAACAAGTATGGGATGGTCAAGGTCTTGACTACGAATATTTCGCACTTGTTAAAGGTGGACCAGATGAAGCAAATGCTAAAAAAGCTTTAGCTATGATGACTAACACAGAGATGTTAGCTGGTAGCGCGAAGTACATTGCATATGCTCCATGGAGAAAATCTTCTCTTGATGTAATCACTGCTGGCGAGCCATGGTACAAAGATGGTAAAACAGAAATGATGCCTCAAATGCCTACTGCTCCTGCAAACACTAAAAACTATTTCTTAGTTGACCCATTCTTCTGGGCTGATTATGGAACAGAAATTGGTGAGAAGTGGGAAGCAATGAAAGCAGGTCTATAATTTCAGTTTTAAACACTGAATTTATATAATATATTTAGGGCGGTTATTTATAACCGCCCTATTTTTTTATGAGCTCTGAGACAAAACAAATTTTAACTACTGACGGAATACCTCTAGAGGTCAGTTTAAAAAAAGCAGAAAAGAAGAATAAGATAAAAGCATTTCTTCTAGTAGCTCCTTTATTATTATTTTTAATCATCACCTATATATTTCCGATCGGAGAAATGTTTACCAGAAGTATTGATGACAAAATGATTACTAATATGCTTCCAAAAACATTTAAGGAAATGGAAAGTTGGGATGGACAAAAGTTACCACCTGAAGAAGTTTTTTCTGCTTTTTATTATGATTACAAAGCACTTGTTGAAAAACAAGAACATGGAAAACTTGGTCAAAGGTTAAATAAAGAAAAAAATGGCTTTAATTCAACAACCAAAAGACTGTTTAGAAATATTAAAAGAAAAAAAATTGATGAGTCTATAAGTATTAAAGAACAAATAATCAAAGTACACCCAAACTGGAATAAGGTAGAGTATTGGCAGGCGATCAAAAGAACTGCACCACCTTACACTTTAGCAAAATACCTAAAAGGTATGGACATGTATTACGCTCCAGATGGAAGCATTGTACAAGTGGATGAAGATAGGAGAATTCATAGAATTCTTTGGCTCAGAACACTAGAAATTGCGTTTTTTGTAACTTTATTTTGTTTTTTGATGGGATATCCAATCGCACATTTACTTGCAACATTGCCAATGAAATATTCAAATCTACTAATGATATGCGTTCTACTTCCATTTTGGACTTCATTGTTAGTTAGAACTGCAAGCTGGATGATTCTATTACAACAACAAGGGGTCGTTAATGATTTTTTTGTGATGATTGGACTGGTTGCAGATGATAACAGGCCGGAGATGATGTACAACAAAGTGGGTACTTATGTTGCCATGACTCAAATATTGTTACCTTTTATGGTTCTCCCACTTTATAGTGTTATGAAAACCATCTCTCCTAGCTTAATGAGAGCAGGAAAATCTTTAGGAGGAACTCCTTTCGTCGCATTTTGGAAGGTTTATTTCCCTTTAACTATTCCAGGTATAGGAGCGGGATGTTTGTTAGTATTTATTTTAGCAATCGGTTATTACATTACTCCAGCATTAGTAGGTGGAGCATCAGGTACCTTGATTAGTAATCAAATTGCATTCCATATGAAACAAACTTTAGATTGGAGCTTTGCCTCTGCAATGGGATTAATGTTGTTAACTGGAGTTTTAGTTATTTATTGGATTTATAATAAATTAGTTGGAGTAGATAATATTAAATTAGGATAAATATGGCATTACCAAGTTATACAGAAACACGTTATAGGATTTGGCATTATGTTTATTTAACTATTTGTGCATTTGTATTTTTCTTTTTAATTGCACCACTATTTGTAATATTTCCATTATCTTTTAACGCTGAAGAATTTTTAGTTTTTTCTGAGGGAATGAAAAATCTTGATCCTGATGCTTTTTCTTTAAGATGGTACAAAGACATGGTCTATGGAACTAAAAACCCATGGGGATTAGCTGCAAAAAATAGTTTTATAATTGCAATCTTTGCAACCATTGGTTCAATAATTTTAGGTACTTTGGCTGCTTTAGGATTGAGTAGTAGGCACATGCCTTATAAAGGAATTATAATGGCTACTCTTATTTCTCCAATGATTGTTCCATTAATTATTTCAGGTGTTGCAATATTTTTCTTTATGGCAAAAGTAGGTTTAGCAGCAACGCATACAGGAATAGTTTTTGCTCATATAATACTAGGAACTCCATTTGTTGTAATTACTGTAACTGCAACACTTTCCGGATTTGATCATAGTGTGACAAGAGCTGCAGCAAGCTTAGGTAGTAATCCAGTAAATACATTTATGAAGATAACTCTTCCATTGATATTGCCCGGTGTAATTTCAGGAGGATTGTTTGCTTTTGTGACATCTTTTGATGAAGTTGTGGTGGTGTTATTCCTCGCAGGTTTAGAAAATACTACTATTCCAATACAAATGTGGACAGGTTTAAGAGAACAATTGAGCCCGACAATTCTTGCAGTAGCAACCTGTTTAATTCTTTTATCAACCTTAATTCTTGTAACTGCTGAATTATTAAGAAGAAGATCTGAGAGATTAAGAGGAATAAATAGATAATTTACCCAAATAATTTATTCATATATAGAAGTCGCTATGGAAATTAAAAAAGTTGTAGTTATTGGTTCTGGTACAATGGGTAGCGGGATAGCTGCCCACTTATGTAATGCAGACGTACCAGTTACTCTTTTAGATTTAACAACTGAAATCAGCGAAAAAGCTAGAGAAAGAATTCATAAATCTAGACCTCCATTGCTAATAGATAAGAGCAAAATTAACAATATTAATGTTGGAAATATTGAAGAAAATTTTGACGTAGTAAAAGATGCAGATTGGGTGGTAGAGGCAGTAGTAGAAAGAATTGATATTAAACACAATATTTATGAAAAGATATTTAAGAACAGAAAAAAAGGTGCAATAGTTTCATCAAATACATCGTCAATTCCAATTAAAGTTCTATCAGAAAAACTAAATGACGAAGAAAAAAAAGATTTTTGCATCACTCACTTTTTTAATCCTGTCAGATACATGGGATTGTTAGAAATTGTTAAAAACGAAAATAACGACTTAAATAAAATTAATTCTTTAAAGAAATTTTGTGAAGTTGAGCTTGGTAAAGGAGCTATAATCTGTAATGATACCCCAGGGTTTTTAGGTAATAGAATTGGTGTTTATGCTATGCAAGTTGCCATGACGGAAGCATTCAAAATGAAACTTTCAATTGAAGAAGCAGATGCAGTTTTTGGTAGACCAATGGGTATACCTAAAACAGGAGTATTTGGATTGTATGATCTGATTGGAATTGATTTGATGGCTGATGTATTAAAAAGCTTTATAAAAGAACTTTCAGATAAAGATGAATTTCAAATTGTTGCAAAAGAAATTCCATTAGTAAAAAAATTAATTGAGACAGGCTACACCGGTCGTAAAGGAAAAGGTGGCTTTTATAGAATGAATAAAAGTGGAGATCAAAAAATTTTAGAAGCGATTAATTTAGATACAGGGGAGTATTCAGCAACAAAAAAAATAGATTTAGGAATAGAGACTGTTGACATCGATAATTTAATTAATCGAAAAGATAAGTATGGTGAGTATGCTTGGATTGTAATTTCAAAAATAATTAAATATGCATCTTCACTGGTTCCAGGAATTACCGATAAGTTTAATGATATTGATGAAGCTATGAGACTTGGTTTTAATTGGGCAATGGGTCCTTTTGAAATGTTAAAATCTATAGGGGTAAAGAATTTCTTTGAAAGAATCGATAACTTTGAAAATAATAAATTTTTAGAAAATTTATCAAAAACAAAAGATGAAAATTTCTATGGAGAAAGACAAATTTATACAGACATTCAAACTTTAGGAAAAATAAGACCATCAGCAATTAAACTGGATAAAAATAATTCAGCTGAAATTCATCGATTTAAAGATTTTAATATTGTTGAATTTACAACAAAAGCTTGTGCATTAGATTATGACTCAATGGATGCACTTAAAAATGCAACTGACAAACCCTTAATAATAATTAATGAAAGCATGCAATTTTCAGCAGGTGTAAATTTAAGTTATACTATGAATTTTGCTGATAAAGGAGATTTTAAATCAATTGAAAAATTCATTAAGTATTTTCAAGATACATGCAAAACTTTAAAATACTCTAAGTACCCAGTTGTATCAGCTCCCTCTGGACTTACGCTTGGAGGAGGCTTTGAGGTTTTAGTTCAAAGTAATTTTGTTGCCTCACACACAAATTTAGTTATTGGATTAGTTGAAACTATTGTTGGATTGGTTCCAGCAGGTGGGGGATGTAAGGAAATGTTGTGGAGATGGTCACAAACAGAAGAAGCAAAATCAGACCCAGATTATGCACCACTAAAAGTTTTTGATATTATTGGTTATGCTAAAACAGCTACTTCTCCAATCGAGGCTGAGCCATTAAAGTATTTAAGACCAGACGACAAAAAAATAATGAACAGAAACAGTCTTTTTGAGGAATCAAAAAATTTAATTGATCAAAATAATGATTTTGTTCCTCCAGAAGAGTGCAAATTCAAACTTTCTGGAAAGCCGTTGAAAGATAAAATGGTTAAGGTTTTAGAGAAATTATACAACGAAAAGGTAATTTTAGATCATGGTATGCATGTTGGAACTGAGCTTGCAAACGTTTTAAGCGGTGGAGATACTACTATTGAAAAAGTATTGTCAGAGGATGATCTTTATAAATTAGAACTAGACTCTTTCATGAGATTGATAGAAACAAAACAAACTCAAGAAAGAATTAAACACACATTGTCGACTGGCAAACCTTTGGTTAATTAGAATTAAACATTCTCAGGGTTTTAATATAATCAGGTCTTAAAACATAAATTGCTTTATTACCTGTTTTAATTTTAGTTAATATATCTAAACCATAAACTACTTTACCAATTGGAGTATATTCACCTTGATAAATTGGAATTTCTTTTAATGTAATAAAGAATTCACTATCTTCTGTATCAAATTCTGTTGCTCTAGCAAAACCTACACTTCCCTCTGTAAATTTAAAATCATCGCTCAGTTCTGATTTTAACAATCCTAATCCAGACTTTCCGCTACCAATTTTGGAATAATCTAAATTATTTATATTTCCATACTCAATATCTCCAGCTTGTACAAAAGTATTTTCTGAAACTTTATAAAAAGCAGAACCATCATACATTTTTTGTTCAATTAAAATTTTAAATCTTTCTACCGCTTTTGGAGAAATATCTGGATAAAGTTCAATTATTACATTTCCACACTCAACATTCATTACTGCAATATTATTTGGTTCATTAAAATTAAGTTTACTTAAATTATTTTTTCCAACAAATAGACATTTATTTTTTAATAAAAAAAAAGATGTAAAAGCAAAAATTGAAAGACTAATTAAAAATATAAATAAAATTTTTTCTGATTTTGAGGCTTTAATAGTTTTAATCATAAAATATTTTTATCTATTTTAGCTAAGTTTAATTTTATAAAATTCACTTTGTTATTTAGGATTTTGTCACTATTAATTTTATCTTCAATTGTTTCTTTATCAGTCATTAAAAATGAAAAAATTTCAGCCATATCTTCAGATGGGATAGATTTAGAATATTCTGTTAAAAAACCATCAGTTTTTTCATATATATCTAAATTTAATCTATCAGAACAAGTTGAACATTCAGCGTAATTAAATGATTTTAGATTAAAAGAGGAAAATTTATCCTCATCAAAATATTCAATGTGAGTATTTTGTATCATATGAAAAATTTCATGGTGCATCATTCTTTCAAAATATTTTTTATTAAAATTAATATCTAAAATTAATGTCCTGTTTTTATTATCAGGTATTCCCCCAGTATTAATTTCAGAGATGAATAAATTTTCACAAAATACAATATATTTTAATTTTATCTTATTAAGAAAATTAGAATTATATCGATTAAGATTTTTTTCAATTAAAGGAAATTTTGTATTTAAATTATTTATATCAACTTTGTCACAAGTAATGTTCTTATTTGTACCAATTTTAAAATTACCTTTAGCGCTTAAATAACGAATATTATTGTCGTTTTTTAATTTATAAATTTCTAAATTAGGAATTTTTATCAGATTATAAATTTCATCAGCATTTACATGCGAAATATGAAAAATAAGAATAAATAAAAATAAAATTTTCATTAAATTATTATAGACGAATTAGATTAGATAATATTATCTTAGATTATTAAAAAATGAAAAAAGAAAGAAACAAAAATCCAATTCAACCAGTTAGTGGAACTAAAGTTCCAAGATTTGCTGGCCCAAGCACTTTTGCAAGACTTCCCGAACTAAGAGATGTGGAAAGTTGTGACGTTGCAATTGTTGGAATTCCATTTGATGCTGGCACAAGTTATCGACCCGGAGCAAGATTTGGTCCACAAAGCATCAGACAAGCATCTAGACATTTGAGAACTAATTATCATCCTAATTATGATGTTGAGCCTTTTAAAATCCAACAAGTAGCTGATGCTGGTGATATTGCTTGCAATCCATTTAGTATTGATGAAGCAATCAAACAAATAGAAGTAGGCGCAACAGATTTACTAAATAAGGTTGGAGGAATTATAAGTTTAGGTGGAGATCATACTATTGCAGTTCCACTGTTAAGAGCAATCAATAAAAAAAATAAGGGTCCTGTATCTTTAGTTCATTTTGATGCCCACTTAGATACTTGGGATACATATTTTGGTGCACCTTATACTCATGGAACTCCATTCAGAAGAGCAAGAGAAGAAGGTTTATTTTTAGATGATGCTTCTATGCATGTTGGAATTCGTGGTCCACTTTATAGTAGAGATGATATTAAAAATGATGAAAGTTTTGGATTTAAAATAATTCATTGTGATGAGTTTCAAACAGAAGGAACCGATAAAATAGCAGAAAGAATTAGAAAAAGAGTGGGAGACAATCCTTTATACTTATCAATTGATATTGATGTTTTAGACCCTGCATTTGCTCCAGGTACTGGTACACCAGAAATTGCAGGGATGACTACAAGAGAAATGGTAAATGTTTTAAGAGGTTTGTCTGGATTAAATTTAGTTTCAGCAGACGTTGTTGAGGTTTCTCCAGCATATGATCATGCAGAAGTAACTTCTTTAGCGGCGGCAACTATTGTTTATGAATTAACTAATTTATTTGCAAAAACATAAAGAAAGGATAACCTCAAAACATGTTAGACAAAAAAAATTTTTACATTAATGGATCGTGGGTTAAGCCAAATAGCTCTGAGGAAATTAAAGTAATTGATCCTGCTACAGAAGAAAATTGTGCAGTAATTACTTTGGGGAACAAAGCTGATGTTGATAATGCTGTTAATGCAGCTAAAGATGCCTACGAGTCTTGGGCCTTTTCTTCCAAAGAAGAAAGAATTGCACTATTAGAAAAACTTTATGAAAATTATAAGAAAAGATGGGCAGATATTGCAGAAGCTATAACTCTTGAGATGGGTGCTCCAAAAGATTTTGCAACAAAATTACAAGCAGGCACAGGAGCAAGTCATATTAAATCATTTATTAGATACTTAAAAAATTTTGCATTTGAAAAACCATTAGGTGAGCATGCTCCTAATCAAAGATTAATTTATGAACCAAAAGGTGTTTGTGCATTAATAACACCATGGAATTGGCCGATGAACCAAGTTTGTTTAAAAGTAATGCCAGCAATAGCTGCAGGTTGTACAATGGTTTTAAAGCCATCAGAATTAGCACCACTATCTTCAATGATACTTGCTGAAATTATTGATGATGTAAAATTTCCAAAAGGTGTGTTCAATTTAGTTAATGGTGATGGAGCAACAACAGGTGATGCTCTTACAAGTCATCCAGATATTAATATGATTTCTTTTACGGGATCAACAAGAGCAGGAGCTTTGATTTCACAAAATGCTGCTAAAGATTTTAAAAGAGTAAGCTTAGAATTAGGTGGTAAAGGAGCAAATATAATTTTTAAAGATGCTGATCCAGAGGCTATTGAAAGAGGTGCTTTAAGATGTTTTAGAAATTCTGGACAATCTTGTAATGCGCCAACAAGAATGTTAGTTGAAAAATCAATGTATGAAGAGGCTATTGAGAGATTAAAAAAATATACTGAAAGTTTTGAGGTTGGTGACCCTAAAAAAGAAGGAGAACATATAGGTCCAGTTATTTCAGAAACTCAATACAAAAAAATACAAACTTTAATCCAAAAAGGAATAGATGAAGGTGCAAAATTAGTTGCTGGAGGAACAGGTAAACCTGATGGATTAGACAAAGGTTACTTTGTTAAACCAACTGTTTTTGCGGACGTAAATAATAATATGGAAGTTGCAAGAACAGAAATTTTTGGACCCGTTTTATCTGTTATCCCATTTGAAACAGAAGAAGAGGCAATAACAATTGCAAATGATACTGCTTATGGATTAACAAACTATATCCAAACTCAAGATTCCGAAAAAGTACAAAGAGTTGCGAGAAAATTAAGATCTGGAATGGTTGATGTAAATGGAGCAGGTATTGCAGTTGATGCACCTTTCGGTGGTTTTAAACATTCTGGAATAGGTCGAGAAGCAGGTGAACACGGTTTAGAAGAATTTTTAGAAGTAAAAGCCGTAGGTGGTTGGAGTTAATTTACCGATTTATCTTTTACACCTTCTAAAAATTTAAGACATTTTTTCATTTCATTTAATTCTATGAACTCGTCAATTTTGTGAGCTTGTTCTATGGAACCAGGTCCACAAACAACTGTACTGATTCCTAATTCTTGAAATAAACCAGCTTCTGTTCCAAAAGAAACTACTTCTCTAGAATTATCACCAGTTATATTTGATACAAATTCACATGCTTCAGACTCATCCAATCTGTTAAAACCAACAACTTCACCTATCACTTCTTTTTTAATATAAGAATCTGGAAATACTTTTTTCATTTCTGGTAAGAGTACTTCGTTTGCATATTTATCAATTTCATTCGTAACAAATTCCCCATCTTCTTTAACAACTGGTCTTGTTTCCCATTCAACACTACATTTATCTGCAATGACATTATGGGCAATACCACCTTTAATTCCACCAATTGATAAAGTTGAATGTGGAGGATCAAAAATACTATCTTTTTGAACTCTTTTTTTTAATTCTTCTCTAATTTCTAAAAGTTTTCCAACATATCTAGTAGCATATTCAGCTGCATTTACTCCTAAATGTGGTTTAGAACTATGTCCTGCAAGTCCTCCAAAGTGAACTGTGTATTCATTCATACCTTTGTGGGCATCAATAATTTTCATTTTAGTTGGTTCACCAATTATACAAATTCCATTTTTGATATCTCTTTTTTTCAATTCCTCTATTAATAAAGGAGCTCCAATACATGCAGTCTCTTCATCAAATGTGTAACAGAAATGTAAGTCTCTATCTAAATTACTTTCTTTGAGGATAGGTGCATAAGCAAGTGTACATGCAATAAATCCTTTCATATCACATGAACCTCTTCCATATAATTTATCATTTTTAATAGTTGCAACGAATGGATCACTGCTCCAACCTTTAGACACTGGGACCACATCAGTGTGTCCAGATAATATGATAGGTTTTTTTGTGCTTTGATTTTTTGCTTTTAAAGTTCCAAAAAGATTAACTCTTTTTTTATCATCATCATAAACTTTGAAAGTATCTATTCCGATGTTCTTTAAAATTTTTTCACAATAATCAATTAAATTACTGTTATCTTGACCTGAGATAGTTTTAAATGCGATTAAGTCAGTTAAAATCTTGATTGATTTTTCATATAAATTGTTATCTATACTCATAAACTTAAAACACTATATTATATTATGATTAAAGAGCAAATTACCTATAATGATTTTGATAAAGTAGATATTAGAATTGGTACTGTAATTTCTGTTAAAAAAAATGAAAAAGCGAGAAAGCCATCTTTAGTGGTTGAAGTTGATTTTGGAAGCGATATTGGCATTAAACAATCTTCAGCTCAAATTACTCATTATTATAATGAGGAGAATTTAAAAGGAAAACAAGTTATTGCTGTTTGTAATTTTCCTGAAAAAAATATTGCTGGAATAGTTTCTCAAGTATTAGTTTTAGGAGCAATTGATGCCGATGGTAAGGTTACACTTGTTCATCCCTCTCAAAAAGCAGAAAATGGATTACCGATCGCTTAGTAATGCATCCTGAAATTCTCTCTATAACTTTATTTGGAATAGTTGCTGCATTTACTCCTGGACCAAATAATTTCGTTGCTTTCTATTCTGGTTTCAACTTTGGTATTCTAAGAACACTACCTCATATAATTGGTGTAACTTTAGGATTTCCTTTTTTGTTATTATGTTTAGCTTTAGGGTTGATAAATATTTTTAAGCTTTATCCTTTAATTCAAGAAGTATTGAAATATTTAGGAACTCTATTTTTAATTTATTTAGCATACAAAATTTCTTTTTCAGGACCTTCTGATCAGGAAAATAAAAACAAAAATCCAATTAAGTTTCATGAAACTTTTGTTTTTCAATTTTTAAATCCTAAAGGCGTTATTGCATCAATTATTCTTGTTTCAACTTACATTAATCCAGGAGAGACCTTTGTAAGTTATACAACTCAAATTATCATTATGGCTTTAATTGTTTCAGTGACTAGTATAACTCTGTGGACTTTTTTAGGTAAATTTTTCAGGAAATTTGCGACAAATCAGAAATTTATTAATTACTTTAATTATGCTATGTCACTGCTTCTTTTAACAAGCATAATAACTTTTTATTTATAATATGACCCCAGGAAACAAAAATTCTTATAATTCACTTAAAAAAATCACAATTAATGACAATGAGTATAATTATTACTCATTAAATGAAGCAGAAAAAAATGGACTTGAAGGAATAAATAAACTTCCAAAGTCTCTTAAAGTTTTACTAGAAAATTTATTAAGATACGAAGACGATTTAAGTGTAACGAAATCTCAAATAGAAGCGATTAAAAACTGGCTAAAGACAAAAAAATCTAAAACTGAAATTGCATATAGACCAGCAAGAGTTTTGCTTCAAGATTATACAGGAATACCTGCGGTTGCAGATTTAGCTGCAATGAGAGAAGCAGTTAAAGAAAAAAATAAAGATCCAAATACAATCAATCCATTGTCTGCAGTTGATCTTGTAATTGATCACTCTGTGCAAGTCGACCAATCTGCAAAAGCAGATTCTTTTGAAAAAAATGTCGATATAGAATTTGAAAGAAATGGTGAGAGATATTCTTTTTTAAAATGGGGACAGCAGGCATTTGATAATTTTAGAATAGTTCCACCAGGAACAGGAATTTGTCACCAAGTAAATCTAGAGTATTTATCAAAAGTTGTTTGGTCAGAAGAATTTAATGGGGAAAAATATCTTTTTCCAGATACTTTAGTTGGAACGGATAGTCATACAACAATGGTAAATGGCTTATCTGTTTTAGGATGGGGTGTTGGAGGAATTGAAGCTGAAGCAGGAATGTTAGGTCAACCAATTTCTATGTTAATACCAGAAGTCATTGGTTTTGAAATGAAAAACAAAATGCCAGAAGGAACTACTGCAACTGATTTAGTTTTAACTGTTGTTAAAATGTTAAGAGATAAAGGTGTGGTTGGTAAGTTTGTTGAGTTTTATGGAGAGGGTTTAAAAAATTTAACACTAGCGGATAGAGCAACAATTGCAAACATGGCACCAGAATATGGTGCTACTTGTGGTTTTTTTCCTATCGATGAAGAAACATTAAAGTATTTGAAATTTTCTGGAAGAGATCAACAAACTGTTGATATCGTAGAAAATTATGCCAAGGAACAAGGTTTATGGGCGAGTAACGAAATAGAATTTACTGACATTATATCTTTAGATATGTCCACAGTCGTACCAACTATTTCAGGACCTAAAAGACCTCAAGACAAAGTTCTTTTAACAGATGCACCTAGTTCGTTTCAAAAAGTATTGCAGGAAGCTACAAATAAAAATGAAAAGTCAATTTCGAAAGTATCAAATACAGATTACGAAATAAAAGATGGCTCAATATTAATTGCTGCAATAACTTCTTGTACGAACACTTCTAATCCAAATGTTCTAATCGGGGCTGGACTATTAGCTAAAAAAGCTATTGAAAAAGGTTTGCAGGTTAAACCCTGGGTAAAAACTTCTCTAGCACCTGGATCTCAAGTAGTTACAGACTATTTGGCAAAAGCTGGATTAAATACTTATTTAGATCAACTTGGTTTTAATTTAGTTGGATATGGTTGTACAACTTGCATTGGAAATTCAGGGCCACTCCCAGAAAATATTGTAGAAGCGATCCAAAAAGAAAATATTTATGCTGTTTCAGTTTTATCTGGAAATAGAAATTTTGAGGGAAGAATTTCTCCACATATAAAAGCTAACTATTTGGCTTCACCCCCACTTGTTGTTGCATATGCAATAGCTGGGCATATGGAAGTTGATTTGTACAAAGATTCATTAGGAAAAGATAAAGATGGAAAAGATGTATTTTTAAAAGATATTTGGCCTTCAAATAAAGAGATAGAAGAAACTTTAAAAGACTCACTTAATGCTGAGATGTTTATACAAAGATACTCAAATGTTTCTGAGGGCCCAACTCAATGGCAAAAAATTAAAACTGATAAAAGTAGTATCTATAATTGGGATGAGGGATCAACATATGTAAAAAAACCTCCGTTTTTTGACTCGTTGCCAGATAAACCAGAAGGATTTAAAGAAATTAAGGATGCAAGACCATTATTAATTTTAGGTGATATGGTGACTACTGACCATATATCGCCAGCCGGCAGTATTCAAAAAGATAGTCCAACTGGTAAATATTTTATGGAACACCAAATTTTACCTAAAGATTATAACTCATATGGTTCAAGAAGAGGTAACCATGAAGTTATGATGCGAGGAACTTTTGCAAATATAAGAATTAGAAATGAAATGGCTCCTGGTACAGAGGGTGGTTTTACAAAGTTATATCCAGAAGAAAAAGTTCTTCCTGTCTATGATGCAGTTGTTGAATATAAAAAAAGAGGAACAGATTTGGTTGTAATTGGTGGAAAAGAGTATGGAACCGGATCATCTAGAGATTGGGCAGCTAAAGGAACAAAATTACTTGGGATAAAAGCAGTAATCGCAGAAAGTTTTGAAAGAATCCACCGATCTAATTTGATTGGAATGGGAATATTACCTTTACAATTTATCGAAGATGCAAATAGAAAAAATCTAAAATTAATTGGCTCTGAATTAATTAGTATTCTAAATATAGAAAAGGGTGTTAATCCCTCAGATGAAGTGACAGTTGAAATTAAATATGCTTCAGGCGAAATAAAGAAAATTAAAACTTTATGCAGAATTGATACAAAAAATGAATTAGAGTATTATAAAAATGGAGGTATTCTGCAGTACGTTTTAAGGAATATGATTTAGTTATGGACGAAGATTTATCAATTATAAATACAAATACTAGAAATGAAAAAATTAAGAATTTTTTTGTAAACAATAAAAATAAAATTATTTCAGGTATAATTATCTTAATAATTATTATAGTCGGTGTTTTTAGTTACGATAAATATTTAATTAATAAAAAAAAAGATATCTCAGATAGTTATAATTCAATAATCATTGATTATTCAGAAAAAACAAAAGAAAAAACAGCTAGCAGCCTGATTGAAATTATAAACAAGAAAGATCCAACTTATTCACCTTTATCCCTTTATTTTATCATTGATAATAATCTTGTTAGTGATCAGTCCAGAATTAATTCATTATTTGATATATTGATAAACGATACTTCGTTAGACAGTGAGATTAACAACTTAATTATATACAAGAAGGCACTCTACAATGCAGATAACGCTCAGGAGAGTGATCTTCTAAATATGTTAAATCCACTGATTAACTCAAAAAGTGTCTGGAAATCACATTCTTTATATTTAATGGCAGAATATTTTTATGCAAATAATCAAAAACAAAAAGCTAAAGAATTTTTCAACCAAATAATAGCTTTAGAAAATTCAAATCCAGATATAAGACTTCAAGCAGAGAAAAGATTGAACAGAGACTTGAGTGAATAAATTAATTTTTACTTTCATTGTATTATTTTTTCTTAATAACTGTTCATTTAACGAAAACTCAAGAATTTGGAAAGATAAAGAAAATAAATTAGAAACAGATAAAAAAATAACAAAAGTTTTTGCTGAAGAAAATTCAAGTGTTTCAGAATTTAATAAAGATTTAAAATTAGATTTATCCTCAATAAAAATAAATAATAAAAATAATGAAAATCAAAATAATCTTGGTTTGCAAAATTACAAAGGTGAATTATTAAAGATTGGTAATTTTAAATTTTCAAAGTTAGAGGAAATTAATCAATTAGATTTCGAACCAATTTTTTTGAAAAATGGAATAATATTTTTTGATAAAAAAGGTTCAATTATTAGGTATGATAATAATCAGAATGTTATTTGGAAAAAAAACCATTATTCGAAATCTGAAAAAAAATTAAAACCAAAACTTAATTTTTTAGTAGATGGTCAAAGTCTTTTAGTAACCGATAGCATAGCAAAATATTATTCTGTGAATATTAGTACCGGAGAATTAAATTGGTCAAATAATAATGATTATCCGTTTAATTCAAATATTAAAAAGCATAAGGATAAAATATTTGTTATTGATTATAAAAATACGTTGAGATGTTTTAAAATTAAAGATGGTTCTGAATGTTGGAATTTGCAAACAGAGGACTCATTTACAATTTCAAATATTAAATATTCTTTAATTATTTTAAACGATAATGTTATTTTCAATAATTCTATAGGAGATATTACAGCTGTAGATATTGAAACAGGTTTAATTACATGGCAACTACCTACACAGAGTAGCTCGATAATAAATGAAACTTATAACTTTAAGACTTCTAAACTAGTATCAGATGGAAACTCTGTATTTTTTTCAAATAATAAAAATCAGTTTTATTCAATTGATTTAAAAACAGGAACAACAAACTGGATAAATGAAGTTAATTCTAATGTAAAACCTATTTTGGTTGGAAATCTAATTTTTACAATCTCTAATGAAGGTTATTTATATTTAATTGACAAAAATAAAGGCAATATAGTTCGAATTACAGACCTATTTATGAATTACAAAGATAAAAAAAGAAAAAATATTTATCCAATTGGTTTTGTAATTGGAGACAAAAACGTATTTTTGACTAACTCAGATGGTAAAATGATCATAGCTGGGATTGAGGATGGAAAAATAATAAAAATTGAAAAAGTTTCTGGTGGATTAGTATCTGAACCGTTTATATTTAATAACAATTTATATGTAGTAAGAAATGGTTCAATTGTACAATATAACTAAACATGTTCTTAAAATTTTTAGAAAAAATTGGTAGAAAAAAAGTTGTATTAGATAGAGGACCTTCACATCCAAATTTTAAAGAGGCAAAGCCTTGGATGAACCGTTACTATGTTTTGATGAGGTATCGACCTAAATGGTTTCCATTCAATATATTAATTCATGAGATGCTAGCAGATGATCATGGAGAAGGAGTTCATAATCATACATTTCCTTATATCACTATAATTTTAAGAGGCGGTTATTGGGAAACATTAAGTACTGGTAAGTTTTGGCGTCCACCAGGGTATATTGGTTTTAGATCAGCAAATAATTTGCATCGAGTAGATTTGGAACCTGGAACTAAACCATTAACTTTATTTATCTCAGGTCCATTCGGGCTAAGGAAAGGACCAAGATCAGAGTATGGTATTGACTTTAAAACTAAAAAAAATTGATGCCAAAAAAATTTGAAAAAGAATTCATATCTTATTGTGAAAATGAAAATTTAGAAGTTAATCCTAATCAAATCAAAGTTATAAAAAAATTAGAAGATTACCATAATAGTAATTACAAATCTTTTTTTTCAAAATTATTTTCCAAACAAAAAACTAAAAAAGGATTTTATTTATATGGTGGTGTAGGGGTTGGTAAAACGATGATTTTAAACTTCTTTTATGATCATCTTGAAGAAAAAAAATTAAAAAAGCATTTTAATGAATTTATGTTAGGATTTCATGATTTTGTCCATGAGCAAAAAGAAAAAAATGAAGAAAATGTAATCAATCAATTTGTCAAAAATTTAAAATCAAAAGCTTTATTAGTTTATTTCGATGAGTTCCAAGTAACAAACATTGTTGATGCAATGATTTTAGGAAAACTATTTGAACAAATATTTAAAGAAGATATTAAAATTATTCTTACTTCAAATACTAAAATTTCAGAACTTTATAAAGAAGGTCTTCAACGTGAACAATTTGTACCTTTTATAAAAATAATGGAAGATCAATCGATCGAGTATGAACTAAAAATTGAGGATGATTATAGAAAATCTAATGATAATCAAAAACAAAGATATTTTTTTCCACTTAATCAAGAAACTAATTTTAAGATAAATAAATTTTTTAGAACTATAACAAAGGATAAAAAAAAATCTTCAATAAAAATTAATGTAAAGGGAAGAGAATTTAAAATAGAAAACTTTTATGAGGGAATTGTTAGATGTGACTTTAATCAACTTTGTGATCAAAATTTAGGAGCGGAAGATTATTTAGAAATAGTTAAAAACTGTAAATTTATGGTAATAGATCAAATACCTCAATTTAATGATGTAAATTCAAATCAACAACAACGTTTTATCACTTTGTTAGATGTAATTTATGATAAAAATATTTCATTAGCAGTTACAGCTGATATAAATTTAAATCAATTTACCTCTTCAAGATTGTTAGAAAAACCATTTAAACGAACCATTAGTCGTTTGTATGAGCTTACATCGAACGAGTATAATTAATGAAACAAGAATTTTATAATCTTCATATTAAGACCAATGGTCAAAAGTTATATGAATTTACTAATGATACAATTCATTGGATTGATCAAAATAACTTTAAAAATGGTATTCTTAATTTAAGTATTCAGCACACAAGCGCCTCATTAATTGTTCAAGAAAATGCAGATCCAGATGTACAAACAGATTTAATAAATTATTTTGATAAATTAGCTCCTATGGATAACAAACTATATATTCATACTACGGAGGGAAAAGATGATATGCCTGCACATATTAAATCTGCATTAACAAATAATCAAATTTCTCTAAGTGTGAAAGATAGTGAATTGTTGCTTGGAACTTGGCAGGGCATATATTTATTTGAACACAGATTAGAGGCTCAAAAAAGGACTATAATCCACCATTTTATTGGAGAATAAAACTAAATTTATTTTTTCTTCAAAGATTGAAACGCTTCAAGAGCTGCAGCTCTAGCTTTTTCATGAATAACAATAGGACCCGGGTAATCTTTGCCAATAATTGTTTTTATAGCTTCTTGATACTTTAATTCCATTTCCCATGGTTTGTGAATAAATTTATTTGGAACATTTTTAAGTTCAGGAACCCATTTTTTTACGTAATTGCCTTCTTTATCAAATTTTTCACCCTGAAGTATTGGATTGAATATTCTAAAATAAGGTGCTGCATCTGCCCCACAGCCAGCAACCCATTGCCATTGAGCAACATTATTTGCTTTGTTAAAATCTAGTAGACAATTTCTAAAATGCTTCTCACCTTCAGTCCAATTAATTCTCAAATGTTTGACTAAAAATGAACCAACAACCATTCTTATTCTATTATGCATCCATCCAGTTTCATATAATTCTCTCATACCTGCATCGACAATAGGATAACCGGTCATTCCTCTTTTCCATGCTCTTAAGAATTTCTCATTTCTTGCCCAAGGGAATTTATCAAATTCTTTTCTGAAATTTCCTTTTAAGAATTCAGGGAAATAATTAATTAAACTATGCGAAAACTCTCTCCAACCAAGCTCATTAATATATTTTCTATAACCAATTCCTTTTGATTTAATTTCAGAACATTTTTTCCAAATACTGCCTACATGAATTTGGCCATGTTTGATGTAAGGAGATAATTTAGAGGTTCCTTCGATAGATGGTATATCTCGTGAAGTTCCATAATCCTTAATTTTATTTTCAATTAAATTTTTTAATATTTTTTTTGAGTCATTTTCTGAAACTTTCCAATATTTTTCAAATTTTTTATACCATTTTTTTTTTGGTAAAATATCTCTTGGTTCAATACACTTTTTAAAAATTGTAATCTTTTTTATTTTCTTTTTAACAATATAGTTTTTGCTTGGAGGTTGATTTAAATAAACTTGCTCCGCATTTCTCCAGAAAGGGGTAAACACTTTAAAGGGAGTACCATCATTTTTTGTTATCTCTTGAAATTCATTTAAAATGTTTCCTTTGAAATATTTATAATTGATTTCTTTTTTAATAAATAGGTCACGTATTTTTTTTCCTTTAGCTATAACATCTGGCTCATAAATTTTATTCCAATAAACTGAAAGCTTATCCTTTTTATTAAATTTAGAAAAAATTTCTAATTCATCGCCTTTTACTATTTCAAGATTAATTTTATAATCTGACAATTCTTTTTTTAAAGTTTCTAGAGATTTATAAACCCACCATTTTTGAGCTTCTCTTTTGTTGTCAAAATCATTATTATTATAAATATATAATGCAATTATATTATCATGATTTTGTGTTGCAAAAGATAAAGCAGGATTATTTTCAATTCTAAAATCCTCTCTTATCCAAAAAATACCTGTGCTACTCATTGATTTAATTTTGGTTAATTAACTTTTGATACATTTCTTGATCAGTATCTCCCTCACAACCAAAAACCAAAACATTAGATTTTTCATTTAGATCTAATTTTTCTTTAATTGCTTGATCTTCACAACTTGTAATCAGACTGATTACGCCAGGTGCTGAGTTTTCTCCTGCAATTATTTTATTATCACTAAAGCTTGAATTTCCAAGTAGTTTCATAGTTTTTGCAATATCATCATCTGGTAAACTAATACAATGTTTAACTGAATTTTTGAGTATTTCCCATGGGACCAATGATACTTCACCACAAGACATACCACCCATTAAGCTTTCTCTTTTAATATCTATTTTTTCTATTTTTCCAGTTTTAATGCTTTCCATTACACACGCGGCACTATCCGGTTCAACAACTATAATTGTTGGAACATAGTTCAAATATCTTGCAATACCTGCAATCATGGCAGCAGCCATGCCACCAACACCTGCCTGTAAAATGATGTGGGTTATTTTCTCTTCTTGGATTTGATCAGCTATTTCTTTCATCATGACCGTATAACCTGCCATCGTATACTTAGGTACAATCATATAATCCTTCCAAGCAACATCTTGAACTATTTGCCAATTATTTGCAGTAGACTGTTTTATGCATTCCATCAATGATTTTTCATAATTACCTTTTACTTTAACTACATCTGCTCCAAGTGCGGCCATAGCTTTGCCTCTCGCATCACTTACAAATTCACTAATGAATATTTTACAGCTTAGACCTAATCTTTTAGCACCCCAGGCAACTGATCTTCCATGATTACCAGCAGTAGCTGTTGACACCACTATATCTTTATTTCCTTCGGTTACTTTTTCTACCGCATAAGCTCCACCTAATGCTTTAAAAGATTTTAAATTAAATCTTTTATTTTCATCTTTATAAAAAATTTTGTTTAAATTTAATTCTTTTGAAAGTTTATTTAAAGAAAGTAGGGGAGTAGGAGAATAACCTTTCCACTCAGAAATTCTCTTATAAGCATTATTAATTTCTTCTGAGGTTAAAGAATTAAGAATTTCTTTTTTGTTAAACGAGTAATTTTTATTGTCTGTAAATTCCGTATATTTCCATTGATGACCGTTAGATAATATAGTCATGTACTAACAATCTAAAGTATTATCTTTTTCCCACTTTGTAACATCTTTTGTTTTATCAAAACTATCTTTTGATTTGAATTCATTCATTTCTGAACTTCTTAACTTTATATAACTTTGAATAACATCTTTGCCAAAAGCATCATTCATATCTTTATTATTTTTTAATAAATTTAATGATTGTGCAAGTTCATCAGGCAGTTTAGGTAAGTTGGGATATTTATGATGATCTTCATACATATTGCAATCCAAAGGTTTGCCTGGATCAACTTTATTTTTTAAACCATATAGACCAGCTGCTAAAACACTTGCTTGCAATAAGTAAGGATTAGCAGAACCATCCATTAATCTTAATTCAAATCTTCCAGGATCAGGGATTCTAATCATGTGTGTTCGATTATTACCTGTGTAGGAAATACTACTTGGTGACCATGATGCTCCAGATTTTGTAGGTGGTGCATTTATTCTTCTGTAACTATTGATTGTTGGGTTAAAAAACGCAGATAAAGATGAAGCATTTTTAATTACTCCACCTAAAAAATTATAGGCCATTTTACTTAAACCAAGTTTATCTTTATTATCTAAGAATTTATTTTTACTACCTTGCCAAACTGATACGTGAGCATGACAACCATTGCCGGTTAAATTTCCAAACGGTTTAGGCATAAATGTTGCTCTTAATCCGTGCTTTTCAGCAATTGTTTTTACCATAAACTTAAAAAAGGTATGTCTATCTGCAGTTTTTAGACAATCTGAATAATCCCAATTCATTTCAAATTGACCGTTAGCATCCTCATGATCATTTTGATAAGGGCCCCATCCCATTTCAATCATACAGTCACAAATTTCCTTAATTAAATCATACCTTCTCATTAATGCAGATTGATCATAACAAGGTTTGGATTGTGTATCCCTTGGATCTGCTATTGAATTGCCATCAGGTGAAATTAAAAAATATTCACACTCAACACCTGATTTCATTGTTAAATTCTGTTTTTTTAATTTTTTTATCTGATTTTTTAATATCACTCTGGGTGACGCATCTACTGGTTTGCCATTCATCCATAGATCAGATGCTAACCATCCAACTTCTTTATTCCATGGAAGTTGAATTAAACTATCTGGGTCGGGAATTCCAAACATATCGGAATCGGCTGGCGTCATATCTAACCATGCTGCAAATCCAGCAAAACCAGCTCCTGCATTTTGCATTTCTTTAATTGCATGAGCAGGTACTAATTTTGATCTTAATACACCAAATAAATCTACAAAACTAATTAAAAAATATTTAATTTTTTTTTGCTTAGCAATCTGAAATAAATTTTTAGACACAATTTAGGTTAACACAATTATTTAAAAAAAGATAAAATTGTTTCTTTATAATAAATTAAATTTACAACAATAATTACAATTACAGCTAGTATTGCACCATACTTAGCCTTTGGAAATGCTACTCCTCTCATCTTTGAGGGTCTTAGTTCTTCTTTATTATCTTCCATAAATTTAGAACATAAAAAGGGCGCTACATTTAAGTAGCGCCCAAATTTTAATTTTAATTACCAATCGGTAATATTGCTTTTGTGATCGTTAGCACTATGTCTTTTTCTAGCAAGTCTTGAAAGTTCATCGCTTTCCGATTTTGCTGTTAGAATGTGCCAACCAACCCATAAGATCAATGCAATTATTACCAGTATGCCTTCAACAGATCCAGCACCAGGGTAAATTGCTCCAGCAACTTCTTCTGCTGGTTTATTTAGATGATCTATCCAGTTTGTAACTGTAGCCATATTTTTCTCCTTTACCTGGTTGCGGATGCAACTGCTTTTTCATCTTCTTTAGCAGTTTCCATCATTTCATAGTCTAATCCAGCTATCTCAACTTCACGAGGGATTCTTAATTTACCCATGCCGTTAAGAACTTTAGCTATGATGTAGCCTGGTATTAGTCCAAGAACAACGAACATAATTAATGCTCCGATGAACTGTCCTAATGGATTAATTGTTGCATAAGTTGTTCCGTCCCACATAGCACCAACACTGTAACCAGATGATGGATAACCATTTAAGACAAAACCACAAATTACAAGACCTACAAATCCAGCATAACCATGCACTGCTACGGCACCAACTGCATCATCAATTTTGAACTTACGTTCAACCCAGTAATGTAGTTTATATGCAATAACAACACCGATCATACCAATGATCATTGCTTGAATTGGGTGATATAAATCATTTCCAGCCGAAGCACAGATCACACCTGCTAGACCACTTGAGTAAGTCCAGAAAGGATCTCCTTTAGCAATCCAATATCCAGCTAATAACCCTCCTGATAATGACATCAAGAAGTTAAATGTAATACCACTAAGTGTAGTAGGCGTTACGTAGATATTAGTTGCTGTCCAGTAAGATATACCTTCCATACCATACTCAGGTCCAAGGTCGAAAATAGGTATGTTACATGCTGCGTAAAATCCCCAGAAACCAGTATAAATTAAAAATAATCCTACTGTTACT
This sequence comes from uncultured Pelagibacteraceae bacterium, assembly GCA_902592375.1. Taxonomy (GTDB): domain Bacteria; phylum Pseudomonadota; class Alphaproteobacteria; order Pelagibacterales; family Pelagibacteraceae; genus Pelagibacter. Next base: position 253,870 of record CACJEG010000001.1, on the reverse strand, counting down.
AACCAAGGATTTCTTGGTCCGATGTTTCTTGGTTCACCGCTAGACGAAAACTTACCAATTCTTGGTCCTAAAACCATTAGAACACCTAAAGCAAATCCACCCGCAATCGCGTGAATCACTCCTGATGCGTAAGCATCGTGATATCCTAGAAGTTTCAACATCCAACCGTCGAAGTGCCATCCCCATGCCGCATCAATTGTCCAAAATACAGAACCAATTGCAATTGCTAAAATACCAAATGCAAAAGTCGTAATTCTTTCAATGATAGCTCCAGAAACGATAGAAGCAGCTGTCCAAGAGAAAAGTAAAAAGGCAGCCCAGAAGACACCAGAAATGTGGTCTCCTAAATTGACAGCCATTAAATCACTTGTAGCAGTATACCATGTAGCACTAAATGCAGATTCATCTGTAACTAGTGCAGCACTTTCATTCATTATTGATGGTGCTAATCCAGGTCCTGTTGGAAAAGCCCAGTAAATCCACCAACCAAATAAAAACCACGTTACTGTTACCAATGGTATCAGCATCGTATTTTTCATAAGAGTATGTTGATGGTGTTTGTATCGAGAAGCTCCAACTTCATACATACAGAAACCGACGTGAATTAAAAACATCAGTACCACTGTCACCCAGTAGTAAAATTCCGTAAATATGGTTGTAAGAGCACCTAACTGATCAGTCATATTCTCTCTCCATATTAGTTTACGAGAGCCTATTAAATTTTGTGATTCGATACAAATATAAAAACGTTTAAAAACCTAGCTTGTGCACTAGGTTTTTAAAAAAAATCAACTTTTAATTGAAATACTAAAATTTTAAATAAGCTTTTTTCAAATCAACAAGTGGATGTTTTGGAGACATTTGAAACTTAACTAAAAGTTCTCTTGCTATCATATCTCTATCTTGTTGATTGTTTGGGAGTTTAATTGACTTTGGAATTGTAACCCAGCCATTTGCATTTCTACAGAATACAGCAGGTCTATCTTCTTCATAACCCATATGTACATCTTCCAACCAATTTAAATCATCCCATCCCATCGCTTCTATATATTTCTTAAGAAATGGAGTTAGCTTAGAATAGTCCGGTAAAAGATTAACGTCGTATCTGTAACCAATAGACTGACCAATCATTTTTTCTCTTGCAGTCTCTTTCTTTTTGCCTAACTGACCTTTAATCTCTTTTGTTTTTGCTGCTTTTTTATTTTTTTTCTTTGGCATAGTTACCTCTATATTTTATGGTAGTTATCAACACCAACAGTGTAGTTAGTTCCAGCTAATGGAACTTTTGCTAAAGCTGATGCTTCTGATGTTAAAGCAGCTAAATCTTCAGGCTCTAGAGAGTGGATATTCGTTTTACCACAAGCTCTTGCTAACAACTGAGCTTCTAAAGTCATTGAGTGAAGATAATTGTAAACTCTTAGCGCAGCATCATCAGGGTTTAATCTTGCTCTTAACTTAGGGTCTTGTGTTGCAACACCAACTGGACATCTTCCAGTGTGGCAGTGATAACATTCACCTGCTTTTACACCCATTTCTTTTTCAAAGTTTGCTTCTGGAATATCTTTATTACAGTTAAGTGCAATCATAGATCCAGTTCCAATCGCGATTGCATCAGCACCCAAAGCTAAAGCTTTTGCCATATCAGCACCATCTCTTACACCACCAGCATAAATTAATGTTACTTTTCCAGTTTTTCCAACATCATCGATTGCTCTTCTTGCTTCTCTGATTGCAGCTATACCAGGAATACCAGTGTTTGCAGCAGCTATATGCGGGCCAGCTCCAGTAGAACCTTCCATCCCATCTAAGTAAATAGAGTCAGGATCACATTTTGCAGCCATACGAACATCATCATAAACTTTAGATGCACCTAATTTTAATTGAATTGGCACTTTATTTTTTGTTAATTGTCTTAACTCTTCTACTTTTAAAGCTAAATCGTCTGGTCCTAACCAGTCAGGGTGTCTCGCTGGAGATCTTTGGTCAATACCAGATGGTAATGATCTCATCTCAGCAACTTGGTCAGTAACTTTTTGACCCATTAAGTGCCCACCCATTCCAACTTTTTGTCCTTGTCCAATAAATACTTCAATACCATCTGCCAATTGTGCATGATGAGGATTAAATCCATATCTTGATTGAATACATTGGTAATACCATTTTTCAGAGTATCTTCTTTCATCAGGTATCATTCCACCTTCACCTGAACATGTAGCACTACCAGCCATAGTTGCTCCTCTTGCTAAAGCAGTTTTTGCTTCGTAAGAAAGCGCACCAAAACTCATTCCTGTAATATAAACTGGAATATCTAACTCAATTGGATTTTCACATCTTGGCCCAATAACAGTTTTCGTTTCACATTTTTCTCTGTAACCTTCGATTACAAATCTAGTTAGTGTTCCAGGTAAGAAAACTAAATCATCAAAAGTAGGAATTTTTTTCATCAATGCCATTCCTCGCATTCTGTATCTTCCTAATTGAGATTTAATATGAATATCGTCTATTACTTCAGGTGTGAAGATAGCGTTATGACCTAATAAACTTTTATTTCTTTTACCTTCTTCATGTACATGAACATCAGCTTTTCCACCAACACCTTTTCCATTTTTTTTAATTTTTTTAGATTTTTTCTTAGGCATTATATTGCTCCCTTCTTCTCTGTAGGTTCCAAATTGTCATAATTCCAAAGTTTCTTACCGGCTACAATTTTTTTCATTTTACTGACGTCAAAGTTTTCACCAATCTCGGCTACTTTTAATTTTCTTTTTAGCCAATCTTGATCGCTTTTAGTTAACTCAGCGTCTACAGCATCACTACCATATGATCCAATTTCTCCACCTACGAAAATTGTCCCATCATACATCGAGTCACCTAAGTTTATTCCTACGTCTCCAAGAATAATTATTCTTCCTCTTTGCATCATAAATCCAGTAAATGCACCGGCGTCACCACCAATTATTATAGTTCCACCTTTCATATCAATACCAGTTCTGGCACCAACACTGCCTTTACAAATTAAATCTCCACCTCTAATTGCCGCACCAAAACAAGATCCAGCATTCTTTTCAATCACTACTTTACCAGCCATTAAATTTTCTGCACATGACCATCCAACTCTTCCATTAATTCTAACTATTGGACCATCACAAGAACCCATTCCAAAGTACCCTAAACTTCCTTCAAAAATTAAATTTAGTTTATTTAAAATACCAACTCCAAGACTGTGTTTACCTTGTGGGTTTTTTATTACTATTGTTCCATATCCTTGGCTCATTAAGTTATCGATTTCTTTATTAGCCTCAGGCGCTGTCATGTCTTTAACATCAAGCTCTGTTCTTTTATTAAAATCTACGTCGTATGTCCCAAAATAGTAAAAGTTTTCTGCTTCATCAGGATTAAAGAATTTTTGTTGAGTTCTTCCTGTTAAAACCTCAGTGTGCATACCCATCGATTGGGCTTTTGATTTTTTTGAAACTGTTTTTAGATTTGCCATACTTTCACCTCCCCATCAAACGGATCATATGTATCAATTTCTTGTGGTAATACAGATCTAATTGCAATTTCTTCAGATCCCATAGCAACCAAATCATCAGACTCATATAACACCAATGGTTTTGCAGCCATAGTATCTTTAGCCATACCTAATGAGTCTTTTGTAGCAACAAAGTAAGTAAAAACACCATCTAAACCAGTTAAAGATGCTTTCATTCCTTCTTCTAAAGTTGCACCGTCTCTCATTTTTTCAGCAAGGTAAACTGCAATTAATTCCGAGTCACACTCTGACATAAATCTCATGCCTTTGTTTTCTAAAACTCTTCTGTTATTCCAGTAGTTAGTTAATTGTCCATTATGAACTACAGATACATCACTAAATGGATATCCCCAAAAAGGGTGGGCAGATTTGATATCTACACCAGACTCTGTAGCCATTCTAGCATGACCTATAGCATGTGTTCCAACAACTTTATCTAAGCTATATCTATCACAAACCATTTTTGCGTTTCCAAGATCTTTAATCACTTCTAAAGATTTACCCATAGAAAGAATTTCAACACCTGGAATACTTTCTATACGTTGTGAAAATTCTAACAGATCTTTAACATTATAATCAATTTCATATCTTAAAGAGTAGGGAAGGGTTCTTTCTTCTTTAACTATTTTAGCTCCCATTTCAGCCAGAGTTTCATCAACAATTTTTTTTCTTTCATCGTAAACAGATACATCCTCCATGACTGATGAACTTCCTTCTCCAACGTTTTCTCCAACTTTAAAACGCATGATGAAGTTTTTTCCATCGGTATCGCCATATAAAGCGTAACCTGTTGAATCTTCTCCTCTATGTTTTAATGCTTGAAGCATACCTTGCAATTCACTTCCAACATTTGAAGATTTCCCTCTATGAATTAAACCTGCTATTCCACACATATATTTATACCCTTTCTATCTATTTCTGTGACCTACGGTAGACAATCCAGATAAGTATCCAGATCCCATTGTGTTGTTGCACCAAGAAATCTTTCCCACTCATCGTTTTTGTACCAATGGAAAACTTTATACATTTCATCTGGCATTGCAGATTTGATTACTTCATCCTCTGCCAGCCTATCCAAAGCTTCACCTAAACTTAATGGAAGTTTTTTTACATCTTTACCAGCTTTTTGAGCTTCATAAATATTTCTAGATTCTGGAGCTGCTGGTTTCATTTTTTTAGTTATACCTTCATCACAAGCTTTTAATAAGGCAGCACCTAATAGATAAGGATTGTGCATAGAGTCTACTGATCTATATTCAAATCTTCCTGGAGCAGAAACTCTTAAACCACAAGTTCTATTTTGATATCCCCAGTCTGCGTAAACAGGAGCCCAAAAACCTTGATCCCATAATCTTCTATAAGAATTTACAGTTGATGATCCAAGAGCTGTCAATGCTGGTAAGTGCTTCATGATACCTGCAATTGATTGCAAACCAATTTTACCTGGTAATTGCATATCTTTTGTATCTGGCATGAAAGTATTAGTTCCACCTTCAACATAACTAAATACTTCTTCTACACCTGGTAGAGTTTTATTTCCAAGTTTGTTAACTTTTATTTTTCCACCTTTCCATAAAGACATGTTTGTATGACAACCACTAGCAGAAACACCCATAAATGGTTTTGTCATAAAGCAAGCAATTAAATTATGTTCTCTAGCTACTTGAGCACAAATTTGTCTGTAGGTTGACAATCTATCTGCATTTCTTAAAACGTTATCGTAAGTCCAGTTTAACTCTAATTGGCCTGGAGCATCTTCGTGATCTCCTTGAATCATATCAAGACCCATTGCTTTTGCGTACTCAATAACCTTCATAAACACTGGTCTTAATGACTCAAATTGATCAATGTGATAACAGAATGGTTTAGAAAAACCTTTACCTGTAGGTGTTCCATCCTCATTTTTTGTTAACCACATCATTTCAGGCTCAGTACCAACTCTTAATTCTAGACCATGTTTTTTCTTAAATTCATCCATGAAAATTCTTAGATTTCCCCTGCAGTCTGAAGTTAAATGACCGCCTGGATTTTTTCTTTCTTCTCTGTTTCTAAAACAAGTTACAAACACTCGTCCAACTCTTTTATCCCATGGTAATTGAACAAAAGTTTCAGGATCAGGTATTCCAACAAGCTCCATAGCCTCTGGTCCATATCCAATGTAATTATTATGACGATCTAAGAACAAGTTTGCTGTAGCACCGTAAACTAATTGAAATCCTTTTTCAGCTGTTCTTTCCCAGTGATCTGCTGGTATACCTTTACCAACAACTCTACCTGTTACAGAAATGAATTGATAATAAATATAAGTGATGCCAAGTTCGTTAATTTTTTCTCTAACTTTTTTAACTAATTTTGCTCTACCTGGCTGGTTAACGTGTTTCTCTAGATCTGTCATTTTCACCCCTCAATGAATTTAATTTATTCAAACGTAGCTGAAAAATTTATTTGTGTCTAGGCTTAGAGTCTAGCTCCAAGGAAACGGACTGTTCGAAGTAGGGTGAAGTTCACCCTTCTCGTAACGGTTGAATCTAAATGGTTTTAATAAATCACTTTCAGTACCAAGAATTTCTTTTGCAACAAGTTCTCCAACCCCAATCATTTTATAACCATGATTGGCATCTGCAATCATGTAAACGTTTTCAAAAAATCTATCAAAGATTGGAAACGAGTCTGGTGTCATACATCCAAGTCCACCCGATGGTCCTTTTCTATATAAATCAGATTTACCCTCAAATCTTTTTTGACAATGCGCTAAAGCTGAACACCACATTTCACTAAATGCGTCTGTTGTTTGATATTCAGGTGACTCAATTCCATAAGGATCAACATTAACTTGATCAAAATGTTTTTTAACTATGTAAGGAGAAGTTCCACCTTGTACACCTAAACCTTCAATGTCAGGTTTGTAATAAATTCCCCAAATTTTGTCTGTTAATAATTTTTTTGTTTTGTCTGAATATAACGGAGCAGTCGAGTCTACATGAACCACAGGAGGTTGTTTTCCATCATTAGTTTTTAGAAAATCTGGCTCAACACCAATAACACCTTCTTGTAGCATCCAGTATGTCCACATATCTGTTACATGCATTTTACCGTCTTTGCCTTTAATGTTAGCCGTTTTAGGCAACTCTAACATATTCCAAAAATCTCTCGCCCATGGACCTGCACCGATAACAACCTGTTCGCATTCAATTGTACCTTTGTCTGTCTCCACTCCTGTAACAGCTTGACTGTTACTTCCTCTTTTAAAACCTGTTACTTTTACACCTTTCATAACCTGAACACCGTTTGATGTAGATTTACTTTCAAGTGCTTTAATTGAATCTTTGTTAAATGCGTATCCACCTTTTTTTTCATGAAGTATTGAAGTGATGCCTTGTGCTTGCCAATCATCAAAAATATCTTTCATATAATTAGAACAATCTTTTTCACCTTCAATAAATACTGACTCATATCCGATTGCTTTTTGTTGTTCATAAATGCTTGCAACATCTTCATGCATTACTTCAGGTGAAATTTGTAAGTAGCCAACAGGGTTATATTTAAATGCTTTAGGATCACTCTCCCAAACTGAAACTGAGTGAGCCATAAGCTCTCTCATTGCTGGTTGGAAATAATTATTTCTTACAACACCACAAGCAATTCCGCTTGCACCAGCTGCAGTATCTTTTTTCTCTAATACAATTATGTCACCAGGATTTTTATATGTTTCAGAAAGTTTCCAAGCAGTACTAAGACCGTGAATTCCACCACCGATGATAACTACTTTTGCTTTCGAAGGTAATGTCGTCATGTGAAAACATTATTTTTTGCAAATAGTAATTAATATAATTTTTTATAGAACTAAAAATTATATATATAATTTAGATATTTCAATTTTTGTGAAATTTGTCGCTAATAACTTATATTTTTTAAGGTATCCAGGTATTCATTAAATTCTTTAATAAAAGAGTCACTAGGTATTATATTTTTTACCCTTTGGTCTGTTGATGTTTTTTCAAGACGAAAGAATCCTTTTTCACAAGCTTCAGTAATAATTAATGCAGATTTAGGTCTAGATGTTTTAAATAATTTAGTTTTAAGTTCCTCAACAGATAGTTTTTTATTTTCTTTATGTGCAGACATTACTAATAACATCATATGATAGTGAGAAGGAGATTTTCTAAAAAAATAGTTACTAGCTGTATGCGACTGTCTCATTTGATCTTCCCAAAAATCTAATAAAGTCTTTTTTTCTTTTGGCATAATTTTTAAGCTCTGACTCTTGATTTGGTCGGATCGTAGAATGGAAAACCAACAACTTTAGCACCAATCCTTTTTTGATGACCATCGATTTTACCTATTTCAACTTCAGTACCGATTTCTGAGTATTGAACATCTATTCTGCAAAGAGCAATATTTTTATTCAAAGTAGAGGACAAGCATCCACTCGTAACTATACCAACTTGTGATCTTCCAATATGGACACAATCGCCGTGGCCTGCTATTTCTTTTCCATTAAGTTCTAGGCCTACTAATTTCTTTTGTGGGTTAGCTTTTCTTTTAATCAATTCCTCTTTACCAATAAAATCTTCTTCTTTTGTTTTCAGTGGAACGGCAAAACCAATACCAGCTTCAAAAGGATCTTGCTCTCCATCAAACTCTGCGCCAAATAAAATTAAACCTGCCTCAATTCTTAGTTTGTCTAAGGCAGCAAACCCTGCTGGTATTAATCCATCATCTTTACCTGCTTCCATTAATTTATCCCAAACTTCAGGAGCATGTTTTGGGTGACACCAAACTTCATAACCTAATTCACCAGTATAACCTGTTCTAGAAACAATTAATGGAATACCTTGAAGCTCTTCTATTCTACAAATTGTAAATCTAAACCAGCCCAACTCATCTATCGAAGGCTGTGTTGGTGGTGTAAAGATAATTTTTTTTAAAATTTCTCTACTTTTTGGACCTTGCAAAGATACATTGCTAATTTGATCAGTAGAGTTTTTCACAATAGCGTTAAAATTCTTTTTTTTTGCAATTTCTTTAAGCCATTCTCCACCATACTCATCTCCACATATCCATCTAAAACCTGTTTCACTTAATCTTAAAAGAGTTCCATCATCGAACATCATTCCATTTTCGTAACACATTGCAGAATAAACAACCTGTCCAACAGAAAGTTTTTTTATATTTCTTGTAAGAGTGTAATTCATTAACTCTTCAGCATCAGGACCAATTATTTCAAATTTTCTTAGTGATGATAGATCAATTAATACAGCATCATTTCTACAAGCATTGTACTCATTAACCAAACCATGTTTGGTGTAATCGTTTGGAAGCCAAAATCCTCTAGCATCAACAAAGTTTCTAGTTAATTTTGAAGTTCTTTCATAAAAGCCAGAATTTCTAGTAAGTTTATTTTCAGAGTCTGTTTTCATTCTAAAACCAAATGACTTTCTAAATTCTTTATTTTTATCGTAAGTTCTAACAAATATATTTGTAGGATTCCATGAATTACAAGGATCTATATCACTTGGACATGCAGTTGTTCCTATTGTTAAATCTTTTAAAGCCTTAAACATTACATAATCACCAGGCCTTGAATAAGATTCATCAGAAATAACAGAATTCAATCCTCCTGCAGAGGTATTAAAAAATAAATTAATTGCATGCCAACCTTTCTGTTTCTGAACACCATATTTAGACATACTTTTAGTTAAATTATCCGAACAGTTTGGGTGACCAAAATACCCCGCATCTTCATAATATTTTGAAGTACATGCAAGATTAAAAGTATCGTGTTTACCAACAGTATCTCTTATTACTTCAACAAGTGGCTCATGATCTGTGTCATAAAATTTAGAGAACAAACCTGGTCCTGGGAAAGTATTACCCATGAATGTTCTCGTAGTTTGCCAGTCTAATCCTTTTTCAATTCCTTTTTCTAATTTTCTTGTATCGAATGCCACAAAGTCTGAACATTGTCTACCAGTTGGACTTATCACTTGAATATAATCTCCTTCTTTAACCTCATAAGATATTGAAGTTTCTTTATTTATATTTTCTTCATAAACAGGTTCGAAAACAGGATCGGGAATTACATTTAATTCTTTGTCATTAACAATTTTAGCTCTTTTAACGAATATGGTTAAATCAGTTGGTGGATTTTGTTTTGTAACATCCATATCTTCACCAGGTGCTGAAAATAATGCGTAACATTTATCTTTTGATTTTAATTTAATTTTTTCACCAGGTTCTGCGTCTAGATCAAATAAAATTGATGATTTTGAATTTGAAATTTTTAAATTTCTTTTTTTTAATTGATAGTTGGTTGCTAAAATTGTTTCATCATTGCTGCTAAGAATATTTCTTATGAAGTTTTTTTCATTGTTTGATTTGAGATTTAATATTCCAAGATCTGAATTTCCATCTTTATCAAAACAAATAATCTCACATATTTGATCACCCTCACTATTGACAATTTCTATTTCATCATCAGGGAAAAGTTGAATACCTGTTAGACCACCACCATTAACAATATGTCTTTCAACCCCAGGTGGTAAAACATTCAAACCAGGATATTTAATTTCTTTGCTTGTTCCTAACATTTTAAATTTTATTTTTAGAATAATATAATCAAAACGAGTTGACTATAACTTTAAATAGGAACATACTTTATTTATAAATAATTGGAGGGTTAATATGAAAAACAAAAGTTTACCGTTAATTATCGGTGCTGTAGTGATAATAGCTGCTGCAATCTTCTTTATGCAAGGGGGCGATAAAACGGCAAAGAAATCAGGTGACAGTAGTCAGCCTATAGTTATACCAACTCACAATTGGTCAAGTCAAATTGTAATGGCTTATGTAATTGGCGGAATTTTTGAAAGCATGGGTAACAATGTAAGTTATGTAAACGCTGACTCACAAGCAGTTTACGAGTCAATCAGAATTGGAGACGTAACTATATCTCACGAGGTTTGGGAATCTGCTTTTGGTAAATCATTCACAACTGCTTTAGATAAAGGTGGTTTGTTAGATTGGGGTGATCATGAAGCAAGAACTCTAGAAGATATGGGATATCCTAATTGGGTTGTTGATAAAGGATTATGCCCAGGTCTACCTGACTGGACTGCTTTAAAAAATCCAGATTGTGCTAAAAACTTTACAACACCTGATTCACCAGATGGAAAAGGAAGAATGTTGGAAGGACCACAAACTTGGCATGGTGATTTAATCCCACAAAGAGTTGAAGCTCTTGGTTTAGGTGACCTTTGGTGGGTGAAATTTGCTGGAAGTGCTGATGCACTTTGGGCGGAATTAGCAGCAGCTGAAAAAGAAGGAAGAGGAACGATTATATTTAACTGGACACCAAACTTTACTGATGGTGCTGGTTTCACTTTTATAGATTTTCCTCCTTATACAGCTGGTTGTAGACCAGAAGATGGTGGAGATGGAAAATGTGGATCACCTGATGGTTATTTAAAAAAAGCTGTGCATGAAGATTTTCCAAAAACACATCCTGCAGCAGCTGCAGTCTTTAAAAAAATGTCATTCTCTACAAGTCAGATTGGAGCAATGGCTGCTTTAGTTGATGTTGACAAAATGACTCACGAGGACGCTGCCAAAAAATGGTTAGCTGATAACGAGTCAGTTTGGAAAGCATTTCTTAATTAAGCACAAAAATTAAAATTTAAAATCTCCCCCAACATTGTTGGGGGGGATTTTTTTTTGAGAAATTTTGTGTAAGATATATTAATGAAAAAATACTCTCTTATTATATTTTTTAGTTTTTTAATCTGCTCATCAGTTTTAGCAAGAAGTACTGGATGTAAAGAAGGTAACTGTGAAAATGGTTTTGGTAAATGGGTTTATACCGACAAAACTACTTATGAAGGAGAGTGGGTTAATACAAAAAAACAAGGTCAAGGAGTGGAAACTTGGCCTAATGGTTACATCTATGAAGGAGAATTTAAAAATAGTGAATGGAGCGGACAAGGAACTTTAACCTTTCCTGACGGTTCTAAGTATGAAGGAGAGTGGTCTAAAGGTTTTATGAATGGCCAAGGAACATTTACTTGGGCAGATGGAAAACAAAAATCAGGTATTTGGAAAAACGGCAAGTTACAAGAATAATGTCAAAAGAAAATTATATTAATAAAATAAAAGCTTTACCTGAATCTCTAAGGCAGTTTATTGGTTTGATAATTATTACACTAATAGTAATTATATCTTTTAGTATTTTAAATGGAATTTTCGGACAAGGTGAAGACTTAGTAAAAAGAATGAAGTTAGAAGAAGAAAGAATTGCCGAGCAAAAAAAACTTAGTGAATTAATATCTAAATTACCTTCGGGAATACTAGTTTCCTTTGATGGTACAGATCATTATAAGTTGACTGATGAGGTGTATGAGCAAGTATGTAAGGCTACAAATCTTATTCCACAAAGAGCAATCATGGGTGCTAATTTTTTAAATTTCAGAGCACATGAGCTTTATACAATTAATGGAAATAAAATTGACGAGACTTTTGTTAAATGGGATGAACAAAAAGGTAAATGTTTTGCAGGTTTTACAGTGAGTGGAAATAATGTAGGTGTTGATGAAAGTATTACTATAAGTGGAGAAGCTTTAAGTTTTTTAAGCACTGGAATTGATACAAGGGTTTATTTTATTAAAAATTTTTAATGAGGAAAGGCAACAATTATTAACATTTTAATTTTATAAAATTTAATATAACTTTAAAACAATTTATGTCTGAGACTGTAATCAAATGCGAGTCGGTTTATAAAATTTTTGGAGAAAATGCCAAAAAGATGCTTGAAGAATCTAATGGGAATGTAGATGCAAAAACTTTCCAAGAAAAAGGATGTATAGTTGGAGTTAATAATGCTTCTTTTGAAGTTGCAAAAGGAGAAATGTTAGTAGTTATGGGACTATCTGGTTCAGGTAAATCAACTTTGCTTCGATGCATATCAAGACTAACAGATGCGACAGGTGGAAAAATTTTTATAGAGGGCCAAGATTTACTTCAGCTAAACAATAAAGAATTAATTGAACTTAGAAGAAATAAAATGGGAATGGTTTTTCAAAGCTTTGCTTTGCTGCCTCATAAAACAGTTGTTGAAAACATTGCTTTCCCATTGCAGATAAAAGGCATTGAGATTGAAGAGAGCATTAGTAGAGCGATGGAAATGGTAAAATTGGTTGGACTTGATGGAAGAGAAAACTATTTTCCAAGAGAGCTTTCAGGTGGACAACAACAAAGGGTGGGGATTGCAAGATCATTAGCTGTAGAACCTGATATATGGTTTTTAGACGAACCTTTTTCTGCATTAGACCCATTAATAAGAAAAGAAATGCAGGATGAGTTTTTAAGACTTCAGGAAAAATTACAAAAAACAATTATGTTCATTACTCATGATTTTGATGAGGCATTGAAGTTAGCTGATCGAATAGCGATTATGAAAGATGGTATAATTGAACAATTAGATACACCTGCAAACATTGTATTAAATCCTGCAACTGAATATGTTAGAAAGTTTACTCAAGAAGTTCCAAGAGAGAAAGTTTTGGTTATTGAAGATGTAATGGATTCATCAAATAAAGATAACTTGGGTGATTTAAAGGTTTCAAAAGATGATATTATAGAAAATGTTGCAGAAAAAATACTTACCCAAGAAAAATTAGTAGGAGTAGTTGACTCACAAAATAAAATAGTAGGTTCAATTAAACCCTCAAAAATAATTGATACAGTATTTGGAGGAAGAAAAAACGGCAATTAAAATATGGAGTACTTAAAAAAATATCCAAAATTATTTCAATGGTTATTTTTGTTAATTGTATTTTTTGCTTTATGTTTTGCTATTGATGTTCCTGAAACTTATAAATTTATAAGAGGCCAGGCAGAATTTGTTAAAGATCCAAACCAAAGTGTTTATTTTTTTCTAGGTAAAGAAGTTAGATATTATGCCTTTGATGTATTTTGGAGATTGCCTCCACTACTAGGATGGCTACCTATCTGGATAAACGACTCTTTATTCTTCTTAATGAATGAGTGGATGCCAATGGAGTTTTGGAATGAAGATACTCAAGAGTTTAAAACTCGACCATTATTATTAGAGATAAGCAGAAATTTAACTTCGATTATGACTTTTTTAATTGAATTAATTAGAGAGATTCTATTGGGTGGTTTAGAAACTATTGTTGCATTCACAAGTTGGAATTTTGTCGATGCTTATCCATGGATAAAATTACCAGGTTTGCCTTGGACTATTGTTGCTGCTGGAGCAACAATACTTTCATATAAATTAAGTGGAAAAGGATTAGCTTTGTTTGCAGGTTTAACAATGACTTATATTTCAATATTTGGTCAATGGAAACCCTCAATGCAAACACTTTCATTTATATTGGTAGCAGTTCCATTATCATTCGCTTTTGGTATCAGTTTAGGAATTGCAGCATATAAGAGTAAAAGAGTTGAAAAAGCTTTGTACCCAATTCTTCTAGTGATGCAGACTATGCCACAATATGCTGTATTAGTTCCTGCCCTTGTTTTATTTGGAGTTGGTGATCATGCTGCTGTAATCATTACAATGGTTGTTGCGGTTCCACCAATGATTTTACTTACAATTTTAGGTTTAAGAGCCATACCGCCAGAAGTAATTGAAGCAGGAAGAATGAGTGGGTGTACCAATTGGCAATTAATGTTCAAGGTACTAATTCCCACAGCAAGAAGAGATATTTTAATTGGAGTTAACCAAGTTATTATGGTTTGTTTTTCAATGGCAGTTATATCTGCTTTCATTGGTGCCAAAGGATTAGGATTTAATTTATTATTAGCTTTGAACCAACTAAACATTGGATTAGCATTAGAAGCAGGGTTGTGTATCAGTTTAATTGCAATTCTTCTTGATAAAATGTCTTTAGCTTGGGCAAATCAACAACAAGATTATTTTGGTAATCTTTCATTTTTCCAAAGAAATAAAAACGTAATATTTTTTGCAGCTTCATTCGTAATTGGAATAATTCTTGCATATATTGGGACTTTTATTTTCAAAGGTAGCTTTAATTACTTGTTTGAAATTCCTCATAATAAAGGAATATCAACAGCAGATTTTTGGAATAAAGGAGTTGATTGGATTTTTGATACTTTCTTCGTGTATATTAAAGCATTCAATACATGGTTAATTCAAGATGTGCTTCAGCCGATGAGAGCTTTATATTTAAGAATGCCTGCAGTTGCTACATTAGTACTGGCAGTTGGGGCTGGATATTTAATTGGAGGAGTTCGTTCAGCATTAGTTGTTGCTGCTTTAACTTTATTTATAGCTTTAAGTCCATGGTGGGATAGAGCGCTAGTAACGTTATACATGGCAACTTTTGGTGTAGTTATTTCTTGTTTAATAGGATTTACAGTTGGAACATTATGTTTTCAAAACAAAAAATCTGCAGCATTTATGCTAGGTATTTGTGATATATTTCAAACATTTCCATCATTTGTATATCTAATTCCAGTAATGATGCTTTTTGGAATAACAGATACATCTGTTTTAATTGCTGTGATTGTCTATGCAACAATTCCTGCAACTAGGTATACAATAGAAGGACTTAGAAGTGTTCCTGTTGGCTTACATGAAGCTGCAACAATGTCTGGTGTAAATAAATTTCAAAGATTAACGAAAATTGAGTTTCCATTAGCATTTCCACACATGATGCTTGGTTTAAATCAAACAATAGTTTTTGCATTATTTATGGTGATAATTGGAGCCTTTATTGGAACAGAAGATCTTGGTCAGTACATTTTAAAAGCACTTTCAGATAAAAATGGAGCAGGAATAGGATTAACTTTAGGAATTTGTGTTGCTTTTATAGGTTTAATCTTTGATAACTTAATTAGAACTTGGGTTGGAAAAAGAAAAAAACATCTCGGTATAGATTAAGCATAAATAATTATGAAAAGAATTTTAATAATTGGAGCTGGGGCAATGGGTGCAGCTTTTTCTGTGCCTTTAATAGATAATAATCAAAAAGTAACTATAACTGAACCATATAACCTTAATTTATTAAAAAAAATAAATAATAAAAAAAAGTTTCATCCAGCTTTAAAAATTAATTTATCAAAAAAAATTTCCATTAAAAAATTTAATACTGAACTTTTAAATCAAAAATGGGACTTGATAGTAATTGCAGTTAGTTCAGTAGGCATAGATATGATTAGAAATTACCTGAAAAATCTTAAAAATAAAACTCTAATTCTTGTTTTAACAAAAGGTCTAAGGTTAAAAAATAATAATATAATCAGCATGTCTGAGCAATTAAATTTAGGAAAAACGAAATTTAATATTTCAGTCCTAAAAGGACCTTGTCTAGCCAAAGAATTAGCTAGAAAAATAAAAAGTTATACTGTGATCGCAAATAAAAAAATAAGTATTGCTAAAAAAATTGGAAATATGATTTCAACAAATTATTACATAACAGAATATTCCTCTGATGTTAAAGGTGTAGAATTTTCTTCAGCTATCAAAAATATTTATTCTATGGTTATTGGATCGGGTGAAGGAAATAATACTTCTTCAGCGTTATTTAGAAAATCATTTGATGAAATGGAATATTTAATTCAACATTTTAAAGGTAAAAAAGAAACTGTCAGAGGTCTAGCAGGTTTAGGTGATTTATATGTCAGTGCAGTTGGAGGTAGAAATAGTAAAATGGGTGAATATTTGGGTAAAGGATTTTCTTTTAAAAATGCTAAAAATAAATTTATGAAAAATGACACTATTGAGGGCGCTGATTTGGCGAATGAAATAGCTCCATATATAAGAAAAATAATAAATAAAAATAAGATCCCATTGATGATTGCGCTTTTGGATGCGATTACTAAAAATAAAAAACTTAAAATAAATTATTAATTTTTATTTATTTAAAAAAGTCTTCATTGAGTCATCCATCGCTTTTTCCCAAGGTGTATGATGAATTGGTGCAACTGATCCAGTCACAGGAGATGAAAATGATTTATTTCTATAAGTTAGAATATCCTCTACTTTATGATGTTCCCATTCTTTGAAATGTTTCCTAATTAATTCAAAATCAATTTTAGGATAATCGGACATATCATGAAGTTCTTTGGTATACTCCGTTTGAAAATCAATCATTTGATCAGGATTTTCTAATTTTTCTTCCATTGAAACCCACTTATTAATGTCTTTATCTATTTCATCATTACTAGGCATTTTTATTTTACCCATAATCACATCTCTTGCGTACCATCCCTGACAGTCAAACATGTTAAATGTGTGAAACTGATCCTGCATACCTAAATATAAAAGTTTATGATTATCTTGCCACACAACTCCTTTGTAAAGTTTTGGTGGATATAATCTGTTATGTGTTTTTAATTTTAAGCTTTCATCTAAAAATGGGAAATGATGCAAATATCCTGTACACAAAATAACTACATCAGCATTTTGTTCAGTTCCATCTTTAAATATGGCTTTTTTCCCTTCTAACCTGTCTAAGTAATGAACTTCTTTCATACCTTTTGGCCATTTGAAACCCATTGGGTTATTTCTGTAACCGATTGTTACACTTTTAGCACCATACTTATTACATTGTAGAGCCACATCTTCTGCAGAATAACTGCTCCCTAAAACAATTACATCTTTTCCTCTAAATTCTTCAGCATCTCTAAAATCATGTGAGTGCATTATTCTTCCTGGAAAAGAATTCATTCCTTCATACTCAGGAATAAAAGGTACGGAAAAATGACCTGTCGAGACTACCACATAATCAAACGTTTCATTTAAAATTTTATTATTTACTTTGTCCTGGTAGCTAATTTCAAACTTATCATTTTTATAAACAGTATTTGTAACTCTTGTATTAAATTTAATCTTACTTTTTATATTTCCTTTGCTCACTCTTCCTAAAATATAATCTTGCAGCACCTCTCTTGGAGGGAAAGAGGGAATTGGTTTTCCAAAATGTTCATCAAAAGAATAATCAGCAAATTCTAAACACTCTTTAGGTCCATTAGACCATAAGTATCTGTACATACTGTTAGGCACAGGATCTCCGTATTGATCTGAACCAGTTCTCCAGTTGTAGTTCCATAAACCACCCCAACTTTCTTGTTTTTCAAAGCAAACTATTTCTGGAATTTTTTCTCCTTTATTTTCTAAATGCTCAAATGCTCTTAAAATTGAAAGTCCACATGGACCAGCGCCTATGATTGCTACTTTTGACATAGAATTTTTCCTATCATTAATAAATTTATAAATATATCTTACTAACAATTTTAAAAAAAATAAAATTATATTTTGTTATGGGTATCAATTGGAATTATCCAACCACTATGTGGATAGGAGAAAATAGAATTGAAGATTTATCCTTAGCCTGCAAAGAGTTAAATATTTCAAATCCATTATTTGTAACAGACAAAGATTTAATTAACTTAGATTTAATAAAAAATATAATATTAAGACTAAAAAAAAGTTTTCAAAATTTAGCTACTTTTTCTAACTTTACGGGAAATCCAATTGGAGAAAATGTGGAAGAAGGCGTTAAAGTTTATAATACCTCAAATTGTGATGGTGTAATAGCTTTAGGAGGCGGAAGTGGTTTAGATGTTGGAAAAGCTATAGCATTTATGTCTAATCAATCTCGACCGTTATGGGATTTTGAAGATATTAGTGATTACTGGACAAGAGCTGATAGTTCTAAAATTTCAAAAATCATTGCAGTTCCAACCACCGCAGGAACAGGATCCGAAACTGGTAGAGCATCTGCGATAATAAATAAAGAAACAGGTGCAAAAAAAATTATTTTTCACCCAAAAATGTTACCTTCGATTGTGATTTTAGATCCTTTACTTACATTAGATTTATCTCCAAGATTAACAGCAGCGACCGGAATGGATGCACTTGCACATAATTTAGAAGCGTTTTGTGCACCAGGATATCATCCAATGGCTGATGGTATGGCAATAGAAGGAATGAAACTAATTAAAAATTCATTAATTAAAGCATTCACAAATGGAAAAGATGTTAAGGCTAGAATGGATTTACTTTCTGCTGCTTCAATGGGCTCGACTGCATTTCAGAAGGGACTGGGGGCAATTCACTCATTGAGCCACCCTGTAAATGGTAAATTCAATGTTCACCATGGCTTATCAAATGCAATATTTATGCCTTATGTTTTGACATTTAATAAACACTCAATTGAAAATAAAATAATATCGATTTGTGATTATCTTAATTTAAATAAAAATTTTGATAGTTTTTTAAATTGGATTTTGGAATTAAGACAAAATTTAAATATTCCACACAAATTGTCGGATGTAATGGATTGTAATAATATTGATCTAGATGAACTTTCCTTAATGGCATTTGAAGACCCATCTACAGGAGGAAATCCTAAAAAATTAAGTCAAAATGATCTAAAAGAAATGTATATAAAAAGTATTTCTGGAGAATTATTTTAATGAAAAAAATATTGATAGTAGAAGGAAACTTACGAGAAGAAAATCAAAGTTTTTCTGAGGCGGGAATTCAAACACATACAGAAAGCCTTAAAGATAGTTTAGCTTATTTCACAGATAAATTAGAAACTCACGTGATTAATCCTTCCTCAGATGAAAATATTGACAAAAATATTGATTCACTTGAAAGCTATGATGGCCTTATTTGGGGCGGAAGTAGCTTAAATATTTATAACAATACTCCAGAAATAAAAAGACAAATTGAATTTATGAAAGAGTGTCAGAAAAAAATTAAAAAAATTCTAGCAATTTGTTGGGGCATGCAAGTAGCTGTGACTGCAGCAGGAGGAGAGGTAAAAAAAGCAACAAAAGGATCTCATAGAGGGATTGCCTCAAATATAGAAATTAATGAAATTGGTTTAAATCATCCACTTTATAAAAATAAAGATCAAAAATTTAATACACCAGCATTTAATTTTGATGAAGTCGTAACAATGCCAGAAAATTCAATTTTATTAGCCTCAAACTCAATAAATAACGTTCAAGGAATAAATTTCAAAGTTGGTAACTGTAATATATGGGGTCTTCAATACCACCCTGAGATTACTTATAATAAAATGATCAATTTGATTATTTTCAGAAAAAAAAGACTTTTAGAAAAAGGGGCTTTTAAAGATGAGAATGAAATAGATAATCACATCAAACACATAGAAATTGAGAATAATAAATTAGATAAAGTTTCCAGAATGAGAGAATTAGAGAATTGGTTAAACTACTTAAATTTAGAATAAACCTTCTATTTCACCTTTGTCATTTAATTTTATAGAGTCGGCTGCAGGAACTCTTGGAAGTCCAGGCATTGTCATAATTTCTCCACACACAACAACTATAAATTCAGCACCAGAAGAAAGTCTTACTTCTCTTACAGGCAAAACATGACCTGTGGGAGCACCTTTTAAATTTGGATCTGTTGAAAAACTATATTGTGTTTTTGCAATACAAACAGGTAGCTTGCCATAACCCTTTTCCTCAAAATCTTTTAATTGCTGTCTCACTTTTGTATCAGCTACCACTTCAGATGCGCTATAAATTTCTTGTGCAATTTTTTCTATTTTTTTGAATAACGGAAGATCATCCTCATATAAAAATTTAAATGTATCTTTTTTATCTTCACAAATTTCTGCAACATTTTTAGCCAGTTCAATAGTTCCTTCACTTCCATTTGACCAATGAGTACATTTAGAGGCTTTAACTCCTTGCGTTTCACAAAAATCTAACAAGGTTTTCATTTCATCTTCAGTATCAGTAATAAAATGATTAACTGCAACAGTAACAGGTAATCCAAATTTTCTAATATTATTAATATGTCTACGTAAATTTACCATTCCTTCTTTAAGTGCTGATACATTTTCTTTTTTTAAATCTTCTTTAGCAACTCCACCATGCATTTTCAGTGCTCTTATAGTTGCAACAATGACAACACAATCTGGTTTTAGACCAGATTTTCTACACTTAATATCCAGAAATTTTTCAGCTCCCAAATCAGCTCCGAATCCTGCCTCTGTTACAACGTAGTCAGCTAATTTAAGTCCAGCTTTAGTTGCAATAACTGAATTACATCCATGAGCAATATTTGCAAAAGGGCCACCATGAATTATTGCAGGATTGTTTTCTAGAGTTTGAGTTACATTAGGTCTTATTGCTTCCTTAAGCAAAACAGTCATCGGACCTTGTGCATTTAAATCTTTTGCATAAATTGCTTGCTTATCTCTAGTATAACCAATTGTAATATTTCCTATTCTGTTTTCTAAATCTTTTAAGTCTGTTGCTAAACAAAAAATAGCCATAAGCTCAGATGCAACTGTAATATCGAAACTATCTTGCCTTGGGTAACCATTAGCTACTCCTCCTAGATCAACAATAATAGATCTTAACGATCTATCATTCATATCCATTACCCTTCTCCAAACGACTCGTCTAACATCAATGTTAAGTTTGTTGCCCCAATAGATATGATTATCAATTAATGCAGATAATAAATTATGAGCAGATGTAATAGCATGAAAGTCACCTGTAAAATGAAGATTGATTTGTTCCATTGGTACTACTTGGGCATAACCACCACCAGCGGCTCCACCCTTCATTCCAAATGATGGACCAAGACTTGGTTCTCTTAGACAAACAATAGATTTTTTTCCAATTTTATTTAAACCGTCATTTAAACCAACAGAGGTTGTAGTTTTACCCTCACCAGCTGGAGTAGGAGTAATTGCAGTAACTAAAATTAATTTGCCATTCTCCTCTTTAAGAGTACTTAAATATTCCAAATTAATTTTGGCTATGTGTCTACCCATTGGACTAAAAGCAAAATTTTCATCTGGTACTCCAACTTTAGAAAGAATATCTTTTATTGGTTGCATCTTAGCTTCTCGAGCTATTTGAATGTCAGATTTTACTTCGGCCATAAATAATCAAATAAATTAAAACTTTTTTATCTGTGACTTCTTATCCTTTTTTGAGATATTTGGAAACTTCTAAAAAATATATATAAAAAAAATAAGCACTATTTAAATTGATTGTTATAAAATTAGTTGATGCAAAAATATTCTATATTTAACCTTGTTAAAAACGCTTTTTCAAACCATGAAAATTGGGATTTGGCTTGGAAAGATCCAACACCTAAAGAGGAATATGATGTTGTAATTATAGGTGGTGGAGGCCATGGTTTAGCTACAGCTTATTATCTTGCTAAAGAACATAATATTACAAATGTTGCAATTATAGAAAAAGGATGGATCGGTGGTGGAAACGTAGGGCGTAATACTACAATTATTAGATCCAATTACATGCATGACGAAAATGGTTTGTTCAGTGAGTTTGGAATGGATTTATGGAGAAAGATGAGTCAGGATCTGAATTACAATGTAATGTTTTCTCCAAGAGGAATAATTAATCTTGCGCATTCTGATGCACAAATGAATGCATACGCGAGAAGAGGAAATTCTATGAGATTAAATGGAATAGATGCTGTTCTTTTAAATAGAGAGCAAGTTAAAGAAATTATTCCAATGGCTGATTTTTCTGAAAATGTAAGATTTCCAATTTTTGGTGGCTTGATGCAACCAAGTGCAGGCACAGCAAGACATGATGCTGTTGCATGGGGTTATGCACGTCAGGCAGACTCCATGGGGGTAGATATAATTCAAAATTGTGAGGTGATAGGTTTCGATGTTTCCGCTGGAAAAATAAAGGGAATAAGAACTTCACGAGGAAATATCAAAGCAAAAAAAGTTGGTATTTGCGTTGCGGGTAGCACAAATATTTTAGCAGAAAAATTAAATATGACATTACCAATTGAAACTCATTTACTTCAAGCATGTGTTTCTGAGCCAGTTAAACCAGTTTTAGATAATGTAGTTACGTTTGGTGCAGGACACTTTTATGTAAGTCAATCTGACAAAGGTGAGATGGTAATGGGCGGTGATCTTGATGGTTATAATAGTTATGCTCAAAGAGGAAACTTACCAACATTGCAACATGTATTAACTGAAGGTATAGCCATGATGCCATTTTTGAGTAAATTAAAAATGCTTAGAACGTGGGGTGGTATTATGGATATGTCAATGGATGGTTCACCTATTATCGATAAAACACACATTGATGGTTTGTATTTGAATTGTGGATGGTGCTATGGAGGATTTAAAGCTACACCTGCATCGGGTTGGACATTTGCTCATACTATTGCTCAAGATAGAGTGCATGAATTAAATGCTGGCTATAGCTTAAATAGATTTAATACTGGCCATCTTATTGATGAAAAGGGACTTGGAACAAAAACCTGGATATCGTAAATGCTTTACATAAATTGCCCACACTGTGGAATGAGATCTCAAAATGAATTTTCATATGGTGGCGATGCAAGTGTTAAAAGACCAGAACTTAATAAAGAAGTTTCTGATCAAGAATGGGATAATTTTGTTTACAATAGAAAAAGTTTAAGAGGAAAGCATTTAGAGCTATGGCAACATATTTCTGGATGTAGACAATGGATAAAGGTTGAGAGAGATACCGCAACTCATGAAATTTTCAGAACCTTCAAAGCTGATGAGGAAGTTGCTTAATGACTCAAGCTTTTAGAATTGAAAATGGCGGGTTAATAAATAGAGATAAAAAATTATCTTTTAAATTTAATGGAAAAACTTACTTTGGTTATGAAGGTGACACATTAGCTTCAGCTTTATTAGCAAATGGAGTTCATTTAGTAGGAAGAAGTTTTAAATATCACAGACCCAGAGGTTTCTTTGGAGCAGGTGTAGATGAACCTTATGCAGTTGTTCAACTTTATAGAAATGGTGAAACAGAGCCAAATATAAAAGCTACAGAACAGGAGTTGTTTGACGGTTTAGAAGCTAAAAGTGTTAATTGTTGGCCAAGTGTTAATTTTGACATAGGTGCAATTAATAATTTTTTAAAAATTTTTTTACCAGCAGGTTTTTATTACAAAACTTTTATGTGGCCAAAAAGTTTTTGGTATCGAATTTATGAGCCTTTTATAAGAAAAGCAGCTGGTTTAGGTGTAGCTTCAACTAAACATGACAAAGAAAGGTATGAACATAAATACGAATATTGCGATTTATTAATTGCAGGTTCAGGACCTTCGGGATTAGCAGGTGCGTATGCTGCAGCAAAAAATGGAGCTAAAGTAATTTTAGCTGAAGATAAACCAAGATTTGGTGGATCTTTATTAACTAGTGATGTCAATATTGGAAATCAATCAGGAAAAGATTGGGCCGAGGGAATAATTGCAGAACTAAAAACAATGCCAAATGTTGTTGTAAAAAATAGATCTCAAATTTTTGGATACTATGATCACAACATGCTTGTGATGTCAGAAAAAGTTAGTGATCATTTGCCATCAACTAAAAAATATCACCCTAACAAAAGGTTATGGTACATTCGTGCAAAAGAAGTTTTGATTTCCTCTGGATCAATTGAAAGACCGATAGTTTTTGGAAATAATGATACACCAGGAGTTATGCTCTCTTCAGCCGCTAAAGAATATCTAAAAGTATATGGTGTTTTAGTTGGAAGAAAACCACTGGTGTTTACAAATAATGACAGTGGATATGAAACAGCAATTGAATTTAAAAAACACGGAGTAGATCCAGTTGTTTTAGATTCAAGAAAAAATCCTGAGTCAGAAATAATTGATGAAGCAAAAAATTTAGGAATTAACATTAAAAATTCATATGTTGTGGTTGCAGCACAAGGATACAAAAAAGTAAAATCTGCAGATATTGCAAGTATTTCTGAAGATAAAAAACAACTTGGTAAAATAGAAAATATTCAATGTGATTGTATTTGTGTTTCAGGTTTTTGGACACCAACTATTCATTTAGCTTCACAATCAGGAAATAAAACAAAGTTTAAAGAGGAAATTGATGCATTTGTTCCAGGACAATCAAAACAAAATGAAATCACTTTAGGTGCAGCTAATGGAGTATTTTCACTAGAGGAAACTTTAAAAACTTCATTTACAGCAGGAAGTGAATTATCAAAAAAAATTACTGAAAATGATAATAAGGTAGCTATTCCAAATGTTGTTGAAAAGAAATCTTCTCAGCATGATAAGTTTTGGTGTGTTCCATTGCCAAAAGGTAAAAATTATAAAAGATTTTTAGATTTTCAAAACGATGTTGCGGTATCTGATGTAGAAATAGCTTTAAGAGAAGGGTATCGATCAATTGAACACGTTAAAAGATATACCACTCTAGGAATGGCAACAGACCAAGGAAAAACAAGTAATTTAAATGGATTACAATTAGTATCCGAAATTGAAAATAAAGTTGTCCCTGCAGTAGGTCATACAACTTTTAGACCTCCATATACTCCAGTTTCTATTGGAGCAATAGTAGGAAGAGAGGTTGGAAAACATTCAAAACCAACAAGAAAATCTCCAATGCATTCATGGCATGAAAAAAATAATGCAGTTTTTGTTGATGCAGGGGTTTGGTTAAGACCAAGATATTATAAAAGAGGAAATGAAAATTTATTTGAGGGATCAAAAAGAGAAGCAAAAAATGTGAGAACAAATGTAGGAGTTTGTGACGTAACAACTTTAGGAAAAATAGATATTAAAGGACCAGATGCAGCAGAGTTATTGAATAGGGTTTATACAAATGCATGGTTGAAGCTACCAGTTGGTAAAGCTAGATACGGTGTAATGTTAAGAGAAGATGGAATTGTTATGGATGACGGAACAACTACAAGAATTTCAGAAAATCATTATCATATGACCACTACTACAGCTCAGGCGGCAAACGTTCTTTCTCATTTAGAATATTATTTGCAACTAGTTTGGCCTGAATTAAATGTTAACGTAGTTTCAACTACAGAACAGTGGGCTGGAGCAGCTATTGCTGGACCTAAATCTAGAGATTTATTGCAAAAATTATTTCCAAATTCTGATGTATCAAATGAAGGCTTACCTTTTATGGGCTACATGGAGGGAGATTTATTTGGTGTTAAAGCAAGAATATTTAGAATTTCGTTTTCAGGTGAGCTTGCTTATGAAGTAAATGTTGAGTCTGATTATGGAAATTTTATGTGGGAAAAAATAATGGAAATTGGTGAAGAATTTAAAATTCAACCATATGGAACAGAAGCATTATCGACTCTTAGAATTGAAATGGGACATGTTGCTGGATCAGAACTTGATGGTAGAACTATTCCATTCGACAACGCCTTAGAAGGTCTAGTTAGTAAAAAGAAAGATTTTATTGGAAAAAGATCATTACAAAGATCTGCATTTATAGCTGAGGATAGACAAAGAATAGTGGGCGTAGTTCCATTAGATAAACAAACAAGCATACCTGAAGGCTCTCACTTAGTTAAAGATGATAAAGCACCGTTACCAAACCCAAAATTAGGTCATATTTCTGCATCTTGTTGGAGTGTTGAATATGATAATCCTTTTTCTTTGGCAATTTTGAAAGATGGAAAAAATATGATCGGTCAAAAGCTTTTTGCAATGTCGCCACTTAAAAACAAAGTAATACCAGTTGAGATAGTTTCATCACATTATGTAGACCCGAAAGGTGAAAGGGTTAGATCATGACATTAATTTCAGCTTTATCAAATGTTCATACAAAAGGTCAATTCGGAGATTATGAGGGTAAAAATGAAAATGATATACTTAAAATATCTGAAATCAAAAATTTATTAATTGTTCAAATAGTTCAGTACAAAAATTCTTCAGTTTCATTTGAGGGTATTGATATTGATGGTTTAAAATTAAAAAATGAACCTTTGGCCGTAGTATTTAATGATAATACAAGGATTATGTGGAATGGACCAAAAAACTGGCTTTTCGTTTCAACAAAAAAAGATTTAATTAAAAATGTAGTAGATAAATTTAAAGATACAGATTTTGCTGTAACAGATTTATCTCATTCTAGAGCTATTATTGAAATTGAAGGAAATGATACGATAGAAGTTTTGAAAAAAGGATGTCCTTTTAATTTTAATAAATTAGATAAAAACAGTTCAATTAACTCAACTTATAATGGAATAGCTTTTACTGTAGATAGGTTGAGTGATGATCCAAATAAAGTAAGGATATTTGCGCTAAGAAGCTTTGGAGAGTCTTTATATCACTCTATAACAGATGCATCTCTAGAGTTTGGTTTTGAAACTAAATAAACTTAAATTTTCAATCTCTTGTTGCAATATAAACACCTATAGAGGTAATTAGAAATCCAATTAAATCTAAGCTAGTTAAACTTTCATTTAAGAAAAGCCATGCCATAAAAGCAGACGTTGCTGGAATTAAAAAAAATATAGAAACAGTTTTGCTTGCTGAATTATTTTTAATTAAAAACATTAATATAGTAAATGCTCCAAACGATACTAAAAATATTTGATGGCTCATTGCAATAATAAAAGTTTGTGAGAATTCAATATATGGATCAACAAACAAAATAATTATTAATAAATGAAAAAAACACCCACCAATAGCTTGATTCATATTACTTACAGACAATGGTAAGTTGTTACTTAATTTTTTTTGCCATAAAGTTGAAAATGTAATTGCTAATAAAGCAATTATTGTTGAGATCAATCCTGCTGCTGGTATTTTTGAACCAATATCAAAACCTAATACAAGTCCTGCACCAGTAAATCCTAATAGAACACCAATCCATTGTTTTGTAGATACTTTTTCATTTAAGATGGGACCACTTAATGCATTTGTGAGAACTGGTTGAAGAGTTACAATTAATGCTGCAATTGCTGTAGGCATACCTATTGAAATTGAGTAAAAGACACCACCAAGATAAAAACCATGAAATAAGACACCACTAAAAAAAGACTCAAAAAAGTTTCTTTTGCTTACTAGAATTTTTTGTTTTGAATAAATAGAAAATAAAAAAAAACCTAAAGCAACCAAGGCAAATCTAAAAGCTAGAGCAGCAAATGGATCACTATTATCTATAATAGGTTTGGTTGTTATGAAAGCAGAAGACCATAGAAGTATAAATATAAATGGGAATATTTTAATCATCATGTTTAATAAACAAATAAATTAAATAAAATCAAACAAATCAGTACCTATAATGAACAAATTAGATGTAGAAACGAAATGCCAAATCACTTAATGTTTAGCTATGAATTTTAGGTTATTTAGAATTTTAACAATTATATTGTCTTTTTTCTTTTTGACAGGCTTTGTACCTATTCTTTCATTTGTTGGTCCAGGTGTTACAGCTCTTACTTCAGGTAATATCTATAAAGCCAGTGCGCAATACATAGTTAATCAACGTATAGAAAAAGAAACTGGTAAAAATTCTTTAACTTTAATTAAAGAAACGTTAGTAGAAGAAAAAGATGTAAAAATAAAAATAAATTCGTTTGATGAGGACTTTAGACAATTAGTTGAAACAAGAATTAAATTGACAAGACAAAAACTGAATAATCAAAATTTGCAAAAATTACTTAAAAAAAGAATTGAGGTTACTAGATCAATACTTGATTTAAATAATACTACTCAATAATATTTAGATAAATCAGTTTTTCTTGTTTAGTTTCTTTGCACCACATTTCATAGCTTTCACAAACTCTCCACAAGTGATCAAAAGCTCTTTGTGAAATTTCTAGTGGAAAATGACTTTTAGTATAATAAAGTTTAGGTATTTTCATTAAAAATTTAACCATCGAGTCTTTTTGAAGCTCTAAAAGTCTTAGAGTTTCTTCATTGATTTTTTTTTTAGTTATTTGGTCAATATATTTATTATTCTTAAGCTCTAAAAACCATTTATCATGAAATTCTCCTGAACTTAAAATATCATATTCTTTAGTAGTCATAAAAATTTCAAATGCCTGTATATTATTGATTTCAGGATTATGTTTTTTAATTTCTAGTATATTTGAATAAACAAATTCAGCAGCTCTCAACACATATGGCTTTTCAGTCTTGTTAGACATAAGCTAATTTTTATGTTTAACCATAGCCGAATGAGCTAAAATTAAGTTGGGATCTAAGAAAACTTTAGAGGATTTAACATTTTTAAATGATTTAAATGCAAAAATTGCAATAGGGAGCTCTGTGCAACCTAAAATAATTTTTTTACATTTCATTTTAATTAAGGAATCAATTGCAGGTTTAATTGCTTTTGCTGCAGCCTTTACATTACCCATTTTAACTAATTTAATTGCTTTGTTAACTGACAATTTTTGTATTTTTTGAGATGGCTCTATTAATTGATAATCTTTTTCAAAAAATTTTTTATAAACTCCAGTTTTAAGAGTACCCTCAGTTGCTAAGAGACCAACTTTGGAGTTTCTCTTACATTTTTTTTTTGTAAATTTATAAACTTCTTTTGGCATATTGATTATTGGAATATTAATTTTATTCTGCAAATCATCGAACCAATAATGAGCTGTATTACAAGGTATAACTATAAATTTACATTTATTCTTTTCCAGAAGTTTACAGCCTTTGAGCAAACTCTTTAAAACTTTATTATATTTTGCTTTACTTTTTTTATTTGTAGATTTGTTTGAAAGATTTTTAGTTTGAGAGCCAATAGATTCAGGTCTGCCAGGAATATTTGATTTGTTATAAAGTAAAAATAATGGATACTCTTGATCTATTTTTCCTCTATTTAAAACCGCAAGTTTGTTGCAAAAATCAAGACCTGCTTGAGTTCCCATTCCACCTAAAATTCCGATCATAATTTTGATTAATTTATTAATTTTTTATTTTAAATCTATAATTAATAATTGTGTTTAAAGATTGATATTAGATAAGGTATTGGCTGAATAATAAATTTTTTGAAGTAAAATAAATTTTTCAGCCAATAGGAAGTGTGAAATTATGCAGTTTTCAAGTTAACTGCTGAAGGACCTTTAGGACCATCTTCAACATCGAAAGTCAAAGCTTGACCCTCATCTAAACCGTTCATACCAGCATCTCTTACTGCTGAAACATGTACAAACACATCTTTTTCTTTATCTTCTCTTTCAATAAAACCAAAACCTTTGGTTGGATTGAACCATTTTACTTTACCTTGTAGACTCATATTTATCTTCTTACTTTTTGTTATGTTTAATTATTACTTATAATTAAGTAATATTGGCTTTCTTTAGATTTTATTGGGTTTTGTCAACAAAATAGATCAACAATTAAAAAATAATTTTTATCTATCATCAATAAGCTTAGTTAAATAAACAGAATTGATGTCTTCTTTATAGTGTGCAAAAGGCTCGCATACTGTAAAACCAGTTTTTTTGAAAAGTTTTCTTGCTGGTATAAAAAAATCACCTGCTCCTGTTTCGATACTTAATCTTTTTATTTTAAGCTTTTTAGCTTCATTAATTAAATGATTGATTACATTAATCCCTTGACCTTGCTTTCTAAAATTGTCGTGAATTCTTATCGATTTAAATTCCCCATGTTCTTTATCCAAAAATTTTAAAGCACCACAACCGATCAGTTTTTGATCATCCCACAAGCTCCAGAATTTAATTGATGGCACTTTTAAACCAGGAATATCAAGTACATGAGCACTTCCCTCCGGTGAAGCGGCTCTAAGCTCAATAAAATGTTTAGTTAGAAGCTCATTAACTTCTGGATTATCAAAATTACCTTCTATTGATTTTAACATTTATATCAAAGTTGTGATATGACCCATTTTTCTTTTTTCTTTTATATCTTTTTTTAAATAATCAAAGAAAAATTCGTTATCATTAAACTTTTGAATGTTTCTATAATGAGTAATTTGATCACCAAGCAAATTCATCATTTTAGCATTAGATATTTTTTTTAAAGGGACTTGTTCTAAACCACATACAGCTCTAATATGATTTTCAAATTGACTCACATTAAAAGCATTTATTGTTAAATGTCCTGAATTATGTACTCTTGGAGCAATCTCATTAACATAAAGATTATCATTTCTATCAATAAAAAATTCTACACACAAAGTTCCAACATATTTAAGTTCTTCAGCTATTAGCATTGCCCAATCTTTAGATTGATTAAAAATTTTTTCATTAATTTCAGCAGGTATTTTTGAATATTTTAAAATTTGATCTTCGTGAGTGTTTTCTATTGGTTCATAAATTTCATATTTATTATTACTAAATCTTGTGATTATAATTGAAATCTCTTTTTTTAATTTCACAAGTTTTTCAAGAATATATCCTTTTGAAAAATCAATATTCAATGAATTAAGTTCAATAGCTGATTTAATTGGATATTGACCTTTGCCATCATAGCCAAGTGTTGTTGTTTTTAATATTCCTGGCAAAAAATCTTCTAAAGCATCTATGTCAGATTTTTTTTCGATTGAAACATATCTGGTTGTTCTAATATTTAATTTATTAACAAAATCTTTTTCAGCTAATCGATGTTGAATTAATCTATTAACGGAGGGTTTTGGTAAAACAGTTTTAAATTTGTTTATTTCATTTAATGTTTCATATGGAATATTTTCAAATTCATAAGTGACAAAATCAACTTGATTTATAAATTCTGATATCTTTTCTTTATTATCATAATTTCCATTAATAAATTGATTGCAAAAATTTTGTGCTGGTGCATCTATTTCATCACAAAAAATAACTGTTTTAACATTTAATTTTTTTGCTGCTATTGCAAGCATACTTCCAAGTTGACCACCCCCAATGATACCAAGAGTAATTTCTGACATTTTATTTTGGAGATTTCTTTACAGATTTAGTTTGTGATGTTCTAAAATTTTTAAGCTTTTTTCGAACATTTGAATTATTATTAGCAATTATTGCTGCAGCTAGTAAAGCAGCATTAATAGCGCCGTCCTCTCCTATAGCAAGCGTTCCTACAGGAATTCCTTTAGGCATTTGTACAATTGATAACAAACTATCCAAACCTTTAAGTTTTTTACTTTCAACAGGAACACCAAGTACTGGCACATGTGTAAGTGCTGATACCATACCTGGAAGATGAGCAGATCCTCCAGCACCCGCAATAATTACTCCTATATTATTTTGCTCAACTTTTGCAGCATATTCATACATTCTTTGTGGTGTTCTGTGAGCAGATATAATTTTTGTTTCAAATGAAACTCCAATTTTTTTTAGGGTTTTTTT
Source organism: uncultured Pelagibacteraceae bacterium (assembly GCA_902592375.1). Lineage (GTDB taxonomy): Bacteria > Pseudomonadota > Alphaproteobacteria > Pelagibacterales > Pelagibacteraceae > Pelagibacter. Next base: position 222,252 of record CACJEG010000001.1, on the reverse strand, counting down.
GGCTAGTTTCATTACTTTATAGTCAGATTGACTTCCCATTATGATTGAAACTTTTAATTTACTATTTTTTTTCATGAAAAGTGATCAATATGTTTATTTCAAAATTAAATTAAAATTTCAATAAAATTAATAGTATTTAAAATACATATTGATTAGAGTTAAGCATACTATGAATTATAAAATCGATAATCTTCAATATTGCAATTGGTCTAGGAAAATCTTTGAGATCAATAGATCTGCCGGATTAGATGCTGTCCATGTTACCATTGTCTACCATGAAGATTTTGATGAATTACAGCTTGAAATTAAAAAATGGGAAAAATTATTTCATGAAAATTCTGATCTAATTTTTCTTGGTAAGAATTTCCAAGATATTGATAAAGCTAATAAAGAAAACAAAACTGCAATATTTTTTGGTTTTCAAAACTGTTCACCAATTGAAGATGACATAAATCTTGTTGAAAAGGTTCATCAATTAGGATGCAGATTTATGCAACTTACTTATAATAACCAGTCTTTGCTAGCAACAGGTTGTTATGAAAAAGTAGATAGCGGAGTTACAAATTTTGGACGTGAGGTTATAAGAGAAATGAATAGAGTTGGCCTCGTGGTAGACATGTCACATTCTGCAGAAAAAAGTACTCTAGATGCAATTGAATTCAGTGAAAAACCAATTGCAATTACTCATGCTAACCCATCTTTTTGGCATCCAGCTAAAAGAAACAAATCCTCAGATTTATTAAAAACTTTGAGTGATAGTGGCGGTATGTTGGGTTTATCATTATACCCTCATCACTTAAAAGATAACACAAATTGTACTCTAGATAGTTTTTGTGAAATGGTCGCAAAAACAGCTGAAATAATGGATGTAAAAAAAATAGGAATAGGATCAGATCTTTGTTTAGATCATCCAGATACTGTTGTTGAATGGATGAGAAATGGTTCTTGGTCTAAAAGTAAAAATTATGGTGAAGGTTCGAAAAATAAACCAGGTTTTCCTAAACAACCTGACTGGTTTCTTGATGCAAGAGGGTTCTTAAATATTGAAAAAGGTTTAAAAAAAGCAGGTTTTTCAGATACCGAGACACATGGAATACTTGGAAATAACTGGTACAATTTTTATAAAACTATTTAATTATGAAAGTTGAATTAAGAGACCCGAATAAGATAATGAAATTATCAAGGCTAGGATCTTTTCATCAATCAAAATTATCTTTTTTAAGAAGTTTTCTTAATGAATTTAAAGAGTGGGAGTATAAAAGAGATTTATTTAATTTAAATGAAAATGGTTTTGGAGAAGCTGTTTATTCATTTAAAAAAAATAAAAGAGTATATTCTTTAATTTGTTTTGCAAATGAAATCAAAGATGAAGAAAGATCAGACAGAGTTATTGCAACAAAATGGGATGCAGCTTTTACATTACATGATGGAGTTCCTACAAAAAAAGACATTGAAAGATTAAAAAATGAAGTTCCAAAACAAGAAGTTGGTAGACTTTCTTATAAAGAATTAACTTTATCGAGAGCAAACAAATCGGTAAGAATTTATAATCATGTAGTTGAAAGTTTGAGCAAAGGTAAGCAGCCAGATTTAAACCTATTATCAAAAGTAGGCTATTTATATAGGACTACAGCAGTATATGGCTCAGGCAAATTTGGTCTTGCAGATCGATTTAGAATTAAAAATCGTGAAGAAATTAATGGTCCATTCAGATTAGAAATGATGTTGGTATATTTGGTAAGACAATTTACTTTTGATCAAGTTAACCATGTTGCTTATTATAAAAATCCAAAAATAGCAGTTAAACTAGATGATAATATTTGTAAAAACTTGGGAATAGGTAATTCCACAGGCTTGGGCATGGCTCCATTTATAGTCAATCACCCAACTCTATTAAATAATTGGATTTTAAGTAGAGAAAAAGCACTTAAGAAAATTAGAGAAATCAAAGATGTAGAAAGTCAGGATAGTGATTTGTTTATAGATTGTGTAAAAAAATCTCTAAAAAATATTACAAGCTGGAATACTGATAGTGAATATCAGCAAACAAAAATCACATCATTGTTAAAAGATGTTAAAAAATTTTTAAACTTTATAAACAAAGATTTTAATTTTGAAATCGAATATCCTTTCAACAAAATATATCAATGGTTGGAGGATAATACTTGTGAGGAATGCATTGAATACATTGTTTCAATAATGATGGAACCTTATAATAATATTGTAAATCCTTTAATAAAAGAAATGAGTTCAGATGAAGAAAAATATTTTAATATTCCAACTCATAGAAAAATTGAAGAATTGCGTAATATCATTGAAGCAAAGTATCCAAACATTTTAGATATTAATTTTGAAGAAAAAGAAAATAATAAAAACTTTTGGTTCATTTCAAAAAATAAAGAGGAACCTAGATTAGCTGATCGTTTTGAGGAGCATGGATCAGAGTTAGAACAGCCTTTAGCAATAGCAAGAGATATAAAAAAACTTTATGACAAATTATTAGTCTCAAAAAATAGTTTAACTATTGCTGAGTTTTTAACATCAAATTCTGAGTTAAGACATGTTGTAAGAAGAGCGTTCATTGTAGAAAAATTTCCTTATTCAGAAATACAAGATAATACAATTGGTAAAGATTTAATGCCAATTGATATGCTAAGACTAAAATTATCTTTTTTTGGGGCATTGAAATTTGATCCACGATCTGACAAATGGTTAAGAATTTGCATGTTCCAAGGTGCGCCACTTCCAAATGAGTTAAAAAGTTATGACGAGCAATGGGTATATAAAACCAATATTTAATAATGAAATCACTGAGTGAAATTGAAACTACTGTTAAAAGAGCTTCAAAGGCAGCAGGATATTCTTGGGGAGTTTCTGAGGAAACAGGAAAAAGTATAAGGTTGTTAGAGCTATTTAGTTTACCGGGTATTAAGCACCTTAATGACTATTTTAATGAAAAAAACAAAAGTAAATTTGAAAATTTAAATTTAATTAGTGAAAACAATTCTTCAATAAATAACCCTTACTGTCCAATTGCTTTAGGCGTTAGTTTTTTAGATCAAATAAATGTTTTAGAAAATTTAAAGAAAATTGAGTTTAAAAATGTTGCTTATCCAATTATTTTTATTTCCTTTATAAGTCGTTCATCAGAGATTGTTGGAAAAAAAATTTATGTAAAAATAGATGAAAAAAAAATGTTACTAAATTTAAATGTAAATATTAGTTCAAATTTTATTGATCAAGAATTTCCAAAGATAGCGAATATAATTGAGGTCAATCTACTAGAAAATGAAGATAACTTTACAAACGATGAATGGAATAATTTATATAAGTTATCCGAAGAAACTTTTGTTGAAGAGAGTGACAGTTTAAAAGAGGGTGCTGCAGGTGCTGGTTTGACAGATAATGATTGATAAAATAGATGAAAAAAATCTAAAGGTAGATACTGAAGAATTAAACAATATTTGTGATGAATGCAAAGAGGAAGACGAAAGTGTCACTCAAAATTTAATTCTTACTGGGTTTAAATTATGTAAATCTTGTAGAGTATCTAAGACTATTTTTCCGCTTTAACTGATTTGACTTACTGGAAGCATATTCATTCTACTCATCACAAATGAGATAGATAAAAATGCAATAATTAAAAAGGATAAAAGTACAATCCCAAAAGATTTAAAATTAGATTTTAAACTCAATATTTGTTTAGTTGAAATTATTAAACCTGCAAAAATCCAGAACTGAGTAAGAAAAATTATTGGTATCATTAAATCTGGTGTGACCGCAAAAAATCTTAATAAACCAGGGGCATGCGCAAATCCAACAGCTGTTAAAACTTTTTTGAATGAAACTTTGGTTTGTTTATCAGGAAATAATTTAACTCCAATTACAAAAATAAATATCGCCCATATTAGCCAAGTAACTATTGCAGTTAGACCAGACATTGCAATAGCTGTTTTAATAATGGTATTAGCTGCTACTGCGCCAGCGATACCATCTAGGATCATTATAATCCCAGCAAAGTATATTGATGCTTCTCCAAAATTTTTATTATCTGAGTAAAGAGTTTTGTCTAATTTTATTGACTTAAAAATTATATTTAAAAATTCAGCAAACATTAATTTTTTTTATTTTTATTTTTTTGAGCCTTATAAGAAACAATTAATGGAAATATTATTAAAGCAATAGCAATGATAATGCAAACTGCTATTAAAAAACTTTTGGTCATTAGAATTGAAAAGGGGAGCTGAAATTAGCTCCCCCATAGTAAATTTTAGCCTTTTACAACTTCTCTTGTATTTGCGTTGAAAGACTCTTTGAATGGAATATCCACAACTACAGCATCTACAGCTGTTCCTGGAGTGTCTGAGTATTTTTCAGGAAGATGAACTTTAAACTTAGTTCCAACTTTTCCTTTTGGAAATCCATTAGGATTTAAAGTTCCATCAAATGGAACATAACCCATAGCAATATTAGTTTTCTTTTCTGGATGCCACCATGGTGATGTAATAAATCCGACTGGATCTCCACCCCCTTCTGGTGATACTAACCAAAAGTCTGGCGCATAATCGTCAATAGGCTTACCACCCAATTCCATCCCAACTAATTGAAGTTTGTATGGTTTTTGACCAGCTTTTATGTCTGCTTTCATTTTCTCTAAAGCAGCTTTACCAACATAGTCAGCTTTTTTATTCCATTCACCCTTACCAGATAATGAAACTTGATAACCTAAATTACATTGAAATGGATTATGTTGTTGATCCATGTCTTGCCCCCAAGAAAGAATACCAGCTTGTATTCTTCTATGGTGTGCAGGCGCAATAACCATTAAGTTATGTTTTTTTCCTGCATCCAATACTGCATTCCACATATCTTCAGCATATAAAGTTGCATTTCTTAAATATATCTCATAACCAGCTTCTCCTGAAAAACCAGATTGAGAAATTACACAACTTCTTCCACCAATTGTTGCTTCTGCTAATCCATAGAAAGGCATATTATCAAAATCAACTTGGTCTCCACAAAGATCTTTCATTAAAGCTTTTGATTTAGGACCTTGAATTTGTACTGGACATGCATCAATTTCTTCAATTGTACAGTTAAATCTTCCATCCGCATTTACACCTTGTAAATACATTCCAATATCAGAGTCTGACAATGAAAACCAAAATTCATCTTTTGAAATTCTTAAAAGAATAGGATCATTTAAAACTCCTCCATAAGCATTACATAAGATTACATATCTTGCTCTCATAGGAGAAATTTTTGTTGCATCTCTTGTTATAACGTAATCAGTAAATTTTTCTGCATCCGGACCTTTAACTCTTATTTGTCTTTCAACAGCTACATTCCACATTGTTACATGGTTTACGATTGCATCATATTCAACCATTGCTCCACCATCTTCAGGTTTTACATAACCTCTTGGGTGATAAATACGATTGTATACAGTTGCTCTCCAACAACCTGCCTGCATTGATAAATGCCAATAAGGTGATTTTCTCACCCTTGTTGAAATTAATAACTCAACTTTAGTTGGCCCACTTTGTCTTAAATTGTATGGTACTTCTCTATCAGATTGATCAACAGAAGTAACATGTTGTACTTTAGTATAGTCAAATTCTTTAGACATAACTATTCTCCTTCAACCACTTGTTAGTTTCCTTCAAGCCGCCGAATGTATAAATGTGGAAGTTATCAGTATGCGATTTAACTTTCCCAATTAAATCATTAGGGTCTTTAGGTTTCAATAAATCCAATGCCTTACTAAAATTAGATTTAAGAAAGTTTAAGGAATTTTTTGCCCCCACAATATTAGCAAATTTAATTAAGCTAGATATTTTTAATGGCCCAGTAATTCCCACATGCACTGGTACGCTTTGCTTAGAAATAAAATCTATAATAGGCTGAGGATCAAGTAACCATTGTGTTACAATATAATCAGCGTAAGGCTTTTTATCTATCATAGCTTTTTCTAAATCTGAGTCGGATATATCAGGACTCCCCTCCGGGTGTCCAGCAATTCCTATTTTCATTTTTTCAAAATAACCTGTCTCTAAAAGTTGAAAGGAACTATCAAATTTACCTGCCGGTTCTCTCCCGCCTCCAATAATTAAGGCCTGCTTTACACCTCCATCTTTGCATCTAGAAACATAATCTTTAAGTTCTTTTTCATCATGCATTGATCTAGCAGGAAAATGAGGTACGGGGTTAAATCCTTTTTTTACAAGCTCTGCTGCTTTATCAGCAGTTTCTCTATAATCACCCCCAGGTAGCATTGTTATATAAATATCAGACAATGCTGGAACTGTATCAACATCCGTTTTAGGGCCTATTTCCAATGAAAAATTCATAAGGAAGATCTTTATTTATTTTGAAATATGAGTCTAGAAAATTCGATTGAGACTAATTTACTTTTTTAACTGACCTCTGTGCTTTTGAATTCGCTGTCCGTACTGCTGAGTTACTCTATCAAAGATAATTGCTAAGGCTACGATTGCTAAACCATTCATCATTCCAAGAGCTAAATATTGGTTAGAAATAGCTTGCAAAATAGGGACTCCTAAGCCTTTTACACCTATCATTGAAGCAATTACTACCATTGCTAAAGCCATCATAATCGTTTGGTTAATCCCAGCAAAAATAGTTGGTAGAGAAAGTGGGATTTGAACAGATCTTAATTTTTGCATTGGTGTTGCCCCAAAAGCTTCGCTGGCTTCTAAAGTTTCTTTATCAACTTCTCTAATCCCTAGATTTGTTAATCTTACAATAGGGGGGAGAGCATAAATACATACAGCAAGCAAACCAGGCACTTTACCAATACCAAGAAGCATAATGATTGGAATTAAATATACAAAGCTTGGAATAGTTTGCATCATATCTAAAACAGGTAAAATTGCTTTTTCTGCTCTTGCTGATTTTGACATTAACACTCCAATTGGAATTCCCACAACAATGCAAACTAATGTAGAAACAGAAATTATAGCAACTGTAGCCATACAATTTTTCCACATTCCGAAGTAGCCAATTACCAAGAAACAAACCATTGTACCAATAACAAGTTTAACACTTCTTGATCCAATCCAAGCTAATAAAGCAAATACACCGATTACTAAAGGCCAAGGACTATTTACTAATAATTTTTCTAACCAAATTAAAAAATGTAAAAGTGGATCAAAAAAACCTTCAATACCATCACCATACGCTCTAGAAAATTCTTTGAAACTAGAATCAATTCCTTTTTTAAGCTCTCTAAGAGCCGTTCTATCCATTACAGGAATTTTATTAAAGAAGTCCATAATTTTCATTAAATCAAACCCGCCGAAGCGGGTTTGATAATATTTTTAATTAAAGTGCTTTTTTGATTTTTTTTGCAGCATCACTTGAAACCCATTTACTCCAAACACTTTCTTGTGTTTTTAGGAATTCAATTGCAGCATCAGCACCCTCAGCTTGGTTTTCACCCATCCAAACTAACATACCGTTCATAACTGGACCTGGGTATGTTCTCTTCTTAAAGTATTCCATACCAGCACTTCCAGCTGTATTTTTGAAATTTTCAGTTACGATTGTGTAAACTTCAGATTTTGTCCATGAAGTTGCTTTAGGGTCTCCACATTCTTGTTCTGGTAAAACTATACATTTATCCCAGTTATCTTTTCCACCCCAGGCTCCCATATCTACAGCTCTCATATCATATTTACCAATGATAGCTGTTGGTGACCAATAGTAACCAAACCAGTTTTCACCTCGCTCAGCAGCTTTAGCAATTGAACCATCTAATCCTGCAGCAGAACCTGTTTCAACAATAGCCCAACCTTTTGCTTCCATGTCAAAAGCTTTGTAAAGATTTCTATTACTTAGCTCACAGTTCCAACCTGGAGGACAAATATGAAAACCACCTTTTGATGGATCTTCTGGATGAGGAAACAGATCTGGTCTTGCTAAAATTGCTTCAGCAGTTGTTAGCTCTGGATGTTTTTTAAGTGTGTGAGGTAATACCCACCATCCTTCACCCAAACCAGTAATTGGCGCTTTATTAAGTGAGTGCATTTTTCCTTCATCAATAGCTTTATTCAAAGCGATGATAGCAGCGTTTGCCCAAAATTCTGGAGCAACATCTGGCTCACCTTTTTCTTGCATAGATGTAAACGTAGGCATTGTAGCACCTGGTACTAATTCTACTGAACATCCATAACCTTCTTCTAATATGATCTTATCAACTTCAGCCATAAAGTTTGCTGAAGCCCAGTTCATATTAGCAATCGTTATATTTCCACAAGCTGCATTTGCTACACTTCCAAAAGAAGTAAGACCAAACACAACAGCTAGTGAAAGAAGTATTTTTTTAATTTTCATTATATCTCCCAACATTTGATTCATTTAAAAGTTAAATTGAACATATCGAGGCCAATAATGCAAATTTAATTCAACTATTGGTTGCAGTAAAATTGTCTTTAACTGACCAAAATTTTTGTTTATTATTTTAGTATGATTTTTTCTGCAAATTTTTTTTTCAAAGAATTTGTTTATATTTTAAATTGCAAAACTGTTTTTCAACAAATCATAATTAGAGAAAGATAATTTTAAGCCTCGATTAATTTTTTAATTAATTAAAAAAAAAGGAGGTTTATGAATTTCAATAAAAAATTATCAGACATCTTAGATCCCAATAAAATAGAAGTTGTTAAAAATCCTATAGAGAAAGCTCATGGATTACCTAATGAATGTTATTTGAACAATGATTATTTAGAGTTTGAGAAAGAAAAAATATTTAAAAATAATTGGACGATGATTGGGGTTGCAAGTTCTGTACCAAATCCTGGCGATGTAAAACCATTTAATCTTTTAGGGATACCAATACTAATAGTTAGAAACAAAGAGAATGAAGTAAAAGTTTTTCATAATGTTTGTAGTCATAGAGGTTTCAAATTAGTTGATCAGGAATGTAAATTAAAAAATGTAATAAGATGCCCTTATCATTCTTGGTCCTATGATTTTAATGGAAAATTAACTGTTACTCCACATTTAGGGGGACTAGGAAAACATGAGGTTGAAGGGTTTGATAAAAACAATAGTAACTTAAAAGAAATTAAATCAAATGTTTGGATGGATTTAATTTTTATCAATATAAATTCTAATGCAAAACCATTTGAAGATTTTATTAAACCTCTAGAGGATAGATGGTTTAAGTTTATTTCTAAAAAAGATCAAAAATTAATAAGACACTCATCTGATAACGGATATTTTAATATGACAGTAAATAGTAATTGGAAATTTGCAATTGAGAATTATTGTGAAAGTTATCATTTGCCGTGGATACATCCAGAACTAAATAAAGTTTCAAATATTTCAGATCACTATCATATTGAAGATGAGAATTTAAATTTTTCAGGACAAGGAAGTAATAAATATTCACAACAGTTTGATGGAAACATTAAATTTAAATGCTTTCCTAACTGGCCTACTGAACTTTCTGAAAAATCTGAATATGTATCATTATATCCAAACGTAATGTTAGGAATACATATTGATCATTTCTATGCATTTTGGTTAGAGCCAATTTCTAACAATCAAACTAAAGAACATTTTGAATTATATTATGTTGGAGACGAAAGTGCCTCTAGTGATGAGTTTAAAGACATAAGAGAAAAAAATTTTGCATTTTGGCAAGAAGTCATGAATGAAGATGTAACTGCAATAGAAGGAATGCAAAACGGGCGAAATTCTCCAGCTTACAATGGTGGGAATTTTTCACCTGTAATGGATACTCCTACTTTGATGTTTCATAAGTGGGTTGCAACCAATTTAACTAAATGAGAGGGTAAATTATGAAAAAAGATCTTATTACAAGATTAAATGAAGGTCCAATAATGTGTGCAGAAGGCTATCTTTTTGCAATGGAAAGAAGGGGTTATCTTTCAGCAGGTCCATTTGTTCCAGAAGTTGTTATGGAACATCCTGAGGTAGTAACTCAATTACATCGAGAATTTATTAGAGCTGGTTCAGATGTTGTTCAGGCATTTACTTATTATGGTCATAGAGAAAAGCTTCGAATAATTGGTAAAGAACATTTGTTAGAACCAATGCAAAAAGGCGCTCTTAAAATTGCAAAAGATGCTGCAGCTGAGTTTAAAGATTTAGATTTGATGGTTTGTGGAGATGTGGCAAATACAAACGTATTTGATCCAGGTGATCCAAATACTCATAAGCAGTGTCAACAAATGTACGAAGAGCAAGTCGCTTGGGCAAAAGAAGCTGGTGTTGACTTTGTTATTGCTGAAACAATAAGCTGGACTGATGAAATGAAAATTGCATTAAAAGCAATTAAGGATGCTGGACTTATTGCGGTATGCAATTTTGCAATTCCTAGAGGGGATAAAACTAGAGAAGGACATAGTGCTGAAGACGCATGTAAGATGATGGAAGATCTAGGCGCTGATGTAGTTGGTTTAAATTGTTACAGAGGACCCGAGATGACAATGAAACTTTTAAAAAAAGTTAGAGACAAAGTTTCATGTCATGTATCAGGGCTTCCAGTTCCTTACAGAACTACAGAGGAAGAACCTGGTTTTTTAAATATTACTGATCATGGTTGTGATTGTATTCCTGGTGGAAATGCATTCCCAGTAGCTTTAGACAACTTATTTTGTAACAGATTTGAAATGGCAGAATTTGCAAAAGATTGTGTTCAGAATAAAATAAATTTTATTGGTATATGTTGTGGTGCTGAAGCTCATCATGTCAGAGAAATGTCTGTTGCAATTGGTAAAAAACCAATTTCAATGAAATATATGCCAGATATGAGCAAACATTTTCACCATGGAACAGATAAATCACTTAAAAAAGTAAATAAGGAGATCAAATACTAATAATAAATATGAAGAGAAAAACTTTTTTTGACTCCAGAGACAAATATTTATCATTTGTAAACTCAACTAATGAAAAATCAAAAATTGCTTTTTATTTATTTAAAAAAATAGAAAAAATCAGTACTCGTTCACCAATATTTAACGTTTTAGACGCGGGTACTGGTGAGGGAACAATTATATCTACTTTTTTGTCAGGTCTGCATAAATATTTGCCAAATAAACCTATATTTGTTGTAGGTAAAGAAATAAGTATCGACGATATTAATGTGCTTCTAAGTTTTTTAGGGGATAGATTTGCTGAACATAAAACTTTAATTTTTAATATTACTAATTGTAGCTATAAAGATCTAAATAACTTTACATCTGACAATGTAAAATTTGAAAAATTAGAATTAGTTGGAAAAAAAGGTATTGATTTTACTAAGATCTTAATGAGTTTAAGTCCTTATATTAGAAAAAATTGGAAATTATCTTTTAATAACAAAAATGGTTCAATTAAACCCAAGTCAAAAGTTTTTTTGACTATTTACAGAAAAGATCAAAAAAAAAAATTAAAAGACTTTATACCCAGAAATATAAGTGAAATTCCAAAAAAATATGATTTTATTATTGCATCTCAATGTTTTAAGCTTCGGTCTCCTTTAACTCAGACTGTAAAAAATGTTATTAAACCTCTTTTATCTTTGCTAAATTTTAAAGGAAAAATGTTCCTTGTATACTCATCAGGAAAGGATTTTACAGGATCATTTCTCAAATATTACTATCCAAAGAATGGTTTTTATAAAAATTCAGAACCCAAAAAATTAATATCTCAAATAAAAAAAAATATAGAAAAAGATAAATTTAAAATAAAAATAGAAAAACTAAAATATACCTTCAATAATTTATCTATCAATTTGAAGGAATTCTCACTAAATAATATTTTTTCTGTCTGGAATGCAATTAACTATGTAGGACAAGTTTCTGAAATAGAGCAAAAAAAAGTTTCATTTACTAAAAAAAATATAAATATTCTTCAAAAGAGATTGTCCAAATTAAAAAATATTTATTTTGAAGACAATATTGTAAATTTTGAAAAAGAAAGGTTATAAATAATTTTATGGAGAAAAATGCTAAAGTTGTAATAATAGGTGGTGGTGTGGTGGGTTGTTCTATTCTTTACCATTTATCTAAATTTGGATTAAAGGATTGCATTTTACTTGAGAGAAACGAACTTACCTCAGGATCGTCTTGGCACGCAGCGGGAAATGTTCACGTGATTTCATCTGATCCAAATATTTCTCGGATGATGGCTTACACAATTGGATTATATAAAGAGATTGAAAAAGAGTCAGGTCATTCTGTAGGCTTTAAACCTAGTGGAGGTTTTTATTTAGCTTCAAATGAAGTGTGGGCTGATTATTTAAAGAGAGAAAGATCAAAAGCAAGATACATGGGACTTGACCAAGAATTTATTTCTTTAGAGGAAGTTAAAAAGAAAAATCCTCTAATTGATCCATCTAGATATTTGTTGGCCTTATGGGATCCTATCGATGGTGAAGTTGATCCTTCAGGAGTTACTTACGCTTTTGCAAAAGCTGCAAAAGTTCATGGTGGAAAATATTACACTCACACAGTCGTAAAAGATACGAAACAAAAAGAAGATGGAACTTGGGATGTGTTTACAGAAAAAGGAAATATAAATGCTGAAATAGTAATAAATGCAGGAGGACTTTGGGCAAGAGAAGTTGGACAATTAGCTGGATTAAATCTTCCTGTTCAACCAATGGAGCACCATTATCTAATCACTGAATCCATTCCTGAAATTGAAGCAATGGGTGATCAAAGATTACCAATAGGAACTGATTTTGAGGGAAATATTTACTTTAGACAAGAAGGAAAAGGGATGTTGCTTGGAACATATGAACCTAAATCAACACCTTGGAAAGTTGAAGGTACACCGATGAATTTCGGTCATGAATTATTGGAGCCAAAGTTAGATAATATTGAAGATAGATTGGCAATTGGATTTGAGAGAATGCCAGCATTAGAGCGTGCAGGAATAAAAAATATAGTAAACGGCCCTTTTACCTTTGGTCCAGATGGAAGTCCTCTTATTGGTCCAGTACCAGGTATGAAAAATTATTGGGTTGCAGTTGGTGTAATGGCTGGTTTTTGTCAAGGAGGAGGTGTTGGAAAATGTATAGCTGAATGGATTATTGATGGAGAACCATCAATTGACGTTTGGGCAATGGATGTTGCAAGATTTGGAGATTATGCATCCCCTCAATATGGAACAATAAAATCTTCAGAAAACTATGAACGAAGATTTATTATGACATTTCCTAATGAAACTTTACCAAAAGGAAGAAAACAAAAAACTACTGCGTTGTATGATCGTTTTGTAAATCAAGGTGCTGTTATGGGAGATAGCTTTGGATTGGAAAATGTTTTGTGGTTTGCAAATAATAAAGAAGATGCTCATGAGGAACCAACAATAAAAAGATCGAGATCTCATGATTATGTATCAAAAGAAGTTATTAATGTAAGAGAAAATGTTGGTTTAATCGAAGTTGCAAATTTTTCAAAGCATGAGTTCAAAGGACCAGATGCTAGAAAATTTTTAGATCATATAATGGCTGGAAGACTTCCAAAACCAGGAAGAATATCTTTATCACCAATGTTATCATACAGAGGAAAATTATGTGGTGATCTAACTGTGACATGTTTAGATGAAAATGAATTTATGGTATTTGGTTCTGGAGCTGCTCAAGAAATGCATAGACGTTGGTTTGAAAGTCACATAGATAAATTTAATTTAAGTTATTCTAATAGATCAGATGAGTATCATGGTTTATCTATTGCAGGACCTAACTCAAGGAAAGTTTTAGAAAAAATAGTAAGAGATGATGTTTCAAATGAAAAATTTAAATTTAGAGATTCTAGAAGGATGTTTGTTGGAGGAGTTCCAGCAATAATAAATAGAATTTCATTTACTGGCGAACTCGGATATGAAATTTATGTAGCACCTCACTATCAATTAAAACTTTACGAAGAATTAATGGAAGCTGGAAAAGAATTTAATATCAAACCCTTTGGCGGAAGAGCATTAATGTCAATGAGGTTAGAGAAAAATTGGGGAGCTTGGACATTAGATTATAGACCAGATTTTACAGCAAAAGAGACAGGTTTAGATGCTTTTATTAATTGGGATAAAGAGTTTATTGGTAAAGAAAGTGCACAAAAGGAAAATTCTTCAAACAAACTTATACCTTTAATTGTTGAAACAAATGATATTGATGTAACAAATAATGAAGCTGTTATGAATGGAGATCAAAGTATAGGTTACGTTACTTCAGGTGGTTTTGCTCATTTTGTAAATAAAAGTGTGGCGTTTACTTTTGTTGATCAAAAAAACATTAATTCTGAAAATAAAATTCAAGTAGAGATAAATGGAGATTTATTTAATTGCTCAATTATTAAAGAACCACTTTATGATCCAAGTGGTCAAAAAATGAGAAGCTAATGGCACAAAAAGATGTAGGAAACAAAATTCCAATTTATAAACTTAAAACTACTGATGAAGTTATGAGGTACTACGATGAGTGGGGAGAAAAAGATAAGTATAATAAAGATATGGTTGATTGGAACTATACAGGCCCAAAGGAAACTGTAGTAACTTTCAATAAGCACGAAGATAATAAAGACACACTAATCTTTGATGCAGGCTGTGGAACAGGTTTAGTTGGAGTTGAGTTAAAAAAATATGGTTTTAAAAATTTTCATGGAGCTGATTTATCTCAAACTTTATTAGATACAGTTCCAAAAGATCTTTATCAAAAATTAGTTAAAGTAGATTTAAACCAACCAATTGAATCTGAAGATGATTTTTATGGCGGATTGATGTGTGTTGGTACGTTTACATTTGGTCATGTAAAACCAAATGCATTAGACGAATTTATAAGGATAACAAAACCAGGTGGTTTAATTTGCTTCACGATTAATGAGGGAATTCATGAAGAGTATGGTTTTGATAAAAAAATTGATATACTAATAGATAGTAAGAAATGGGAAAAAATAGAATTTTTTAAATCTGACTATATTGCAAGCAAAGATGTTAACGCATGGTTAGGTTTGTATAGGGTATTATGAAGTTTAGTAGAAAAATAGCTCCTGAGATAAAACCAAGACAAAATTTTATTACTAAAAAAAGATTAAGAGAAGACGAGATTGATTTTGATAAATTAAGATCATATCGTTTAGACAGGGTTAGAAAAGAATTAGTAAAAAACAATTTAGAAGCTTGTATTCTATTTGATCCAGTTAATGTTCGTTATGCTTTAGATACTGTGAACATGAGTGTCTATAATATGCATAACTTAACAAGATATTGTTTTGTACCAGTCAATGGACCAACTATTCTTTATGAGTATTTTAATTGTGAAATATTATCGAAGCATTTGAATCTAATTGACGAAATAAGACCAGCAATCACATGGGATTATTTTAGTAATGGAGATCAAGCAGACAATCAATTATTAAAATGGATAAATGAAGTTAAAGATTTATCAAAAAATTATTTTAAATCAAAAAAAATTGCAATCGATGTTTTAAATGGTCCTGCGGTTACAGCTTTAAATAAAGAAGGTATTGAAGTTGTAGATGCAAAATTAATTTTAGAACAAGCAAGAGTAATAAAATCCCCTGATGAATTAATTTGCATGAAAGCAGCAATAGAAGTTGCAGAAAAAGGTGTATCTAAGATGAGATCAGATCTTAAACCAGGGATGACAGAAGATGAATTGTGGTCAATTTTACACAAAACAAATATCGAAAATGGAGGTGAATGGATTGAATGTAGAATTTTATCTTCTGGTGAAAGAACAAATCCATGGATGCAAGAGAGTAGTAATAAAGTTATGCAACAAGGAGAAATTGTTGCTTTTGATACTGATATGGTTGGTCCTTATGGATATTGCGCAGATATTTCCAGAGCTTTTGTTGTAGGAAATAAATTTAATGATGAACAAAAAAAATTATATTCAATGGCTATGGAGCAAATAGATTTTAATTCCAGATTAATAAAAGACGGAATGACTTTTCAGGAATTTACAGAAAAATCTTGGGTATTACCCGAGGAATATTATCCAAACCGTTATTCAGTAATGGTTCATGGAATTGGTTTATGTGATGAGTGGCCTGCAATTAGATATCCTACAGATGGAGGTGAGCGTGGCGGAATTTTTCAAAAAAATATGACTATAACTGTTGAAAGCTATATCGGTAAAGTTGGCGGCAAAGAAGGTGTAAAACTTGAACAACAGTATCTTGTAGGTGAAAATGGACTTGAATTAATGTCCCATCATCCGTTAGAAGATATTTAATGAAAATTATTTTAGTAATGGGTTTGCCTGGAGCTGGTAAAACAACTCTAGCAGATGAAATGGCACCACTTTTAAATGCAAAAAGATTAAATGCAGACGAGGTAAGAAAAGCTGCAAACGATTGGGATTTTTCTGAAGAAGGGAGGATAAGACAAGCAAAAAGAATGGCTGAAGCAGCTTTAAAATTAAAAGCAGATGGTCATTATGTAATTGCAGATTTCATTGCACCAACTCCCGAAGCAAGAAGTTTATTTCCAGCAGACTTTAGAGTTTGGGTAGATACAATTAAGGAAGGAAGATTTGAAGACACTAATCAAATGTTTGTTAATCCTAAGAATTTTGATTTTCACGTAACATCTCAGGATGCAAAAAATTGGGCACCAAAAATAATAGAGGAGATAAAAAAATGACACACCAATGGGATAACAAAAAACCAACAGCACAAATGCTAGGAAGATGGCAACCTTTTCACGATGGACATTATACTTTGTTCAAAGAAATTATTAAAAAAACTGGACAAGTTTGTATTCAAATTAGAGATGTACAAGGTGTAGATGATAATCCTTTTGATTTTGAAACAGTAAAAAAAAACATTGAAGACAGATTAAATCCTGAGTTTGAAGGACAATTTAAAATTATGCTAGTACCTAATATTACAAATATTTGTTATGGTAGGGGAGTTGGATATAAGATTGAGGAAATAGTTTTGGATGAAGAAACTCAAAAAATATCAGCTACTAAGATAAGAGCTAAAATGAGAGAAGAGGGAAAGTTAAAATAAAATTTAATGAACGATAGACTTAAGACTATTGTAGATTTAGAAAAATATCCAATAAACGATTTAAATTCACCAATAATTAAAAATCTAGTTAAAAAATGTAAAGAAGAACTGGATCAACATAGTTGTTCAACAATTTCAAATTTTATTTTGCCTAAATCACTTAAGGTAATGAATTCTGAGTTAGAAAAACAATTAGATGAAGTTTATATGTCTAAAGAAAGTATAAATGCATACTTGTATGCGAAGGACGATCCTTCGTTACCAAAAGATCATCCAAAAAGAACTTTTATGAATAGATATAATGGATATTTAAATTCAGATTGTTTTCCAAAAGATTCTGAAATGAAATATCTTTACGAAACTGAAGAACTTTTAAAATTTGTATCTGCTTGTTTAGGCGTCTCACCAATTTATAGATGGGCGGATCCTTTAGCATGTCATGCGTATAATGTTATGAAACCAGATGGGGTACTCCCATGGCATTTTGATAGTTGTGAATTTACACTTAGTTTAATGATACAAAAACCTGAGAAGGGAGGAATATTTGAGTACTGTCCAAATATTAGAGAACCAGGAAATGAAAATTTCGAAGAAGTTCAAAAAGTTATAGCAGGAGATAGAACTAGAGTGAGACAATTGAAATTAGAGCCAGGAGATTTGCAAATATTTAAAGGTAGATTTACTTTGCATAGAGTAACAAAAGTTGAAGGCCTAAAATCAAGATATATGTGTATTCCAGCTTATGTTTTAGATCCATGGAGAGTAAACACTCCAGAACATTCTAAAGCAATTTATGGCAAAGTTTTACCAATTCATATAGAAAGAAATCAGGCTAGATCCGATGGATTAACTGATTAAATGACTAGTAACATTAAAATTAAAAAAAATAACAACGAGGTTTCATCAATTATTATTGATGAAGCAAAAACTTATAACTCTTTATCATTCAAGAATCTTTCAGATTTATTAAAGACATTAAAAAAATTAGATGCTGATAAAAAAGTTAAAGTAATAATATTGGAGGGTGCCGGTAAAGGATTTAGTGCAGGTCATAATTTGAAAGAAGTTAGAGGTCTAAAAAAGAGAGATAAATATTTAAAATTATTTAATCTTTGTTCAAAAGTAATGCTTCAAATTGTTGAAGGTAGAAAACCTGTAATTGCTAAAGTTCATGGAGCTGCATTTGCAGCTGGCTGTCAATTGGTTGCAAGTTGTGATTTAGCTTATAGCACTAAGGACGCATTGTTTGCTACTCCTGGTGTAAATATTGGTTTGTTTTGTAGTACACCTATGGTTGCTGTCAGTAGAAAGATAAATCGAAAACCAATGATGAAAATGTTGCTAACGGGAGAACCTATCAATGCAAATTATGCAAAAGAAATAGGGTTGATTAATGATAATTTTTCAAAAGCTAAATTAAACAACGAAGTCTTAAAAGTAGCAAATAAAATTGCTTCTAAATCTAATTTAACAATAAAAATTGGAAAGCAAGCTTTTTACAAACAATTAGAAATGCCATTAAGTAAAGCTTACGCTTATACAAGTAAAATGATGACCCTTAATATGATGGCATTGGATGCAAAAGAAGGAATTTCTGCATTCCTCGAAAAACGAAAACCAAAATGGAAAAATAAATAATGATAAAAAATGTTTTAATAGTTCTTTTTATTATTGTTGGGATGTTTGTAATTTATAATTTTAAAGATCATAATCAAAAAAGAGCAATAGATGCATGTATTGCTGGTAGCCAAAAACTAGAAAAACCAATGACAGTTCCTGAAGCTAAAATATTTTGTGAAGAACAAATTAAAAATAATAAATGAGTGATATCAAAGAAGTTCTTTCTAAATATAAATCAATTGCAATGGTAGGAGTTAGTAACGATCCAACAAAAGCGTCAACTATAGTTATGAAGTATATGCAAAAATATGGATTTAAAGTTTATCCTGTCAATCCTAGAGCCAAGGGTCAAAAAATTTTAGGAGAAGAAGTTTTTGCAAAAATATCTGATATTAATGATCAGGTTGATATTGTAGATGTTTTTAGACCATCAAAAGAAGTTTATGCTATTGCAGAAGATGCAGTTAAAATTGGTGCTAAAGTTTTATGGTTACAGCTAGGTATACGAGACGAAAAGGCAAAAGAATTGATGGAAAAAAATGATATTAAGTATATTGAAAATAAATGTACTAAAATGGAATATCAAAAATATTTTTTAAAAGTTAGACAAGCTTTTCCAGTTTTAAGTGACTAATGAGCAAAATAATTAAATTTTTAGACAGCACATTTTTAGATTTGGGTCGTCAATTTAAATGGACTTATCTGCCTCCATTAATGGTTTATATGGCTGCAGGTATTTCTGGTTTAACAGGTATTGTTGGTACATTTTTTGTTAAAGATTATTTAAATTTATCAGCAGCATTTTTAGCAGGCCTAGGTTTTTGGGCTGGAATTCCCTGGGCATTAAAAATGCCGTTAGGACATTTAGTAGATCTTATCTGGGAGAGAAAAAATTACATGGTCTACTTCGGAGCTTCATTGATAGCTCTTAGTTTACTAATTATGTATGGATTGATTATTCATACTGAAGATATGTCCCAGGTATTTTCGGTAGAAACATGGTTTGTGATAAGTGTGATTTTAGCTCCAGTTGGTTATGTGGTTCAGGACGTTGTAGCCGATGCTATGACAGTTGAGGCAGTTCCTTTGGTTGATGAAATAGGAAACGATTATTCTAAAGATCAAATAAAAATAATGCATACAACAATGCAGACACTTGGAAGGTTTGCTATTATTGGCGGTACAGTACTTGTTGCATTAATTAATGTAATTTTGTTTAGAGATGTGGAAAGCCTTGAGCAGACAGATAAGATAAATTTATATGGAACCATCTACATTTATGCTCTTGTAATACCTTTAGTTTCTATACTAGGTGTAATTTTAGCCAATTATTTAAGACATAAAAAAATACAAACTTTAAAATCTAAAGGTCTAGAATTTAAGGATGAGAGAGGTAACGAAAAAACAAAAATAAACTGGTGGATATTAGGAGGAAGTTTAGTTTTTGTTATTTTCACATTATCTATTGGTTCCTTTAAGGTTCCGTTTGCACAAGAAATTGTGTTTATTGGCTCAGTCATAATCATTTTGTTTTTAATGTTTAAACTAATTAAGGAATTACCTCAGGAACTAAGATTAACAATTGTAGGTACAGCAGTAATTATTTTTGTATTTAGAGCCATGCCAGGTCCTGGACCAGGATTAACTTGGTTTGAAATTGATGAGCTTGGATTTAATGAACAGTTTTTTTCTGTTCTATCATTATTGGCATCAATTTTAACATTAGCAGGAATTGTATTGTTAAGACCTTTTATGGCAAATAATTCAATTGCTAAAATAATTGTAGTTCTAAGTATTGCGGGTGCGATTTTGTTTTTACCAAGTGTTGGAATGTATTATGGTTTTCATAACTGGACATCCTCGTTAACAGGTGGAGTTGTTGACGCTAAGTTTATTGCATTAATTAATACTGCATTAGAGTCTCCTCTTGGGCAAGTATCAATGATACCTTTACTCGCCTGGATAGCAAAAAATGCTCCTGCACATTTAAAGGCAACCTTTTTTGCAGTTTTTGCGTCTTTTACAAATCTTGCATTATCAGCGAGTGCGTTAGGAACAAAATATTTAAATGAAATATTTACCGTAACAAGAGAAGTGAAAGATAAAGTTTCAGGTGAAATACAAACTACAGCAGATTATTCCGAACTTGGAATACTGTTAATTTTTGTAACACTTTTAACATTAATTCTTCCAATTTTATTTGTATTTATAATTAATAATAGTAAATACAAAACTACTGAATAAAAATTTTATAAAATGAAAAAAATTTTCCTAGTGTATGGACACTACAATGACAATTCATTTAATGCAGCAATTCGAGATGAATTTGTTAAACAATCAAAAGTAAATGGAAATCAAGTTGATGTTGTTGATTTATATAAAGAAAAATTTGATCCTGTTTTTGCTGGAGAAGAACCTGATCAAGAAGTTTTAGATCATAGAAAAAGAATCGAAGAAAGTGATACAATTGTTTTAATTGCTCCAATTTGGAATTTTAGGATGCCAGCGATAGTTGAGGGTTGGATAGATAAAGTTTTAGCCCCACCTTGGGCGTTTAGATTTAAACAGTTGGTTGGAAATTACGGTTATCCAATTGGAAACTTAAGAGATAAAAAAGCTATAATATTCTGCACTTATGGTTCACCAAGATTAGCAATTACAACTTTTTTTTTAAACTTACCAATTAGAAGATTAAAAAGAGGAGTATTCCATATGTGTGGCATATATAACATTGTCTATAGAAGATATTTTGCAGTACCCTTTGTCAGTGATGCAAAGAGACAAGAATTTTTGAATGATGTTAGAAAAACCGCTAATAATCTTTAAGGCTGTAATCTTATATTTCTTCTTTATCTCATTTTCTTACGCTGAATTATTAAGCCCCAATAGCACTATAAGCCCGAAAGAAGTTATTAAAATTCAATTGAGTGGGCTTCAACAAAATGATCTTGAATATAAAGATAGCGGCATAGAACAAACTTGGAAATTTGCTCACCCAAATAATAAGAGAGTAACAGGACCATTAAGCAAATTTAAGATGATGATAAAAAGCGACTCTTATGGGATGATGATTAACCACCTAAGTCACACAATAACTGAGCTTGGAAGTAGTGACAAATGGGCTCAATTTGAAGTTATCATTCTTGATAAGGACAAAATTTATCACAAATTCAATTGGCAAGTCGAAAAGTACACTTCTGAGGGAATTTTGAAAGACTGTTGGTTAACCACAATGGTATCCAGTCCAATCCCTCTTGGAAGCTCAATTTGATTTTTCACATATACATTTTTGTTTCGTAACAATTAAAAATTTAGTAGGAATCGCAGAATGAAAACAAAAACTAAAGTTGTAGTAGTTGGTGGAGGAGTTGTAGGGGTAAGTGCCCTGTATCATTTAGCAAAAAAGGGTTGGTCTGATGTTGTTCTAGTTGAAAGAAAAGAATTAACCTCAGGATCAACTTGGCATGCAGCAGGACTTCTACCTTTGTTTAATATGAGTTATTCAGTCGGACAACTTCATAAATATGCAGTTAATCTTTACAAAACATTAGAGGAAGAAACTGGAAAAAATGTTGGCTTTAGTGTTGTTTCAAATATTCGTCTAGCAAGTACAAAAGATAGAATGGATGAATACCATCAATACGCAGGCGTCGCTCGAACCATCGGAGTAGATGTTAAATTTTTGAAACCAGAACAAGTAAAAGAAATTTGGCCATTATGTCATACAGATGATTTAGTTGGCGCAATACAACACCCTGAAGATGGATATATTCAACCAGCAGATTTAACACAAGCATTAGCAACAGGTGCAAGAAATAGAGGAGCAGAAATTTATAGAAACACAACTGTACTATCAATGAGGCAAACTAAAGATGGATGGATTGTGGAAACAGATAAGGGATCAATAGAGTGCGAACATGTTATTTCTTGTTCTGGAAATTTTGCGAGACAAACAGGTGAAATGGTAGGATTAGATATACCAGTAATACCTGTTGAACATCAATACATTGTTACAGAACCACATCCTGCAATTCAAAAAAGAAAAAAAGATGGATTACCAGAAATGGGAGTCTTAAGAGATAGTGATAGCAGATGGTATATGAGGGAAGAAGCTGGAGGATTGATTTTAGGTCCTTATGAAGATGGAGCACCAGCTTGTTATGTAGAAGGTCCATCAAAAAATTCAGAATATGAATTATTTCAAGAAGATTTAGACAGATTAGCTCCACACATTGAAGGTGCAATTCACAGAGTACCAGCGTTTGGAGAAGTTGGAGTAAAGAAAGTTTATAATGGAGCAATCTGTTATACTCCTGATGGAAATCCAATTGTTGGTCCTGCATGGGGACTTAAAAATTTTTGGATTAATGAAGGACATAGTTTTGGAATAACTGCAGCAGGTGGAGCCGGCTGGCAGTTAGCAGAGTGGATTGTTGATGGTGAACCTACAATTGATATGTTAGGAGTTGAACCAAGACGTTACGGTAACTATGCAACTAAATCTTATTTGAAAGCAAAAAATGAAGAAGCGTATAGCCATGTATTTATTGTTCACTATCCAGATGAAGAAAGACCAGCAGCAAGACCATTAAGAACAGCTCCTTGTTATGAACGAATGAAAAATTTAGGCGCTGTGTTTGGTCAGAAGTTTGGATGGGAAAGACCTAATTTTTTTGCAACAGATGGAATGGAACAAAAAGATGATTGGTCATTTAGAAGATCGAAATGGTTTGATGCTATTAAAAAAGAATGTCAAAATGTTAAAGAAAACGTAGGTCTTTTAGATATGACTGCGTTTGCAAAATGTAGAATTAGGGGACCTAAAGCAGAAGAATTTTTAGATTATTTAGTTGCAAACAAACTTCCTAAGAAAATTGGAAGAATAAATTTATGTCATGCCTTGAACACTAAAGGTGGAGTGCATTCAGAATTTACAATAATGAAAGAAGCGGAAAATAGTTATTATCTAGTTTCTGCTGGAGCAAATTTAAGATTAGACCATGATTGGATACAAAAATGGATGCCAGATGATGGATCTGTAATATTTGAAGATCTAACAAATAGTACAGGAGTTCTGGTAGTAGCTGGTCCAAAAGCAAGACAATTAATGCAAAAGGTTTCAACAGACGATTTTTCTAATGAAAATTTCAAATGGTTGACTGCTAAAAATGTTAATGTTGGATATGCTCCAGTAAATGCAATGAGAGTAAACTTTGTGGGTGAGCTTGGTTGGGAACTACATCATCCAATTGAATATCAAAACCATATTTTTGATAAATTAATGGAAGCAGGAAAAGATTTAGGAATTAAACCTTTTGGAATTAGGGCAATGAATAGTTTAAGAGTAGAAAAATCTTATAAACTAGTTGGCACAGAATTATCAATTGAATATTCACCATATGAGTCTGGTCTTGATAGATTTGTTCACCCAAATAAAGGAAACTTTATTGGATTAGAGGCACTTAATAAATGGAGAGAAAAAGGTTTTGATAATAAATTAGTTACTTTAGAGGTTCATAACACTAAAGATGCTGATGTGCTTGGAAATAACCCAATTTTTAAAGACGGAAAAGTTGTTGGAAGAGCAACTGGAGGTGAATTTGGGTTTAGATTAGATAAATCAATAGCTCTTGCAATGGTTAAGCCAGATTTTTCAAATGTGGGCGACAAATTACAAGTTGATATATTGGGTGAAATGTACGACGCTACTGTCTTAGATGAGAGTCCATACGACTCAGAAAATAGTTTATTGAGAGCTTAATGAAAATTTTAGTAGCTGTAAAAAGAGTTATTGATTACAACGTTCAAATAAGAGTTAAAGAAGATGGAACTGGTGTAGTTACAGACAATGTTAAAATGTCAACCAATCCTCCTGATGACAATGCAATAGAGGAAGCTGTAAAAATTAAAGAAGCAGGTAAAGCCACAGAAGTAGTTGCTGTAACTGTCGGTGAAGAAAAAGCTCAAGAAACTGTTAGGAAAGCTTTAGCGGTTGGTGCGGACAGAGGTATTCATGTGAAAGTCGATGGAATTTTAGAACCACTCGCTGTTTCAAAAATTTTACAAAAAATAGTAGATAAAGAAAAACCAGATTTAGTATTTATGGGTAAACAAGCAATAGACGATGATTGTAATCAAACAGGCCAAATGTTGAGTGCTTTATTAAATTGGCCACAAGCAACATTTGCCTCAAAAATTGATGTAAAAGAAAATAAATTAGAAGTAACTAGAGAAATAGATGAAGGTCTTGAAACAATTGAAATAAATGTACCAGCTATTGTAACTTGTGATCTTAGACTGAACGAACCAAGATACGCATCACTACCGAATATAATGAAGGCTAAGAAAAAACCTATAGAGGAAATTGCTGCTTCTGATTTAGGTGTGGATGTATCACCAAGATTAGAACAATTAAAAGTAGAGGAACCTCCAAAAAGAAAAGCAGGTATAAAAGTAGCAAATGTTGCTGAATTAGTTCAAAAGTTAAAAAATGAGGCGAAGGTAATTTAATGGCAGTTTTACTTATAGCGGAACACAATAATAAAGAATTAAGACCATTTACTCTTAATGCAGCTACAGCAGCATCTCAAATTGATACAGATGTTCATGCTGTAATTATTGGTCAAAACTCTGCAGATGCTGCAAAACAATTATCTGAACTTCCGGTGGTTAAAAAAGTATTGAGTGTAGAGGGAGCTCACTATGAAAACTTCACTGCAGAAAATTTTGCTCCAGTGGTTGTTAAACTTGCAGAAAATTATTCTCACATTATTTGTTCAGCAAATACATTTGGTAAAAATTTGATGCCACGAATTGCTGCTCATCTTGATACATCGCAAGTAAGTGACATTATTAAAGTAATATCACCAGATACTTTTTTAAGACCAATTTATGCAGGTAATGCTTTTGCAACAATTAAGAGTAATGATGCTAAAAAGTGTGTAACTATCAGACCCACTTCTTTCGATCCTTGTGAGAGTACAGGTGGATCAGCTCCAATTGAAAAAGTAGATGCCAGTGAAGAGTTTTCAAATACTAAATTTATCAAAAGAGAAGAAATTAAATCTGATCGACCTGAACTTGGAACAGCAAGAATTGTTGTATCAGGTGGTAGAGGAATGCAAAGTGGAGATAATTTTAAATTAATTACAGAAATTGCTGACAAACTAGGCGCAGCAATTGGAGCATCAAGAGCGGCAGTAGACGCTGGATACATAAGCAATGATCATCAAGTAGGTCAAACAGGAAAAGTGGTAGTACCAGATCTATATATCGCTGTTGGAATTTCAGGTGCAATTCAGCATTTGGCAGGAATGAAGGAAAGTAAAGTTATAGTTGCAATTAATAAAGATGGTGAAGCTCCAATATTTAGTGTTGCAGATTATGGACTTGAAGCTGATTTATTTGAGGCACTGCCTCAGTTCATGGAAGAGCTGAACAAATTAAACACTATACAAAAATAATCCTTACAGTTAAAAACTAGAGTATGTCTAGAGAATCGATGGAATATGATGTTGTAATCATTGGTGGAGGGCCATCAGGATTATCAACCGCTATAAAGTTAAAACAATTAGATCCAAATCTAAATGTTTGTTTATTAGAAAAAGCATCGGAGATTGGAGCTCATATTTTAAGTGGAAATGTATTTGAAACGCGTGCTCTAGACGAATTATTACCAAATTGGAGAGAATTAAATTCTCCAATCAAAACAAAAGTAACTAAAGAAAAATTTTTATTTTTGGGAAAAACCAAATCTTTAAGTTGGCCAACTTGGCTATTACCTGCTGTACAGCAAAATCATAAAAATTATATTATCAGTTTAGCAAATCTGTGTAGATGGCTTGCTGAACAAGCGGAAAATTTAGGTGTAGAAATCTTTCCAGGATTTCCAGCAAGTGAAATTTTATATAACGAAGATGGATCTGTTAAAGGTGTTGCAACTCAAGATATGGGAATAGACAAAGACGGTAATAAAAAAGATAGTTTTGAACCAGGTATTGAGCTTTTAGGTAAAGTAACTGTTTTTGCAGAAGGGTGTAGAGGTCATTTGGGAAAACAATTGATTGAAAAATTTGAATTAAATAAAGGTAAAGATCCTCAACAATACGGAATTGGTTTTAAAGAAATTTGGGAAATAGAGGATAAAAATCACGAAGAAGGCTTAGTTATGCATACAGCTGGATGGCCATTAGATAATAGTACTTATGGCGGTAGTTTCATGTATCACGCAGAAAATAAACAAGTTTTTCTAGGTTATGTAATAGGTTTAGATTACAAAAATCCTCACCTTTCTCCTTATGATGAATTTCAGAGATTTAAAACCCATCCAGCAATAAAAAAAATAATAGAAGGTGGAAAAAGGATTTCTTATGGCGCAAGGGCTTTAATTGAAGGTGGATTTCAAAGTTTGCCAAAAATGTTCATGCCCGGAGCTTTGTTGGTTGGTTGTGATGCTGGAACTTTAAATATGCCAAAAATTAAAGGATCTCATACAGCGATGAAAAGTGGCATGATTGCAGCTGAAACTATTAATGAACATTTAAAAGAAAACCAAAATTTATCAATTTATGAAAATAAATTTAAAAATAGTTGGTTACATAAAGAGCTTTATGAAGCTAGAAATGTAAAACCTAGTTTTAGTTGGGGGTTAATTTTAGGAATTATTTTTACAGGGATAGATCAAATTTTATTTAGAGGAAAACTTCCTTTTACCCTTAAACATAAACATGCTGATCATGAAACATTAAAACCTGCAAATCAAATGCCTAAAATAGATTATCCAAAATATGATAATGTAATTACTTTTGACAAAACAAGTTCAGTATATTTAACAGGAACTAATCATGCAGATAATCAGCCAGTTCATTTAAAACTTAAAGATCCTAATTTACCAATTAATTACACTTTAGAAAAATTTGATGAACCTGCTCAAAGATATTGTCCTGCAGGGGTTTATGAAGTTCAAAAAGAAAATGATGTAAATAAATTTGTAATTAATTCTCAAAATTGTATTCATTGCAAAACATGCGATATTAAAGAACCATCTCAAAATATAACTTGGGTTACACCTGAAGGAAGTGGCGGTCCAAGGTATGGAAATATGTAATTAAGATAAGTCTATTGCAAACTTTTTTAAAGTTTCGATAGGAAGATGTTTAAGAGTATTTTTATGAGTTCTTTTTAGAAATATCGGACATCCTTTACCTGCTTCAACAGCTTTAGCGTACCAACTAGCACAGACGCACCATCCATCACCATCTTTTAAACCTGGAAAACCAAATTCTGGATGTGGTGTAATTAAATCATTTCCTGCTTCCTTTAACCATTCCAAAAATTCAGTTGTTACCTTTGCACAAACTGTATGAACGCCATGATCATTTTCATCAGTGTTACAACATCCATCACGAAACCAACCTGTTAAAGGATCATTTGAACATTCTTCCAGTTCTTCACCTAGAACATTTATTTGTTTTTTATTCATTAATTTTTTTTATTAATTAGTATTGTAAATCTTATCATCTATTCTTGCATTAAATGAAACAGATCTTCTTTCGTCTTTTCCATAAAAAGGAAATACTGAATGCATCATATAATTTGGAAAAAAATAAAAATCACCAACATTAGGTTTTATATTAATTATTGATGATGAATTAAACATTTTACTTCCATGTATTAATGACAAATTACCATTTACATTATTTTTTTTTACAGACTGAAAAGTTTCACCAAAACTCTCAGGAAGTTTTAAATATCCAACACCAGAGATATGGCCCCCATGCCAATGAATAGGATTATATTCATTTTCAAATTGTCTAACTATCCAGCTAGAAATAATATTAAATTCTGTAATTTTTTTATTCTCAGTTATTTCTATCCATCTACTTGTTTTACTAGCTAGAAAATTTAAAAATCCAGATTCTTCCATGATATTTTTTTCAAGTTTGAATTCTTGTTTTACATTTCCAGCTAAGTTGTTCCCATTATCTAATTCTTTTGATTTTTTTTCATCTTCTATTATTTGATCTACATAATCATTTAGTTTTTCAATTATAATTATTGGTAGTTCTACTTTTGCAATACTTGGACCAAATGGTCTAATAATATTTATTTTATCTTCTGACATAAATTAAATATTTTTTAAATTTTTGTTGGATTTGGTTGTCCTTTATAAACTTCTTCAGGATCAAATTTTTTTTCTTTTTCAAGAAATTGCATTTCAACTTTTCTTCCATTTTCTATTGGTCCCATAGGAATTGATCTATAAAAACACGATCTATAACCAACATGACAACTTGCTCCATCGCCGATATCAACTGTTAACCATATTGAGTCTTGATCATCATCAATTCTTATTTCAGTAACCTTTTGTGTAAAACCACTTGTTTTACCTTTGTGCCAGATAGCTTTTCTCGATCTACTAAAATAGTGTGCCTCTTTGGTTTCAATTGTCTTTTTCAAAGCTTCTACATTCATGTATCCATGCATTAAAACATCCTTTGTTTTTGAACACATAGTAATAACTGGAATCAATCCATCATTATCAAATTTTGGTGATAGAAGATTTCCTTCTTCAATATCATAGATATTTTCTCTTTTTTTGAACATACAGGGGTGATTATTTAGCACATATCTAAATATATTAAATATTTTTAAATTGAGGTATTTACTGTATAAAAAGGCGCTATGAAATTAGTAAAAGACACAGACGACAAAAATTTAGATATAAAAAAGGTTTCGGATAAAGAAGCTGAAGAAGCTATTAGAACCATTTTATCTTGGATGGGCGAAGATCCTAAAAGAGAGGGCTTGTTAGAAACTCCTAAAAGAGTTGTAAAAGCATTCAAAGAATATTTTCAAGGTTACAATGAGGATGCAAAAAAAGTATTAGATAAAACTTTTGGTGATGTCGAAGGTTACAGCGATATGGTTGTTCAAAAAAATATTTCAGTGCAAAGTCACTGTGAACATCACATGGCTCCAATTATAGGAAAAGCTCATGTTGCCTACATACCAAATGAAAGAGTTGTAGGATTAAGTAAAATTGCAAGAGTAGTTGAAATATTTTCAAAGAGATTACAGACACAAGAAAGATTAACTGTTCAGATTGCAAATACTCTAATGGAAGCTTTAGATGCAAAAGGTGTAGCTGTTACAATAGATTCAACCCATCAGTGTATGACTATGAGGGGTATAAAAAAAGAACAAGCAACAACAGTAACTAATTTTTACTTAGGTCAATTTAAAGAAGACCTTAGTTATCAAAATAGATATTTACGATTTATCAGCACTGAGTTAAAAGACTAGTGTGTCTGACCAATTTAAAGCAATAGTCCTTAACCAAGAAGGCGAAAATTTTTCGCGTGAAGTAAAATCCTTAGATAAAAGTTTCCTAAAACATGGTGATGTAACTGTAAAAGTAGATTATTCAGATTTAAACTTTAAAGATGGAATGATTCTAAAGAATGGGGGAAGATTAGTTAAAGAATATCCTCACATCCCAGGAATAGATTTTTCTGGAACTGTTATTGTAAGTGAAAATCCAAAATTTAAAGAAGGCGATGAAGTAATACTTACTGGTTTTAGAGTGGGAGAAGTTTTTTTTGGAGGCTTTTCACAAATTGCAAAAGTAAGTGGAGATTTTTTAGTAAAAAAACCAGATAGTTTAACCAGCAAACAAGCAATGATTTTAGGTACAGCTGGTTTAACGTCTTTAATGAGTGCTTTTGCCATTCAAGCAAGAGAAAGTATTTTACTAGGAGAAAAAGTTAATGATGTTTTGGTAACTGGTGCAACTGGTGGAGTTGGTAGTTTAGCAGTTATGGCTTTAACTAAATTAGGTTACAACGTTACTGCAGTAACAGGAAAAGATTCTAAGTTAGACTATTTAAAATCATTAGGTGCTAAAAACATTATAAATAGGGCTGAATTTGATAAAGATCCAAGACCAATAGATAAGGGTTTATGGGATGGAGTAGTTGACACTGTGGGTGGAAAAATTTTAGCAAACGCAATAGCTCAAACAAAATCAAATGGAATTATAGCAGTTTGTGGAAATGCAAACAGTAATGAGCTTAATACAAACTTACTTCCTTTCATGTTAAGAGGTATTAAAGTTTGGGGAATGGACTCTGCTAATTGCAGTATAAAGAGGAGAGAATTTATTTGGGGAGAAGCATCTAAATTAATTGATTTTGATTTAATTGAAAAATCAGTTTTAACTGTTAGTTTGGAGGAATTAGTTGAAACTTATCCAAAAATTTTAAAAGGTGAAATTGCTGGAAGAGTATTAGTTGATTTAAATAAATAATGGATTGGGATAAATTAAAAATTTTTCATGCCGTCGCAGAAGCAGGTAGTTTTACGAACGCTACTGTTAACTTAAATCTCAGTCAATCAGCTATAAGTAGACAAATACAATCATTAGAACAAGATTTAAAAGTGCAGTTGTTTGAAAGACATGCAAGAGGATTGACACTTACGCAAAATGGAGAATATGTTTTTAAAACTGCTCATGAAGTAATAAGTAAACTTAAAGAAGTTGAAACATCATTAGGTGATCAAAAGAGCAAACCAACAGGAAAATTAACAATTACAACTGTAAGAAGTTTTGGAACACATTGGTTAACACCAAGAATTCAAGAATTTATGACACTTAATCCAGAAATTGAGATTGAACTCGTTTTTGATGATAAAGAATTAGATCTAAGTACTCGTCAAGCTGATATCGGAATTTTTATGAGAAGACCAAAACAGCTTAACTATATTCAGAAAAAATTGGTTGATATTAAGTATTATATTTATGGATCAAATAAATACTTAGAAAAAAATGGGATGCCAAAAACAGTTAATGATTTAAATAAACATAAATTTATTTCTTTTGGAAAAGGTGCTCCTTCGCCAGTTTATAACCCTGATTGGGCCTTAAAAATAGGAATGCATGATGGAAAAAAAAGAAAATCTATTATGAAGGTTAATAGTGTTAGTGGTTTATTATATGGTGTTGAGTCTGGAGTGGGTTTGGCAGCATTGCCAGAATATTTAGTTTCAAATACTAGTAATATAATTAAAGTTCTTCCAAAAGTAGAAGGACCAATAACAGAAGCTCACTTTGTGTACCCGCAATCATTAAAAAACACAGCTAGAGTCCAAGCTTTTAGAAATTTCTTGTTCAGTAAAATTGGAGACTGGAAATAAAAATATCCTCTATAAATAATATCAAAAAGTCCTTGTATTCTGCGACAAAATATGCGATTGATAATCATTCGCATTGAGAATAATTCTCATTCGCAAATCAATTAGGGTAAAGAAAAGGATACAATGAAAAAAGTAACAATAATAAGTTTATTTGTTTCTTTAATAGTCTCGTCTTTTGCGATTGCAAATGAAGTAAATATCTTCAATGCAAGACATTACAAAGCAGATAATGAGCTTTATAGCAAATTTACCAACAAAACTGGAATTAAAGTAAACCTGATTAATGGAAAGGCCAGTGCATTAGAAAAAAGAATGATTGAAGAGGGGACTGACTCTTCAGCTGATCTTTATATTACTGCTGATGCTGGAAGATGTGGAGCTTTCAAGGCTAAAGGAATGACTCAAAGTGGTTTGGTGTCTCCAACAATTAAATCTTCTGTTCCAAAAAATTTTAGAACTACACACTGGGTAGGAGTAGCAAAAAGAGCAAGAATAATTTACTACTCACCAGAAAGAGTTAGTGGTGCTGAATTATCAGGATTAACATATGAAGGTCTAGCTGATCCAAAATGGAAAGGTAGATTAGTAATTAGAAAATCAAGTAACATTTATAACAAGTCACTTGTAGCTTCATTAATTGAAAATAATGGAAAGAAAGCTGCTGCTGAATGGTCTAAAGGAGTTGTTTCTAACATGGCAAGAACACCAAAAGGAAATGACAGAGCTCAAATTATGGCGGTTGCGGCTGGAGAAGCCGATATCGCTGTAGCAAATACTTATTACTTGGCACTAATGCTATCTGGTAATAAAGGAGCAGAACAACAAGAAGCTGCTAAAAAAGTTAAGGCATTTTTTCCTAATCAAAATGATAGAGGAACACACATGAATATTAGTTGTGCAGCTTTAGTAAAAGGGGCTCCTAACAAAGCAAATGCTATCGCTCTTGTCGACTTTTTATTATCACCAGAGGCTCAGGAACATTTTACAAATAATACTTTTGAGTTTCCAATGATAGCTGGGGTATCTCCAAATCCATTAGTAGTGAATAATTTAGGATTAGATTTTAAACAAGATTTAACAACTAAAGTTTCAAGCTATGGAAAAAATCAAGCCGCTGCATTAGAGGTAATGACAGCTGCTGGATGGAAGTAAGGAAAAAGTGAGAAAGAATTTATTTAATTTTAATTTAGACATTTCTCCAGGCAAAAGTGGTTCTCTAGAGGGTCAGATAACTTGTGAGCCGTGCTTGTCACAATGTGAAAAAATTAAAAATAAAATAAATAATAGAAAATTATCTGAGATCGGAAATGATGATATTGATCGTGTCATTAATGTTTTTGATTTAAAAAGTTAATTTTCAAAAAGTGAACATAACTCAATAGTTATTTACCCTACTATTGATTATGTTCACTTGAACAAAAGGGTAAAAATGTATTTAAAAAAAATTAATTTTTGGTTTTTAAGTTCTTTACTGGTATCAATTTTTGTTGCTATACCAATTGTTACTGTATTCACTAGTTTTTTTGAGGATACATCAAATTATTATCAAATTCTAAAGGATACCTTTTTATTTGAATATATTTTTAATTCACTAGTTTTGCTGATTAGTGTTTTAGTTTTAACTTTTTTAATTGGAACTAGTACGGCTTATTTAGTTTCTTTTTATAAATTTCCTTTTAGTAATTTTTTTAAATGGGCACTCATATTATCTTTTGCTGTACCTCCTTATATTTACGCATATTCATTGACAGCTTTCTTTGAAAATTATGGAACTTTATATTCGATATTGAAAAATTTGTTTGGAGAGGCAAATTATAATCAAAGTATTCCAAAGTTTGATGGTCTAATAGGAGCTGTACTTTCACTATCTTTTTCACTATTTGCTTATGTTTATATTCTTTCAAGAGCATCATTTCAGTATCAATCTCAAAATTTAATTGATTTAGGTAGAAATTTAGGATTTTCAAAAGCAAAATCCTTTTATTCTTTAATCTTACCTGCCGCTAGACCAGCAATTGTTGCAGGCCTTTCTCTAGTTGCGATGGAGACTTTAGCCGAATTTGGGGCAGTTGATTTCTTTTCTATAAATACTTTAACAACAGGTATTTACAATTCTTGGATTACATTTGATGACTTAGCTTTCTCAAACAGGATATCTTTTTTTCTTCTTCTATTCATTTTTGCAATATTTATTTTAGAAAATTTATCTAGAAAAAAAGCAAGATATCACGCCAATACTAAAGGTGGATTTAAACAAAAAGAAAAAATTCAACTATCAGGAACTAAAGCATTTTTTGCTTTCTCAATTTGCTTCTTAGTTTTTTTTCTAAGTTTTTTATTTCCACTAAGTCAAATGCTTTATTGGACATTAAAATTTCCTGAAAATCTTTTTGATATTCCAGTAGTAACTTTAACATTAAACACTTTGTACTTGGTGTTATTATCAAGCTTAGTTTTAATAATTTTTTCTTTAATTTCTAATTATGGAAATAGAGTTTCTAAAAATAAAACTTTAAACTTTTTATCTACTTTATCTATTTCTGGTTATGCAATTCCAGGAGTAATTTTAGCAGTGGCATTTATAACTTTTATTGCATGGTTTGATGACAATGTTGTAAAAGCACTAGGTTTTTTATCTATTAAAAAAATGTTTATTGGTTCCATTCTTGGACTTGTCTTAGTTTATTTTGTAAGATTCTATTCTTTAGCCTTTAATGGAATAAAATCTGGTTATGAGAAAATAAATATTTCCGTCGATGAAAGTTCATATTTGCTTGGTTACTCTAAGAAGAAAACTTTCATGAATATTCATGTACCTTTCTTAAGAAACTCTCTTTTATTTGTTGGAATACTAATTTCTTTAGAAATAATAAGAGAATTGCCAATCACTTTGATTTTAAGACCTTTTAATTTTGAAACATTTGCAACTACAGCTTATATATCTGCTTCAGAAGACTTATTAGAAGCTGCAGCTGTTCCTTCATTGTTTCTAATTTTGATTGCAACTCTATTTATAATGCTTACATCTAAATATATACTGAGGGAAAATGAGCGATAGTTATTTAGAGATTAAAAATGTTGATTTCACTATAAGTGGAAAGATTAAAGTCAAGAATGCATCTTTTGCGATTGAAAATGAAGGGGATACTTTATGTATTCTTGGTCCTTCAGGAATTGGTAAAACCACAATACTTAGGACTATAGCTGGTTTAGAAAAAATTGATAAAGGTTCAATAAAATTAAACGGAAAATTATTATCGTCTAAAGATCAAAATGTAGAACCTGAAGATAGAAACATATCTTTAGCTTTTCAGGACAACAGTTTATTTCCTCATTACACAGTTGAAAAAAATATTTTATTAGGCGCAGAGAGAAATAAAGGAAAAAGAAAGAAAAAACTTAGTTTTAAAGAGATTATAGATTTTCTTGATATAGAAAAAATATTACCAAAATATCCTCATGAAATTAGTGCAGGGGAGGCGCAAAGAGCTTCGCTTGCAAGATCGCTATTAACTCAACCTGATCTTTTGCTTTTAGATGAACCCCTATCTAATGTAGATCAAAGTTTTAAAGAAGAAATTCAAGTAAGATTAAAAAAATTATTAAGTAAATTAAAAATTACAACAATAATTGTTACTCATGACTCCTATGAAGCTTTTTATCTTGGTACCAAATGTGCAATTATATTAGATGGCCAAATTAAACAGTTTGACGATCCTTATAATGTTTATCATTTTCCAAACTCAGTCGAAGTAGTAAATTTTTTAAATCGTGGAATATTAATCCCAGCAAAAGTAACAGGAGAAAATTCGTTAGAAAATGAGGATCTTGGAACAATTAAAGGTAATTTTATTAAGCGTTATCCAAAAGGTTCAAATGTACAATTATTATTACAACCAGAAGACCTTGAGCACGATGATAAAAGCAATCTAAAGCTAGAAGTAGTAGATCGAAAATTTAGAGGAACAAACTTTATCTATACTTTAAAAACCAACAGCGATTTGTTAATACCAGTTTTTGTTCATTCCCATCACGAACATCAACATGAAGCTGACGAAAAGTTTGGAATTAAAAGACCGATTAATATTGATCACATAGTTTGTTTTTAATAAAACAAGCAAATGCTTACCAAAAAACAATTATTTACTCGAGGAATGTTGGATATTTCACCACACATGCTCTCTGTTATTCCATTTGGAATAATTTGTGGAGCAATCGGTGTTGAACTCGGATTTCACCCATATTTAGTTTACGCAATGTCTTTCATAATTTTTGGAGGAGCTTCACAGATAGTATTTTTACAATTGTTATCAGGGGGCGCATCTAGTTTAGTTGCAGTTGCTTCTGTTGGAATTATAAATTCCAGACATTTATTATATGGAGCTGTTTTATCTGAATATTTAGAAAAATTATCTTTTATAAAAAAATTATTAATTTCTTATGTTGTTGTAGATCAAGGGTTTGCTGAGTCTAATAAGTTTTTCAAAAAAAATAGAAGTGAAGAATTTTTACATTATCATTTAATTGGTACCGGTTGTACAATGTGGGTTTGTTGGCAGATAGCAACTTTATCAGGTATTGTTTTAGGATCATTTGTTCCAGAAGAACTTGGATTAAAATTTGCAATTCCCCTAACATTTATAGCAATTGTTGTTCAGGATTTAAAAAAATTAGATCATGTAATTGTAATGATTACTTGTGGCTTGAGTTCACTGTTATTTTTTGACGCTCCATTTAAATCCTACATAATTATTTCACCCATAATTGCTTTATTTGTGGCTGCACTATTATTGAGGTTAAAAAAATGACTCTTACTGCAATAATTTTTGCTGGGATATTAACTTACTTTACTAGAATGACTATGATCGCTTTAATAAGTAGAGATATGTTGGGAGATAAAATTAAAGCAGTATTGGAATACGTTCCTTCTGCAGTATTCCCAGCAATAATATTTCCAGGAATATTTATAAATGATTTTGGAACTTTTATAGAAATGAATGATCCTAAAATTTTTGGAGCATTAGTTGCTGTTATTGTAGGTTATTTTTCAAAAAATATTATTGCAACAATTTCAGCTGGATTAGTTTCTTATTGGTTTTTAATATTTGTTGTCTTTAGTTAGCACCTAACTTAATATTTCTACTTACATTAATATCTATTAATTTTGGTTTTGCTAAATTAAGATTTGACATAAGATCAACATATTCATCAACATTTTTAACCTGCAATCTTGGGTTAAATTTTTTTTCATTACCAATGGTACTAGATTCTTTGCCGTTATAATCATGACCAGGATACAAAATGGTGTCCTCAGGTAATTTTAACAATCTATTAAAAATAGAATTATAAGCATCTTTTGAGCTACCATTTTGAAAATCTGTTCGACCAGTGCCATTAATTAAAAGAGTATCTCCTGAAAACAAATAGTTATCCATTAAGAAACTATAACTGTCAGAAGTATGACCAGGAGTATACATCGCTTTGATTTCTATTTGATCGATTCTTATTATTTCATCATCTTTTACTTTAATTTCAACAGCGTCAGCAGGGGTGTGTTCCCCCATAAGTGTAGAGCAATTTGTGGCTTGCTTAAGTTTACTTGCACCAGTTACATGGTCAGCATGAATATGAGTATCTATTACCTTAACTAATTTTAAATCTAATTCGTTTAGTAGCCTAATATAGCTTTCAACATTCTCAATTACTGGATCAATTATGACTGCCTCGCGACCTTTTGCCGACGCAATTAAATAGGTATAAGTTGATGATTTATTATCGAAAACTTGTCTAAAAATCATTTATCATTAATATCAAATAATAATGAATACCTCCACATTTCATTGGTCTTGCAGACATACCTGGAAAAGAAGTGCAAAAAATACAGCCTGGTGTGTACTTGGTTGTGCAATTGGAGATTTTGGAACAATATTATTTTTTCAATTAACTCAAATTCCTTTTCCTGTTTTAGGAATAATGATTTTAGCAATCATAAACGGATTGATTACAAGTATTATTTTAGAAACAATAATTTTAATGACACAAAATTTTAATTTTGTTAATGCATTCAAAACAGCTTGTGGCATGAGTTTAATTTCAATGATTAGTATGGAAATCATGATGAATTTAACTGACTACGTTTTAACTGGAGGCGCAATTTTAACATGGTGGGTGGTACCAATAATGCTGATTGTAGGTTTTTTAACTCCTTGGCCTTATAATTATTGGAGATTAAAAAAATTTGGAATTGCTTGTCATTAAGATTAAAGAATTCTCTTTAATAAATTGTCCCCAAAAAATAGTTTGTGAACAATAACAGCAGATATATGAAGCACTATTAAACCGATAAGAGTATAATTCGAAAGAATATGAATTTCATAAAACTGATCTGCTAAATCAAAATTTTCGTTAATTTGAATTTCCTTAAACAATATTGTTAATGTTTCCCCATTAAACAATTTTTTTAATATTCCTGAAATTGTTATTGATAAAATAGCAATATATAAAAGCACATGGTTCATTTTTGCCAAAAACCTCTGTCCTTTAAAAATACTTGGATCTAATTTTGGAGTTGGATTAAGTATATTATTTATTAATCTAATTATTATTATATAAAACACAGTTAAACCTAACGTAACGTGTATATCTTCAATAGTTATTCTTTGATCACCAAAATCTAAATCAACTAGATAAAAACCCAAAGGTATTTGTATGAATAGAATAGCTGCGCTGAGCCAATGTAACACCTTTGAGATAATTCCATACTCTGTTAAGGTATTTGTTACATGCATAATTTATTTAATCACATAAAAAAATATATTAAAATAATTTTATTCTCGATTTTAAGCGTATTTTTCGTCTCATCTTCTAATGCTGAGTTAACAGTAGAAGATATTGTTAAAAGTAGACAAGCATTGTTTAGTAAAAACTATAGTACAGCTAAAAGGGTTCAGGCTTTCTCTTCAAAAGGAGATTTTGAAAAAGCAAAAAAACTAATGATTGAAATGAGTGAAAATTATAAAGTTTTGATAGATCTATTTCCCGAAAGCACTGAAGATGAATTTGATACTGAAGCTTTACCAACTGTTTGGGAAGAAAAAGATGCTTTTAATGCATTAATGCAAAAAGCCTCTGATGATATGATAAAACTTACATCTGTAATTGAAGATGCCGAAGATATAAGAGGTACTCTGAAACAATTTATGTGGAGTAATTGTAAGGCTTGCCACAGCAGGTACAGAGAAGAACATTAATTACTAAGTTAGAATGATACCTCAAAAAGTTAAAGATCATATAGAAGAATATATTAGCCAAGAAGTTTATGTGCAAATAGCAATAATTAAGGGCAAAGAAAAGGTTTCTACAGAAAGAGCTATAGATAAGTATTTTAGTACAAATCATTTTAGAGATTTTTCAGAGGGTAAACCTTATTTTCATTTCATTGATGGATTAAGAGATAAATGCCTTGGAAAACTTAAAAATTCTCCTATGAGAGATAAAGCAACAGAGGACGAAACTATTAAATTATTACAGAAAAAACTAAATGATTTAACTGATGATGAGCTTGAAGACACTTATTGGGAAATAGAAACAGGAGAATTTTTTTCAGGAGAGCAAATAAAAGAATTAGAAAAAAATTGCAGTGAATTAATTAAAGACCTTAATCTTTCAAATAAAAATAAAAAAGAAGTTAAAAAAACTATCATGAGTTTTTGTGAAAACTATGAAAAATTGTGTCAAAAAAAATACCCAGAAGCTCCACTTCCACTAGAAATATTAAAATCTGTAAATTAGTTTTTAAAGGGTTCGCTCTTTAAGTGTATACCTAAAGAGCTCCCTTGTATCGCCTCTTTGGCATTATAATTCCGAGAGGAATTTATTTTTCGTTATATTTTTGAAATATGAGCTGTTCAGCTAAGTATCAGGTGGTGAAAGTATTAACATAAACCTCCTTCTATAAAAAAGGTAATTATAAATTATACAATTTCAATTAATTTATTTTAATTTTGAGTAAATATATTTATTGAATACAACCTAGTGCTTTAGTAGATTCCCGCTAACTTAAGTTACTTCCAAAATTATTTTTTATTTATTAATTCACTAATAAAATTTTCACCGTAACCATCATCAACAGCTTTTTGAAAATAATTTTTATTTACTTCAGCAACTTTTTCAGCTTCAGGAAAATCTTTTAATAAATCTTGAATATAAGTTAAATCTTTTACAGAATTACTTGCAGTAAACTTAAAGCCAGTAAAGTCTCCTTTTAACAGATTATCAAAAACTCTATTAAGTGCTGCAGAATTTCCAGAACCAAGTTTTGCAACATCAAATACTTTTTTTAAATCTAAACCCATTTCTGTAGCACTTTTAGCCAAATGATTAACTAATGCAGCATTTCCAAGGGATAAAAAATTATTTAAAAGCTTAGATTTTGCTCCCATTCCAACATGTCCAAAATGAAAATATTCTTTACAGAAAAAATTAAAGTATGGTTCAGCAATTTTAAAATTTTCATCTGACGCTCCAACAATTCCTCCCAATATACCTTCCTCTGCTTGAACAGGTCCTCCCATTACAGGGCACTCAACATAATTTATTTTTTTTTCTTTGAATATTGCCTCAGTTTCCATTGAACCAGTTTTGTTGTGAGTAGTGATATCAATAATTAAAGTTTTACTATCTAAAATATCAGATATTTTTTCAGAAATTAATTTTGCTATAGGAGTGTTGGTAACACACATAAACATTGCATCTAAATTTTTACTAGAAAAATCTTCAAAAGATTTTACTTCTTCAGCTCCATCGCTAACAATTTTCTCAATTGGTTTTCTATTTTTATTAGCAATGACAAAAAGCTTATTTTTATGTTTTAAAATATTTTTAGCTATTCCATAGCCCATATATCCAACACCAATAAAACCTATATTTTTCATTTAAACCCCACTATTTAACTTTTCTTTTTACCTTCTGTTCTTATGAACATTATACCAAAAACAATAATTCCTAATACACCAACAATTTTATTATAATCAAACGGTACACCAAAAATTAAGAAATTAATAATTGTAGACCAAACTAATTGTGAGTATTGAAAATTAGTTACAAATGACAAATTAGAAAGTTGTATTGCGTATATAATCAAAGAATGACTTACAAAACCTGCCACACCAAGAATTACTAAATAAAGCCAAAAGATATTTTTCTCTAATGGCACCCAATTAAAAAATATAAAAATACTAAAAATTATTGCACCTAAAATTGAAGTATAAAATATAGCAGCAAATGGATCGTTATCACCAGATACAACTTTGGTAAAAAATTGATAAAGAGCCCAGCAAATTGGAGGAACAATTGGGAATATTAAATCTAAACTAAATATTCTCATACTTGGACCTAGTGAATAAACAATCGAGCCAAAGCTCAATATCATTAAAAGTATACCTTTTGTACTTAAGATATCTTTTAGGAAGTATGCTGAAAGTAATGAAACGATTAAAGGAGCTGTAAAGAAAACAACATAAATATCTACCAAGTCAAATTTCTGTAAAGAATAAAACATAAACGAGGTGGCAGTGACCATTAATATCGATCTAATTATTTGTACTTTAAAATTTTTTTTTAAATTTACTTTTGGTTTAAAAATTACAAAAAATATAATTAAAGATACCAAGTGAAAAAAAAATCTTCCCCAAATTGCTTGAGTAACTGGCATTACCGTTCCAAGATACTTTGCTGTAGAGTCCATACAAACAAACATAAAAAAACCACCAGCGGCTAATAAAATTACATTAATTAAGGATGTTTGTTGAGGCACAGAAAAAATAAATTACATTACAACGCCAACTTGCCAAGGATTAAACTCCTCGTCACCGTAGCCGTTGATTTCACTTTTTGATTTATTCCCTGAAGCTGTATTTACAACTAATTCAAATATTTTTTGACCAACTTCTTCAACTTTTTCTTTTCCTTCAGCAATTGTCCCACAATTAATATCCATGTCTTCAGACATTCTTTCAAACATTGCTGAGTTCGTAGAAAGTTTTAAACTTGGAACTGGCTTGCAACCAAAGCAAGATCCACGTCCTGTTGTAAAGCAAATAACATTAGCACCTGATGCAACTTGACCAGTTACAGATACAGGATCATAACCAGGAGAGTCCATAAAATTAAAACCTTTATTTTTTAAAGGTTCAGCATAATGCAATACATCTTGAAGGATTGAGTTTCCTCCTTTTGCAACAGCGCCTAAGGATTTTTCTAATATGGTTGTTAGACCACCTTTTTTATTTCCTGGCGCAGGATTGTTGTCCATAGAACTATTATTAATTGAAGTATAATGTTTCCACCATTCAATTCTTTTAATAAGTTTATTAGCAGTCTCTTGTGAGCTTGCTCTATTAATTAATAAATGTTCAGCTCCATAAATCTCTGGAGTTTCGGATAAAATTGAACTTCCACCTTTTTTAACCAAGAGATCTGCTGCAACTCCTAGTGCAGGATTTGCGGTTATTCCTGAATATCCATCTGAACCACCACATTGAAGAGCTAAAGTTAAATGACTTACTGGTTGTGAAGTTCTTTGAACATTATTAGCTTCTGAAAGTAAATTTTTAATTTGAGACAATACTTTCTCCACTATTTTTTTTGTTCCGCCCTCATCTTGGATTGTTAGAAAATGAATACGGTTATGTTTTTTTAAAGATTCATCAAATAAACTAACTTGTGCACATTCGCATCCTAAACCTATAACAAAAACGTGAGAAAAATTAGGATGGTTTTTAAATCCATCTATAGTTCTTTGGAAAATTTGCATTCCTTCACTTTCAGTATTCATTCCACATCCTGTTGAGTGAGTAATTGGAACTATGCCGTCGATGTTTGGGTAATCTTTTAGAATGTCAGAATATTTAATTCTCTCAACTATCATTTTAGTGACAGTAGCTGAGCAATTTACAGTACTTACAATTCCAATGTAATTCCTGGTAGCAACCTGTCCATTATCTCTTAAAATTCCATTAAAGAAGGTGTCTGCTTTTTCATCAATAACATGTTTTTTATCTGTAACTTTAAAATCTCTTTTAAATTCTCTAAATTCTAAATTATGAGAATGAACATGTTGTCCTGGTTTAATATCATCTAAAGCAAATCCAATAATTTGATCATATTTTATGATTGGATCACCTTTTTTAATAGTTTTTAAACAAACTTTGTGTCCAAAAGGGATTGGATCAATAGTGCTAATCTCATGACCTTCAATTTTAGTTTTTTCAGGAATAATAAATTGGCTAACGCCCACATTGTCATTCTTGTTTAAAACTATTAGATTATTCATAAAATTATTATATAACCAATAACTTAAACAAACCATTATTTAAATTATGCCTAAAAAAAGAAAAAAGAGTTTTCGAAGTCAACAGTGGTTCAATAATCCAAAAAACCCTGACATGACGGCCTTATATCTAGAAAGGTATTTAAATTATGGTCTTACAAGAAAAGAATTGCAATCTGGAAATCCAATTATAGGAATTGCGCAATCTGGCAGTGATTTATCTCCATGCAATAGGCATTTCATGTCTTTAAGCAAAAGAATAAAAGATGGGATAAGAAGAGCAGGCGGGATACCAATGGAATTTCCTACTCACCCAATTCAAGAAACTGGAAAAAGACCAACAGCAATGTTGGATAGAAATCTTTCTTACTTGTCACTAGTTGAAGTTTTGTATGGATACCCAATTGATGGAGTTATCTTAACAACAGGATGTGATAAAACTACTCCGGCAGCTTTAATGGCAGCTGCTACAGTAAACATTCCTGCAATAGTTTTATCAGGCGGTCCAATGTTAGATGGAGTTTATAAAGGAAAATTAGCTGGTTCAGGAATGGTAGTTTGGGAAGCAAGAAAAATGTTAGCTAAAGGAGAAATTAAATACGAAGAATTTATGGATATGGTTGCATCTTCTGCACCGAGTGCTGGACATTGTAATACAATGGGAACAGCTTCTTCAATGAACTCTGTTGCTGAAGCATTAGGCATGTCTTTACCAGGGGGCGCTGTTATTCCAGCTCCTTATAGAGAAAGAGAACAAATTTCTTACGAA
The DNA here is from genome assembly GCA_902592375.1 of uncultured Pelagibacteraceae bacterium. Classification (GTDB taxonomy): domain Bacteria; phylum Pseudomonadota; class Alphaproteobacteria; order Pelagibacterales; family Pelagibacteraceae; genus Pelagibacter. Next base: position 178,328 of record CACJEG010000001.1, on the reverse strand, counting down.
ACAGGAAAAAGAATCGTTGGAATGGTTCATGAAGACTTAACCCCGTCAAAAATTATGACACGTAAAGCTTTTGAAAATGCAGTCGTTGTTGCAAGTGCTATTGGTGGATCTAGTAATTGTACTGCTCATCTAAGTGCTATTGCAAAACATATGGGAATTAAATTTGATCTTTCTGATTGGCAAAAACTTGGGCACAACATTCCTTTATTAGTAAATTGCCAACCTGCAGGAGAATACTTAATGGAAAGTTTTCACAGAGCTGGAGCAATACCTGCGGTAATGAAAGAATTAATTAAAAACAAAAAAATTCATACAAAAATTAAGACAGTTACTGGAAAGACTGTAGGTGAAAATTTAAGAAAGAAAGTTGATGTAGATAACAAAGTAATTAAAACATTTAAGAATGCATTGACTGAAAAAGCTGGTTTTTTAGTTATGAAAAGTAACTTTTTCTCATCTGCTATTATGAAAACATCTGTAATCAGTAAAGAATTTAGAGATCAATATTTATCAAACCCTAAACACCCAAATGTTTTTGTATGTAAAGCTATAGTTTTTGATGGCCCTGAGGATTATCACAAAAGACTTAATGATAAGAAGTTAAAAATAGATGAAAACTCTCTATTAATTATTAGAGGCTGTGGACCTGTTGGTTATCCTGGATCAGCAGAAGTGGTTAACATGCAACCACCAGACAGATTATTGAAAAAAGGAATAAGACATTTACCAACTTTGGGTGATGGAAGACAAAGTGGAACATCAGAGAGTCCATCAATATTACATGTTTCGCCAGAGTCTGCAGTAGGTGGAGATCTAGGAATTGTTAAAACTTACGATAAAATCAAAATAGACTTAAACAAAAGAAGAGTTGATTTATTAATTTCTCAAGCTGAATTTAAAAAACGAAGAAAAAATAAAAAAGTATTTAAACCAAATAATCAAACTCCTTGGCAGGAAATATTTAGAAATACTGTTGGTCAATTGGAGGATGGTGCGTGCATTAATTCTCGAGGTAAATATTTAGACGTATCACATACCAAAGGTTTACCAAGAGATTCTCACTAATATGAAGCCAAAAATATTAGTTTCTAGAAAAATATCAGATTTAGCAGAACAAAAACTTCAAAAAGAATTTGAAGTAACTCTTAATCCAAAAGACGAACCTATTCCAGAAAGTGAATTAATTAAAATTGTTAATGATTATGATGGAATGATATCAACAGGTTTTGATAAAATTGGTGAAAATTTTTTTAAAAATTTAAATGGTAAATTAAAAATTATAGCTCAGGTTGGTGTTGGCTATGATAATATTTCAATTAAATCTGCTGAAGAAAAAAAAATTAAAGTAACAAATACTCCAAATGTATTAAATGAGGCGGTAGCTGAAACCACTATACTTTTGATTTTAGCTGCATCCAGAAGAATTGGTGAAGCTTATAATCTAGTTAGAGCAGATGATTGGAAAAATCAAAAACCGGATTTAACTAAATTTATGATTGGAAATTCTGTTACAGGTAAAACCTTAGGTATTATTGGCATGGGTCGTATTGGAAGAATGGCTGCAAAATCTGCTAAGGCATTTGGTATGAAGATAATTTATTACAATAGAAATAAACTATCTGATGATTTAGAGGATGGGGCTAAATATTTTTCTGATATTAAAACTATGCTACCAGAGTGTGACTTTGTTAGTATACATACACCTGCAACTGCTGAAACTAAACATATTCTTAATTATTCAACAATAAGCTTGTTACCAAAACATGCTGTAGTTATAAATACATCAAGAGGATCAACCATTGATGATGATGCCTTGATAGATGCATTAGAAAACAAAAAAATTTATGCAGCAGGTTTAGACGTTTTCAACAACGAACCAAATTTAGATAAAAGATATTTAAAACTAGATAACTGTTTTGTTTTACCGCACATTGGAAGTGCAACACATGAAACCAGATTAGCTATGAGCATGATGGCTGTCGACAATATTTATTGTTTTTTCAATAAAAAACCTCTTATTTCAGAAGTAGTTTAGAACAACTATAAGTTGTTTAGTTAATATATATAATTTCTATATATAAAAGTTAAACGAAATTATTGATCTCAAAAATCTTTTATGATTAACTTTCAAAAAAACATAAACGAGAGGAAGATAATGTTTAAACTTATATCTAAAACTATAGCAGCTGTGGCTATTGTTTCAGTTGCTTTATTTGGCTCTGCAAATGCAAAGACTTTAAAGATTGAAACTCACTTTACAGCTAGTTCACCAAATGGTGAAGTTGCTGCTCAATTCGCTAAGAACGTAGAGAAGTTTTCTGGCGGAAGCTTAAAAGTAGAAATGTTCTACTCATCATCAGTAACAGGTAAATCTGCTGAGGTATTTAACTCTGCACAAACTGGAATTATCGATTGTGATATGACTGGTGCTGGTTACCAAACTGGTAAAAATGCAGCGTTCCAATTCGCAGGTGATGTAATGGGTGGATACGATAACCCATATCAACAATATGAATTCTTGAATTTCCCAGGAGCTCAAGAAGCTGTTGATGCGCTTTACAACAAATATGGAATGACATTAATTGGTTGGTGGATACCAGGACATGAGTCTTTAATATCTAGCAGACCAATACCAGATGTTGCTTCATTGAAAGACTTTAAATTTAGATCACCTCCAGGAATGGAAAGTATGATCTTTACAGCATTAGGTGCTAAGCCAATCGTAATGGACTTTGGTGAAGTTCCAACTGCTTTACAAACTGGTCTAATCGATGGTGCTGACTATTCATCTTTAGCTACTAACTATGCTGGTGGTCACTATGAGCAAAATAAATATGCTACATACCCAGGTTTCCACTCTATGCCAGCTGACCACTTAGCTTGTAATACAAAAGTATGGAAGAAGTTAAAGAAACATGAGCAAGGTGCTATGTTGGCTGCAATAGAAATTGCTGGAAGAACTATCACTAGCTTAGTTGAAAGAAAAAACGCTGAAGCTGTTAAAGCTTTAAATGAGATGGGCGTTACTCTTCATGACTGGTCTAGAGAAGACAGACTTAAATTCAGACAAGCTGCTCTAGCTGCTTGGGAAGAATGGAAGACTAAGTCTCCAGAAGCTGCGGCACTTATTGAGATACACAAAGCTTATATGAAAGCTAACGGTATCATGTAATAAAAAATTTTTGAAGGGCCTGCAAGGGCCCTTCGAATTATTTAAATTTTTACTCAATGATCGATAAAGAATTACAAGAACAAAATGAAAAAGTCGCGAGTAAAGATGATTTTCCAATAAATTGGATTGATAGAGTTTCCTTATTTTTAAGTCACACAATTAAATATTTAATTCCTGTAATTGTAATTGTGATGATGTATGAAATTTTTATGAGATATGTATTGTTTAAACCAACTTTGTGGGCAAACGAACTGTGTTTATGGCTTGCTGGTGTTTGTTATTTAGTTGGCGGTATATATGCAACAAGATTAAGAAGCCATATTAGAATAGTATTATTGTATGATTGGGTTAGTAGACCCACACAGAGAATTTTTGACCTAATTAGCACTTTAATTATTGTTCTTTTCGCAGCTGCTGTAATTTATGGAGGTATGGAAGATGCATACAGATCATTTATAAATTGGGAGAGATTTGCAACATATTGGGATCCACCAATTCCAGCTACTATGAAGCCATTAACACTTTTATGCGTATTTCTTATTGCTGTTCAATCTGTAAATAATTTAATTATTGATTGGAGAAATCCAAAAGAAAAACAATACGATCCATCTAAAGAATTAAAATAATATGGATATAGGATCACTTTCGATAATACTAATAGTAGGGTTATTGTTACTTATATCTATTGGTGTTCCTATGGGTTTTGCATCTGGTTTTATGGGTGCAGTACTAGTATTTTTATACATAGGAGAACACGCATTAGGAATATTACTTTCTAGGTATTATTCATTAGTTGTTACTTATTCATTTTTGTCAGTACCTTTATTCATCTTTATGGCCTCCTTGCTCGAACGTTCGAACATCGCAAGAGATTTATACGATGCATTAAATGCTTGGTTAAGAAAAACTAGAGGTGGAGTGGGAGTCGTAACTGCCATCATGGCAACAATTATGGCAGCGATGAGTGGAATTATTGGTGGAGAAATAGTTTTATTAGGTTTGATTGCACTACCTCAAATGTTGAGATTAAAATACGATCAGGATATGTCGATAGGTATCATCTGTGCGTCTGGATCTTTAGGTACCATGATACCGCCTTCAATTGTTTTAATTATTTATGGATTAACAACGGAGACTTCTATCACTATGTTATTCCAAGAAGCTATTGTTCCTGGTTTAATGATTTCAGGTTTAATTATTACATACATTTTAATTCGTACAAGATTACAACCGCATTTAGCACCTTTAAGCGATGAGCCTGCTTTAACTTTAAAAGAAAAAATGTCATACCTTCCTGGTCTTTTACCACCGATCGGTATTGTAATCATTGTATTAGGTTCAATTTATTCTGGAATGACAGGAATTACAGAAGCAGCAGGTATGGGAGTAGTTGCTACATTAATTATAATTTTTGCAAGAAAAGAACTAACGTGGTTTTTATTTAAAGATGCATTAACAAGAACTTTCAAAGCATCAGGAACTATTTTAACTATTACTTTTGGTGCTACAGTTTTAGCAGGGGCTTATTCTCTTGCTGGAGGTCCTAAATATGTAGCAGAAACTATTTTGGCTTATGATTTAAAACCAATGTATTTAATCTTCATGATGCAGGTTATGTTTTTGATTATGGGAGCATTCATGGATTGGGTTGGAATTGTATTATTAGCAATGCCTGTATTTTTACCAATAGTGATTGCTCTAGGATTTGATCCAATTTGGTTTGGAATATTATTTTGTGTAAACATGCAAGTTTCATTTTTAAGTCCACCATTTGGACCCGCCGCTTTTTATTTAAAATCTGTTGCACCTCCACACATTTCATTAACAGATATATTTAGAGGTTTTGCTCCATTTATAGTGATTCAGTTAATTGTGTTAGCATGTGTTATGTTCTTTCCAGAAGCGATGACACAAAACTTCCACGAATTTAAACCGAAACCATGATGAAAATAGGCTTTATTGGAACAGGTCTTATGGGCCTGCCAATGGCTAAAAATTTATTAAAATCAGATTTTAAACTAAAAGTATTCAATCGTTCAATTAATAAAGCAGAACCTTTGAAAGAGTTTGGCGCTGAAATATCAAAAACATTAGGTGAAGTTGTTAAAGATAATGACTTTATTATTACAATGTTAACAGATGATAGCGCTGTTGATGCAATAATGAGTAATTCAGAATTATTAGAAAATTTAAAATCTGGATCAACTGTTATTGATATGAGTTCAGTTAAACCAACGACAGCAACAAAATATGGGAACAGTCTAAAATCAAAAAATGTAAATTATTTAGATGCACCGGTTTCAGGAGGAACAATTGGAGCAGAGGAAGCGTCATTAGCTATAATGGTTGGAGGAGAGCAAAGTGTCTTTGATAACTCTATAAATATTTTAAAAGCTATGGGAAATCCAACTTTAGTTGGACCAATTGGTAGTGGACAAGTTTCAAAGTTAGCAAATCAAATTGTAGTAGGAGTTACAATAGGAGCAGTTGCGGAGGCAATAACTTTATGTGAAAAAGCTGGAGCTGACCCAGTAAAATTAATTAAAGCTCTTTCTGGAGGTTGGGCAGACAGTAAAATTTTACAAACACATGGAAAAAGAATGATAGATAAAGATTTTACTCCAAAAGGTAAAACTTTTACCCATTTAAAAGATATGAATAACATTTTAGAGTGTGCAAATTCATATAATACACATTTACCTATTTCAAATTTGGTGAAAGAAATGTATAAAACCTTAGTCGATAATGGTCATGGAAACACTGATCATAGTTCACTTTATAATGAAATCGAAAGGATAAATAAAAAATGAGTGGAAGATTAGAAGGTAAAAAAATTCTCGTAACAGCAGCAGGCCAAGGGATTGGAAAAGCAACAGCAATAGCATTTCAAAAAGAAGGTGCTCATGTAACTGCCACTGATTTAAATGATAAAACTTTAGCTGATTTAAATAAAGAATATCCTGAGATTAAAGTGCAAAAGTTAGACTCAACAGACAACAATGCAATTTTAGAATTTACTGAAACTTTAGATAGAGTTGATGTTTTATTTAATGCAGTTGGATTTGTTCACCATGGAACAATATTGGAATGTGATGAAAAAGATTGGGATTTTTCTTCTAATGTAAACGTCAAGTCGATGTACTTTATGTGTAAAGCTATTTTACCTTTAATGATCAAACAAAATGGTGGAAGTATTATTAATATATCTTCATGTGCATCTAGCTTTAAAGGTTTTCCAAATAGATTTGTTTATGGAACAACAAAGGGCGCAGTGATTGGTTTAACAAAAGCGATTGCAGCAGATTTTGTTAAAAAAAATATTAGATGTAATTCAATTGCCCCAGGCACAGTTTATTCACCTTCTTGGCAAGATAGGGTAAATCAAAGTCCAGATCCTGTTCAAGCAAAAAAAGATTTTATAGCAAGACAACCTATGGGGAGATTAGGTACAGCAGAAGAAATAGCAGCTGTGGCTGTTTATTTAGCTAGCGATGATGCAACATTTACAACAGGAAGTACTATTCATGTTGATGGTGGAATTTCAATATAATTAAATAACAAAAGGATAAATATGAAATTATTAAGAGTAGGAAATAAAGGAAACGAAAAACCAGGTGTTTTAGATAAAGACGGTAAAATTAGAGATATTAGTTCTCATGTTAAAGATTTAAATCCTGATCATTTAAATTTTGAGACTATTTCCAAATTACAAAGTGCTGATTTATCTTCTTTACCAGAATTATCTGCAAGTGATCGAATAGGATCTTGTATTACTAAGCCAGGTAAATTTGTTGCAATTGGATTAAATTATTCTGATCACGCAGCTGAAACAGGTGCAGAGGTTCCATCTGAACCAATTACTTTTATGAAAGCTACAAGTTCAATTAATGGACCAAACGATGATATCGAAATAGTTTCAGGATCAAAAAAACTTGATTGGGAAGTTGAATTAGGAATCGTTATAGGAAAAGAAACAAAACATATTTCTGAAAGCCAAGCTCAAGATCATATTTTAGGTTATTGTTTAGTAAATGATATTAGTGAAAGAGAATGGCAAATTGAAAAAATGGGTCAATGGGTTAAAGGAAAATCTCATGATACTTACGGACCAATTGGGCCCTACTTGGTTACAAAAGATGAAATTGCAGATGTTAATAATTTAAAAATGAGTTTAGATGTTAATGGTACAAGAATGCAAACAGGTAACACAAGCACAATGATATTCAATGTTGATATAATTGTATCTTATTTAAGTAAATTTATGTCTCTTCAAGCTGGTGATATAATTACAACTGGAACACCTCCAGGTGTTGGAATGGGAATGAAGCCTCAACAATTCTTAAAAGCCGGTGATACAATGAAATTATCAATAGAAAACTTAGGAGAGCAAAACTCGAAGGTAGTTGCTTTATAATTAATTGTGAAAATAACTTCTATTAAAAGTCATGTACTTAGATATGAGTTAGAAAATGAACTTGGTTACTCACAACAGTATTATAAACATCGTACAGCTCATATTGTTGAAGTTCAAACAGATGAAGGAATAACAGGTTGGGGTGAATGTTTTGGTCCTGGAAATATAGCTTTAGCGAATAAGTTTATTGTTGAAAAGGTTATACAGCCTTTAGTAATTGGAGAAGATCCATTAAATAAAGAACATATCTGGCAAAAAGTATACAATCTTTTAAGAGATAGCGGTCAAAAGGGTATGCCAATTCAAGCATTATCAGGAGTGGATATTGCTTTATGGGATATTCTTGGAAAGAAGACAAATACTCCTCTTTATCAACTTGTCGGTGGCAAATGTAATAATGAAGTTCCAGTGTATGGATATGGAATGATGTTACAAAAAAAATCAGTTGATGAATTGATCGCCTTGTTCAAAGAAGAGTCTAAGCAAATAAAATCAAAAAATTTTAAAGCCATGAAAATGAAAGTTGGATTAGGTCCAAAAGAAGATTTAAAGTTAGTTCAAGCTGTAAGAGACTCTGTTGGAAAAGATTTTAAATTAATGGTTGATGCCAACCACGCTTATAATTTGAAAGATGCTCTTTATTTTGGAAAAGGTTTAGATGAACTAGATATTTATTGGTTTGAAGAACCTGTGGCTCCTGAAGATTATGAGGGTTACAGAGAATTAAAACAAAAAATCTCTACTAGCATTGCAGGAGGAGAAGCTGAATTTACCAAATATGGCTGGAATAAATTAATATCAAATAAATGTATTGATATAGCTCAACCAGAGGTTTGTGGACTTGGCGGAATTACAGAGTATTTAAAAGTTACAGCATTAGCGCAAGCAAATTTTATACCAGTAATTAATCATGTATGGGGTTCTGCAGTTAGTATTGCGGTTAACCTTCATTTGTTGACAGCACAACCAGATATGCCAGGTGGATTATTTCCATCAAAATCAATGCTTGAGTTTGACACAACAGAAAAAAATATTTTTATCACAGATTTACCAAATGAAGAATTTTCAATTTTAGACCAAGTTAAAAACAATAACGGTTATGCATCAGTAACAGACAATATAGGTATTGGCATAAACCCAAATGAAGATTTTATTAAAGAGTTTGCGGTAAATGAATAAAATAAAAACATCAGAACCAAAACCTCTTTGGAAATTAAGATGTACTTTAGGTGAAGGAACGTTATGGGTTAATGAACATAACTCAATTTATTTTGTAGATATTAAAAAAAAGAAAATTTATTCTTTCAATATTAAAAGTAAAAAAAAGAAAATTTTTAAAGTAAATAAAGAAATTGGTTTTATCGCTCATATCAAAGATTATATTTTTGTTTTAGGTCTCCAGGGAGAATTAAGAGTTCAAAATTTAAAATCAAAAAAAATTTTAAAATCAATAAAGATAGAACCAAACTTGAAACTAAATAGAATTAATGATGGTAAAACAGATTCTGCTGGAAATCTTTGGTTTGGCACCATGGACAACTTGGAAAGAAAAATTGAAAAAGGTTCTTTATATAAGCTAGACAAAAATTTTAAATTAATAAAAGTTGATAAAAATTATAGAATTACTAATGGACCAGCGTTTATTGATCAGTATAATTTTTATCACACCGACAGCGCAAAAAAAAATATTTATAAAATCAAAATAAACAAAAATAATAAAATTATTAGTAAAAAAATATTTAAAAAATTCTCAATCAAAGATGGTGCACCAGATGGAATGACTTTAGATAAAAATAAAAATTTATGGGTAGCTCATTTCCATGGCGCTTGTATTTCTGTTTTTAATGAAAAAGCAAAATTAATTCACCGAATTCAGTTTCCTGCAAAAAATATAACTAATTGTGCATTTGGAGGTAAAAATACTAAAGAACTATATGTTTCAACAGCTACAAAAGGGATGAGCAAAGCAGATCTGCGAAAATATAGATATTCAGGTTTCTTTTTTAGTGTAAAAACAAATGCAAGAGGAGTTTTACAAAAAAAATTTATTATAAGTAATGAAGAAAAGAGATCTTTACTATGAGCGAATACCAACAAAGCTTTTAAGAGAAGATATTAGATTATTAGGAACTTTTCTTGGAAGAGTAATTAAAGATCAGGAAGGTTCAGCTTTTTTTGAAATTGTTGAAAAATTTAGATTATTATCAAAAAATACTTTATCAGATAAAAATAAAAGTAAAATTTTTTCAAAAATTTCGAAAGAAGTAAAAAAACTTTCTCCTAAAAATACATTTAAATTAACAAGAGCATTTTCACATATTTTAAATTTAATGAATTTAGCTGAGTCATTAGATGCATCTAGAAAGTTAAATGAATTTGAAAATCCATATTTTAAAAGTAAAAATCAAAATCTTTTCATTGAAGATATAATAGAAAGTTTATTTAAAAATAAAAAAATTTCGGATAAAAAAATTTATGAACAAGCCACAAAACTTGATATAGGCATTGTGCTTACCGCTCATCCTACTGAAGTAAAAAGAAGAACTTTAATTCAAAAATATGCCAATTTAATTCAAATTATGGAGCAAAGACATCTTTATAAAAAATATCCGTCCAAGATTATAGAATTAGATAGAAAGCTTTACTCGGAAATTGCAATAATATGGAAAACAGATGAACTTAAAAGGACCAAACCATCTCCATTAGATGAAGCGAGGTGGGGTTTAGCTGTTATCGAAGATAGTCTATGGGACACCATTCCTAAAGTTTATAAAAGACTTAACGACATATTCAGAAAAAATTTAAAGAAAGATTTACCTCGTGATTTTAATCCAATTCAATTTGGATCATGGATGGGTGGAGATAGAGATGGAAATCCTAATGTAACAGCTGAAGTTACAAAGAAGGTAATTTTATTTTCTAGATGGCAAGCTGCAAAATTATATGAGAAAGAACTGACTAAATTGATACAAGATTTATCAATGGAAGAATGCTCTACAAAAATTAAAAGAGCAACAGGAAATAGCTATGAACCTTATAGAGTTTATTTGAGACCAATTAGGGATAAGGTAAGACTAACCCATCAATTAATTGAAAATCATTTAAATAACAATGCACATTTAGATGAAAAAAAATTAATTCAAAATAAAAATGAAATAACTCTTCCATTAAGAGAAGTAAGAAAATCATTAAAAGCAAACCGAGGAGAGTATATTGCAAATGCAGACCTATTAGATTTAATGAGAAGAGTCAGGTGCTTTGGAATTAATTTAGCAAGATTAGATATAAGACAAGAGGCAGATAGACATGAAAAACTTTTAAACGAAATTTTTAAAAAAAAAAATATAAAATATTCTTCTTTAACTGAAATAGAAAAAGTAAAATTATTAAATAAATATATAAAAGAAAAAAAATATTTTGTAGATAAAATAAAAATAAAAGATAAAGAAAATAAAGAAGTTTTGAATACTTTCAAACAGTTAGCGAAAACACCAATTGAGTGCCTAGGTGCATATGTAATATCAATGACCTCAACAGCATCTGATATTTTATCTGTTTATTTTTTACAAATGCAGGCACAAAACAAAAATCTATTAAGAGTCGTGCCACTTTTTGAAACTTTGGATGATTTAAAAAATGCTAACAGTGTTATGACAAACTTGTTCAAACTTTCATGGTATAGAAAAATGATTAAGTCGAAACAGGAAGTGATGATTGGATATTCAGACTCCAGTAAAGATGCTGGAAAATTATCTGCAAGTTGGCATCAATATAAACTTCAAGAGGAACTTAGAAGTTTAGCTAAAAAATATAAAATAGATCTTGTTTTCTTTCATGGTAGAGGTGGATCTCCAGGAAGAGGAGGCGGACCTATTCAAGCTACTTTAAAATCACAACCTTCAGGAACAGTTAATGGTAAAATAAGAATTACTGATCAAGGTGAGGTGATTCAACAAAAGTATGGATACAAACCTTTAGCTGAATATAACCTTTGTAGCTATATCGGTTCTGTAATGGATGCTTCTTTAAATCCTCCACCAAGATCAAAAAGTAAATGGCGTGAATTAATTCAAAAAATGTCAGAAATTTCTACATCTTCATATAGAAAATATTTAAATCAAAGCGAGGATTTTATTCGTTACTTCAAAACAGTTACGCCACATAAATCACTAGGAAAACTTGCAATTGGATCAAGACCAACCAAAAGAAAGAATGTTGATAATATTCAAAGTTTAAGAGCTATCCCTTGGGTATTTGCTTGGACACAAATTAGATTAATGTTACCCGCTTGGCTTGGTACAACCGAAGCATTGAGGTACGGATCAATTAAAAAGTTTAAAAGAACAATGACTGACATGGAACGAAACTGGCCATACTTTGTATCAACGATGGATATTTTAGATATGGTAATTTCCAAGGTGGATCCAGAAATATCAGTTATTTATGAAAATAATTTAGCCGACGCATCATTAAAAAGAATTGGTAAAAAATTAAGATTTCAATTTGAGGCATTGGTCAAATTGCACAATAAAATTACCCCCAAAGAAGTGGTAAAAGAGAGAAAAGAATTTAGAAAAGCTTTATTTATAAGAAGTAATTATACAGAAATGTTAAACATACTTCAGGCAAATGTAATGAATAAATTAACAAATAAAAAATATAAAAATTTAGATAAGAAATTTCTTGAAGATGCTTTAATGACATCGATTGCAGGTATTTCTGCAGCAATGAAGAATACTGGATAGATGTTTGAATACTTAATTGCTTTTGGGGCAGGACTTATAAGCTTTTTGTCTCCATGTGTTTTACCTTTAATACCTGGATATATTTCTTATATCTCAGGCCAATCTTTACAAGAAATTTTAAATCAAAAAAAAATCAATTTTTTTCCATTAATTTTATTTTGTTTAGGGTTCTCAACTGTATTTGTTCTTTTAGGTGCATCTGCATCTTTTTTGGGACAGGCGCTATTACAAAATTCAGAAGTGTTAAGAATTTCAGCCGGAATAATTATTATAATTTTTTCTCTTCAATTAATTGGAATTATTAATATTCCATATTTAAATTTTGAAAAAAGATTTGATGCAAAAGAATCAAGAAATATTCTTTTTCCATATGTGATTGGTGTTGCTTTTGGTTTTGGCTGGACACCATGTATTGGTCCAATTTTAGGTTCAATTTTAGCTTTAGCATCTATTGAAGAAACTTTATCAAGAGCAGTAATCTTGTTAATTTCTTATTCATTAGGTCTTGCTATTCCTTTTGTTTTGTCTGGATACTTGATTCAAAGATTTTTGTTATTTTCTAAAAATTTTAAGAAAAACATAAATTTAATTTCAAAAATTGGTGGAATAACTCTTTTAGTTACAGGTATTTTAATTTTAACTAATCAATTACAAGCTATTGGTTTTTATATCATTGAAATCTTTCCATTTATGCAAAAATTCGGATAAAAAGTATTAATGAAGATTTATCAAATAGACTCCAGTGCTAGAAAAAAAGGCTCTACCTCAAGAGCTTTAGCAAAAAAACTTTTAGATAAAATTAAAAAACCAGAAGATGAAGTAATTTACAGAGATTTAGATGATGAGATGCTTTTTGTAAGTGGGCTTACAGAATCTGGAATGAATATTGATGAAAAAGACCAAACAGAAGAACATAAAAAAATGTTTGAGCTCTCTGACAAACTTGTAAAAGAATTAAAAGAGAGTGATGTCATTATAATTTCAGCTCCAATTTATAATTATGGACCACCAGCGACTCTTAAAGCTTGGTCGGATTTAGCTGCTCGTATAGGTGAAACTTTTAGATTTAAACCAAATGGAAGAAGAGAAGGGTTATTAAAAAATAAACATGCATATCTAGTTATTACTTCTGGAGGAACAAAACTAAATAGTTCAGAAGATTTTTTAACTCCTTGGTTAAAATTTATTCTTAACTTTTTTGGTATAGAAAAAGTAGATATAATTAGTGCAGATCAAATGGCACTAGATTATGAAAAATCTATCAAAGAGGCTGAAGCGCAAATAGAAAATTTGTTTAAAGATTAAACTTTCTTTTTAAGTGTCTAAGTTTTCCCTCAGTACTATCGTAATCAATATAACAACCTTGTAAAAATCTTTCACCCTCTTTTGTCTCATAAGCCGTTCTTCCATGGAGCAGTCTATGATTATCCATCATCATTAAGTCTTTTGGCTCAAGTTTAAATTCAATTCTATACTTATCTGAATTATACATTTCAGATATTTTTTTCCTTGCTTGGTAGTAAAGATCTAATTTTTCTTTTTCTAAAATTGGAACATAGTCTAATCTAGGACTAAATCTTACCTGCTTGAAACTCTTATCTTCATTTAGTTCAATCAAAGGAGAAATAGTTTCTAAAATTACTTCTTTATCTATGAATCTAAATCTAACTTTTACTTCAGTTAAAATTTTATAATATTCTGGATATTGATTTTTTAAATCTTCAGTAACTGTATAACCATCTACTAAAGTCGATAATCCTCCTGAAACTTTACTTTCTATACAATGCAAAATTTGAATACATGGAACAGGATTTCTATAAGGATTGTCAGTATGAGGTGCTAATGCCAATGAAGTATAAGCAAGATCGTTTGGATCAGGTTTAGATTTAACATTAAAATATTCACCAAAATTTGTTCTTCGGACACTGCCTATAGAATTAGCAAATTTCACAATATAATTTTTAGATGTTGGAATATTTTTAATTATTACAAAACCATATTTGTAAAATGAAACAAGTAAATCGTACATCTCTTTACTTTCGTAAAAATTTTCTTGGTATTCAAAATTTTTTATATTTTTTAAAGAGGAGTCCCATTTGGTTTTTACAATAGATTTTATTACAATATCTTCTTTTGAAAATTCAGAAGTAATTTTATCAATTTCTAATTTTGAATTAACACCATCAGTAAAATCAACCTCTAAGTATTTTTCATTAAGCTTTACTTTATTTATTGAAACATCATTACTTAAAAAGGTAGGATCAAAAAGTCTTTGCTGAGTTCCTTTATCTAAATACTCCTCACCATTAACTCTTTCTCTTAACCAGAATGGGTGAATTTCTTTTTTTTCAGACCCATTATTAAAATAAACCTTATTTTCAACTAGCTCGATTTTCATAATAGTAAGTTAAGGATTATTTAAAATTTAACTTTAATCAACATAAATTAAATAGTAAGAGTTCATTGTGAAAGAATTTGATATAAAAAAATATCCAATATATGCGAGCTTTTTAAATCAACTTGCTAAAGATTTAACTAAGTTTTATTATGCTAAGTTAGATAAGCCATTTAAGATAACCAATAAGATGAAAGGCAAAGGTTACGATCCTGTAACAACATCTGACAAAGCATTTGAAAAATTCATAAGATCTAAAATTTCAAAAAAATTCCCAAATCACCAAATTATAGGAGAGGAATATGGTTATAAAAATACTAAAAGTGAATTTTCTTGGGTGATAGACCCAATTGATGGAACTAGATCATATGTTGTAGGTAATACTAGTTGGAGCAATCTCATTTCATTAAATTACAATGGAGAGCCTGTTTTAGGACTAGCTAATTTTCCAAAAATGAAGAAATATTATTTAAACTTAAACAAAAATTCAGCATATGTTTTTGAGAATAATAAAAAAAAAAAATTAAAAATTAATACAAAGATAAATTTTGCAAACGCAAAATTAGCAGCTGCCTTTCATCATCACTTATCTTTAAAACAACAATTAAAAATTAAAAAATTTATAAAACGGATGCAATTTCCTTGTTTTGATGCTTTGACATATTGTCAATTGGCAGAGGGTAGAATTGAAATAGTTGCCCAGTGTGCTAATAAAATATGGGATATTCACCCATTGATACCAATTGTTAGAGCAGCAGGAGCAATAATAACTACATGGGATAATAAAAACCCTGTGTTGGGTGGAAATATACTTGCTTCTAATAATAAACAAAATCATCAAAAAGTTTTAAAATTATTAAAGCCAGTAGCTAAATGATTCCAGAAAGAGCACAAGTAATTTTAGATTTCTGGTTTAAAGAAACTCCTTCCGAAATGCGTTTTAAAAAAGATGAAAAGTTTGATGAAAAAATTAAAGATAATTTTTTAAAAGATTATGAACTTGCATGTCAAAATGAATATGATGATTGGCAAGATAATCCCATGAGTTGTCTAGCATTAGTTATTTTATTTGATCAGTTTTCAAGAAATATGTTTAGAAATGATAAAAAAGCTTTTTCTAAAGATCAAAAAACTAGATTAATTGTAAACGACGCAGTTTACTCAGGTTATTTAGAAGCCATGAATGTAAATCAAAGATTTTTTATGTTGTTACCTTTAATTCATAGTGAGGAAATCAGTGATCATGAAATGGCATATTACTTATTAAATAAATATTTAAGAGAGCACGAAGGATACAATGAAATAAAAAAATTTTGGCAAGATCACACAAAAGCAATCAGACAATTTCATAGATATCCTCATAGAAATGAAATTTTAGGAAGAGAGTCTACTGAAGAAGAATTAGAATTCCTAAAAGGTCCAAACTCTTCTTGGTAAAATGAATTTAGAATTTATTTTCAAGGTTATAGATAAAGATGAGTGGCAAAAGGCCAAAAGATCAGGAATTTATGGTGGGTCAGAAAAAGATCTTAAAGATGGATATATTCACTTTTCTGAAGAGGATCAGGTAGAGGAAACTTTAAATAAACATTATCCCAAAAAAGAAAATCTAGTTTTGTTAAGAGTAAATGCTTTTAAGCTTGAACATTTATTGTGGGAACAGGCATCAAATGGAGATATGTATCCTCATTTATATTCACCTTTAGATACTAGCGCAGTTGCTAACGAATATGAGTTACCATTGAATGAATATGGAAGACATGAGCTTCCAGAGATTTTAAAAAAGTATCAGTTCAGTCGTCCAAGATAATTAACCATTATTACACCAATAATAATTAAAATAATTCCAATTATTCCATAAAGATTAGGCACTTGATTAAATTTTAATACTGCAAAAAGAACAACCCCAGTTACAGTTAAACCGCTATATGTTGCGTAAGCAAAACCAACTGGAAGAGCGTGCATTGCTTTTGCAATTGAAAACATTGTAATACACATAAATAATATGCATAAAACAGATGGTGTAAGTTTGGTAAATCCCTCAGAAATTTTAGCTAAACTATTTGATGCAATACCAAAAGAAATCCCAATAGCTAAAAATAAATATCCAAATAAAGGTTTCATGATTATTCTTTTGATGCAATTTTATTAACCAAAGGTCTCATTATAGGAGCCATTATAAAGGCAGCAATTAATGCAACTGGAAATGCAAACATCCAAGAATAAAACCATCTACTTATAAAGCCATCTGTAACTCCAGTGTTTACAGCAACT
Source organism: uncultured Pelagibacteraceae bacterium (assembly GCA_902592375.1). GTDB lineage: Bacteria > Pseudomonadota > Alphaproteobacteria > Pelagibacterales > Pelagibacteraceae > Pelagibacter. The sequence goes on along the minus strand of CACJEG010000001.1, from coordinate 161,328 downwards.
ACAACTCCACTCATAATCACACTCATGCCAAAGGACATAAAAATCATGAATAAAGGTTGAGCGTATTTTTTATTAATCATATTAATTATTACCTAACAGGTTAACCATTAAAACACCAACAATAATAAAAGCTAAACCAATAAATGAATATAAATTGGGTACTTGATTAAATTTAATTATACCCACAACAACAGTTGCTATAATTGTTAAGCCTGCAAAGGAAGCATAAGTAATTCCCATTGGAATATTTTTCATTACTAATGAAAGAGTGTACATACATAATACAATTGTAATAGCAGTGATTATGCTTGGAATTAGAAGAGTAAATCCTTCAGCACTTTTAGCAAAACTATTTGATGTAACACCCAAAAAAACTGCAATGCCTAAAAATAAATATGAAGTTGTAAGACTCATTTCGAGACTTTAAATGAATTTAAGGAGAATATATAGAATTATTTAAGAGACCATTTAATTGCATCTTCCATTCTATCATCCCCCCAAAAGAGTTCATTTTTTACAATAAAAGATGGGCTACCAAAAATTTTATTTTCACGAGCTGAGTTTGTGTTTTCATTATATTTTGTTTCTATATCTGATGATTTTGCTTCAGAGACAATTTCATCTTTATCAAGTTTTAATTCTGAGCAAACTTCCGAGATACTTGGCTCGATAGCTGGTTCTTTACCTTCTTGAAACCATTTTTTATAAGTTAGAATAACAAATTTTTCTCCCCAACTTTTTTCAAAACCAAGGATTGCAATTTGGTTCGCTAAATCAAATTCTGATAATGGATAGGGAACTGGTGTTTTAGCAAAAAAACCATAGCCTTCAGCTCTTCTTTCAATATCTCTCCACATGTAATTAACTTTATTCATTTTATCCTTTGGAAATGGGATATTGTTCATCTCTTTCATGATTGCTCTTACTGAAAAAGGCTTCCAGTTAAATTTTACTTGATGTTGTTTTTCAACATCAAGTATTCTAGTTACAGATAGATAGGTATATGTGCTTCCTATCGAAAAATAAAAATCAATTTCACTCACTTATTTTGGCATTGGTGTAGCACCAGTTTCTAAACTGACAATTTTTCCATTGTCATATTTATAAACTGCCATTACCGCCTCAACATTACCATCATTAAATGTTACGAAGGCATGGTGAATACCAACTTCGTCATTTTCATAAACAATTCTAACCTTATCTTGATTAATATCACCACTCATCGCCCATTTGATAACATCACTTTTGGTTAAAACATTTCCTGACTTGTGCATTGTGAATTTAAAGTCGTCATGCAAAAGTTCATTCATGGCAGCTTCATCTTTATTTTTTAATGCAGCACTATATTTTTCTAATATAGACATGTTATTCCTTTCTATTTAACCTTAGTTAAATCATATATTGAGTAACTGTCTAACACTTCATCCATTATTGGTTTTGATACCTCGGTACCTTCTATAAACTTATGAAGTGCAGCTTCATCAGTACAAAATATTTTAAACATTACAGTACTTTTGTCTGGAGTTACAGTTCCAATTGTTTTTTCAACCACTGCAACTTTTGCTCTTTCAGCAAGTCCTTCAGGAGATTGCATAAATCCCATGAATTTTTCAAAAGTACCTTCTTTTAACTTTGCTACTACTAACATTTCTTTTTCCATTTTTTTTCCTTTTTTTTGTTAATATAGAGTTTGTACTACTTTTTTAACTCTATCTTCTCCATTAGGTACTGTAGAATTTACGAAGTCATGACAGGCATTAGTTTTAGCCTCATCAAATTTAGACCCATAAAACTTATCAACAGCTTTGTTTACCCCTTCATCCCATTCCTTTTCAGGAATTCCTACTTCTAAGCATAAGCTTTTAAAACTTTCACTGATGCCATAGACTTTTCTTTCATACTATATTCAAATGTTTCACCTGATGGTAAAAAATAATTAGCTATATATATCCCACTGCATTCCCAAGCTCTATTTTTATCGCTATCATTCATATCTGCATATGTAGATGTTAGAAATAAAACACTGAATAAAGTTATTATTATATTTTTCATAATATTTTCCTATTTTTTTAATGTATAAGTGCCCCTGTAATAATTCGTTGCATGTATTTTACCTTCCTGAGCAGGCTTAATTTGTGTATAACCTGTAGTTCCACTGCATTCGATACCTTCATATCTACCTGTACCACTGATACATTTGAAAGTACCTTCCATTGAGTAACCTAATTTTATTTCATAATAAATTATTGCTGTGTCACCATTTATAAACATTATTTTGCAGTGACCCATTTCAAAACCTTTACCTGGAATAGTTCCTGCACCTATACAATGATGTGATGAATTATCACCAAACGAAGTACCTTCAATTGCATTAAATCCACTTAGACCTTCATATGTAAAAGTCATGATGTTACCTTTTTCGTCTACAATAGCTTTAGCATCGCCAACAAAAAAACCAGCAAGACTAATTTTTCCACTATGACCATCTGCAAATGATACTGAAGACATCGACATTAATGTAAAAATTAATGTTAGTATTATTTTTCTCATAATATTCCTTTCCGAATAATTGAACCGTAACTGGAGACTGTTACATTTTAATTACGGAGTCTCTTGTGTTTATATCGCGCGACAGATATGCAGTTTTAGACTGTAAAAATCGTTGAATTAATTGTTTTAATTAATTTTAATTTTTGATAACGTTTCACTATGATTGAAAAATTTAATGGAATTTTTTATTTAATTGTATTTTTAGTTCATTTTGTAATTTTTGCTGCTTATGCATATCAGACTGTTTTTGCTACAAAGAAATTTTTAGATAAGTTTGGTATTGACGATACTGGTGCAGGAATGACTAGATTTTTTGGATCATTATTTATTGGAGCTGTAGCTATGGCTATATGGGTTGGCTTTATTAGACCTGACGGACTTCAAGGAACATGGGCTTTTTTTAATTTAGTATTTTTACAAAACCTTTCAGCTTTTTGTGTAGGAATTTATACAATTAAAATAAATAAATTAGGTCATACTCCACAAACATCTAACGAAGGAATAATTGCACCAGGTATTTTAACTTTGTTAAGCGCAATACTTTGTTACGGATTAGCTGATAAAATTTATATCTAAAACCAATTAGGTACTGGTAGACCTTTTTCTTCTAAGAATTTTTTATTGAACATTTTAGTTGCGTATTTATCACTTCTATCACAAAGAATTGTTACAATAGTTTTACCAGGTCCCAATTCTTTACCCATTCTTATTGCACCAGCGATATTGATACCACAACTAGTGCCTAAGCTTAGACCTTCATTTTGAATTAAATCATAAAGTATAGGTAATGCTTCATGGTCATCAATTGAATAGGCATCATCAATCTTAGCCTCACCAAAGTTAGCTGTTACTCTGCTTGACCCAATTCCCTCAGTAATTGATCCACCTTCAGATTTTAGTTCACCATTTTTTATGTAATTATAAAGAGCTGATCCCTTTGGATCTGACAGGTAAATTTTTATATCTTTGTTCTTTTCTTTAAGAGCATTACTGACACCTGAAATAGTTCCTCCAGTTCCAGAAGAACACACAAACCCATCTACTTTACCTTCAGTTTGTTCCCAAATTTCTTGTCCTGTTCCTTCGTAATGACCTTTGGCATTTGCAGTATTATCAAATTGGTTAGCCCAAATAACACCGTTATTATTTGTTGGTCTTAATTCATCTGCAAGTCTCGCTGCCACTTTAACAAAATTGTTATCATCCTTATAAGGCTTAGGTGGCACTAATCTTAATTCGGCTCCAAGATTTCTAAGTAGATCTTTTTTCTCTTGGGTTTGATTGTCATTCATTACAATGATTGTTTTATAACCTAAGGAATTTCCTAATAGACCTAAACCAATTCCAGTGTTACCAGCTGTTCCTTCAACAACTGTTCCACCTTTAGTAATTAATTTTTTTTCTTGAGCGTCTTTAATTAATGCAAGTGCCGCTCTATCTTTAACTGATCCACCTGGATTTAAAAATTCTGCTTTTCCATAAATATTGCATCCAGTAATTTCTGATGCTGCTCTTAACTTAATTAATGGGGTGTTTCCTATTCCTGAAATAAAATCGTTTTGTGTGTTATTCATTATCTGATTTTTTATCACTGTCAGGTGTAATTCCATAAGGTTTAAATTCACTATCAGCTATTCCAACACTTCTTGCTGGAATTCCAACCATCACAGCATTTTCAGCAACATCTTTAGTTATGACTGCATTAGCTCCAATTCTTGCACCTTTACCAACTACTACTGGACCTAATACTTGTGCACCTGATCCAATTACTACATCTTCTTTTATAGTAGGATGTCTTTTCATGTTACGTTGATCATTAGAGTTTATACTAGGCGCAATTCCTCCTAATGTAACCATATGATAAATAGTTACGTTATCACCAATCTCAGATGTTTCTCCAATCACAACGCCCATTCCATGATCGATAAATAAATTTTTTCCAATTTTAGCGTTTGGATGTATTTCGATACCAGTTAAGAATCTTGAAAATTGAGAAATGATTCTCGCAATCAAATGAAATTTTGCAGTACTAAAAAAATTAGCTATTCTATGAAAGAATACCGCTTTAACACCTGGATAAGTTAATATTAAACTTAATTTAGATTTTGCTGCTGGATCTCTATCAATTATTGATTGTAAAAAATCACTCATATTTCTTAAGTTTAGTTGCTGTTGATTAAAAAATTATATGCCTTATATAGTACTTAATTGCTCAATTTAAAGAGGTTTATATGTACAAAAACACCAATTGTTTTCATCTAGCTATCCCTTGTGGAGACCTGGAGGTTGCAAAAAAATTTTACAGTGAAACTTTAGGATGTAGGTTAGATAACTCGGCACAAGAGTGGGCAGATGTTGATTTTTGGGGCAATGAATTAACTTTGCATAAAAGCGAACATAAATTAGACAATGAGAGACATGATGTAGACATGGGAAATGTTTCTGTCCCTCATTTTGGTGTTCATTTATCCAGAAAAGACTTTGATGCTTTAAAACAAAGATTAAAAGATAGTGGAACTAAGTATTACGATGAACCTTATTTGAGATTTAAAGGAACAAAATACGAGCAAGAAACTTTCTTCGTTAAAGACCCAAACGAAAATATTCTAGAAATCAAAACATTAACAGCAAATCCAGAGTAAACTTAAAGCCTAATGGAATACCTGGTATTAGGCTTCTTTACAGGGATTAGCTTAATCTTAGCTATAGGTGCCCAGAATATTTTTGTTATTGAGCAAGGTTTAAAAAAACAACACATATTTATTGTTTGCTTAATATGCTCAATATCAGATTTGATATTAATTTTTTTGGGTATTTTTCTTTTCCATTATTTTAATCAATACTTTAACTCTTTAATTGAATTAATTTTAAATTTATTTTTAATTTTATTTTTACTTCACTTTATTTTTAAAAAAATAAAATCTCATTATTCTGATATTAACTTTAGTACTGAACCAAATAATATTTCAAAATTAAATATTGTATTTAAAACTTTAGGATTTACATATTTAAATCCACACGTTTATTCTGATACAGTTTTTTTTCTTGGAAATTTTTCAAAAAATTATTTACTTAACCAAAAAATTTTATTTGGGATAGGTGCGTCTATAGCATCATTTTTATTTTTTTTTATATTAGGATATTTATCTAATTATTTATCGAAGTATGCTAATAGTAAAAAAATTTGGAAAGTAATTAATATTTTTATCATATGTTTTATGTCTATTTTAACTTTATTCATTATTAATGAGATATTATGAGCAATATTTACGTAGATGATTTAGGCGAAGGGTTTCCTTTTGTTTTAGTTCATGGCTATTTAGGCTCATCTGAAATGTGGACTTTTCAAAAAGAATTTTTTTCAAAAGATTATCGTGTGATTACCCCAGCTCTCCCAGGATTTGGAGAAAGTCATAATGTAAAATCTTTAGATTCTATTAATAAAATGGCTAAAGAAATTATAAATGTATTAGATCAAAAAAAGATCGATAAATTCAATTTAATTGGTCATTCAATGGGAGGAATGATTGTTCAAGAAATTACAAAATTGATTGGGGATAGAGTTAATAAATTAATTTGTTTTGCAACAGGATCCATTGGAGATATCCCAGGAAGATTTGAGACTATGGATGAAACAAGGGAAAAACTTAAGAAAGAAGGCGCACAACTCTCTTTTTCTAGAGTACCTCTTAAGTGGTTTGTAAAAGGTGATAAGGACAAAAATTATTTTCTTTGTGAAAATGCTGTTAAAAATGTTTCATTAGAAACTGCTGATAACGCATTACTAGCAATGAAAAATTGGAGAGGTAAAGAAAATTTAAAAAATATAAAAAATGAAACTCTTATAATATGGGGTGATAAAGATACTTCATATAATTTTGATCAAGTTGATACACTTAATAAAAACATTAAAAATAGCCGTTTAGAAATATTTAAAGATTGTGCTCATAATGTTCACTTAGAACAGCCTGATCAATTTAATAATTTAGTAAAAGAATTTATCTCAAAATAATATTTTTATTAAGCTGATAAACTTTTTTATAAGCTCCAATAAATTTTTTTGAAGAATGAAATTTTCCAGGAAAAATTATACATTTTATTTTAGCTCGCCTAGCTGAATTTAAACTTTCTTGAGAATCCTCAATTGCTACACAATCATTAGCTTTAAGCTTAAGTTTTTTAAGTGCTAATAAGTATATATCTGGATTGGGTTTTAATTTTTTTACTAATTTTGCATTCCCTATAAAGTTAAAATTTCTTTTATTAATTGATTTTCTTAAACAATATAAGATTGCATTTATATTGTTTAACGATGTAGATGAAACAAATGCAATTTTAATATTTTCTTTTTTACATAAAGAAATTAAATTTTTAACACCTGGCCTTAATTTAAGATGATTTTTTCTAAGATAATTATTAAAGATTTTAGTCTTTAAATTTCTTAAATATACTGAATTAACTTCATTTTTTTTCTTTTTGGCATATCTTGATATTCTATCTTTGCCACCTGATTTACTTAATAAATATTGATACTCACGTTTGGTCCAATTCCAATCGAGTCCATATTGTTTGAATGCTTTATTGAATGACTTTCTCTGAATTTCTGAAGTTTCAACAATAGATCCAATAGAACCAAAAAGTAATGCTTTATAATATTTCAACCTTTCACAGCTCCAGCAGTTAAACCACTAATAACCTGTCTTTGGAAAAACATAACAAGCATAAATAAAGGTGCAGTAGCAGATACAACTGCAGAAACTGCCCACATTAAATTTCCCTCATGTTGATTAGTACCTAAGTAACTTTGTATTTTTGGGACCATAGTATGATTTTCTTGATTAAGAAGTAACGCTGTTACTGTAAAATCATTATAAGCTAACATTAAACTAAATAATCCTGCTGTAATTACTCCAGGCCACATCACTGGCATAATGATATGCCTAAAAGCTTGAAAATACGAACAACCATCTATTAAAGCACTTTCGTCAAGTTCTTTAGGAACTGTTTTAAAAAAGGAGTATAGTAACCATAGTGTAAAAGGCTGATTTATAGCAACCAAAACAACAATCGTAGTAGGAAGAATTCCCCAAATCTGCAATTCAAAGAAAGGAAAAAGATATCCTGATACTAAAGTTATATGTGGCATAGCTCTAAAAATTAAAGCTGCCATTAAAATCCAAAAAGCATATTTCTCAGTTGATCTTGAAAGAGCATATGCACCTAAAGTACCTAAAAATAAAGAAATACTTACAACAAATACTGTAACTATAATTGTATTTTTTGATGCTTTCCAAAATTCACCCTCAGTCCAAGCTTGTGTATAAGCATTAGTTGTAAATTGTCCGCCTGTTTCAATTAAGGTATTAAATGCTGATATCGCATACAACCAATCAGATCTTGAAAAGAAATCAGCTCTTACTTTAAATGATCCCCAAAAAGTCCAAATAAAAGGAAAACAAGCAATCAACAACCAGGTGATTATAAAAATAGTGTTAAAAGTTTTTAAACGAGTTGATTTTGTATCTAGTCCATAATCCATAATTATCTCGCTGTTTTAAATTCTTTCCAAGTTCTAATTAATACTGGTGCTAGCAGAATAGCTATACCAATAATAGTCATCATTGAAGTAGCTGCAGCTGAACCAAACAATATTACTTCCTCATTAACTAGATTGTCATATATCAACCAAGATAAAGATTGTGCACTTCCTTCAGCGCTAAAACCAATAATGGGCTCAAATACTCTAAAGTTATCCATTAAAGAGATCAAAGCAACAAATGTAACTACAGGATAAATATGAGGTAAAACTATATGTTTAATTCTCTGAAATCTTGAGGCTCCATCTATAATTGCAGCTTCAACTGGTTCTTGAGGAACTGTTTGAAGTGCCGCATAAAAAACCACAAAGGCAAAAGGGGAATGATGCCATATTCCGTAAATAATTATTGTTATCCATGTTAATGTTTTTGATGATTTAAGTGATAAATAAGGATCATTCATCAAATTTTGAATATTTGCTCCAATTATACCCTGAGAATCTATCATCCAAAATAATACTAATGATCCAACCAATGGTGTAACGATCATCGGTAAAATCGTACCAAAGATTAAAGGCCCTCTAATTTTTCTAGCAACTGCATTTAAACTTAATGCAATAATAAATCCTAAGAGGAGCACATTTGGTGTAACAAACAAACAATAAGTTAAAGTAAATATCAGAGCTTTATAAAAGGGAAGATTTGTTACCTGGTCTACAAAAGCACCAAAACTTTCAGTTTCATTCCAAAATTTTTTTATTTCATCAACTGCTAAATGATTTCGATCAGTATAAGTGCCAAAACCATTAAATTTTCCAAGAGGCTTTGCTTCCCTAATTTTTGAGGTTTCTTCGTTATCAACAACAATTGAAACAGTACATCCAAAAGGATCACATTTTTTAACTTCTTTTACTACTTGATCATGTTGTGCATAAAAGGATTGAATGCCGGTAGATATAATTGGTAGTCCAATAAACAGGATCATTGCTAAACCTGTAGGTAAGAAAAACCAGAAAAAAGTTTTATTAGGCATTTAAAATTGACTAAGTGGGGAATAAATCCCCACTTATAAGTTTTAGATTTTATAGAAAGCCTTGTTCTTTAGCTTTACTAATGTAAGCAGCCTCAACATCTTTCAATGCTTGTTCAGCCGACTCTTTACCTTGTAAAAACTCAACAATCTCACTTCCTAATGCACCATGCATTAAACCCATTTGCGGTAACATTGGATATGGTTTTGCTCCCATTTTTACAGCTTCGATAACACCAATAGATTTTGGTCCTGGTACAAACCCTTCTACTAACCAAACGGCTTGATCAGCAGCGTCAGCAACCATCTTTTTATTTGATGCTGCATGCGCTAAAGCTCTAAATGTTGCCTCAGCATCTGCATCAGGTCTGTTTTTTGCAAGTGTGAAACCATCCCACCATAATGTAGCAGCTGGAATATTTCCTCCACCTACAGTAGCAGGTCCAGTTAATTTAGTTGCTTTAGTAATGTTAGGATCACCTTCATCATCTAAAAGTGTTCCTGATCTAGATGCCCATAATGTCATCAATGCAACATTACCAGATTCCCATTCTACTTTAATTGCTTCACTATCATGAGTTAAGTAATCAGGGTTACTCAATTCAGATAATTTTTTTAACATATTTAAAGTAGCAACGCCTTTAGCATTATTAATATTAGGCTCTGCACTTCCAGATTTAAAGAATTCACCACCGTGACCAATAAACATGTTCACAAATTCTTCTGCTAAATTCCAACCAGCTTTGTATGCAGCTGCGTAAGGATATTGCATTTTACCTGAAGCTCTAATTTTTTCAGATGCTGCAACTACTTCCTCATAAGTTTTTGGAATAGCTATACCAAGGTCTTTCAAAACATCTTCTCTGTAATACAAATGTTGAGTATTAGCCATAAACGCTACAGCCATTACTTTTCCATCGATTGTAATTAATTGAGAATCTTGAATTCCTTTTCCATATTTTTTAACAAGATCATCTAATGGTCTAATTAAATCTTGGTTCATCAAAGGAACAATTGAACTATTAGCTGCAATTCTTGCTGAAAACTCAGATGGATTTGCAGTCAAAGCTGGCACAGCGATTTTATTATGCTCAGATGAGTGAGTCACTTTAAAATCAGCACTTCCTTTACATTGTTTAGAAGTTTCAACGAAAGTTCTTAATGCAGGAAAATCATTTGCCAAAATATTTATTGAACCACTTTTAATGTTACAATCTGCAAATGCAGAAGTTCCAAAAAGTAGAAACAATAAAGTAACTAGTATTTTTCTCATATGTTTTCTCTCTATTTTGTTAGTTAAATTATAATTTAAGTTAGAAAATTATATCTACTCATGAAATAGAATAAAAGTGATAATTAAATCACTTTTGACGCAAGTTCCGCACCTCTTACAAGAGCCTCAAGTTTTTTATAAACTATATTTTCGTCTACATTACCAAAGCCAGCAAAGGTACTAAACCCACAGTCAGTCCCAGCTAGTAATTGTTCAGCATCAATGACCTTAGAAAAGGTTAAAATTCTATTCTTTACAACTTCGGGATGTTCTACAAAGTTTGTTGTAGAATCTATTACTCCTGGGGCAATTATTTTGTCATTTGGAATTTTTAAATTTTCAAAAATTTGCCACTCATGAGAATGTCTTGGATTTGATGACTCAATTAGATAAGTCTGAACATTGGCTTTCAATGCAATTGGCAATATCTTTTCTAACGGAATATCATGAAGATGAGGTCCTTCATAATTTCCCCAACAGATATGTAGTCTTATACTAGCGCTGTCGATATTTTTAATAGCATTATTTAGACATTCTATTTGTTTTTCAGCTCTAATTAAAAATTCAGTTTCTGATAAATCTTTAAAAGTCATATGTCTAGCAAGAGCCAAATCTGGACAATCTAACTGGAGTTTTAATCCATTTGAGGTGATTTCTTCATACTCATCCTTCATAAGGTTGGATAAATTTTCTAAATATTCATCATCATTTTTATAATATTTATTTGGTAAGAAAGCAGAAATAACCCCAGGAGAAGCAGCGTTCATAAAACCATCTTTATGATTATTTTTTTCTAACGCTTGTTTAAAATTATTAATATCTTTTGTTAGTGAAGTTTTGTCTTTGATTTTTAATTCGCTTGTACAACATGGTCTTGTGTAAGTAGGAGTACCGCCTGTTCTTGCAATTCTATCTTTGAAAGAAGGAAAGTCATCTAAATCTTTTGGTGCTTTTCTCTCACTCTCACCAGAAAATCCATCAATTCTATCCTTAACATAAGTAGCATAACTAATCTTAGACATTTCACCATCGCTAACATAATCAATTCCAACCTCGATTTGTTTTTTAACAATGTTGTTAACATCTTTTTGAACAATCTTATCAAATTGATTAAAATCTATTTGTTCTTTTTGATCTTTTTTAAATAAGAGTTCAGATAATTCATTTGATCTAGGTAAACTTCCTACATGTGTTGTTTTAATTTTGCTCATAATTTATTTCATTAAAATTTGCTTCCAAATTGCAACCTCATCAAATAAAACCCATTCTCTTATAACATTACCATCAACTATTTCTGAATGGTTTATCCCCATTATGAAAATATTTTTATTTGATTTTTCACCAAATTCTTCAGTATCTTTAGAATGACTACCTTCTAAAAACCATCTTATTGATGCTTTGGGATTTTTATCTGGTTCTTCTAAATAACCAACATGTTCTATTGAAAACTTTATATCACTAAACGTATTTTTTAAATTATTCCAAAATTTGACAATATCCTCTCTTCCATGTCCAATTTTATTTCCAGGCCAATAGATAGTTGCAGCTCTTGCATAATCAGAAAAATCATAATTATTTTTAAAGATATTTTTCAATATTTTTGAGTATTTACCCCCAGCTGAGTCATCAGGCACAACGCTTTGTTTATAATCTGATTTCATGTCAGAGCTTGAATTGAATAATTGTTGTGCTTTGTCGGCGCCTCCTTCTTTATCAATAATCATTTGTGCAAATTCTTTAGGTGTAAATCCTATTTGTCTTACCATAGCACCTTGATCACGGACAATCCATTCATCATAGACTTGATTATTTTTGCACGCACAATCAGCAATTACTCTATAGTAAATATCTTTACCGGTTGGTTTACCATATGAACCATCTCCAAGATGTGTTCCTTTGCTTAAAATTCTATGAGATGAATGATAACCCACATCATCATTTCCATTCCAGATCACATCTTCACCAAGCAACTGTCTGTTAGGAAATTCTTTTAAGGTTGCATAAGTTGCATCAATTACAGGTTTGTTTCCATAAGTAACTCCAAATGGAGATCTAACAGGAATATTATCAGTGTAAAATTGAGCAATAGACTCAACATCTTTGTTTTCCCAAATTTGTTTAGTTATTTTAAGAATATAATCAGGAAAGTTTTTATACTTTGGATCAAATCCTTTCATTAGATTTGAGTTACACAATTTAAGTAACAATCCTCTTGTTCATTTATCTTTATATTAACATTTGAATTGATTGGGATAGAAATTGTATCTTTGGGGTTTAAAATGCATTGAAAATCATCAATCATAATTTCCCACTTACCAGTTCTTGAAAATAATATTGTAGGTTTTTCAAACTTTAAATTAGTTATTTGTCCGATTTTACATTTTAAAATTGAAAGGTTAAATCCAGTATCTTGATTTATTAATGGAGCGTATTCTTTATTTTCAAATTTATTTCCAAGAATTTGAATTAAATAAAAATTATCGTTTACTTTATTAACTTGTTTAGAATTTTCATTATTTTTACATATAAATTTTTCTAGCTGATCTAGTTTGTAATTATCAAATTTTTTTATTTCTTCTTCAGAAATTGGTTCAAGAATACTTTTCCCTTTTGGAATTTCATTTAAAGATAAATCAATTAATGAATTATCATTTAATAGTGCCATGCCTGTTTTTTTTGCTTTTTCTAAGACACTTGGAACCCAAGTTATTATTCCAGGATCATCTCCACCTAAAACTACAAAAATTAAACCTTCTTCATCACCCGCATTTTCAAATGCTCTAAACATATTTGTAGGCATAGAGATAATATCTCCAGCACTTAATATTGTTTCATCTTTGCCTTCAGCTCCCCAATAAAATTTCCATTTACCAGAATAAATAATAAAAACCTCTGCAGTTGTGTGGCTATGTAAACCAGAACCATTTTTAGGCATAGCAGATACAGCACCTAGATTAAAGCTATGAGGCATTGCTATTTTAACAAATTGTTTACTATCCTCTGCGACACCTGGGCCTACAATAGAATAATTTTTTCTTTCTTTGTGACCATCCATCTTGCCCTCAACAAATGGTAAAGTACTTGGAACAAGATCTTTAAATTTAGCTAATCGATTATTCATATTTTTTTAAACTATATTTTGTGATAGTAAAATTATCTAACAAAAAATATATGCAAATAGAACAATTTGATACAGGTCTTAAGGGTCAAGAGAAAGTAGAAAAAATAGTCATATCACCCGAGGAAAATTATAACTACAAACAAGTTGTCAGAAAATATTTAAATTCAATAGTAAATGACGGTATCTCTAAACTAGATCAAAATCTTAAAAATGCGTTCTCTCACAATATTAATGTTAATTGTTTTTACCCATTAAATGAATTTGTAGGAGTTGATGATTTTAAAGAAAAATTTTGGAAACCTCTTTTTAATTCATTTCCTGATCTTGAAAGACGAGAGCAAATAGTAATTAGTGGCGCTTTTAGAGATAAAATCCAAGTAGGTTCAATTTCTTCATTATCAGGAGTGTTTAAAAATACTTGGTTGGGCATTCAACCTAATAACAAAATGGTAAATTTAAAGTGTTGTGAAATTCATCAGCTTAAAGATGGTAAAATTATTGAGAGTTATATTTTAATCGATTTAATAGATCTATTAATACAAACTGGATCAAATCCAATTAATCCATCAAGAGGATCTGAAGGAAATTGGTTAAATCCAATAAATACAGATGGTGTAAATTTTTTTGAAAAAAATATGGAAATTTCTAAAGCTAGTTTAGAGCAATCACTTATCATGCAGAGAAGTTTAAATATAAAACCTGAATTAGAGGTTTCTTCTAATAAAGATCTTAAGGAAAGATTAATAAACCATCCACAAAAAGATTATTGGCATGAAAAAATGATTTGGTATGGACCAAGTGGTATTGGAACTGCCAGATCTTTAGAAGGATTTGTAGATAATCATCAGTTACCTTTTAGAAAAACTTTTAAGGAAAGAAATTATTGGAAACTTGGCCATTATTGTGAGTTAGGGGATGGAAAATTTTCTTTAACAGCAGGATGGAATAGTATTCAGGCAATATATGGAACTGAGGATTGGTTAGGATATAAATCTGAAAACCAAAAAGTAACTATGAGAGTTATGGATTTTTATCATCATGATGAAGGAAAAATTCGTGAAAACTGGGTTCCAATTGATATAATCCACATATTAAAACAAATTGGAGTGGATGTTTTAGAAAGTATAAAAAAATAAAATGGCTAACATAAAATTTACTGGAGTACACAAATCATTTGGATCTAATAAAATAATCACAGATTTTAATCTTTTAGGTAAAGAAGATGAGTTTCTTGTATTAGTTGGACCATCTGGATGTGGAAAATCAACTCTTCTAAGAATGATTGCCGGATTAGAAAAAATAGACGAAGGTGAAATTTTTATTAATGATCAAAAAATTAATGAACTTCATCCTTCGAAACGTCAAACTGCAATGGTTTTTCAATCTTACGCTCTTTATCCTCATATGAATGTTTATGAAAACATGTCTTTTGGTCTAAAAATTGAGAAAAGACCAAAAGAAGAAATAAATACAAAAGTAATGCAAGCTGCAAAAATTTTAAAAATTGAAGAGCTATTAGAGCGAAAACCAAAACAATTATCTGGAGGTCAAAGACAAAGAGTGGCGATAGGAAGAGCAATAACAAGAAATCCAAAAATATTTTTATTTGATGAACCTTTATCTAACTTAGATGCTGCATTAAGAGCTGAAATGAGGGTTGAAATATCTAAATTACACAACCAGATCAAAACAAATATGATTTATGTTACTCATGATCAAGTTGAAGCCATGACCCTGGCTGACCGAATAGTTATTTTAAATCAAGGAAATATTGAACAGGTTGGTACTCCTGAGGAAATTTATAACGATCCAGCAAATATTTTTGTTGCACAATTTATAGGCACACCCAAAATGAATATTTTAGAAGTAAAAGAGGAAAATGTTGTTTCAGAAAATACAATTAAAATATTAGGTAATGAAATTCAATTTGATAAATTAAAATTAAACAAATCTAAACATTTTGTCGGTATAAGGCCTGAACATTTAAAAGCAAATCAGAATACAAAATTTACTTTTAATCCTGAAATAGAATTAATTGAAAACCTTGGTAATGAAAAAATTGTATATATGAAAAAAGATGAACACCAATTAAGTGCAAAAATTCCAAGCAATGTTGAAATAGGAAGTTCCATAGGTTTTGATCTAAATGACATTTTTATTTTTGATAAAAATGAAAAAAGATTAAAATCATAACACAACCTATAATTGACTAATTTCGAATTTTTACCATTTTTTTGAATAATTAACATGTATCAATCACATACCTGATATGTGTCAGTCTTGTCTTTGCTAAATAGAATCATTTTAATATAGTTTAAAATATTAATAGGAGGGGAAATGAAAAATATAATAAAGATGTTTTGCGTAATTTCGTTTTTTATCTCGAATATTGTTTACGCAGACATAAAGTTTTGGACTACAGAAGTTCAGCCTGCCCGAATGGCTAAACAAGAGGAAATGGCAAAAGCTTTTGAAGCTAAAACAGGTATTAAAGTAGATGTAATTCCAATTGAAGAAAAGGAATTAGGTACGAGAGCAACTGCTGCTGCGGCTGCAGGTGATTTACCAGATGTTATTTATCATACTTTACAATACGTATTACCATGGGCAGAAGCTGGAATTTTAGATGTAGATGCCAACAACGATGTTGTTAAAGATTTAGGTAAAGATACATTTGCACCAGGTGCACTTAACATGGCAAAATCAGGTTCAAAAATTGCTGCAGTACCAGTTGATGGTTGGACTCAAATGGTTGTTTATAGAAAAGATCTATTTGAAAATGCAGATTTAGCACCACCAACAAGCTATGCAAATATTGTAGCTGCTGTTGAGAAATTATCAAAACAAAATGGTATGTTTGGTTTCGTAGCAGCAACTAAAACTGATGAAAATTTTATGAGTCAGGTTTTAGAGCATGTTCTTTTAGCAAATGGAGTTAATATCGTTAAAAAGGGTGGTATTAAAAAACAAGGTAAGAAACTGAAAGAGGCATTAGAGTTTTATAAAGTTATCTCAAAAGCAAGTCCTCCAGGTGAACTTTACTGGAAACAATCTAGAGAACTATACTTTGCTGGTAAAACTCCAATGATTATTTGGTCTCCATTTATTATGGATGAACTTGCAGGATTAAGAGATTCTGCTCCTCCAACAATTAATAGTGATCCAACTTCTCCAGAGCTAGCATCAAAAACTGGTTTCATAACTAATTTTAGTGGACCAAGTAACAAAAAAGGTGCTGCATGGGCAGATATTAGATACTTTGGTATAACTGCTGATGCTGATACTGATGAAGCTAAACAATTTATCATGTACTCAATGGACGAAGGTTACACAAGTACGTTATCTATTGCACCAGAAGGTAAATTTCCTGTAAGAAGAGGAAATTCAAGTGACCCTGAAGCTTTTACAAAAGCATGGAGCAAACTGCCTGTAGGAGTTGATAGAAAAGCTCCCTTATCAGATCTTTATGACACAGATGTTATTAACAATATCGTGGCAGGTTTAGATACTGCAAACAGATGGGGAGTAAAAGAAGGTGAACTATCTAGAGCATCAAAAGTCATTAATTCTCAATTTATAAACAGAATCACTAGACTTTATATTGATGATCAAATTGATGTAGATGAAGCTGTTGATATGATTAATAAATCATTAGCTAAATTCAATTAATTTAAATATTTTAAAAAAGCGGATAATATAAATTATCCGCTTTTTTTATGAATGACACTTTAGCAAATACAGAAAAAAAAACCGCATACATATTAACTTTACCTGCAGTCCTTTTAGTTTTTGCAATAATTTTATTTCCAATTTTTGCAAACGTTTGGATTAGTTTTAAAGAAGTTGAATTAAAAGATATCAGAATACCAGAGCCAAGGGCAAAAAAAATCGTAAAATCTATTTCTGAAGAGACTTCAAAAATAAAAATATTATACAAGTTAAGAAATAGCTCATTAATTCAAGAAATAAGAGATGTTTCTTTTCAAGATAATTTTCCTAAAAATTTTGAAATTGTAAATTTAGATCCAAGATGTGACTACAATAATTATAATTTAAAATGTGAATTTGGTAATTGGCCAGCTAAATATAGGGAGAATTTTCAAGTTATTTTTGAAACAAATGATGGATCAAAAATTGATAAAAAAAAGCTTAAATCAATCAAGCCAAAACTAGATGGTAAATCTGATAATATATTACTGAATACCAACTTTACTTTAAAAAACTTCAAAAAAGTTTTATTTGATAATGAGTTTATAGACTTACTTCTTACAACATTTTATTACACATTTTTTGGGACAGTTGGCTCAATTATTTTTGGTATTTTGACAGCACAAATGGTTAATCAAAAGTTTTACGGAAGAACTTTTATGAGAAGTGTTTTACTTTTTCCATATGTGGCTCCCGTTGTTGCTTTGGCATATACCTGGGAACTATTATTAGATCCAAATAGCGGAACACTAAATAGTTTATTGATAAATTATCAAATAATAGAAACACCAATTAATTTACTTGGACAAAAATATATAGAGATTAGCGTTTTAGGATTTGATTTTAAATTAAGATTAGCTTTGACAACAGTTATAATGTTTGAGATATGGCGATATTTCCCTTTGGCATTTCTTTTTATTCTCGCAAGACTGCAAGCCATCCCTAAAGAGCTTTATGAAGCTGCTGATGTTGATGGAGCTAGCCCATTTCAAAAGTTTTTTAAAATTACTCTTCCACAAATAACAGCAGTTATATCAATATTGTTTATGATTAGGTTTATTTGGAACTTTAATAAATTTGAGGATGTTTTTTTATTAACAGGAGGTGCATCTGGAACAAGAACTTTGCCTATAAATGTTTATCAACAAGGATTTGCAATTTCAGATATTGGTATGGGTTCAGCTGTTTCTATAGTCATTGTTGTCTTACTTTTAATGTTTATGTTTTTTTATTTTAAACTTTTAGGAAAGAGGGTAGATGAAAATTAAAAATACAATTCTATTTTCATTGATAGCTACATTTTTCTTAATATTTTTAGTTTCAATTTGGAAAGTATTAGCAACATTGCAAGGATTAACTATCAAAACATTTAATATTGAAATATTTTTTATTATAGGATTTTTAATATCTTTATTTCATTTAATTTTTAATGATAAAATTAAACCTATTTATAAATCTATTATTTTTTCATCTTTATTTGTAATTTTTGATGGCTACTTAATACAAAAACTTCCTGTATGGTATAATGTAGGTACTTTCTTAATAATATATTTTTTTGTCAGTAAAATTAATAAGTATAATTTCACTAACCTAAAAGAAGAACACTCCACGCAAGTTATCCTTTTTGATTTTTTAACTTTGTTTGGAATTTTATTTTTTTCTTTTGTAATACTATTCCCGTTTTATATGATGTTAGTAACGAGTTTTAAAACTCAGATTGCTTTGTTAGTAAACCCTTTAGATTTTAGTATAAATTTTGCTCAAGGTTTAAAAGGATTGTTCAACTCATATTTTGTAATTTTTAAATCTTATAATTTTGGAAAATATATTATTACTAGCACTATCGTCTCAGTTGGCACAGTTATTATCACTCTTCTTTTTGCAATCCCAGCTGCTTATGCGGTGGCAAGATTAAATTTTTTTGGAAAAACATTTTTATCTACATCAATACTTATAATCTACATGTTTCCAGCAATAGTGCTTGTTATTCCACTTTATACAATTTTTAGTCAATTAGGATTGAGAAATTCTATAGAAGGTTTGTTGATAGTATATACTGCTACCACACTTCCTGTCGCAATCTATATGCTACAAGGATATTTTAAAAGCATACCTAAGGAGCTAGAAGAAGCCGCAATATTAGATAGACTAAGTTGGTTTGGAATTATCACAAAAATTATAATTCCGCTAAGTATTCCAGCTATTTCATCGGTAGCATTATATGTGTTTATGATTGCTTGGAATGAGTTTTTGTTTTCATTAATGTTTTTAGATAATCCAAATTCATTTACATTATCTAGAGCTATTCAATACTTAAGTGGTGATGCAGAAACTCCTAGACAATATTTGATGGCTGGTTCAGTTATTGTAACTTTGCCAGTGCTATTCATTTTTGTTTATTTTGAAAAATATCTAGTAAGTGGTTTAACTGCAGGAAGCGTAAAAGGATAATGAATAAATTTGTTAAAATCGCACAAAAAACTTTAATCGGAAATAGAAAAAGGGGATACACATTACCAACAAATAATAAATTATATCCTGCACAATGGAACTGGGACTCAGCATTCATTGCTCTGGGATACTCATACTTTAATCTTAATTTTGCATTAAAAGAAATTAGAACCCTATTAGATGGACAATGGAAAGATGGAATGATTCCACACATTCTATTTCATGATACAAATACTAATTACTATCCTAATTATACTGCTTGGAGTTGTGGGAATAAAATTCACTCCTCTGGAATAACTCAACCTCCGGTGCTTGCAAGTATTTTAAAACAAATAATAGATAAAAATAAAATTAATAAAAAACAAAAAACAGAAATTAAAAAATTTATAATTAAAATCAAAAAATCTCATGAGTGGTTTATTAAATATAGAGATCCAAATAAAACTGGTTTAGTATCAATACTTCATCCATGGGAAAGTGGCTATGATAATTCTTCACTTTGGGATGGACCAATGAGCAAAGTTAAAATTGAAAAAAATATTCAATATAAAAGAGCTGATAATAAAGTTGTTAATCCAGAACATAGACCTTTAAATATTGACTATGATAGGTATGTAACGATTAAAAACGACCTAAGAAAAAAGAAGTATAATCCAAAAAAAATATTCAATACTGCATTGTTCAATGTTGTTGATATTGGATTTAATTCTATATTTCTTAAAGCAAATAAAGATTTAGTCATACTTTTGAAAAAATTTAATCTAGATAGCTCAAAAATTATTAAATACGTAAAACTTACTGAGAGAAACATTTTAAGATTTTTTGACAAAAAAAAGGGTGCTTTTTTTTCATTTGATGTAAGAAATAAAAAAAAAATATCAGTCCCATCAATAACAAATTACTTAGTATTATTCGCTGATATAAATAATCATAAAATAAATAATGTTTTGATTAAAAATTTAAAAAAACATAACGTAAATGAAAAATACTTCTTTTCTTCAATAAAACCTACTCACAGAAGCTTTGAGGAAAAACGATATTGGAGAGGTCCTGTGTGGGTTAATTGTAATTGGTTTATATGCAAGGGTCTCATTAATAAGGATGAAAAATACTCAAAAAAAATTAAACAAAGCACTATTAGATTGGTAGAAAAAAAAGGATTTCATGAATATTATAGTTGTAAGAATGGTAAACCAATGGGTGCAAATAATTTTTCTTGGTCCGCAGCTCTATATTTAGATTTAAAATTAACTAATTAATTATTAATTAGAAAATCCGTATTTTCTTAATCTTACATCACCAGTTCTAGCATGCGCTTCCATTCCTTCGTATCTAGAAATTCTTGCACAAGCAGCACCAACTTCTTTTGTTGCAGCCTTACTCATTCTTTGGAAACTTAATGTTTTTATAAATTTACCAACAAACAAACCACCTGTGTATCTACCAGCACCTTTTGTTGGTAGTATGTGATTTGTTCCCGAACATTTGTCTCCATAAGCAACTGTTGTTTCTTCACCAATGAATAAAGATCCGTAATTTTTTAATCTGTCGTGGTACCATTGTAAATTTTTGGTCTGGACTTCTAAATGTTCTGGAGCGTATTCATCACTAACTTTAGCAATCTCTTCATCAGTATCGCAAAGAATTACTTCACCATAATCTCTCCATGCAGCACCTGAATTTTCTTTTGGAAGATCCGGTAAATCTGCAATTAATTCTGGAACTCTTTGCATTACATAGTCTGCAACTTTTTTACTTTTAGTAAACAACCAAGCTGGAGAATTGTAACCGTGTTCTGCTTGTCCAACTAAATCATATGCAACCATTTCAGGATCTGCTGTCTCATCTGCAATTACTGCAATTTCTGTAGGTCCTGCAAATAAATCTATACCAACTTTTCCAAACAAAATTCTTTTTGCTTCAGCAACAAATTGGTTACCAGGACCTACTAAAATATCTGCAGGTGCATTTCCAAATAAGCCGTTTGTCATTGCTGCAATAGCTTGTACACCACCTAAATTCATTATCACGTCAGCACCACATAAGTCAGCTGTATAAACAATTGATGGATGTACTCCAACTCCAGGTTTAGGTGAACTACAAACTAAAATATTTTTAACTCCAGCAACTTTTGCTGTCGTCACACTCATTACAGCTGAAGCTATATGAGCATATCTTCCTGCTGGCACATAACAACCTGCTGTATTTACTGGAATAAGTTTTTGTCCAGCAAATAAACCATCAGATAATTCAACTTCAAAGTCTTGGCCATAATTTTTTAATTGTGCTTCAGCAAATTTTCTAACTCTTTCGTGAGAGAACTGAATATCATCTTTAGTTTTCTGATCTAAATTTTTTTTTATTTCTTCAATTTTTTCTTTTGAAACAATCACATCACCTTCATATTTATCAAACTTTTTAGAAAGCTCTTTACAACCTTCTTCTTTGCTAGTCTCAATGTCTTTTAGAATATTTTCAACTATTTCTCTTGTTTTTGTGTCATCAGTTGATGATGTTTTTGGTGATTTTTTTAAGTATGTAATTGCCATTTCTCTCCTTTAAATTTCAGTTTATTTAAATGAATTTCTATTGAAATTCAATGAAACATTTAGTCTAAGGCTACAACTGCAGCTGCAATTGAAGCTAAACGCGCTTGTGCTTCGTCAGATCTACTTGTTATAACGACTGGCACTTTTCCACCAACAACAACTCCCGCGGCGCATGCTCCACTAAAATAGATAAGCATTTTTACTAAAGCATTTCCAGTTTCTACACTAGGTACCAATAAAACATCCGCTTCTCCAGCAACCAAATTTTTAATTCCTTTAATTGCAGCCGATTTTTTTGAAATACTATTATCAAATGCTAAAGGGCCAAATACGTCAGCACTTAAATTTTCTTCTTTAGCTAATTTTGTTATTTCTGCAGCCTCAATAGAACTTGGGACACTTTCTAAAACTTCTTCGGTTGCAGATAATACAGATACTTTTGGTCTCTCTATTCCTATTCTATTTGAAAAATTAACGACATTCTTAAGAATATGCATTTTTGTTTTAACATTTGGTAAAACGTTTAATGCTCCATCAGTAATAATTAATGGCTTATCATCTTTACCAATAGTCATATGCCAGATGTGACTTAACCTTGTTTTTCCTAGCAAATTATATTCACGTTTAAGCACTTCTTTCATAAGTACATCAGTGTGAATATGTCCTTTAACTATTATTTGCACCTTGCCTTCACTTGCTAATTTAGCTGCAATTTTAGCAGTATCATTTTCTACAGGCTCATGAATAAGCTCGTATTTTGAAATATCCCAACCAATTTCCTCTGCACATTTTTGAATTTCTACTTCATGACCAATAAATATAGGCTCAATTAAATTTTCGTTAACTGCGTCTTGAACAGATAACATCGGTAAGGGTTTACCAGCATTTACAACTGCAACTTTAACTCCTTTTTTTTTATGAGCTAAATCTAATAAGTTATTTGGACAGACAATTTCTTTGTTTGAAAGCATTTTTTTCTACAAATAAGTGAAAAAACTTAACATGTATATAAAAAAAAATTCTTTATATAAATTTAACAAGTTTATATAATTGGTCTTGAGCGGGGGAGAATTTGGAAATTGTAACTAAAATAGCGCCAATCATATTGGCATTAATAATGTTAGGCTTAGGCTTAGGATTAAAACTAGAAGATTTTGGAAGAGTATTTAAAGCACCAAAAGATTTTATTGTTGGTTTTATTTCTCAATTAATAATTCTTCCAATTGTAGCATACATATTAATTTTAATTTTAAAAACACCGCCTGAAATAGCAATAGGGGTCATGATCATAGCTGCAGCACCAGGAGGTGTAACATCTAATGTAATGACAAAGTTTGCTGATGGAGATGTTGCGTTATCAATATCTTTAACTGCTGTAATTAGTTTATTAAGTATAATTACAGTTCCTTTAATAATCTTTACATCTGCAGACATGTTAGGGATAACAGAAGTTTCTCGAAACATTTCAATGACAGGAATAGCTTTAAAAATGTTTTTAGTTGTAACAGTGCCTGTGATTTTAGGAATGATTATTAGAAAATTTGCTGAAAATTTTATATCTTCTAAAGTTGAAATATTTAATAAACTTAACATAATTTTATTCGCTGTTTTTTTCGTAGCAGCTTTTTATTCAGAAAGAGAAAATTTTATTAGCTTTATAAAACAAGCTGGTTTAATTGCCCTAATTTTAAATATTTCAATGATGTTCATTGCCTATTACATTGCAAAAGCTTTTGCTTCAGGTGTTAAACAAATGAAGTGTATTGCTTTAGAATGTGGACTGCAAAATGGAACATTAGCATTATTTGTCTCTACACAAATATTTGGTACGGATATTTTATATGCATTACCAACTGGTGCTTATGCACTAATCATGTATATAACTGGATTTATTTTTATTTATATTTTAAGAAAATCTAATTAAGGATTGATTATTCTTATTTGATTAAAAATTTTATAAATAAAATAGCTTAAGCTAAGCATATTTGCCTTTAATAATTTATCTGTCTTTTTTTTTGTTGAATATTCTTCATTATATGAAATTAATTTCTTTTCATTAATATGAAGAAATTTTCTTTCAATTAAATATTTTAATTTTCTAACAACCGTTGGTCTTGGTATACCAGTAATATCAGCAACAGACATAGCATTAACTCCTCTTTTATCTGAGCCCATAATTTCTTTTCGATAAGTATTCATGTTTGATTTTTTTGGAGTAAATTCCTTATTTTTAATTGCATTGATAAGTATAACCATGCCAATTGAAAAAACTTCTAAATCTTTCAACTCTTCTCTCCATCTCTTTACATAAATAAACCAGAATTTATTAAATTGGTACCAGCAATAAGAGAAATTTTCTTTCATCGCAGATACTATTTCATCAACTGAATAAACTTCAAATGCTAGTTTTTCTTTTTTTAAAATTTTATTAAATTCATGTAATATAGTTGCAATCTCTGTCAGCGTATTAGTTGCTCTAACTGAGTAAAGTGTATCTCTAACAATAAATATTTTTTTACCAGATCTTTTAATTACTCCTAGTTTTTCTAATTCTAAAACTTTTCTCCTGATGCTCTCTTTGGGTACCCCTAGATCTTTTGAAATATCAGAAATGTTAATTTTATTAATTTCGATTGAATTATCCTTGTAAAATGTATTGTAATCAATTTTTATCCCATTTTGTCTGAAATATACAAGGTCTTGATTTATCAAATATATAATGATGATGAACTTATCTATATCTTTGTAATGGTCGTAAGCTCTTACAAACCAATTGCTGGCTAGAGTGTAAAAAGAGGGTGCCAGTGCGGCAAAATTATCTTCAATTACTTTATTGATTACATTCTGATCTATGTGTTCGGAAATGCTAGGTAAAGTATTCATTTTTTTATAAAAAAACCCAATATGAACAAAAGTGAAATTAGAGTCAACCCATTATGGACAACCCTAGTATGTAAAACTTGCAGTAAAAATGATTAAAATAATAATTATAAACGAAATATGAGTACAGAAAGCTTACATAGAACATCTGAGATTGTAGAGACCCCCTCTCAATATGTTGAAACTCCAAAAAGGGTTAATGTGGATGTTCTAAAGCAAAGACTTCTAGAAGAAAAGAAGAAGGAAAAAGTTAAACGAACAATAATTTTATCATCTGTTATCGTTTCTTTGGGTGCTCTAACGATGTTAACTTATTAAGGTTTCCAAATCTTTCTTTATTATATCCGGTATAGAAATTTCTTTTTTTGAGTTATTTTTATACCGGTTAAACTTATTTTGTCCTGGATACATTATTTCTTTAACACCTTTAATTTTAGGAAGTTTTTTTATTGTTTTAATATTATCTTTAATTCGTTGGTTATAATTTTTTTGAAACAAATTTGCTTTAAAAGTTATAAATAAATGTCCAATATTTTGCGGACCTGAAAAATCATCAAATGGATCTTTAACTCTCCCTGCATGATTTCCTCCTGTTAAAACTCCGCTTAAAATATCTACCATCCAAGCAAGTCCTGAGCCTCTAAAACCTGCAATTGGTAATTGTACTCCTGCTAATGCTTTTTTTGCATCAGTAGTTGGTTTACCAAATTTATCTAAAGCAACTCCCGCAGGAATTGTTTGATTGTTTCTTGCAGCAACTCTTATTTTTCCTCTATTGATCATTGAGATTGATGTATCTAAAATAAATGGAATTTTGGAACCAGCAGGGGATCCAAAACAAATTGGATTTGTTCCAAATAAAGTTTTTAATGCACCATGTGGAGCAACTGCTGGAGGAGCATTTGTATATATCATTGTAATTAAATTTTTTTTTACTGCTTGTTCAGCGTAATAACCAGATAAGCCATAGTGACCACTATTTTTAACTGCTACCATTCCTATTCCGGTTTTTTGTGCATGTTTAATTGCAGTTTTAATTCCTAAATCAGCTGCAACAAAACCAATACTATTGTTTGCATCAATATGAGAAATAGAAGAAGAAATTTTTTTAATTTTAATTTTTGGTTTTGGATTAATTACTTTTTTAGAAATTCGATCACAGTACATCTTAAGTCTTGATAAACCATGTCCATATGCACTAACTAATTCTGCATTAATTAATGCATTAGTAGAAATTAAAGCATGATCTTTACTTAGACCAAATTTTTGGAATATTTTAATGACTTGTTTTTTTAAAACTGGGGTCTTCATTTCATCCCCTTAACATTTATCCTTTTCCACGCCAAGGAATAGTTTTATCGATTATTTTTCTTAATGTAATATCAAATAAAAGACCAAGTAGACCCATAATAAATATCGTTATCCAAATTACCTCATATTGGAAGTATTTTTTAGCAACGTTTTCAACAAAACCAATACCGGTTGTACCCGCTAAAAACTCTGCAGCAACAAGTGTTCCCCAACACATACCAACTGCAACTCTAATTCCTGTAAGAATTTCAGGGAGTGAATTAGGGAAAATCACGTGTCTTAATATTTGTTTTTTAGTAGCGCCTAATGAGTGGGCTGCATGGATTTTTGAAAGTTGTGTTCCTGATGCACCAGCTCTTGCAGAAATAATCATAATTGATAAAGAGACCATAAATAATAAAAATACCTTTCCTGAGTTATCAATTCCAAGAACTGAAATAATCAAAGGTGCCCATGCTAAAGGAGGGACCGGTCGATAAAGTTCAATTAGTGGATCAAAGAAACCTTTAGCAAATCTGTTTAGACCCATAAATAATCCTAGAGGTACACCAATTATGATACCAAAGATTAGTCCTAAGAATACTCTTAAAAAAGAATCCCAGATATGTCCGTATGGAACAGGCACTTTAAATAATTTGAAATCACCTGTAACAACTTTTAACACATTACTTTTAAAGTTTTCTTTTACTATTCCATCTTTAGTATGCACTGGATATTCACCAGGCATTATATCTGCAATCCAGTCTGGTAAAATAAATCCTATCATTTTACTCACGTCCACCATCTCAATCCATAAAAGAGGAATATTTTTGTAGCCAACACTTGGTTTTGACATCAGGATAAATTTATTAAATGTATCAGATGGTTTTGGTAACCATCTTCCTGATCCTTGTTCTGAACATGTAGGTCCACTTGCAACAATTGTCCCAGCAGGGAATAAAAGAATATCTATTAATCTTAATCCACCTTGCTCTTTATTTTGTAATTCATCAAATTCAACAATTGCTGCCTGCATTTCATTTAATGCATTAGGGGGATAGATACTTGCAAACTCTATTCTTCTAGCAATTTTAACAATGTTCTTTGCATAATCAGATGCAATCTCCATACTGTCATCTAAACTCTTTCTATAAGCTTTGATATCATCTTTAAGTTGTTTAATCGCATTTTTAAACTGTGGATTATGATTTCTTACTTTAAAAAATTTATCATTTATAATTTTAAGTTCAGCAGCTGCTGCAGCAAATTTTAAACCTCTATTCGTTTGTGGTGCAGTTGGTATTTCTATTGTATTTTCTATAGAACCACTTCCAGAATCTATTGTTGTTATTCCCCAACCACCTTGCTCATTAATAAGCTTTTGTCTTTCATTTTTTTGAGCATCTGTTTCAAAAGGATAATCTTTCTTTTGGAAATTAGAACTTAAAACTTTTATTTCTTCTGTTATTTCCTTAAGTTTAATTTTGGTATCCATTTCCATTAACTCTTCACTGGTTAAGAAAGGAATTAATTTAGAAGTTCTATCAATGTAGCTAACAAGGATTGTTTTTTGTTGATCATTTAGATCTGGAGATGCTTTTATCTCATTTGCAATTTTTACAAGATTTTTATTTTCAATTTTAATAATAGATGTGCTTTTGAATTCTCTTTCCTCAATAGGGAATTGATATTTTAAACCTAATAATGACTCATTAATTTTAGCAACTTGACATAATTCATTTGCTGATTTTGGATAGAAGCCTTTTGCGATATCCCACGAATAATAAAGCCACAACATGAGAATTGCGCTGGTTCCAACTATTACCCAGTGAGTTCCACCTTTTGCTCTTTCTGGATTACCAAAAACTGCATCAACTTTTTCAGTTTTAATTAATCTTCTTCCATAAAGAATACAGCCAATAACAGATACGATAATTAATATTGTTACAAATTGGGTTAACATTAATTATCTTTCCCCATTATTTCTTCTTCCATATTCCAAATCATGGATAAAATTTCTTCTCTTGTTGATGAAAATTCTTTATTTTTTTTAATTTCTCTTAAATCTTGAGTAAGACCCATTTCTGCAAATGGAAGATTATACTCTTTATGTATACGTCCTGGTCTTGGAGCCATTACATACAATCTTTCTCCAAGTAACAATGCTTCTTCAACAGAGTGCGTAATTAAGATAATTGTTTTTCCTGTTTCTTTCCAAATCTTTAAAACTAAAGACTGCATCTTTTCTCTTGTTAAAGCATCTAACGCCCCTAAAGGCTCATCCATTAAAATTAAATCTGGATCATTGATTAAACATCTTGCAAGGGCAACCCTTTGCTGCATACCTCCAGATAATTGATAGGTAGGTGTGTTACCAAAACCTTTAAGCCCAACTATATCTAACCACTCATCAACCTTTTTAGCTGTAACTTCAGGATTTTCTTTTTTCATTCTGAGTCCAAAATTTACATTTTCAGCTACCGTTAACCATTCAAACAAAGCACCTTGTTGAAAAACCATTCCTCTTTCAACACCAGGTCCATCAATTTCATTATTGTTAAGTGTTATTTTTCCTGAAGTAGGTCTTAAAAATCCTGCAGTGATATTTAATAAAGTTGTTTTTCCACAACCAGAAGGACCAAGAACTGTAAGTAACTCTCCTTTTTTTAAAGTAAAGCTTACATCCTTTAAGGCATGAACTGTTTCTCCTTTTGGAGTTTTGAAAATCATGTTCAGATTTTGAGAAATCAGATCACTCATTACTGCCTTATATTAGAAATTTGATAAAAAAAATAGGCACCAATTATAAAATCAGTGCCTATTTATAAAGTTTTAAACCCTTAAAATTATAAAGGTAAGAAACTTGTATCTACAGCTCCTCCTGGAGTTCCCATTCCTTTTAGGAAACCATCAAGATTACCACTTTCCATAGATGCTTTTGTTTCTTCTGGAGTTAAGAATTTGAAACCACTTAAAGTGTCTTTCATATCTGCAACTGTCATTTCAGAAGCTTTCGCCATAGCATTCATGTCAGCTTTACCAGCTTTATATCTAGCATTAGCTTCATGAGTAACTTCGATGAAAGTTCTTAACATACCTGGGTTTTCTTTCATGAATTTATCTGTAACAGAAGTGATATCTATACCTAAGATACCAGCTGCTCTAGCTTCATCTACAGTTAAAAGTCTTGATCCAACTGCAGTTGCTGCTTTGATAGAATTACCACCAAATAAACATGCCATTACAACATCACCGCTTACTAATGCAGCAGCACCTTCTTCTGGGTCCATTTGAATAATGTCCATTTTACTTCTGTCAGCACCAACAACTTTCATACTTTCATCAAAAACGTATTCAGCCATTGTTCCTAGTGGAACAGCAACTTTTTTACCTTCTAATTCAGTAGCGTTTGCTTTTGTAATTCCAGAAGCGTTAGATGTAACACATGTAGTTCCACCCATTCCATATTCCATAGCAATATCAACTAATTTGATAGGTGCATTAGATTTTACAGCATTGATAAAAGGTACTAATCCTTGAGAGTAAGAAATATCAATATCTCCTGCTAACATTGCATCAGTCATAGCTCCACCGTTAGTGAAGTTTGTCCATTTAACTGGAACACCAAGAGCTTTTGCAAAATTTTTCTTCTGCATGTCCTCTAAATTTGGGCTAGGCCATTCTAGAAAGTATGCAACTCTAACTTCGTTTGCAGCTGAATTTGCAACTGAAATCGATAGGTTAAGTGCGAATATAGATCCTAGAATAAAACTTAATATTTTTTTCATTTATTCCCCTATGTTTAATTAATTAAATTACCTCATTTAAATTCAATTTCAGAGGGATGTAAAACAAAAAAAAATAATTCTATTAAAGGTTGTATAGATGTAATACCAAATATGGTAGACAAAATATTTCTAGCAATGAAAATGATTTAGTCTAATAGTTAGAAAATTAACAACACTTTTTATAGAAAGAAATTTTTATGAGCACACAAAACAAAACAGCAATTCCAAATTCTTTAAATGAGCACTGGATGCCATTTACATCTAACAGAGATTTTAAAGAGAACCCAAGATTAATTGTTGAAGCTAAAGGTGTGTATTTAAAAAACCATCAAGGCCAAACTCAAATTGATGCAAGCTCTGGATTATTTTGTAATCCTTTAGGTCATGGTAGAGAAGAAATTATTGAGGCTATAACAAATCAATTAAAAACTTTAGATTATTGCCAACCTTTCCAACAAGGATTTGGTGGATCATTTGAGTTAGCCACAAGAATTTCAAAACATACTCCAGGAAACTTGAATAGAATGTTTTATACCATTTGTGGTTCAACAGCTGTTGAGACAGCAATTAAGATTGCAATCGCTTATCACAGAGCAAGAGGTGATAGCCAAAGATTTAGATTTGTTGGTAGAGAAAGAGGTTACCACGGAATGAATATTGGTGCGACTTCTGTTGGAGGTATGGTTAATAACGTAAAAACTTTTGCAAGTGTTTTAATGCCAGGCGTTGTTCATATGAGACATACACATTTACCAGAACATAAGTTTGTAAGTGGTCAACCAGAAACAGGTGTTGAGTTAGCGGAAGATTTAGAAAGAATTTGTATGAATTTTGGAGCTGAAAATATTGCAGCTTGTATTGTTGAACCTATAGCAGGATCAACAGGTACATTAGTTCCTCCAAAAGGATATTTGCAAAGATTAAGAGAGATTTGTGATAAACATGGAATACTTTTAATTTTTGATGAAGTAATTACAGGATGGGGTAGAACAGGATCTCCATTTGCATCACAAGAGTACGGAGTAACTCCAGACATGATGACAATGGCAAAAGCTACCACAAACGGAATTAGTCCAATGGGTGTAGTTGCATGCAAAGAAGATATTTATGATGCTATTGCAGAAAATGCTCCCAAAGGAACTATAGAATTATTTCATGGTTATACTTATTCAGGAATACCAATTTCTGTAGCTGCTGGTTTAGCTGTACAGGACATTATTGAAAAGGATGATATTTTTAATAGAGCAAAAAATTTAGCACCTTATTTCCAAGAAGGTTTAATGTCTTTAAAAGATATTGACGTTGTTGATAACATTAGAGGATATGGAATGATGGGTGGTATAGATATTGTTATGGACAAAAAACCAGGTGCAGCAGGATTTACTTGTTTCAAACATTGCTACGAAGCAGGTGTAAATTTCAAAGCTACAGGTGATTGTTTAATCATTGCTCCAATGTTTATTTGTGAAAAAAAACACATTGATGAGATTATTGAAAAACTTCGAACTGGAATAACAAATTACGCAAAAAGTAAAAAGAATTAATTTTCATATATGAAAATTGGAGTTCCTAAAGAAATAAAACCTCAGGAAAATAGAATTGGTTTAACACCTGACAGTGTTAAAACTTTAGTTTCAGAAGGTCATGAAGTGTTGGTTGAAAATAATGGTGGATTTGAAGCTGGATTTGAGAATGATCAATATTTAAAAGCAGGAGCTAAAATTGCTGATACTGCAGCTGACATTTTTAATGATGCAGAAATAATTGTTAAAGTTAAAGAACCTCAAAAAGTAGAAGTTGATATGATTAGAGAAAATCAGATTGTATATACCTATCTACATTTAGCAGCTGCAAAAGAATTAACTGAAGGATTAATTAAATCTAAAAGTATTAATATTGCTTACGAAACAGTTACTGATGATAATGGAAGATTACCATTACTTGCTCCAATGAGTGCAGTTGCGGGAAGAATGTCTGTACAAGCTGGAGCTCATTGTTTAGAGAAAAACCAAAGTGGAAGAGGGCTGCTATTAGGGGGCGCACCAGGTGTAACAGGTGGAACAGTAGTTATATTAGGTGGAGGAGTTGTTGGAGAAAATGCTGCTGTGATCGCAACTGGTATGCAAGCAAAAGTTCATATTGTAGATAAATCTGAAGCTCGATTAAAACAACTTGTTGAAATGTTTGGAGATAAAATTATTCCTGAACAAAGTGATAAAACAGATTTAGATAAATTAGTTGCTGAGGCAGATTTATTAGTTGGCGGAGTATTAATTCCAGGTGCAGAAGCCCCAAAATTAATCACTAAAGAAATGATCAAAACAATGAAAAGAGGATCTGTAATTGTTGATGTTGCTATAGATCAGGGAGGATGTGTAGAAACTAGTAAACCTACAACACACGGTGATCCAACTTATATAGTTGATGACGTAGTTCATTACTGTGTAGCAAATATGCCAGGCGGTGTACCTAGAACATCTACATTGGCATTAAATAATGCAACCTTACCTTTTTTAGTTAAACTAGCTAACAAAGGTTATCAAAAAGCATTAAGTGACGATAAAAACTTTTTAGCAGGGTTAAATGTTCATAAAGGTCAAGTAACATACAAAGCTGTTGCTGATGTATTTGGACATAATTTCGTAGAACCTGGAGAAGCTATCAAACATTAGAAATGGAAAAAAACTATCCTTCAAGCGCAAAGGTAGTTGTAATAGGAGGTGGCGTTGCTGGCACTTCTTGTGCTTATCATTTAGCTAAATTTGGCTGGAAAGAAGTTGTTTTATTAGAAAGAGATCAATTAACATCAGGTACAACTTGGCATGCTGCAGGATTAATAGGTCAATTAGGAGCTACTTCTACTATAACTAAATTAAGAAAATATTCTTTAGATCTTTACAAAGAGCTAGAAAAAACAACAGGTTTATCAACTGGTCTTAAACAGAATGGAGCAATAACAGTAGCTTCTTCCAAAGAAAGAATGCAGGAGTTGTTAAGGCAAGCTACAACTGCACAACTTTCTAATGTTGAGGTAGAAGTTTTAAACAAAGAAAGAATAAAAGAATTATATCCAGTAGTAAAAAACGAAGATCTAGTTGGTGGTGTTTATATGCCTAAAGATGGTCAGGCAGATCCTGTTGGAGTTACCAATGTATTGGCTAAAGCAGCTAGAATGCTGGGTGTTCAAATATTTGAGAAGACACCAGTAAAAAAAATTTTATTAAAAAATAAACGAATATGTGGTGTTGAAATTTCTCAAGGAAAAATTGATTGTGAATATGTAGTTTTAGCTACAGGAATGTGGTCTAGACAAATTGGAGAAGATATTGGTGTTAGTGTTCCTCTATATCCTAATGAGCACTTCTATGTGATTACGGAGCCAATGAAAGATCTTCCAAAAGATTTACCTGTTTTGAGGGATTACAATGCTTGTCTTTATTTAAAAGAAGATGCTGGAAAAATGTTAGTTGGAATTTTCGAACCTAATGCAAAACCTGCTTTTAAAAATAGTGGAAGAGTTCCTGATGATTTTTCGTTTGGAGAATTTCCTGATGATTTTGATCATTTTGAACCTTACTTTGAGAAATCTTTTCATAGACTCCCAATGTTAGAAAACGCAGGTATAAGAAAGTTTTTTTCAGGCCCTGAATCATTCACACCTGATACTCAGTATTTACTTGGGGAAACACCAGAAGTAAAAAACCTTTATACATGTTGTGGTTTCAATAGTATTGGAATAGCAAGTTCTGGAGGAGCAGGAAGAGTAACTGCGGAATGGATGATTAACGGTCATATAAATGAAGATTTATTTTCTTTAGATATAAAAAGATTTCAAAAGCTTCATTCATCAAAAAAATTTATCATGGACAGGGTCACTGAAACCTTAGGGGATTTATATGGTATGCATTGGCCGTATAAACAACATACAACTTCAAGAAATAAAAAATTATTACCTTATCACGAAGAATTAAAAAAAGCTGGTGCATGTTTTGGTGTAGCTGGAGGGTTTGAAAGACCTATGTGGTATTCCTTAAATAGAGAAAAACCAGAATATGAATATAGTTTTAACTATCAAAATTGGTATCCATCAGCAAAACATGAAACTATAAATGCTAGAAAAAATGTAGGACTTTTTGATTTTTCAACTTTTTCTAAATTTGATTTAAAAGGTGAGAAAACTCATAGCGATTTACAAAACATCTGCACAGCTAATATTAAAAATGAAATTGGAAAAACTACATATACACACATGTTAAATGTGGACGGTGGTATTGAAGCAGATGTAACAGTTGTCTGTATTGATAAAAATCATTTTAGAATAGTTAGTTCAGCAGCAACTAGAGCAAGAGATAAATTTCATATTTTAAAATATTTATCTGAAAATATTAAATTTATAGATATTACCGAAGAGATTTGCTGTCTTGGTTTATTTGGTCCTAAAAGTAGAGATATGATTCAAAAGATTAGTGATGAAGATTATTCACCAGAAAATTTTCAATTTGGATCAGGAAAAAATGTATTGATTAAGAATATAAAAGTTTGGGCACAAAGAATATCTTATGTGGGTGAACTTGGCTTTGAATTATACGTTAATAAAAACGATGCTTTGGATTTATATAAAATTTTAACTAATGAAGGCAAAAACTTTGGTTTATCTCATTGCGGTATGCATGCAATGGATATAATGAGAATGGAAACTGGTTTTTTACATTGGGGCCATGATATTTCACCAGAAGAAAATCAGTATCAAGCAGGTTTAAATTTTACTATTAGTTATAAAAAAAATTTTAATTTTATAGGTAAAGACGCATTGTTTAAAATTAAAGATAAACCTTTAGAAAAGACAATGATGATGTTTACATTAAAAGATAGTAAACCAGGTCAACCTTTGTTGTTACATGAAGAGCCTATTTATTTAGATAATAAAATCATTGGAAGAACAACTTCAGGAAATTATTCATTCTGCTTTGATAAAAATTTATCATTTGGCTATGTTAATTCAGAAAATACAATAGATACGCTTAAAGATAAAAATTTGTTCATAGAAGTAGAGAAGATCAAATATCCAATCGAAATTCTTTCAAAACCACTAAATACAAAAGATTTTAGAAAAATTTAGTTAATTTTAATTTTATTGTATTTAAGTTAATAAGCTGGTTAAATAAAGTGTGAAAAAAAATGATCAAGGTACATCATTATTTAATATTGATATTCCTAAAAATAAAGATTTTGAATTAGATAAAATTAAAACTACTAATGTAAATATTTTACTAAACAGAGTTCGATTAGACCAAAAAAGAACTTTAAAAAAAAGAATTGTTTTTTCAATTATTTTAGCTGGTTTAGTTAGCTCATTAGCTATTTATTTTATTATTTAGTTTAGATTTGATTTAAAAAAGTTTATTGAAACAATAAAGATTTATATTATAAACCATTTATCAATTAAGGCGGGGTAGCTCAGTTGGTTAGAGCGCGGGACTCATAAGCCCGAGGTCAGTGGTTCGATCCCACTTCCCGCTACCAAAATTATGAAAGATATTTATATAACTTGGGAAGATTATCATAAAAAGATAGAGCAATTAGCTAAAAAAATCCATGATGATAATTTAAATTTTAATCAAATAATTTGTATTGCAAAAGGTGGACTAAGGGTTGGAGATATTTTTAGTAGACTTTTTAATGTCCCTTTAGCCATTCTATCTGTAGAATCTTACCATGGTGATAGTGACGATATAAAAAATCAACAAGGACAGTTTACTTTTTCAAGAGATTTAGCGAAAACTACTCCAAATTTAGGCTCACATGTTTTGTTAGTTGATGATTTAGCTGACTCTGGAAAAACTTTAATAAAAAGTATTAAATGGTTAGAACATTTTTATGGTTTTTATTTTGACCAAAAAATTAAAACTGCAGTTTTATGGCACAAATCAACTTCAAAATTTAAACCTGACTATTCTGTAGATTATTTAAAAGACTCTCCTTGGATACATATGCCTTTTGAGAAATATGAAACTACAAATATAAAAGATTTTAAGTTTGAAAAATAAATTATTTAATTAAACTATCATTAAATTGATTGGATACTCTAACGAAAGTTGTACATTTACTTAATTGTTTTAGTGAAGGAGCGCCAACATAAGTACAGCTACTTCTTATACCACCAAGAATATTTAAAATAGTATCGTTTATTTTGCCTCTATATTTTACTCTTACTTTTCTTCCTTCACTACTTCGATAATCTGATAGTCCACCATAATGTTTTTTATTAGCAACTTCAGAACTAGATCCATAGAACTCTATATATTTTTCTCCGTTAACTTTGACAATTTTACCATTACCTTCATCATGTCCTGCAAGCATACCGCCAAGCATTACAAAATCTGCTCCACCTCCAAAACCTTTAGCAACATCACCAGGACAAGTGCATCCACCATCTGCAATCACATGTGCGCCAAGTCCATGAGCCGCATCAGCACATTCGATTACTGCACTTAATTGTGGATAACCAACTCCAGTTTGAATTCTTGTTGTGCAAACACTTCCAGGTCCAATACCAACTTTAACAATATCAGCTCCACTTAAAACTAACTCTTGAGTCATATCTGCTGTTACGACGTTACCAGCAATGATTGTTTTTGTGGGATATTTATCTCTTACTGATTTAATAAAATTGGTAAAATGTTCTGTGTATCCATTCGCAACATCAATACAAATGAATTTAAAAAAACTAAATTCTTTTAATACTTTATCTAAATTTTGAAAATCTTCTTTTTTAATACCAACGCTAAGTGCGATATTAGGATAGATTTTTTTAATATTTTTATTTTGTTTAAGTTTTTTAATATCATGTTGTTTTGTTAATGATGTAATCATCCCATATTCATTTAATTTTTCAGCAACACCTAATTCTCCAACACCATCCATATTTGCAGCCATTACTGGAATACCTGACCATTCATTCTTGCTATATTTGAATCGATAAGTTCGTAGAAGATTTACGTCTTTACGACTTTTTAAAGTACTTCTTTTTGGCCTAAACAATACATCGGAATAATCTAGCTTAAGTTCTTCCTCAATTCTCATATGGCCCAAGGTTATAAGTAATAAAACTTATTTCAAACAAATATATAACCTGTGGATAAGTTTTTAACCCTTTATTTTTGTGCTATTTCAGAAGCAGAACATATCATAAAAAAGTTATTAAAATTATGAATATATTTGATTGCGTAATGTATTTTGATGAAGATCTAAATTTAGATTTAAGATTTAACATATTAGATAAATATGTAGACAAATTTGTTATAGTTGAAGCTACCAGAAATCACGCAGGTGAAGAAAAAAAATTAAATTTTGACATCAATAAATTTAAAAAATTTGAGAGAAAAATAAATTATTTAGTTGTAGATGACATTCCTAAAGAAGTTAAAAATTACAAAAAAGGGTGGAGTCCAAATTTTTATAGGGAAAACTTTAATAGAAATGCAATATCTCGAGCATTAACAGAATGTTCTCCAAATGACTTAATTTTAATTTCTGACGCAGATGAAATCCCGAATCTTGAGTTATTAAATGAAATAAAAATAAATAAATTTGCAATTTTTAAACAAAGATTTTTTATATATAAATTGAACTTACTTTATAGTGAAAATTGGCTTGGTTCATCAATCTGCTACAAGAGGTATTTGAAATCTCCTCAGTGGTTAAGAAATAAAAGATTTTTAAGAAGAGGTTTTTTTAGAAGAATTTTTTTTAAAACACAGATCTTAAATAATGGGGGATGGCATTTTTCTTTTTTAAAAAAACCTGAAAAAATTATAAAAAAAATAAAAAATTATGCTCATAGTGAATATAAAGATTTAGACAATATTGAAAAACTTAAAAAACAAATAGAAAATAAAATTTATTTTATAGATCCAAATCAAAAATTAATAAAAATTGATGTTGATAAAACTTATCCAAGATATTTAGAGATTAATAAAGATTTATATTCTGACTGGATTTCTTAAAATTTTAATGCCCAGGAAAATCAATTAAACTTTCAACTTTATAATTACCTTTTACTAAATTATCTGATCCACCTAAATCAAATAGATTTATTACAAATACAAATGCTGCAACTTTACCTTTTGAAATTTTGACTAATTTTGCGGCTGCTTCAGCCGTACCCCCAGTTGCAATAAGATCATCTATTATTAAAACTTTATCTTCTTCATTTATAGAATCTTTGTGCACTTCTATTGTTGCTGTTCCATATTCAAGCTCAAAATCTACTGAGTGAACATCCGCAGGTAACTTATTTTTTTTTCTAAGCATAATAAATGGTTTTTTAAGAACAAACGAAACAGCTGATGCAAATACAAAACCTCTAGACTCAATAGCTGCTATTTTTGTAAAATTATACTTTTTTGATCTTTCAATAATTTGGTTAATTGTCTCTGCAAATGCATTTTCATTTTTGATTAAGGTAGTTATATCTCTAAATAAAATACCTTTTTTTGGATAATCAGGAATAGATCTAATATAATCTTTTAAATTCATAATAGTTAAATATAAAACTATAAATAAATAATTTTTTAAGTATGACAACAAATAAATTAGCAATAATTGGTGGTAGTGGTCTTTATGATGTCGAGGAATTTAAAGATAGAGAATTACTTGATTTACAAACACCCTGGGGAAAATCTTCTGATCAAATTTTAAAAACTAAATATAATAGTAAGGAAGTATATTTTTTACCAAGACACGGTAGAGGACATTTTGTTTCTCCCTCAAATATAAATTTTAGAGCAAATATAGATGCACTTAAACAATTAGGTGTAACAGATATTGTTTCCGTATCAGCTGTTGGTTCTCTTAAAGAAAATCTACCTCCTGGAAAATTTGTAATTGTAGACCAATTTATAGATAGGACTTTTGCAAGAAATAAAACTTTTTTTGATGACGAGATTGTTGCTCACGTATCAATGGCTCACCCAACCTCTAACGGATTAATGAATGCATGCGAAGAAGCAATTAAAAAATCAAACATTGATTATCAAAGAAATGGAACATATGTAGTTATGGAAGGGCCTCAATTTTCTACATTAGCAGAGTCTAATTTATATAGATCTTGGAAAGCAGATGTAATTGGAATGACAAATATGCCTGAGGCAAAATTAGCAAGGGAGGCTGAAATTAGATATGCATCTGTTTCAATGGTAACTGATTTTGACTGTTGGCATCCAGATCATGAAAACGTTGACGTTCAACAAGTAATCAAAGTTTTATTAGGTAATGCTGAAAAAGCAAAAGTTATGATTAAAAATTTAATTGATAATTTTGAAGATCATATTGACCCAAATGACCCAACAAATAATTGTTTAGATGTAGCAATTATTACTGCTCCAGAAAAAAGAACAAAAAAGACTATAAATAAATTAAAAACTGTTGCAGGTAGAGTTTTAAGTAAATGAGAATAGAAGGAAAAGAGTATCGAACTATTTGGTTTGAAAATAATGTTGTTAAGATTATTGATCAAACAAAACTTCCTCACCAATTTAAAATCAAAGAACTAAAGACAGTAAAAGATTCAATTAATGCAATTAAAATAATGGAGGTAAGAGGCGCACCTCTAATCGGAGCAACAGCTGCTTATGGTCTAGCTTTGGCAGTTCAAGAAAATAATGATCCAGAATTTATAAAAAAAAGTGCAAAAGAATTAATTCAATCAAGACCTACTGCTATTAATTTAAAGTGGGCTGTAGACCGAATGATAAAAAAATTATCAGGAATTAACAGTGATCAAATATTAAGTATAGCTTTAAATGAGGCAAAAGAAATATGTGATGAAGATGAAAAATTTTGTGAAAATATTGGTATTAATGGATTAAAAATAATTGAAGAAATTTATAATAAAAAGAAAGAGACAATAAACATATTAACACATTGTAATGCTGGTTGGTTAGCAACTATTAATTGGGGTACAGCAACATCGCCAATTTACCATGCTCATAAAAAAGGAATACCAGTTCATGTATGGGTAGATGAAACAAGGCCAAGAAATCAAGGCGCAAACTTAACTTCATACGAATTAA
Source organism: uncultured Pelagibacteraceae bacterium (assembly GCA_902592375.1). GTDB lineage: Bacteria > Pseudomonadota > Alphaproteobacteria > Pelagibacterales > Pelagibacteraceae > Pelagibacter. The sequence goes on along the minus strand of CACJEG010000001.1, from coordinate 121,078 downwards.
ACGAAGAGGAAATCCCCAATACTATTATCGCTGATAATACAGGAGGTATTTTAATGCAGAGAGGTGAAGTTGACATGTGTATTGTAGGTACTGATAGAACTTTATCCAATGGAGACGTTTGTAATAAAATTGGAACTTATCTTAAAGCATTGGCTGCCCATGACAATAATGTTCCTTTTTATGTAGCCCTTCCAAGTTCAACAATTGATTGGGACATCAAAGATGCAAAAGATATTCCCATTGAAGAAAGAAATTCAGAGGAATTATCTCATGTTGAAGGTATAGATGAGAACAATGAAATTAAGAAAGTTTTGATATACCCAACTAATAGTAAAGCTATGAATTTAGCTTTTGATGTAACACCTGCAAAATATGTGACAGGATTAATTACTGAAAGAGGGATTGCCGAAGCTTCTTTTGATGGTTTAAAAAGATTATTTAAATGAAAAATTTAAGATCTGAAATAATAAAATATTCAAAAATGCTGAATTCAAAAAATTTATCAGCATTAAGATCTGGCAATATCTCATCAAGGTACAAAGATGGTTTTTTAATTACTCCTTCAGGAAAAAAATACTTATCATTAAAGAACAATGATATAGTTTTTGTTTCCCTAGATGGGTACTTTGATAAAAAAAAAGGAATTCCTTCATCTGAGTGGAAGTTTCATCAAGATATCTACAGAAATAAAAAAGAAGCAAAAGCAATTGTTCATGCACACTCAACATGTGCTACAGCAGTTTCTACTCACAAGAGAGGAATACCTTCTTTTCATTATATGGTAGCAATGGCTGGAGGTCATGATATCAAATGTGCAAAATACGCAACATTTGGAACAAGAGAATTGTCAAAAAATATTTTGAAAGCTTTAAAGGGTCGAAAAGCTTGTTTAATTTCAAATCACGGACAGATTGCATTTGAAGAAAGTTTATCAAAAGCATTTGAACTTGCTGAAGAGGTTGAAAATATATCGCTTCAGTATATAACGAGCCTTAAATTGGGTAAGCCAAAGATTCTTTCAATTAATGAAATGAAAAAAGTTTTATCCAAAGCAAAGAATTATAAAAGAGGATAGCTAATGACTAAAGTTGGAGAACACATAACTCTAGACATTATTGGTACAACAAAAGAATATGATCCTTCTGTATTTGAAAAAGTAATTAATGATATTGCAAAAGCTGCAAAAGTAACAATTCTCAATATATCTAAATATAAATTTGAACCTCAGGGTTTTACAATTCTTGCTTTATTAGCAGAAAGTCACATTAGTTTTCATACATTTCCAGAAAAAGGAATTATAAGTTTTGATTTCTTTACATGTGGAAAAGTAAACCCCTCAGTGGCGATAGATATTATAAAGAAAGAATTTGAACACAAAAGAATAGTTAAAAAAGAATTTAATAGAGATACAAAATCTCTTTATCATGACATTTACAGTTCGCCAGGCTTACAAAAATCGTATGTAGTAAATGATGTTTTAGAAGATTTTAAATCTAAAGTAGGTCAACACATTGAAATTTTAGATTTAGAACAATTTGGTAAATCTTTGTTTATTGATGGTGAAATACAGGTGGCTTCAACTGATGAGCATTTATACAGTTCAACTTTTGTAGGGTCTGGTTTAAATTTAAATAAAGACAATGAACGAGCAGCAATTATTGGTGGCGGAGATGGCGGAGTTGCAAGAGAATGTATTTCAAAAAATTTTAACTTTATAGATTGGTATGAACTAGATCCCGAAGTAGTAGATGTTTGTAATAAACACCTTGGAGATATTGGCAAGAAAGCAACAGAAAAAAATTCAGTTAAATGTGTTTGGGGCGATGCTTTTGAAAGTATTAAATCAGTAAGTGATGATACTTACGATCATATTTTTGTTGATCTAAATGACGATCAATTTTGTATAGACTTAGCTGCAAAAAATATGGATTCATTAGTCAGAATATTAAAACCTAAAGGAGTTATCACTGCTCAAGTAGGTAGTCAGGACAAAAAACCACATCAGGTTGAAAATTGGTTAAATGTCTTCAACCAAAATTTTGGGAATGCAAAATTATCAAGAGTTTACATACCTAGTTTTGATTGCTCTTGGAATTTTTCTTCATCAATTAATCATTAATTTTTCTTTTTTCTTATTTAAATTTGTGAAATAATTCTTCTTAATTAAAGGAGAAAATAATGAATATATTCAAAAAAACTATTTTAACAGTTCTTGCTTCTTTATTTATCATCGGAAATGTTTCTGCTGAAAAAATAAAAATTGGAACTGAAGGCGCTTACCCTCCATGGAATTCAAAAGATGCATCAGGTAATCTTATTGGTTTTGAGGTCGAGCTTGCTCAAGAACTTTGTACAATTATGAAGTATGAGTGTACGATTGTTGAACAAGATTGGGATGGAATGATTCCTGCTTTAGTAATGAGAAAATTTGATGCGATTATGGCTGGAATGTCTATTACTGCTGAAAGACAAAAAACAATTACTTTTTCACAAGGTTATGCTGACGAAGTAGCTTCTCTAGCAGTAATGAAAGGCTCAAGTTTAGAGGGTATGGATACACCAGAAGGAATTAATTTATCATTGGGTGGATCTGATGTTAAAAAAGCTCTTAAAACATTAACAGGAGCACTTGCTGGTAAAACGGTTTGTACTCAAACAGGAACAATTCACCAAAACTTTTTAGAGTCTGGTGATGTAGGAAGTGTAAATGTTAGAACTTATAAAACTCAAGATGAAGTTAACCTAGATCTAACCTCTGGAAGATGTGATGTTGCTTTAGCTGCAGCTGTTGCATTTACAGATTATGCAGACAAATCAGGTAAACCAGTTGTATTAGTTGGACCAACTTTTTCAGGTGGTGCATTTGGTAATGGTGTAGGTGTTGGTATCAGACAAGCTAACGATAGTGCGATTGGAAAAAGAGATGCCAAAATCTTAAAAGACTTCAATAAAGCAATTAACAAAGCTAGAAAACAAGGAATTATTAGCAAACTTGCTATTAAGCACTTTGGTTTCGACGCTTCTATGTAATTAATTTCAGATCTGGCGACTATAATATATAGTCGCCAATCTATATGGAACTTCTCGCATTTGGTAAAACAGGTTGGGGTGACGAGTTATTTTACGCAACCTTAATGACTGTAGCTGTATCTGTTACGGCAATGCTTGTTGGTTTTCTTTTTGCTTTAATTTTTACTCCTTTAAAACTCTCAAAATATAAAACTTTAAATTTAGTTGGTAATTTTTATACAACAGTAATCCGTGGTGTGCCTGAACTATTAGTAATATACCTTTTCTTCTTTGGGGGAAGCGGTGCAATTATGTATGTAGCTTCAATTTTTGGTTATTATGAATACATAGAGATTAACGCATTTATTACTGGTTCAATGGCTATTGGTATTATTTCTGGTGCTTATTCAACTGAAGTATTTCGGGGAGCAATTCAATCAATAGACAAAGGCCAGTTTGAAGCAGCAAAGGTTCTTGGAATAAATAAGTTTGGGCAGTTTTATAAAATAATTTTACCTCAAATGCTAAGGTTAGCTATCCCAAATTTAAGTAATGTTTGGCAAATAACATTAAAAGACACATCTCTAATTTCAGTAACAGGATTAGTAGAAATAATGAGACAGTCTTATATTGCAGCTGGCTCAACTCGAGATCCGCTGTTTTTTTATTCTTTTGCGGCAGTTTTATATCTTTTACTTACTTACGTGAGCATGAAGTTAATTAACAAGTTAGAAGTAAGATATAGTAGGGGGTATTAATGGATTTTGATTTAATGATTACTAGTTTCCCTAAGCTTTTAGGAGCAACTGTAGTTACTTTAAAATTATTATCTGCATCATTATTTTTTGGATTATTCCTAGGTCTTTTCTTTGCAATTTTAAGATTAAATAAAAATATGTTTATCAATAAATTTGCTTATGGCTATTCATATATATTTAGAGGAACACCATTATTGGTCCAGATTTTCATAATTTATTTTGGGTTAGGACAAATCGAATATTTAAGAACAACTTTCCTTTGGGTTATTTTAAAAGAACCTTATTGGTGTGCAATAATAGCATTTACTTTAAATACTGGAGCATATACCTCTGAAATTTTAAGATCAGCATTTCAAACAATAAAACTAGGCATTATTGAAGCTGGAAAAAGTTTAGGGATATCAAACAAAATAATTTTTTATAAAATTCAAATTCCAATCGCCATCCGACAATCATTACCAGCATACGGAAATGAAATAATACTAATGATGAAAGGGACTTCTTTAGCAAGTACAGTAACTTTGATGGATTTAACTGGTGTCGCTAAATATATAATTTCAACAACTTTTAAACCAATCGAAGTATTTATTGTTGCTGGTGGAATTTATTTGTTCATGACTTTTATCATTCACAATGTGATTAAATATTTAGAGAAAAAGTACAGCTTTCAACAATAAAAATGTTTTTATCAGATAAACAAATTAATGATTATCAAAATGATGGTGTAATCATAATTAAGGATGTATTTAAAGATTGGATTGAGCCACTTAGAAAAGGATTTCAAAAAGTTTTAAATAGTCCAAGTAAACACGGAAGAGAAAATGTAACTGATGATAATGGAAGATTTTTTGAGGATTATTGCAACTGGGAAAGGATAGAAGAATTTAAAGATTGTTTGTATAATTCACCTGGAGCTCAAATATTGGCTGAAGCAACCAACTCTAAATCTACTCAAATTTTTCATGAACACATTTTTATTAAGGATCCGGGTACTTATAAAGAGACACCTTGGCATCAAGATATGCCTTATTACTGTGTTGATGGCAATGATACTGGAAGTTTTTGGATTCCATTGGATGAAGTTGATCAAAAAAATAATCTTAAATTAATTTTAGGTTCTCACAAATGGTCAAAATTAATTAAACCAACAAAATGGTCCAATAACCAATCATGGTATGATGATGATAGTACTTTTATGGATTTACCACCATCAAAAGAATTTGAAAAAAATATTTTAATTCCAGAACTAAGTTTAGGGGATGCTGTTTTGTTTAATTTTAAAACTGTACATGGTTCAACAGGAAACAATTCTTCTAAATCACGTAGAGCATTTTCGATGCGATTTATTGGCGATGATGTAAAATATATTGATAGAGGAGGGCCAACGTCACCTCCATTTGATGGAATTGATTTAAAAACGGGAGATTTGATGAGAGATGATTGGTTTCCTAAAGTTTTTAGTAGCTAGTATATTCTTTAATTTCTTTAATGCTTGAACCAGTGTGATTATTCATTTCTAATTTAATTTTTGCCCGGTCATCATTTAAAAAATGAACATCTCTTGATAATTTTATAAATTTATCGCCAAAGTCTTTGTTTTTTTCACAATCTCTTTTGTCATCTTCTATAACCCACAACTTGGCATTAATTTCTTTTAAATCTTGGAATAATTTATTTAGTTTATCGTCAGATTTAACATTTTTTTCTAATTGATCTTTAAGAATCGAATGTTCATTTGATATGAATTTTAGTTTTTCAGGGTCTTTAATTTTTTCTTTTTTAATTTCTAAGATTGAAATTTTGTCTAAAAGCTCACCTACCGATACTTCTACTATAATTTTATTCATTAAATTTTATACTATGTTAAATTGTTAAAAATATGTCTAATATTTTAATCATTAAACATGGTTCTTTGGGTGATATAGCTCAAGCTTGTGGTGCAATTCAAGATATTTCTGAGAATTATAAAGAAGATAAAATTTATTTGCTAACAACTAAACCGTATTTTGATTTATTTAAAAAAAATCCACATATTTCTGATGTTATTTTAGATAAGCGATTATCAAGACTAAACCTAATTTATTTATATTCATTAATGAAAAATATAAAAAAATATAATTTTTCTAAAGTTTATGATCTACAGAATTCAAGTAGAACAGCCTTTTATAAAAAAATTTTATTTCCAAAAGCAACAAAAGAAATTTGGTCTTCTACAGAAACTACTTTACCTGAAGGAACTACAAAAGAAGATTTTGATAAAGAGTCTGTTCTATCTAGATTTGATTATCAATTAAAAAGTTCAGGCATAAATACAAATCATACTTTAAATCCTGATTTTTCATGGAGCACAACAGACATATCTCAAATAAAAAATCACCATCAATTAGACAAATATATTCTTCTTTTTCCTTTTTGTTCTCCTCATTTAACTTCAAAGAAATGGCCTTATTATAATGAGTTAATTGCTATAATTAATGAAAAGTCAGATAACAAATTTAAAGTAGTAATTGCACCTGGACCGAGTGAAATTAAAGAAGCATCAAATATTAATGCGCTTTGCGTTTTAGATAATGGTAAAGCTTTAGATATTTCTCAGTTAGCAACATTAATTAAAGATAGTTCATTTGTTATTGCAAATGATACTGGACCAGCACATATGACAGCACACTTAGGATCAAAAGGAATCGCTTTATTTGGATCTCACACAACTCCTTTTAAAGTAAGTATTGAAAGAGAAAATTTTAAAGCAATACAAGCTCCTGAATTATCTAAACTTTCAGCAGAAAAAGTTTTTGAAAGACTTTCTGAAATTATTTCTTAATTTTTTCAATTACTCTTAAAAATATAGGAACTGTGAAAAGTATGAAAAGTAATCTTATTATATGGTGAAAAGCAACAAAGTCTGGATCTAAATCAAAAGCAATTGCTATAACTGCTACTTCATAAATTCCACCAGGGCTAAAAGATAATATTAAAGTTAAAATATTTGTCTCAACAAAAAATGTTGCAATATATGCTGCAGCCAAACCTAATACTACCAAAATAGAAGTAGCCACAATACTATGAAGAGAATTATTAGCTATCTCTTTAATAGTTTTTTCAGCAAATCTACAACCAACTGAAGAGCCAAGAATTAGCAGACAAAAATTTACTGTTTCATCTGGTAATTTATAAGAAGCTATATCAGTAATTTGCAACAAACCACTCGCAAACAATGTTCCAGATAGTAAAGCTGCAGGAATTCTAATTTTATCAAAAACAAAAATAAAAAACAAAGATATAATAATAAGTAAAACTAAATTTAAATGATTTTGAGCTAAATAATTGAAGTCATCATTTAACAAAATACTGTTTTCAGTATTATTAACTATAATAAATGGAATGACAGTTATTATGATGATTAATCTAATTAAGTGAGAAGTTGCAACTTGAGATAAATCTGTTTTTTCATTTTCTGCTAAAATCATTAAAGGACCCAGTGCACCAGGTGCTGCTGAAAATATTGAGGCTTTTTCACTATAACTTGCAAATTTTTGGAGGTATTTAGCAACGACTAAAATACAAATTAGTATGTAGATTAACATAATTAATGAAGTCCAAATCCAATCAAACATTTGATTAAATAGATTTTGGTCTATGTAATTTCCAATATGCAAACCTAAAATTATCAAGATAAAACTTAATACAATTTTAGGCATGATAATTTTTAGACCAGATAAAGCAGCAATTGAGGTTATAATCATAGGTCCTAAAAACCAAGCTAGAGGAATATTAAAATAGTCGGCAATAATTGCGCTAGGAAAAGAAATTATTAAAACAGAAATAAATTTTATTGTGAAAATTTGACTGGTTTGTTTTAACATTATTGGGTTTTAATTAAATTCTTTTCAATTTTTACTCTAGAAGACCTAAGTACATTCAAGAAACTGATACAGTTTTTTTTGTTAAAGTTAGAAATATGTCCTGCAATAGTTAACGCTCCAAGAATTTGATTTTTTTTTCTAAAGATTGGAACTGACACAGATGCCATTTCAGGATCCCTTTCACCAAAAGTCATAGCGTAACCATTTTTTAAAACTTTATCTTTGTCATTAATTTCTAAATTATTATAGGCTGATAAAACATGACCACTTGATCCTTTATTCAATGGTTTTTTACCTCCTATTTGTTCTAAGTGTCTAATCGATTTACTAGGAGCACTAGATTGAATACAAACCCGTACATCATTTTGTCTTACAAAAAAACTTGCTGTTTCTTTTGTTTTTGATGAGATGAAATCCAATTCTGTTTTTATTGAATTTTTTAAATTAAAACTACTTTCGTAAATTTCATACAATCTAGGTATAGAGTGTCCTATTTTAAATTCTCCGCTTTTTATTTTTCTAATATAGCCAAAGTTTTCAAGTGATTTTGAAATTCTTGAAATTCTGCTTTTATGATCTCCAGTTATTTTAGCTATCTTTGTAACAGTAAGAGCCTCATTTTTTTCTGTAAAACAATTTAATATTTCTAAAGCTTTATTTACTGCTTCAACACCAATAGCATTTTTGTTTGATTTCATACAATTCTATTGAATAGAATAACATGTTCTATTCAATAGAACAATACTAATTAATTGTTTAGACAGTAGTTAATAAAATAAATTAAATCCAATCATTATTAACAGAGAGAGGAAGAATAATGAAAAACATAAAAAAACTATTTTCAGTATTATTCTCAGCAATCCTATTATTCTCAGCAACAACTACAAGCTCAGTAGCAATTGACAAATTGCACTTTGTAATTGGTGGTGGTGCTGGTGGTGGTTGGGATGGAACTGCTAGAGGTACTGGAGAGGCTTTAACAAAAGCTGGTATGTTAAAAAGTGCATCATTTGAAAATATGTCAGGTGGTGGTGGTGGTAAAGCACTTGCTTACATGATTAATACTAAACCTGCTAACACAGTTTTAGTTCAATCTACACCATTAGTACTAAGATCAATTACTAGACACGAAGGTTATGTAAAAGGTAGCGGAACTTTGTCTTATAAAGATGTTGTGCCAATTGCTGGTGTAATTGGTGACTACGGTGCTATTGCAGTTGCAAAAAACTCACCTTACAAAAACTTTAAAGATGTAGTTGATGCATACAAAAAAGATCCAAGCTCAATCAAAATGGCTGGTGGATCAGTAAGAGGAAGTATGGACCATTTAATTGGTGCTTTAGCATTCCAAGCTGCTGGTGCAGATCCAAATGCTGTTACATACATTCCTTATGATGCTGGTGGAAAAGCTTTAGCTGGACTTTTATCTGGAGAAACTCAAATCATTTCAACTGGTTTAGGTGAATTGATGGGTGCAAGAGACCAAGTAACAATTATTGGTATTACTGCTCCTTCAAGAGTTTCGGATGCACCAGATGCACCAACTCTTAAAGAACAAGGGTATGATGTACAATTCGTTAACTGGAGAGGTTTCTTTGGCCCTCCAGGTATGAGCAATGCTGATAAAGCAGCAATTGCTAAAATGCTAGGCGATGTACAAAAAACTCCTGAATGGGAAACAGTAAGAGCAAGAAATGCTTGGGTTAATATTTATAACCCAGAAGGTAAGTTTGTATCTTTCTTAGAAAAGCAAACTGAAGAAATGACAGCTCTTATGAAAAAATTAGGAGTTATCTAACCTTTGGTTAGAAATTAAAATTAGAGCAGTGAATATAAATACTACAAAAATTATATCACTGCTCTTTTTTGTTTTTTCAGCATTTTATTTATATTTAGCTTATCAAATTCAAGTTTTTACATTCGATGAAAATGCTCCATTTAATGCTAGAACATTTCCAATTTATTTAGGTTATGCAGGTTTATTTTTTTCTGGATTAAAACTCATTTTACCAGACCCAAATACAATTAAAGTAGAGCATAAAAATTTAGAGTATAAAAAAACAGGTATACTTATATTAATCGCTATTATTTACGGAGCTACAATTTTAAAAGTTGGTTATTTTTTAACTACTTCATTATTTTTATTTGCTTCATATTATTTTTTAGGAGAACGAAGGTGGATTTTAATGTTTTTATTATCCTTTCCATTTGTTGCTGCCTTTATGTACTTGCTTCATGGTATTCTTGATATTTATTTAAGAGATCCATTCTTACAATCAATTGGAGTTATGGGATGATTGAAGGAATACTAATTGGATTAACAACAGCACTTACACTTCAAAATATATTAATGGTAATGGTTGGTTGTTTTTTTGGAACAATCATTGGAATGCTTCCTGGTCTTGGTCCAATGACTGCAATTGCTTTAATGATACCTATTACATATGGTTTTGAACCTGCAACTGGGTTAATTTTGATGGCTGGAGTTTATTATGGAGCAGTATTTGGTGGTTCGACTTCTTCAATATTATTAAATGCCCCCGGTGTTCCTGGAACAGTTGCAACTTCATTTGATGGTTATCCAATGGCTCAACAAGGTAAAGCTGGAAAAGCTTTAGCTATTGCAGCATGGAGTTCCTTTGCAGGTGGTACATTATCTGCAATTTATTTGTTATTCATGGCACCAAGCTTATCCAAAGTAAGTTTATCTTTTAGATCACCTGATTATTTTGCTTTGATGATTTTAGGATTAACTGCCATTGCCGCTTTTTCATCTAAAGGACAATTTTTAAAAGCAATGATGATGGTTGTTTTAGGTTTGATGTTAGCTTCAGTTGGTCAAGATAGTTTGTCTGATATTACAAGATATACATTTAATAATATGAACTTAACTGACGGAATTAGTTTCGTACTTGTTGTGATGGCAACTTTTGCAATGAGCGAAGCATTAACAATTATTTTAAAAAGAAATGATCCAACCAGTGCTGCTAAACAAGTTTCATTAACTGAATTAGGCTCAATTAAGATAAATAAAGAAGAACGAACTAAAATGTATAAAACAATACCAAGATCATCAGTAATTGGTTTTTTAATTGGTGTTTTACCTGGAGCAGGTGCAACAATTGCATCTTTTTTAGCTTATGGAATGGAACGAAACGTAGTTAGTGATCAGGAAAAAGAAAAATTTGGTAAAGGCAGTGTAAATGGTTTATCCGCACCAGAAACTGCAAATAATGCAGCTTGCTCAGGTTCTTTTGTGCCAATGCTTACTTTGGGAATTCCAGGGAGCGGAACTACAGCTGTAATGCTAGGGGCTCTTTTAGGTTTTGGGGTTCAACCCGGTCCAAGACTTTACATGACAAATCCAGAGATTTTTTGGTCAATAATTATGTCTATGTATATTGGAATGGTAATTTTATTGATATTAAATTTACCACTTATACCTTATATCGCTAGAATTCTTGCTGTTCCTAAAAATTATCTAATTCCTCTTATTTTATTTTTCTCCGTTACTGGGATTTACGTAATGTCATTTAATAATTTTGATATTTATTTAATGATTGGGATTGCTGTAGTAGCAACTTTTTTAAGGTTATATGATTTCCCAATGCCACCTTTGATATTAGCTTTTGTACTTGGTGGATTGATGGAAGAAAATCTTAGAAGGTCTTTGTTACTGAGTAATGGTTCGTGGGAATTTTTGTGGGACAGAACATTAACTGCATGTATCCTAGCAACTACAATTTTAATTGTAGTTTGGCATATTTACAAAACCTTTAAGAGGAAAAATTAAGATTTAATATCTATACGTTTTCTAATAATTTCTTTATCAAGCTTCATTTCACGATATGACATGATTAAAACACCTAAAAATATAACACTAGCACCAATCCAAGTGAATAGATCAGGTGTTTCACTAAAAACATAATAGCCAATTAAAGAAGCAAACACTAAGCTTAGAAACGAGTATGGTTGTGTCATGCTCACATCTACTAATTTGTATGCATGATTTATGCAAAGATGTAACAATGTACCAAATAAACCAGCAAAAAATAAATAAATCAAAGTTTGAAAACTAGGTGTTTGCCAATAAAATAACGCAATAATGAAACTAAAAATTGTCATATATGTGTATCCATAAGATAAAATCGTAATCGAACTATCCTCTTTTGCGATAGTTTTTGTAATTATAATTACTATTGACCACATAAAAGACGATGCCAGTGCCATATAAACTCCAAGAGAGATTTCAATTATTCCTGGTCTTAAAATTATTAACATTCCTATAAATCCTAAAACCAGTGCAAAACTCCTGTATATGTAAATTTTTTCTCCTAAAAATAAAACTGCCAATATTGTTACTATGAAAGGAACAACAAAAGATATTGCTGTAGCTTTTTCAATTGGCATCATTACTAAAGCTGAAAAATATAACAGCATTGAAGGTAAATTTAAAACCGCTCTTAAAAAATGTTTTTTGTGATGATTTGTTTTAAAAACTGTAAATTTAGATTTTAGCATATAGGGTAAAATAATTAGGAAACCAAATAAAAATCTAAAAAACCCTGTAACATAAACATTAACTTCTTCTTGTGCTAATTTTAAAAAGGTTAACATTAGTGTTCCACAAAAAACTGAGATTATAATTAAAAAAATTGCTAATTTATTATTTGAAATCAATTTAGTATCTTTTTGTATTCTTCAATTATTTTTGACCATTCAAATTTGTTCGCAAATTCCTTTGCATTTTTCCCAAGCTCTAAATATTTTTTATTTTCTAACATTAAATTAATTGAGGAATAAATATCATCAAGATTGTTACCATCACATATTAAACCAGTTTTTTCATGATTAATTGCATCTGCAGCACCACCATCTTTACCACCAATGGATGGAATACCGTATTGTGCAGCCTCAACATATGCAATACCAAAACCTTCAACTGATTTTTTATGGATTATGGATGGCATTACAAAGATATTTGATTTTGAAACTAAAGCATTTTTTAAATCATTACTAATATCTTTAAAAAACATAACTTGTGCCTCAAGATCTAGTTCTTTCACCAGTTTCTTAATATTTTCTTCTTCCTCTCCATATCCAACACATATGTAAACAATGTCAGGATAAATTTGTTTTAAATTTCTCAAAGCCATTACTATTTTTTCGTGATTTTTACGTTTATCAAATCTTGAAATAGTAATTAGCCTTGGATTTTTAACTTTAAGTATACTTTCAACTTTATCTAAAGTTTTTTTGTTTAATTCCTCGGCAGGGTCCACACCTGGATTTATTACAATTACTTTATTTGCATTAACTCCATGTTCAATTGCTAGATTTTTTGTAAACTGAGAATTTGCTATAACTTTTTCAATATTATTTAAAACACTAACCACTCTTTTATTTTGACTAGAACCTTTAGGATGGTTGATTTCTTTACTGTGAATTAAACAGTATTTTTTTTTAGAAGTTTTAATAAGTTCTAAACTTTTCCAATGATCAGCAATAACACCATCTATTTTATTTTCTTTGATATATTCATTAATTAATTGTGCTTTTCTATATTTTCTAAGCAATTTAATTCCTCCAACTCTTTCTATCGAAAAAGAGGCTTGCTCATCAAATTCTTTATGACTTTCTATATGATCTGCAAAAACTTTTATCATAAAGTTTTTAGACAGTTCTCTTGAAAGGCCCCACATTAGATTTTGCATACCACCAAGCTCAGGTGGGAATGATCTAGTTACAATTAGATACATTAATCATACTTCCATTTAATACCACAGCCCGCACTAGGTATTTGATCTTCAGGACCTTTTCCAGTTTCAGCTATTTGTCTCATAGCTGTTAGCAGATCACTTTCTCCGTCTTTAACTGGAATAAATTTTTTAAGTTCTCTTAATCGTCCTCTGTATTGAAGTTTTAGATTTTTATTGTAGCCAAAGAAATCTGGAGTACATACAGCATCATATGCTTTAGCGGTTTCTTGAGTTTCATCATGTAAGTAAGGAAAATTGAAATGATTTTCATTTGAAAACTTGATCATGTTATCAAATGAGTCGTCTGGATAATTAACAAAGTCATTTGAGCATATAGCAACTGAGTTGATACCAATTTTTTTCAATTCACTACAATCTTCAACTAATTCTTTTGTAATAGCTTTTACGTATGGACAATGATTGCAAATGAACATTATCAAAGTTCCATTTTCACCTTTGATATCATTTAAAGACAGAATTTTATTATCAGTAGATTTTAATTCAAATGGAATAGCTTTTTGACCAAAATCACATATTGGAGTTTGAATAGGCATAATGTAAAATATATAGATTATGTTTTATGATTTAAAAGATAAAAAACCAAAAAACTCTGGCGAAAATTGGGTAGCTCCAAATGCTACAATAATAGGGGATGTTACTTTAGAAAAAAATACAAGTATTTGGTTTAATGCAGTGCTTAGAGGAGATATTGAAAATATTCATATTGGTGAAGGATCTAATGTACAAGATGGAAGCGTATTGCACACAGATCCTGGATGTCCTTTAAAGGTAGGAAAAAATGTTACTGTTGGCCATTTAGTTATGCTTCATGGATGCACTATTGGAGACAACAGTTTAATTGGAATTGGAGCTGTTATCTTAAATAAAGCTAATATTGGTAAAAATTGTATCATAGGTGCAAAAGCTTTAATAACTGAAAATAAAGTCATACCAGATAACTCTTTGGTTGTTGGCTCACCAGGTAAAGTTATTAGAGAAGTTTCAGAGGAAGAAAAAAAAGCAGTGTTTGAAAACACAAAACATTATCAAGATAATTGGAAAAAATATTCGAAATCAATTTTTTAAAGGAGATATATGCCAGCAGGTTACGTGATAGCTCAATTAAAAGTAACTAATCCTGAAAATTATAAAGAATATATTGAAAAGGTTACGCCACTCGTAAAAAAATTTGGTGGAGAGTTTTTAGTAAGAGCTGGTGAATTTCAAATTTTTGATGGTGAAACAAATTTTCCTAGAATTATTATTCTTAAATTTCCTACATATGAAAAAGCATTAGAATGGTACAATTCTGAAGAATACAAACCAATAAAACAAATAAGATTAGATAATTCCGAAGGTACAAATATAATTATTAAAGGTATTTGAAAGAATAATTGGTTTAGTTAAATAATAGATCGTTCACCGAATAAATGATCAATCCAATTATTACTATAAATAAAATTAAGAAAGATAATTGCCCACTTAACTTAGATTTAATTTTGGTCTTACCCTCTTTAAATTTTTTAAAATGAATACTCCCAAATCTCATTACAGCTAATCCTAAAATTATAAGAAATACTGTAAATATATATCCAGTAACCATCTATGGAACTAACCAGGTATCTTTTTTATTTTCTAAATTAAACTTTGCTCTTCGATGGCCTTTAGCTGCTAAATAAAGCCATTCTATAGATTTAATTTTGCACTGAATAACAGTAAAGTTTTTATAACCCTCTTCACTTTGTTCTTTGGTGTAATCAAAATTATCTAATTCTGGTTTTAGACCGGACGTTGGTAAATCTGACTCAGTTCCTGGACCATTATCAACCAAATAACATTTTCTACTAATATGTTGGGTTTTAGACCAAGATTCTTTTGTTACATCATTATTGTGATTAACCGTACATTCAACTTTCAATCTAACCTGTATTTTTTCATCTTTATCGTAAAATAACATTGCTGCATTTTTATTTGCTTTTAACTTTTCAATTTTATCTGATCGTATATCACTATGATATTGTACTAGATTATTTGATTGATCAGATTTTCTAAGAACTACAATTCGTCCATCAAAGTCTGATTGATTACCACAAATAAATACTGGTATTCGAAAAGGAGAACCTCTGTCTTTAACTGCATTATCTAACATCGACCAAATTTTCTTTTTGATCTCTGCAAAGTCCTCGTAATAAGGAACTGTATCCGTCACAAATATTATTTTTTCTTTTTTAATCGAGCAATCAAACCTGAGCTATCCCAACGATTTCCACCCATTTCTTGAACTTCAGCATAATAGCCATCAATAATTTCTGTTATAGGCACAGGTGAACCATTTTTTTTTGCTTCCTCGATTGCAATTTTTAAATCTTTTCTCATCCAATCAATAGCAAAACCATAATCAAACTTATCATCAGTCATAGTTCGGTATCTATTTTCCATCTGCCAAGATTGTGCAGCACCTTTAGATATTGTTTCCATAACTTTATCCATATCTAAACCGGCGTTAATTCCAAAATTTATAGCTTCTGATAAACCTTGAACTGTTCCAGCAATACACATTTGGTTCATCATCTTTGTTAACTGACCACTTCCACAAGGACCAATTAATTTTACTTTTTTACTGTAACAATCAATTACAGGCTCAGCTTTTTTAAACACCTCTTCATCTCCACCAACCATTACTGTTAGTATTCCACCTTCAGCGCCAGCTTGTCCTCCTGAAATAGGAGCATCCAAAAAACTAAACCCTTTATCATTTGCTTTTTTATTTAATTCTCTTGATACTTCTGCAGATACAGTTGAGTTATCAATAAAAATAGACCCAGCTTTTGCTGTGTCAAATAATCCATTTTTTCCAGTTGCTACTTCTCTTAAATCATCATCATTACCAACACATGTAAAAATGAAATCAGCACCATCTGCGGCCTCCGCAGGTGTATTGGCCATTTTACCTTTATATTCACCAATCCATTTTTCAGCTTTAGATTTAGTTCTATTAAAAACAGTTACATTGTGTCCGGCTTTTGATATATATCCAGCCATTGGGTAGCCCATAACCCCAAGACCTATGAAAGCAACATTACAAGTCATAATTTTTTTCTATGTTTAAAAGTTTAAGTTTAAAAGTAATTGTATTTGGATTTATCTTTACATTTTTTTCCAGTTTTGGACAGAGTTTTTTTCTTGGCCTATTTAATTCTAGTATAAGAGACGCCTTATCAATTACACATGGACAATTTGGCTCAATTTATGCATCAGCTACTTTATTAAGTAGTATTGTTTTAGTTTGGATTGGAAAAAAAATTGATGATGTAAATATATTAAAGTTTGCATCTTATGTAATAATTTTTTTATCAGCATCCTGTTTTATATTTTCAAAAATTTCATCAGTTATTTTTTTATTTGTAGGAATTTTTTTAATGCGTTTAGCTGGACAAGGATTATCAAGTCACACAGCTACAACAACAATATCTCGTTTTTTTGAAAAAAATAGAGGTAGGGCTTTAAGTACAGGTTGGTTAGGATTGTCATTAGCTGAATTTATAATGCCAGTTTTAATTGTTTTTTTATTAACTTTTATAGAATGGAGAGATATTTGGGTTTCAATTTCTATTTTAGTTATACTTGTTCTACCTGTCGCAACTTTTCTTTTAGTTAAAGACGTTAAGCTTGATACTAGAGAAGAATCTAAAATTGAAGAAAATAATAAAGAAATTAAACAATGGAAAAGAATAGAAGTTTTAAAAGATTATAGATTTTACATCATTTGTATGACGATGTTAGCAATGCCATGGATTGCAACAGGATCTTTTGTTTATCAGTCTTTTATATCCTCTTCTAAAGATTGGGGACCTTATGTGATTGCACAATCATTTATGGCTTATTCAATTTTATCAGTGATTACTCTTTTTATATCTGGTTTTTTAATTGATAAATTTTCAAGTAGAAAATTATTAATTTATATGAATGTTCCACTTTTTTTTTCAACTGCAGTTCTTTACTATTTTAATGCACCATTATCTTCTTTTGTATTTTTTGGTTTACTTGGAGTAACCAATGGCCTAGCAAACGTTCTTGGTTCCTCAACTTGGGCTGAGATTTATGGTGTTAAATATATTGGATCTATAAAGGCCTTAACAACTGCATTAATGGTATTTTCAACAGCTTTCGGTACAGCTTTATTTGGATTTTTGATTGATATTGGTTTTTCAATTGAAGATATAGCCGTTGTTTCAGGAACCTATATCTTTAGCTCAATTATTCTTCTTTATTTGGTTAAAAAAAAGCTAAATCCTCATTATTTATAAAAATAGCCCTTGATTTTTAAAGACTCACTGTGTAGATACTCCGCATGGCTAGAGTTACCGTAGAAGACTGTATAGATAAAGTAGAGAGTCCTTACGAATTAGTACTTGTTGCTAAAGAAAGAGCTACTCAACTTAATGCAGGAATAGAACCAACAATTGATAGAGATAACGATAAAAATACTGTTATTTCATTAAGAGAAATTGCAGAAGAAAAAATTAAAGTTTCAGATTTAACTGATAGTGCTGTTTACAAACTTAGAAAACACGTTGAACAAGTTGATGATACCGCAGAGGATGATGAAGAAATAGGTGATGATTTTGAAAATCTATATAAAGGTGAAATTTCAAAAAGTGGTACCCCAATTTTACCATCTAAAAGAGCAAGAAAAACTCCAGAAAAAATTCAAGTAACAAAAGAAGATTTGGCCGAGCTATCTGAAACAGCTACAGCAGACGTTGATAATTCAGTAGGTGAAGAAACAATGAATGAGCAAGGAGAAGTTTCTTTAGATGAAGTGCCAGAATTAGAAAATCAAGAAGCAGACGTATCTTCAGACGACACTGAAGCTTCAAACTCATAAAAAAATAATATAAAGTTATACCATGAATAGGTTAGTATCAGTTGCTCCTATGATGGATTGCACAGATCGTCATGAACGATTTTTTCTTAGATTAATATCTAAAAACACTCTGCTTTATACTGAGATGGTAGTAGACGAAGCTATAAATAGAGGAGATAAAAAAAAGTTATTAGAGTTTAATATTAATGAAAAACCTGTAGCACTTCAATTAGGAGGCTCTTCTCCAAAACTTTTAGCTGAAGCCACTAAAGTAGGTGAAGATTTTGGTTATGATGAAATCAATCTAAACTTAGGTTGCCCTAGTAAAAAAGTTGAAAAAAATAGATTTGGTGCTTGTTTAATGAAAGAGCCAAATTTAGTGGCAGATTGTTTAAGTAAAATGCAATCTGTTACAAAACTACCAGTAACTATAAAAACAAGAATTGGTTATGATGATGTAGAAGATTATGAAA
Source organism: uncultured Pelagibacteraceae bacterium (assembly GCA_902592375.1). GTDB lineage: Bacteria > Pseudomonadota > Alphaproteobacteria > Pelagibacterales > Pelagibacteraceae > Pelagibacter. The sequence goes on along the minus strand of CACJEG010000001.1, from coordinate 102,349 downwards.
ATTTACATAGTTTCATTTCTACTCTAAAAGCAACAGGGGTTAAAACTTTTATCATTCATGCAAGAAAAGCAATGTTAGGTAAATTTACACCTAAGCAAAATTTAAATATTCCTCCTTTAAAATACGATTATGTTTATAAATTAAAAAAAGATTTTCCAAATGAAGAGATTATTATCAATGGAGGAATAACTTCAGTAGATGAAATAAAACCTCATTTAGAAAAAACAGATGGTGTAATGATAGGAAGAGCTGCATATCATACCCCTTATTTATTAGCAGATATTGAAAGAGAAATATTCAATAATGAAGATGTTCGAAGTAGACAAGATGTAATTGAACAACTCATTCCTTATGTTAAAGAAGAATTAAAAAAGGGAACAAGATTAAATCAAATTATGAGACATACTCTTGGCCTATTTCATGGTCAGACAGGTGCAAGTTATTGGAAAAGATATTTAAGTGAAAACATGTGTGTAAGAGATGCTGATGTGAAAAAAATTGATCACATTATGGATAAAATTAAATACAATAATGTAGATACTAGAGTAGGGCAGTCTGCTTAATTCAATATTAACAAACGAATATAGTTATATTATTTTATTAATGGCTTTAACAGCAATACCAGTTGGTTTTGTTGCAGGATTATTTGGTATTGGTGGAGGTTTAATTACTGTTCCTTTTTTATATTTTATTTTTGGTTCTTTAGAAATCGATCCCCAATATGTTATGCACCTTGCTGTTGGAACTTCATTTGCAATTATAATTCCAACATCTACAGTTTCGGTTTTAACACATCACAAATTCAAAGCTGTTGATTTCGATATTGTTAAAAACTATGGTTTGTTTGTTGTACTAGGTGTTGTTGTTGGTACTGCTTTTGCAGCGTCTTTAAAAACTAAATCCTTAGTTTTATTTTTTTCTGTAATGATTTTATTTTTAGGAATTTACTTACTTTTAATAAAAGAAAAGGAACAAAACATAATTGTTAAAATGAAATTACATCTAAAAATAATTCTTGGTTTTCTTGTTGGGTTTATATCTGCTCCAATGGGTATAGGAGGAGCTGTAATGAATGTTCCTATCCTTAAGTTTTTTGGTTATTCAATAAATAAAGCAATAGGAAGTGCAGCAGCTATAGGTTTTTTAATTGCTTTATTTGGAGCAATAGGTTTTTTAATTTCAGGAAGTTATTTAAACTCAAGTCTTCCATTAAGTATTGGTTTTATAAATATACCAGCCTTTTTAATATTTATACCAATTACAACTTTTATGGCTAGGATAGGAGCTAAAACAGTTCATAGTATTGATAAGAATAAAATTAGTAAGTTTTTTGGAATTTTTCTTTTAGTGGTGTCAATTAAATTTTTTTACGAATACTTAAAATTATAACAACCAAAAAAAAGAGGTGACTTCAGTCTCCCTCCATCACCTCAAGAATCAAAATAGTTGATTCTCATAAATTTCATTAACACTTAATAGTTGTAAATGAATTTTATTAACTAATTTAAACAGTAACAATCTAAAGTTGTATTTAGATTTTTGAAAAACTCAATTTAGCCATACATCATATTTAGAGTTTTAATACTAATTGATACTTTTAATTATGGTTTCAATAAAAGACATTAATAAAAAAATTAAAAAAAATTTATTTGATCCATTTGATAAATCAAAAAAAAAATTCTCCTCTTTACTAAATAATATAAAAAAAAATAAAGTTAAAAAAGATCTAGCACTACAAAAGCAGTTAGAAAAAGATAAGAAAAGAGAATTAATTTTAGAAAAAAAGTTAGCTAAAAAAGCTAAACAAAATGAATTAAAAGAAGAAAGAAAGAAACTTCTTTTTCAAAAAAAATTAATCATCGAAAATGAAAAGCAAGAAAAAAAGAATGAAGAAAAAAGACAAAAAATAGAAGCCCAGAGAATTAAAATAGAACAGAAAAAAATTAAAGACGAGGAAACAAGAAAACTTAGAGAGGAAGCAAGAAAGCTCAAACAAGAGGATCTAAGGCTTAAAATGTTAGAAAGACAAAGAATTAGAGAAGAAAATTTTAAAATTAAAGAAGAAGAATTAAAAAATAAAGAAATTGAAGCTCAAAAGAAAAGAGATGAAAAAGAAAAGGAAAGACAAGAAAAAATAAGATTAAAAGAAATTGAAAGGAAAAATAGACTTGAGGAAGAACAAAGATTAAGAGAGGCAGCTAGGAAGCTGAAATATGAACAAGAAAAACTTAAAGAAATGGAAGAAAGATTAAGAGATCTAGAAACAGAAAGACAGCAGGAAATTCAAAGACAGATTTTAAAAGAGGAGGCTGAGCAAAGAGCCAAAGAAGAGGAATTAAGAAATAAAGAAAAAGAACTTAAAGAAGCTGAACGTGAGAGAATAAATAAAGAAAATGAAAGGCGTCAAAGAGAAAGAGAATTGAAATTAGAAGAGGAAAGACAAAAAAGAATTGAAGAAGAAAACGAAAGGATCAGATTAGCTGAAGAGGCTCAAAAAGAAAGAATTGAAGAGGAAAATAGGCGAATGAAAGAATGGGAGAAAAAATTTGATGAAGAACAACGATTAAAAGAAGAAGAGCTTATTAGAAAATTTTACAGTGATGAAGTTTCAAAAAAAGAAGATAGCCCATCTACCGAAAGTATTGAAAATAATATTGATCAAAAAAATTAAAATTTTAAGAGCTTAAATAATAGTTGACTTTAACTTTATCTTTATTCTTTTAATTTTAAATAACATGTAAAAGTATTCAAAAAAATCAATTCATACTAGAAATTAAATCTTTTTAACATTTTGATTAGTTCTTATTACACTTTATAAATTAATTTATGAGCCAAATTTTAGAAAAAGATATTACTTTTATAATTACTACGTATAAAAGTGAAAAACTTATTGAAAGCTGTTTAGAAAACTTACCGAAAGATTCAAAAAAAATTATTGTTGAAAACAGTTCCAACCATCAACTTAAGGAGTTATTGGAGAAAAAATACAATAATTTAAAATGTTATATCATGGATAGCAATTTGGGGTATGGAAATGGTAATAATTATGGAATTGATAACTCTGATACGAGATATTTGTTTATTCTAAATCCAGATGCACAAATAAATTCAAATACAATTCCTGATATGACAAAACAATTAAAAGATAAAAAATTTGCAATTGCAGCACCTTGCTCTTTAGAAGATACAGATGAGAATATATTTGGATCTAGTGATATTATTGAAAAATATCATGTAAAAGGATTTGCTATGCTCTTAGACAAAGAGGAAATGAAAGAAGTAGGGTTTTTTGATGAAAATATTTTTTTATATCTTGAGGAGATAGATTTATGTGTAAGAGTTCATAAGTATAAGAAAAAAATATTTTTAATAAATACTAAGGTAAATCATTTAAGTGGCCTATCCCATGGAGATAGAGAAGATATTGAAATGGAAAAAAGTAGAAATTGGCATTGGATGTGGTCTAAGTTTTATTTTAATAAAAAACATTATGGATATTTAAATGCTTTTATTAAAACTTTTCCTAATTTAATTACTTCAGTAATAAAAACACTTATTTTTCTAGCAATATTTAATAAATCAAAAAGAGATATATATTTTATGAGAGTTAAGGGTTTGTTAAATTCTTATTTTTTATCAAAATCATTTTATAGACCATATGAATAAGAAACTCATTTAATCTAAATTTTTTGATCATATTCGCCGATTTTTCCAGTTTTTTTTAATAAATTGTCAATAAAATCAAATATTTTTTTCTTTCTTTCATCTGATGTCGGGCTTTCAGTAACAATAACTAAAGATGGTTTGTTTGAAGAAGCTCTTATAAGCCCCCAAGAACCATCTTCAAATGAAAACCTAACTCCATTAACAGTTAAAATATCATTAATAACTTGGCCATCAATTTCAGTTTTGTTTTCTTGTAAATTTTTAATTTGTTTAACTAGTTCTTCAACAACAATATATTTCTCTTCATCTTTGCAAAAAGGTGCCATTGTAGGCGTTTGAAATGTATTAGGTAATTCACTAATAATTTCACTCATTTTTTTATTTTGATTATCTAGTAAGTGACATACTTGAATTGCTGAATTGATACCATCATCATATCCAAAACCTAATGGCTGATTAAAGAAAAAATGTCCACTTTTTTCAAACCCTGCCAAAGCTTTTTCAGTATTCACTTTTCGTTTAATATGAGAATGACCTGTTTTCCAATAAATTGTTTCACAGTTGTTTTTTAATAAGATTTTATCTTTTGAGTATAAACCTGTTGATTTTACATCAACTACAAACTTTGATTTTTTATGTTTGCTTGATAAATTTCTAGCAATTAGAAGACCAATTTTATCTGAAAATATTTCATTACCTTTATCATCAATTACACCAACTCTATCTCCATCACCATCAAATCCAAAACCTATATCAGCATTGTTTTCTTTAACTACTTTTGCTATTTCGTGAAGCATTTCCAGATCCTCTGGATTTGGATTGTATTTAGGAAAATTCCAATCCAGGTTACAATCTAACTCTATTACCTCACATCCAATACCTCTTAGAATATCCGGGGCAAAAACACCTGCTGTTCCATTTCCACAAGCCACAACAGCTTTTATTTTTTTTTTAATTTTATTTTTACTAATTAAGTCTTCCTTGTAAATTCTATCAAAATTTTTTATTTGTTTTTCATTACCTTTACCTTTTGTAAATTTTTCATTTAAGGTAATTTCTTTTAATTCCTTCATTTCTTCAGGTGCATGAGTTAGTCCTTTTTTGATACCCATTTTCACACCAGTCCAACCATTTTCATTATGGCTTGCTGTTATCATTGCAACTGCATCTGCATCTAAATTAAATTGTGCAAAATAAACCATTGGAGATAATGACAAACCAATATCTTCTATATTGCATCCCGTAGACAACAATCCTTTTTTAAGAGCTGTTTTTATTTCCTCACTATAAGAGCGATAATCATGGCCTACTATGATTCTAGGATTATCTTTTTTGGCATGTATTTTTATCTGTGTTCCAAGTCCTTTTCCTAGATTCTCGATCCCTGATTGGTTTATGTCTTTTTCATACAACCATCGGGCGTCATATTCTCTAAAACCATAGGGATCTATTTTAATACTTTTGTTCATTTGTTACTTTCTCAACCTTTTTATGTTAATTTCTTGAAATTATTCTAATTTTTTTATTGATATTCATATTGTCGCGTTCTATAAATGTTCCATTGATTAAACGTTTATTTAGTATACTGAATGTAAGCGCCTACAACATATAGTTGTTTTCGCCTAAATAACAAAATATATTAAAACTTATGAATAAGATTCTCTCCCAAGCCCTTAAAAAAGCTGTCTCTGAATATAGCCCAGAAGTTAAAGAAGTTTCTAAAGGAAATAGACCAGATCTTTTTTCATTAAATAATGAAACAGAACTGTTTCAAAATGACAAAGGTATCATAATTAAAATTGATAGATCAAAAGATTCAAACTTAACTGATTTTGGAAAAGCAACTTTGAAAGATAGATATCTGGGTCCAAATGAATCTTATCAAGACTTATTTGCAAGAGTAGCTAGCACATACTCAGATGATAACTTACATGCACAAAGAATTTATAATTATATCAGTAACCTTTGGTTTATGCCTGCTACACCAGTTTTATCAAATGGCGGAACAAAAAGAGGTTTACCAATTTCGTGTTTTTTAAATGAAGCTTCAGACAGTTTGGGTGGAATTTTAGATCTTTGGAGCGAGAATGTTTGGCTAGCTGCTAAGGGTGGCGGAATAGGAAGTTACTGGGGCAACTTAAGATCTATTGGAGAAAAAATTGGAAAAGTTGGAAAAACTTCAGGAATAATTCCGTTTATCAAAGTTATGGATTCATTAACAATGGCAATTAGTCAAGGTTCATTAAGAAGAGGGTCAGCAGCTTGTTATCTTCCAATTGATCATCCTGAGATCGAAGAATTTATAGAGATGAGAAGACCCACAGGCGGAGACCCAAATAGAAAAGCACTAAATCTACATCATGGTGTTTTAGTTTCAGATGCATTTATGAGAGCAGTTGAAACTGATGAACAATGGGCATTAAAAAGTCCTGCTGATGGAACTATACAACAAACTATTTCGGCAAGAAATTTATGGATCAGATTGTTAACTGCAAGAATAGAAACAGGAGAACCGTATATTATTTATATTGATACTGTTAATAGACAAATTCCACAGCACCATAAGTTAGCAAACCTTACGGTTAAAACCTCTAATTTGTGCAGTGAAATAACTTTGCCAACAGGAATTGATAAAGATGGAAGAGATAGAACTGCTGTATGCTGTTTATCTTCTTTAAATTTAGAAAAGTATGATGAATGGAAAGATGATCCAGATATGATTAATGATGTGATGAGATTTTTAGATAACGTCTTATCAGATTTTATTAACAAAGCACCTGATCAGTTTAAAGATGCAAAATATTCAGCAGAAAGAGAAAGAAGTGTTGGTTTAGGTGTAATGGGCTTTCACTCATTCTTACAAAAAAATAGAATTCCTCTAGAGTCAGTAATGGCAAAATCATGGAATAAAAAAATATTTAAAAATATTGATGAAAAAGTAAACCAAGCATCTAAAGATTTGGCTGAAGAAAGAGGAGCTTGTCCAGATGCAGCTGAGTATGGCTATAAGGAAAGATTTTCAAACAAAACAGCAATAGCTCCAACAGCTTCAATTTCAATTATTTGTGGTGGAGCATCTCCAGGAGTAGAACCCATTGCAGCTAATAGCTACACACACAAAACTTTGTCAGGATCTTTCAATGTTAGAAATAGATATTTAGAAGAAATATTACAAAATCACGGTAAAAACGATGACGAAACATGGTCTACAATCACTACTAATCAAGGATCTGTTAGTCACTTAGATTTCTTAACTGATTTAGAAAAAGATGTATTTAAAACAGCATTTGAGCTTAATCAAAATTGGATTATTGAACTTAGTGGTGACAGAACCCCTTATATTTCACAAGCTCAATCGGTAAATTTATTTTTACCAGCAGATGTTCATAAAAAAGAATTACATAAAATTCATTTTGATGCATGGAAGAAAGGTTTAAAAAGCCTTTATTACTGTAGATCAAAATCAATTCAAAGAGCTGAAAATATCAATGATGCTAAATCAACCGATATTACAGCAAACGTTTATAAATCTAAAAATCAACAATCTAACGAGCAGCCGGAGTACGAGGAGTGTTTATCATGTCAGTAGCAGAAAAAATCAACAAAGAAATTATTCAACCAAAAAAAATGGGTCTATTAGTAGAGAACCCTGTTTATAAACCATTTAGATATCCATGGTGTTATGATGCCTGGTTAACTCAACAAAGAATACACTGGTTACCAGAAGAAGTTCCTTTAGGAGACGATGTTAGAGATTGGCAAAAAAACTTGTCTCAACCGGAAAAAAATCTATTAACACAAATTTTTAGATTTTTTACTCAAGCAGATGTAGAAGTTAATAATTGTTATTTAAGACATTACACAACTGTATTTAAACCAACAGAAGTATTAATGATGATGACAGCATTTGCTGCAATGGAAACAGTCCATGTAGCAGCCTATTCTCATCTTTTAGATACAATTGGTATGCCTGAATCAGAATACTCAGCTTTCATGAAATACAAAGAGATGAAAGATAAGTACGATTACATGCAGGGTTTCAATGTTAATTCTAAAGAAGACATTGCAAAAACAGTTGCAGTGTTTAGTGCTTTTACAGAAGGATTGCAGTTGTTTGCAAGTTTTGCAATTTTATTGAATTTTCCAAGACACAATAAAATGAAAGGAATGGGTCAGATAGTTACTTGGTCTGTAAGAGATGAAACGCTTCATTGTAATTCTATGATCAGAATTTTTAAGGAGTTTATAAAAGAAAATCCTGAAATCTGGACACCTAAACTTAAAAAAGAACTTTATGAAGCTTGTAGAATAATTGTTGAGCATGAAGACGCTTTTATTGATTTAGCTTTTGAAATGGGTCCAATGGAAGGTTTAACTGCTCAAGAAGTTAAAGATTATATTAGGTTCATTGCGAATAGACGACTTATTCAATTAGGATTAGAACCAATTTATGATGTTCAAAAAAATCCATTAACTTGGTTGGATACAATGCTAAATGCAGTTGAGCATATGAATTTCTTTGAAGGTAGAGCGACTGAATATTCTAAAGCATCAACTCAGGGTACTTGGGCAGAAGCTTTTAGTTAATCTTAAAATTATCTTTGATTTAACTGCATCACTTTTCGATGCTTGCTACCTTTGTAACTAGCTAAAGGTCTAATAAGTTTATTAGCAGCATGTTGCTCCATTATATGAGCAGACCAACCAGTAATTCTTGAAATTACAAATATTGGAGTAAAAAAATCAGTTTCAAATCCCATTAAATGATAAGTAGGTCCTGTAGGATAGTCTACATTAGGATATATGTTTTTTTCTTTTATCATTACCCTTTCAACAATATCGTAAATTTTCTCGAATTTTTTATCTTTCTTAATTTTTGCAACTTTTGCAAAATATTTCCTCATGGTTGGAACTCTAGAGTCACCTGATTTATAAACCCTATGCCCAAATCCCATCACAACCTCTTTATTTTTCAAGGCGTTGTTAATCCATTTTAGGGCATTTTCAGGCTTTTTAATTTTATTCATCATATGCATCACTTCTTCATTAGCACCGCCGTGAAGTGGGCCTTTTAAACTTGCAATTGCACCTGTAATTGCTCCGTGTATGTCAGATAAGCTACTAGTAATTGTTCTTGCTGTAAAAGTTGAAACATTAAAGCTATGTTCTGCATATAAAATTAAAGATACATCAAAAGCTTTGACTATCTCTTTTTGAGGAACTTTTCCAAAGCACATATAAAAAAAGTTTTCAGCAAAAGTTAATGTTTTTTTAGGTTTAATTATTTTTTTACCTTTTCTTATTCTATAAAAAGCAGCTAAGGCAGTTGGAGTTTTTGCAAAAATTCTTAGAGCTTTTCTCATATTTGCTTCTGGTGAAGAATCTGTAGTTTCTTTATCCTCTAATCCCATTACACTCACAGCTGTTCTTGCAACATCCATTGGATGAGATTTCTTTGGCATGTGTTTGATTATTTCATATAAATTTTTTGTTAGTTCTCTGTTGTTTCTTTCTTCTTTTTCAAATTGTCTAAGTTGGATAGTATTCGGGAGATCCTTATTAAGAATAAGATATGCAACTTCCTCAAATCTACAATATTCACATAAATCTTGAGCTGCATACCCTCTATAAGTAAGAGAATTTATTTCTGGCATTACTTTTGAAACTTCTGTTTCATCTACAACAATACCTAGTAAGCCTTTTTTAATATCATCACTCATTATTCATGTCCTTCCGTACTAAAATTATAAATTTTTTCATCTAATGAATTATATTTTTCATAATCGACTAATTCGTAAAGTCTTTTCCTAGTTTGCATCTTATCAATAATATTATTTTGATGTCCATTTGCATAAATGTCTCTTAATCCATCTTCGACATTTTTCATTGCTAATCTTTGTGAGGTTACTGGATAAATAACTATATTATACCCAAAATTTTCTAATTCTTTGTAATTAAACAATTTTGATTTACCAAATTCAGTCATATTAGCTAACAAGTACCCAGACAATTCTTTACGAACTTTTTCAAAATCTTTTTCATCTTGAAGAGCTTCTGGGAAAATAATTTCAGCACCAGCATCAATGTAGGCTTTGCATCTTTCAATCATTTTATCTAAACCTTCAACACTTTTAGCATCTGAACGAGCTATAATTTTAAAATTTTGATCTTTTTTTGTTGCAACACATTCTTTAATTTTTTTAACCATAGCATCAGTTGAAATAAGTTCTTTATTATCAAGATGCCCACATCTTTTTCTTTCAATTTGATCCTCTAAGTGGACACCCGTTATTCCAAATTCTTCAAATGTTTCTATAGTTTCTTTACAAGATTTAAATCCTGTATCGATATCAACTATTGTTGGAAGATTAGTTACTCTTGAAATTAGATAAGATCTTGTGCTAACATCTTGTAGAGTTGTTAAGCCAATATCGGGAAAACCAAGATCATTAGCCATTACTCCACCGGATATATAAACTGCATCATATCCAATTTCTTCTATAAGCTTTGCTGTCAAAGGATTGTATGCACCTGGAACTCTTAATATTTTATTTGATTTTAATTTTTGATCAAAATCTAATCTTTTTTGACTTGGTTCTTTTTCTACAAAGTGCATTAAAAAATTCCTTTTTTATTATTTTGTTTTAATTTATTTCTTCTTACTTCAATATTCAATTTATGAAGTTGACCTGATTTTAAGTTTCTTAAATTTTGTACTGTTTTTAAAAAACGGTTGCTTTCTTTTTTATCCAAAATACCCTCAGTTAAAGTTAAAAATTTATTTATATAATTTTCTCTCTTAAACGGTCTTGCTCCATATGGATGTGCATCTGCTCTATCAAGTTCCTCTGTTATTTTTTTTCCATTGTTAAGTGTTACAACTACTTTAGCTCCAAAAGCTTTATTTTTTGGATTTGGATCATGATATTTCTTTGTCCATTTTTTATCTTCATATGTTTTAATTGATCTCCAAATTTTAATTGTACTTTTTCTATTTGCTCTTGCTTTAGTATAAGATTTAACATGATGCCAATCTCCGTCTTCTAAAGCTACAGCAAATATATACATTATAGAATGATCTAATGTTTCTCTACTAGCCTTGGGATCCATTTTTTGTGGATCATTAGCACCTGTTCCGATTACATAATGAGTGTGATGACTTGTAAAAATATCAATTTTTTTAATATAATTTAAATTATTAATTTTTGTTTTTAGCTTTTTAGCTAGATCTATTAATGCTTGCGATTGATATTCTGCAGAATATTCTTTTGTATATGTCTCTAAGATAGCTTTTTTACTCTCACCTTTTTTTGGTAAAGGGACTTTGTAGTTTGCTTTTTTTCCATCCAATATTCTTGCTATTACACTATCTTCACCCTCATATATTGGACTTGGAGCACCTTCACCTCTCATAGTTCTATCTACAGCTTCGATAGCAAGCTTACCAGCATGAGCAGGAGCATAAGCTTTCCAACTTGAAATTTCTCCTTTTCTAGATTGTCTTGTAGATATTGATGTATGTAATGCCTGTTGAACAGCTTGATATATAGTTTCAGTATTTAATTTTAGCATTGTTCCTAATCCAGCAGCAACACTAGGGCCTAAATGAGCAATGTGGTCCACCTTATGCTTATGCAAACAAATACCTTTGACTAAATTTACCTGAACTTCATATGCAGTAATTATTCCTTTTAATAAATCCAATCCGCTTTTTTTGTTTTGTTGTGCTACACTTATTAGAGGAGAAATGTTGTCACCTGGATGACTATAATCTGCAGCTAAGAAAGTATCATGAAAATCTAATTCTCTAACAGCTGTAGCATTTGACCATGCTGCCCATTCACAATCAAATTTTAATTTTGAGTTTACACCAAATAAAGTTGCACCATTTTTTCTAGGGTGTCTTAAAGCCATTTCTCTAGATGAGATTACTGGCCTTCTATTTAATGAAGCAATTGCAACAGAAGCATTATCAATAATTCTATTGATAACCATTTCAATAGCATCTTTATTTAATTTAGCATTATCGCTTGCTATCTCTGCAATTTTCCATGCAAGCTGTTTCTTCTTTGGAAGATTAATTTTTGATGGATATACTTTAACTGTGTGTAATAACAAAATTACTCCTTATTTGTGATTTTGTTTTAATAGTTAAAATAAATTAATCAATATTAAAGATATTCCGATACTATTTTCTCAATGCCTACAAAGTCTTTTATAATGTGATTATGATAAATTTCCTCAGATCTTTTTTCTGTATATCCATATTTTAGTAATATTATTGGAATTTCAGCAGCCTTAGCAGCATTAGCATCTGTCTCACTGTCACCGATCATAATTGATTTATTTTTATCACCATCTAAAATTTCAATTGTAGTTGTTAAATGTCGAGGGTCAGGTTTGCAATATTCAAAAGTATTATAACCTGCAACATATTCAAAATAATCATAAATCCCAATTTTTTTTAAAAGATCAACTGCTAAGTGTTCAGTTTTATTAGTGCATACTGCCATAGAAATATTTTCTTTTTTACACCAATTTAAAAATTCCTTAACACCATTAATTAATTTACTTTCATGTAAAATATTTTTTCCATAATAAGATAAAAATTCATCAGTCATTTCGTTTTGAATTTTTTCATCAAACCACTTCCATTGACCGTTAGCTTTTGCCATCATAGCTTTTGCTCCTTTTCCAACAGCATTTTTTAATTCTCCTAAAGTTTTTGTAGGATAACCAAATTTTTTCATTACATGGTTATGTGCTCGTATTAAATCTGGAGCTGTATCTACTAATGTACCATCTAAATCAAATAAAATTGTAAATTTTTGTTTCATTATTAAAGTATTTTAAAGAAATAAATTGTGAATTAATCAAACAATATACTTAATATAAATAAGATCAAAATGAAAGACTCAACTCAAAAAAAACTTAGAGAGAAATTTATAAAATCTGGAGTTAAAATGGTTGGTCCTGAAACTATTTTTTTTTCAAAAGATACAAAGATTGGAAAGAAAGTAACAATAGAACCTTATGTTGTTATTGGCTCTAATGTTAAAATTGGGAACAATGTAATAATAAAATCTTTTTCACATTTAGAGTCGTGTAAAATTGAAAATAAAGTTGAGATTGGTCCATATGCCAGAATAAGACCCAACACAATTTTAAAAGAGGGATCCAAAGTAGGTAATTTTGTAGAGATTAAAAAAAGTACTTTAGGAAATAAATCTAAAGTTAATCATTTATCTTATGTAGGAGATGCTCAAATAGGAAAATTAGTAAATATTGGAGCAGGCACAATAACTTGTAATTATGATGGAGTAAATAAGAATAAGACAAAAATTAAAGATAAAGTATTTATAGGTTCAAATTCTTCTTTAGTTGCTCCAGTTACTATAAATAAAGATAGTATTGTTGGAGCTGGCTCGGTAATTACAAAGAATGTTAGAACAAAATCTTTAGCATTAACAAGATCGCCACAATTAGAAGTTAAGAATTATAAAAGAAAGAAAAAATAATTTATGTGTGGAATTATTGGAATATCTAGCAACAAACCTGTTTCTGTAAATATAATTAATTCATTAAAAAAATTAGAATACAGAGGATATGACTCAGCTGGTATAGCCACACTTTCAGATGGTGAAATTAATGAAGTAAAATCAGAGGGAAGAGTTGATAATTTAGAAAATAATTTTGATTTAAAAAACTTAAAAGGAAATATTGGTATAGGACATGTAAGATGGGCTACTCATGGAATTCCAAATAGTTTAAATGCACATCCTCATTCCTCTCATAACGTTTCAGTAGTTCATAATGGAATTATTGAAAACTCTACAATATTAAAAAAACATTTAATTAACAAAGGTCACAATTTTAAATCACAGACAGATACAGAAGTAATTGTTCATTTAATAACGGAACATTTAAAGACTTTAGAATTAGAAGAAGCTATTACTAAAACATTAAAACAACTTCATGGTAGCTTTGCTCTTGGAATAGTTTTTAAAGATATACCAGACTTAATAGTTGGTGCTAGAAGAGGATCACCATTAGCTGTTGGCTATGGTCCAAATGAAAACTATTTAGGATCAGACTCTTATGCTTTGAAATCTATGACGAATAAGATTACGTATCTTGATGATGGTGAATTTTGTGTTGTAAAAAAGGATCAAGTTCTTTTTTTTAATGAGGAAGGAAAAAAAGTTAATAAAAAAATATTAGAATTATCATCAGATGAAGCAAGTTATGACAAAGGTGATTTTAAACACTTTATGGCAAAAGAAATTGAAGAACAACCAACAACAATTAAAACTGGAATAAAAGAATATGTAGATAATGTAAATAAAGAGATAAATATTTTTAATTTTCCATGGAAAATAGAGGAGATTAATTCAATAACTTTAATTGGATGTGGAACTGCATACCACTCTTGTTTAATGGCTAAATATTGGTTTGAGGAACTTACAAACTTGGATGTTAACATAGATATAGCATCAGAATTTAGATACAGAAAAAATAGGTTCAAAAAAGATACTTTATATGTCTTTGTTTCACAATCAGGTGAAACAGCAGATACTTATGCAGCCTTAGATCTTTGTAATAAAAATAATATGAAGACATGTGCGGTAGTTAATGTAATTGAAAGCTCAATTGCTAGAGACTCTAATTTTGTTTTACCAATTCATTGTGGTCCTGAAATAGGAGTTGCATCAACAAAAGCATTTCTAGGTCAAATACTAGTTTTATATATTTTGGCTTTAAAACTTGGATCAATGAGAAATGAAATTGAAAAAAAAGAGTATCAAGAAAAGATTAGAGACTTAAAAGATCTACCGGGATTAATAGAAAAAACTTTATTACATGATCATGATATTCAGGCAATATCCTCAACATTTAATGAAGCTAAAGGTTCAATGTTCTTAGGAAGAGGTTATTCATATCCGATAGCTTTGGAAGGTGCATTAAAACTTAAAGAGCTTTCATACGTTCATGCTGAAGGATATCCAGCAGGTGAAATGAAACATGGGCCATTAGCTTTAATAGAGGAGGGAATGCCTGTAGTGGTTTTGGCTCCTAGAGATAATTATTATAAAAAAACAATTTCTAATATGCAGGAAGTTATTGCTAGAGGAGCGAAGGTATTATTGATAACCAACAAAAGTAAAGATGAAGTTGTGTCAGAAAATATTTGGGAAACTATTGAAGTTGAAAACACAAATGATGACTTGCTTCCATTCCTTTTGACTATTCCACTTCAAAAACTTGCTTATTACTCTGCTCTTAAAAAAGGTTATGACATTGATAAGCCTAGAAATTTGGCTAAATCTGTCACTGTTGAATAAACTTTAAACTCTGTTAAAACACTTCTGGGTTGAATATGAAAAGTTGGAAAAAAAATAGTTGGAGAAAATATCCTGTAAAACATATTCCAGAATATCCAGATAAAAAAGAACTGGATAAAGTTTTGGACAAGATAGGAACATTTCCTCCGTTAGTATTTGCTGGAGAAACAAGACATCTAAAAAGTCAGTTAGCTGATGTTGTGGATGGAAAAGCATTTTTACTTCAGGGTGGAGATTGTGCTGAAAGTTTTGCAGAATTTAATCCAGATAATATTAGAGATACTTTTAAACTAATGTTGCAAATGTCATTAGTTTTAACTTACTCAGCATCATTACCAGTAGTAAAAGTTGGAAGAATAGCTGGTCAATTTTCTAAACCTAGAAGTGCACCAACAGAAATAAAAGATGGGGTAGAGCTTCCAAGCTATTTAGGTGACAACATAAATGCCATGGAATTTACTGAAAAGGCTAGAGTTCCAGATCCTAAAAGATTATTTAAAGCATATTCACAATCAGCTGCAACTTTAAACCTTATAAGAGCATTTTGTCATGGAGGTTTTGCAGATCTTAAGAATGTCCACAATTGGAATTTAGGTTTTATCAAAAATTCACCTGAATTAAAAAGATTTAAAGAATTAGAGGATAATATTGCAAATGCACTAGCTTTTATGGATGCATGTGGAATTACCTCAGAATTTAATAGAAGATTAAAAACGGTTAATTTTTGGACTTCACATGAAGCTTTATTGCTCCCATTTGAAGAGACTATGACAAGAGTAGATTCGACTACTGGAGAAAATCATGACACATCTGCTCACTTTGTTTGGATTGGAGATAGAACAAGACAATTGGATGGTGGTCATGTTGAGTTTTGTAGGGGTATAGAAAATCCAATAGGAATTAAATGTGGACCTACCTTAAAGGCTGATGATTTAATTGATCTATGTAATAAAATAAATCCTAAGAATGAAAAAGGTAAAATCACATTAATATCAAGATTTGGTGCAGATAATGTTTCAAAATTTTTACCAAAATTAATTAGGGCAATAAAAAAAGAAGGTATAAATGTAATTTGGTCATGTGATCCTTGCCATGGAAATACAGTAAAAGCTGCAACGGGATTTAAAACAAGACCATTTAACAGTGTTTTAAAAGAAGTTAAAAATGTTTTTGCATGTCACCAAAGCGAAGGAAGTTACGCTGGTGGTTTGCATATTGAATTAACTGGACAAGATGTAACAGAGTGTATTGGTGGAGCACAAAAGATATCAGAAAAAGACTTATCATCAAGATATCATACACATTGTGACCCAAGACTAAATGCAAACCAAGCTCTAGAATTAGCATTCTTGATTTCAGATGAGATTAAAAAGAATAGCTCTTATTCTAAAAATGCAGATAGAGCGGCATCTTAAGACATTGTAAAATTTTAAATATCTAATACTTTGAAATCATGAATGCTCCAGAAAAAATAAAATTTATTTCTAATTGGATTAAAGATTATGCAAATAATATGCCAAGAAAGGCAGAGTCTTTGGTTATAGGAATTTCTGGAGGAATAGATTCGTCAGTTTCTAGTACATTAAGCGCAATGACAGGTTTAAAAACTATTGTTTTGTCAATGCCAATTAAACAGAAATCACATCAACATGATTTAAGTTTAAAGCATCAAGAGTGGTTAGTTAAAAATTTTAATAATGTTGAGGCACATACTATAAATTTAGATGAGTTATTTTTGGCTTTTAGTTCCAGTTTATCAAATTTTGATAATGAACATGGAATGGCAAACTCTAGGGCTAGATTAAGAATGACAACTCTTTATCAAGTTGCTGCAGCGAATAAAGGAATAGTAGTTGGAACTGGAAATAAAGTTGAAGATTTTGGTGTTGGGTTTTATACAAAATATGGAGATGGTGGGGTAGATATATCTCCTATAGCTGATTGTAATAAAACAGAAGTTTGGGAACTTGGAAAAGAACTTGGAATTTTAAAAGAAATTATAGATGCGGCCCCCACAGATGGTTTATGGGATGACGGAAGAACAGACGAAGGCCAACTTGGACTAAAATATGAGGAGTTAGAAGAAGCCATGGACAATCCTAATTCAGCTAATCGAGCTAAATACGAAACTATTAGAAAACAAAATTTGCATAAAATGGAGCCAATTCCTGTATGCAAAATTCCAAATTAATCAAATAGATTCACAAATCTATTTTTTAAGTATATTCCTAAAATAATGAGTAAAGATATTTTTTTAACAAATAATCTAACAAATAAAAAAGAGAAGTTTGTTCCACTAGATAAAAATAACATTAGAATGTATGTGTGTGGTCCAACTGTTTATGACGATCCTCATATTGGGAACGCAAGACCAATAGTTGTATTCGATATTTTATTTAAAATTTTTAAAAAAAATTATCCTAAAGTTACTTATGTGAGAAATATTACTGATGTAGATGATAAAATTATTAAATCTTCAAAAGAAAATAATATTTCAATTTCAGAATTAACAAGCAAAGTAACTAAAAGTTTTAGTGAAGATTGTAATTACTTAATTTGTGAAGAGCCAACCCACCAACCTAAAGCAACAGAAAATATAGATTTGATGGTTGAAATGATTTCTGAATTAATAAAAAAAGGATTTGCTTATGAAAATAATAAGCACGTTTATTTTGAGGTTAAAAAATTTAATGATTATGGTCAGCTATCAAATAAAAAACTAGATGAACTAATTGCTGGATCAAGAGTAGAAGTCAGTGAAAATAAAAAAAATTCGGAAGATTTTGTGTTATGGAAACCTTCAGTAGATGATGAACCTTCATGGGAATCTCCATGGGGAAAAGGAAGGCCAGGATGGCATCTAGAGTGTTCTGCAATGTCAAAGAAATTTTTAGGAGATGAGTTTGATGTTCACGGTGGTGGTATAGATTTGTTATTTCCTCATCATGAAAATGAAATAGCTCAATCAAGATGTGCAAATGATACAAAAATATTTGCAAAATTTTGGATGCATAATGCATTCATTACTATGTCTAATGAAAAGATGGCTAAGTCTCAGGGAAATATTTTAAAAATAAAAGATTTTAGAAATAAGATAAGTGGTCAAGTTTTGAGATTAGCGTTACTAAGTGCTCATTATAAACAGCCATTAGATTGGAATGATAAACTTCTGGACGATTGTCAAAATACTATAAATAAATGGTACAATTCATATTTAGATATTGAAAATAATATTAAAGTTTCTGATGAAATTCTTCAGCCACTTTACGATGATTTAAACACCCCTGGATATATTGCTAATCTACATCAATTATATGACAAAGCTCAAAAAGGTAACGATGAGGATAAATCTTTATTTGTTTCTGCTTGTCAATTTGTAGGACTATTAAATGAAAGTAAAGAAAATTGGCTTAATTTTAAAATTAACAAAGCTTTAATTTCTGAAAAAGAAATTTTACAAAAAATTCAGGAAAGAAATAAGGCAAGAGAGAACAAAAATTACGAAGAAGCTGATAAAATTAGAAAAGAGCTTTTAGACAAAGGTGTTTTAATAGAGGATAAAGATGGTAAAACCACTTGGAAATTTAAATGAGTAAAGAACAACTTTATATATTTGACACAACATTACGTGATGGTGCACAAACTCAAGGTGTAGATTTTTCAATTGATGATAAGGAAAAAATCTCATCAGCCTTAGATAAATTGGGTGTGGATTATGTTGAGGGTGGATGGCCAGGAGCAAATCCAACCGATACTGAGTTTTTCAATAAAGATCATAACTTCAAATCAACGAAATTAACCGCATTCGGAATGACTAAAAAATCAGAGCATAGTGCAGAAAATGATCCCATGCTCTCATCTTTAATAAATTCAAAAAGTACTTCTGTTTGCTTGTTTGGAAAATCATGGGATTTTCAAGTGGATGTCGCTTTAGGAATAAGTAATGAGCAGAATTTAATGAATATAAGTGAAAGCACAAAACACATCGTTAAATCTGGAAAAGAGTTCATGTTTGATGCTGAACATTTTTTTGATGGATATAAAGCTAATCCAGAATATGCAATAGCATGTTTAAAAGCGGCCTTTGATAATGGTGCTAGATGGATAGTATTATGTGATACGAATGGGGGCACACTTCCTCATGAAGTAACCAAAATTGTTCATGAAGTAACTAAACACATTCCAGGAGAAAATTTAGGAATACATGCTCATAATGACACTGAAAATGCAGTAGCAAATAGTCTTGCTGCAGTTCAAGCGGGGGTTAGACAAGTTCAAGGAACTATAAATGGACTAGGGGAAAGATGTGGAAATGCAAATTTAATGTCATTAATTCCTTCATTTTTTTTAAAGAAAGATTTTTCAGATAAATTTAAATTAAATATTAAAAGGGAAAATTTAAAAAATTTAACTCAATGCTCAAGATTATTAGATGAAATTTTAAACAGAAAACCCAATAAACATTTACCTTATGTAGGGGCTTCTGCTTTTTCTCATAAGGGTGGAATGCATGTTTCAGCTGTTCAAAAAGATCCTAAAACTTATGAGCACATAAATCCAGAAGAAGTCGGAAACTCTAGAAATATAGTTGTTTCAGATCAATCGGGACAATCTAATATAATGTCAAGATTGAATTCAATAGGAATTAAAGTTGAGAAAAGTGATCCTAAAATTAAAAAACTTTTAGATGAAGTGAAAGATCGAGAATTTATTGGTTATAGTTATGATGGTGCTGACGCATCCTTTGAGTTGTTAGCTCGAAGATTAATGGGGGAGATACCAAGATATATTTCTATTAATGAATATGATGTTTCAGTAAAGAAAGATAATGCAGGAGAAATAGTTTCATATGCAAAAGCTCAATTAGAAGTAGATGGAGACAAAATTTTGTGTGAAGGACAAGGAAACGGGCCTGTTAATGCTCTTGATAATGCAATTAGAAAGAACGTTAATAAGCTTGCTAAATATTCAGAATATTTAAAAGATTTAAGATTGGTTGACTATAAAGTTAGAATTTTAAATACTGGTACAGAAGCTGTAACAAGGGTTAGTATTGAAAGTACAGATTCGAAGGGCGTTAATTGGTTTACTATTGGAGTATCACCAAATATCATTGATGCATCTTTTAAAGCTCTTGTTGATAGTTTAGATTATAAGTTATTTAAGGATAAAGCTCCCGGAAGTTCGTAAGAATGAAAATTAAAAAATTTTCAGAAAAACCATCTGATCTAAATGATAGAATAGGAGCAAAACCAATAGTTTGTTACCCAAATACCAATATAGAAGAAAAAAATTTAAGTATTTTACATTCTGCTAGAAAACACCTGGTTAAAAAAGATGAAGTAATAATACCCCCGAGAGATGCAAAAACTTTTGAGGTTAAATTTGGAGAGTTTTTTAGAATCGAAAGTGTAGAGGGACCTCAAGTAGGTGATTTAAATTTATTTAATTTGAGTAATTTAGAGGAAAAATTCTACTCAGGAAAAACAAGAGCACTCTATGGAACTCATCTTTCTGTTGGAGATAAAATGTTTAGTAGTTTTCCATATTTAAGATCATTAGCAACAATAACCTGGGATACATTAGATTGGTATGGTTATGATAAAGATGGAGGGTCTGTTCATGATGTAATTGGTACCAGATGCGATCCATATACATCAAAACTTTTGAGTGATAACGATTATCATTTTTGTTGTCATTCAAATTTAACAAGAGCCTTGGTTAAAGAAAAAAATGTTCAATTAGATCATGCAGAAAAAATAGTTCATGATGTATTAAATGTTTTTATGTTAACTGGATTTACCAATGATACTAAACAATACTTTATGAAAGCAAGTCCAGTTAGACCTGGTGATTATTTAGAATTTTTTGCTGAAACAGATTTATTGGGTGCTCTTTCTGCTTGTCCAGGAGGTGATTGTGGATCTGAGCACTCATCCGATGTTGCAAAATGTTATCCATTAAAAGTTTCTATTTGGACAGTAGATTCAAAATATTTAAATGATATTAAACCATCAGCTATTTCCAATTATAACAGAAATCATGGCATAGATTAATGTCTGTTAATAATATTTCTTTCATTTTACACAAACCTCAACTGTCAGAAAATATAGGAGCATGTGCAAGAGGAATGAAAAATTTTAATTTTAACAAACTTATTGTTATTGATCCCAAACCAATATTTCCAAATGATAAAATTTTAGCAACTTCAGTAGGAGCAAAAAATATAATTAATAAGGCTAAAAATTTTGAAAATTTAGAAAAACCTTTAAAAAATATTGATATTGTAATTGCAACATCAGCACGATTTAGAAATAAAAATATTAAACATATCCAATTAGAGGATTTAAAAAAAATTAATTATAAAAAGAAAATAGCTTTTTTATTTGGTTCAGAAGCATCTGGTTTGTCAAACAATGAAATAAGCTATGCAAATTATACTCTTCAAATTCCAACTAATCCTGATTTTAAATCATTAAACCTATCACACAGCTTAATAATAATTGCTCAATATCTATCAAGCATAATTAATTCAAAAGCATCTTCTTTTAAGAAATCAAATAAAGTTAAATCAGCATCTAAAAAAGACATAGTTGCTATGGCAAACCTATGTATACAGAATCTTGAAGAGATTAATTTTTTTAAATCAAAAGAGAAGAAACCGATAATGCTTGAAAACTTGAGGAATATTTTTTATAGGATGGAATTATCAACTAAAGAAACACGTATTTTATCAGGTGTATTTGCAAGTTTAGGTAAAAAACGTTGATTGACAAAATGATGAGTAAGTTTATAAAGCCCACTATCAAATGACAAAAAGATTAAACTCTAAACATAAAGTAGACAGAAGATTAAAAGTTAACCTATGGGGTAGACCCAAAAGTCCTTTTAATACTAGAGCTTATGGACCAGGACAACATGGTCAAACCAAAACATCAAAGCCGTCTGATTATGGAATACAGCTTCAAGCAAAGCAAAAACTAAAAGCCTATTATGGCAACATTAACGAGAGACAATTTAGAAATATATATAAAAAAGCTGTAATGCTTAAAGGTGATACTGGAGAAAATTTGATTGGTCTTCTTGAAAGAAGATTAGATGCAGTAATTTACAGAGCAAAATTTGCAACAACAATTTTTTCAGCTAGACAATTAATCAACCATGGTCATGTGAGAGTAAATGGTAAAAAAGTAAATATTGGAAGTTACCTAGTTAGAGAAGAAGATACAATTGAGATAAGAGATAAGTCTAAACAACTTGCAATAATCGATATTGCTCTTGCAAATAAAGAAAGAGAAACTCCTGAATATATTCAAATGGACGAAAAAAATAAAAAATTAAAATTTGTAAGAATTCCGAAGTTTGAGGAAGTTCCATATCCAATAGTTATGGAACCTAATTTAGTAATTGAATATTATTCTAGATAATTAACTCTTAGGTTTAAAATTTATATTTCTGCTTTCAAAAAGTTTTGCTAACTCACCACTTTCGTACATTTCTTTAACAATGTCACATCCACCTATAAATTCATTTTTCACATAAAGTTGCGGGATTGTTGGCCAATCACTAAAAACCTTAATACCCTCTCTTAAATTTTGATTTTCTAAAACATTTATACCTTTAAAATTTACTTCTAGTATTTTTAAAATATTTGAGGTAGCCATTGAAAATCCACATTGAGGAGCATCAGGTGTGCCTTTCATAAACAAACATACTTCGTTGTTTTCAATTTCATTTTTTATTAAATCATTTGTTTGTTGATCCATTTAACTCTCCTTTGTTTTAATTGCTAATGCATGCAGTTCATTACCCATTCTACCTTTTAATGAGTTGTAAACCATTTTATGTTGCTCAATTTTACTTTTTCCAGAAAATTGAGATGACGTAACTGTTGCTGAATAATGATTTCCATCACCTGCTAAATCTTGTATTTCAACAATTGCATCAGGCATTGCCTCTTTTATAAAATTCTCAATTTCCTTTAAATCCATCGCCATTATTTACTCATATAGTTGCTTAACCAACTTTTATTTGAAGTTGATAATTCGTCAATTGTAACTTTTGTCTTATCGTTAATATATACTTCATTTTCAATAATTGTGCCAAGTTCATCAAAATGGACTGCATTTTTATTCAATATATCAGTTACTTTTTTAGAATCTTTTTTGTTAATTTCTATAATATATCTACCCTGATCTTCGCCGAAGAAATACTCCATTTCATTAATCAAATATTTTGGTTTATTTAAATTAATTCCTTTTTTACCTTTTATACACATTTTAGCTACAGCAGTAATGATACCACCTAAAGAAACATCATGAGCACTTTTAATAAGATTATTTTCAACAAGTTTTAATAAAGTTTCTCCATTGTTTTTTTCGTTAAATAGATTTATTTCAGGAGGAGGACCATTTTTTTCATTTAAAATGTTTCTTGCAAACATACTTTGATCTATATGCCCCTCTGTCTTTCCAATAACTAAAGCTATATTACCAATTTCTTTAAAATCCATAGTGATCATTTTATTATAGTTTTTTATTAAACCGATACCTCCAATAGCAGGAGTAGGTTTAATACCTTCATCTTTGGTTTGATTATAAAAAGAAACATTTCCTGAAACTACTGGGAATTTTAAATATTCACTTGCTTCACTGATTCCTTGAACACATTCAACAAACTCACCCATGTTTTCTTCATTTTCAGGACTCCCAAAATTTAAACAGTTAGTAATAGCAATTGGTTTAGCCCCTACGGATATAAGGTTTCTAAAACTTTCACATACTACTTGCTTTCCACCAGTTAAAGGATGCGCCCAGCAATAAACTGCAGAAGAATCTACAGAGGCAGCTACAGCTTTATTTGTTCCGTGAACCCGTACAACTCCAGCATCTCCACCAGGCTTTTGTATTGTGTCACCCATGACTGTATGATCATACTGTTGCCAAATCCATTCTTTGCTACATATATTTGGATTTGCTAAAATTTTTTTTAAAGTATCAATAATTTTTAAATGTTTAATATCTTCTTTTTTAATTTTATTTTTTTTAGGAAGTTTGGATTTTTTCCATTTTCGATCATACATAGGAGAGTTTTCAACTAAAGTATTAACTGGAATATCCGCAACTTTTTTTTCATTAAAATAAAGTTCTATTTTTTTTGATTTAGTAGTTTTTCCAATTACTGCAAAATCTAAATTCCATTTATCAAATATTTTTTTTGCTTGTTCTTCTTTACCGTTTTCCAATACGATCAACATTCTTTCTTGGCTCTCTGAGAGCATTATTTCATAAGGTGTCATTTTGGCTTCTCTACAAGGTACTTTGCTGAGATTAATTTCTATTCCAAGATTTCCCTTTGAAGCCATTTCAACACTTGAAGAAGTTAAACCAGCTGCACCCATATCTTGAATGGCTATAATTGAGTCTCCAGCCATTAACTCTAAACAAGCTTCAAGTAAAAGTTTTTCAGTAAACGGATCTCCAACTTGAACTGTTGGTTTTTTTTCCTCAATTTTTTCATCAAAATTTGCTGAAGCCATACTTGCACCATGTATTCCATCTCTTCCAGTTTTAGATCCAACATAAATAACTGGTTTGTTTAAACCTGCTGCTTTAGAGTAAAAAATCTTATCTTTTTTGACCAATCCTAATGTCATTGCGTTAACTAAAATATTTCCATTATATGAACTATCAAAACTTGTTTGACCAGCAATTGTAGGAACACCCATACAATTTCCATAACCACCTATTCCATGAACAACACCTCTTAATAAATTTTTCGTTTTTTTATGTTGCGGAGACCCAAAATGAATAGAGTTTAAGTTAGCTATTGGTCTTGCGCCCATTGTAAATACATCTCTCATTATTCCCCCAACACCAGTAGCAGCACCTTGATATGGCTCAATAAATGAAGGGTGATTGTGACTTTCTATTTTAAAAACTATTGCATCATTATCCTCAATATCGATAACACCAGCATTTTCTCCCGGACCTTGAATAACTTTCTTACCTTTAGTAGGTAGCTTTTTTAAATGTAATCTTGATGATTTATAAGAACAATGCTCATTCCACATTGCAGAAAAAATACCTAATTCAGTGATATTTGGAGTTCTTTTTAACAGTTCACAAATTTTAGCGTATTCATCTTTCTTTAGGCCATGATCAACTGCTACTTGTTCATTTACAATCATTTTAAGTTTTTTATTAAGTTTTTAAAAAATATAGATCCATCCTCACCAGATAAAGATGTATCAATCATTCTTTCAGGATGAGGCATCATTCCCAGAACATTTTTTTCTTTATTAAATATACCGGCAATATTTTTTATAGATCCATTAGGATTAAATTGATCTTCTATATTTCCATTTTCATCACAATAATTAATAGCTATTTGATTATTATCTTCAATTTTTTTTAATTGATCATTGGTACAAAAATAATTTCCTTCATTATGAGCTATATGAAATTCTAAAACGTCATTATTAACATTTTTAAAATATTTATTTTGTTTATCGTTGATTTTTACAAAAACGTTTTTACATATAAATTCCAAATATTTATTTCTAAGCAAAACGCCTGGAACTAAACCAGTTTCTACTAATATTTGAAATCCATTACAGATACCCATAACCAAACCTCCTGAATTTGCAAAATTAATTACAGACTGCATTATTTTTGATTTAGATGCCATACTTCCACATCTTAAGTAGTCCCCATATGAAAAACCACCTGGCAATACAACTAAATCACTTTTTGGTAACTCAGCATCAGCATGCCAAACCATTTTATTTTTGAATCCAAACTTCTTCAAAGCGACATCCATGTCTCTGTCACAATTTGAACCAGGAAAAGTAATAACTGATGATTTCATTAATTACTTTGGATCAATAATTTTATAATTTTCAATTACAAGATTTGCCAAAAGTTTTTTACACATTTCTTCAACTATAGCTTTTGCTTTGTCATTATCAGTTTCTTTAGTGTCTATTTCAAAATATTTGCCTTGTCTAACTTCATTAACATCATCAAAACCCATTCCATCTAGAGTTTGATGAATTACTTTACCTTGTGGATCAAGTACATCTTTTTTTAGAGTTATGATTACTGAAATTTTCATTTTTTCTTTCTTTTAACTGAAGATAATTTTGTTACATTTACTGCCGAAACATTAGATTGTTCATGTAGTATACCTAATCTTTTAGCAACCTCCGTATAGGCTGGGATTAGATCACCAAGATCTTTTCTAAATCGATCTTTGTCTAATTTTTTTTCTGTAATACTATCCCACAATCTGCATGTATCAGGACTTATTTCATCAGCTAAAATAATTTCATTTTTTCCATCAATTTTAATTCTTCCAAATTCTAATTTAAAATCTATAAGTTTAATTCCTACACCTCTAAACATCCCAATCATAAAATCATTAATTCTTAAAATCATTTTTTTAACTTTGTCTATTTCTGTTTTTGATGCCCAATCAAATGCTAAGATATGCTCTTCAGAAATTAATGGATCTCCAAGCTTGTCATCTTTCAAGCAGTATTCGATTAGAGGTTCTTTTAAAACAGTACCGTCCTCAATACCTAATCTTTTAGTAATCGAGCCTGTTGCAACATTTCTCACAATGAATTCGATCGGAATTATTTCTACTAGCTTAATAATTTGCTCACGCATGTTTAATCTTTTTACTAAATGATTTTTAATTCCTATTTGAGAGAGGTTAGAGAGTATATGTTCTGATATTCTGTTATTTAGAACACCTTTACCTTCAATGGTAGTTTTTTTTTGATTATTAAAAGCAGTTGCGTCATCTTTAAAATATTGGATAACTAAGTTTTTATCATTTGTTGCATAAATGATTTTAGCTTTCCCTTCGTATAATTTTTTACCTTTTTTCATTATTTAAAAACTCTTCTAAAGATAAAATTTACATTTTTAAAGTGTTTAGAATAATTAAATATAGATTTTATTTTTTTTGTGGAAATTTTACTCATTATAAATTTATCAGATGAAATGACGTCAATTAAATTTAAATTCTGTGCAAAACATTTTTTTGCATAAGATTGTACTAATCTATAAGATTTTTCTCTGCTTAATCCTGTTTTAGTTAATTCCAACATAACTTCTTGAGAGAAAATTAAACCTTTTGTTAAATTTAAGTTTTCAAGCATTTTTTTAGGATAAACAATCATGCTATCTAAAATATTTGTAAGTCTAACCAGTGCAAAATCAGTTGTTATATTAGCATCTGGTCCGATATTTCTTTCAACACTTGAATGAGAAATATCTCTTTCATGCCAAAGCGCTATGTTTTCAAGTGCTGGCACAACTGTACTTCTAACCATCCTAGCTAAGCCAGTTAAATTTTCGCTTAAGATTGGATTTTTTTTATGAGGCATTGCAGAGGATCCTTTTTGATTTTTAGAAAAATATTCTTGTAGTTCATAAACTTCAGTTCTTTGTAGATGTCTTATTTCAACTGCTACTCTTTCAATAGACCCTGCAATAATACCTAAAACAGAAAAATAAAATGCATGTCTATCTCTTGGAATTACTTGTGTAGAAATTGGTTCAACTTTAAGTCCTAATTTTTTTGCCACATGTTTTTCAACATTTGGATTAATGTTAGCAAATGTTCCAACAGCACCAGATATTGCGCAAGTTGATACTTCATCTATCGCATTTTTCAGTCTATTTCTGTTTCTTTTAAATTCCTCGTAAAACGAAGCCAATTTTAATCCAAAAGTAATTGGTTCAGCATGGATACCATGGCTTCTTCCCATACACGGTGTAAATTTATATTTTTTGGCTTGTTTTTTTAAAACTTTTAAAATTTGATCTATATCTTTTAAAATGATTTTACCTGATTGGACTAATTGAATATTAAAGCTAGTATCTAAAACATCTGATGATGTCATTCCTTGATGTAGGTAACGTGCTTTTATTCCAGCTTTTTCAGTTACTGAGGTAAGAAATGCTATTACGTCATGTTTTACCTCAGATTCTATTTTGTGAATTCTGCTTACATTAATTCTGGCTTTTTTTTTAACTATTGAAGCAACACCTTTTGGAATTTGACCAAGTTTTTCCATTGCTTCTGCAGCTGCAACCTCAACATCTAACCAGATTTTGTATTTATTTTCTTCTGACCAAATATCAGTTAATTCTTTTCGCGAGTATCTTTTAATCATTAATTATAAGTATGGGGGCTTAGAATAACCTTTAGCAGATTCTGTAAAGATTTCATAACCATTTTCAGTAATTCCTAACGTATGTTCAAATTGTGCAGATAAAGATTTATCTTTTGTAACAGCTGTCCATCCATCATTCAACATTTTTACATCATATTTGCCTGCGTTTATCATTGGTTCTATAGTAAATGTCATACCAGGTTTTAATTCCATGCCTGTATTTTTTTTACCATAGTGTAAAATATTTGGTGGCTCATGAAATGTTGTACTTATTCCGTGACCACAAAAATCTCTGACAACTGAAAATCCTTTTTCTTCTACAAAAGATTGAATTTCATAACCAATATCCCCTAATTTAATTCCAGGTTTTAAAATTTTAATTGCTCTCATCATAGACTCATAAGTAGCATCTATAAGATTGTTTAACTTAACAGGAGTTTTTCCAATGCAAAACATTCTGCTTGTATCACCATAATGCTCATCAACAATTGCTGTGATATCAACATTTACAGCGTCACCTTCTTGCAAAATTCTATCTGATGGTACGCCATGACACACAACATGATTTAAAGAAGTACATAAAGATTTTGTAAACCCTCTATAATATAGTGGCGCAGAGTAGCCTCCATTGTCTTTTATAAATTCATAACCTAGTTTATCTATATAATCAGTGGTTACACCTTCTTTAATATTCTCAGTTAACATATCCAAAGTTCTTGCAGCTAAATTTCCTGCAATTCTCATTTTTTCAAATTTCTCTTTATAATCAGTCATCTATAATTTTTAATTTTTTATCTATAAAAATTTTTTTAGAACTTATATCACATCTATATGCTAAAAAATTTACACCAGCTTTTTTTGCTATTAAATAGTTCTTATAATATTGTTCGTCTATATCTTTAGCTATTTTAAAATATTTCATATTTTGTATTTGAACTAAAAAAATTAAGTATGTTTTATAACTTCTTTTTATGGCATCAATAAGAGTTAATAAATGCTTAGTTCCCCTTGCTGTTGGCGCATCTGGAAATTCAGCAATATCTTTATTTCTAAATAAAGTAACATTTTTAACTTCAACAAACATTTTTTGACCCTTTTTCTCTAATAAAAAATCAAATCTTGTTTCTTTGTTAAAAAAAACCTCTGGTTTTATAATATCATTATTCTTGAGCTCATTTACTAAATTATTTTTGAGAGCATGCTCAACTATTCTATTTGCCATTTGTGTATTTACTCCAACTAAATTTTTTCTAGATTTAATAATTTCCAATCCATACTTAAGTTTCCTTTTTGGATCATTATTAGGAAGCAGATAAACTTCATTACCTTCATCTAATAATCCTTTCATTGATCCCGTGTTAGGACAATGAGCTGTGACAATTTCTTTACTGAGCTTAACGTCAGTAAAAAACCTTTTATAACGTTTGATTAGTTTGCCTTTTATTAAAGACTTGGTAAATTCCATTACTAAATTATATATTTCATATGGATAAAAAAGTAAAAGTTAATGCATCAATTTTAATTATTGGTAATGAAATTTTATCTGGTAGAACTCAAGATACAAATACCTCAACTTTGGCAATTTGGCTTAATTCAATTGGAGTAAATATTGCAGAAGTTAGAGTAATACCTGATGTTGAGGAGACTATTGTTGATACTTTAAATTTACTTAGATCAAAATATGAATATGTTTTTACAACTGGTGGTATTGGACCCACTCATGATGATATTACAGCTCAATCAGTTTCTAAAGCATTTGGAATTAAATACGAGGTTCATAAAGAAGCTTATAAAATTTTAGAAGCATATTATCAGCCAGGTGAATTTAATGAGGGTAGACAAAAGATGGCTTGGATGCCAGAGAATGCAAAATTAATTTTAAATCCTACAAGTGGTGCACCAGGATTTAATGTTGAAAATGTATTTTCTTTGCCAGGTGTGCCATCAATTTTAAAATCAATGTTAGGTGGCTTAACCAATAGTATAGTAGGGGGAGAACCTATCAAAAGTCTTACAATCAGTTTAAGAACTGTTGAAAGTGAAATAGCTAACTCTTTAACAAAAATTCAGAATGATAATCAAGAAGTTGAAATAGGAAGCTACCCTTTTTTTCATGCAGGCAAATTAGGTGTTTCAATAGTAATAAGGTCAGAAGATCAAAGTAAAATTGATGATTGTAATGATCAGGTTTTAAAATTTGTGAATGCTAAAAAAATAGAGATAGTTGATAGATAATGTTGTATTTTGCTTACGGTAGTAATCTTCATCATCTTCAAATGAAACGAAGATGCAAAGATAGTATTTTTTTAAAAAAAATTAATTTAAAAGATTTTAGATTAACTTTTAGAAGCAAATATAGAGCTGCAGATATCGAGCCTAAAAAAAACTCTATTGTTCCTGGTGGTTTATTTGAAATTTCTAAAAGTGATGAAAAAAAATTAGACGTATATGAAGATTTTCCAATTCTTTATAAAAAATATTATTTTTATTATTATGGAAAAAAAGTAATGACCTACACAATGTTAAAAAAAACTCCATTTATGTATCCTACAGAAAGATATTTTAACGTAGTTAAGAGAGGATATAAAGATTGTAATCTTGATATCAAATATTTAAAAAGAGCACTAGTTTCTTAAAATTTTAGTAAAGAAAATGAAATTTTTTTTAGAATTAACCAAAAGAAATAAAATAATATTTATTTTTCTATCAATTGTAGTTGCAAGTTTTTTTATACAAACAATTTCTAAAGGTTTATCTAATAGCTGTGATTTAATGTGGCAACCATCTAAACTTTTTTGGGATGGGATAAATCATTATGAATATCAGATGAGAACAGGAGATGTTTTTTTAGGGTGTCAACACGGAAGATACGGGCATTTTTTATTTATTTTATTATATCCAATAACTCTTGTTGAATGGGAACAAGCAAAAATTATATGGATTATACTTAATGTTTTTTTTGCTTTTTTAATACCAATTATTCTTTGTAGGTCAAATAATGTATCTACTCTATCTACATATTTGATAATAGGAATTTTTTTAACTTCTCATCCTACAAGGATGACCCTTAATCTGGGTCAGAATAGTTTAATGGTGTTATTTTTTTTAATGTTACCCTTCTTAACAATGTCAAATCTTTTTAAAAACTTTAATTTGATTGTATCAGGTATTTCCTATGTAAAATATAGCACAGGTTATGTGTTATTTTTAAATTTACTTGTTGAAAAAAAAATTAAGAAATTATTATTAACTTCTCTTACAACTATAATTGGCTGGTTATTTTATAGCTACTACACAAATAGTCCTTTCATTTCTAATTTTTTTGACCCACTTATAATGAACTTTCAAGGCAATTATACCAGAACTGGTGACTTGTATTCGATTATGAATATTTATTTTTTGAAGGAAAATAATGTCACAAATAAAATACTTCAATTAGGAATAGTTTTACTTGGGAATATTTATTTTTTATATCAAATAAAAGATATAAATAATAAATTAGCTAAATTATCTGTAATTTGTTTCTTACCTTTAATTTTTATGCCACACTCAAATTATGATTATGTTTTAATGCTACCTTTGCTAATATATACAATTAATAATTATAAATCTGATATATCTAAATATGGTTTATATTTAACTATTTATTACTTTTATTTTCATAGAATAATTAGACATTGGATTGACAATGATATGTTATATCAATCTGGAATGTTTTTAATTTTTACAATTTTTATTATTTTCTTTGTTAAACACATAAAAAAAAATAGTTTAGTTTCAGTATGAAAAAAAAAATATTAATAACAGGATCTAATGGCTTTCTAGGCAATCTTGCTAAAGAATATTTTATGCAAAATTATGAATTAGTACTTGTTGATTTGTCTAATTCAAGTGATGTAAATTTTTATAAAGCTGACATAGGAAATTTTGCAGAAATTGATGAAGTAATTACCAAAGAAAAACCTAACATAATTTTTCATTTTGCATCTGAAATATTTGATACTCACAACAAAAAGAAAATATTTAAAACAAACGTAGAAGGATCTAATAATATAAAAAAATCAGCTATAAATAACAATGTTGAGAATTTAATTTTTACCTCAACATTTTCACTTTATGAAAAAAATTATGATTATTTAATTAGTGAAACTGAACCAATTTCATGTAAAAATTATTATGGAATAACAAAATCTGAAGTTGAGACACTTTTATTGGATACAGACTCTGAATTAAATATTTCAATTTTTAGGTGTCCAATTATTGTTGATAAATCAAGAGCACATCGTCTTGGAGTGCTTTTTGAGTTTTTAAAAGACAATTGTACTCTTTGGATTTTAGGAGATGGTTCTAATAAACTGCAATTTGTTTCTGCGTCCGATTTATTTATTGCAATTGAAAATTCTTTAAATTTAAAAGGAAAGCATGTGTATAATATTGGGTGCGAAAAAGTTGAAACAATGAGAGAAACTTTTGAATATCTTATAAATAAAACTGGATCAAAATCTAAAATAAGACATTTTAATAAAAATTTAGGCTTGATTATTTTAAAGATATTATCTTTTTTAAGACTTATTAATTTTATAGATTATCATAATAAAATTCTTGTAAGTAATATTGTATTGGATATTTCAAAAATTAAAAAAGATTTGAATTTTGTACCTACCAAAAGCACTGCTGAACTTATGTTAGATGCTCATAATTACTATTTAAAGAATTCAAATATGAACCAAAAGGGATCTGCTATCAAACCAAAAATGGGATTTTTTTCTGTAATAAAATTTATTTCAAAAATAATTTAATATTATGAATAAAAATTTACTTATTAGACTTGTTCAATTATAAATATTAGCATAAAAGCTCATGAAATTCATTAATGCCCTCGTGGTGAAATTGGTAGACACAAAGGACTTAAAATCCTTGCCGCTTGCGGAGTGCCAGTTCGAGTCTGGCCGAGGGCACCACTAAATGAATAAACTTCAGATTATTTCAGATAAAAATAAAAAATCCTTAAAGATTAGAAATTTATTATTAAAAAATATAAAATCTAATAAATTTAAAAAAGAAAATCTCATCATTGTTATTGGTGGTGATGGCTTTATGCTTCAAACACTCAAAAAAAATAAAAATTATAACAAACATTTTTATGGGATTAATTCTGGAAATTATGGTTTTCTTATGAATAAATTTTCCTCAAAAGACATTATAAAAAATCTTTATAAAGCAAATTTGGTTTCAATTTCTCCACTAGAAATGATTGTAAAAAATAAAAACAATCAAATTAAAAGATCTATTGCAATTAATGAAGTTTCTGTACTTAGACAAAGCAGACAAGCTGCTTCATTATCAATTAAGCAAGGCTCAAGACAAATAATTAAAAAATTAGTTTCTGATGGAGTTTTAGTATCAACACCAGCTGGTAGTACTGCTTATAATCTTTCTGTTCATGGTCCTATTTTAAGTCTTCATTCAAAAAAATTATCAATATCACCAATAAGTGCTTTCAGACCAAGAAGATGGAAGGGTAAAATTGTTAATGATAAAACCAAAATTGTTATAACAAATTTAAATCCATCAAAAAGACCAATTAGCGCTGTTGCTGATAACTTGGAAGTGAGAAACGCTAAGTCAATAACCGTAAAAACTAATAATAAAATTAAGTTTAATCTTTTGTATGATAAAAATAGAAGTCTACAAAAAAAAATTAAAATTGAACAAATAAGAAGAGAGACTAGTTAGTAAATGAAAAAAATTAATCCAATAATGCTTGTAGTTATTATTTTAGTTGGAGGTTTTTGTGTATTTAAAATTATGTCTTTTCTGGGTTGTTATGTTCGAATTGAAGATGTTGACGAGTGTTGGAAATTAACCGCATGGTAGATCAAATGAAAAAAATTTTAAGGATCGCGGTTCAGAGTTTATGACACTTGAGATTGTTATAATTTTATTAACTATCGTCTTTGCAGTTTATTTTTTATTTAGACCTACCTCTAAAAAAGAAAAAGAGAGGTTCGAAGATAAAGATAATTGGAGAGGTGGATTTTAAATGAAAAAACTTTTAGGGATCCTGGTTCTGTCCACACTCTGACCACACTTATTGTGGTTAAAATAGCTTTTGCATAAATTATTTTGATAAAAGTAAATGAAGTGGTGCCCCCGCACGGATTCGAACCGCGGACCTATTGATTACAAATCAATTGCTCTACCAGCTGAGCTACAAGGGCATGCGCAATAGTTATTAACTATTTGTTAAATAATCAACTCTTTTTTTTCATATAACTTAAGTGATGAAATACAATTGCTGCACTATTTGATATATTCAAACTCTCAATATCTTCATTAATATTAATTTTTACAAAAAAATCAGCGTATTTACCTGTATGCTGTCTCATACCAAATCCTTCTGAACCAAAAAGAAGAATATTGTTTCCTTCCCACTTTATATCTGTAAAATCTTTCTGACCTTTTGCATCAAAACCATAAACCCAGAAATTTTTTTCTCTTAAATTTTTAAGTGTAGAATTAATGTTAGAGACTTGAAATATATTCATATACTCCATGCATCCACTAGCTGATTTATACATTAATTTACTATCACGTGGAAAATGTCTTTCCTTGATTATTAATCCGTCAATATTAAATGATGCAGCACTTCTAATTAACGAACCAATATTTCTTGGATCAGTAACTTCATCAAGACAGACAAATGTTAAATTATTTTTAACTTTTATAAATTGTTTCAGATCTGGTTGATCTAAATGTTCAATCTCTGCAACATATCCATTATGCATTAACTGTTCTTTTGAAGAATATTTGTCTAATTCTTTTTTGGATTTAAAGTAAACTTTAACGTCTTCCAAAATATTTTTATTTGGATTTTTTCTATGAATATTTTTTTTAGACTCCTCAGTCAAAAAAACTCTTAAAACCTTCCTTTTAGGATTTCTAAGAGCTTCAATAACTGCGTGTTGACCAACAATGAAAAATGATGATTTATTCATAAATTAGTATCTGTTTTACACGGTTTTTTGAATATTTTCCTATTAAATCACGTGTTGCATTTGCATAAATAAAATATATAAAACGCTTGTTATTTGAAGCTTTATTGAACAAGGGGACACTTCCCCAGAGGAGGGGTTCCAGAGCGGTCAAATGGGGCGGGCTGTAAACCCGTTGACTTCGGTCTTCGAAAGTTCGAATCTTTCCCCCTCCACCATTTAATAAATTTTAAATAGCATGGAGTGTTACTCTTGGGGTTGTGCGGGTGTAGTTCAATGGTAGAACGCTAGCCTTCCAAGCTGGATGTAAGGGTTCGATTCCCTTTACCCGCTCCAAGAAATTAAAATTAGAAGAAACAAAAAAAAAACTGAGGTAAAAACGTAATGTCAAAAGAAAAATTTGTAAGAAATAAACCCCACTGTAACATTGGGACTATTGGTCATGTCGACCATGGTAAAACAACTCTTACTGCCGCGATTACAAATGTATTAGCACAAGCTGGCGGTGGAACTGCAGTTGCTTATGATCAGATTGATAAAGCACCTGAAGAAAAAGAGAGAGGTATAACAATTTCAACAGCACACGTTGAGTATGAAACTGAAAAAAGACACTATGCTCACGTAGACTGTCCTGGTCACGCTGACTATGTTAAAAACATGATCACTGGTGCTGCTCAAATGGATGGAGCAATTCTAGTAGTGAATGCAGCTGATGGTCCAATGCCACAAACAAGAGAACACATTCTTTTAGGAAGACAAGTAGGTATTCCCGCTATTGTTGTTTACTTAAACAAAGTAGACCAAGTTGATGATAAAGAAATGATTGAACTTGTTGAAGAGGAAATTAGAGAGCTTTTAACTTCATACAAATACCCAGGTGACAAAACACCAATCGTTAAAGGTTCAGCTTTAGCAGCAGTTGAAGGTAGAGATGATGAAATTGGAAAAAATTCAATTTTAGAATTAATGAAAGCTGTTGATGAACATATTCCACAGCCAGCTAGAGAAGTTGATAAACCATTCTTGATGCCAGTTGAGGACGTATTCTCAATTTCTGGTAGAGGAACAGTTGCAACTGGAAGAGTTGAGTCTGGTGTAATTAAGACTGGTGAGGAAGTTGAAATAGTTGGAATTAGAGAAACTAAAAAATCAGTTTGTACTGGAGTTGAGATGTTTAGAAAACTTTTAGATTCTGGTGAAGCTGGAGATAACGTTGGGATTTTATTGAGAGGTATTGAAAGAACTGATATCGAAAGAGGTCAAGTTCTTTGTAAGCCTGGTTCAATTACTCCACACACTAAATTTGAAGCTCAAGCGTATGTGCTTAAAAAAGATGAAGGTGGAAGACATACTCCATTCTTTACTAAGTACAGACCTCAGTTTTATTTTAGAACAACAGACGTTACAGGTGAAGTAGAATTACCAGCTGGTACTGAAATGGTTATGCCAGGTGATGATGCTAAATTTACTGTTAAACTTATTACACCAATTGCAATGGCAGAGAAATTAAACTTTGCTATTAGAGAAGGTGGAAGAACTGTTGGAGCAGGAGTAGTAACTAAAATTATAGAGTAACTCTATAAATAGGAGTGTAGCTCAATTGGTAGAGCGCCGGTCTCCAAAACCGGAGGCTGAGGGTTCGAGTCCCTCCGCTCCTGCCAATTTGAGCTTATAAATTATGAGAAACCCGATTAAATTTATACAAGAAGTGAAACAAGAGGCTTTTAAAGTTACTTGGCCAACTTGGAAAGAGACATTGCAAGGTGCTTTAATGGTTTTTGTTATGGCAGTTGTTATGTCTTTATTTTTTCTTCTTTTAGATCAGGTTTTGAAATTTTTCTTAGAACTTTTACTTAAAGTGAGTATTTAATGAAAAATTGGTATATTGTTCAGTCTCATTCTAGTTTTGAGAATAAAGTAGCCTCTTTAATTAAAGAGGAAGCTGATAAAGCTAAAATTGCTGATAAGTTTGAAGAGATTATTGTACCTACTCATGATGTTACTGAGGTTAAGAGAGGTAAAAGAATTCAAAGAAAGAAGAAATACTTTCCTGGATATGTACTAATTAAAAGTGAGATGGATAATAATATTTATCACATGATTAAGAATATAAAGAGGGTCAGTGGTTTCTTAGGCACAAAAGGTATTCCTGTTCCAGTTTCAGATAAAGAAGTAGAGAAGATTTTAGGTCAGATTAAAGATGGTGTTGCTCAGCCAAAATCTGGCGTAGATTACAGTGTTGGTGAAAAAGTTCAGGTAGTAGATGGTCCATTTGCTTCATTTACTGGAATGATTGAAGAAATTGATGAAGAAAAAGCTAGACTTAAGGTGTCAGTTTCTATATTTGGTCGTCCTACACCAGTAGATTTAGAATATAATCAGGTTGAGAAGGTAAGTTAATGGCAAAAGAAATTAGTGGATTTATAAAATTACAAATTAAAGGCGGTCAAGCTAATCCAGCTCCTCCTGTTGGCCCAGCATTAGGTCAACGTGGTGTAAATATTATGGAGTTTTGTAAAGCTTTTAATGACAAAACTAAATCAATGGCAGGTAAACCTGTGCCGGTAGAAATCACTGTTTATAAAGATAAAAAATTTGATTTTAAAATTAAATCACCTCCAGCATCTTTTTATATTAAAGAGGCAGTCAAACTTAAAGGTGGATCAAAAGAACCTGGAAGAAATATTGTTGCTTCAATTTCTAAAAAACAATTAGAGAGTATAGCTAAAGAAAAAATGAATGATTTAAATGCTCATGATATTGAAGAAGCCATAAAAATTATTGCAGGATCAGCTAGATCAATGGGTATTGAGGTAAAAGAATAATGGCATCAAAAAGATACAAAAAATTACCTGAAAAGACAAAAGACTTAAGCGCAGAGACTATCGAAAAATTATTACCTGATCTTAAAAAAAATTGCACAACTAAATTTGACGAGTCATTAGATTTAAGTTTTCAAATAAATCACAAGCAAAAGAAAAGCGAAGTTAATATTAGAACAGTTGTTAATTTACCTGGCGGCACAGGTAAGAAAGTAAAAGTTGCTGTAGTTTGTGAAGACAATAAAGCGCAAGATGCTAAAGATGCTGGAGCAGATATTGTTGGTGGTGATGAGTTTGTTGAAAGAATTAAAGGTGGAGAATTAAATTTTGAAAAATTAATTTGTACACCAGGAATGATGATTAAACTTTCTAAATTAGGAAAAGTTTTAGGACCAAAAGGTTTAATGCCTAATCCTAAGCTTGGTTCAGTGTCTGAAAATATTAAAGAAGCTGTAAGTAATGCCAAATCTGGTCAAGTAGAAATTAGAAATGATAAAGATGGAAACATTGGAGTTAGTATTGGTAAAAAATCTTTTAGTGATGATCAATTACTAAAAAACTATAATGCAATTTTAGATGCATTAGAAAAAGAGAAATCAAATAACACGTTAAAAGGTGATTTAATTAGAAGTGTTTTTGCTACTTCGACAATGGGTGTTTCATATAAAGTTAAATTAGGGAAATCGATATAGTTATGATGAGCAAAGAACAAAAGAAAAATTATATTGAAGAAATGACTAGTAAGTTTGAAAATAGCAAAGCTGTCATGGTTACCCATTACCAAGGTTTAACTATGACTCAGTTAGATGAATTAAGAGCGAAAATGAGAGAACATGGTATCATTTTTAAAATAACAAAAAACAGAATTACAAAATTAGCTTTAGAAAAAACTAAGTGTAAAGATTTATCAAATTTATTTACTGGTCCTACAGCAGTAGCATTTGGAGAGGATGCCATAATGTCTGCAAGGATTCTTTCAAAATTTGCAAAAGATAACGAAAACTTAAAATTAATTGGTGGAATTATGGATAACGAGGTCTTAGATCAGGCTGGTGTCCAGAATGTAGCTAGTTTACCTACATTAGATGAAGCAAGAGCCAATATTGTGGGTATTTTGAACGCTTCTGCATCTAAATTAATCAGTATTTTGCTTGCACATTCAGAAAAAATGAGTAGTTTGTCGGCAGAAAATTCTGAAACACAACCCAAAGAGTAATACATATGCCTGACCTAAACAAAATTATTGAAGATTTATCAAGTTTGACTGTTGCAGAGGCAGCTGAACTATCAAAACAATTAGAAGAAAAATGGGGTGTAACTCCAATGGCAGCAGCAGCTCCAGCAGCAGCAGGTGGTGCGGCTCCAGCAGAAGATAAAGATGATTTTACAATCATGTTAGTTTCTGCAGGTGATAAAAAAATTAATGTTATCAAAGAAGTAAGAGCAGCTACTTCATTAGGTTTAAAAGAAGCTAAAGATCTTGTAGAGGGAGCACCAAAAGAAGTTAAATCTGGTGTAAACAAAAAAGACGCTGAAGAGATCAAAGCTAAGTTAGAAGCTGCTGGCGCTAAAGTAGAACTTAAATAAATTAAATAGAAAGAATTCGAATACTGATTATTTTTAATCAGTATTTATAAACATAGATGCAATTATCTTTTACTGAAAAGAAAAACATTCGAAAAAGTTTTGGTAAACTAAAAGAGAGTTTATCTATACCTAACTTAATTGAAGTACAAAAAAATTCGTACAAAGAATTAACAGAATTTAATGTTGAGGCAGCAGAACTTACCAAAGGTTTTGATCGAGTATTTAAGAGTATTTTTCCTATTGAGGATTTAAATGACAAAGCAACTTTAGAGTATGTTTCATACAGATTAGAGAAACCAAAATTTGATGTTGAAGAATGTATAGCAAGAGGTCTCACATATTCATCAGCTCTTAAGTGTACCCTAAGATTAGTTGTTTACGAAATAGATCAAGAAAATAATACAAAAGATATTTTATCAGCTAAAGAGCAAGAAGTTTATATGGGTGAAGTTCCTATGATGACTAATAGTGGAACTTTTATAACTAACGGTGTTCAAAGAGTTGTGGTTAATCAAATGCACAGAAGTCCAGGTGTATTTTTTGATCATGACAAAGGAAAAACTCATGCAAGTGGTAAACTTTTGTTTAATTGTAGAGTAATACCTAACAGAGGCTCATGGTTAGATTTTGAATATGATGTTAAGGATTTTCTATATTTTAAAATTGATAGAAAAAAGAAAATTTTTTCATCTACTTTATTACTAGCTTTAGGTTATACAAAATCAGAAATTGTGGATGAGTTCTATGAAAGTGAACAGTATAATTATGATCCGAAAACAGAAAAGTGGAAAACTAAATTTAATCCTGAAAACTACAAAGCAAAAAATTTCTCAGAAGAAGTAATTGATGCAAAAACTGGTGAAGTAGTAATTAAATTAGGTGACAAGATTAATTTTTTAAGTGCAAAAAAATTAGCTAATGATGGTTTGAAAGACATACTAGTTTCTAGAGAATCTTTATTTGGTAAATTTTTACACAGAGATGTCAAAGTTAATGAAAAAGAGGATGGTGTATTTAAAATCGGTACTGAGTTAAACGATACAATCATTCAACAAATTTTAGATGCAAATATACATAAACTTCAAATTTCTATTACAAACTCTATAAACAAAGGACCTTATCTACTTACAACTATTTTAGCTGATAAAAATAATACTAAAGAAGAAGCTATCACAGAAATCTATAAAATGTTAAGACCTGGAGAGCCACCAACCATAGAGATTGCAACTCAAATATTTAATAATCTTTTTTTTAGCTCAGACAGATATGATTTGTCTGATGTTGGAAGAGTTAAAATGAACTCAAGATTAAACCAAGAATGTTCTGATAAAATTACCATATTAAGAAATGACGATATAATAGCAATTATTCATAAAATGTTGGATTTACGTGATGGTAAAGATGATGTTGATGACATTGATCACCTAGGAAATAGAAGAGTACGTTCTGTAGGAGAGTTGGTTGAGAATCAAGCTAGAGTTGGTGTTTACAGAATGGAAAGAGCAATTAAGGAAAAAATGACAACTTTAGATGTTGAGTCAGCAATGCCACAAGATCTAATTAATGCAAAACCATTAACAGTTTCATTGAAAGATTTTTTTGCAAGTTCGCAACTATCTCAGTTTATGGATCAAACAAATCCTTTATCTGAAATTACTCATAAAAGAAGAGTTTCGGCGTTAGGTCCAGGTGGCTTAACAAGAGAAAGAGCAGGCTTTGAAGTCAGGGACGTCCATCCAACTCACTATGGAAGAATTTGTCCAATTGAGACACCAGAGGGTCCAAATATTGGTTTGATTAATAGTTTATCCACTTATGCAAAAATTAATAAGTACGGCTTTATTGAAAGTCCATATAAAAAAGTCAAAGACGGTGTTGTTCAAGATAAAGTTGAATACTTATCAGCAATGGAAGAAACAAAATTCACTATTGCTCAAGCAAATACAAAACTTGATAAAAATGGAAAAATTACTGAAGAACTTGTTTCATGCAGACAAAATCTAAACTTTCTTTTAGCTAAACCTGACTCTATTGATTACATTGACGTATCACCGAAACAATTAGTTTCGGTTGCAGCCTCATTAATTCCATTCTTAGAAAATGATGATGCGAACAGAGCTTTAATGGGATCAAATATGATGAGGCAAGCAGTTCCATTATTAAAACCTGAGTCACCGCTTGTTGGTACAGGAATTGAAAGTGATGTTGCTTTAGACTCGGGGGTAACTATTGTTGCTAAGAGGGATGGAATTGTTGATAAAATAGATGGAAAAAGAATTGTTATTAAAGTAACAGAGGAAACAGACTTTAGTAAGTCTGGAGTTGATATCTATAATCTTCAAAAATTTAAAAGATCAAACCAAAATACTTGCATTAATCAAAGACCACTAGTTAGAGTTGGTGATAAAGTTAAATCTGGAGATATTATTGCAGATGGTCCTTCAACCAAATTAGGTGAACTTGCTTTAGGTAAGAATGTTACTGTAGCGTTCATGCCATGGCAAGGTTATAACTTTGAGGACTCAATCCTTATTTCTGAAAGATGTGTTACAGATGACGTGTTTACATCTGTTCATATTGTTGAATATGAAATAATGGCGAGAGATACAAAGCTTGGTGAAGAAGAAATAACAAGAGATATACCAAATGTGAATGAAGAGGCTTTAAAAAACCTTGATGAATCAGGAATAGTTTATATTGGTGCGGAGGTAAATGCTGGAGATATTTTAGTAGGTAAAGTTACTCCAAAAGGAGACTCAGCATCTGGTCCTGAAGAAAAATTATTAAGATCAATTTTTGGAGAAAAAGCTATTGATGTAACTGATACATCTTTAAGAATGTCTAGAGGATCAAGTGGAACAGTAGTTGATGTAAGGGTATTCAATAGACATGGAATTGAGAAGGATGAAAGATCAATAACTATTGAAAGAGCTGAAATTGAGCAAGTTCAACAAGATAAAATTGTTGAGGAGGAAATATTAGAAAGAAGTATTAAACAAAGAGCTTCACAATTCCTGTCAGGATCATCTTTAACTAAAAAAGTAAAAGATTTATCAGAAGGAACTAAGTTAGATTTTGATACAATTAATACATTATCAATTAATGATGTTTTCAAAATCACAGTAGGAAATGTAAATGACGAAGCAACATTAGCTCAATTAAAAGATCAATATAATAAAGCGAAACAAGACATAACCGAGAGATTTGAAGATAAAGTTTTAAAAATTAGAAGTGGTGATGATTTATTACCAAGTGTTATGAAAATGGTAAAAGTATTCGTTGCTATCAAAAGAAGATTAAGACCTGGTGATAAAATGTCTGGAAGACACGGAAATAAAGGAGTAGTAAGTAAGATTGTACCTGTTGAAGATATGCCTTACAGGGAAGACGGCAGACCGGTTGACATTGTATTAAATCCTCTGGGTGTTCCAAGTAGGATGAATGTTGGACAAATTTTAGAGACTCATTTAGGCTGGGCATGTAAAGAATTTGGTGAACAAGTTAAAAATTTAGTAAACGAAAATAACAAAAAAATTGAAAGAACAGAAAAAATCGAAAAGTTCTTAAAATCTGTTTATGGAGAAGAAATTTTCAATGAAAAAGTAGATAAATTAAGCAAGAGTGAATTCAAAGATCTTTGTGAAAATTTACAAAATGGTATCGCAATCTCAACACCTGTTTTTGATGGTGCTAAAGAAAAAAATGTTACTGAAATGCTTGAACTAGCAAATCTACCAGGATCAGGACAAACTTATTTATGGGATGGAAGAACAGGAGAGAAATTTGATAGACCGGTTACTGTTGGAATAATTTACATGCTAAAACTTCATCACTTAGTTGAAGATAAAATTCATGCAAGATCTACTGGACCTTACAGTTTGGTTACACAACAACCGCTTGGTGGTAAAGCACAGTTAGGTGGTCAAAGATTTGGTGAAATGGAAGTGTGGGCTCTTGAAGCATATGGTGCATCATATACATTACAGGAAATTTTAACTGTTAAATCTGATGACGTCGCAGGAAGAGTTAAAGTTTATGAGACTATAGTTAAAGGTGAAGAAAACTTTGAGTCAGGTATACCAGAGTCGTTTAACGTTTTAGTTAAAGAGATTAAATCATTAGCATTAAATGTGGAGCTTAATTAATGAAAAAAGAATTAACAGATCTATTTAAGGGCAACGAAATTTCAGAAGCTCAAAATTTTAATAGCATTAAAATTTCACTTGCTAGCCCAGAGAAAATTAAATCTTGGACATTTGGTGAAATTAAAAAGCCTGAAACAATTAATTATAGAACGTTTAGACCTGAAAAAGATGGTTTGTTCTGTGCAAGGATTTTTGGACCAATAAAAGATTATGAATGTTTATGTGGTAAATATAAACGAATGAAATTTAGAGGAATTATATGTGAAAAATGTGGTGTTGAGGTTACAAAATCAAATGTAAGAAGAGAAAGAATGGGCCACATAAATCTTGCTACACCAGTAGCACATATTTGGTTCTTGAAATCTCTTCCAAGTAGAATTGCTTTAGCTGTTGACATGAAATTAAAAGAAATAGAGAGAGTCCTTTATTTTGAAAACTTTATAGTAATAGAACCTGGTTTAACCGGTTTACAAAAAAATCAACTTTTAAATGAAGAAGAATTAGCGAAATACCAGGATGAGTTTGGTGAAGAAAGTTTTACAGCAGGAATAGGTGCAGAAGCTGTTCTTGAGATGCTTAAAAATTTAGATTTAGAATTAGAAAGAAAAAATCTTGTTAGCTTTATTAAAGAAACCAAATCAAAAGTTAACGAAGAAAGAGCAATTAAAAGA
Organism: uncultured Pelagibacteraceae bacterium; assembly: GCA_902592375.1. Classification (GTDB taxonomy): domain Bacteria; phylum Pseudomonadota; class Alphaproteobacteria; order Pelagibacterales; family Pelagibacteraceae; genus Pelagibacter. Next base: position 57,932 of record CACJEG010000001.1, on the reverse strand, counting down.
TTAAAATTAATCGAGTCATTTATTGAAACAGGTCAAAAACCTGAGTGGATGATTATGACTGTTGTACCAGTTATACCACCAGAATTAAGACCATTAGTTCCTCTTGATGGTGGAAGATTTGCTACTTCAGATCTTAACGATTTATACAGAAGAGTAATTAACAGAAATAACAGATTAAAAAGATTAATGGATCTTAAAGCTCCAGATATCATTGTAAGAAATGAAAAAAGAATGCTTCAAGAATCGGTTGATGCTCTTTTCGATAACGGGAGAAGAGGTAGAGTAATTACTGGCACAGGTAAGAGACCACTTAAATCTCTTGCTGAAATGTTAAAAGGTAAGCAAGGAAGATTTAGACAAAATTTATTGGGTAAAAGAGTTGATTATTCAGGAAGATCGGTAATTGTTGTTGGTCCAGATTTGAAATTACATGAGTGTGGTTTACCCAAAAAAATGGCTTTAGAATTATTTAAGCCATTTTTATATGCAAGATTAAATAAATTAGGATTAGCATCAACAATCAAACAAGCTAAAAAATTGGTTGAAAAAGAAACGAATGCAGTTTGGGATGCTTTAGAATTAATTGTAAGAGAGCATCCAGTTCTATTAAATAGAGCGCCAACACTTCATAGACTTGGAGTTCAAGCATTTGAGCCAAAATTAATTGAAGGAGATGCAATTGAATTACATCCTTTAACTTGTGCAGCATTTAATGCTGACTTTGATGGTGACCAAATGGCAGTTCATGTTCCACTAAGTTTAGAAGCTCAATTAGAGGCAAGAATATTAATGCTATCTACAAATAATATTCTTTCACCATCAAATGGTAAACCAATTATCGTTCCAAGTCAGGATATGATTTTAGGTATTTACTATCTTTCACAAGAGCCTATATCTGATAAACCAGCTGGATACTTTATAAATTCAGATCAAATTGAATTTGCATTATCATCTGGTGAAATAAATGTACACAGCACTATTATTTCAAGATACGAGACTGTAGACGAGCAAGGTAATAAAAAAATAGAAAAATACACTTCTACAGCTGGAAGATTTTTATTAGCAAATTTATTACCAAAGAATAGTAACATTAAGTTCTCTTTAGTAGATAGATTATTACCTAAAAAAATAGTTTCAGAAATAATTGATGTTGTATTTAGGTTTTGTGGTCAAAAAACAACTGTAATTTTCTGTGATAAACTTAAAGATTTAGGTTTTAAACATGCGTTTAAAGCGGGAATTTCATTTGGAAAAGATGATCTTGTAATTCCAGCAAACAAAACTCAATTAATTGATGATACTAAGAAATTAATTGCTGATTATGAAACTCAATATGCCGAAGGTTTAATTACAAGAGGTGAAAAATACAACAAAGTTGTTGATGCTTGGTCTAAGTGCACGGACAAAGTTGCCGGCGAAATGATGAAGGGAATTTCAGCTACAGAAAAAACTGATGAAGGATTAAAAATAAATTCAGTATTTATGATGGCTGACAGTGGAGCTAGAGGATCTGCTGCTCAAATGAAACAATTAGCTGGTATGAGAGGTTTGATTGCTAAGCCTTCTGGGGAAATTATTGAAAGTCCAATTATCTCAAACTTTAAAGAGGGATTGACTGCTTTAGAATATTTCAACTCAACACACGGTGCTAGAAAAGGATTAGCAGATACAGCGCTTAAAACAGCTAGTTCTGGATATTTAACAAGAAGACTATGTGATGTAGCACAAGACTTAACAATAACTAAAGTTAATTGTGATGATCCTGGATTTATTGAACTTTCTGAAATCTTAGAGGGTGGTAATGTAGTTGTTAGTTTATCTGAAAGAGCGTTAGGAAGAGTAACAGCTGCTGATGTTAAAAACCCTTTATCTGGAGAAGTAATTATTAAAAAATCTGAAATGATTGATGAGGCAGGCTGTGATAAAATTGATGCTGCAGGTGTTAAATCAATAAAAGTTTATTCAGTAATGACATGTAGTTCAAAAGAAGGTGTTTGTGCTACTTGTTATGGTAGGGACTTGTCTAGAGGTAAGATGGTTCACGTTGGAGAAGCTATTGGAATGATATCTGCTCAATCAATTGGAGAACCGGGAACACAGCTAACAATGAGGACGTTCCACGTAGGAGGAACAGCTTCAGTTAAGCAAGATTCTCAAATAGTTACTAAAAGTGAAGGAACTTTAAAAATAATAAACTCAAATATCTTAGAGGATTCTAAAAAGAATTTAATTGTTATGGGAAGAAATACTCAGCTTTCTATAGAGGATGATAAAGGTGTTCAAATAGCAGTTTATAAAGTTGCTTACGGGTCAAGATTGTTTTTCAATAATGGTGATAAAGTAAAAGCAAACACAAAAATATGTGAATGGGATCCATACACTACTCCAGTTATTGCGGAGAAAAGTGGTACAGCAAGTTATGTAGATTTAATTGATGGAGTATCAATTCAAGAAACTACCGACGATGCAACTGGAATTTCTTCTAAATCAGTAATTGATTGGAGAGGTCAATCAAAAAGTACTGATTTAAAACCTAGAATTACTTTAAGAGATGAAAAAGGAAATGTGATTAAAAAAGCTGACGATAATGAAGCTAGATATTATTTAGTACCGGATTCGATTTTATCAATTAAAGACGGTCAAAAAGTTTATGCAGGTGACGTGATTGCAAGATTACCTAAAGAAACTACTAAAACAAAAGATATAACCGGAGGCCTTCCAAGAGTTGCTGAGTTATTTGAAGCTAGAAAAGCTAAGGATAGTGCGATCATTGCAGAAAATGATGGTAGTGTTGTTTTTGGTAAAGAGGTAAGAGGCAAACAAAGAGTATCTATTGTTCCTGAAGATGGATCAGAACCTTCAAATTATTTAATTCCAAAAGGCAAACATATCAATTTCAATCCAGGTGAAAAAATTCAAAAAGGAGAGTATCTTTTAGATGGCCAACCACTTCCACATGATATTTTAAGAATTTTAGGAATCAAAGAATTAACAGAATATTTTGTTAATCAAGTCCAAGAAGTCTATAGATTACAAGGTGTAATAATTAACGATAAACATATTGAAACTATTTTAAGACAAATGCTTAAAAAGGTTGAAGTTAAAGTATCAGGTGACTCAAGTTATTTACCTGGTGAAGTAGTTGATAGAATTAAGTTTGATAATACTAATGAAAAATTGGTTGCGGAAGGAAAAACACCAGCCGTTGGTGAAAGAGTTCTAATGGGTATTACTAAAGCTTCACTTCAAACAGAATCGTTTATTTCAGCAGCTTCTTTCCAAGAAACAACAAGAGTATTAACTGATGCTGCGATTAAAGGAAAAGTTGATCCATTAAATGGCTTAAAAGAGAACGTAATTGTTGGAAGATTAGTTCCTGCAGGTACTGGTAATATTAAAAATAGATGGAACAATAAAGCTCTAGAGGATGATAATAATTTCTTAGCAGAGCAGGATAAAATAGAAACTTCAGAACCTGAAGAAACACAAGTAAATCAGTAAAAAAATCGCCTAGAAATTGCAGTTTTAGTTTGACAAAGGCCTATTAATAAGTAATTTGGCGATGTTTTTGGTTGGAATGTAGTACTTCTAACAGTACTAAACGCTGCCACAAAATAACCTGTCAGTTATTTTCATCTAAAAATAAATTAATTAATTTTAAAAAATTTATGCCAACTATTAATCAGTTGTTAAGAAAAAAAAGAGTTAAGCCAGCTGCTAGGAACAAAGTTCCTGCTCTACAAAAACAACCTTTAAAGAGAGGTGTTTGTGTTAAAGTTTATACAACAACACCTAAGAAACCAAACTCTGCATTAAGAAAAGTTGCTAGAGTGAGATTGTCAAATGGATTTGAAGTTACAGCTTATATTCCTGGAGAAGGTCATAACCTTCAAGAACACTCGGTAGTACTGATTAGAGGCGGTAGGGTAAAAGATTTACCAGGTGTTCGTTATCATATTTTAAGAGGTAATTTAGATACTCAAGGTGTTGCAAATAGAAAACAAAGAAGATCTTTATACGGAACAAAAAAAGGTAAATAATGTCTAGAAAAAAAACTCAACCAAAAAAAAATGTAGTTCCAGATCCAAAATTCAAATCAACTATTATTCCTAAATTAATCAACAATATCATGTATGACGGTAAAAGAGGTATTGCTGCTAAAATAGTTTATGACGCTATAGATAAAATTAAAACAAAAACTAAAGATGAACCAATTAATATTTTTAATGAGGCAATTAACAATATCAAACCAACTGTAGAAGTTAGATCTAGAAGAGTTGGTGGTGCAACTTATCAAGTTCCTGTTGAGGTAAAAAGCAAAAGAGCACAAGCCTTAGCTATCAGATGGTTAGTTGAATCAGCAAGAAAAAGAAAAGATAAACACATGGCAGATAAAATTTTTAATGAGCTTTACGATGCTTATGAAAAAAAGGGTGCTGCTGTTAAAAAAAGAGAGGATGTACATAAAATGGCAGAGTCTAATAAGGCATTTGCTCATTTTAGGTGGTAATAAGATATGGCTAGAACTCATTCATTAGATAAATATAGAAACATTGGGATCATGGCCCATATAGATGCTGGTAAAACAACTACCACAGAAAGAATTTTATATTACACAGGTAAAAGTCATAAAATTGGTGAAGTGCACGATGGTGCAGCAACAATGGATTGGATGGAACAAGAACAAGAAAGAGGTATTACAATTACTTCCGCAGCAACTACTTGTTTTTGGAATGATCACAGAGTTAACATTATAGACACTCCAGGTCACGTAGACTTTACTATTGAAGTAGAAAGATCTTTAAAAGTTTTAGATGGTGCAGTAGCTGTTTTTGATGGTGTAGCAGGTGTAGAACCACAATCCGAAACAGTGTGGAGACAAGCGGATAAATACAAAGTTCCAAGAATTTGTTTTGTAAATAAGCTTGATAGAACAGGTGCTGATTTCTTTAGATGTGTAGACATGATTAGAGATAGATTGGGCGCTAAGCCATTAGTATTACAAGTTCCTATTGGAATTGAAGCTTCTTTAACTGGAGTTGTTGATTTAGTTAAAATGAAAGCTCAAGTTTGGAAAAATGAGGCTTTAGGTGCAGAATGGGAATACAAAGATATTCCTGATGATCTTAAAGAAATAACTGAAAAGTATAGAACAGAATTAATTGAAACTGCTGTAGAACAAGATGAAAAATTAATGGAATCTTACTTAAATGGAGACGAAATTAAGGAAGAAGATTTAGTTAAATGTATAAGAAAAGGAACATTAAATTTTAGTTTTGTTCCAGTTTTAACTGGATCTGCCTTTAAAAATAAAGGTGTTCAGCCTTTACTAGATGCAGTTGTCAACTACTTACCAAGTCCGGTTGATATTGGTTCAATTAAAGGAACAAAAGTTGGATCAGAAGATGAAATAGAAATGAAATTTGATGATGGTTCATCTTTTTCTGGTTTAGCATTTAAAGTTGCAAACGATCCTTTTGTAGGTTCTTTAACATTTGTTAGAATTTATTCTGGTACAATTAAGTCTGGAACTGCCGTATACAACTCTTCATCTGATAAGGAAGAAAGAGTTGGTCGTATGCTTTTAATGCATGCTAATTCAAGAGAAGATATTAAAGAAGCTAATGCAGGTGATATTGTTTCACTAGCAGGATTAAAAAATACTATGACTGGTCACACTTTATGTGACAAAGAAAATCCAGTGTTGTTAGAGCCAATGGAATTCCCAGAGCCAGTAATTGAAATAGCTGTAGAGCCAAAAACAAAAGGTGACCAAGAAAAAATGGGTGAAGCTTTAGCAAGATTAGCTAAGGAGGATCCGTCATTTAGAGTTTCTTCAGATGAAGAGTCAGGTCAAACAATTATTAAAGGTATGGGTGAACTTCACTTAGATATTATTGTTGATCGAATGAAAAGAGAATTTAAAGTTGAAGCAAACGTAGGTGCTCCACAAGTTGCTTACAGAGAAACTATAGAAAAATCAGCTGAGTATGAATATATACATAAAAAACAAAGTGGTGGTGCTGGTCAGTTTGCTAAAGTAAAATTATTTGTTGAACCTCAAGAACCTGGAAAAGGAAGAGAAGTTGAAAGTGCTATTAAAGGTGGCGCTATTCCAAAAGAATTTATTCCTGGTGTTGAAAAAGGTATTGAAACTGTTTCTGATAGTGGAATTTTGGCAGGTTTCCCAATGATTGATTATAAAGTAACTATTGTTGATGGTTTACATCACGATGTTGACTCAAGTGTTTTAGCTTTTGAACTTGCAAGTAGAGCATGTTTTAAAGAAGCTTGTACTCAAGGTGGTTTAAAACTTTTAGAACCAATAATGAGAGTAGAAGTTGTTACTCCTGAAGATTATATGGGAGATGTTATTGGAGATTTAAACAGTAGAAGAGGTCAAATTAGTACTCAAGAGCAAAGAGGAAATGCTACTGTAATTACAGCTATGGTTCCTCTAGCCAATATGTTCGGTTATATAAATAATCTTAGATCAATGTCACAAGGTAGAGCGCAATATTCAATGTTCTTTGATCATTATTCTAAAGTTCCTCAAAACGTTCAAGACGAAGTAACTAAAAAGGTAGCTGGATAATGGAAAAGCAAAATATAAGAATAAAATTAAGAGCTTACGATAATAAGGTTCTAGACGCTTCTACAGAGGAAATTGTAAACACAGTAAAAAGAACTGGGGCTACAATTAAAGGACCTATTCCATTACCTACAAGAATTGAAAGATATACTGTATTAAGATCACCTCACATAGATAAGAAAAGTAGAGAACAATTTGAATCAAGAACACACAAAAGATTAATAGATATTATTGAACCAACACCACAAACTGTAGAAGCTTTGATGAAACTTGATTTGGCTTCTGGTGTAGATGTGGAGATAAAAATTTAATCATGAGCGAGATAGCTTTATTAGGAAAAAAAATAGGAATGACAAGAGAGTTCTATAAATCTGGTCAATTAGTTCCTGTGACTGTACTTAAGGTTGAAAAAGCTAGAGTTATTCAGGTCATTGAGGAGGAAAAAAGAGGATACAAAGCTGTTCAGCTTGGATATGGAAAAATTAAAAATTCAAAACTTACAAAATCAATGAAAGGTGTTTTTGCTAAAAAAAATACTGAAGCTAAGAAAAAATTAAAAGAATTTAGAGTAAATGATACATCTGTTTACAAAGAGGGAAACGAGTTTGGTTTAGAAATATTCAAAGATATTAAATTTGTAGACACAAGATCAAAGACAATTGGTAAAGGTTTTGCAGGTGCAATGAAAAGACATAATTTTGGTGGTTTAAGAGCCAGTCACGGTGTTTCAATATCTCACAGAGCACATGGTTCAACTGGGCATAGTCAAGATCCAGGAAAAGTTTTTAAAGGAAAAAAAATGGCTGGTCATATGGGTGACAAGCTAAGAACAATGCAAAATATTGAAATAATAAAAACTGACTTAGAAAATGAACTTCTTTACTTAAAAGGATCAATACCTGGTTCAAAAAATTCTGAAGTGATGGTTAAAAAATCAATAAAAAATATAAGCAAAATGACAATTGGTGAGAAACAAGCAGCTGCTGAAGAGGCTAAAAAAACACCTGAGAAAAAGAAAAAATAATGAAATTAGATAAAATTAGTATAGACGGGAAAAAAGATAGTATTGAAGTTTTGGATAAGATTTTTTCTGCAAAAATTAATCATAAATTAGTTAGCGCTGTTCTTTATAAAACAAATGCTAATTACAAAGGAAGACATGCCAAAACTAAACAACAAAATGAAGTAAAAGGACCAACTTCAAAAATATATGCTCAAAAAGGGACTGGTGGTGCAAGGCATGCTAGTAGAAAAGCTCCTATATTTGTTGGTGGAGGTATTGCTCATGGACCAAAAGGTGAATTAGCATACAAGAAAAGAAAATTAAATAAAACCGAGAAAAAACAGAGCGTAGCTTCATTAATTACTGAAAAAAATAATAATAAAAATTTATTAATTTTAAATGATTTTAGTTCTGAAATTAAAAAAACAAAAGAAATGAATTCAATTATTAATAAACTTGAAATTACAAATTCACTAATAATTTTGGATAAAAATTCTAAAGAAAAAATTGAAAAATCAGTGAGAAATATTCCAAATGTTAAAGTTACTGATGTAAATCATTTTAGTGCTTACGATATTATTAAATTTAAAAAAGTTGTTTTCACAGAAAGTTCAGTGAAAGAATTAGAAAAGAGATATTCTTAAAATGGAAAAAATTCATTTATACGACAAAATTCTATCACCTGTGGTTACTGAGAAATCAACTAATTTGTCTGAACTGAATAAAATTGTTTTTAAAGTCCCAGATGGTGCAAATAAAAAAAATTTAAAAAAGAATATTGAAAAAATATTTAAAGTTAATGTGACTAAGATAAATATTATAAACAAACAAAACAGAACAAAAGTTACCAGAGGCAAAAAAGTAAAAGTATCTGGATATAAAAAAGCAATAATTACTTTAAAAAAAGGTCAAAGCATAGATCTAACAACAGGAATTTAATAAATGGCATTAAAAACTTTTAAACCATATACGAAATCTACAAGAGGTACCATTTTAGTTGATAGAACTGGTTTATGGAAAGGTAAACCATTCAAGACCCTAGTTTCACCTAAAAATGCAATGAAAGGTAGAAATAATAATGGTCATATCACATCTATTAATAGAGCTGGTGGACATAAAAAAATGTACAGACATGTGGATTTTTATCGAAAAAAATTCGACATGGAAGCCACAGTTGAAAGAATTGAGTATGATCCAAATAGATCATGCTACATTATGTTAGTTAAATTTGAGGATGGTACTCATTCATATTTCTTAGCACCACAAAAAATTAAAGTTGGAGATAAAGTTGAAAGCGGTTCCAAAAAAGAAATTAAAGTAGGTAATTGTATGCCATTGCAAGACATTCCAGTAGGTATCAATATACATAATGTTGAGATACAGCCAGGTGGTGGTGGAAAAATTGCTAGAGCAGCAGGTTCGTCAGTGACTATTAGTGGTCTAGATGGAAACTATAGTTTAATAAAACTAGCCTCAGGTGAAGTGAGAAAAATAGATTCAAGAGCTTTAGCTACAATTGGAATTTTAAGTAATCCAGATCAAAAAAATATTAAAATAGGAAAAGCAGGTAGATCAAGATGGTTGGGTAGAAGACCTCATACTAGAGGTGTTGTTAAAAACCCAGTTGATCACCCACATGGAGGTGGTGAAGGAAAATCTGCTGGTGGAAGACATCCTGTTTCACCTACAGGACAATCTGCTAAAGGTTTAAAAACTCGAGATAATAAGAGAACAGATAAATTTATAGTTAAGAGAAGAAATAAGAGGAAGGATACTAAGTAATGGCTAGAGCAGTTTGGAAAGGACCGTTTGTTGAAGAAAGCTTGATGAAGAAAGTTGACAAGTATAAAGATGATCCAAAGAAAATTCCTATTAAAACTTGGTCAAGAAAATCTACAATTTTGCCTGATTTTGTAGGGGTAAGCTTCCAAATTTATAATGGCAAAAAATTTATACCAATAACTGTTTCAGAAGATATGGTTGGACATAAACTAGGTGAGTTTGCACCAACAAGAACGTTCTTTGGTCATACACCAGCTGATAAAAAAGCTAAACCAGCAACAGCAGAGAAGAAATAATTATGGGCAAGAAAAAGAAAATAGATAAATCTAACGAAAAAACAGTGAAATCTGTTAATAACGGTATTAGATCAAGCGTCAGAAAGCTAAATCCAATACTAAAAAGTATTGTTGGTAAAAAAGTTGATGTTGCTATTAGAGATTTACAATTTTCAGAAAAAAGAGTTACTAGAGATGTTAGAAAAACTATCAGTTCAGCCGTAGCCAATGCTGAAAATAATTTTCAATACGATATTGATAAATTAATAGTTAAAGAAGCATATTGTGGAAAAAAAATAGTTATGAAAAGATTTAGACCAAGAGCAAAAGGAAGAGCGGCACCAATATTAAAACCTTGGTCAACTGTTACAATAATTTTATCAGAAGCAAAACAAATGGAGAAACATGGGACAAAAAGTTAATCCGGTAGGTTTTAGATTAGGTGTCAACAGAGGATGGGACTCTGTATGGTATGCTAAGAAAAAAGATTTTGGAAATTATCTAATCGAAGATTTTAAAATTAGGGAATATATCAAGAAAAATGTAATTAATTCAGGTGTATCCAAGGTAATGATCGAAAGAACATCTAATAAGTGTTATGTCACAATTTATACTTCTAGACCAGGATTTGTGATTGGTAAAAAAGGAAGTGATATAGACAAAATTAAAAACAATCTATCAAAATTAACTTCAAATGAAGTTAATCTAAATATTAAAGAAGTTAAAAAACCTGAAACTAATGCTTATTTAGTAGCTGAAAATATAGCTCAACAGCTTGTTAAAAGAATTTCTTATAGAAGAGCTATGAAAAGAGCAATGCAATCATGTATTAGACTAGGAGCAAAAGGAATTAAAGTATCAGTTAGTGGAAGACTTGGTGGAAATGAAATAGCTAGAACAGAGTGGTTAAGAGATGGAAGCATTCCATCGCATACTTTAAGAGCTGATATAGATTATGCAGAGGCAGAGGCTCTTACAACATATGGAATTATTGGTATTAAAGTTTGGATTTATAAAGGTGAAGTTTTTGCTAGAGAATTTAGCCAAGAGACAAACAAGGTAACACCAAAGGAAGGTAAACAATAATGCTTCAACCAGTAAGAACAAAGTGGAGAAAAGCTCATAAAGGTAGGATTCATGGTAATGCTACTAGAGCAAGTACTATAAATTATGGTGCTTACGCATTAAAAGCTTTACAGCCTGAAAGAGTTACAGGAAAACAGATTGAAGCTGCAAGAGTAGCTTTAACAAGACATATGAAAAGACAAGGAAGAGTTTGGACAAGAATATTTCCAAACATTCCAGTTTCAAAAAAACCTATTGAAGTCAGAATGGGTAAAGGAAAGGGTTCACCTGAGTACTTTGCATGTAGAGTAAAACCAGGACGAATATTATTTGAAGTTGATGGTGTTTCGGAGCAAATTGCAAAAGAAGCATTGTACAAAGCATCAGCAAAATTACCTATAAAGACCAAAACAATTAAGAGATTTGCATAATGAAAAAACAAGAAATTAAAAAATTATCAAAGGACGAAATTGTGAAGAATATTAATAAGCTTAAAAAAGATCTTTTTAATTTCAGATTTCAAAAAATGAATTCACAAGTAACAAACCCAGCAAAGATTGGGGAAACTAGAAAAACAATAGCAAGATTAAAAACAATTTTAAAAGGAAAAGCAAATGCCTAAAAAAATACTTACAGGTGTAGTTATAAGCGATAAACCAAATAAAACAGTTACTGTTATGGTAGAACGTAAATATTCTCACCCAGTTCTAAAAAAAGTAATTAGAGTTAGAAAAAACTATAACGCCCATGATGAAAATAATAAGTTCAAAACTGGTGATAAGGTTTCAATTATTGAGAGCAAACCTTTTTCTAAAAATAAAAAATTTCAAGTTATGGAGAGTAGAAAGTAATGATTGGTGTTCAAACAGAATTACAAGTAGCTGATAATACTGGTGCAAAAAGAATTGAGTGCATTAAAGTTCTAGGTGGATCAAAAAGAAGATACGCTAGTATTGGTGATACAATTGTAATTGCAGTTAAAGAGGCGATACCTAAAGGGAAAGTTAAAAAAGGATCTGTCCATAAAGCTGTAGTTGTAAGAGTTAAAAAGGGAATCCACAGAAATGATGGTTCTAAAGTAAGATTTGATAATAATGCCGCTGTCCTAGTTGATGACAAAGGCGAGCCAGTGGGAACAAGAATTTTTGGTCCAGTTACAAGAGAATTAAGAAGCAGAGGTCAAATGAAAATTATTTCTTTGGCACCGGAGGTTTTATAATGATTAAAAAAGGTTTGAAAGTAAGAGTTTTAACTGGAAAAGATAAAAAAAAAGAAGGTGAAGTTATTGAAATTGATAGAGTTAACAACAGAGCTAAAGTTAAAGAAATAAATATGGTTAAAAAACACGTTAAAACAACAAAAGAGAAAAAAGGTGGAATTTTTCCAAAGGAAAGCTTTATACATATTTCTAACTTAAAACTAATTGATGAAAAAGCGGCTAAGAAAAAAGAGGCTAAAAAATAATGACACCAAGATTAAAAGAAATATTCAATAAAGAAATACAGCCTGCATTAAAAGAACAGTTTGGTTTTAAAAATATTTACATGACTCCACGAATTGAGAAAGTTGTTTTAAATATGGGTCTCGGTTTAGATGCTACAGACTCTAAAATTTTAAAATCATGTGAAGAAGATATGGCTAAAATTACTGGACAAAAACCAGTTACAACAAAATTTAAAAAATCAGTAGCTAATTTTAAAACAAGAAAAGGATCAAATGCTGGTTTAAAGGTAACATTAAGAAAAAATAGAATGTATGAATTCTTAGATAGATTGGTGAATATAGCATTACCAAGGATTAAAGATTTTAGAGGTTTGTCATCAAAAGGCTTTGATAAATTTGGAAATTATACATTTGGAATTAAAGAGCATATAATTTTTCCAGAAGTAAGTTTTGATAGAGCAGACAAAGTTAGAGGTTTAGATATAGTAATAGTTATAAAAGCTATCAACAAAGACCATAGTTTTGCATTACTAGAAAAAATGAATTTTCCATTTATTAAAAAAGGAGATAATTAAACATGGCAAAGTTAAGCGCAGTTAATAAAAATAAAAAAAGAATTAAGCTTTCAGATAGGCTTTATAAAAAAAGACAAGCATTAAAAAAAATTGTCATGGATAAAAAAATACCATTAGAGGAAAGATTTAAAGCGCAGCAAAAATTATCTAAATTGCCAAGAAACTCAGCAAAAATAAGAGTTATGAATAGATGTGAGATTACAGGAAGACCTCATGGTGTTTACAGAAAATTAAAGATTTCAAGAATTGCATTAAGACAATTAGGATTACAAGGAAAGATACCTGGCTTAGTTAAATCTAGCTGGTAGAAAGGAAAATTATGAGTTTAAGTGACCCGATAGGAGATATGATTGCAAGAGTGAAGAATGCTCAAGCCAGAAATCATAAAAAAGTTGAATTACCTTCATCTAATTTTAAAACAAAAATTGCAGATATACTTAAAAATGAAGGTTTTATAAAAGATTTTAAAGTAAGTTCTGAGGAGAAAAAACCAATTTTATCATTAGAGCTTAAATACCATTCAGGTAATCCAGTAATTAGTGCTTTTGAAAGAGTGTCAAAACCTGGAAGAAGAATTTTTTCATCTGCTGATAGCTTACCTAAAATAAATAATGGTTTAGGAATTGCTATTGTTTCAACTCCAAAAGGAGTAATGACAGACTTAGATGCAAGAAAACAAAAAGTTGGTGGCGAAATAATTTGTAAGGTGTTTTAATGTCTAAAATAGGAAAAATTAACATATCAATCCCTGAAAAAGTAAAAGTTGCTTTAGCTGGAAATATTATAAACATAGAAGGACCTCTAGGAAAAAAATCAATCAATGTTGATCTAGATATGTTCAATTTAGACATAATCGAGGGTAAAGAAATTTCTATTAAACCAAAAAAAGTAGATCAAAACTCAAAAAGACTTTGGGGAATGAATAGAAGTTTAATCAATAATGCTGTTATTGGATCCAGCACAGGTTATGAAAAAACCTTAGAATTAGTTGGTGTTGGTTATAGAGCAGCGTTAAAAGGAAATCAGTTAAACTTACAATTGGGCTATAGTCATGATATCAATTTTGACATACCAGAGGGCATTAAAATTGCTGTTGAAAAACAAACAACATTAAAAATTACAGGCTCTGACAAGCAGCTAGTTGGTGAAGTTGCTTCTAAAATCAAAACATTAAGAAAAATCGAGCCATATAAAGGAAAAGGTGTTCGAGAAAAAGGACAGTATGTTCTTAAAAAAGAGGGTAAGAAAAAGTAATGAAATTAAACACTAGTATAAGAAAAAGATTTAGAGTTAGTAATAAAGTTAAAAAAGTTGCTTCAAAAGATAGATTTAGATTAAGCATCTCTAGATCATCAAAAAATATTTCAGCTCAAATAATTGACGATACAAAAAAAGTAACCTTGTTATCAGCTTCATCTATAGAAAAAGACCTTAGATCAGCAGACAAAGTTAATAAAACTGAATTATCAAAATTGGTTGCTCAAAAATTAGCTAAAAAAGCTCAAGAGAAAAAAATTACTAAAATTTACTTTGATAGAGGTTCATATAAATATCATGGTAGAATTAAAGTTTTTGCAGAAACTTTAAGAGAAAATGGAATGGAATTTTAATTATGGATAATTTAAAAGATAAAAAAACAGACGATATATTAGAAAAGTTAGTACACATAAATCGTATTACTAAAGTTGTTAAGGGTGGAAGAAGATTTGGATTTTCAGCGCTTGTAGTTGTTGGAAATCAAGCAGGTAAAATCGGTATAGCTCACGCAAAAGCAAAACAAGTACCTGATGCTATAAAAAAAGCTAATGAGATGGCAAGAAGAAAACTAACTCATATACCATTAAGAGAAGGAAGAACGATACATCATGATGTTAAGGCAAAAGATGGTTCTGGTAGAATAGTGCTAAGAGCAGCTTCTAAGGGAACAGGTATTATTGCAGGAGGTCCTGTTAGGGCAGTATGTGAAGTTTTAGGAGTAAAAGATATTGTTGCAAAATCTATGGGAACTTCTAATGCACATAATGTAATTAGAGCTACAATGAAAGCATTAATGAAACAAAGTTCACCAAAACAAATATCAGCAATTAGAAATAAAAAAATTTCTGAAATAATTGAAAAAAGAGGATAATGATTACTTTAAATAATAGAGAAAAAATCAATAAATCTAAAATAAGAGTTGGAAGAGGAATTGGTTCTGGAAAAGGCAAAACATCTGGTAGAGGTGTTAAAGGTCAAAAATCAAGATCTGGGGTAGCTATAAAAAGCTTTGAAGGTGGTCAAATGCCATTATACAGAAGACTTCCAAAAAGAGGTTTTAACCCAATTTCAAAAGATAGTGTTGCAATTTTAAATCTGGATAAGATTCAATCCTATATTAATAAAAAAAGTATTAATCCAAACGAAGTATTAAACTCAGAATTATTAAAAAAACTTAAATTAATAAATAAAAACTCAAAAAAATTAAAAATTTTAGGAACTGGTGAAGTAAAAGATAAAATCAATATTGAAGCTGATCTAGCCTCTAAATCAGCAATAGAAAAACTTGAAAAAATTGGTGGATCTATTCAATTAAAAAAATAGTTTGTTTATATGAGCGCATCATCGTCAACAAGTGATTTAAGAAATAGAATTATTTTTACTATTTTAATTTTGGCAGTTTATAGATTTGGAACATTTGTACCTCTTCCTGGTATAGATCCTGAGCAATTGAAAATAATGATGGAAGGTAACCAAAAAGGGTTGCTAGGTATGTTTAATGTTTTTGCAGGAGGTGCAGTTAGCAGAATGGCAATATTTGCATTAGGGATAATGCCTTACATTTCTTCAGCTATTATTGTTCAACTTTTAACTGGTGTTTCTGACTATTTTAAAAATTTAAAAGCTCAAGGTGAGACAGGAAGAGCTAAAATTACACAAATTACTAGATACGGAACAGTGTTACTTGCAACAGTTCAAGGATATGGTTTATCTGTTGGTTTAGAGTCATCTGCTGACTTGGTAATTAATCCAGGGGCTTTTTTTAAAATAACTACTGTTACTACCATTGTTGCAGGAACAATATTTTTAATGTGGTTGGGTGAACAAATCACTCAAAGAGGTATTGGTAACGGTATATCGTTAATAATTTTTGCGGGTATAGTAGCAGAGATTCCAAGAGCTTTGGTTACAACTTTTGAATTAGGTAGAACAGGTGCTGTTTCAACATTTATGATACTAGCTATATTTGTTTTATTAATAGTAACAATTCTTTTTGTAGTTTTTATGGAAAGAGCATTAAGAAAAATTCTTATTAATTATCCAAAAAGACAAATGGGAAACAAAATGTATGGTGGGGAGTCATCACATTTACCTTTAAAAATAAATCAGGCCGGAGTAATTCCTGCAATTTTTGCTTCTGCACTTCTATTACTACCAGTAACATTCTCAAATTTCTCATTTTCTAACAATGAAACTTTTTTAAACTTGAGCTCTTATTTTACTCAAGGACAACCTCTTTATATGTTGCTTTATGCATCAGGAATAATATTTTTCACTTTTTTTTATACTTCTATAACATTCAATCCAACAGAAACTGCTGAAAATCTTAGAAAGTATGGAGGATTTGTACCTGGAATTAGACCAGGTGAAAGTACTGCGTTGTATATTGAAAATATTTTAACAAAATTAACTACCATTGGTGCTCTATATTTAACTCTAGTTTGTTTGATGCCGGAATTTTTAATTGCAAACTATCCAATACCTTTTTATTTAGGTGGTGCATCTATATTAATTGTTGTTGTAGTAGCTATCGATACTGTAACACAAATACAAACAAGATTGATGAGTTCACAATACGAACAACTGATTAAAAAAACAAAATTTGGTAAGTAAGTGAATATAATTTTATTTGGACCTCCTGGTGCTGGAAAAGGTACTCAGTCTAAATATCTCGTAAATAAATTAAATGCTTTTCAAATTTCAACAGGTGATCTTTTAAGAGAAGAAATTAAAAAAAATTCAGACATTGGTAAAGCAATAACCAATGACATGAGGAATGGAAAATTTATAAGTGATGATATTGTTAATAAACTTATAGAAAATTTAATATCTGATCCTCAAAAAAAAAACAAATTAATCTTTGATGGATATCCTCGATCATTAAGTCAGGCTAAAAATTTAGAAGTATTACTAAAAAATTCAAATCAGAATATAGATTTAATTTTATTCCTAAACGTAGATAAAGAAACAATTCTCAAAAGACTTGAGAAGAGAAAAATAATAGAAAATAGGTCAGATGATGATACTCATACGATAGTTTCAAGATATGAGAAATACATGGAAACAACCCAACCGGTTCTAAATTTCTACTCTGAGAATCCAAATTTTAAAGAGATTGATGGAAGCTTAGAAATTGAAGAAATAACAAGGAAAATAGACGTTTTTATCAATGTATAAGACGTTGACTTTGATTAATCTTCTTATATAAAAGGCACAATTTATCACAAAAATTATGGCTCGTATCGCAGGTATAAACATTCCACAGAATAAACTTGTTCATATAGGATTAACTTATATTTATGGAATTGGTGATAAATTCTCTCATCAAATTTGCTCATCTTTAGAAATTCCAAGAGCTAAAAGAGTAAATGAATTAACAGATGAAGAGATTTTAAAAATTAGAGAGTACATCGATCAAAACTTTAAAGTAGAAGGTGATTTAAGGAGAGATTATTCATTAAGCATTAAAAGATTAATTGATTTAGCTTGTTACAGAGGAACAAGACATAGAAAAAAATTACCTGTAAGAGGACAAAGAACCAGATGTAATGCTAGGACAAGAAAAGGAAAAGCAATCGCTATTGCTGGAAAAAAATTAACACCAACTAAAAAATAGTTATGGCTAAGACTGATAAAGTTGAAAATAAAGATCAGAAAGTAGAAAAATCTACAAAAAAAAGTTTAAAAAGCTCTTATTCAAAAAAAAAGAAAGTTAAGAAAAATATTTTAAATGGAATTGCTTATGTGCAATCAACATTTAATAATACCATCATCTCTATTGCTGATACAAATGGAAATGTAATTTCATGGGCATCTGCTGGACAAAAAGGGTTTAAGGGATCAAGAAAATCAACTCCTTACGCTGCTCAGATAGCAGCTGACTCTGCAGCTTCGAAAGCTCTTGAGTATGGAATGAAGACTTTGTCCGTTGAAGTCAAAGGACCTGGATCAGGAAGAGAAACAGCCTTAAGAGCATTGCAAGCTAGAGGATTTAAGATTTTGTCAATCAAAGATAATACGCCTATGCCTCATAATGGAACTAGACCACCAAAGAAAAGGAGAGTTTAATGGAAGTCGAAAACGTTAATGTAAAAAATTGGAAGTCATTAATTAAGCCATCTAAATTAGATGTTCAAATAAGCGATGACTTAACTCATGCAAAAATTGTAGCTGAGCCTTTAGAAAAAGGGTATGGATTAACTTTAGGAAATTCTTTAAGAAGGATTTTGTTATCATCTATAAGAGGAGCTGCTGTAACATCAATTCAAATCGATGGTGTATTACATGAATTCACTTCAATAAAAGGTGTTAGAGAAGACGTAACTGATATAGTTTTAAACGTAAAATCTTTAGCATTAAAAAGTAATTCTGAGGGTACAAAAAAATTAATTTTAGACGCAAAAGGACCTGGAGAAATTAAAGCTTCAGATATAGCCCCTGTTGCAGATGTTGAGATTTTAAATCCTGATTTAGTTATTTGTAATCTAGATGAAAATACTACTTTTCATATGGAGATGAATGTTAATACAGGTAAAGGATACGTTCCTGCAGAGCTAAATAAACCTGAAGAGCCACCATTAGGCCTTATTGCTATAGACTCACTTTATAGTCCAGTTAAAAAAGTTTCATATTCAGTAAGCACTGCTAGAGAAGGTAAAGCATTAGATTATGATAAACTAATAATGGAAGTTGAAACTAATGGATCAATTTCTGCTGAAGATGCTGTAGCTTATTCAGCTAGAATTTTCCAAGATCAACTTAAAATGTTTGTAAACTTCGATGAGCCAGTTGAAGCTCCTGTAAAAGAAGTTTCTACTGAACCTGAATTTAACAAAAACTTACTAAGAAAAGTAGATGAATTAGAGTTATCAGTTAGATCAATGAACTGCTTAAAAAATGATAATATTATTTATATCGGTGACCTAGTTCAAAAATCAGAGGGTGAAATGTTAAGAACACCTAATTTTGGAAGAAAATCATTAAATGAAATTAAAGAAGTTTTAACAGGTATGTCACTATATTTAGGAATGGAAATTCCTAACTGGCCACCAGACAACATTGCAGAAATGTCTAAGAAATTGGAGGAAGCAATTTAATGAGACATGGTTTGGCAAATAAGAAGTTAAACAGAACCTCGGAGCACAGAAAAGCTCTACTTAAGAATATGCTTAATTCTTTAATTAAGTATGAGCAGATTAAAACTACTTTGCCAAAAGCAAAATTTTTAAAACCTCAAGCGGATAAAATAATAACATTAGGTAAAAAAGAAACTCTGCAAACAACTAAAATGTTAGTTTCTAAACTTCAAGATATTAAATCAGCTAACAAAGTTAAAAAAACACTTTCTAAAAGATATCAAGATAGAAAAGGTGGTTACACAAGAATAATTAAAGCTGGATTTAGATATGGAGATAATGCTCCAATGGCAATAATTGAATTTGTTGATAGAGACGTTGAAGCCAAGAGAGTTGACAAACCAAAAAAAGACACAACTAAAGAATCTCCTAAAACGGAAGAGAAAAAACAAGCTACAGCTTAAATCTTAAATCATGAAGAAATCTTACATCGTTGATTCAACGTGTAATGATATGCGTTTAGACAGATGGTTAAGATTAAAAATTGGTAAAATTCCACAAGGCCTTGTTGAGAAGTACTTAAGAACAGGAAAAATAAAACTCAATAGAAAGAAAGTCAAAAGCTCTTTTAAAGTAAAAACAAAAGATGAAATAAATATATTCAACATTGAATTTAAAGAAACAATTCAACAAAAAAAAATTAAGTTTTTGCCATCAAAAGAAATCATAAAATCAAATGAAGATCAAATTATTGACAACAATGATAATTTTGTTGTTTTAAACAAAGCATCAGGCATATCAGTGCAAGGTGGAACTAAATCAAAAAAAAATCTAGTTGATATTTTTGCTAAAAGTGAAATTTTTGAAGGAACAAAACCATATTCTGTTCATAGATTAGATAAAGATACTTCTGGAGTTTTTATAATGGCCAAAAACAGAGAGAGCGCTCAATTGCTTACTTCTTTATTTAGACTGAGAAAAGTACACAAAACATATTTAGCGATTTGCCAAGGTGAAATTAATAAAAAATCAGGTGTATGGGATGATGATTTAATTAGGTATGACGGCGATAAAAAAATAATTGAAAAAGCAAAAACAATTTTTACAGTTATTGATAAAAATTCTGAAGCAAGTTTATTAGAATTAAAACCTATTACTGGACGAAAACATCAGTTAAGAAAACAATTATATGCAATTGGAAATCCTATATTTGGAGATACAAAATATAAATTATCAAATTCCAATAAAGGAATTAATAAAAATTTAATGTTACATTCATATCAAATTAAATTTAAAATTAATGACATAAAACATACTTATTCAGCATTGTTACCTGATTATTTTAAAAAACTTTTAAAATCTAAAAGACTTAGATTTTCAAATTTGAAATAAAATTTTTAATTAATATATCACTTAGATTTGAGTAATCCTGATCTAAAATATTTTTTAAATTAGTTACTCCTTTATCCGAAATACCACATGGTATAATTTTTTTATAATTTTCTAGATCATTATTTATATTTATTGCAAAACCATGATAGGCAATCCATTTGCTAACTCTAATACCTATTGCAGCAATTTTTTTAACTTCATTATTATATTTATACCATATACCGATATTATCTTTATCTGGAAAAGTTTCTATTTTATAAAATTTTAAAGTTTGAATTATTGTTTTTTCAATAGTTGTTATAAATTTTCTGATATCTTTTTTTTTCCTTAAATCTAAAACAAAATAACAAATTAATTGACCTGGTCCATGGTAAGTAATTTTACCGCCTCTATTCGTTTCTAATATATTAATTGATTTATCAATAATCTCATTCTCTTTATAAGAAGTTCCTGCTGTAAAAACTTCATTATGCTCCAAAGTCCAAATTAATTCTTGCTCATTATTTTCATATAAATCCTTTAATCTTGACTCTAGTATATTAATAGCATCAAAATAATTTACTGGTTTTATTGACTTTTTGATCTCTATGTTCATTTATAATTTGTATTATCTTTATTATGTATTAATAGTGCAAATCTAAATTATAGGTAGATTTATGTCTTTAACTAAAAAAACTAAAGATAAAAAAGTAAATTTTGAGTTTAATAAAGAATATATAAGAGTTGTTACTAGCAAAATAGCTAACAATGATGCTCAATTTATTACCAATTCATTTAACGAAATGCACCCTGCTGATGCTGCAGATATTATCGAACACCTTAGCGAAGGGGATAGAGAAAGCTTAATTAAACTAAATAATTTCAATATTGATCCGGAGGTTTTTGTTGAATTAAACGAGTCTATTCAATCAGAAATTATTACCTATTTATCTTCAGAATCTATAGTAAGTATTCTTAAAGGTTTAGAGTCAGACGATGCTATATCTATATTGGAAAATGTTCCTGAAGAGGATAAAAATGCAATCCTTAGCTCTTTACCTCCTAAAGATAGATTTGCTCTACTAGAAAGCTTAAGCTATCCAGAGGATACTGCTGCTAGACTTATGCAGCGTGAATTTACAGCTATACCAAGTAATTGGTCTGTAGGTCAAACAATTGACTATTTAAGAGAAAACAAAGATTTACCAGAAGAGTTTTTAGAAATTTTTATTGTTAATGAAGATTTCAAACCAATAGGAACTGTTCCTTCATCTAGAGTTTTAACAACACCTCGAGATAATAAAATGGCAACAATTATGTCAGAATCTCAATTATTAATTCCTGTTGAAATGGATAAAGAGGAAGTTGCTAACTTATTTGAAAATTACAATTTGAATTCAGCCGCTGTTGTAGACAAAAACAATAAATTAGTTGGTATGATTATGAACGATGATGTTTTAACAGTCTTGAAAGAGGAAGCTGAGGAAGATGCTTTAAGATTAGCAGGGGTAGGAGATGAAGAAATTACTGATGGAATTGTAAAAAAAACAAAGAGAAGATTCAATTGGCTTTTACTTAATTTATTTACTGCCTTTCTAGCAACATGGTGTATTAGTTTATTTGGAGCAACCATTGAACAAATGGTTGTATTAGCTTTCTTAATGCCTATTGTAGCTTCAATGGGAGGTAATGCTGGAATGCAAACACTTGCAGTTACAGTAAGAACTATAGCTACAAATGATTTAACTCAAAATAATTTCTCATCTAATGTATTTAAAGAATTTTCTATTGGTATTTTAAATGGGATTATATTTGCAGCAATAAGTGCTTTAATTGTACAGATATGGTTTCAAGACAGCATCCTTTCACTGATAATAGCAATATCAATGGTACTAACAATGATAATAGCTGGATTATTTGGCATATTAGTTCCTTTTACTTTAAAAAAAATGAATATCGACCCAGCAATTGCTTCAAGTGTTTTTGTGACAACAATTACTGACGTAATAGGTTTTGTTTCTTTTTTAGGTGTTGGAGCATATTTTTTATAAAATTATAGGTTATCTATTAATCTCACGTTTTTTAAATAATAAGCAATAAACAATCTTGAATTATTTTTTGTATTTGAAAGTTTTAGATTTTTAATGTTTCTTAGCTCTAAATAATCAATTTTAATTTTATAATTATTTTTTAATTCTCTTTTTTTAAGATTTAAAAAGCTTGGAATATTTTTCTTATTTTTAGTATTTTTTTTAATATCTACCAGTGTTTCATAAATCTTAGCTGCGGTGATTAAATTAGATTTATTTAAAAGAAGATTTCTTGATGAGAGAGCTACGTTATCCTTATCTCGAATTGTTTTGCAAGGAATAACCTTAGTTTTATATTTTTTTTCCAATTCTTTTTTTACCAAATATAGTTGTTGAAAATCTTTTTCTCCCATAAATATCTTCTTAGGTTTTACAATTTTAGTTAGTTTATTCATTACATCTAAAACACCTTCAAAATGACCTTTTCTAAATTTAGCACACAAAATTTTATCTTTTTTTTGCAATGTAATTTTTGATTTTTTTTTATCTTTGTATATGTCTTTAAATTTAGGAATATAAACAAAATCAACTTTTTTGCTTTTTTTAAGAATTTTTAAATCTTTCTTGATATTTTGTGGATAGGATTTTAAATCTTTTTTATTATTAAATTGTTTTGGATTAACAAAAATACTTACAATTGTTTTTTTACAAAGTTTATTTGATTTATTTATTAGTGATAAATGACCTTTATGTATTCCACCCATAGTAGGAACAAAACCCAGGTCATTAAATGGCCTTAATGATTCAAATAATGTCGTATTGTTTAATAAAATTTTCATTTGTATAAAAATATTTAATAAGTAAAACATTTAAATGATTAAACAAGCAATTATTCCTTTAGCTGGACTTGGAACTCGGTTACTACCTTTAACAAGTGTTTTTGCTAAAGAGCTTTTACCAATAAATGGAAGACCTGGAATTGAATATATTATAGATGAATGTATTGATGCAGGTATTAAAGAGATCGTGTTTATTATCTCTACTAAAAAATTAATGATTAAAAAATATTTTTATAGTGATCAGTTTTATAAAAATATTATTAAAAAAAAAAAAGATCCCAGAATAATTAATGAATATAAAAAAATACTTAAATATAAGAATAAAATTAAGTTTGTTTTTCAAAATATTCCAAAGGGCACAGGTGATGCTGTTCTTAAGACACAAAAATATATTAAAAATAAATATTTTTTAATGTTGTTGCCAGATGATTTAATAATTAGAAAAAATTGTTCTAAGTCAATGATCAAGGTTCATAAAAAATATCAAGCTTCAGTTATGGCATCTATGAAAGTAAAAAAAAATAATGTCTCAAGATGGGGAGTATATAAAATTAATAAAAAATTAAATAAAAGAAATTATGTTATAGATGGTGTAGTTGAAAAACCATCAGTAAAAAAAGCACCATCTAACAATGCTGTTATTGGAAGATATATATTACCGCGCACAATTTTTAAAAAAATAAAATCTCTTAAACCTCGTAAAGGTAAAGAGATACATATAACTGATGCAATACAGCTATTAATTAATGATAAAGAAAAATTTATAGCTCATAATTTTGAGGGTAAGTATCTTGATTGTGGAACAATGAGTGGCTATATCAACTCTTCGAAAGAAATAGGAAAAATATGAAATTATGCATGATTGGCACAGGCTATGTTGGTTTAGTTAGTGGCGTTTGTTTTTCTGATTTAGGTAATGATGTCATATGTGTTGATAAAGATTTAAAAAAAATTAACAATTTAAAAAAGGGTATTGTTCCTATTTACGAACCTGGTTTAGAAGAGTTAGTTTTAAAAAATTATAAGAATAAAAGATTAAATTTCTCAACAAACTTAAAAGACTCTGTAAGAAAATCAGATATCATATTTATCTGTGTTGGGACCCCAACCAAAAAAAATAGTAATAGTGCTGATTTAAGCCAAGTATTTTCTGCTGCAAAAGAAATATCTAAATCTATAAATAAATTTAAAATTATAATCAATAAATCGACTGTGCCTGTGACAACGGGTGATGAGATTGAAAAAATTATATCTAAAAAAGTAAATAAAAAATTTTTTTCAGTAGTATCTAATCCTGAATTTTTAAGAGAAGGTGAAGCTATTAGAGATTTTATCTATCCAGATAGAGTTGTAGTTGGATCAAATGATAGTAAATCTCAGAAAATATTAAAAAGCTTATATTCACCATTAATTTCAAAAGGTGCAAAATTTGTTTCTACAAAAAGAAGAGCAGCAGAATTAATCAAATATGCTTCGAATGCTTTTTTGGCAACAAAGATTACCTTTATAAATGAAATAGCAAATTTATGTGAAAAAACTGGTATAGATATTGAGGATATCTCAATAGGGATTGGACTGGATAAAAGAATTGGTAGTAGATTTCTTAGAGCTGGACCTGCATACGGTGGGTCATGTTTTCCAAAAGATACTAAAGCTTTAGTTTCAACTGCTGATAAATTCAAAACTAATTTATCAGTGGTTAAAAGCGTTATCAGATCTAATGATTTAAGATCTGATTTATTATCCAAAAGAGTTAGTTTAATTTTAAATAATAAAATAAAAAATAAAGTTGTATCCTTTTTAGGTGTAACTTTTAAAGCAAATACTGACGATATGAGAGACTCGTCTAGCCTAAAATTAATTCCATTTTTATCTAAAAAAGGTGCGAAAATTAAATATTATGATCCCACAGGATCAAAAAAAGAATTTAAAAAATTAAAAAATGTTGAATTTTCTAATTCAATACAAGAATCGATCAAAGGATCAGATATTGCAATTATACATACAGAATGGAATGATTTTAAATCAATTAATTTCAAAAAATTTTCAAAAAATAAAAAACTTATTATTTATGATATGAGAAATATTTATTCACCAAATAAAATTAAAAAACTAGGTTTTAAATATTTTGGTATTGGAAGATAATTTAATTTAACTCAAAAATTGCATCAACTTCAACAGACACGCCAAGTGGTAAGCTATTTGTACTGACTGCTGCTCTAGTGTGCATTCCTGCTTCACCAAAAACAGAAGCAATTAAATCAGAAGCTCCATTAATTACTTTTGGTTGATCTGTAAAGTTATCAGTTGAATTAACAAAACCTGTTAATTTTACACAGGATTTAATTTTAGAAAGATCTCCATGACAAGCTACTTTTGCTTGCGATATAATACTTAAACCACATCTTTCAGCTGCTTTGTAACCATCATCTACAGATAGATCTTTTCCAACTTTTCCTTTTATTAATTCACCGTTTTCTGAAATAGAAATCTGTCCTGAAATATAAAGTAAATTACCAACAATTTTTGTCGCAACATAAGAACCAACAGGCGGTTTTGCCTCTGGAAGATTAATCTTTAATTCTTTAATTTTATCTTCAAAATCCATTTTATTTTTCAGAAAACTCCTTATGAGTTTTGCTATTTTTAAATTTATTAAGCTTATCTTTTAAATTAAAGTTTTTTAATTTTTTTTTACCTTCTTCTATTTTCTTTGCAGTTTTAGATTTTATTTCCTCTGCTTTTTGTGAGGTTTCTTTCTTTAATTTATCAGATGTACATTTTGCATAATCTTTACTTAATTTGTCATATTTTGAACAATCCTCAGCAGATGAAAATGTATAACTAAATAAAGAAATGAATAAAACTGAAATTATAATTTTAATTATTTTCATTTTTTCTTTTTTTTCGATTTTTTATTTTTATCGTATTCTCTTCTTTTCTCAATTAGTATTAGAGCCTCTTCCATTGTTAGCTCTACTGGATCTTTTTCCTCTGGGATTGTTGCATTTAGAGACTTGTATTTAATGTATGGTCCATATTGACCTTTCATGATTCGAACTGGCTTTTTATCCTCAGGATGCTCCCCTAAATCTTTTATAATTGAAGAAGACATTCTTCCAGGTTTTGCTTCAGCTATGAGTGTAATTGCTCTATTTAATCCAATAGAAAAAATTTCTTCGACATTTTCTATTCTAGCTGATTTATTTTCACATTTTAAATATGGCCCAAATCTACCAGTGTTCAAAGTGATTTCTTTTTGATTTTCTGGATTAATGCCTAATGATTTAGGAAGCGAACATAAAAATTTTGCTTTATCTAAATCAATGCTTTCTAATTCAATTCCTTTAGGTATAGATACATTTTTCAATAGTTCATTAACTTCAGGTTTCTTTTTTTTAGTTTTTTTTCTTTTTTTAGGTTTTTCTTCCTCAATATTCTCCTCAAGAACTTTCTCATACTGAAGATAAGGACCAAATCTTCCGTTTTTTAGAAAAATATCATTTCCATTTTCATGTTTTCCAAGAAATTTTGGTTCAGCAAGTTGTGATTGTGCGGCCGCTTTAGCTTTTGATAGTGGTCTTGTAAATTTACATTCAGGATAGTTTGAACATCCAATAAAAGCACCTCCCCTAAAACTATTTTTTAAACTAAGGGAACCCGTTTCACATAACTGACATTTTCTAACTATCTTTCCTTCTTTATCAGTGTCAAATATCAATGCTCCCAAACTTTCATTTAAAAGATCTAAAACCTCTCTAGTTCTTTTTTCTTTTACCTCTGAAACATTACTATTAAAATCTTTCCAAAACATTTCTAAGACTTTTATCCAACTTTCTTTTCCTGAAGTTATTTCATCTAACTGATCCTCTAGTCCAGCTGTAAAGTTATAATCCACATACTTTGAAAATAATTTTTCTAAAAACGCAGAAATTAATTTACCTCTATCAGTTGGGAAAAATCTTTTATTAACTATTTCTGCATAACCTCTATTTGCTATTGTTGAAATTATACTTGCATAAGTTGAAGGCCTTCCAATTCCTAACTCTTCTAATTTTTTAACCAAACTAGCCTCAGAGTAACGTGGGGGAGGCTGGGTAAAATGTTGTTCATCAATAAGAGCTTCTATGTTAATTGGTCCTTTTGACATCTCAGGTAATATTTGCTCATCATCATCTTTGCTTTGATTTGAATAAACTTTTAAAAATC
The DNA here is from genome assembly GCA_902592375.1 of uncultured Pelagibacteraceae bacterium. Taxonomy (GTDB): domain Bacteria; phylum Pseudomonadota; class Alphaproteobacteria; order Pelagibacterales; family Pelagibacteraceae; genus Pelagibacter. Next base: position 30,416 of record CACJEG010000001.1, on the reverse strand, counting down.
CATCAAATTTCAAAACCGATCCGCTTGATTTACATATAGTATCACCGTCTTCAGACTCAATTGTTATTGTATTTCTATCAAATTTTGCTGTTTCCATTTGAGACGATAGAGCTCTAGACCAAATTAAAGAATATAATTTTTGCTGGTCAGAACTTAAATACTTTTTAACAGAATCTGGATTTCTATTAATATCGGTTGGTCTTATTGCTTCATGCGCTTCCTGAGCATTTTTTGCTTTTTTTCCAGAGTAATTATTTGGGTTTTCTGGCAAGTATTCGTTACCATATTCTTTTTCAATAAAATTTCTAAAATCAGAGACAGCATCAGCTGATAAATTAGTTCCATCCGTTCTCATATAAGTAATTAATCCAACTGTTTCTCCCTCAATTTCTATCCCTTGATAAAGTTTTTGTGCTATTTGCATTGTTCTTGATGTACCAAAACCCAGTCTACTAGAAGCAACTTGTTGAAGTGTTGAAGTAGTAAATGGTCCTGAAGGATTTCTGCTAACAACTTTTGAGGAAATATCAGTTATGTTAAATTTTTTCGTCTTAATATTTGAAATTGCCTTTTCAATTTCCTCTTTATTTTTAAATGAGAATTTTTCAATTTTTTCTCCATCAAGTTGGGAAATACTTGCTGTAATTTTGCTTTTGTTTTTATCTTGAAAATTAATACTTAAAGTCCAAAACTCCTCAGGTTTGAATAATTCAATTTCATGTTCTCTTTCAGTAATCAATTTTAGTGCAACAGATTGAACTCTGCCTGCTGATTTTGAACCAGGTAATTTAGTCCAAAGTATTGGTGATATATTAAATCCCACTAAATAATCTAATGCTCTTCTAGCCATGTATGCATCAACTAATAAGGGCTCTATCTGTCTTGGATTTTCAATACCATGTGTGACGGCTTTTTTTGTTATTTCGTTAAATACCACACGTTCAATTTCTTTATCCTTTAAAAGTTTTTTTTCATCTAAATATTCTTTTACATGCCATGCTATTGCTTCACCCTCACGATCTGGATCAGTAGCAAGAATTATTTTTGAAGAATCTTTAGCAGCATCAGTAATTTCTTTTAAATATTTTTTTGAAAAGCTATCAACTTCCCATTCCATTTTAAAATTTTGATCAGGATCAACTGATCCATTTTTTGAAGGAAGATCTCTAATATGACCATAGCTAGCTAAAACGGTATAATTATCACCTAGATATTTATTAATTGTTTTCGCTTTAGCAGGGCTTTCAACTATGACTAGATTCATAAAATAACAAACTACTCAAAAGAGTTTGATAGTCAAATTAATAAATTTTTGTCTTAGTTTCTTCTTTATTTTTCAAGCGTTTAATATTTTCTCTGTGGGTAAAAAATATTAAAATAAACATTATTATGTAAAAAAATACATTTTCTGAACCCTCAAAAATTAAAATATAAACTGGTATAGAAAGTGATCCTATTAAGGAAGATAAGGATGAATATTTAGAAATAAAAAAAATTATTAACCAACAAATACCAAACACTAAACCAAAAATAATATTTAAAGAAAAAAGTATCCCAACATATGTCGCTACACCTTTGCCACCTTTAAATTTTAACCATACTGGAAACACATGACCTATAAAAGCGCATAAAGCTGATATATATACTGCATCATGAAAATTAATTTTTGCGTATAAAACAGGTGTTACTGCCTTTAACACATCAAGTAATAGTGTTGAATAACCAATTAATTTATTACCAGTTCTTAAAGCATTTGTTGCTCCAATATTACCAGAACCAATTTCTCTAATATCTTTTTTTAAAAATACTTTGGTTAAAATTAATCCAAAAGGAATTGATCCCATTAGGTATGAGATTATACCTATTATAAAAAGTTCCATTTTTATATTTTAAATAATTCTATACCTTTTACAAATGTATTGGTTACTTTTCCTTGAAGTTTCTTATCTTCAATTGAAGTATTTTTAGATTTAGAGATTAAATTTTCTTTTTTTACAATCCATGGTTTATTGATATCTACTATACAAAAATCTGCATCATTACCAATAGACAGGTTTCCTTTATTTATATTTAATATTTTTGCTGGGTTAGAGGTTAAAGCTTGAATTATAGTTTCAAGTTTTACGGATCCATTATGAAATAATTCTAAACTTAAGGATAACAATGTTTCAATACCAGATGCACCAGTTGCAGCTTGAGCAAAAGTTAATCTTTTGGATTCTTCATCTTCAGGTTTATGGTCAGAAACAATCACATCAATTGTTTTATCTTTTAATCCTTGAACTAAAGCTTCTCGATCTTCTTCTCTTCTCAGTGGAGGTGACAATTTTAAAAATGTTCTAAAATCTCCAATATCATTTTCATTTAATGAAAGATTATTTATTGATACACCGCAAGTAAATTTAACGTTTTGTTTACGTTCCTTAATTATATCTACAGATTTTCCTGCTGAAAGTTGAGATATATGATATCTACATTTAGTTTTTTCTAAGAGAGTAAGGTCTCTTTCAATTATAATTCTTTCAGCAATATCTGGTATGCTTGATAAGCCTAGTTTTGTTGCAATAATACCAGAATTAATCATGCCATTTTTAGCTAAATCGTAATCTTCAGCATGTTGCATTATAAGACATCCCAAATCTTTAGCTGAATTCATAATTCTAGACATAAGTCTGGTATTTTGAATTGTTTTTACTCCGTCAGTAAAAGCAATAATTCCTTTTTTAGCTAGTAACCCAAATTCAGTCATATTGGTGCCATCAGTGTTTTGAGTCAATGAAGCGCAAGGAAAGATATTTATTTTAGACTTATCACGTCCTCTTCTTTTTAAAAAATCTACAATTGATACATTATCTATAATTGGATCTGTATTAGGCATGGTTACGACGGAAGTTACTCCTCCAGATAATGCTGCATTACTTAAAGTCCTAAAATTTTCTTTATATTCATATCCTGGCTCGCCTACAAAAACTCTCATATCCACTATACCAGGAAATATATATTTACCTTTTAAGTCAGTAGGTTTTTCTCTAGTTGGTAAATTGTTTGTATTTACCTTTTTTCCTATTGCTTCTATCTTTCCGTCTTCTCCAATTATTAATCCACCATTTTCATTTATGGAATTATGAGGATCTATAATGTTTGCATTTATAAAGTATTGTTTTTTCATTTATTCACAAAATATTTTTAAACATGCCATTCTTACAGCAACACCTAATTCAACTTGTTCCTTAATTACACTCTTGTTTATGTCATCAGCTAATCTTGTATCAATTTCAATTCCTCTATTCATTGGACCAGGATGCATAATTAAAGCATCTGATTTTGCATGATCAAGTTTATCTGGTGTTAATCCATAATATTCGTAGTACTCTCTATTCGATGAAAGATATGAACTGGTCATCCTTTCATTTTGTAATCTAAGCATCATCACAATGTCACAATCTTTGAGACCCTTTTTCATATCAGTAAAAGTATTTACACCAAATTTTTCAATTTCTTTTGGCATCAGATTAGATGGCGCAACTATATTAACCTCAGCTCCCAACATTGTAAGAAGATAAATATTTGATCTAGCTACTCTTGAATGAAGTATATCTCCACATATTGCTATTTTTAATCCTTGAATTTTTTTTTTTCGATTTCTAATTGTTAATGCATCTAATAATGCTTGGGTAGGGTGTTCGCGTCTACCATCACCAGCATTTAATACGACACAATTAACTTTTTGAGATAATAGATTACATGCACCAGAGTCTTGATGTCTGATCACAATTATATCAGGATGCATTGCATTTAAGGTCATTGCCGTATCAATCAATGTTTCACCTTTCTTAATTGCAGAGTTACCCATATTCATTGACATAACATCCGCACCAAGTCTTTTTCCAGCAAGTTCAAATGAGCTTTGAGTTCTAGTTGATGGCTCAAAGAATAAATTTATTTGTGTTTTACCTCTTAACACATCAATTTTTTTATTTTTACTCTGATTTAATTTTATGAAAGCTTCTGACTCATCCAGGATATAATTAATATCATTAACTGATAAATCTTGGATACCTAACAGATGTTTTTGTGAGATTTTAATAGCTTTATTGGTTTTAATTGCCATTAAAATTAACTCTATAGCTATAAACCCCCTAAATGGCAAGGATTAATTATTTAAATAATCTATAGCTCCTTGAAGAATAAATGCAGCTGCATTTTGATCTATGTTTTTTTCACGCTTAGAAACATTTACATCAAGCTGACTAGATAGATTAAATGCCCCCACAGTTGAAAGTCTTTCATCCCATAAGCAAACTTCTACATCAATATTTTGGTCTATATTTTTAGATACATCACTTACTGATTGAGCAGAAGGACCTAATGAACCATCCATGTTAATTGGATATCCAATGATAATTCCTTTAATATTGTTTTCCTCTATTATTTTTTTTAATTCGTTGATTAGATCATCATTATTGGTTTTATTGATCGTTTTAAAAGGTGTGGCTATTGACTGTTTTTCATCACAAATTGATACACCGATTCTTTTTGAACCAAGATCTAAACCAATCAATCTAGAGGTTTCAGACTGTTTTTTTTTGAATTCTTCAATAGTGATCATATTGTATATTTTAAACTTAAGTGATAGTTTGCGACATATTTAAATACCATATGAGCATCGATCTTAAAACAATAAAGCACATATCTAAACTATCAAGAATTTCTGTAGATGAGAAAAAAGCAGAGAAACTTGCAGGAGATTTAAATTCAATTTTCGATTTTATTGAAAAACTTAACGAATTAAAAACTGACAATGTTGAACCATTAACTTCTGTTGCTGAAACAACTCTAAAACTAAGGTCAGATGAAGTAAAAAGTAAAAACTTACGAGATCAAGTAATAAAAAATTCCCCTAAGGAAAATGAAGATTATTTTGTAGTACCAAAGGTAATTGAATAATGTCAGATATAACTAAACAATCATTATCTGAGTTAGTAGAAAATATAAAAGGTAAAAAACTTTCCTCAAGTGAAGTTACTAAAGCATTTGTTGAAAGATCTGAAAAATCAAAAGAATTAAATGCATATATAACTGAAGATTATGCAAATGCTTTAAATAAAGCAAAAAAATTTGACGAAAAACCTAATCTTGATCTGAAATTACCTGGCATTCCAATGGCTGTAAAAGATTTATTTTGTACAAAAGATTTAAGAACTACGGCAGGTAGCAAGATTTTAAATAACTTTGTTCCAACATACGAGTCAACAGTCACACAAAACATTTGGAATGAAGGAGCTATCCTAATCGGTAAATTAAATTGTGATGAATTTGCAATGGGTTCATCTAATGAAACTAGTTTTTTTGGCAATGTACAAAACCCAATTGATAAAAATTTAGTCCCAGGAGGTTCTTCAGGTGGATCTTCTTCTGCTGTAGCAGCTCAATTAACACCAATAACTATAGGAACAGATACAGGCGGATCTATAAGACAGCCTGCTTCATTTACTGGAACTGTCGGATTAAAACCTACTTATGGTAGTTGCTCCAGATACGGAATTGTAGCATTTGCATCATCTCTAGATCAAGCTGGTCCAATGGCACAAAATGTTAAAGATTGTGCATTGTTACAGGAAATTATTAGCACTTATGATGAAAAAGATTCTACTTCAATAGATTTTAAAAGAAACGTGTACAGCAAAGAATTAACAAAAGATATTAAAGGTAAAAAAATAGGAATACCCAAAGAATATAGAGTAGATGGCATGCCTAAAGAAATAGAAGACCTATGGAAAAAAGGTATTGAATATGCAAAAGATTGTGGTGCTGAGATTATTGATATATCTCTACCTCATACTAATTATGCACTACCAACTTATTACATAGTAGCTCCAGCAGAGGCCTCATCTAATTTGGCTAGATACGACGGTGTTAAATACGGTTTTAGAGCTGAAGGAGAAAATCTTATTGATATGTATGAAAAAACTAGATCCGAAGGATTTGGTGCTGAGGTTCAAAGAAGAATAATGATTGGAACTTATGTTTTATCTTCAGGATATTATGATGCTTATTATCTTAAAGCACAAAAGGTAAGAAAGCTTATTAAAAATGATTTTGATGATGCTTATAAAAAAGTTGATGCAATTCTAACCCCATCCACTCCAAGTTCTGCGTTTAAAATTGGTGAAAAAACAAATGATCCGGTTTCAATGTATTTAAATGATATTTTTACTGTTCCTGTAAATTTAGCAGGTTTACCTGGAATTTCTATACCAGCAGGCCATGATGCTAAAGGATATCCATTAGGATTACAGATAATCGGTAAAGCTTTTGATGAACAAAATATTTTAAATATTGCATATGCTATGGAAGAAAAAATTAATTTTAAAAACAATATTACTGATTGGTGGATTAAGTGAGTAAAAACAAATCTGAATATCTAATTAATAGACATGATAATCAATATGAAGTTGTCATTGGTTTAGAAGTTCATGCACAAGTCACATCGGAGTCAAAATTATTCTCAACATCAGCGACTAAATTTGGAGCTGAGCCAAATACTCAAGTAAGTTTAGTTGATGCAGCATTTCCAGGAATGTTGCCAGTAATAAACGAGTATTGTGTAAAACAAGCTATTAAAACAGGGATTGGTTTAAAAGCTAAAATCAACAAGAGATCTGTCTTTGATAGAAAAAATTATTTTTATGCTGACTTACCTCAGGGGTATCAAATCTCACAATTCAAAGATCCAATTGTAGGTGAAGGTAAAGTAATTCTTGATATGCCAGATGGTCAAAAAGAAGTAGGTATAGAAAGATTACACTTGGAGCAAGATGCGGGCAAAAGCATTCATGATCTAGATCCGAAAAATACTTTTGTAGATTTAAATAGATCAGGTGTGGCTTTAATGGAAATTGTAAGTAAACCCGACCTAAGATCCCCAGATGAAGTAAATGCATATATTAAAAAATTAAGATCTATAATGAGATATTTAGGAACTTGTGATGGAAACATGCAGGAAGGATCTTTGAGAGCAGATGTAAATGTATCTGTTAGAAAAAAAGGTTCAAAAGAGTTTGGAACTAGATGTGAGATTAAAAATGTTAACTCAATAAAGTTCATGCAGATGGCAATTGAATACGAGGCTAACAGGCAAGTTGATTTAATCGAGGATGGTCAAACGATTGATCAAGAAACAAGACTTTTTGATACTAAAAAGAATGAAACTAGATCAATGAGATCAAAAGAGGATGCTCATGATTATAGATATTTTCCAGATCCAGACTTATTGCCATTAGAAATTTCAGATGATTTTATTGAAAACTTAAAATCAGAAATTCCAGAGCTACCAGATGAAAAGAAAAAAAGGTTTATAGAAAAATTCAAACTATCACCTTACGAAGCAAATATTTTAGTTTCTGATATTGAAACGTCAAATTACTTTGAAAATGTAATTAAGAAATCGGATGTAAAACTTGCAACAAATTGGATAATTGGAGAATTATTTGCAGCCTTAAATGAAAAAAATTTAGAAATAACTGAAAGCCCTATAAGCGCAGGCAACTTATCAAAATTAATTAATTTAATTAAAGATGGAACAATTTCTGGAAAAATTGCAAAAACAGTTTTCGAACAAATGATGAAAGGTGACAAAGATCCTCAGAAAATTGTTGAAGAAAAAGGTTTAAAACAAGAGAGTGATCCAAAAGCACTTGAGGCACTGATAGATAAGGTTATTGATGATAACAGAGACAAAGCTACAGAATATAAATCAGGTAAAGTTAAATTATTTGGTTTTTTTGTAGGCCAAGTAATGAAAGTTTCTGGTGGAAAAGCAAATCCTCAATTAGTTAATGAGATTTTAAAGAAAAAACTTTAGAATTTATGGGTTCAGACCTAAATATAACTAAAGAACTCCAAGAGTATATTTTAAGTCATGGATTTAATTTACATCCAGTCCAAAAAGAAATAATTGATTACAACACTTCTCTTGGCGATATCAAAAGAATGCAAATCTCAATTTCACAAAGTCAATTTCTGCATTTAATTATAAAAATTTCAAATATCAAAAAAATTTTAGAGATAGGTACATTTACAGGATTAAGTACGTTATCTATGGCTTTGGCATTATCAGATGAGGGCAAAATAATTGCTTTAGATAAAAATGAAGAAACTAATAAAGTTGCAATAGATTTTTTTAAAAAAGCTAATCAAGATCATAAAATAAAAACATTAATTAAACCTGCTTTAGAAAGTTTAGATGAAATTAAAAATGAAAAGTTTGATTTAGTTTTTATTGATGCTGATAAAATGAATTATTTTGAATATTATGAGCGTTCTTTAAAATTATTGAATAAAAATGGTCTAATAATCATTGATAATGTTTTATGGTATGGAGAAGTTGTGAATGAAAACAATAATGATAAATTTACTAAAAATATTAAAGAGTTTAATAGTCATATCTCAAAGGATACAAGGGTCGAAAAATTAATAATTCCTCTTGGAGATGGAATGACTGTTTGTAGAAAATTATAATGTTTGAAGTAGTTGGTTTTTATAAATTTATTAAAATTTCTTATCTAAAGAAAAATCAAAAAATTTTATTAGAAACTTTAAAAAAGAAAAATATTAGAGGCACTATAATTATCTCTAAAGAAGGGGTAAACGGAACTATTTCTGGCAAAACTGCAGACATTAAATTCACAATTAACAATTTAAAAAGAACTCTTAAATTTAAAGAATTTAATAGCAGTAATGTCTCCAAAAGTTTATTCCAACCGTTTCACAAACCTAAAGTTAAAGTTAAAAATGAAGTTGTTCCTATGAATTTAATTTTAAATAAAAGAATAAAGAAAAAAGATAGCCATGTAGATCCAATCAAATGGAATAAGCTGATTAAAGAAAAGGATACTGTTCTTATAGATGCGAGAAAACCATTTGAGTATGATGTTGGAACATTTAAGGGAGCAATCAATCCTGATGTTGATAACTTTAGAGATTTCCCAAAATATCTAAAAAAATTAAAAAAAAATCAACCTATAGCTATGTTTTGTACTGGTGGAATCCGTTGTGAAAAGGCATCTGTATATTTGGAGAATAAAGGCTTTAGTAACATTTATCAGTTAAATGGTGGAATTTTAAATTATCTTAAAAAAACAAATAAGAAAAAAAGTTTATGGAAAGGTGAATGCTTTGTTTTTGATAACAGAATTAGTTTAAAACATGGTCTAAAACTTGGTTCTTATTCAATGTGTAGCGGTTGTAGGAAACCTGTATCTCGTAAGGATAAAAAATCAAAAAAATATGAAGAGGGTGTTTCATGTCCAAATTGTCACGACAATCTAACAGATCATCAAAAATCAAGATTTAGGATGAGACAAAAACAAATTAATCTTGCTAAAGAAGCAGGAAAAAGACATATCTTCCAAAAAGAGTATTAAAAAATCTTAAATTAATGAATTTATTAAAAGATGAAGTTTCGTTGTTAGTAAGAAAACTTGCTGTACCAGCAAGTGTAGGAACCTTATTCCAAACACTTTATACAATTGTAGATACTTTTTATGCAGGAAAAATATCACCAGAAGCCTTATCTGCTTTGAGCAAGTCTTTTCCGATATATTTTTTGATTATTGCGACATCCATTGGAGTTACCGTAGCAGGAACATCATTGATTGGCAGTAGTATCGGAGAAAAAAACGAAAAAAATGTTTTAAGTTATTTTGGAAATGTAATCATTTATTCAATTATAATCTCGATAGTCGTATCTATTTTAGGATTTGCTTTTGGTGAAAAGATATTCTTATTAATGAATTCCTCTCAAGAAGTAACAATTCTTGGACTCGAATATATAAATGTAATTTTTTTAGGTACGATATTATTTATTTTAGTAGTAGCATTAAATTCATTCTTACACGCAGAAGGAGATACTAAAACTTACAGAAATGTTCTAATATTTTCTTTTTTCTTAAACATTATTTTAAATCCAATTTTTATATTTGGTTTTTTATTTATACCACCATTAGGAATAACTGGTATTGGGATAGCAACTTTAATTGCTCAATTTGTATCTTTGTTGGTTATTTTGATAAAAATATTAAACAATCAAAGAATTAAACAAATAACTTTAGACCATTTCAAAGCTAAATTTTTTTTCTTAAAAAATATTTTTTTTCAATCAATGCCAATTACAATTGCCATATTAGGGTATTCTATTGCTGCAACAATTGTTTTTACATATGTTGGGTTATTTGGTGAATATGCTGTTGCAGGGTATGGATCTGCCACAAGAATTGAGCAAGTAGTTTTGTTACCAATATTAGGAATTAATACAGCAATAATTTCTATAATAGCGCAAAATATTGGTGCAAAATATTACGATAGAGTGGAGCAATCCTATTTTACTTCAATAAAATACGGTCTAATTATAATGTTAATCGCTGGTGTAGTTATTTTTATAAGTGCTGACTTTGTTCCTAAATTCTTTTCTTCAAAACCAGAGGTAATTATGCACGGCTCGATGTACCTTAAGATTTCGGCATTTATTTTACCTGCTTATCCAATATTTTTCTTATCAAATGGATTCTTTATGGCTTTAAAAAAATCTGAAAAAGCCATGGTTAATAATATTGCCAGAAATGTTATAGTGCCAGTTTTATCCTTTTACATTGCAAAGTATTTAAATGCAGATTTTAAAACTTTTTTTTATATTTGGGCCATCTTTCAATGGTTGATATCATTGATGTTACTTTTTTATGTCAAATATTATATTAAACATAAATTAGCTAATATTTAATATTTTTTAAATATGTTTTTTACAAAAAGAAAAGCGATAATTTTAATTATAATTTGTTCGATTTTTTTTATTCTCACATATAACGATGTTAGGTCTGAAGAGATTAAAGAAATTTCTGGAAATGCTCAAATTATTGATGGTGATACAATAAAAATAAATTCAAAAAAGATAAGATTATACGGAATTGATGCACCTGAATTCAAGCAAATGTGTAAAAAACCATATCTAACAATAATTTTTTTTACTTTTACTAAAGATTATCCATGTGGAAAAATTTCAACTCAAAAATTACAAAATAAAATAAATAACAAAGTAATAACTTGTAAAATTTTGGATGTTGATAGATACAAAAGATTTATTGGAGAATGTTATAAAAGAAATTTAAATCTGAATTCTTGGCTAGTTTCAAACGGTTATGCAGTAGCTTATAGAAAATACTCAAAAAAATATATATCAAACGAAATTAATGCTAAAAATGAAAAAAAAGGCCTTTGGCAAGGTAAATTTGAAATGCCATGGGATTTTAGAAGAAAAAAATAAGTTTATAATCTTGAAGCACAGTCTTCAATCCAAGAACAAAGATGTTCAGCAAAAGATCTTCTAACAAACAGATTTAAAATATTTTCATCTTTATGGTGCAGAATTACATCTACATGATTTAAAACAGTCTGAGTTGTTGATCCTTTTTTTTCTTTAAATTCATTAAAATTAAAGGGAGATCCTGCTGAAAAGATTTCATAGACATTTTCACCTTTAAGTTCTAATTGAACAAATTGATCTGTTACATCTATAACAGCACCTAAATTTGTTTTTGAAATACTATTAAATAGCTTTTCATATAGATCGGATTTATTAGTTTCTTTACTTGCCAGCTCATTTGAGATTATCATCCATTCGTCTGGACTAAGCCATATTGCTGTTAATTTATCACTTGTTGTTGAAGTGTTTGCCTCAGTAGGCAAGATCATATTAAGATTTTTACCAACATTTGTTAAAAATTCTCTTTTTTTACCTCTCAAATTAATTTTTGTTACTGGAGAGATTTCCTTTAAAGAAATACTTTCTTGCTTAATTTCATTTTTAATAACTGAATTATAGTTAAGCATTTAACCTCTCATTTTTTTCATCATAAAATACTGGATTCGCAACAGTGACATTAATATTTTTATTTTCCATGGGCACAAAAAGTTTTTTTCCCATCATATCTTTTCCACCTCTAACTACTGCAAGTGCTATTGATTTCTTTAGGTTTGGACTGAAATAACTTGAAGTTACATGTCCAAGCATTTCTACTGGACTTTGATTTAATTCAGAAACTATTTGTGCTCCTTCTTCTAAAACAATATTTGGATCATCAGTTAATAAACCTACTAATTGCTTTCTATCTTCTCTCATTGTATCAGATCTATAAAGAGATCTTTTTCCTATGAAATCGTATTTCTTCTTGCTTACTATCCAATCCATTTGAAGATCGATAGGAGTCATTGTTCCATCTGTATCTTGACCAACAATAATAAAACCTTTTTCTGCTCTTAATAAATGCATTGTCTCAGTCCCATAAGGAGTAATGTTAAACTCTTTACCTGCCTCTATACACTTTTCCCATAAATCTTTTCCATAACTTGCTTGAACATTTATTTCGTAGCTGTGTTCTCCAGTAAAACTAATTCTCATTATTCTGCATTGGATATTACCGATATGAGCCTCTTTGAATGACATATGAGGAAAGTTTTCATCTGATAAATCTAAATCAGGAATTATTTTTTTAAGAATATTTTTACTATTAGGTCCGCATAAACTAGCTGTAGCATAATGATCTGTTACAGAGGTTAAATAAACATCAAGCTCAGGCCATTCTGTTTGAAGATAGTCTTCAAGTTTACCTAAAACATTTGCTGCTCCACCAGTTGTTGTGGTCATAATGTAATGATTTTCACCTAATCTTGTTGTAACTCCATCATCATAAACCATACCATCTTCATTTAGCATTAGCCCATATCTACATTTTCCTACTGCTAATTTTGACCAAGCATTTGTATAAACTCTATTTAAAAATTCAGAAGCATCACTTCCTTGAATATCAATTTTACCAAGAGTAGAGGCATCTAGTATACCAGCACTTTCTCTTGCAGCTTTACTTTCTCTTTGAACTGCTTGATGCATTGTTTCTCCATTAATAGGGTAGTACCAAGCTCTCTTCCATTGACCGACATTTTCAAATTCAGCTTTATTTTCAACATGCCAATCATTAATTGGCGTTCTTCTAAAAATATCAAAAAACTTTCCAACATTTCGACCTACAATAGTTCCAAATGTTAATGGTGTGTAAGGAGGTCTAAATGTAGTAGTTCCTAATTCTCCCATTTTAACACCAGCTGTATCTGCAATTATTCCCAATGCATGCATATTTCCTAGTTTACCTTGATCCGTACCCATTCCAGTAGTTGTGTATCTTTTTACATGCTCAATAGATCTAAAACCTTCTCTTAATGCTAATTTGATATCTTTAGCTGTTGCATCGTTTTGATAATCTACAAATGGTTTAGTTTTACCTAAAGGTTTATCAGAAGGAAGTAACCAAATATTTCTTTTTGAATTTTCCTGATCGATCTCAACTTTAATATTATCTAAATCTGTTTCTTTAATATTTAGATTATCTTTAAGCTTTTGATTTAAATTTTTAATGATTTCATCAATTTTAAAATCTCCACCACAAGATCCTACACTTATTTGTTGGGATGTATTCTGATTTGGTAAGAAAATTTGTTTTTCCTCATCAAACTTTAGTTTACTACCTGATTGTGTATATAAATGTACAGCAGGTGTCCAACCACCAGCAACTCCTAAGCAATCACATGAAATAGAAATTTTACTTCCAGTCACTGAAGTACCATCATTAGATAGTTTCATGATTGAAATACCATTTAATCTTTTGTATCCAGCTGTATCAACAATCGTATGTGACCAGTAAACTTTAATACCTGCTTCTTTTACTTTTTTAACAATTTTACTTTCAGATTGTTCTCTTATATCAATAATTGCCTCAACATTTATACCTTTGTTATATAGTGACAAAGCACTTTCGTAAGCACTATCATTATTAGTAAAAAATACATTTTTACTACCACAAGCAACTCCATAAAATTCACTGTATTTTTTAATAGCAGATGAAAGCATTATTCCCGGTCTATCATTATTATTAAATATCAAGGGTCTTTCTAAAGCACCTGTGGCCAAAATAACTTTCTTTGCTCTAATTTTCAGAAGTCTTTGTCTGATTTTATTTGTTTTATCTTTTGCTTCTAAATGATCAGTTAGATTTTCTCTAGCCAAAAGATAATTATATTGATGATAAGCAGCTACACTTGTTCTAGTTTTAATTTCAAGATTTTTAATATTTTTAAGCTCCTCTATTTCTTTTTTTAACCATTCAGAAGGAGTTTTATTATCAATTTTGTTAAATTTGTTATTTTCAAAAATAGTTGAGCCACCAAGTTCATTTTTTTCATCAACTAACAAAGTTTTAAAATTATTTTTAGCAGCATTTTTTGCTGCTAGTATTCCAGATATACCTGCACCTACAACCAATACATCACAGTGAATATTTCGGTGGTCATAAATGTCAGGGTCATTTGATGTTGGTGATTTTCCTAAACCGGCTGAGTGTCGTATGAAAAATTCATATTTCTCCCAGAAACTAGCAGGCCACATAAATGTTTTGTAATAAAAACCTGCTGGAAAAAAAGGGGAGAGAAAATTGTTTATTCCACCAATATCAAATTCTACACTTGGCCAACAATTTTGACTGGATGCCTCTAAACCCTCATAAATCTCGACTTCTGTTGCTCTAACATTAGGTTCTGTTCTGTTTGTGCCAGGATTAACTTGAACTATAGCATTTGGTTCTTCAGAACCGGACGTCATAATTCCTCTTGGTCTATGATATTTAAAACTTCTTCCAACTAAATGAACATCGTTTGCGAGTAATGCTGATGCTAAAGTATCACCTTTAAATCCATGGTAAGTTTTACCATTAAATTTAAAAGATATTCTATTTGTTTCATCAATATACTCGCTAGATTTTACTCTTAAGTTTTTAGTCATTTTATTAAGCAGGTGGTTTTTCACCCATTTTGTAAATTGCTTTTATTTCGTCGTTAGAAGTATCTCTAACCATATTAAACCATTTACGACAACCATGTACATGGTTCCATCTTTCAAATTGAATACCTTTAATATTTTTTCTCATAAATAAATATTCTGCCCATTCATCATCACTTAATTCTGTTGGTTGTTTAGGTCTTTCAATATGAGCTTCACCACCAGCCTTAAATTCTTGCTGATCTCGTTCTCCACAGTATGGACAGTTTATTAAAAACATTAATGTGCAACCGCTGCAGCACCATGTTCATCAACAAGGTCACCGCTTACAAATCTATTTAAATTAAATGCAGCATTAAGTTTGTGAGGTTCATCGTTTGCAATAGTATGAGCAAATAAATCTCCAGATCCAGGTGTAGCTTTAAATCCTCCAGTACCCCAACCACAATTAAAGTATAATCCTTTAATTGAAGTTTTACTTAAAATTGGACTAGCGTCAGGACAAATATCTACTATTCCTCCCCATTGTCTTAACATTCTCATTCTACTGAAAATTGGATATAATTCTAAAATAGCATTTAATGTTCCTTCAACTATTTGATGACTACCTTTTTGAGTATAAGAAACATAATCATCCGTTCCAGCACCAATGACCAATTCTCCTTTGTCAGATTGACTGACATAAGCATGCACTGCGTTAGACATTACAACTGTATCAATAATTGGTTTTACAGGTTCAGAAACTAAAGCTTGTAAAGGTTTACTTTCAAGTGGAAGTCTTAGACCAGCCATATTAGCTATTACGCTAGAATGACCAGCTGCAACTACACCAATTTTTTTAGTTTTAATAAATCCTTTAGTTGTTTCTATTCCTTCAACGCTATCTCCATTTCTTTTTATTCCTTTAACTTCACAATTTTGAATTATATCAACACCCATTGCGTCGGCTCCTCTAGCATATCCCCAAGCAACAGCATCATGTCTTGCTGTACCAGCTCTTCGTTGCAAAGTTCCTCCTAAAACAGGATATCTAATATCTGGTGATGTATTTATAATTGGACAAAACTTTTTTACCTCTTCGGTACTTAAGTAAACTGCATCAATTCCATTTAGTCTATTTGCATGTGTTCGTCTTTTTAAATCTCTAACATCTTGTAAATTATGCGCTAGGTTCATTACACCTCTTTGACTAAACATTACATTGTAGTTTAGTTCTTGAGATAAACCTTCCCAAATTTTTAATGCATGATCATATAATCCTGCACTGGCGTCCCATAAATAATTTGATCTAATAATTGTAGTATTCCGACCAGTATTACCTCCACCAATCCAACCTTTCTCGACAACAGCAATATTATTCATATTGTGTTTTTTTGCTAAATAGTAGGCTGTTGCTAATCCGTGTCCACCACCACCAACAATAACCGCATCGTACTCTTTTTTAGGAGCAGGATCTTTCCACGCTCTTTGCCAATTTTCATGATATGAAAGAGCATTTTTGATTAACGAAAATACCGAGTACTTATTTCTCATAATAATTGAATAATTACTTTATATATATTGAATTTTCAATACAATCGCTTAATACACAATGTCATATGGAAGAGTGGGTGAGAGGCTGAAACCAGTCGTTTGCTAAATGACCGTGCGAGGAAACTTGTACCGAGGGTTCGAATCCCTCCTCTTCCGCCATTAAAATAGAGGCTGATCTATAAAAAAATTTTTCATGGTCACAGGACGTTGTTCCAAAATATATCTATAGACATTATAATTTTCCATTACACGCTGAACGTAATTTCTTGTTTCTCTAAATTTTATTAATTCAACCCAATCAACATAATCAACTTGTTTTTTTTGTGGGTCTTTATTTATTTTTTTCCAATATTTAACTCTATTAGGTCCAGCATTATATGCAGCGACTGCAAAAGGGTAAGCACCATCATATTGTAGAATTAAACCTGCAATATAATGTGAACCTAAATTGATATTGTATTCTGGATCTGTGGTTAATCTTGATTTTGAATAAGGAAGTTTAGCTTGTTTTGAAACTAATTTTGCAGTGTATGGCATTAATTGCATTAGTCCTTTTGCACCAGCATGACTATTGGCCTCCAAATCAAATTCACTTTCTTGTCTAATTATAGATAAGATCAAAGCACTTTCTGGAATTTTTCTTTTATTAATATATTTAGGAGTACTAATTATTGGGTAATTATACTTATTATGAAATCTTTTTTGATAAGACGCAATTTTTGAAACTTGAATTGCAAAGTCATATCTATTTATGCTTGTAGCTAATTCTGCAGCCAAAACCTCACTACCTTTTGCTATATTATCATTAGCTAAATGTCTTAAAATATGTTTTGTATATTTATCTTTCTTCAATTCATCGAGAAGATAAGATATTTTTACAAGCTCTTTATTAAAAAATTGAATCCTATATTTTGGATCAATTTCCATGTCTTTATCTAACTCAAATTTACCATTTGGATTTAATTTTAAAAAAGCTAGTTGACCATAATAAGTGGTTAAGTATTTTGTAGCCTCTCTATACCAATTATTTGATTGTTCTCTTTCACCTATTTTTTCATATGCTCTTCCAAGCCAATACGCACCTCTAGATAAACTTATTGGATAACTAACATTCTCATAAAAATTTTTAAAATGATTTTTAGCAGTCAAAGGGTCGTTTAAAAAACTTAATGCTATCCATCCACTCATCCATTCAGCAGCTGCATATTCAGATCCTTCAGTCATTCCATGATTACTTGAAATTTTATATGAAACTTCATATTTCTTTTTATAAAGCAATGCTCTTGAAATAATTTCTCTTTCTTTCCACCATTTATCAGGTCTAACTAAATACTCTTTATCATTTCTTATTTTCAATAATATTTCAGCTGAAGAATCTACACGTCCTTTTTTTCTTCTCCATTTCAATCGATCATAGTTTAACCCAGCATCATTCTTAAATTTTTCAGGTACATTTGTTATTGCTTGGTCAACTCCATAGCCTTTACTCATTAAAAGATGTCTTGCATTATATAGAAGTTCGTAATCTTTTGGCAGATACCTTATTAATCTTTGTAAATCCCAACGATCTCCGTTCCAAGCCAAATAATCAGCTCGTTTGATATAGTCATCTGCATTTAAATATTTTTTAAATTTTTTTCTAAAATATTTTAATTCGTTTTTAGATAAATCTGCTGTTATCCAGCCTTCTTTTATTAGTTTAGTACCCTTGCTTTTGTCTCCAACCAAAATATAACTTTCTCCAAGAATCATTTTTCCATAACCACTTAATGGATCTTTTTCTCCAAACCAATTTATTATTTTTTTAGGAGAAACACTTTCTGTTGATAGTTTGTGTTCAGCTAGATATCTAATTCTGCCTATTCTAGGATAATCTGAATTCTTATTTAAAAAAACTTGATATTCGTAAAAAGATGCTTGATTACCAGACGTTAAAAGATGTCTCCATTGTATAAAATTATAAATTGAGTTGTCTTTTGCCTTCTTTGCTATTTTAAGTGCAGATGTCCATTTACTTTTCTGCATTTCTGAAATAGCTTTTTTAGCTAACCCGAAGTCTTTTTTACTATAATATCTTGAAATCTTTACATTCTTAGCTGTGCTAGCGCCAGCTACTGTTGGCTTTTTCTTTGGTATTTTAAAACTTAATTTTTTTTCTTTTAAAACCAGCTCTTTTTTAACAATAACTTCTTCGATTTTAATTTCTTTGGTTTTTGAGGGTTTCTTTAAAGGTTTAAGAATATTTATAGATATTTTTTTTTGAATTTCTTCTTTACTCAAAACAGGTTTCTTTAAGGGTACGAGTGAATTGATTTCGGCAAAGAGATTATTTGAAAACATTAATATTGATACAGTGAAACCTAAAAATAATATTTTTTTGAGCATAATCTTTTAGTATATGAATCTTTAAACTATGTTATAAGTATTTATGTTCAAAGGATCAAATGTTGCTTTAATTACACCATTTAAAAATAATGGTCTAGATGAGGAAGCATATATAAAATTAATCCATTTCCACATCGATAATGGTACTAATGGACTTGTGCCGGCTGGTACAACAGGTGAATCCCCTACGTTAAGTCATGATGAGCATCAAAGAGTAATAGATTTATGTATAAAAGAAAGTAATGGAAAAATTCCAGTTATTGCTGGTACGGGTTCCAACTCAACTGAGGAGGCTATTTCTTTAACAACACATGCAGAAAAAGCAGGAGCTAACGGCGCTTTGATAGTTACACCCTATTACAATAAACCAACTCAAGAAGGCTTGTATCAACATTACAAAGCAATTAATGACAAGTGTGGCATTCCAATTATAATTTATAATATTCCTGGCAGATCTGTGATTGATATGTCAGTTGATACCATGGCCAGACTCTATGAATTAAAAAATATAGTTGGTGTTAAAGATGCAACGGGTGATTTAGATAGAGTTAATCAGACACTTGAAAAAATGGGCAAAGATTTTATTCAATTAACAGGTAATGATGATAATGCTTTTGAATTTAATAAACGTGGTGGGGTAGGCACTATTAGTGTAACAGCTAATATTGCACCTAAACTTTGTTCAGATTTTCAAAAATTCTCCAAATCAGACACCGATAATGAAATGAAAGAAGCAGAAAGATTAGATAAAATATTACAACCAGTTCATCACTCAATGTTTGTTGAGAGCAATCCTAGTCCTGTAAAATATGCTGCAAAACTTTTAGGACTTTGTGATGACAATGTAAGACTACCACTTGTAAAAGTAACAGACACAACAAAAGAAATTGTAAAAAAAGCTCTTCAGTCTGCTAAGTTAATTTAATGAACAAAAAAACCAATCCTGGTTTGAAAATCATTTGTTTAAATAGAAAAGCTAGTTTTAATTATTTTTTTGAAGATCTTTTTGAAGCTGGAATTGTTTTAAAAGGATCAGAGATTAAATCAGTAAGAGAGGGCAAGGTGAATATCGCTGAGTCTTATGCTGTTGAAAAGGGAGGTGAAATTGTTTTAATTAATTCACACATATCTCCATACAAGCAAGCCAGTTACTCTAATCATAATCCAACCGATGATAGAAAATTGCTTCTTAATAAAAAAGAAATAAATAAATTGATAGGTAAAATGCAAAGAGATGGTTTCACATTAGTTCCAACAAAAATGTATTTCAAAAAAGGAAAGGCTAAAATAGAACTAGCTGTTGCAAAAGGAAAAAAGCAATATGATAAAAGAGCAACAAAAAAAAGTAGAGATTGGAATCGTGAAAAGGCAAGATATATTAGAAAATCAAGCTAAAATTGTTTTTTTAGGAATAGGTTCAAATTTAGGTATAAGAAAAACAAATATAGAAAAAGCAAAATTTTTATTAGCAGAACATAACTTAGATGTTCTCTCGGTATCTAGTTATTATGAAACTCCTTCCTGGCCGGACCCACGAAATCCTAAGTTCTTAAATATAATTATAAAATTAAAATGTTATTACAACCCTCAAGAACTATTAAAAATATGTAAATCTATAGAAAATCAATTAGGTAGAAAGAAAGCAAAAAAAAATGCACCTCGTACATGTGACTTAGATATAATCGATTTTAATAATTTGGTATCAAGAAAAAATTCTAAGATTAATTTACCTCATAAAATGATGCACAAAAGAAACTTTGTATTATTTCCATTATTTGAGATTCAAAAGAATTGGACTCATCCTGATAAACAAATTGATGTTAAAACCTTGATTTCTCTGCTTCCTGATAGAGACATTAGATCTATTAAACAAATTTGATTTAATGGTATAATATCAATTATGCTTAATTCAAATGAACTTATAAATAAAGTTAAGGATTATAATAAATTTCTTAATCCTGAAAAATTGGATAAAGCATATAATTTTGCTGTTAAAGCACATAAGAGTCAAAAAAGAGCTTCGGGTGATCCTTATTCTGTTCACCCAATTGAGGTTGCAAATATTTTAACTGAATTAAAATTAGATAGCGCTACAATTACAACTGGTCTATTGCATGACACTATAGAAGATACTTTTGCAACTTATGAAACTATCAAACAAGAATTTGGTGATGAGGTTGCTGATTTAGTAGACGGTGTAACGAAAATTTCAGCGTTTGAAAATTCAGCAGGAGCTAATTCTAAAGTTGAGAATTTCAGAAAATTAATTTTAGCAACATCAAAAGACATTAGAGTTCTGCTAGTTAAAATTGCTGATCGACTACATAACATGAGAACCATTAAAGCGATTACTAAAGAGGATAAAAGAAAAAGAATAGCTCAAGAAACTATGGAAATTTATGCGCCATTAGCTGATAGAATGGGAATGCACAGAATAAGAGACGAGCTTGAGGATTTATCTTTTGAAATTTTAAATAATGATGCAAGAAAATTAATAAAAAAAAGGCTTGATGAAATAAAATTAGACAGAAAAGATTTGTTCGAAGAACAATCTTTTGAGTTAAGTGAAATCTTAAATGATAATGAAATTAATGCTGAAATACATGGTAGAGAAAAGACACCTTTTTCAATTTGGAGAAAGGTCCAAAAAAAAAGAGTTTCACTTGAACAAATAACAGACATTATTGGATTTAGGATAATTTTAAAAAACGTAGATGATTGTTACAAAACTCTCGGGATTTTTCATAAAAAATGGAATTGCATACCAGGGAAATTTAAAGATTATATTTCATCTCCAAAAATCAATGGTTATAAATCTATTCATACTTCTGTAATTGGTTCAAATAAAAAACCAATAGAAATTCAAATTAGAACACATGAAATGCATGAATTTGCAGAAAGAGGTGTCGCATCTCATTGGCAGTATAAATCTTCTGAAAAATTTAATTCTTTAAGTTGGAAGGAGTATGATTGGTTAAAAGATCTTGTTGAGATTATAGAAAAAAATGAAAACCCTGAAGATTCATATGAGTATACAAAACTACAAATGTTTCAAGAAAACGTATTTTGTTTTACACCAAAAGGTTCAGTTATAAAATTACCTAAAGATGCAACTGCTATAGATTTTGCATATGCTGTTCATACTAAAATTGGTAATTCAGCAGTTGGTTGTGAAATTAATGGAAACAAAAGCGAATTACAAACTATTTTAAGAAATGGTGATCGAGTAAATATAATAACATCTAAAAATAATTCACCATCACTTCACTGGATACCAACTACTAAAACAGGTAAAGCTAGAGCAGCAATAAGAAGATATTGGCATGATAAAGGAGAGCAAAAAGAGGAAAAAACAAAAAAATATAATACCACTCTATGGATGTCATTACCTGATAAGCCAGGTCAATTAGGAGATATAAGCTCACTCATTGGAAGTCACAAATTAAATATATCGAGCTTAGAAATGGTTGGTAAAAATCCCAATTATATTAATTTTAAATTTAAATTAATTATTAGAAACCTTAAGAATTTTACTAATTTTATTGCAGAGCTAAAACAAAAGAGTATAAAATTTAAGATAATTAGACACGAAGAAAAAAGAAATGCTTTCACACAAAAAATCCTTAAATATTTTAAAAAAAACTAATGCATTATTAGAAGGTCACTTCGTTCTATCCTCAGGTCTACATTCTTCAAAATATATACAGTGTGCAAAACTCTTAAGTTTCCCTAATTTAGCTGATAAAATTTGTAAATCTTTAGCCAATAAAATTAAAAAAAAATTTAAAAAAATTGATTTAATACTAGCTCCTGCAATGGGAGGAGTAATTATTGGATATGAAATTGGAAAATTGCTCAAAAAAGAAACAATTTTTTGTGAAAGAGTAAATGGTAAATTTACTCTCAGAAGAGGATTCAATATTAAAAAAGGAGCAAGAGTATTAATTATAGAAGATGTAATCACTACAGGAAAATCAAGTTTAGAGTGTGTTAAATTGATTAAAAAATCAAAAGCAAAATTAATTGGATTTGCATCTATTATTGATCGATCAACCAAACAATCTTTAAAAATAAAAACTGTAATAACATCTCATTTAAAAATTGATGTTCCAACTTTTAAAGCAAATAAATTACCACCAGAACTTAAATCTATACCAATAACAACCCCAGGAAGCAGATTTATTAAGTGAAAAGGTTAGGTGTAAATATAGATCATATCGCAACTTTACGAAACGCTCGTGGAGAGAAACATCCAGACCCACTATACGCAGCTAAAAAAGTTATTAGTTATGGAGCGGATTCTGTAACAATTCATTTAAGAGAAGATAGAAGACATATAAATGATATTGATGCAAAAAAAATCTGTGGTTTAAGAAATGTGCCTGTAAACCTTGAAATTTCTATGAACGAAGAAATTGTTAATAAAGCACTTAAGATAAAACCAAATTTTATCTGTTTAGTTCCAGAAAATAGAAAAGAAATTACTACCGAGGGAGGTTTAAATATAAAAAACAATCTTAATAAGTTAGAGAAAATAATTAAAAAATTTAAAAAAGCAAAGATAAGAACAAGTTTATTCATTAATCCTTCCCCAAATGACATTAGACTTGCTAAAAAATTAAATGCTGATTGTATTGAAATACATACTGGAAAACTAGCAAACCTAGTTAAATCAAAAAAAAATTATTCTAGTGAATTTAACAGAATTAAAAAAAGTGCAAAATTGGCATCAAGTTTAAATTTAGAAGTTCATGCTGGTCATGGTTTAAATTATAAAACCACCAAAATGTTAACAAAAATAATAGATATTGAGGAGTATAATATTGGACATTTTATAATCGGAGAGTCAATATTTGATGGACTTTCAAAAGTAATTAAAAACTTTAAAAAAATTATAAAAAAATAAATGAAAATTCTTGGTATTGGAGTTGATATTGTTGAAAATAAAAGAATTCAAAAATCGATTAAAAATCCTTTATTTAAAAAAAGAATTTACTCATCTAAAGAATTGAAACAATCTAATACTGCAAACAATAAAGTAGCTTTTTTTTCGAAGAGATTTGCTGCAAAAGAAGCATTTTCTAAAGCTCTTGGCACAGGTTTTCGTATGAATTTAAATTTTAAAGATATAGAAGTTGTTAATGACAAAAAGGGAAAGCCTTATTACGTTAAAAATAAAAAAATTACAAAAATTGTACAAAAGAACTTTAAAATCAAAAATTTTAAATGTTTTTTATCAATTTCGGATGAAAAAAATCATTCAACTGCATTTGCAATTATTCAGACATCATGAAATTAGATAAAAATTTTTTTTCAGAAAATATAAAAACTTTAATTTATGCATTAATAATTGCAGTTATAATTAGATCGCTTTTAGTACAACCATTTTATATTCCATCATCATCCATGGAACCTACTTTATTAGTAGGTGATAGGTTGTTTGTAACAAAATATACCTATGGATATAGCAAACATTCATTTCCTTTTAGTCCTCCAATATTAAATAAAAGAATTATGTTTAGTAGTCCGGAAAGAGGTGATGTAATTGTATTTAAAACCCCAGCAGATAATCGAACAGATTACATTAAAAGATTAATTGGTTTACCTGGTGATAAAATTCAATTTATAGACTCTAATTTATATTTAAATAATTCTGAAATTCTTAAATCTAAAATTAATAACAAAACTACAATTTTCTGTGGCAACAAAAGTATTGATGTTTATAGATTTGAAGAAAAACTTTCAAATGGTAAAAAATTTCATACTGTTTATTTAAAAGATTACACCTATCAAAATTCTGATGTGTTTACTGTACCAAAAGATCATTATTTCTTTTTAGGAGATAACAGAGACTGTTCTAAAGATAGCAGGTACTTAACAAGTGTTGGATATGTACATAAAGATAATTTAGTAGGAAAAGCTCAATTTATATTTTTCTCTTCAGATAAAAGAATAGGAAGTTTTATTGAATTTTGGAAATGGAATAAGTCAATAAGATTTAATAGAACCTTTAATAAAATTAATTAATGAAAATTAACTATCAAAGTTTAGAAAAAAAAATTGATGTAAAATTTAAAAATAAAGATCTACTTGTTCAAGCCCTCACACATAAAAGCTTTAATCCAAATGAAAATAATGAAAAGATAGAGTTTCTGGGTGATAGAGTTCTTGGTTTAGTCATAGCAAAAAAACTTTTAGAAATTTATCCAGGAGAAAAAGAGGGTATTCTTGATAAAAAATTTGCATCGCTAGTTAATAAAAAAACTTGTCTGGATATAGCAAGAAAAATCAATTTAGCTAGTTATGTTAAAACATTTAACCCCAACAATAAAAAAATAAAAATTGAGGACAAAATTATATCTGATAGCTGTGAAGCATTAATTGGTGCTATTTATCTTGATAAAGGTTTTACAATAGTTGAAAAAACAATTTTAAACTTGTGGCAAGATCATATTGAAAAAAGTGTAGTTACCGAAATAGATGCAAAAACAAAGTTACAAGAATTAACTTTAAAAAATTTTAAAAAATTACCTACTTATAAATTAATTTCAAATACAGGCCCTAGACACAAACCTATATTCAAAGTTGGAGTAAAATTGCCCAATACAAAATATTTCATAGCTACTGGAAAATCAAAGAAAGAAGCTGAACAAAATGCTGCTATAGAATGTTTAAAAAATATAAATAAAAAATGAATTGGTCAGACGAAGGATTTTTAATAAGTAAAAATAGATATAATGAAAATTCATTAATTGCTGAATTATTTACAAAAGATAAAGGAAAGATATCTGGAATTATATTTGGCGGTACTTCAAAAAAAATTAAAAATTATCTTCAAATTGGTAATAAACTCCATGTTAATTATAATTCTAAAAATGAAAACAGAATAGGTTATTTTAAAATTGAAATTTTAAATGCCTATACCCCATTATATTTTGATCATAAACAAAAGTTGTCTTGTATTACATCCGCAATGAATTTGATTAAAATATTGACAGCAGAGTCTCAATCTAACGATAAAGTTTATTTTATAATTCAAAATTTATTTTTAATTTTAAAAGAAAAAGATTGGATAAAAAAATATATATTTTGGGAATTAGAGCTACTTAAAATATTAGGATATGACTTAGCTCTTGAAAATTTAGTTGAAAAAGATTTAGAAGGTAACAAAACTGTATATTATGCAAGTTCTTTTAATGAAAAAAAATATGTACCTAATTTTTTGATTGAAAAAGATATAGAAGTTAATGATCTCGGCACTTTATTGAATGGTTTGAAATTAGTAGGCGATTATTTGGATAAAACTATATTAAGACCAAATAATTTAAATTATCCAAATAGCAGGTTGTTATTCTTAAATACGTTAAAATAATTATTTTATTATTTTATCAATTCTATCAGCGTAATAACTTACTATAGCATTGGCACCAGCTCTCTTAAAAGCAACTAAGCTTTCATATATAGCATCTTTATTAATTAATTTTTTTGTTATAGCTGTTTCAATTAAGCTGTATTCTCCTGATACTTGATAGGCAAATACAGGTAATTTAAATTTTTCTTTAATTGATTTTATTATGTCTAAGTAGGGCATACCTGGTTTAACCATTACCATATCAGCACCTTCTTTAATATCTAATGCGACTTCTCTTAAAGCTTCATCAGAATTTCTATAATCCATCTGATAAGTTTTTTTGTCTCCTTTTAAAGAACCTTTAGATCCGACTGCATCTCTAAAAGGTCCATAAAAGCTTGAAGCATATTTTGCAGCGTACGATAATATTTGAACATTTTGAAATTTATTTTTATCTAAAGCTTTTCTTATTTTTCCTATTCTACCATCCATCATGTCTGAAGGAGCCAGTACATCACAACCCATCTCAGCTTGTAGTAATGACTGATTAATTAAAATCTCAATTGTTTCGTCATTTAATATAGTGTTAGACTTGATCAAACCATCATGACCATGTGATGTGTAAGGATCTAAAGCTACATCGCACATTATACCGATTTGATTTTTGTATCTTTTTTTGATTTCTTGAATTGCTCTGCAAACTAAATTTTTTTCATTCAGTGATTCTGTTCCCAATTCATCTTTTTTTGAATTTTGAGTTTTAGGGAAAAGAGCTATCATCGGTATTCCTAATTTTATAGCTCGATCTACTATTTGGCTTAATCTGTTAATTGTATATCTGTATACACCTGGCATTGTCAAAATCTCTTGTTTTTTGTTAGAACCTTCGATCAAAAAAATTGGTAATATAAAGTCGTTAGGACTTAATGTATTTTCCTGAATTAGCCTTCTAGACCATGATTGTTTTCTTCCTCTTCTAAGTCTAAGACCGGGGTATTTTCCAATAATCATGTTTTAATTTACTTTCAAATTGCGACAAATGTAATATACACATATACAATAAAAAAGGTACAAAGCAATCTCGATGGCGACAGAAAATTCAAAAGTTGTAGACTTAAATGTCAAAAAGCAAGATAGAATTTTAGACTTCAGTGATTTCCAGAAACAAGAAATTAAGTTTGATATAGAAAAATTACAAGAAGCATATCACCAAATAGTTAAGATTAAAAAATTTGAAGATGCAGGTGTTACTCACTTTGGAGCTATATCATTAACCCAAATACCTGGTGATCCAGATTCAATCAAAGGCAATAAAGCTCGTGGAGTATACTGGACTAAACCTGATAAATCTGGAAAAGAAGTTTCTAGAGATGAAATGATTGATGAAGCATCTTACTCAGAATTTATTAAAGACTATGAGAACACATATTTTAAAGAGGTTTATGATGTTCTTTCAAAAAAATATAAACTTGGAAGAGTAAGAATTCTTTTAAAAGAGCCAAGATCAACTTTAAGTTGGCATAGAGATCCTGAACCAAGATTGCATATACCAATTATAACAAACCCTGGTTGTTTAATGGTAATTGATAATGTTGCAAAACATATGCCTGCAGATGGTTCGGTATGGGTTACAAACAACACTAAGTATCACAATGCATTTAATGGTGGAGAAGAGAATAGAATACATTTAGTTGCTTGTGTTTTAGATTACAAATTTAATTAATTTGAGAAAAATATTTATTTCGTCAGATCACGCTGGATTTAAATTAAAAGAACAAATCAAAGATTACTTAAGAAATAAAAATATAAAATTTGAAGATTTTGGTCCTAAAGATAATAGCAGTGTTGATTATCCCGACTATGCTCATAAAGTTGCTAAAAGAGTAAAACTTAATAAGACTCATGTTGGCATTTTAGTGTGTGGATCTGGGACTGGCATGAATATTGCGGCAAATAAGCATAAAAATATTCGCGCAGCACAATGTTTTAATCTAAAATCAACGAAATTATCCAGATTGCATAACGATGCAAACATCATTACATTAGGATCAAGGTTGATAACCAAAAAAAATGCTTTGAAATTTGTAAGTGTTTTTTTAAATACAAAATTTGAGGGTGGAAGACACTCAAGAAGGGTTAAGAAAATATAATTATGTCGAGTGAAAAAAATTATTTAAATGATAGTTATAAAAGTTTTTTTGAGGATAGTTTATCTGTAAAAGATCCTGATCTTTATAAAGCTATTAAAGATGAATTAATCAGACAGCAACAACATATTGAGCTAATTGCGTCTGAAAATATAGTATCTCAAGCAGTATTAGAAGCACAAGGATCAGTTTTAACTAATAAATATACCGAAGGTTATCCTGGTAAAAGATATTATAATGGTTGCGAGCATGTTGATGTAGCAGAAAACCTTGCCATTGAAAGATTAAAAAAATTATTTAATTGTAAATTTGCAAATGCTCAACCACATTCAGGTGCACAAGCCAATGGAGCTGTATTTTTAGCTTTGTTAAGCCCGGGTGACACATTTATGGGCATGAGTTTAAATTCAGGTGGTCACATTACTCATGGATTAAAAATTTCAATGTCCGGTAAGTGGTTTAATGCTGTGGGCTATGATGTAGACAAAGAATCCGAGCTGATAGATTATGATAATGTTGAAAAACTTGCATTAGAACATAAGCCTAAACTAATCATTGCGGGTGGAAGTGCTTACTCTAGAGTAATTGACTTTAAAAGATTTAGAGAGATTGCAGATAAAGTTGGGGCATACTTAATGGTTGATATGGCTCATTTTTCAGGATTAGTTGCAGGTAAAGGATATCCAAATCCTTGTGACTATGCTCATGTGGTTACTTCAACAACTCATAAGGTTTTTAGAAGTGCAAGAGGAGGAATAATTTTAACTAATCACGAAGAACTTGCTAAAAAATTTAACACAGCTGTTTTTCCTGGTTATCAAGGTGGACCTTTAATGCATATTATTGCTGCAAAAGCAGCTGGCTTTCTTGAAGCGCTACAACCAGAATTTCAAGATTATATTAAATCTGTTTTAGCAAACGCAAAAATGTTAGCAGAAACTTTAAAAAATAATGGATTTAAAATTTATTCAGATGGAACAGATACACATTTGATGTTGGTTGATTTGAGACCTTATAATGTGAAAGGAAATCTCGCGGCAGAAAGTTTATCTAGAGCAAACATTACATGTAATAAAAATGGTATTCCATTTGATACAGAAAAACCCATGATTACATCTGGAATAAGATTAGGAACTCAAGCAGCCACAACTCGTGGATTTGGTTTAAATGAGTTTAAAACAGTAGGTGAACTAATAACAAAAACACTTAAAGGTTTATCTGAAAACCCAACAGATAACAGCAAAATAGAAAACGAAGTAAAAAATGAAGTTATTTCTTTAACTTCTTCATTTCCGATATATAAGAACCTTTAGTAAATGATTTGTCCATGTGAAAAAAAAGGTGATACATCTGTTGTAGACTCACGTCCAACTGAAGATGGTACCGCAATAAGAAGAAGAAGATTATGCATATGTGGTGAAAGATTTACTACTTTTGAGAGAATTCAATTTAGAGAATTGATGGTTGTAAAAAAAAATGGAAGAAAGTCATCATTTGATCGAGATAAATTATCTAAATCTATCTACATAGCTCTAAAAAAAAGACCAATAGATACGGCTACAATAGAAAAATTCATCAGTAACATTTCAAGATCTCTTGAAGAACTAGGACAAGGAGAGATATCGACAAATACAATTGGGACAATGGTCATGGATGGATTAAAAGATTTAGACCCAGTTGGATACGTAAGATTTGCATCTGTATATAGAAACTTTAGAGAAGAAAAAGATTTTGTACAATTCGTGGACAAGCTTGATGTCTACAAAAAAAGATAAATTTTCATCAAAAGATAAATTTTATATGGAATTAGCCCTGGACTTGGCTAAATCTCGTCATGGACAGACCGGATCAAACCCTTCAGTAGGCTGTGTTATTGTCAAAAATGATAAAATTATCTCCATAGGACAAACCTCATTAAAGGGAAGACCACACGCTGAATTTAATGCGATTAAAAATAGTTTTGAAGAATTAGAAGGCTCAAAAATGTATGTTACTTTAGAACCATGTTGTCATCATGGATTAACACCACCATGTACTGATGCGATAATTAAATCAAAAATTTCAGAGGTTATATATGCTGTCACTGACATAGATAAAAGAGTAAGAAATAAAAGTTTTAAAA